>CAXSAZ010000032.1:0-45183 GCA_964235485.1 uncultured Acetobacteraceae bacterium | reverse complement strand
CGAAACACCGTAGCCCCGCAGCAACTCCTTCGCCTGGTATTCGTGGATGTTCATCCGGCCTCTCCGCTCGCTGGGGGTGAGTCTCCTGTTCCTTGCGGCATACAGCCATTCGGCCAGACTCGACTAGCCCATACGGAAGGGTCAGCGGCGCAGCGCGGGGTCGTCCGGAAGCCCCCGGAGGAACTGTCCCACGGCGGCGTTGAACGCGCGGGGCTGCTCCAGGTGGGCGAGGTGCCCGACGCCCTCCAGCAAGACATACTGCGCGCCGGGGATGCGGGCAGCCATGCGCTCGGTGCCGCGCGCTGGCGCTGCGGTGTCCAGCGTGCCGGCCAGCACCAGGGCGGGCACGGCGATCCGCGCCAGCGCGTCCCGGCCATCGAAGCCCGGCATCGCCATGATGCTGTCGCGGTAGGTGCTGTCCGGCGTGTGGGCGAGGCAGTCGCGGGCCAGGGCCACCCCCTCCGGGTCGGCGCCCGGGCCGGCCATGTCGGCGACCATCGCCTCCGCCAGCGCCGCCATGCTGCGCCCGGCGTCGAGCGGCCCGAGCCGCGCCGACAGGAACTCCGCCTGCCAGGCCGGGTCGCGGCTGCCGAAGGCGGCGCTGGTCTGCGCCAAGACCACGGCGCGGGCGGCCTTTGGCGCCCGGGCCAGCAGGCGCTGCACCACCATGCCGCCAAGGCTGTGGCCGACCAGCACCGGGCGGCGGAGGCCAAGCTCCTCGATGAACCCCGCCAACGCCGCCGCCAGCGCATCCATCGTCACGAGCGGCAGCGGGGTCGAGTTGCCGTAGCCCGGCATGTCCCAGGCCATCGCCCGGTAATCCCCGGCGAAATGGTCGAGCTGGCCGCGGAAAGCGCGCGCCGCCCCGCCGATCCCATGCAGGAACACGAGCGGAGGCGCTTCCGGACGACCAGCCTCAAGGTAGCTGATCCCGCCGGGCGAGACGACCTGCTCGTATTCCTGCTGGGTCTGCTGGCGCGCGGCCTGGGGCACGCTTGCTTGGTGTTGAACGGCCATGCGGTCGCTCCTGACAGGTTGCGCCGGCATGAACGCGATTGCCGGGCCGCAGGTCAATGCGCGAGGCTGTTACGTTGCTGCGCAAGATTGGGGGCTGCGCAAGATTGGGGCTGCGCAAGATTGGGGCTGCGCAAGATTGGGGCCACACAAGACCGGGCCGCCCGCCGCCCGCGCCTGCCCCGTGCCGCCCTGGCGCTCATTCGCATTTCGACCAGCCGCAATGGCGGCAGCTCAGGCACCCGGCTTCCCGCAGGAGGCCGGGCTGGCTGCATCTCGGGCAGAGCGCGCCCAAGGGCTGGCCCGCAGCGGGCGCCGGCGATGCGGGCGGCGGCGCGCCTTCCGCCAGGGCAGGCAGGAAGCCGGTCTCGGCCATGTGCCGCTCCAGGATGCCGCCGATGGCCGCAATCAAGGACGGCACGTAGCGCCCGTTCTGCCATTGCCCGCCGCGCGGGTCGAACACCGCCTTCAGTTCCTCGGCCACGAACGCCACGTCGCCGCCCCGGCGGAACACGGCGCTGACCATCCGGGTCAGCGCGACCACCCAGGCGTAATGGTCCATGTTCTTGGAGTTGATGAAGATCTCGAACGGCCGGCGGTGCCCGTCCTGTAGGGTGTCGTTGATCGTCACATACAGCGCGTGCTCGCTGTCCGCCCAGCGCAGCTTGTAGGTGGCGCCGGTCAGCTTCTCCTCCCGGTGCAGCGGCTCCGGCGACATGCCGTGGACCGGTGCGGGGGGCACGGCCGGCGGCGGCGTCACCTCCAGCACTGACCCGGTGATCGCGTTCGGGCGGTAGGTGGTGCAGCCCTTGCAGCCGCTGGCGTAGGCGTCGAGGTAGATGTCCTTGAACGCCTCGAAGCTGATGTCCTCCGGGCAGTTCACCGTTTTGGAGATCGCGCTATCGACATGGCGCTGCACCGCCGCCTGCATCCGCACATGGTCGCGCGGCGTCAGCGTCTGCGCCGTCACGAAATACTCCGGCAGCGGCGCCTCCGCCCCGAACAGCGCGCGGTAGCGGCGCACGGCGTGGTCGGACACCTCCTCTTCCCGCAGGCTGCCGTCCGGGTTCTTCACCCGGCGCGTGTAGGCCAGCGCAAAGATCGGCTCGATCCCGCTCGACACGTTGTCCGCCCACAGCGAGATGGTGCCCGTGGGCGCGATGGAGGTCAGCAACGCATTGCGGATGCCGTGCTCCGCGATGGCCGCCCGCACGTCGGCGTCCAGCCCCCGCACCGTTTCCCCGGCCAAATAGGCATCCCGGTCATACAACGGGAACGCCCCCTTCTCCGCCGCCAGCGCCGCCGACGCCAGGTACGCCGCCCGGTTGATCCGCGCCGTCCAGCGGTCCGCAAGCCGCACCGCCTCGTCCGAGCCGTAGGTCGCCCGGCACATGATCAGCGCGTCCGCCAGCCCGGTGACGCCCAGGCCGATCCGCCGCTTGGCATGGGCTTCCTGCCGCTGCGCCGGCAGCGGGAAGCCGGACACGTCGACCGTGTTGTCCAGCATCCGCACCGCGGTCGCCACCAGCTCGTCCAGCGCCGCCTCGTCCAGCCGCGCCGCCGGGGTGAAGGGGTCGAGCACCAGGCGGCTCAGGTTCACCGACCCCAGCAGGCACGCGCCGTAGGGCGGCAATGGCTGCTCGGAGCACGGGTTGGTGGAGTGGATCGTCTCGCAATACGCCAGGTTGTTGCGGGCGTTGATGCGGTCGATGAACAGCACGCCCGGCTCGGCATAGGCGAAGGTCGCCCGCATGATGCGGTCCCACAGCGCCCGCGCCTTCACCGTGCGGAACACCCGGCCATCGAAGCTCAGGTCCCAGTCGAGATCCGCCTCCACCGCCGCCATGAAGGCGTCCGTGACCAGCACCGACAGGTTGAAGGAACGCAGGCGCCCCGGCTCGCGCTTCGCGTCGATGAAGGCCTCGATGTCCGGGTGGTCGCAGCGCAGCGTCGCCATCATGGCGCCGCGGCGGGAGCCGGCCGACATGATGGTGCGGCACATCGCGTCCCACACGTCCATGAAGGAAAGCGGCCCGGAAGCGTCGGCCCCCACCCCGCGCACGGGGGCGCCCTTGGGCCGCAGCGTCGAGAAGTCGTAGCCGATGCCCCCGCCCTGCTGCATGGTCAACGCCGCTTCCCGCAGGTTGGCGAAGATGGCGCCGAGGTCGTCCTCGATCCCGCCCATGACGAAGCAGTTGAACAGCGTGACCCGGCGCCCGCTGCCGGCGCCGGCGACGATGCGGCCGGCGGGGATGAAGCGGAAATCCGCCATCGCATCCAAGAACCGCGCTTCCCAGGCCGCCGGGTCGGCCTCCGGCTGCGCCAGCGCGTTCGCCACCCGGCGCCAGGTGTCCGCGATCTCCCGGTCCACCGGCGTGCCGTCCGCCTGCCGGAGCCGGTATTTCTGGTCCCAGATGAACGTCGCGATGGGCGCAAGCGCGTCCGGGGTCAGCAGGCTCGCGGCGGACGGGTGATCAAGGGCGGGCATGACCGGACTCCATAAACTGGGGCGGCTTCTCATGCGGCAGGCGACGGCGCGAAGTCCAGGCCTAGCGTTCCGCGCCTGCCGTTTCCAGATGAGGGGTCTCGCCGCCGTCCGGAGAACCCCATGCGCCACGGTCTTTTGCTGCTCGCCCTTGCTTTGTGCGGCGCTGCGGGCGACGCCTCGATGGACCGTCCGGGGGAACGCCACCGCATCGACTCGGCCACGCTGCCGAAGCCGTTCGAGACCCGCTCGGCCGCGCGCTCGCCGGGCATCGTGCCTCGGCCGCCCGGCGCCGCGCCGCTCGTGCCGCCCGGCTTCCAGGCGACGCTGCTGCTGTCCGGTCTCGAAGGGCCGCGCACCCTGCGCACCGCGCCGAACGGCGACGTGTTCCTGGCGGAAACCGGGGGCGGGCGGGTCCGCGTGCTGCGCGGCAAGGAGACGGCGGTGTTCGCGGACGACCTCGAGGCCCCGTTCGGCATCGCCTTCTGGCCGCCCGGCCCGGCGCCGCGCTTCGTTTACGTGGCGGAAACCGAGCGCGTCGTGCGCTACCCCTACACCCCGGGCGCGTTGCGCGCCGCGGGGCCGGCCCAGGTGGTGGTGGACGGCATCCCAAGCGGCGGGCACTCGACGCGCGACGTGGCGTTCAGCCCGGACGGGCGACGCATGTTCGTGTCCGTCGGCTCGGCGTCCAACGTGTCCGACCAGGGCGAGGAAGGCCGGGCGGAGGTGCGCGAGTACGATCCGGAGGGCCGTGGCGGGCGGCCTTTCGCGACGGGCCTCCGCAACTGCGTGGGCCTGGCGATGCAGGGCGACGGCACGCTGTGGTGCGCGGTGAACGAGCGCGACGGCCTGGGCGACAACCTGCCGCCCGACTACGTGACGCGGGTGCAGCCGGCGGCGTTCTACGGCTGGCCCTGGTTCTACATCGGCGCCAACCCCGACCCGCGCCACCCCGGCAAGCGTCCAGAGCTGGCCAGCCGCGTGGCCGTGCCCGACGTGCTGATCCAGCCGCACTCCGCGCCGTTGAGCCTCACGATCTACCCGGCGGATGGCGCCTGGGCGGAGTACCGGGGCGACTTGTTCGTGGCGCTGCACGGCTCATGGAACCGGTCCACTGTCACCGGCTACAAGGTGGTGCGCATCCCCGTGCGGGACGGCAAGCCGACCGGCGAGTACGAGGACTTCGCCACGGGCTTCGTCACGGGGGAGAAGGCTTGGGGCCGCCCGGTGGGCGTGACGGTGGCCCCGGACGGCTCGCTGCTGGTCAGCGAGGACGCGAACGGCACCGTTTGGCGCATCGCCCGCACGCCGCCGTCCTGACCCTGCAAGCGCCGCGGCGGCCGGAGCCGCCGTGCCGCGCCGGCGTCAGCCCTTCACCTTGCTCGCCACTTCCCCGGCGTGCAGGCTTGCCTCGATCTCCTCGTCCGGGTGCGGGGGCCGTTCGGCTTTCGCTTGCTGGGCTTCCCCCATGGCGGCGGCCCACGCCTTGTCCCCTTGCGGCACGTTCTCGACGCTCCGGCCATTGGCGGCAATCCGGGTGCCCGACTGGAAGTCCAGCAGGACCTCGGATGCGTAGATCAGCCGCTGGGCCGGGGTCGCCGTGGGGTAGGAATGGACGGGTGCGCCGATGGAGTCGTTGGACATAGGGGGTTCCTTGATCCGGAGGGCGTGAGCGGAAACCCGGGGCGACCAGCCCATCGCGGAAGGGACAGCGAAGTCCCTCCTCGACATGGGCCGACTGCTCGGCACCGCGGACTCACGGCCTGCCCTTGCGGGGACAGGCCTTCAAGGCAATGGCGTCGGCGGCCAAGAAAGCAAGCCGGCAAGCCGCATCACCGTGCCGAGTTCTTGCCGTTCGTCAAATCCTTGATGACCCGATCCGCCAAGGCAAGGTCGTGATCGTCGGCCGGGGCGAACGGGCTGAACAGGATCTTGATCTTGGCGATCCTGGATTTCCTGAACTTGGATTGCTCTTCGGATTGCAGCCGGGTGGTGCGGATCAGCCGTGCGATCCTTTCACGCTGCGTCAGTGAGGTCGGAGGTGTCATCGGGATGTCTCTGTTGGAGGTCTAATGCCAACCGCCATGTGTTCGGTTCTGTCCGTCGTTGTGAGCCGCTTCTGCGGCGCGGCCATTCAGGAACGGCCAGGTCTGGCCTTGCCGCTTCCGGGCTGCCGTGTCGCGCCACGTCCCGCAATGGCGGGTTCATGCCAACGTTCCCTGATTTAAAGCCTTGACCCCGTTTCATGCAAATCGGTCCGGCACGTTCAAACGCGAAGCTGCACATCCACCCTGAAGGCGAGGCCGCCCTACCCCGTCAGTGCAAGGAGAACGTCACCGGGATCGTCAGCGTCAGCGTGCTGCCAGGCAGTTCGGGCGGCATCGGGGACAGCGGATCGGCCCGGCGCACCATCGCCACCGCTTCCTCGTCGAGGGACGACGATCCGGAACTGCGGACGAGCTTCGCGGACAGCACATGCCCGCTCCGGTCAAAGGTGAAGGCCACGGCTGCGACGCCTTGCTCCTCGCGCGCCCGCGCCGTGTCCGGGTAGCGCTTCGCACGCTGCACCCGGCTGAACAGTGCGCTCCGCCACTCCGGAAACGCGCTGAAGGACGGAACCGCGGATGCGGCCGGAAGCGGCGCGGGCGTCGGGGCGGCGCTCGGCGCCGGCGCTTCCGGCGCAGGCCGGGACGGGCTGGCCTGCGCGGGCCGTGGCAGTGGTGGGGCGGGCCGCGGCGGCACTGGCCGCTTCGGCGTCGGGGGCGGTGGCGGCGCTGGCAGGACCGCGGCAGGCTGCGGCAAGGAAGGAGCGGGCGGCGGCTCAGCGTCCGGCTTCGGTTCGGGCAAGGGCGGGGCTGCGGGCTGCGGCGGCGCTTCGGGCATCGCCGCCGGCTCCGGCGCGAGGTCCAGCGTCACCGCGTCCGGCGCCAGGACCGGCAACTCCGGGCGCGGCGCGCGGCGCAGCAGCACCCACGCCGCGCCCGCGTGCAGCCCAAGCACGAAAAGAAGGCACGCGCCCCAGCGCAGAGTTGCCGCCCCGGCGGACTCGCTTCCCAGGGCGCGCGCCACGGTCACGGCGCGGCTTGGCCCGCGTCCAGCCCGACCAGCGCCACCTTGAGGTAGCCCGCCCGGCGCAGCAGGTTCAGCACCGCCATCACCTCGCCATACGGCACGCCCTTGTCGGCGCGCAGGAACACCCGCTGCGCCCGGTCCCCGCCCGTGAGAGCGTCCAGCGCCGCCCCCAGACCGTCGCGCGGCACCGGCGCATCACCCACGCCAACCCGAGGTCGGCCGCAACCGTCAGGAACGCCGGCTTGTCCGGCCGCGGCTGCGGCTCGGCCGTGGAGGCCGGCAGCTCTACCCGCACGTCCACCGTGGCCAGCGGCGCCGCCACCATGAAGATCACCAGCAGCACCAGCATCACATCGATGAACGGCGTGACGTTGATCTCGTGCGCTTCCGCCTCCTCCTCGTCATCCCCGCCCAGCTTGAGGGCCACGGCTAGTTCCCCACTGCGCGCAGCCGCCCGGGCGCGGCGCGGTCCAGGTCGCGCGACAGCAGGCGCATGGTCTCGGCCGCCGCGTCCGCGAGCCGGGCCTTGTGCCCGGCCGTGGCGCGGGTCAGCGCGTTGTAGATGACGACGGCCGGAATGGCCGCGACCAGGCCCGCGGCGGTCGCCAGCAGCGCCTCCGCAATGCCGGGCGCGACCACGGCCAGGTTGGTGGTTTGCGCGCGCGAGATGCCGATGAATGCGTTCATGATGCCCCACACCGTGCCGAACAGCCCCACAAAGGGCGCGGTCGCGCCGACCGTGGCCAGCACGCCGGCGCCGCGCCCCACCCGGCGCCCGGCGCCCGCGACCAGCCGTTCCAGCCGCCACGCCGCGCGCTCCTTCACGCCGTCCTTGCCCACGGCGTCCGCGGACGCCGCCACCTCCCCCTGCGCGGCCTCGACCAGGGCGGCGCAGGGGCCACGCGCCGGGCCGAGCCGCCGCCCCGCCTCGTCCAGGCTGCCGGCGGCGTGCAGTGCGACAAGCCCGGCCCGGGCGCGGCGTCCCGCCATGAGCAATTCCACCCCCTTGGCCAGCGCCACCGTCCAGGTCAGCACGGAAGCGAACGCCAGCCCGGCGATCACGGCCTGCACCACCCAGTCCGCGTGGGCCACCAGGCCCCAAGGCGACAGGTCCTGCGGCAGCAGAAACGACGCCACCGGCCGCGCGTCCTGCGCCCAAGCGCCCAGGGGCGCCAGCAGCAAGGGCGCGAGAACGGCAGCGCCGCACGCGGCGCGGCCTGGCCACCCCGCGAGTAAGCGGCCGGTGCGGGATCGGCGGTCAAGCCAGGCAGCGTCGGACATGCGCGGGTTTCCAGCCTCCCCGGCTCCACCGCACGGGATGATCGTCGTATCGAAATGCACATGCGGCCGAAGGCGGCCTTGACCCGGCAAGTGGCATCCAATATATAAACACGTGTTCATGGATCAGCGAGCACATGCTGACGGCGGATCAAACGAGTGAGCTTGCCGAGATGTTCCGTTTGCTGGGCGAACCCAACCGGCTCGGGATCGTCGCCAACTGCTTGGACGGGCCATTGAGCGTCGGCGAGATCACCGGGCGGTTGGCGCTCAGCCAGTCGCTTGTGTCCCATCACCTGCGCTTGCTGCGCGCGGCCCGGCTGTTGAAGGCGGGACGGCGCGGCAAGCAGGTCTTCTACAGCATCCCCGACTGCCACGTGCGGGACATGCTGACGAACATGATCGAGCATCTCACCGAGCCGCATGAACACGACGACGACACCATCAGCGAAGGAGCAACACCATGAGCGTGACCGTTGACCGGGTAAAGTGCGCGTGCAGCGACTGCGTTTGCGTCGTGGACGTGGAAAAAGGCGTGAAGCGGGACGGCCGCATCTATTGCGGCGACCCGTGCGCCGAGCACCATAAGGCCGGCGCCGGCTGCAACCACGCCGGCTGCACCTGCCACGGCTAAGCAGGCCGCCGGGAGCGACGCGGGCGGGCCAGGCGGCCGTGAGCCGGGGGCAAGCCCGCTCACCCTGCCAGGAACGCCGCGACCCGTCCGCCGATGGCGTCCGCCGTTTCCTCGTGCAGCCCGAGCGACCCCGGCACCCATTCAACCGCCACATCCGGATTGGCGGCCATCGCCGCCATTTCGGCCTTTGACTTCGGCGGGGTCGCGGTGCCGCACAGGATCAGCGTCGGCGCCGGGGGCGGCGCCAGCAGGGCCTGGAAGCTTTCGCGGTCCGGCAACGGGTCAAGCGTGCCGGTGACAAAGGCGACGGAAGCGAATCGCGCACCGGGCTGGCGCGCAATCCCGCGCTTGGCCGCCACGAACTCCGGCGTCACCAGGGCGGCATCCGCATAAACGTGCCGCCCGTACATGGCGCCGATCACCCGGGGATGGGTATTCAGCCAGTAAAGCGCCTGGCCGACCGCGGGCGCCCACACCAGCGACCGCAGGGCCGCATAGGCGCGCGGGCGCAGCCCCATGGCGGTCGGCAGGGGGCCGCGCCAGGTGGGCGCCAGCAACGCCATCCGCCGCCACAAGCCCGGGCGCTGCCGGCCAAGGGCGAGCGCGTAGCCGCCCGCGTGCCCCGCCGCGGCCACGGCGGCTCCCACAGGCATGGCGGCGGCGCAGAAATCGGCCAGGAAGCGTCCGTAAAGCGCCGAACCATAGCCGAGCCGGCCGCGGGTCGATGCCCCGAAGCCGGGCCAGTCCAGAAGGGTGCAGGCGAAGCCCGCCGCCGCCAGCCGGGACGCGAGCGGACGCATCTCCTCCCGGCTCGACACCGTGCTGAACGCCGGCAGCAGCAGCACCGGCGTGCCGGCGCCCAGGACTTCGTAAGCCGCTTCGACTGGCCGCCCTTGCCAAGCCCAGGAGAACCGCCGCACGGCCCCGGCGCTCAAGCGCACGGGACGGTGCGGCCGTTTCCCGCCTTGCCTGTATCAGTCTTGCACGGGCCGCAGATGCCCGTCAGCTCAACCGTCCGCTGGTCAAGCGCGAAGCCGAGCCGGTGGCCGAGGCGTTCCGTCGCCGCTTCCGTCCGCTTGTCCTCGGCCTCCACCACGGAGCCGCACTGCCGGCAGATCAGGAACTGCACGGCATGGGGATGCTCCGGATGGTCGCAGGCGATGAAGGAGCGGGTCGTTTCCAGCCGGTGCACCAGGCCGTATTCCACCAGGAAGTCGAGGCAACGGTAAACGCTGGCCGGGGTGACGGACGCATCCTCCGGACGCAGCAGGTCGCGCAGTTCGTAGGCGGACAGCGGGCGCTTGCCTTCCACCAGCTTGCCCAGCACGGCCCGGCGCTGCCGGGTCATCCGCCCGCCGCGCCGCCGGCAGATCGCCTCCAGCCCATCAAGGGTGCCGGCCTCCGGCGTGACGGTCATGGCAGGCTCTCCCTTACGGTCGCTCGCTCAATCATCCCATGCACTTGGCGTCGCCGGGCCGGGTCCGGAAGGCCGCGCGGTCAGCGGGTTAGCACAAGGCGGCACGCAACGACGAAAGGCAGCGCGCCACGTCCGCCTCATTGGCCCAGACATGCGGGCTGAGCCGCAGTCCGCCCAGCCGGTCGCTGACGAACACCTTGTCCCCGCGCAGCCGCCCGATCAGGCCCTCCGGCAAGCCGCCGGGCACGCGCAGGCCCAGGATGTGCGGAGAGCGCAGCGCGCGCGGCGCAACAGACAAGCCCATGGACGCGGCGCCCTCCGCCAGTTGGTCGGTCAGCGCCCGCAGCCGCGCCGCCACGGCCGCGACGCCCCAGCCGGCGACCAGCTCCATCCCGGTCGCGGCCATGGGCAGCGCCACCCCGTCATTGCGCTCGCCCTTGTCATAGCGCCGCGCGCCGGCGGCGGGGGGCTGGTTCCCCGCGTTCTCTTCCAAGGGCAAGCCGCCCTGCCGATGCGGCGCGGCGTAAAGGAAGGCGACGCCATAAGGGCCGAGCGTCCACTTGTAGGTCGGGAACGCCAGGAAGTCGGGCCGCAGCCGGGACACGTCGAGCGGCGCCGCGCCCACCGCCTGCGTCGCATCGACCACCAGCGCGGCGCCGGCGGCGCGGACCGCCGGGGCCAGTTGATCGAGGTCGATGACCGAGCCGTCCGACCAATACAGCGGCGTGAGCGTCGCGACAGTCAGCGGCGGCGCGCCCGGCCGGGCAATGGCGTCCAGCAGCGCCGCGGTCCAGTCCCCGTCGCCCGGCCGCGGCACCACTTCCACGAGCAGGCCACGCTCGGCGGCCAGCCGGTCCCAGACGAGGCATTGGGACGAAAATTCGTCCGCGACGCGCAGGATGCGCCCGCCCGGCGCCGGCTCAAGGTTGCGCGCGGCGGTGGCGATGGCGTGGCTCACCGAGCCGACAACCGCGATGTCGTCCGTTTCGGCGCCGATCAGCCGGGCCGCCGCCGCCCGCGCCCGCTCCGCCCAAGCCGCGTCCTCGCCGCGCGAGTATGCCCAGGGCCGGCTTTTCGCCAGAATGCCGGCCTCGCCCGCGGCGCGCACCGAACGGGGCAGCGGCGACCAGGCGGCAGCATCCAGGTAGCTCACGTCGTCCGGCAACTCGAACAGGGGGCGCTGGCAGGCGAGCGGTTCAACTATGTGCATGGCGCGGGAGGCTACAGCGGATCGCCCGGAACTGGCGACCCCTCCGATCAGGCCAGGTCCAGCGCACCGAGGACCTGGCCGATGCGGCGCTGCGCGTCCTCCGGCAAGGGCAGGATCGGGCGGGGCGGCGCAGCGCGGCACAAGCCCAGCAGGTTCACGGCTGCGTAGATGACGCGCAGGCTGCTGAACTCGATGAACAGGTCCCACAACGGCTGCAGCCGCGCGTTCAGCGCCCGCGCCTCGTCGGCGTGCCCGGCGTCGATGGCGGCGACGATCTCCATGCAGGCCGCCGGGAACAGCCCGCCCGCGACGCTGTGCCACGCATCCCCTCCGGCCAGCATCGCTTCGGCCGCGCGCCAGTCCACGCTGTAGCCGAGGGAGAAGCCCGGGGAGGCCGCGGCGCGCAGGGTACGGAGGCCGCCGGGCAAGGCGCTGGCATCCGGGGCCGGGTTCTTCACGGCGGCGACATGGGGCACCCGGCTCAGGCGCGCGGTCAACTCGGTGCTGAAGGTGAAATGGGTGGTGCCGGGGTTGTTGTAGATGCAAAGCGGCAGGCCCACCGCCTCCGCGACGGCGGCGAAGTGCGTGAACACCTCCTCGTCGGTGAGCGGCGCGTAGGACACCGGCGCCAGCAGCACAGCATCGGCCCCGGCGCCCTTGGCATCCTGCCCGAGACGCACCGCCTCGTCGGTCCGCAACGCGCCGATGCCGACCATGACCGGCACCTTGCCCCCTACCTGATCCACGGCGGCCTCCACCGCCCGGCGCCGCTCGGCGCGCGTCAGGTAGGGATACGTCCCGGTGCTGCCCAGCAGGCCGACCGAGCCGACCCCGGCGTCCGTCAGGCGCTTGAGCAGCACCCGCAACGCGCCGGCATCGACCCGCCCCTCGGCGTCGGCCGGGGTGATGGGGAAAGCGGACAAGCCTTGAAACAATGCCATGGGTCAGCGTACGGCTTGCGCTGGGACGGCGACCCGCTCCGCGTCGGGCAGGAAGGCGGTCAGCAGGCCGATCGCCGGCAAAAAGGCGCACAGCGCATACACATGCTCGATGCTGGTCGCATCCGCCAACTCCCCCAGCACCGCGGCCCCAAGCCCGCCCATGCCGAAGGCGAAGCCGAAGAACAAGCCGCCGACCAGCCCCACGCGCCCGGGCAGCAGGTCCTGCGCATAAACCACGATGGCCGGAAAGGCGCTCGCCAGGATCAGCCCGATGGGCACGGTCAGGATCGCCGTCCACAGCAGGTTCGCGTGCGGCAGGGCCAGGGTGAACGGCAGCACGCCGAGGATGGAGGCCCAGATCACCCGCTTGCGGCCGAACCGGTCGCCGAGCGGCCCGCCCACCACGGTGCCGACCGCGACCGATCCCAGGAACACGAACAGCAGCAACTGCGCCGTATCGACCGCCACGCCGAAGTGCTCGATCAGGTAGAAGGTGTAGTAGGTGCTCAAGCTGGCCATGTAGAAGTACTTGGAAAAGATCAGCAGCAGCAGGATCGCGACCGAGGCGGCCACCCGCGCCCGGGACAGCGTGGACGCCGCCGGGGCCGTCTCAGCCGGCGCGCGGCGGCGCTCGGCGAGCCGGCGGCCATACCAGCGCCCCACGGTCGCCAGCACCGCCATCGCCAACAGCGCCACGGCCGAGAACCAAGCGATGCTCGACTGCCCGCGCCGCACCACCACGAACGCGGCCAGCAGCGGCCCGGCCGCCGAGCCGGCGTTGCCGCCCACCTGGAACACCGACTGCGCCAAACCGTGCCGCCCCCCGGACGCCATGCGGGCGACGCGGGACGACTCCGGGTGGAACACCGCGGAACCGAAGCCGATCAGCCCCGCCGCCAGCAAGATGGTCCCGAAGCTGCCCGCCGCCGACAGCAGCAGCAGCCCGGCCAGCGTCGAACCCATGCCCGCGGCCAAGGAGAACGGCATCGGGCGCCGGTCGGTGACGACGCCCACCACCGGCTGCAGCAGCGATGCCGTCAGATAGAAGGTGAGCGAGATCAAGCCGACCTGGCCGAAATCGAGCGAGAACTTCGCTTTCAGGATGGGATACACCGCCGGCACCAGCGACTGCATGAGGTCGTTCAGGAGGTGCGACAGGCTGATCGCCAGCAGGATGCCGGTCGCCGGGCTGGTCCGGGAAATGGCCGGCGCCGTGATGGGCGTGCTCGGATCGGTTGATAACTGGCCCATGCTGCCCTGCGATGCGTTTGGAGGAGCATAGCTTGGGACGCGCCAGCGGCGACGGGAGTTCCCGGCATAGCTCCCATGCCCGCGACAACAGGACGCGCGTTAACCGGATATACATCGTTGCGTGGCATCCTTGCGCCAAAGCGGGCGATTGCGCGCAAGGTGAACGAACTCATGGCGCTTTCTTCCGTGCCGCTCCCTTTCTACGGCCAGCTCCCGTATGGCTATCAGCCTTCGGGGCAGGTTTCATCAGGTTTGGCCGGCAGCGCATCCTCGTTGCCGGGCAAGCTGGCCTCGGCAAGCCCGGGCAGCCCAACCGACATCGTTGACATCCGCAGCAGCCGCAGCGGAACGTTCACGGCCGTTGCCGACGATCTGTTCTCGCTGAACGACCTTTACACCGCGACCGCGCCGGCGGGCAGCAGCATTGCCGGCTACAAGGTCGCACTCCGGAGCGACCAGGCCCCGCCCAACGCCGGACAGCTCTTGCTGGGCGACAAGGACGTGACCGGGCAACTCAGCTTCACCGCGGACGAGTTCAGCCGCCTGCACTTCAAGGCCGGGCCGTCCGGCAGCCAGCAGGACTTGGTTGTCGTGGCGCAACTCGGCACCCGTCTGGCCGATGGCACCTTGTCCAAAGTGATCGACAGCCCGGCCATGCAGATCACGGCAAGCGTCACCGGCACGCGCTCCATCAACGCCGTGGGCGCGTTGCTGACCCGGGCCGCCGGTTCCGACGCCGATTTCATCAACACGGCCCAGGAAGCCAGCATATTCACCGGCTTGGGGCAGGCGCGCCCGAGTCTCGCCAGCGTGGGCAATCTGTCCGCCGCTGCCGACGACCTGTTCTCGGTTGGCGACCTATACACCGCGACCGCCCCGGCTGGCAGCAGCATTGCCGGCTACAAGGTCGCATTGCGCAGCGACCAGGCCCCGCCCAACGCCGGACAGCTTTTGCTCGGCGACAAGGACGTGACCGGCCAGCTCAGCTTCACCGCGGACGAGTTCAGCCGCCTGCACTTCAAGGCCGGGCCATCCGGCAGCACGCAGGACTTGGTTGTCGTGGCCCAGCTCGGCACCCGTCTGGCCGACGGCACGCTGTCCAAAGTCATCGACAGCCCAGCGGTCCAAATCACGGCCAGCGTCACCGGCACGCGCTCCATCAACGCTGTCGGCGCGCTGCTGACCCGGGCCGCCGGTTCCGACGCCGATTTCATCAACACGGCCCAGGAAGCCAGCATATTCACCGGCTTGGGGCAGGCGCGCCCAAGCCTCAGCACCGTGGGCAACCTCACCGCTTCGGCAAGCGACCTGTTCTCGGTTGGCGACCTTTACACCGCGACCGCGCCGGCGGGCAGCAGCATTGCCGGCTACAAAGTCGCGCTCCGGAGCGACCAGGCCCCGCCCAGTGCCGGACAGCTCTTGCTCGGCGACAAGGACGTGACCGGGCAACTCAGCTTCACCGCGGACGAGTTCAGCCGCCTGCACTTCAAGGCCGGGCCGTCCGGCAGCCAGCAGGACTTGGTTGTCGTGGCGCAACTCGGCACCCGTCTGGCCGATGGCACCTTGTCCAAAGTGATCGACAGCCCGGCCATGCAGATCACGGCAAGCGTCACCGGCACGCGCTCCATCAACGCCGTGGGCGCGTTGCTGACCCGGGCCGCCGGTTCCGACGCCGATTTCATCAACACGGCCCAGGAAGCCAGCATATTCACCGGCTTGGGGCAGGCGCGCCCAAGCCTCAGCACCGTGGGCAACCTCACCGCTTCGGCAAGCGACCTGTTCTCGCTCAGCGACCTTTACACCGCGACCGCCCCGGCTGGCAGCAGCATTGCCGGCTACAAGGTCGCGCTGCGCAGCAGCCAGGACCCGTCCAACGACAGCCGACTAATGCTGGGCGACAAGGACGTGACGGGCCAGCTCAGCTTCACCGCGGACGAGTTCAGCCGCCTGCACTTCAAGGCCGGGCCATCCGGCAGCACGCAGGACTTGGTTGTCGTGGCCCAGCTCGGCACCCGTCTGGCCGACGGCACGCTGTCCAAAGTCATCGACAGCCCAGCGGTCCAGATCACGGCAAGTGTCACCGGCACGCGCTCCATCAACGCAAGCGGCGCGCTGCTGACCCGGGCCGCCGGCGACGATGCTGCTTTCGTCAACACGGCCCAGGAAGCCAGCATCTTCACCGGTCTCGGCAAGGCACGTCCGGGCCTCAGCACCGTGGGCAACCTGTCCGCCGCTACAGGCGACTTGTTCTCGGTTGGCGACCTGTATACCGCGACCGCGCCGGCTGGGAGCAGCATCGCCAACTACAAGGTCGCGCTGCGCAGCGATCAGGGCGCTTCCAGCAACGCCCAGCTCCTGCTCGGCGACAAGGACGTGACCGGGCAGCTCAGCTTCACCGCCGACGAGTTCAGTCGCCTGCACTTCAAGGCTGGGCCGTCCGGCAGCCGGCAGGACCTTGTTGTGGTGGCGCAAATCGGCACTCGTCTGGCCAACGGCACGCTAACCAATGTGATCAACAGCCCAGCGGTCCAGATCACCGCAAGCGTCACCGGCACGCGCTCGCTGAACGGCATCGGCGCGCTGCTGACCCGGGCCGCCGGCTCCGACGCCAACTTCGTCAACACGGCCCAGGAAGCCAGCATCTTCACCGGCTTGGGACAAGCACGCCCGGGCCTTCGCACCGTGGGGACGCCCTACGATCCCCAAGTGGCGGAGACCCTCTTGGCAAGCCTCGTCGGGCGCTTCCAGTCCACCCAAACAGTTGCAAGCGCCCTGAAAGCAGCCTCGGCCGCAACCCTCCTGTTGAACCCGCGCTATGCTGGCGCCATCGCCGCCAGCCTGAGCGCGGGATCGGCGGCGGCGGGAAGCGCCGGGGGCACGGCGCCCTGGCTCCTCGATTCCTCGGAGCTGGGAAGCTACCAAACAGGCGGCGCCGGCTTGGCCCTCCAGAAGTTCGCCGTCGCCGCCTACCAAGCCAGCCAGAAAGCGTAACGGCGCCAGCGGGCCTGCCGCGCCACGGCTTCACGGCCCCGCCCGCGCGTGGTCTGATGCCGCCGGCACGAACCCGTCAAAGCGAGCAGACATGGAAAACTGGCTGAAACGCGGCGCGGAGGCCGCCTCCTTGGCGGAAGCCGACCTCCAGGTCCGCCAAACCGTGGAGCGCACCCTGGCCGACATCGCCAACCGGGGCGACGCGGCAGTGCGGGAGCTTTCGGTCAAGTTCGACGGATGGGACCGCGACGACTACCGCCTGACGCCCGCGGAGATCGAGTCTTGCCTGTCCCGGCTCACCCGGCGCGAGCTTGACGACATCCGCTTCGCCCAAGCCCAGGTGCGCAACTTCGCCCAAGCCCAACGCGACGCCCTCCGCGACATCGAAGTGGAAACGCTGCCGGGCGTGGTGCTCGGCCACAAGAACATCCCCGTGGGCGCCGCCGGCTGCTACGTGCCCGGCGGCAAGTACCCGCTGCTGGCCTCGGCCCACATGTCGGTCATCACCGCCAAGGTCGCGGGCGTCCGCCGCGTAATCACCTGCGCGCCGCCCTACCGCGGCCAGCCCGCGCCGGCCATCGTGGCCGCGCAGCACATGGCGGGCGCCGACGAGATCCTGTGCCTGGGCGGCATCCAGGCGGTCGGCGCGATGGCGCTCGGCACCGAAAGCATCGCGCCCGTCGATATGCTGGTCGGCCCCGGCAACGCCTTCGTAGCGGAAGCGAAGCGGCAGCTTTATGGCCGGGTCGGCATCGACCTGTTCGCCGGGCCGACCGAGACCCTGGTGATCGCCGACGACAGCGTGGACGGCGAGCTGTGCGCCACCGACCTGCTGGGCCAGGCCGAGCACGGCCCCGACAGCCCGGCCATCCTGCTGACCACCTCGGAACGCCTGGCCCGCGACACGATGGCGGAAATCGAGCGCCTGCTGCAGATCCTCCCCACCGCCGCCATCGCCCGGCAAGCCTGGGACACCCACGGCGCCGTCGTGGTGGTGGACGACGACGCGGAGATGGTGGCGGTCGCCGACCGCATCGCGTCCGAGCACGTCCAGGTGATGACCCGCGACCCCGACTACTTCCTCCATCACATGACAAACTACGGCGCGCTGTTCCTGGGGCCGCGCACCAACGTGGCCTATGGCGACAAGGCCATCGGCACCAACCACACCCTGCCGACCCGGCGCGCCGCGCGCTACACCGGCGGGCTGTGGGTCGGCAAGTTCCTGAAAACTTGCACTTACCAGCGCGTGCTGACGGACGAGGCCTCGGCGAGCATCGGCCGGGTCACGTCGCGGCTTTGCGCGCTGGAGGGCTTTGTAGGCCACGGCGAGCAGGCGAACATCCGCGTGCGGCGCTACGGCGGCGGCAACGTGCCGTATGGGGCGGCGGCGGATTGACGCCCGTGCTGCCGCGCACGCCGTCGTTCCGGCTGGACGGCAAGCGGGCGCTGGTGACGGGCGCCGGGCGCGGGCTGGGCGTGGCGTGCGCAGCCGCCCTTGGCCAAGCCGGCGCCCACGTCATCGCTGTCGCCCGGACCGCGGCTGAGATTGAGGCGGTCGCATCGGCCATCCGCGCGGAGGGCGGAAGCGCGGAAGCGCGAGTGATCGACGTGGGCGACCCGGGCGCCGCCGCGGCCGCCATCAAGACCTGCGGGCCGGTCGATATCCTGGTCAACAACGCCGGAACCAATCGCCCGGCCGGATTCCTGGACGTGACGGTCGAGGACTTCGACACGATCATGGGCCTCAACCTACGCGCCGCCTTCTTCGTGGCGCAGGCGGTGGCGCGCGGGCAGGTCGAGGCCGGGCGCCCTGGCTCCATCATCCACATGTCGTCGCAGATGGGCCGGGTCGGCGGCGCGCGGCGCACCGTGTACTGCGCCAGCAAGCACGCCGTCGAGGGGCTGACCAAGGCGATGGCGCTCGACCTCGCGCCGCACGGCATCCGGGTGAACTCGATCTGCCCCACCTTCATCGAGACGCCGCTGACCCGGCCCTACTTCGATGACCCAACCTTCCGCGCCGACGTGCTGGCGCGCATCAAGCTCGGGCGGCTGGGCCAGGTCGAGGACCTGATGGGCGCGGTGGTGTTCCTGGCGTCGGACGCGGCGGCGCTGATGACCGGGACCGCGATGGTGATCGACGGGGGCTGGACCGCGGACTGAAACGGGCGGCATCATTGATCGACCCGTGTGCGGCTGCTGATGGGTTTCACCCATCCTACGAGGCCCATGCCGTAGGATAGGTGAAACCCATCAGCGGATAACGGTTTATTCAACCAAGCCGTCCGTATAACCCGGCGTTCGCCGCTTCTTAATCTTTCTCCGTCATCCTGCCCGGCAGCAGCAGACGGAGTTTGACCATGCCGGCGAACCGCAAACCCCGCCGCGCCCAGCCGCGCCCAAAGAACGCACCGGCGCCGTTCGAGCGCGGCTTGGCGCTGCACCGCGCCATGCGGCTGCATCCCCACGGGGCGGACCGCGCCGTGGCGGAGGGCCAGGCCCTGCTCGACGCCGGCCATGCAGAGGACGCGGCCGTGCTGCTGACCACCGCTTGCCAGCGCCACCCCGGCGACGCGCGCATCCTCGCGCTGAACGGCCGGGCGCTGCGGGCGCTGGGCCGGACCGGGCCGGCCATCGGCGCGCTGCTCATGGCGGCGGAGCTGCGGCCCGACGACCCCGCGATCCACTCCGCCCTGGGCGGCGCCCTGCTTGACCACGGCGACGTGGAGCAGGCCCTGGTGCACTGCCTCCATGCCTTCCGCCTGGCGCCCGACTTCACCCATGCCGTGCCGTTGAGCTACGTGCTGATCACGCTCGGCCACTACGCCGAGGCGTTGGCCTTGGCCGAGCACGCGCTGGACCAGCGGCCCCGCTGCTTCGAGGCGTTGGTGAACCGCGCCATGTCGTTTGAGGGCCTCAGCCGGTTCGAGGAGGCCGTGCGCGCCGGGCAGGACGCGGTGGCGGCAATGCCGAACAGCGCGGTGGCGCACCACAACCTGGCCGTCACCCTCCTGTTGCTGGGGCAACTGACGCCGGAAACCTGGGCCCACTACGAATGGCGGCTGCTGCTGAAGGGCAAGCCGGCCTGGCTTGAGGCCGTCACGCGGTGGGAAGGCCAGGACATCGCCGGCCGCACGATCCTGCTGCACGCGGAGCAGGGTCTGGGCGACACGCTGCAGTTCATCCGCTACGCGCCGCTGGTGGCGGCCCGGGCGGGGCGGGTGATCCTGGTGGTGCAGCCGCCGCTCGCCCGTCTGCTGCGCACGGTGCCCGGCGTGGATCATGTCGTGGCGGCGGGCGGCGTCTTGCCGCCGTTCGATGTCGTGTGCCCTTTGATGAGCCTGCCGCGCCTGCTCGGCACGACGCTGGACAGCATCCCGCCGGCCCTGCCCTACGCCGACGAGTACGCGCCGTGGGACGACGCGGACGAGGGCGCGGCGCCGGTTCTGCGCATCGGCCTGGTTTGGGCCGGCAGCAGCACCTTTTCCGACAACCGGCAACGGTCGCTGCCGCCCGCGGTGCTGATGGATTTGGCCGGGCTGCCCGGGGTGCGGTTCTACAGCTTGCAGCGGCATGAGCCTGGCGGGACGGCGCCGCCCGCGGAACTTGGCGTGATCGACCTGATGGACGGCGTGCAGGACTTCGCCGACACGGCGGCGCGGGTGGCGGGGCTGGACCTGGTGATCGCGGTGGACACCGCGGTGGCGCACTTGGCGGCGACGATGGGCAAGCCGGTTTGGCTGCTGTCCCGCTGGCGCGGCTGCTGGCGCTGGCTGCTCAATCGGGCGGACAGCCCTTGGTATCCCAGCCTGCGCATTTTCCGGCAGGAGCGGCCAAACGATTGGGCCGGGGTGATCACGGAGGTCCGGCAGGAACTGGCGGCGCTGGCACGTCAGCCGGTCGTGCGCCCGCCCGCACGGTTGGGGCGGCCGGCGGCACCCGCGCCGCGCGCTTGCAAGGCTTGCGGCACCCCCTCCCCGGCCATGGGATCGGTCGATTTCAACAAGAACTGCGAGGACCGGCGCCGGGCCGCGCTGCCGCTGTCGGGCCGGGTTGTCACCTATCACCGCTGCCCCGCCTGCGCGCTGGTGTTCACCGGCGACTTCGACGCCTGGGACCGGGAGGACTTCCGCACCCAGATCTACAACGACGGCTATGCCGACGTGGACCCGGACTTCGCCGGCAGCCGCCCCGCGGCCTCGGCGGAGCTGATCGGCAAGCTGTTCGGCCCGGCGTGCCTTGGCCTTGACGTGCTGGACTTCGGCGGCGGGGATGGGGCCTTGGCGACGCTGCTGGCCGAGCGGCACGGCATGGCCGCGGAGGTTTACGACCCCTTCAACCCGGCCTGCGACGTGGCGCCGCAGCGGCAATACCCCTTGGTGACATGCTTCGAGGTGTTGGAGCACACGCCCGATCCCCGGGCCACGATCCGCGAGGTCGCAGCACGGGTGGAGGCGGAGGGCGTCGTCGTGTTCTCGACCTTGCTGCAGCCCGGCGACTTCGCGCAGCGGGGGTTGGGCTGGTGGTATGTGGCGCCGCGGAACGGCCATGTGACGATCTACTCGGCGCAGAGCCTGCACGCCCTGTGGGCGGAACAGGGGTTCAAGGTGATCAGCCACGGCGACGGCCTGCACGTCGCATACCGGACCCTGCCGGCGTTTGCGAAGGGCCTTGCCCCCCGGGCGGTTTGAGCGGCACCCTCCGGCGTGGCGGCGCTGCCGCGCCAGAATGAGGAGGTTGCCGTGAGCACAGCCGATTGGGGCCGCATGAGCCGTGCGGAGCGGGACGCCGCCTACAACAACACCGCCGCTTGCCCCGGCGGCCCCGCCTATGTGGACGCTCTGCGCGCAGACTCCGCGGCGTTCCGCGCGGCGCGCCCGGAGCACCTGAACCTCGCCTACGGCACCACCCAACGCGAAGCCTGGGACCTGTTTCCCGGCGCGCCCGGGTCGGACTGCCTCGTGTTCATCCACGGCGGCTACTGGCAGCGCAACGACCGCGAAGGCGCGGCGGCGCTAATGGAGGGCGCGCTGGCGTCCGGCTGGTCGGCGGCGCTGCCGGGCTACACGCTGGCCCCGGAGGCGTCGCTCGCGGCCATTGTCGGGCAAATCCATGCGGCGTTCGACTGGCTCGCCCGGCACGGCGCGGCGCACGGGATCAGCGGGCGCATCGTGGCGTCGGGTTGGTCCGCCGGCGGGCACCTCGCCGCCATGGCGCTTTCCCACCCGGCGGTGTCAGCGGCCCTGCCCATCTCCGGCGTGTTCGAGCTGGGTCCGCTGCGCGACACCTACCTGAACGAGAAGCTGTCCCTCACCGACGAGGAAATCGAAACCCTGTCGCCGCTGCGCCTGCCCGCGCCGGACAAGCCGATGAGCGTGGCCTACGGCAGCGCCGAGCTGCCGGCGCTGGTCGGCGACAGCCGCGCGCTGCACGCCCTCCGCGCTGCCCAGCACCGGCCCGGCGCCCTGCTGCCGGTGCCCGGCACCGATCATTTCACCGTGGTGGACGCGCTGCGCCGGCCCGACGGCGCGCTGCTGGGCCAGGCACGCGCCTTGCTGGCGTAGCGCCGGCCTGTTCACGACGCCAGCCCGGCCCGCTAACATGGAGCCGGTTGGAGGGTGATCCCATGCACGATAGCCTGGTTCGCGGCACGGTCGTCACGGCGGCGGAGGTAATTCCGGATGGCTGGATCGCCATCACGGGCGAGCGGATTGCCGACATGGGTGCCGGCGCGGCCCCGCAAGCGGCCACACTGCTGGACTACTCGGGCAAGCTGGTGCTGCCCGGCCTCGTCGATGGGCATATGCACACGAGTTCGGCCATCGGCTGGCCCGGCATCGAGGGCGCGACCCGCTCGGCCGCGGCCGGGGGCGTCACGACCTGCGTGGACATGCCCTACGACGTGCCGCAGGCGGTGACAAACGCGGCGGTGCTGGCGGAGAAGATCGGCTGGGTGAACCGGACCGCGCATGTCGATGTCGCGCTGTATGGGACCATTGCGAAGCACGGCGGCGTGGACGCAATCGCCGGGCTGGCGGCGGGCGGCGCGTGCTCTTTCAAGCTTTCGACCTATGAGTACGACCCGGTGCGCTTTCCCCGCATCGACCGCCCGACCATGATCGAGGCGTTCGCCACCATTGCGCGGACGGGGTTGCCGGTGTCGGTGCACAACGAGGATCAGGAGTTGGTGGAGCGCCTGACCGCGGAGGCCCGCGCCGCCGGGCAAACGGAGGCGATCATGCACTGCCGCACCCGCCCGCCGCTCGCGGAAACGCTGGCGGACAATGAGATCTTCGAGATCGGGCTGGCGACGGGGGCGCATGTCCACATCGCCCATTCCTCCGTCGCCCGCGGCTTCGCAATTGCCGAGACGTTCCGTACCGCGGGCGGGCAGGCGACCGGGGAAGCGTGCATCCAGTACCTGTGCATGACGGAAGAGGACCTCGTGCGCCTCGGCGGGCGCGGCAAATGCAACCCGCCGTTCCGCACGGCGGCGGAGGTGGAGCGGATGTGGGCGGCGCTGCTGGCGGACCAGGTTGCGTACGTATCCACCGACCACGCCCCTTGGCCGGCGGACCGCAAGGGGTTTGCCGACATTTTCGCTTGCGGCGCCGGGCTGGTTGGGCTGCAAAGCTTTGCGCCGCTGATGTACACCCTGCTGGAGGAACGCAACCTGCCGCCCACCCTGATGGCGACCTACTGCGCCGAGCGCCCGGCGCGGCACCACGGGCTGGACGGGCGCAAGGGGGCCATCGCGCCCGGCAAGGACGCGGACCTGCTGGTGCTGGAACCCGGGCGGTTCACCTTCGACGAGGCCGAGATCCAGGACCGCCCGGACCTGCGTTGGTCGCCCTACCATGGCCGCCCGATGCGCGCCCGGGTGGCCGCGACGCTGCTGCGCGGCCAAGTCGTGTGGGACGGCGAGACCGTGCTGGCCCGGCCCGGCGATGGCCGGTTCGTCGCGCGGGGCGCACGCTGATGGCGCGGACCATCACCGTGGCCGCGGCGCAGATGGGTCCGGTGCAGCGCGCGGACAGCCGCGCCCGAACGATGGACCGCATCGTGACGTTGCTGGAACAGGCGGCGGCGGGCGGCGCGCGGCTGGTGGTGTTTCCCGAACTGGCCTTCACGACCTTCTTTCCCCGCTGGCTGCTGACGCCGGAGGAGCTGGACGCCCTCACCGAACCCGCCATGCCGAACCCGGCGGTGCAGCCGCTGTTCGACCGGGCGCGCGAACTGGGCATCGGCTTCAGCATCGGCTATGCCGAGCGCGCCGGAGCCAAGCTGTTCAACAGCGCGGTCCTGGTCGCGCCGGATGGCCGCACCATCGGCACGTATCGAAAAGTCCACCTGCCCGGCTCGGTCGAACCGCGGCCCGGCGACCGCTTCCAGCAGTTGGAAAAACGCTACTTCGCCTACGGCGACCGCGGTTTCCCCGCTTGGCGCGGCCCGGCGTCGCTCGGCGGCGGCGTGCTCGGCATGTTGATCTGCAACGACCGCCGCTGGCCGGAAGCGTGGCGGATGCTGGGCCTGCAAGGGGTGGAGCTGGTGTGCTGCGGCTACAACTCCGCGGCCTACGACCCGAACGGCGGCACGACGGAAAACGAGGCGCTGCGCACCTTCCATTCCCGGCTGGTGGTCCAGGCCAACGCCTACATGAACGCGACCTGGGCGGTGGCCGTCGCCAAGGCCGGGACCGAGGACGGGGCGGGCCTGATCGGCGGCTCCTGCATCGTCGATCCCAACGGCGTGGTCGTGGCGGAAGCCGCGGGCTTGGGGGACGAGGTGGTGCTGGCCCCGTGCGACCTCGACGCCTGCCGCCAAGGAAAGGACAAGATGTTCAACTTCGCCGCCCACCGCCGCCCCGAATGGTATGGCGCCATCACCGGGCAAGCCGGCGCAGTGCCGCCGCCCGTGCTCGATGAGGCCGCCGAGTAATGCCCCGCATCGTCACCGTCGCCGCCGCGCAACTCGGCCCCATCCAACGCGCCGAACCCCGCGCCGCCGCCGTGGGCCGCATGGTGCGGCTGATGGAGCGCGCCCACGCCCGCGGCGTGCAGGTCGTGGTGTTCCCCGAACTGGCGCTGACCACCTTCTTCCCCCGCCACTACCACGCGGACCGGGCGGAGGCGGACCATTGGTTCGAGACCGCCATGCCGTCGAACGAAACCGCGCCGCTGTTCGAGGCCGCCCGGCGCTTCGGCATCGCCTTCCACCTGGGCTACGCCGAGCGCACGCCGGAGGGACGGCACTTCAACACCGCGGTCCTGGTCAGCCCGGCGGGCGACATCATGCTGAAATACCGCAAGGTCCACCTGCCGGGCCACGCGGAATACGACCCGGCGCGCCAGGTCCAGCACTTGGAGAAGCGTTACTTCGAGGTGGGCGACCTGGGCTTCCCCGTGGTGCGCGCGCCCTTGGGCGGCGTGCCGGTGAATACCGGGCTGATGATCTGCAACGACCGCCGCTGGCCGGAAGCCTGGCGCGTGCTGGGCCTGCAATCGGTCGAGTTGGTGATGCTGGGCTACAACACGCCGAGCATCAACCAGGACGCCCAGGGCTTCGAGGCGCACCACCTCCGGGTGTTCCACAGCCACCTCTCGATCCAGGCCGGCGCGTACCAGAACGCCACCTACGCCGTCGCCACCGCGAAGGCCGGCGTGGAGGACGGGTGCGAGTTGTTCGGCCACTCGATCATCGTCAACCCGCAGGGCGAAATCCTGGCGCAGGCGACCACCTGGGATGACGAGCTGATCACCGCGGATTGCGACCTGGACCGCTGCACCCTGGGCCGCACCACCATCTTCGCCTTTGACCGGCACCGGCGCCCGGAAGCATACGGCCGCATCACTGGGCAGGTGGGCGCGGTCGCGCCGCCGGAGTGGTCGGCGACGTAGTGCCCTATCCCAGCAGCGCCAGCCGCGCCATGGCGACGCCGGCTTGGCACGGCTCGATCACCGGCACGCCGGCGGCCTGCTCCATCGCCGCCCGGTGCCCGGCCATGCCGGTGCAGCCCAGCACGACCGCGCCCGCGCCGTCCCGGACCAGGCGGCGCGCGGCGTCAATCAGCCGGCCGCGCGCCGCCGCCGGGTCGAGCAGCGCGTCCATGGACACGTTCAGCGCCACCTCGCCGGCCAGCCGCGACTCAAGGCCCATGGAGCGCAACGCAAGGGCGTGGCGGCCGATGCTCGCGTCCACGATGGCGACCACGCCGAACCGCTCGGCCCGGACCGCCGCCGCCGCAACGGCGCAGCGGAACACGCCCAGCACGGGGCACGCGAGCGCCGCCCGCATTGCCTCCAGCCCGGGATCGGAGGCGCAGGCGATCACCACGGCGTCGGCGGCCTCGCGCTCGGCCAGGCGGCACATCGGCTCCACCGCCGCGTGCCAGTCGCGCCAGCTCAGGATGGCGGGCGGGCCGTCGGGGACGCTCAGCACGTCAATGATCGGGCCGCCGGGCACCCGCCAC
This sequence comes from uncultured Acetobacteraceae bacterium, assembly GCA_964235485.1. GTDB lineage: Bacteria > Pseudomonadota > Alphaproteobacteria > Acetobacterales > Acetobacteraceae > CAHJXG01. The sequence continues at coordinate 19,418 of CAXSAZ010000032.1, read as the reverse complement.
GGCGCCACGGCGGCGTCGATGCCGGCGCCGCAGGCGGCGGAGCTGTTGGGGTTGATGACAAGGATGCGCGGCATGGGGCATCGTTCTTGCAAGTCCCGGTCCCGTCAACCCAACAGGAGCCAACCCTTCATGCAGGCACTCCGCCGCGCCGTTCTTCTTTGCCTGCTCGCCGGGGCCGCGCAGGCCCAGGACGGCGCGCCGCTGCGCACCGCCGTCGATGGCACCTTCGCGCCGTTCGCGTTTCCCAGCCTGTCCGGCGGCGTGCAGGGCTTCAGCGTGGACCTGTTCACGGAGGTTGCGCGCCGCCTGCGCCGCCCGATCACCATCGACAGCGCCAGCTACTCCGGCCTCATCCCCGCGCTGGACGCCGGGCGCTACGACTTCCTCGCAGCACCCACCACGGTGACGAAGGAGCGGGCGGAGAACCTGCTGTTCACCAGCGGCTACATGTGGACCGCCTTTCAGTTCGGCATCAAGAAGGGCACGCCGCCCATCGCCTCGCTGGACGACCTGCGCGGCAAGGTCATCACGGTGAACAAGGGCAGCGCCTACGACGCCTGGGCCGCTGCCAACGCCGCCAAGTACGGCTTCACCGCCCAGGCCTACGACACGCAGTCCGACGCGGTGCAGGCGGTGCTGGCCGGGCGCGCCGTCGCCAACCTCGGCGGCAACGCGGTGATCCGCTACGCCGCGACCAAGCTGCCGCAGTTCCAGCCGGATTTTATCATCAAGGAAACCCGCGCCGCCTGGGCCGCCCCGTTCCGCAAGGACGAAACCGCGCTGCGCAACCAAATCCAGGACACCCTGTCCTGCATGAAGCAGGACGGCAGCCTCGCCAAGCTGAGCGAGAAGTGGTTCGGCGTCCCCCCGGCCGCCGACGACCTGGAGCGCGTCGTCGAACCCGGTTACGGCGTGCCCGGGATGCCCGGCTACGACCCGGCGCCGCACGAGCTGCATTGCTCATGAGGCGCCCGCGTTGATCGCCGCCCACGGCGTCCACAAGCATTTCGGCCCGCTGCACGTCCTGCGCGGCGTGGACCTGGTGGCGGCACGGGGCGAGACCGTTTTCATCATCGGCCCGTCCGGCTCCGGCAAATCGACGCTGCTGCGCTGCCTGAACCGGCTGGAGGTGCCGGACAGCGGCGCGATCACCGTGGACGGCACGGACCTCCTGGACCGGCGCACGGACCTCAACCGGCTGCGGCGGCGCATCGGCATGGTGTTCCAGTCCTTCAACCTGTACCCGCACATGACGGCGCTGGGCAACGTGACGCTGGCGCTGCGCAAGGTCGCCGGCATGGGCCGGGCGGACGCGGACGCGGCCGGGCGCGCGGCGCTGGCCCGGGTGGGATTGGAGGACCGCGCCGATCACCGCCCGGCGCAACTGTCCGGCGGGCAGCAGCAGCGGGTCGCCATCGCCCGCGCGCTGGCGCTCGAACCCCGCGTCATGCTGTTCGACGAGCCGACCAGCGCGCTCGATCCCGAGTTGGTGGGCGAGGTGCTGGGCGTGATGCGGGCCTTGCGGGACGGCGGCATGACCATGGTGGTCGTGAGCCACGAGATGGGTTTCGCCCGCGCCGCCGCCGACCGGGTGGTGTTCATGGCGGACGGCAGCGTGCTGGAGGCCGGGCCGCCGGCGCAGGTGTTCGGCGCGCCCGCGCACGAGCGCACCCGCGCCTTCATCAGCCGCATCAGCCCTCACTGACCCGGCGCGCATGGCCGGCTTCGCCGACACCTTCCTGAACTTGCCCGTCATGGAGCGCAGCCTGCCGGCCATCGCCAGCGGCTTCGTACTGACCGTGGAACTGGCGGTGCTGGTGGTGGCGACCGGGCTGGCCGCCGGGCTGCTGCTGGCGCTCGTGCGCGCTTTCGGAGTGCGTCCGCTGAACTGGCTGATCGTGTTCGTGGTGGACCTGTTCCGCGCCTTGCCGCCCTTGGTCATCATCGTGCTGATCTACTTCGGCGCCCCGGCGTTCGGCGCGACGCCTTCCGGCTTCTTCTGCACCTGGATCAGCTTGTCCCTGGTGCTGATGGCGTTCGCGGAGGAAATCTACTGGGCCGGGATCGCCGCGGTGCCGCCGGGCCAGTGGGAAGCGGCGCGGTCCACCGGCCTCGGCTTCACCGCGGCGCTGCTGCATGTGGCGCTGCCGCAGGCGCTGCGCATGGCCGTGCCGCCGCTGACCAACCGCACCATCGCCATCACCAAGGGCACGGCGCTCGGCTCCGTGGTGGCGGTGAGCGAAATCCTGTCGCAGGCGTCGTCGGCCATGTCGTTCAGCGGCAACCCGTCGCCGCTGACGCTCGGCGCCGCGGCCTACCTCGTGCTGTTCCTGCCGGTCGTGGCGTTCGGGCGCTGGGTGGAGCGGCGGTGGCGGCAGCACCCTTCCGCCCGATGATCGCGGACACCTTTTTCAACGCCGAAATCCTCGTGGCCGCTTGGCCGATCCTGTGGCGCGGGCTGCTGGTGACGGTGGCGCTTTCGGCTGTGGTGGTGCCGCTCGGCTTTGCCGGCGGGCTGGCGCTGGCGCTGCTGTCCACGGTGCGGCGGCGCTGGGTCGGGGCGCTGCTGGTGGCCTGGGTGGATTTCTTCCGCGCGTTCCCGCCGCTGGTGCTGCTGATCCTGTTGTATGCCGGGCTGCCGTTCGCCGGGGTGCATCTGAATGCCTTCGCCTGCGTGGCGGTGGGGTTCTTCCTCAACACGGGGGCCTACTACGCGGAGGTGCTGCGCGCCGGGCTGCTGTCCGTGCCGCCGGGCCTGGCGGAGGCCGGGCGCTCCACGGGGCTGTCCGCCGTGCAGACGCTGCGCCACGTCGTCTTGCCGCCCGCGGTGCGCAACGTGCTGCCGGATTTGCTGTCCAACACGCTGGAGGTGGTGAAGCTGACCTCGCTCGCCTCCGTGGTGGCCTTGCCGGAACTGCTGTTCCAGGCGCGGCAGGCACAGAGCGTCACCTACAACGCGACGCCCATCGTGGCCGCGGCGGCGATGTACTTCCTGCTGCTGTGGCCGTTCGTGCGCCTGCTGAGCCGTTTGGAGAACCGGGCGATGGCCGGGCGGCGCGGGTGATCAACCGGCCGCCGCCCCCGCCCCGGCCCGAAGCTGCGCCACCGTGGCGCGCGACGTGATCTGCTCCGGGTTCATGCGCAGCTCGATCACCGCCGGCTTGCCGCTGGCGACGGCGCGGCGGAAGGCGGGGGCGAACCCGGCGGTGTCCGTGACCACCTCGCCGTGACCGCCGAACGCCTCGATGTACTTGGCGAAATCGGGGTTGGTCAGCGCGGTGCCGGACACGCGGCCGGGGTAGGCGCGCTCCTGATACATGCGGATCGTGCCGTACATCGCGTTGTTGAACACGAGCACGATGGGCGCCACGCCGTACTGGAAGGCGGTGGCGATCTCCTGCCCGGTCATCAACATGCCGCCGTCGCCCACGAAGGTGATCGCGGTGCGGCCGGGGAACGCCAGCGCCGCCGCGATGCCGGCGGGCACGCCGTAGCCCATGGCGCCGTTGGCCGGGCCGATCATGCGCTGGCCGTCGCCGAAGTTGATGAAGCGGGCGGGCCAGGTCGCGAAGTTGCCGGCGTCCGAGGTGAACACGGCGTCAGGCGGCGCCAATCCCTCCAACTCGCGCATCACCTGCGCGAGGTTCAGCGGCCCCTCGTACTCCGGCACCGCGCGCCCGGCCTCCCGCAAGGCACGCAGCGAGCGGGTCCACTCGGCCCAGGGCTTGGCATCCACCGGCGGCAGCGCCGCGGCGGCGTGGGCGAAGGCGTCGAGGCCGCAGGCGATGCCGAGCGCCGGGCGGAACACCCGGCCGATCTCGGCGGCGTCGGGATACACATGGATGATCGGCGCGCTGCCGCCAGAGAAGAGCTGGTAGCCCTGGGTGGTCGCCTCGCCGAGCCGGGTGCCGACGGCGAGGATCAGGTCCGCCTCCCGCGCCCGCGCCACCAAGGCCGGGTCGGAGCCGACACCGAGGTCGCCCACGAAGTTCGGCAGCCGGCCGTCATACAGCGCCTGCCGCCGGAAGCCCACGGCGACCGGCAGGCCATGCCCCGCCAAGAACTCCCGAACCGCCGCCCGGCCCGCCCCGGTCCAGCAGCTTCCGCCCAGGATCGCCAGCGGCTTGCGGCTCCGGGCCAGCATCGCCTGCATCTGCGCCAGCGCCGCCGGGTCCGGCAGCCCGGCGGACACGGGCGCGCGGCCGATGTCGGGGACGGAAACGCGGTGCTTCTGCATCTCCTCCGACAGCGCGATCACCACCGGGCCGGGCCGCCCGGTCGTCGCGACATCCACGGCGTGGGCGACCAGTTCCGGGATGCGGCGGGCGTCGTCGATCTGCGTGACCCACTTGGCGAGCGGGCCGAACATGCGGCGGTAATCGACCTCCTGGAAGCTGTCGCGGTCGGTTTCCTCGAACGGGATCTGGCCGATGAACAGCAGCAGCGGCGTGCTGTCCTGCTGCGCCACGTGCACGCCGACCGCGCCGTGGCAGGCGCCGGGGCCGCGGGTGACCATGGCGGCGGCGGGGCGGCCGGTGAGCTTGCCATAGGCTTCGGCCATGTTGACCGCGCCCGCCTCGAACCGGCAGGTGATGAGGCGCAAGCGGTCCTGCACGTCGTACAGCCCGTCCAGCACGTCCAGGTAGCTTTCGCCGGGCACGGCGAACACATGGTCGATGCCCTGGGCCACCAGCGCGTCCGCCAGCACCCGGCCACCGGGGCGCGGAGACAAGCTCCCGCCGGGGCGAAAGGTCGGTCCAGGCGCCTGCGCGTCCATTCTCAGCACTCCTCGGTCGCGCATCCCGCGGCGGTCCCGCCCGGGCACGCGGTCCGCCGCGGGCACGCCGTGCCAAGACCTGCCGGCGCCATCGCCGGCTGACCACGACGGGAAACGCCGCTTGATCAGGTTCTACTACCACCCCTCGCCCGACCTGGCCAAGGCCGGTCAATCCCGGCTGCCGGACGCGCGTGGCTGCCGCCACAGAAGCGCGGTAGCTTCAACGGGCAAAAGCAGGGGACTCCGATGCGCGCGATCTTCGTCCAAATGAAATGCCAGATGGGCCACGCCTACCGCGTCGCCCAGCTCGCGGTTGATACGATCGAGGAGTTGTCGGAGATCTACTCGACCTCCGGCCAATACGACCTGCTAGGCAAGTTCTACCTGGACGACGCGCAGGACACCGGGCTGTTCGTGACGGAGCGGGTGCAGACGTTGCCGGGCGTGGCCGACACCTACACGTTGATCACGTTCAACGCCTTCGCCTCGGCCAAAAGCTGAACCGGCGCGCCGCTAGTATCCCAGCGCCATCCCGTCCTTGCGCGGGTCGGACCCACCGACCATGCAGCCGCGGGCGTGGTCGATCCAGATCGCCTGGCCGCCGCCATGCGGGCGCTCGGGCGTCATCACGTCATGGCCCAGCCGGGCCAGCCGTTCCGCCGCGGCGGCGGGGATGCCGCGCTCGATCTCGACCTTGCCCCCATACGGGAACAGCCGCGGCAGGTCGAGCGCCTGCTGGATGTCGAGGCCATACTCGAACATGTTGGACAGGAACAGGCTTTGGCCCATCGGCTGGAAGTGCCCGCCCATCACGCCAAACGGCATGACCGCGCGCCCGCCCTGCATCACCATGCCGGGGATAATAGTGTGCATGGGCCGCTTGTCCGGCGCGATGCAGTTCGGGTGCCCCCGCTCGATCCGGAAGCCCAGGCCGCGGTTGTGCAGCATCACCCCCGACCCCGGCGCCAGGATGCCGGAGCCGAAGCTTTGGAACAGCGAGTTGATGAAGCTGCAAGCGTTGCCGTCGCGGTCCACGGTGCACAGGTACACCGTGTCGCGATGCGCCGGGAGCATGGCCTCGCCCGGCGCCGGCAGGACCGGCATGGCGCGCGCCGGGTCGATGGAGCGGCGCAGGGCCGAAAGGTACTCGGGGCTGAGGAGGCGGGCGACGGGCACCTCGGCCTGCGACGGGTCGGCGAGGAAGGCGTCGCGGTCGCGATACGCCAGGCGGGCGGCTTCCAGGTGGCGGTGCAGGCGCTCGGCGCCGAGCGGGCCGTCCCGCGCCGGGTCGAAGCCCTCCAGGATGCCGAGCAGCATCAGCACCAGGAGGCCGGAGCCGTTGGGCGGGCATTGCCAAACCTCCATGCCGCGCCAGGCCGCATGGATGGGATCGACGAACGCCGCCGCCGTGCGCCCGGCGGCGAAGTCGGCCTCCGTGTGCAGCCCGCCGCGGGCGTGGAGCGTTTGCACCATGTCGGTGGCGACGGCGCCCTCGTAGAAGGCGCGGGCGCCGTGCCGGGCAATGCCGCGCAGGGTCTCGGCCAGCGGGCGCTGCACGAAGCGGTCGCCTTCCCGCGGCGCTGTGCCGCCCGGCAAAAAGGCGTCGGCGCCGGTGGCGCGCAGCTTGTCCTCAGCCCCGCGCCAGTCGGACGCGACCCGGTGGTGCACGGGCCAGCCCTCCTCCGCGAAGCGGATCGCCGGCTGCAGCAGCTCGTCCAGCCCCTTGGTGCCGTGCGCCGTGAGCAGCAGCTCCCACGCGGACACGGCGCCGGGCACGGTGACGGCGTGGGCGGACGTGTTCTCCAGCGCGGCGATGCCCTGCCCCTCGAACCAGTCGATGGTTGCCGCCGCCGGCGCGCGGCCGGAGCCGTTGAGCGCCACCACCCGGCCCTCCCCGGCCGGCGCGTACAGGCAGAAGCAATCGCCGCCGATCCCGGTGGATTGCGGCTCGATCACGCCCAGCACGGCGGCCGCGGCCACGGCGGCGTCCACCGCGTTGCCGCCCGCGCGCAGCACGTCGAGCGCGGTCAGGGTCGCGGCCGGCATGGAGGTCGCCGCCATGCCGTGCGTGGCATAAACGGGGCTGCGCCCGGCGAGATGGAAGTCGCGCGGCGCGGATGGGATCATGGCCGGGTCCTGGACATCGAGATGCCGCAAGGCTGGCATGGGCCGCCCGGCTTGGCAATCACGGCGCGATCCCGGCATGATGCGGCCATGAACGATCCCGCCACCCTCGACGACTTCCACCGAATCGACATCCGGGTCGGCACCGTGGTCGATGCGCAGCCCTATCCGGAAGCGCGCAAGCCCGCGATCAAGCTGTGGATCGACTTCGGCGCGGAATTGGGCGTGCGGCAATCCTCGGCGCAGATCACCGAGCACTACGCGCCAAACGCGCTGGTCGGACGCCAGGTCTGCGCCGTGGTCAACTTCGCGCCCCGGCAGATCGGCAAGTTCCGCAGCGAGGTGCTGACGCTCGGGATGCCGGACGCGGAGGGGGCGGTGGTGCTGGTGCGCCCGGACCAGGCGGTGCCCCCCGGCGGGCGGCTGTTCTGATGGCGCGCAGCTACGCCACCGTCACCTGGGACCAACTGCACCGCGACGCGCGGACTTTGGTCACGAAGCTCATGCCGCACGGCCCGTTCCGCGGCATCGTGGCCGTGTCGCGCGGCGGGCTGATCCCGGCGGCGATCGTGGCCCGGGAACTGGAATTGCGGCTGGTCGAGAGCGTGTCGGTCGCGACCTACGACGAGGAGCAGCGGGCCAAGCCGCACGTGCTCAAGACCCCCGCCGCGGCCGGGGACGGCGCCGGGTTCCTGATCGTCGATGACCTCGTGGACAGCGGCGTCACCGCGGGGGTGGTGCGGGACCTGCTGCCGCGGGCGCACTTCGCCTGCCTGTATGCCAAGCCCGCCGGCCAGCGCCTGGCCGACACCTGGGTGGTCGAGGTGCCGCAGGAAACGTGGATCCTCTTTCCGTGGGACACCGCGCCGCTGTTCGTGCCGCCGCTCGCCAAGCAGGGCAGTTCCGGTTGACGGGCGGCCCGCGACGACGAAGCCCCTTGCGGCGCCGGGACCCCTGGGCTACATCGCCTGCCTCTGAGGCGCCCGTAGCTCAATTGGATAGAGCACCAGACTACGAATCTGGGGGTTGGAAGTTCGAGTCTTTCCGGGCGCGCCATCCCGACACGAAGCCGCCCCGCCGATGACGGAACCGACGCTCGGCGTGATCCTGGCCGGCGGCCTGGCGCGGCGCATGGGCGGCGGGGACAAGGCGCTCCGCACCGTGGGAGGCCAGGCCGTGCTGGCCCGGCTGGTCGCGCGCCTTCTGCCCCAGGTCACGCGGCTGATCCTGAACGCCAACGGGGACCCGGCCCGCTTCGAGGGCTTCGGCTTGCCGGTGGTGGGCGACGACCTGCCGGACCGGCCGGGGCCGCTGGCGGGCGTGCTGGCCGGGCTGGATTGGGCGGCGCAGGTCACGCCGGACGTGCGCTGGGTCGTGACCGTGCCCGGCGACACACCGTTCCTGCCGCAGGACTTCGTGGCCCGGCTCCATGCCGGCCTCGGCGGCGCGGCGCTGGCCTGCGCCGCGTCAGGCGGGCGGACGCACCCGGTGGCGGCGCTCTGGCCGGTGGCGCTGCGCCACGACCTGCGCCGGGCGCTGACGGAGGAGGGCGTACGCAAGGTGGGCGCCTATGTCGGGCGCCATGGCCCCGCTGTGGTCGAGTGGCCGGTCGGGCGCGTGGACCCTTTCTTCAACGTGAACACGCCGGACGACCTGGCGCAGGCGGACCGGCTCGCGGCCGGGCCTGATCCCGGGGGGCCATCCCCTTCCATCTGATGGTCCGCTGCTGTCTAAAAACTACTCTCTATGGGCATCAATGCTTAGAAATTGACATGATGGTTGACTATGGAGGCCGAATAAAGCATTCGCGCTTGGTATGCGATGACAATTCTGTCAAATGCGTTCGGCCATGTGCTATTGCTTTGGAATGCGAACGAGCCCCGTTGCGGATTCGACCGATGCCCCAAGCAACTCGGTCCAGGTTGCCTATGCCATTCATTATGATACCGTAACTGTCGTCGAGCGTTGCTGCGCGCTGCTTGGCAGCGTCGCGCCCGTCCTCCTGCTGGTGTTCTGTGGCGGCAAGCACGACCCGGCGGCGGCGCTCGCGGCGCTCCGCGCGGCGTATGGCGCCGTTCCCGTGGTGGGCGGCTCGGCGGCCGGGGCGATGGGCGGCGGCGAGCTTGGCTATAGCGGCATGGAGGTGGGCATCGTCGCATTCACCGCCGCTGGCCCCGTGCCGCAGGTCCACGTCACCCACGGCCTGCTGGACGGCGAAGCGGAAGCCGGCGAGGCGCTTTCGCGCGCGGTGGCCGCCCAGGCGGCGGACGACGCGGTGGTCCTGCTGTTCTTCGACAGCGTCGCTTCCACCCTTCCGTTGCGGCTGCACCATGCGAGCGCGCTTGTTGACGGGTTCCACGCCGGCCTGGGCGCCAAGCGGGTCACCCTGATCGGCGGCGGCCTGCTCACCGACCTGAACCTGTCCGACGGCTGGGTGTTCGACGGCGAGGGCGTGAGCAAGCACTCGGCGGTGGCCCTGGTGTTCCCACCCGCGGTCAAGGCCGAAACCACCGTGATGCACGGCTGCCGGCCCGTCAGCAGCTTCATGCGGATCACCCGCATCGACGGGGCGGTGGTGCACGAGCTGGACGGGGAGCCGGCGCTTGCGGTGATCGAGCGGATGCTCGGCCTGCGCCTCGGCAGCACCGACGGCAGCGACCTGTCCCTCGTGGCGACCCTGGGCGAGAAGCACGGCGACCCCTTCGCGCCCTATGACGAGAACGCCTACGTGAACCGCTTGATCCTGGGCGCCAACCGCTCGAACGGCTCGATCACCTTGTTCGAGCCGGACTTCCGCCAGGGCGCCAGGGTGCAGATCATGGCGCGGGACAACGCGCTGATGCTCGACTCGGTCCGCCAGGGAACCGCGGCGGCCCGCGCGCGAAGTCCGGCCGCCAAGCCTTTCTTCGGCCTTTACATCGACTGCGCCGGCCGGGCCAGCGCCCGCAGCGGCGCGCCGTTCGAGGAGGCCGCGTTGCTGATGCGGGACCTCCATGCGTCGTTTCCGCTGCTCGGCTTCTATTCGGGCGTGGAGATCGCGCCGTTCGGGAGCTACAGCCGGCCGCTCGACTGGACGGGGGTTCTCACCGTGCTGACGCAGGCGGCGCCATGAACAGCCGCGCCGGCCTCGGCAACCCCTACGAGCGGGAGCTGCAGTACTACCGCAACGAGTGCAACGACCTCGGCGCCCGGCTGCTCCGCCTGCAGGAGGAGCAAAGCCAGGCGTTCCTGGAAGCCCGCCGCAGCCGCACGGTGGCCCGGCTGGTGCGCGAAGCCTACCGCTTCACCGAACCGGCCCAGGCGATGCACGACGTGGGCGGGGCGCTGCTGCAGGTCGTCGTGGAAGCGGCCCTGTGCGACCGCGCCGCCCTGCTGCGCGAAGAGCCGCCCGGCAGCGGTCGGTTCCTGGTGGCCCACGCCATCGGCGGCACGAGCCTCGAAGCGGACGAGGTGGTGATGGTCCCGAACCCGCCGGGCTTCTACTTCACCAGCTCGCTCCGGCTCGACCGGCCGCCCGAGGGGCTGCTCGACGTGCTTCGTTTGCCGTTCATCCTTTGGGCCTACGACTGGTCCAGCGGCCATGCCCTCGTCATCGGCAACCGCTCGGAAGGCAACGTGAGCCGCCCGTTCGAGTCGGGCGACCAGGAGCTGATCGAGACGGCGCTGTTCGTTTACCTCGACGTGCTCTACCGCAAGCACGCGGAAGCGCAGTTGCGCCAGGCGAAGCAGTCCGCGGAGGAGGCAAGCGTCATCCAGGCGCGGTTCCTGGAAACGCTTGCGCACCGCCTGCGTCCCACCGTTGAGCATATCGTGACGCTGGTGGAGGCCATGGCGTCCCACCCCGGGCTGGCGGCGGGGCCGGAGCGGATCGCCGCGGTGGCGCAGCAGCTTTCCGAAAGCTCGCGCGACCTGGCCGCCCTTGCCAACGACGCCCTGGACCTCGCGACCACCCGGGACCAGTCCCTCCATCTGGACGTGCAATGGATCGACCTCGGCGACGCGATGCGCCGGGTGCTGCGCGCCTGCTACCCGGCCAGCGTCAAGGGCGGCGTGGAGCTGAGCGTGAGCCTGCCCAAACGGCATGTGTCGGTGTGCGTGGATCGGGACATCATGCACCGGGCGATCCAGGCGCTGGTGGGCAGCGCGCTGGCCCGCGCGCTGCCGGGTTCGGCGGTCAAGCTGTCGGTCGGGCGGCGCGGCGACGGCGCGGTGGAGATCCTGGTGGGCTGCTCCGCCGAGGGCGCGCCCTCGGCCGAGCCTGCGTCCGAAGACGCGGGACAGTTGGGCTGGCCGCGCGTCGAGGCCAGCACCGACCGGGTTGCCGCCGCGCGCCGCATCATCGAGGCGCATGACGGCGTGCTGCTGACGGAAACGCGGCTCAACGGCAGCAGCCAGGCCCGGATCATCCTGCCTGTGCACATGGCGCGGGACGACGCGGGCTTCGCATGACGGCGCCAGGCGTTTGCAGGAACCGAGCCGCTGTGGGCGGGGCCGGTCCGGTCCTGCCTTGGCCGCCGCCCTGCGCAGGCAGGCGGCCAAGCCATCGCGGCTCAGAGCGGCGTGCCGGGCGGCAGCCGCGACAGGCTCGCCAGGGTGGCATCCACGGCGCGGAACAAGCCCCACGTTTCCTTGTAGTCGGCGGTGAAGACCTTGGACCCGGCCTCCGCGTCGTTGTGCCGGGCGTGGATGTAGTCGGTCCAGCGCCGGCTGGCCGGCTTGCGGTGGTGGTAGTCGTGGCAGGGCGCGTCGCCGACCAGCACGACTAGGCGCACGAAGACCTGCACGACCAGCATGTTCAGCCACCAGCCGAGCCAGGCCAGCGCGCCTCGGGGCGAGGCCGCCGACGCCGCTGGCGGCATGACGCCCGGGAACACGCCGCCCGTGGCGTGGGCGGTGAGGTCGCGTCCGCGGGCGGCGATCAGCTCCGCTTCGGGGAAGCTGTGCTCGCACAGGATGCGGCCAACCGTTGCGGCCTGCAGCAGCACGGTGACGGGCACGACCCAGGCCAGCAGGAAAGCCAGCCAATGCCCGGTCGCCATCGCCAGGAGCGCCATCGCCGCCCACACGGCGATGCCCGAAGCGTTGTGCTGGGCGTCATGCGACCCCCACGCCGCCCGGACCCGGCGCCACGCGAACCGCGCGTGGAACACGGGCGACAGGAGGTTCAGCAGGACCCGGCGGCGCAGCACGGCCAAGTCCACCCCGGCCTCAAGCCGGCAGGTGTTGAACACGAAGTCGGCGAACTCGTCCTCCTCCGTCAGCAGCTTGTTGTTGCTGTGGTGGAGCATGTGCTCATGCTTGTAATGGTCGAAGTGCTTGAACAGCAGGATCGCGGAAACGAGCCGGCCGACTGCGATGTTGGTGTCGCGGTCCCGGAACACGGTGCCGTGCGAGCAATGGTGGAACACCACCACTTGGAACAGGCCGAGGCCCGCCGTCGTGAGCGCCATGCCGAACACCGCCAAGGGCGGGCAGAATTGGAGCGCAGCCACGCTCAGCGCGGCGCCGAGCAGCGTTTGCAGCAGGGCAACGGCGACGAAGCGCAACGGCGAGCGGTCCCGCGGCGCTTCGCCCGGGGCGGGCTGCGCCGTGAGCCAGGTCAGGAACGGCTGAAAGCTCCGTGGCAGCCGGTGGTGCATGGCAAGGCGCGGGTTCGCGGGCGGCGAGGCCACGCTCCAGCTACGGCCTTCGGGAAGAATGGCGGCGGGGGATGAAAACGTCATGCTTTGCTCTCCAGCGTGATGGACCTGGCGCGTGGCGTGCTGCCACTGCCAGCACAGTTAACTCGTTTGCTTCACTCTCAGAATATAAGATGCGTAGCGTTAGAGTCCTGTTAAACTACGGCTGGAAAACGCATTTGGATGCGCCTCAACTTAACTATTCATTAATGAATTGCTATCAGTGTTTTAACGAAACGTCTACTTTTCTTCACAAGCAGGATTTGGTTACTCAAAATTATCGATATTTGAGATGACTTGCGACAAGGAGCCGTCCCGACCATGCCGGGCCGGGCCGGGACGCAGCCTTGCGCCGATCAAACGGCGCCGGTCAGGACTCGCATACGGAACAAGGCGGCCAAGCGGGGCGGCATGGCGACCGGGCCATGGTAGCGCCCCCGGCTCACGTCGCGGACGCTGAGCACCGCGAAGCCGTCCTGCCACTCGCCTCGGTCCACCCGTTCCGGCCAATCATCGCCGCGCCACAACAGCGGGCGCAGCCCGTCTGCGCCCTCCACCCAATGCCAGTCGCTTTTCTCGGGATCATCGGGGTAACCGTCCCAGATGCCGGTGTCGTACATGGTGGCCGCCTTCCATAACTGTTGGGGAGCGACGATGGCAACGCCGGGCCGGCGTTTCCAACATGCGTCCCACCCTGGTTGATCGCGCTTCGTTACAACACCGACATTTTGAGCGCGGTGAACGTTTGAGTGATGCCGGCTTGAACCCAAGCATTGGCCTGTCGAACCGCTTTCGCACTTCAAAATGCAGTCAGCTCCCGGCAAGCTGGACCGGCATCGCGGTATGAAGAAAGACATTTCAAGCACAAATTCTCTGCAAGCGTCAAAATAACTTTGAAAGCCTGGCTACCCAGCGTTCACGCCATGATGATTGCCACACAATCATTTGAAAATGCGGAGTTGGACAGAAGGTGTTCTGCCTCTCGATGCCGCTCAAGAGCTTCATCAACCAGCGGCAGCATTTTACGGGAGTTCTTTCAATGGCTTCAAGCGCCGCGTCGATGCCCATGCCATCGCTGGCCCAGCCGACGATCAACGCCATCCAGCAGCAGATCACGGCCCTGCTGCCCGGCGACCTCGCTTCCGCCATCACGTCGCAGTTTGCCGGCGCATCGTCCGCCGCGGGCCAAGCGGCCCTGCCGACGCCCGCCGCCGCAAGCGCGGCATTGATCCTGCCGTCCAGCGACCCGGCCGGCACGTTCCTTTGGCTCCCCCAAGCCACCTAGCCGCCCCGCCCGGCGGCCCAAGCCCGCGCGGAGCATGGTTGGCGGTTGGCCTCCCTGTCCGCGCGGCAGTCCGCAGCCACCGTCTCATGCGCCGCAGCCGCGCCGGGGCCGCGTCCCAAATTTTGCGACGCGCCGGGAGTGATTATCCCATTCCCCACCTTTCGCCGCCGGGGCGAGACCTTTATCGTCCGAGACACGAACAACGGGTTGGGAAGCAAGCACCATGGACATCGACTGGAAAGCCGAACTCAAGCGGCCGGTGACGCTCAGCGTGGCTGCGCTGGCCCTTGTCGGCTGGATCTTCGCGCTGTCCGAGGTTTCGTCGAAGTCCGCCTTGCGCGCCAGCACATCCGCGCAGATCGGCCAGATAACGACGGAGCGGCAGCAGCTCGCGGCGCAGCTCGACCAGCAGCAGAAGGCGTCCGGGACGCTGGCCGATCTCCAGAAAAGCACGGGCGAGGCCACGGAAGCGGCCAAGAAGGCTACGCAGGACCGCGACGCCGCCGCTGCCGCTCTCGCCGCCACCAACGCAGCCGCCGCCGCGGCAACGCAGGGCCGCGAAAACGTCGAAACGCAGCTCAACACCCTCACGCAGCAGTTGGCCGCCCAGCGCGCCGCGGCCACGGAAGCGGATGGCAAGCTGGCGCAGAGCAAGGAAGCGGCTGCCAAGCTCGACAGCGATGCCGCCGCCCGCACCCAGGAACTGGCCGACATCAGCAAGCGGATCGAGGGGGCGCACGCCCAGGAAAACGAGCTGCGCCAATCGCTCGCGCAGCTCACCCAGGAAGCCGCCAACCGTTCCGCTGACATCACGAAAGCGGAAGCGGCGCTGCAGCAAACCCAGCAGGCGGCCGTCCAAGCGCAAGCGCAGGCGGCCGACGCGCAGGCCCAGCTCGACGGCGCAGCCAAGCAGCGCACCGACGCGGAGCAGCGGCTGGCGTCGCTGCAGCAGTTGCTTCCCGCCGCCCAGGCCGCAGCCGACGCGGTGCAGAAGCGCCAGGGTGACGCCGCCGGCCAGCTCGAGCGCACGACCCAGCAGGCCACGGAAGCCCAGCAGCGGATCGCGGCCTTGCAGCACCAGGCCGAGGACGCCCAGGCCGCCGCTGCCACGGCGCAGAAGCAGCTTGCGGATGTCCAGGCGCATCTGGGCCAGTTCAACGACCAGCGCGACGCTGCCGAGCAGCAGTTGAAGTCGCTGCAAGCCCAGGCCGACCGCAGCCAGCAGGACCGCGCCGCGCTTGAGCAGCAGATGGCCGACGGCAAGGCCCAGCTCGCCCAGCTTGCCGAGCAGCGCAGCGCCACCGAGCAGCAGGTCAAGACGCTGGCGGCCCAGCTTGACCGCGGAAAGCAGGACGCATCCGACATGGAAGCGCGTTTGGCCGATGCGCGCAGGCAGTTGGACCAGACCGCCAGCCAGCAGGCCGCCGCCACGCAGCAGCTCAACGCCCTGCTGCAGCAGGTGACGAGTGCCAAGGCGGCCTCAGCCGCAGCGGCGGCGCCCGCCGCCGCGAACGCGCCCGCTGCAGAAACGCCCGCCACCGAGCCAGCCAAGTAGCGGCGCCGGGCGGCCCCGCTCGACGCGCAAGCGTCGAGGGGGCCGCCCCCCTGTTCAGGCCGCGACGGGTACGGTGATGGTGAAGTGCTGGGTTGAGGTGCCCAGGAGGGCGGCGGCGGCGGCTGGCATCGCCGCGCCGTTGGCGGTGATGCCCTGCACATACAGGTTGCGGTCGGTGGCCGCCGTGCCGTCCCAAGCGTCGTTCAGGAACGACACCGCCACGTCATGCGTGCCGGCCGCCATGGCTTCGCCAAAGGCGAAGTTCTGTGCCTCGCCCTTGGCGTGCGACGCCGTGACCGACTGCGCGCCGCCCAGCGTCTTGCCGTCCACGCTGACCGTGAACTGCGCGTCGCCCTGGTAGGCGTCCTCCGACAATTGCAGCACAAGCGGGCTGGCGGCGGTGGCGATGTGGGCCGTGCCGTTGCCATACTGGGCGACGGGCGTGCCCGGGGCCGCCTGGCCGTCCAGCGTGACCCTTTCCACATACAGGTTGCGGTCGGTGTCCCCGTTGCCGCCCCAGGCGTCGTTGATGAACTGCACGCCCACGTCGTGGGCGCCGGGTCCCCATTGGCCGGTCAGCGTCACGGTTTGCGACTGGCCCTGGGCGTGGGAGGCCGTCACCGTCACCGTGTCGCCGATGGTCTTGCCGTCGATGCTGATGATGCACTGCGCGTCGCCCTGGTAGGCGTCCTCCGACAACTGCAGCACCAGCGTGTCCGTCGCGTTGGCCGGCGTGGCGGCCGGCGGCGGCGGCGGGCTGGTCGAGCCGCCCGGGTCCGGCGAGCCGCCCGACGAAAGGTCCGGCTTCGAGGCATAGGCCCGGATGTAGTCGATCTGCATCTGGCTGGTCGTGCCGGGCTGCGGCGCGCCAATCCACGAGTCCGCCGTGCCGGTCATGGTGTCGATCAGCATGTACATCGGCTTGTTCATGTCGGCCGGCGTCGCCTGCTGCTTCATCTCCTTGCCGTCGAAGTACCAGGTGATCTTGTCCGGCTGCCAATCGACGCCGTAGGTGTGGAAGCCCTGCGTGGCGTCGGGGATGGTGGCCCATTGCGGGTTGGTGCCGCTGCTGCTGGAGTGGGCGGTCATCACCAGCGTCGTCGGGTTGTTGCCGAGCAACTCGGCCGCGTCGAGTTCAGGCGGCCAGGACCCATCGACCGGCAGCAGCCAGAAGGCGGATATGGTGCCGGCGCCGGCGGCGGCCTTCGCCTTCATCTCGAAGTAGCCGTAGGTTTGCGAGAAGGATTGGTAGGTTGTGAGTTCCCCGGCGAGGAACGGCTTGTTTTGCACGGCGGCGCTGACGCTGGCAGGCGTCGGCTTGATCCCCATCGAGAGCACGCCGTCGCTGGCCGAGTACACGTTGGCTTCGGGCGCCGAGGTCGGTCCCCACATCGGGTTGACCTCCCACGAGCTGATGCTGGGGTCGGTCGTTCCGTTGGGGCTGTAGAACATGGAGGGCTGCCAAGTGCCCGTTTTGCCGTCATAAAGGGACAGCGTGTTGAACTCGTCGTCAAAGGTCGGATTGGCGCTTGCAGAAGCGGACGTCGCGGCCATTGCAGGTCTCCTTGATCGGCTGAAATGCGAGCCGGCGGAGATAACGTTGGCAAAACGAACAGCGCAATATCGACGGGCCGTGTCTTGCTGTTGTTCGGCGAGCAGAAGACAAAACTTTAACTACCGCCAACTTTGTTGACGGAACGTGCCCCCTTGGACCCCGGGCCGGCCCGCGGTTTGACCTTCCGCGCCGCAACGGTTTAGGATCATGGGAACGGCCCCGTTCAACCCGATGGCCCCGTCCCCATTGTTCATTGCCTAACTGCAAGAAAAGCCGTTTGATCCCGCTGCAGGGTGCGCCCTGGCCTGGCGCGAAACCGGCAACAAGCTTTGAATTGGCCCTGATGTCGAAATCCTGTATCACGCGACGCGGTTTGCGCCATGACCTACATTAGCCGCAGCTACGCCGTCGCGCCGCCCAGGCCGACGGCCCAGCCTTACCATGAGCTGTCGGTGCCCGCGGCCATTCTCCATGTCCTCGCCTGGCAGGCCGTCAGCGTTTTCGGGCTGATCTGCCACATCGTTCTCGTGAAAGAGGTCAGCCCGGCGTGCATCGTGGTGTGCATGGGCGGGCTGGCGTGGCTCGCTTTCAACAAGCCGTTGCCGGCGTTCATCGTTTTCCTGCAAATCCTCCTTTATCAAAACGTGCTGGTCTCGATCTTCAGCCCCGGCATGAGCCACACCAGCTACGTCGCCTTGTCGGGATCGTCGTTCATCAGCGCGGTCGTCGTGGCGGGGGCGTTCTCCGTTGACCTTCTCCGCTCGCGGGACGCCCGGATCAAGCGCCTGAGCCAGTACGCCTTCGTCGCGATTGCCGTCGCCGCGGCCTACATGGCCATCGGCGCTGCCCTCCAAGGCCCGGTCGGCGCCATCATCTCGTTCCGGTCAGTCTCGGCCATGCTGTTCAGCCTGCTGATCGGGTTGCGGCTGGGTTCATCGTGGGGATACCGCACCGCCGCCCTCTGCTTCCTGCTTGCCGTATTCATGGGCTTGATCCTGGCGGCGCTTGAGATCGCCGACCCGACTTGGTACCTCGGCATGGTCAACGCGAAGGACTTCTTCAATCTCAAGAACTCCGGTCTCTTGGCGGACCGATACCTCTTCGACGTGCAGTCCGTGATCGAAACGCAGACGGGCGCCTGGTTCAACTCCCCCCTGGTTTCGGGGGGCGAAGGCAGCTTCCGCTTCGGCGGTCCCAACATGCACAGCATCAGCTATGCCTATGTGCTCTCGGTCTCCGCGCTGGTGCTGATGAGCCTCGGCCGGTTCGAGTTGGTGCCCATCCTGCTGGCGTTCGGCATCAGCGCCGGGGTCAAAGGGCCAATCGTGCTGTTTGCCATCACCACCGCCCTGTATATCCTGTGGTATCTCACAAGAAACAAGTCGCTGCTCATCGCCGCCACCCTGGGCTTCTCGGCCTTCTACATCATCTATGGCATCCGGACCGGCATCCAGATCGGCGACTTCCATGCGCTGGGCTTCATGGGCGGTGTTTACGGGTTCCTGTCCAACCCGCTGGGTCATGGGCTGGGGGCCGGGGGCAACATGGGCACCACCGTGTCCAAGGCGTATTGGGAGAAGATGCAGCACGCCGGCGCCGCCGATGTCGGGCTGGAAAGCGCGGTGGGCGTCATGCTTTACCAAATGGGCGTTGGAAGCATCGCCATCTTCGCCGCCCTGGTCAGGCTGCTGCAGAAGGCGCCGATCGGGACGTCGCCGCGGCCCGGGGCGGCACCGACCGACCTGTTGTTCATCGGGCTTTGGATCGGCCTGACCAACGGCGTGTTCCAGGAAGAAGCGTACTCGCCCTACGCCGTCGGCCTCCTGGTCCTGTTTTGCGCCATCCTGGCCGCCAACGGGCGGCGCCGGGCCATTTTCCATGAGCGGCTGCCGGGGTGATACGGCCCGTCTGACAGCTTTCCCTCGCCCTGCCCGTAGCCTCACAGGCCGTGCGACGCGGGCCTGTCGCGGAGCGTCAACACCTTGACCCGTCGCCAGCGCCCGGCCGCGCACTATATCGGTTTCCATGCCGATCCTGCTCTTGTTGTTCATCCTCACGTCCATTGCCGCAACCGCGCTTGACCTGGTGCTGCGCGCCCGCCAAGCCGCCCACGTGGCGCGCCACCGCGGCGCCGTGCCGCCGGGCTTCGCGGAGGCGGTCAGCCTGGCGGAGCACCAGCGCGCCGCTGATTACGAGCGGGCGCGTTTGCGCCTGGGCGCGGCGGCGTCGCTGTTCGGGCTGGCCGTGGCGCTGGGCTGGGCCGTGTTCGGCTACGACGCGCTGTATGGCGCGGTCGAGCAATGGGTTTCACCCGGCCTCACCCGCAGCGTGCTGTTCCTCCTCGCGGCCGGCGCGGTGTCCTCCGTGTTGGGCCTGCCGTTCGCCGTTCTGCGCACCTTCGGGGTGGAGCAGCGGTTCGGCTTCAACCGCACCCGGCCCGGCGC
>CAXSAZ010000031.1:0-45493 GCA_964235485.1 uncultured Acetobacteraceae bacterium | reverse complement strand
CGAACGGCAAGCTCGCCGTGCCCGGCGGCCCCGGACTCGGCTGCGATCCCGACCCGGCCGTGCTGGCGCGCTACACGGTCGGCACGCCCGCCCGGATCAGCAGGAAGGAGGGCGCATGAAGGTTTCCGCTGCTGAAACATAGCCCATCATCCGGTTGGACCAGCCCATGTTCCCGGAAACCGGCGTGCTTGCTGGTTTGCGAAACAGGCACGCGCCGGACATGCGGAAACCTTGCCGCGGGGCCACCGGGCGGGGCTATGTGTGAGGCGCGGGCCTAGCTCACCTCGTGCATGTGTTGTCGGACCAGGATAGACACCATGCCGGAGCGCGTCACGCCGCGGGCGTCCGCGGCGGCGTCCAGAGCGGCAATAACGCCTTCGTCAAGCGACAGGTTGGCCCGGACCGTCCGGCCACTGGCCCGCACCAGCGGGACGGACGCCCAGCACGCGCCCTCCGCAAGTGCGGCCGCAACCTCTGGATCACGGCTTAGTTCTTCCGCTGTGCGGGGAGCAGGAAGCGTTTCGCCGGCGCCCTCATAGGTGCTGGCCCAATCCGTCATTGCTGCTCCAGCGGCGCTCAACGCTTCGTCCAGGGTGTCACCCATGGCGGTGCAGCCGAGCAGATCGGGGAACACGACCCCGTATGCGCCTGGTTCGCCGTCGATGAGAGCAAAATAACGCACGCTGCCCCTCCTTCTCATTTCCAACCCGCCGCTTTGGCGATGACCCGCGCTACGCCCGGGCTGAGCGTCCGGTGCCGCGGGACGATGACCGAAACCGCCGCGCCGGGCTTGGTGAACTTGTCGTGGCGCCCGCCCCCAACGTTCGTCCAGCCCTCCGCCTCCAGCCGAGAGACGATCTTGGCGCGGTTGGTTTCAATCTGCGATATGTGCAATATTATGCACGATTTTACCACGGCACACAACAAGCTGTGCAACATTTTGCACAAGCCTCTCTGAACATCCGAAGGGCCGCATCGCTGTCCGTGGACACCGGCAACCCGCAGGTGCTGGGGCACCTTCAACAGGGATTACATCGCCCACCTGTTGCGTTAGCTTTCGCCCAACGACCCGGGACCAATCCGGGCGACAACAAGCCTTGAGGGAGCAGTCCAATGAACGTGTCCCGCCGCGAGATCCTCGCCGGCAGCGCCGCCGCGGCAGCGTCGGCCGCCGGCCTGCCGCGCCCGGCCGTCGCCGCCAACGAGCCGATCCGGATCGGCTGGCTCACCACGCTGACCGGACCCGGCTCGGCGCCCGGGATCGGCTTCAACCGCGGGGTGGAGTTTGCGGCCACCGCCATCAACGCGGCCGGCGGCGTCAAGGGCCGTATGATCGAGGTGGTCACGCGCGACACCCAGGGCGACCCGACCAAGTGCGTGAACGCGACGCAGGAACTGATCAGCCAGCAGAAGGTCCATGCGATCTGGGGGCCGACCAACTCCGGGGAGTCGCTTGCGGTCACCGCGATCATGGCGCGCGCCAAGATGCCCAACATCCACCCTTGCGTGGTCGATACCCTGATCGACCCGGTGAAGTTCCCCAACGCCTTCCGCATCGCGCCCTCCAACGGGCAATGGGACGAGGCCGTCCGCAAGTACTGCCTGGACGTTCTCAAATCCAAGCGGGTCGCGGTGTTCGGCGACACCACCGGCTACGGCGTGACCGCCGCCCGCGCCTGCGCGGACGGGTTCAAGCAGGAGGGCGCGGAGGCGGTCGCGGTGGCCAACATCGACGCCACCCAGCCGGACATGACGCCCGACATGCTGCGCGCCCGCAACGCCGGGGCGGAGGCGGTCGTGATCTGGACCGTGTCCACCGGCATGGTCGCACGCCTGCTCAACACGCGGGCGGCCATGGGGTGGGACGTGCCGTTCGCCGGCCACCCGGCGCTGGCCTCGGGCGATGTCGCCGGGCTGATCGCGAAGCCGGCGAACTGGGAAAAGGTCTATGCGGTGGGCTACCGGAGCTGCAGCTTCAATGCCGCGGGCGCGCTGCCGCCCCGCAGCCAGGAGCTGGTGGACCGGCTGGCCGGCAAGGTCAGCCTGTCGGACTCGCTGCTGTGGTGGGTGGCTTGCGGCGTGGATGCGGTCAACTTGGTCGCCAACGCGGTGGAGGCCACCGGCGGGACGGCCGGTGCCGGCATCATCGGGCATTGGAACGCGCTGAACCCGTATCCCGGCTACTTCGGGGACTACCGTTTCACAAAGGAGCAGCACAACGGCTACCCGGCGGATGCCGTGGTGATGTCGGCCGCCAACACGGCGAAGTCCGGCGCCTTTGCGCTGGCGCCGGGGTATGGCTGACATGCTGGCGTCCATCGTCGCGTCCGGCCTGGCCATGGGCGCCGTGTATGCGCTGATCGGCATCACCTACAACACGATGTTCGCGACCTCGCGCGTCATGAGCTTCACGGCGGGGATGCTGGGGATGCTCGGGGGCGTGCTCGGGTCGCTGTTCATGCTGCGCTGGGGATTGCCAGTCCTGGTCGGCCTGCCGCTGACGCTGGGCGCCTGCGCGCTGGTGGGTGT
Source organism: uncultured Acetobacteraceae bacterium (assembly GCA_964235485.1). Classification (GTDB taxonomy): domain Bacteria; phylum Pseudomonadota; class Alphaproteobacteria; order Acetobacterales; family Acetobacteraceae; genus CAHJXG01. Next base: position 42,964 of record CAXSAZ010000031.1, on the reverse strand, counting down.
CGTGACCGAGTTCGTCGCGGTGCGCCCGGTGCTGAAGAGCCTGGACCAGCACCTTTACGTCCTGTCCACGCTGGCAGTGGCGCTGATGATCCAGCAGGTCACCGCCATCGGATGGAGCACGGAGCCGCGGCCGTTCCCGTCCTTGGCTCCGATGGGCAGCGGCATGTGGGACGAGAAGTACTGGCTGCCGGTGATTGCCTGCGCGGTGACGGTGGCCGGGCTGGAATGGTTGTACCGGCGCACGCTGCTCGGGCGGGCCTTCCTCGCGGTGGCCGAGGACAACTTCGCAGCAAAGGCGCTGGGCCTGCCGGAGCGGAACCTGCGGGTGGCGAGCTACGCGATGGCGGGGGCGATTGGGGCGCTGGCGGGGTTCTCGGGCGGGCAACTGCTGCTCGCCTTCTTTGCCAACGGCCCTTTGCTGAACTTCTACGGCTTCATCCCGGTGGCGCTGGGCGGATTGGGCAACAATCGGGGCGCGGTGATCGGCGGCCTGGCGCTCGGGTTGTTCCAGCAGGCGGCCAACTTCACCTTTGGCGGCATCTTCGCCTCCGTCGCGGTGTTCGTGCTGTTCATCGCCGTGCTGCTGGCCGCACCGCAGGGCTTGTTCGGGACCTCAACGGCGCGGCGGGTGTGATGAACAAGCCCGTTCCCCTTTCTGAAATACTGGATGCCAAAGGCAGCGCCGCGCCGGCCCGCGGCGCGAGGCCGTCGCATCTTCGGGCGCTGTTCCCGTTCCTGGCGCTGCTTGCGCTCGCCGTCGTCCTGCCGCTGACGGGCAACGAGTATTACGCGCTGATCGCGACCCGGGCGGCGATCTACTGGGTTTTGATCTCGGGGCTGAACCTGATCGTCGGCTTCGCTGGGCAGCTCGCCATCGGCTACGTCGCGCTGTTCGCGCTCGGCGCCTACACGGCCAGCGTGCTGGCGGCCGGCACCGTGATGCCGCCGGTGCCGGCCGCCGTGGCGCTGGCCGGGGGCACCGCCATGGGCGCGGTGTTCGGCGTGGTCGTGGGCCTGCCGGCGCTGCGCTTGCGGACCTTCTACTTTGCCATGACCACCTTGGGCTTCGCCACCATCGTCACCCAGGTGGCGCTCGGCTGGCAAAGCGTCACCGGCGGCGGGATCGGCGTCGCCGGGCCGTCCCTGCCGGCGCCGTTCGACGCCGCTTGGGGCTTGTATTACCTTTGCCTCGGCATCGCCGTCCTGTGCACATGGATGACCGCCAACATCGCCCGCAGCCGGTTCGGACGCGCCCTGGTCGCCACGCGCGAGGCGGAGGTCGCGGCGGAGGCGGCCGGCATCTCCAAGCCGGCGCTCCTGGTATGCGTGTTCCTGTTCGCCGGCGCGGTGGCCGGGTTGGCCGGCGGGCTGTTCGCGAGCCTGCAAACCTACATCACGCCGGACGCCTTCACCTTCGACCTGTCGCTGCTGTTCTTCATCGCCGTGCTGATCGGCGGGCGCGGTTCCATCCTGGGGCCGCTGCTGGGCACCATCCTCCTGACCATGCTGCCGGAGGTCGCGGCCCCGCTCGCCGCCTGGTCCACCTTCGTCTATGCGGTCCTCTTGCTGGTGATCGTGCTCGCGATCCCCGGCGGGATCGCGGCGCTGCTGGACGTGCGCAACCGGCGCCCGCTGCCGCGCGACCGGGCGATCCTGCCGCACCCGGGCGTGCTGGGCGCGCTGCTGGGCGCGGACCGGGCGCCCGCCGCCTTGGCGCTGCGCGGCGTGGCGCTCAGCTTTGGCGGCGTGCGGGCCATCGACGGGCTGGACCTGGACGTTCGCCCCGGCCAGGTGCACGGGCTGATCGGCCCGAACGGCAGCGGCAAGACGACGACGCTCAACGTCATCTCCGGCTACTACGCCCCGCAGGAAGGCGCCCTGTCCGTGGGCGCCGAGCGCCTCCCGAGCCGGGCGCCGTCCACCCGCGCCGGCTTTGGCATCGCCCGCACGTTCCAAACGCCGCGGATCATTGGCGAGGCGACGGTGCTGCAGAACGTCATGGTCGGCGGCACGGCCATGGGGCAGGCAAGCTTCGTAGAGGCGCTGCTGTCCCTGCCGCGCCAGAACCGGGACGAGCGGCGGATCGAGGAAACGGCCCGGCTGGCGCTGGACGCCATCGGGCTTGGGGCGTTGGCCGACGTGCGGGCGGACCGGCTGCAGCACAGCGAGCTGCGTTTCGTCGAGATCGCCCGCGCGCTGATGCTGCGCCCGGCGTTCCTGCTGCTGGACGAGCCGGCCGCCGGGCTGTCGCCCGACGAGATCCACCGGCTGGGCGCGTTGATCAAGGCAATCAGCCGGCGGGGCGTGGGCGTGCTGCTGGTGGAGCACCATGCGGACCTGATCTTCGAGATTTGCGACGAGGTTACGGTGTTGAACCTGGGCCGGGTCCTGGCCCGCGGCACGCCCGGCGAAATCCGGGCGCACAAGGAGGTCGTCAGTGCCTATCTCGGCGGATGAACCGTTGCTGTCGATGGCCGGCCTGCAAGCCGGCTACGGCAAGATCGCCGTCCTGCATGGCGTGACCTTGCACATCGCGCCGGGCGAGGTCGTGGCCTTGCTGGGGCCGAACGGGGCCGGCAAGACCACGCTGCTGCGGGCCGTCTCCGGGCTGCTGCCGTGGAGCGTGGGGGAGGTCCGGTTCGCCGGGCGCAGCCTGCGCGGCGTCGGGCCGCGGGAAGCGGCGCAGGCCGGGTTGGCGCACGTCATCGAGGGCCATCGGGTGTTCACCCAAAGCACCGTGTCCGACAACCTCATGCTCGCGGGCTACGACATCGCGCGGAACGAGCGGGCAGCCCGGGTGGAGGAGGCGTTCGCCTTCTTCCCCGAGATCGCGGCCAAGCGGCACCAGCTCGGCGGCGCGCTGAGCGGCGGGCAGCAGCAGATGCTGGCGGTGGCGCAGGGCTTGGTGCGGCGTCCGCGCCTGCTGATGCTGGACGAGCCGTCCGCGGGGCTGTCCCCGGTGCTGGTGGACCGGGTGCTGTCCGTGGTCGGCCAGTTGCGCGGGCGGGGCACCTCCGTTCTGCTGGTGGAGCAGATGATCGAGAAGGCGCTGGCCGTCGCCGACCGGGTTTACGCGCTGGCCCAGGGCCGCATCGCGCTTGAAGCGCCCACCGGCGACCCGGCGCTTGGGAAGCGGTTGGAGCAGGCTTATTTCGGCCTTGCCGTGCTGGCGTGACGCTTGATGGCAAGGCTGCCCAAGACCCGGACCGGCACGTCCGTGTCCGCCGTGTTCCTCACCGCTCGCCTGCCCAACCCGCTGCTGCGGCCTCGCGCATGTCCTCGACCGAGGCCGTCGCTTCGTCCGGTCGCGCCAGCGTGCCGATGAAGTCGTCGATGCCGCCGCGTGGCGCGGCAAGCCAAAGCTTCTGCACGGCGCGGGTGCCCACCGTCGCGACCCCGGCCGCCGCGCACAGCGCCTGCAGCCGCCCGCCCGAGATCAGCTCGTACTCCGCATACCGCCAGCCCGCATGGTCCGGCGCCATGCTCTCGAACTCGCCCGGCGCCGTGGGGTGCAGGGCCAGGTGGGTGACGCCGGGCGGAAGCTCCGCGACCAGCCTGCGCCATCCGTCTTCTAGGCGCTCGCGGTCCACGGCCAGCGTGCCCCGGCAATGGTCGAACACCGGGGCGCCCGCTTGGTCGAGTCGGGCAACCGCGGCGCGGTAGGACGCCGGGTCGGGCGCCCAGTCGATGGAACGCGGCAGCACGGGCACCATCCCATACTCGCGGCCGAGCCGGACGTGGGCCTCCAGCAGCTCGGGCAGCATCGCCGCGGCCATGTGCGCGTCCAGGTGGGTCGGAGCCATCCCGGCCGCGAGCGCCCGCTCGATCTGGGCGCGCAGCTCAAGCTCCGCCGCTTCCGGGACGAGGTGACGCCGAAGGCTCCCGAGGTCGCGCCAGAAATAGCCGTCAGGGTCGATCAGCCCCGAAGCCCGGCTGGTGGTGGAAATGGGCGCCCAGCGGCACGCGCTCCATTCGCTGGTGAGCGTCAGGTGCACGCCGAGGTCCAGGGCAGGATCGGCGCCGGCGGCCTCGGCGATCTCCCGGAACCAGGGACCCGGCACCATCACCGAGCCGCACGTCACCAGCCCGCGCGCCGCCAGGTCGAGAAACGCCCGGTTCGCTCCGTGGCTGGCGCCGAGGTCATCGACATGCGGCACGACCGCGCGGTGGCCCGGCACGCCGGGAAGCCGCTCAAGCATGGTCAACGGAATGCACGGTGGCGGTCCCAGCCGGGGCTTCGGCCGCCTCCACCGGGTCGCCGACCGCGATCCGGCCCACGCCGTCCGGCACCAGGTTCTGCCCGAACAGCACCCGCCCCCGGTCGTCGCGGCGGAAGCTGGACAGGGTGCGCAACGGCTCGCGATCCCGCGGCCGGGCGCCGGTTTCCTGGTCGGTCGTGATGATCACGCAGCGCGCGCACAGCTTCACCGCCCGGAACGCGACGCCCCCGGCCCCGCCGACCCTGAGCCGCCGCCACCCGTCCTCCGCCCAGGGCGCGGCGCCGGACAGCACCAGGTTGGGGCGGAACCGCGCCATCGGCACGGGCTGGGCAAGCCGGGTGTTGAGCGCATCGAGCGACGCCGCGTTCACGCCGAGCAGGGGAAAGCCGTCGGCAAAGCTGACCCGATCCGCCGGCTGGCCATAGGCCGGGTCCACCGGCCGCGCCGCCGCGGGGTCGCCCATGTGCACGAGGCGGCACGCGCGCCCGAGCGCGTCCGACAGCCAGGCGTCGGCGTCCCGGCTCGCCGGCTGCGCTTCCACGCGGTCGCGCCAAACGAGCACCTCGACCGTGGGGCCGCCCGCTTCCGGCATCGGCACGCGCAGTTCGCCTGCGCCAACGCCGGACGCGGATAGCACGACGCCGCCATCCGCGGCGGGCGCCGCCGCGATCCGGGCCATGCCGGGCAGCTCGCGCTGCGTGAGGTAGCGGTGGTCCGCGTCCACCACCATCCAGCGCCGGTCGCCGGCCAGGCCCCACGGCTCCACGGCGGCTTCCTGCACCGCGACGCCGCGCAGGCTCTTCACGGGATAGATGGTGATTGCGTCCAGTTTCATCGTCATTCCCCGCCAGCCCTCGGAGCGGCAGCCCCTCGCGCCGGCGACTTTGATGGCCAGCCGGCGGATCGGCAATGACCCGAACGGTTGCGGCTCAGCATCGGACAGGGTCCGGAAACCAGTTCCCGTGGAAGCCCGGCGGTATCCTGTGCGGCAGCCGCACGGTGGCGACCGGGGGCGCTTCAAAGGATCGCGCGTCGAGAATGGCGAACTCGGTGGTCTCGTTTGCCGTGTCGATGACGAGGCCCATGAGCCAGCCTTCGTCCTCGCCCGCGCCGCCCGTTGCCGGCACGAAGATGAACTCGCCCGGCACGCGATCATGGCCGAAATCATGCTCACGGCGGCTGCCCGTTTGGAGGTCATGCTTGTAGAGCCTCGTGGCGCCGACAAGCTGCGTATTGCCGTCAGGCGGCACGGACACCGTGTAGGCGTAGCGGTAGCTTTGGCCGAAGCGGCGCTCGTCGATGCGGGGGAACTCCTGCGGCGTGGGGTCGATCACCCGCCGGTCGATGCGGCGCGCCTGCGGGTCCACCGTCCAGCGTTCAAACTGGCCCAGCGCGTCGAGGCCGCTCGCGCCCGAGGCGAACATCGTGGGGTATGCGATGACATCGAGGACCACCCGGCCGTCCTCGCCGTCAAAGGCGTTGGCCACGTGGAACACGAAGCACGGCTCCACGTCGCACCAGATGATATCGGCCGCGTCGCCGTGCCGCGGCAGGAGGCCCACGCGGGCGCGGTGGGCCGGGTTCCAGCGGAAGGGAAACAGGTGGCCGCCGAGCACGGCGCGCATCGAAAAGGTGACGGGCAAATCGAGGACAACGGCGAACCGCGCCGTGAAGGCGCAGTCGTGGATGCAAGGGCCATGCTCCACGGCAACCGCCACGTCGCGGATCACCTCGCCGCCCGCTGAAACGACGACGTGACGGACGGCATCCCACACGTTGCCGTCATAAGCGACCGCGTGGTGCTCGCCCGTGAGCGGGTCCCGGTGTGGGTGGCCCGTGAAGGAGCCGTCGAGCGTCCCGTCGAACGGGTTGTAGCGCTGGTCCTCCAGGGTTTCGGACAACTCGACGGGAAAGCTGCCCGCTTCCACCAAGGCGAAGGCACGGCCGCCGATGTCGGCGACGTTGGTGTTCACGGTGTCGTTGCGGCCTCTGCGCGGCCCGGGCGCGGCGGCCCGGCCGAGCGCCGCGGCGGCCAAGCGCGAGCGTATCCAGCGGTTGCGATACCACAGGGCTTCGCCGTCCTTGATGGCAAGGCCGTGCACCATGCCGTCGCCGAGGAACCAATGGTGGCCCGCAGAAGCGGGACTGGCCGGGTTTGCGCCCATCTTGAGGTAGCGGCCATTCAGCCCCGCCGGGATCGACCCGGCGACGGCAAGATTTTGCAGCGTCAGCTCCGCCTGCATCGGCGCGTGGATGCCGACATGGAAGGGGGCGGCCTTGGGCAGCCGCTTCCGGTTATAAGCCGCCACGAACTCGACGCCGCGCTCGGCAGCGGCGCGCAGGGCGGATCGGACCGGGTTCAGCATGGGTCGTGAACTCCGGCGGCGGCGCGCCGCTGTTGATGGGAGGTGTGGCGCGTCATCAACCTTCGCCGGGTGGTTTGCAAGCAGGCCAAGAGCGCCGCGCCCTGGACAGCCATGCCGGCTATGCCGATCCTCAAGTGAACTCCTGTGCCGAGGTTCCAGCGATGCGATCCGACCTGCCCGATCTCGCCAGCCCCGACGATGACCCCTGGCTGTGGCTGGAGGGGGTGGATGACCCCCGGGCGCTCGCCTGGGCCGACGCGCAAACGGCCGGCACCCTGGCGCGGCTGGACGGCCCTGCCTTCCGGGCGGACCGTGATGTCATGCGTGCCCTCCTGGACCGCCCGGACAACCTGCCCGGCGTCGCCCGCCGGGGCGGCCTGTTGTACAACTTTTGGCGCGACGCCGCCCATCCCCGCGGGCTGTGGCGCCGCACGACCCTGGACCGCTACCGCCAGCCCGACCCGGGCTGGGACATCCTGCTGGACCTCGACGCCTTGGCGGCGACGGAGGACGAGGACTGGGTTTGGGCCGGCGCCGCCACCCTGCCGCCGGAGCACGCGCGCGCCCTGCTGTTCCTGTCCCGGGGCGGCGGGGACGCCACGGTGCTGCGGGAGTTCGACTTGGGGAGCCGCAGCTTCGTCCCGGACGGCTTCAACGCGCCGGAGGCCAAGGGCGGCGCCCGCTGGCTGGACCGGGACGCCGTGCTCTTGTTCACCGCCTCGGGCGGCGCCACCCGCGCCGGCTATGCCCGCACCGTCCGGGTCTGGCCGCGCGGCACGGACCCGGCGGCGGCGCCGGTGGCGTTCGAGACCGACCCCGCCAACATGGCCGTCAGTGCCGAGTTCGACCGGGACGACGGCCGCCTGCTGTTCATCGCCCGCACCGGCTTCTTCGACGCCGAGGCCTGGATCGGCACCCGCGCGGGGCCGGTGCAGCGGGTGGACCTGCCGACCGACGCGGCGTTTTCCACCAACCGCGGCTGGCTCGCGGTTCGTCCGCGCACCCCGTGGACCGTGGATGGGCAGACGCACGCGCCGGACACCTTGCTGTGCATGAGGTTCGATGCCTTCCTGGCCGGGGACCGCGCCTTCCGCGTCGTGTTCACCCCGGCCGCGCGCCGGGCCTTGCAGGGCTTCTACTGGTCCCGGGGGCGCCTGGCGCTGAGCATCCTGGACAACCTCCGCCCCGAGTATCGCGTCGTCACGCCGGGCACGGGGGAGGACGCCGCGCTGCCCGGCCTGCCCGCCATCGGCACCGTCAGCGCCTGGCCGCTGGACGCCGAGGAAAGCGAGCAGGACGGCACCTTGCTCGCCGCGACGCAGGACCCGCTGACGCCGCCCAGCCTGCTGCTGCTGACCGACGGCCCGCCGGAGCGCCTGAAGCAGGCGCCGGCCGCGTTCGACCCCGCGGGCCTGGTCACGACCCGGCACGAGGCGACCTCCGCGGACGGCGAGCGCATCCCCTACATCCAGGTCGGTCCGCCCGGCCTGACCGGGGAAGCGCCCGTGCACATGACGGCCTATGGCGGTTTCCGCGTTCCCACCCTGCCGATCTATAAAGGCGGCCTGGGCCGGCTGTGGCTGCAGCCGGGCGGCACCCTGGTCGTCGCCAACCTGCGCGGCGGCGGCGAGTTCGGCACCGCTTGGCACGATGCCGGGCGGCGGGAGGGCAAGGCGCGCAGCCACGACGACTTCGCCGCCGTCGCCGCCGACCTGGTGGCCCGCGGCGTCACCCGCCCTGGCCGCATCGCGGCGGAGGGCGGGTCCAACGGCGGCCTGCTGATCGCCAACATGCTGACCCGGTATCCAGACCGCTTCGGCGCGTTGTTCTGCACCATCCCGTTGATCGACATGCGGCGCTACACGAAGCTGCTGGCGGGCGCGAGCTGGATCGCCGAGTACGGGGACCCCGACGTGCCGGACGACTGGGCGTTCCTGGGCGCCATCTCCGCCTACCACGTGGCGGCGCCGGGCCGCCGCTACCCTCCCATCCTGCTGGCCACCGCCCGGCGCGACGACCGCGTGCATCCCGGGCACGCCCGCAAGATGGCGGCGAAGCTGCAGGCGATGGGATACGACGCGGCGTTCTACGAGCCTGCGGCGGGTGGGCATGGCTATGGCAAGGACAACGCCGAGGCGGCGGCGTTCGTCGCGCTGGGGATCAGGTTCCTACGCCAAGGGATCGGGTGGGCGTAGCCCGGTCCGCTTCTCAACGGACCTGCTTCAACTCGTCCAGCTTCACCGAACCGTTCTGGCTCGTGAAAGCCGGCGGCTGCCCTTGGCCGCCACCCTGCGACACGCCGCTGATGCGGTGGTCGCCGCTGCCATAGGTCGTCAGCTTCCCGTCCTGCTCGATCAGCAAACGCCGCTTGTCGGGGAAGAACGCATAACGCATTCCGTTCTGCGACCCGCTCGCGGACGGCTGGCCCAGGTCCTCTGGCCACCACTTCTCGCCGCCGGCCATGGGCTTCATCGGCTCCATGGGTTTCATGGGTTTTATGGGTTCCATTTCAGATGCCTCCTTCGGCTGCACTCCCCCTCCTACGCGACCCGGCCCGCGAAGTTCATGCTTGGCAGGAGGTCCGCACCTGCAACTTTCGGCGGTTGCTTGGCCGGCCAGGTTGGGTTCCGACGGGGAATCGCCCTAAGCTTGCGGCAGGGCCTACTTCTGCGCCCGGAACAAAGGTCGGCCCGGCTTGCATACGGACCCCGCACGGACATGCTTCGGCACGCCCACCCTTCTGCCCTGGCTCCTGGCGGCGGCCGTGGCCGCGTTGTGCGGCTGCTCCGGCACCGCCAACCCTGAGCCGTCCGCGCGGTATGACGGGCGGTATGTCGGAACCCGCACATCCAACCTCCTGGAGGCTTGCGGGATCACCGCCGCGACGGGCAGGACCGCAGCCGACATCGCCGGTGGCCGCCTGAAGATGCAGTTGTTCAATCCCGGCACGGCCATGACGGGCACGGTGGGGGCGGACGGCAGCCTTCGGGCTTCCGGGTTGTGGAGAAGCCCGCGCAGCTTCCACAACTTCACCATTCTCCAAGGGAAGATCGCCGGCGGTGTGCTGACCGGGACCGCGACCGACAGCCGGTGCGCCACGGAGGTTGCGCTGAGAAGGGTCGGAAGGCGCTAAGCCTGCGAGGCTGAACCCGTCACGATTTCAAGCAGCCTCAACGGTCAACCAACGCTTGCACATCGCCAAAGTTGATGTTTTGACGTTTCCAGGACCCATCTGGATAGACAATAAGGAACTCTCCAAAAAGGCGCACTACGGAACCCCGGTAGTTTCGCAAAGCAGAGCCATCCAAATCGGAAACGCAGGTAAGGTTGCCATTTCGATTTTGGGACACTGCGACCCTTGCGACCGACCCGGGATGAAGCGAACTGAGCAGGCCTTTCTTCTGCTCGATCTTGTCATACCATGTTTCTGCACTGCCTTTCACAAGCTGGACTCCAGACACACTCGCACCTGAGGATGTGATGTCTGCTGGGTAGTTTGAGGAGAACAGTGGCGAGTTAACATTATCTGTCATTGAGACAGTATTGCTTATAAGACCAATCAGAAGCTCTTGTCCCGACACGTTGCTTACATCAAATATTATCCTCGTGCTAAAGCATACCATGCTATATTCTCGCCTAAGTGTGATGATTGCGGCCTCAGAGACTCCTTTAGCTGGTCTTATTGAGAGATCATCCAAGTTGCCGTTGATGAGAAGGCTTATAGCGTTACGGCCACTCGCGCCGAACCAGATGCCAGTGCAAAATATTATGACAATCACAGATATAGCATATAGTAATCTTGTCTTGCGCGCTGCTGCAAAACCCTGCAATGTAAAAATCCTGAATAGCTCTTTTATTCCTTCGCCTCGATGATGAACCCAAATAGCAGAAAATATAATGAATGCTGCGAGAACCAAAAATAGCCCCGACCATACCTTGGCGATTGGTGAAGTGCCTAGCAAGGATGCCAAAGGTATAAACGCGCTTGAAATGCCAATGAAGACTGTCCAGATTTCCTGCCTAGTCTTACGTCGTGATTTTTGCGCGTCTCTAGTTTTCTCTTCGGGAGATTTCCCAATAGTGTCATTCGTCACAGTGAAGTTCCCGATAACAGGTGGCTACCGAAGTGAACCAATCTCATGCTGTCGAGCATAGAGCAAATTTATTCCTGCTCTGTCCGCTAACTCACCAGAAGTCTAGCCGCTTACCTTGACAAGAACCGCCGTGCCTCCTTCGCCAGCACCCGCGCCCCATCGTCAGATCCTCCGCCTTTGTGTCCTCGCTCCAGTGATGGCTGATCTCGCAGATCGACGGCACGAACAGCATCGCGGACGGCATCGCTCGCGCCATGTACTGCGCGTCGTGCCCCGCCCCGCTCGGCATCCGTCGCCATTCGCCCGAGGCCAGCGCCCCCGCCACCGTCCGCCCCAACTCGTGGGGCGTGCAAGCGAAGCGTCATACGCCGACGCGCTGCGTGCCGGCGGAAGGCACCAACGCTCCGCCCTACAAAGGCCGCAGCCGCCAGGATGGTCAAAGCGGAGGGCAATCGGTATCAATGCGCATGGAGGAGGTCGTGTGATGGATGGCAGCGTACTGAGCAACAGGCCGCACCGCTTCACGGTGTCCGACTATCACAGGATGGCGGATGCGGGAATCTTTGACGAGGACTCCCGGGTCGAACTGATCAGGGGGCAGATCATCGACATGGCGGCCATCGGCTCCCCCCACCTCGGCATGGTGAACCGGCTCACCCGCCTGCTGTCAGCCTTGCTTGCGGGGCGCGGTGCGCTTTCGGTGCAGAACCCGGTGCGCCTCGACGACGGCTCGGAGCCGCAGCCGGACATGGCCATCCTCAAGCCGCGCGCCGACGATTACGGAACGGCAACGCCCGGCCCTGGGGACGTGCTGCTCCTGATCGAGGTTTCGGACTCCACCCTGCGCTACGACCGGACCGTCAAGGTCCCGCTCTACGCCGAGAGCGGGGTTTCCGAATGCTGGCTCGTGGATCTCGCGGGCCGGGCCGTGGAGGTTTACCGCCGGCCCGTGGGCGGGCGCTATGCGGAGGCGCGGCGCGAGGGTCCTGATGGCATCCTGGACATCGAGGCGCTGCCCGGCGTCGCGATGGCCGTGGGGGACCTGTTCCGCCCAGCCAAGGGCTGATCAACCCGCCAAGAACCGCCGCGCCCCCTCCGCCAGCACCCGCATCCCCATCGCCAGGTCCTCCGCCTTCGTGTCCTCGCTCCAATGGTGGCTGATGCCCCCGATTGACGGCACGAACAGCATCGCCGCCGGCATCACCCGCGCCATGTATTGCGCGTCATGCCCCGCCCCGCTCGGCATCCGCCGCCACTTGCCCGGCGCCAACGCCTCCGCCGCCCCGGCCAGCGCGTCCTGCCACCCGGCGTCGCACGGCGCCGGCGCCGACTGCCCCATCACCTCCAGCGTCGCCATGCAGCGTTCCCGCCGGTTGCTTTCCTGAACCCCCCGACGCAGCACGGCGTCCAGCCGTTCCAGCACCTCCACCGAGATGTCGCGGAACTGGAACAGCACCTCCGCGTGGCCCGGGATGATCGACGCGGCGCCGGGCGACAGCGCGATCCGCCCGCAGGTCCACACCGTCCGGTCCGCGCAGTGCCGGGGAAACTCCGCGTCGAGCCAGGCCAGCAGCCGCACCGCGGCCAGCCCGGCATCCCGCCGCTCCGCCATGGTGGTGCCGCCCGCATGGTCCTGCTGACCCTCGATGGTGATGCGGTATTGCCAGATCGCGACGATCCCCGTCACCACGCCCACCTGCTCGCCCGCCGCTTCCAGCGTGGTGCCCTGCTCGATGTGCATCTCGACGAAGCCCTTGTAGCGCCCCGCCTCCATCTCCATCCGCGGCCGGCCCGCAAGCCCGGCTTCCCGCAACGCGTCCCGCAATGGCTTGCCGTGGTAGCGGTTGGCCTCCGCGTCGATGTCCGCCTCCTGCAGCAGCCCGGTGAAGGAGCGGGAGCCGAGAAAGGAGCCGTAATGCCCTTCCTCGTCGGCAAACGCGATCACATCGACCGGCAGGCCGGCGCGGGCCAGCGCCAGGGCGGACACCACGCCCAGCGCGCCGTCCAGCCACCCGGCCTCGTTCTGGCTTTCGATGTGGCTGCCGGCCAGGAGCTTGGGGCCGGGTCCGGGGTGGCGGCCCAGCACGTTGCCGATGCCGTCCATCTCGGGCACCAGGCCCGCCTCCGCCATGCGCGCCATGAGCCATTCCCGGGACTCCATGTCCTCCGGCGTGTAGGTCGGGCGGTGCACCCCGGTGCGGAACGCGCCGATGCGGCGCAGGGCATGGAGGTCGGCCAGGAAGCGTTCGGTGTCGGGGGCAATGCTTTGCATCGCGGCAGAGTGGCCGCACAGGCTCAGGCCAGCAAGCCCCTCAGGGCGCGTCCATCCCAAGCACCTCGCCCGTCGCGGCCACGGCGACCGTCCCGTCCGGGCGCACGGCCTCGCCGTCCAGCGCGATGACGTGGCCGCCGAGCGAGCGCTTCTCCTTCACCCCCGTGATCCGCCAGTGCATCGTGACGGTCTCCCCGGCCCGCACGGCGGAGCGCAGCCGGAAGCTGAAGCCCAAGCCCACGCCCGGCCCGCGCGACGCGAAGAATGCCGCGATCATCGCCATCATCAAGGCCGTGACCTGCGGCCCCGAGGCGATGATGCCCCCGAACCGCGACCCGGCGGCATAGGCGGCGTCATGGTGCAAGGGGTTGGTGTCGCCGCACAGCCGGGCGAACTCGGCGATCCCCGGGGCGTCGAAATGCACCTCCTTTGAAAAGGATTCGCCAACCAGCGCCTGATATTGTTCCGTGGCCATGCTGCGCGTTATCCCTTGTTCGGCCGCAACATCGCCAAAGGTGCCCCCATGACGCAAGAGATCCTGATCCATGAGGAAGGCGGCGTGCTGGAACTGCGCTTCAACCGGCCGGACAAGAAGAATGCCATCACCGGGGCGATGTACGGCGCGCTGACCGCGGCGCTGGCGGATGCCGCCGCGCGCCCGGCGGTCCGCGCCGTGCTGGTCACGGGGGAAGGCGACATCTTCACCGCGGGCAACGACATCAAGGATTTCCTGGCCATGTCCGGCGGCGGCCTGGACGGCGCGCCGCCCGGGCGGTTCATCCGCGCGCTCGCCACCTTCAACAAGCCGCTGGTCGCCGCCGTGCATGGCCCGGCCATCGGCATCGGCGCCACGCTGCTGCTGCATTGCGACCTGGTTTACGCCAGCCCGGAGGCCAGCCTTTCGGTGCCCTTCGTCGATCTCGGCCTGGTGCCGGAGGCCGGCAGCAGCGTCCTGCTGCCGTCGCGCGTGGGCTTCGCCCGGGCCGCCGCGCTGCTGCTGCTGGGGGAGCCGATGGATGCGGAGGCCGCGTGCGTTGCCGGGCTGGTGAACGCGGTCATCCCTGCCGGCGACTTGCTCGGGCACGCGCGGGCGCAGGCGCGGAAGCTCGCGGCGAAGCCGCCGGCGGCGCTGGCCGCGACCCGCGCCCTGATGCGCGGCGAACCCGGCGCGCTGCTCGCCCAGATGGACCGCGAGTCCGCCGCCTTTGCCCAGGCATTGCAGGGCGCGGAGGCGCGGGAGGCGTTCACCGCCTTCCTGGAACGCCGGGCGCCGGACTTCGGCGCCGCGGCGGAATAGCCGGTAGGGCCGCCCGGCATGGACCCGCTGCACCCTTGGCTGGATCATTACCCGGACGGGGTGGACTGGCACGCGCCGATCCCTGCGGCGCCGCTGCACCGGCTGATGCAGGATGCCGGGGCGCGTTTCGGTCCGCGCCCCGCGTTCGACTTCCTGGGCCGCCGCACCACCTGGGCGGAGGCCGCTGCCACCGCGTCGCGGATCGCCGCCGGGTTCCAGCGCCTCCGCTATGCCAAGGGCGACCGCGTGGGCCTGTTGCTGCCGAACTGCCCGGCCTACCCGCTGCTGTTCTTCGGCGCGTTGGAGGCCGGGCTGACGGTGGTGAACTTCAACCCGCTCTACACCGTGCGGGAGCTGGAAGCGCAGGCGCGGGACGCCGAGGTCCGGGCGGTTGCGACCCTCGACCTCGCCGCGATCTACCCCAAGGCGGCGGCGCTGCTGGCGGCGGGCGCCGTGTCCACGGTCATCGTGTGCCCGTTCGCCGACATGCTGCCGGGGACCAAGCGCGCGCTGTTCCGTGCGCTGAAACGACGGGCGCGGTGCGCACCACCGCGCAACGACGCCCATGTCCGCCTGGCGGACCTCGCAGCCCCGGGCGACCCGCCGCACCCTGTGGACATCGACCCGCACCGGGACGTGGCGGTGCTGCAATACACCGGCGGCACCTCCGGCGTGCCCAAGGGCGCAATGCTGAGCCACGCCAACCTGTATGCCAACACGGTGCAGGGGGTGCGCTGGTTCGAGGACACCCGCCCGGGCGAGGAGCGGATGCTGGCGGCGCTGCCGTTCTTCCACGTCTTCGCCATGACCACGGTGCTGCTGTTCTCCGTCCACGCCGGCGCCGAGATCGTCATGCTGCCGCGCTTCGAGGTGAAGGCGGCGGTGCGCGCCATCGCCCGGCGCCGCCCCACCTTCATGCCCGGCGTGCCCACCATGTTCAACGCCATCGCCGCCTTCAAGGGCCGCGCCGACCTCACCAGCATCCGCTTCTGCATCAGCGGCGGCGCGCCCCTGCCGCCCGAGGTGAAAGGGCGCTTCGAGGCGCGCACCGGCTGCGTCGTGGTGGAAGGCTACGGCCTGACGGAGACCAGCCCCTGCGCCGTGTGCAACCCGCCGGGCGGGCTGAACAAGACCGGCTCCATCGGCCTGCCCATGCCCGGCACGACCGTGGAACTGCGCGACCCCGCCGAGCCGTTGCGCCGCGTAACGCCGGGCGAGCGCGGCGAGCTGTGCATCCAGGGGCCGCAGGTCATGCTCGGCTATTGGCGGCGTCCGGAGGACACGGCGGCGAGCACCACGCCGGACGGCTTCTTTCGCACCGCGGACATCGCGGTGATGGATGGGCAGGGGTATTTCTCCATTGTGGACCGCATCAAGGACCTGATCCTGGCCGGCGGCTACAACGTGTATCCCCGGGTCGTCGAGGATGCCGTGTATCAGCATCCCGACGTGGCCGAGTGCACGGTGATCGGCGTGCCCGACCCTTACCGGGGGGAAACGGTGAAGGCCTTCGTTGTGCGGCGGCCCGGCGCGGCGCTGACCGAGGCGGGGCTGCTGGCCTTCCTCAAGGACCACCTTTCGCCCATCGAGATGCCGAAGCAGGTCGAGTTCCGCGATGCCCTGCCCAAGACGCTGATCGGCAAGCTGTCGAAGAAGGAGCTGGTCGCGGAAGAGCGGGCGAAGCGGGATGCGGCGCAAGGATAGCGTCTCAGTTTGAAATCTTTTCTGTTTGAAACGATCCGTCGCGCCGAATGCTACTGTATGTTACGCTTGCGCCAGGCATACATTAGGGAAAGCCATGATCCAGGACGCCAAGGACTTCATCAACGACTGGGTGCGTGAGAACATAAATGCCGAAGCATACACAGCTTACGGCGACGACTCCAGGGCGCGCGAATTGGCAGAACGGTGCAGGTCGGGCGCCAAAGAGGCTGGCATTTCTGAAAACGATCTGGACGCGGCTGTCGACGACATGTGGGGCGGTGGCAACGGCTTAATGGGTTTCATGGCAGACGCAATGGAGGCCGCGACGGACGCGGAGGTCCGCCGTTTGGCGGACAAGGACAACTGATGCCCCGCGGGTTCCGAGGCGAGAGGCACCCCGCCGGTTGATCGGCTTACCGGCTCATTAAGCGCCCGAGCGTCGGTTCGCTTTCGAGTTGAGAACACTGCCCGGGTTCTTCCCTTGCTCGCCGACGCTCCTCTCAACGCAGGTCTTTGGGCATCAAATCTGCTCCTGCTTGGCGTTAAGCAGCGGACAAGCAAAAATAACAAAGAGAATTCCAAGATGTCGATGAAGAGCGCTTTAATTGTGACAGCACTGTTTGCTTTAACAGCCCACGAAGGTGCCGGACAGACCTATAGTGCAGGTGGAGCGGGAAATGGTTCATGCGGCACCTGGATGGCAGATCGACGCACCCCCGATGGGGTTTCAGCCATGTTGGACGCGCAATGGATTTTGGGATTTCTATCTGGCATTGGATTTCTGGGGAAGGTAAATGGTCTCGACCCTTTAAGGGGCGTGGATGCTCAGGCTGTCCTCGCCTGGGTTGATAACTGGTGCCGCAATCGCCCGCTAAGCTCCATTGCGGACGCTGGCGCCGCATTCAAGAATGCACACCCAAACTAGTTTAGACCGCCTCCCCTTCAGAACCCCAAACCAAGATTCTACCGGCGCAAGGGACCGCTTGACGGATGGTGCGGCTAACCTTACGTAAACGTTAATTGAATGACTGATACGGCATATGCCCGAGCTGTTCACCATCGGCGAGCTTGCCTCCGCCTTCGCCCTGTCTCCGCGGGCGATCCGCTTCTATGAGGACCAAGGGCTTCTGGCGCCGGATCGGGCCGGCACGCAGCGGGTTTACACCAAGCGCGACCGCGCCCGGCTGCAACTCATCCTGCGCGGCAAACGGCTCGGCTTCTCCATCGCCGACATCCGGGAGTTCCTGGACCTTTACGACGCCGGGGGCGGTCGCCACCGGCAGATGGCGATGACGCTGGAACGCACCCGCGCCCGCATCGCCGACCTCCAGCAGCAGCTTGAGGACATCACCGTGACCCTGGCCGAGCTGCGCGACATGGAAGGCGACATCGCCTCCTACATGGAAGCACACCCGGCGGCTCCACCCGCCGCAAGCGGCAGCACCGATTCGGAAAGGACTGCACCATGACCCCCGCCGTGATCGCCGGCTACGCCCGCTCGCCCTTCACCCCAGCCGGTAAGGGTGCGCTGTCCCGCGTGCGGCCGGACGACCTCATGGCCCAGGTAGTCCGTTCCCTCATTGAGCGCACCGGCGCGAAGCCGGAGGACATCGAGGACATCATCATCGGCTGCGCCTTTCCGGAAGGCGAGCAGGGCTTCAACATCGGCCGGGTCGTGGGTTTCCTGGCGGATCTGCCGATCACCGCGGCTGGGAGCCAGGTCAACCGCTGGTGCGGCAGCAGCATGAGCGCCGTCCACATGGCGGCGGGCGCCATCGCGGCCGGGGCGGGCGAGTTGTTCGTGTGCGGCGGGGTCGAGAGCATGAGCCGGGTGCCGATGCTCGGCTTCAACCCGGTGCTGAACCCGCGGCTGCAGAAGGAGAAGGCCGACGCCTACATCGGCATGGGCATGACAGCGGAGAACCTGGCGCAGCGTTACCAGATCGACCGCGCGGCCCAGCAGCAGTTCGCCGTCACCAGCCAGCAGCGCGCCGCGGCGGCGCAGGCGGAGGGGCGCTTCGCCGACGAGATCGTGCCGATCCAGACCAAGGACGGCGCCGTGGCCACGGACGGCTGCATCCGCGCCGACACGACGGAGGACGGGCTGTTCGCGCTGAAGCCGGCGTTCCTGGCAACGGGCACGGTGACGGCGGGCACCAGTTCGCCGCTGACGGACGGCGCGTCGGCCGTGCTGGTGGCGAGCGCGGACTACGCGGAGAAGCACGGCCTGCCGGTGCTGGCGCGCATCGCCGCCATGTCGGTCGCGGGCTGCGCCCCGGATGTCATGGGCATCGGCCCGGTGCCGGCGGCGCGCAAGGCGCTGGCGCGCGCCGGGCTGGAAATGTCGGCGATGGATGTGGTGGAACTGAACGAGGCGTTTGCCGCGCAGGCGTTGGCGGTGGAGCGCGACCTGATGCTGGACCATGCCCGGGTGAACCTGGACGGCGGCGCCATTGCGCTGGGCCATCCCTTGGGGGCGTCAGGCGCGCGCATCACCGGCAAGGCGGCGTCGCTGTTGGCCCGCACCGGCGGCAAACATGCGATGGCGACCATGTGCGTGGGCGGCGGCCAGGGCGTCGCCACGATCCTGGCGCGGGCCTGACCGCCATGGGGATCGAACGCTGCGCCGTGCTGGGCGCCGGGCTGATGGGAAGCGGCATCGCGGCGCACCTGGCCAATGCGGGCTTGCCGGTGCTGCTGCTGGACATGCCGGCCAAGGAAGGGCCGCGCAGCGGGACCGCGGCCTCGGCCATCGAGCGGCTGAAAAAGGCCGACCCGCAGCCGCTGATGACGCCGGACGCCGCCAAGCTCATCACGCCCGGCAACTTCGACGACGACCTGCCGAAGCTCGCGGAATGCGACTGGATCATCGAGGTGATCGTCGAGGACCTCGCCGCGAAGCGCGCCATGTACGACCGGGTGGACGCCGTGCGCAAGCCGGGCAGCATCGTCAGCAGCAACACCAGCACCATCCCGCTGCGCTCGCTGGCCAAGAAGCAATCCCCGGCGTTCCAGGCCGACTTCTGCATCACCCACTTCTTCAACCCGCCCCGCTACATGCGGCTGCTGGAGCTTGTCACCAGTCCCAACACCCGGCCCGAACTCGCCGCCGAGTTGACGCAGCTTTGCGACGTGCGCCTCGGCAAGGGCGTAGTGCATTGCAAGGACACGCCGGGCTTCATCGCCAACCGCATCGGCACCTACTGGATCACCTGCGCGGTGAACGAGGCCATCGCCCGCGGCGTGACGGTGGAAGACGCCGACGCCGCGCACCGCCCCATGGGCATTCCCAAGACCGGCGTGTTCGGCCTGGTGGACCTGGTTGGGCTGGACCTGATGCCGCTGGTCGCCACGTCCTTGCTGTTCAGCCTGCCGCCGGGCGACGATTACCGCCGCATCTTCAAGGCGCACCCCTTGCTGACCCGCATGATCGCGGAGGGCAACACCGGGCGGAAAGGGAAGGGCGGCTTCTACCGCATGACGAAGGCGGGCCGCGAGCGGGTGCGGGAAGCCATCGACCTGTCCACCGGCGAGTACCGCCCGGCGACCAAGCCGAAGCTTGAGGCGGTCGAGGCCGCCCGCCGCGACCTCGGCGCGCTGATGCGGCATTCCAGCCCGGTGGGCGAGTACGCGCAGGCCGTGCTGGTGCAGGTCTTGGCCTACGCGGCGTCCTTGGTGCCCGAGATCGCCAACGACATCGCCGCCGTGGATGAGGCGATGCGGCTCGGCTACGCCTGGAAGCAAGGGCCGTTCGAGCTGATGGACCGGCTGGGCGTTGATTGGCTGGCCGGGGCGGTAGAGGCCGCCGGGCTGCCGGTGCCGCCGCTGCTGAAGCAGGCAGCGGGACGTTCGTTCTACCGCGTGCAGGACGGCGCGCTGCAATGCCTCACCCCGGCGGGCGAGTATGCGAAGGTGGAGCGGCCCCCTGGCGTGCTGCTGCTCCAGGACATCAAGCGCCAGGCCAAGCCGGTGCTGCGCAACGCCTCCGCCAGTGTGTGGGACATCGGCGACGGCGTGCTGTGCTTCGAGTTCACCAGCAAGATGAACGCGCTCGACCCGGACATCCTGGGGCTGCTGGGCCAGGCGTTGGCGCTGGCGGCGAAGTCCTACAAGGGCATGGTGATCCACAACGAGGGTGAGAATTTTTCGGTCGGCGCCAACCTCGGCATCGCCATGTTCGCCGCAAACGTCGCGGCTTGGCCGATGATCGAGCAGCAGGTCGCGGGCGGGCAGGCGGCCTACAAGGCGTTGAAATACGCCCCTGTCCCCGTGGTCGGCGCGCCGTCCGGCATGGCGCTGGGCGGCGGGTGCGAGATCCTGCTGCATTGCAGCGCGGTGCAGGCGCACGCCGAAACCTACATGGGCTTGGTCGAGGTCGGCGTCGGCCTGCTGCCGGGCTGGGGCGGCTGCAAGGAGTTGCTGGGGCGCTGGCAGGCGGCGCCCGGGCTGCCGCGCGGCCCGATGCCGGCGGTGGCCAAGGCGTTCGAGGTGATCTCAACGGCGCAGGTCAGCAAGTCCGCCGCCCAGGCGCGCGGCCTCGGCTTCCTGCGGCCCACGGATGGGATCACCATGAACCGCGACCGGCTGCTGCATGACGCGAAGCAGCGGGTGCTGGCGCTGGCGGACGGCTACCAGCCGCCGGAGGCGTTCGAGTACAGCCTGCCGGGACCCGGCGGGCGCGTGGCGCTCGACTTGGCGGTGGAAGGCTTCGCCGCGACCGGCAAGGCGATGCCGCATGATGTCGTGGTGTCGAAGCAGGTGGCCCGCGTGCTGACCGGGGGCGACGCCGACCCGCTGGACGTGATGACTGAGGACGACATGACGGCGCTGGAGCGCCAAGCCTTCATGGCCTTGGTCCGCACCCCCGCCTCGCTGGCCCGCACCGAACACATGCTTGCCACCGGCAAGCCGCTGCGCAACTGAGGACACCGAACCCATGGCGACCTACACGGCCCCCCTCCGCGACATGCGCTTCGTGCTGCACGAACTGCTGGACAGCAGCGCGCTGTCTGGCCTGCCGGGCTTTGAGCAGGTGAACGAGGAACTGATCGACGCCGTGATCGAGCAGGCGGCGGCGCTGAGCCAGGAGGTGCTGTTCCCGCTCAACCTGTCCGGCGACGCGGAGGGCTGCACCTATGAGAACGGCGTGGTCCGCACGCCCAAGGGGTTCAAGGAAGCCTACCAGACGATGATCGAGGGCGGCTGGACCTCGCTCGCCTGCGACCCGGCCTATGGCGGGCAGGGGATGCCAATGCTGGTCAGCACGGTGTTCGAGGAAATGGTGTCCAGCGCCAACCTCGCCTTCGGCATGTACCCGGGCCTGTCGCACGGCGCCTACCGCGCGTTGCACGCCCACGGCACGGAGGCGATGAAGGCGGAGTACCTGCCGAAGCTCGTGGACGGCACCTGGTCCGGGACCATGTGCCTGACCGAGCCGCAATGCGGCACCGACCTCGGCCTGATCCGCACCAAGGCGGAGCCGGCGGGCGGCGGCAGCTTTCGGATCAGCGGCACCAAGATTTTTATCAGTGCCGGGGAGCATGACCTAACAGAAAACATTGTCCATCTGGTTTTGGCCAAGCTGCCTGGCGCCCCGGCGGGCACCAAGGGCATCAGCCTGTTCCTGGTGCCGAAGTTCGTGCCCACGGCGGACGGCAAGCCCGGCCCGCGCAACGGCGTGTCCTGCGGCAGCATCGAGCACAAGATGGGCATCAAGGCGTCCGCCACCGCCGTGCTCCACTTCGACGACGCGCAGGGCTGGCTGGTCGGCCCGGCGAACGGCGGGATGCGCTGCATGTTCACCATGATGAACGCGGCCCGCCTCGCCGTCGGGATGCAGGGCCTGGGCATCGCCGAGACCGCCTACCAGTCCGCCGCCGCCTACGCCAAGGACCGCCGCCAAGGCAAGTCGGTCGCCCGCAGCGATGCCAAGGAGACCAAGAGCACGGACGCGACGCCGGGCGCCCCCAACCCTGCCGACCCGATCATCGTGCACCCCGACGTGCGCCGGATGCTGCTGGAATCCCGCTCCATGACGGAAGCCGGGCGCGCCTTGTCCTACTGGGTCGGCCTGGAACTCGACCGCGCCGAGCACCACCCGGACCCGGCGGTGCGCCAGGAAGCCGACGACTTCGTTGCCTTGCTCACCCCCATCGTCAAGGCCGCGCTGTCCGACCTGGGTTCGGAAGCGGCGAACAACGCGGTGCAGGTCTTGGGCGGCCACGGCTACGTGCACGAGTGGGGCGTCGAGCAACTGGTCCGCGATGCCCGCATCGCGCAAATCTACGAGGGCACCAACGGCATCCAGGCGCTGGACCTGGTGGGCCGCAAGCTGGGCCAGGATGCCGGGCGCCTGTTGCGCCGCTTCTTCCATCCCGTGAGCGCCTGGCTGGAAGCCCACGCGGCGGACCCGGAGCTTGCCGCCTTCGCCGGCCCGACCGCCAAGGCGTTCGGCCGCCTGCAGCAAGCGACGCTGACCGTGGCCCAACGCGGCACGGCCCGGCCGGAGGAAGCCGCGGCGGCGGCGACCGACTACCTGCGCCTGTTCGCGCTCGTCGCCATGGCGTTCATGTGGTGCCGCATGGCGGAGGTCGCGGGCGGCAAGCTGCGCGCCGGGGCCAACGGGGAAGCCCCGTTCTACGAGGCCAAGCTGGACGTGGGCCGCTTTTTCATGGCCCGCGTGCTGCCGCGGCATTCCGTGCATTTCCAGGGCGTCATGGCCGGCGGCGAAACGCTTGCGCGCATGAAGGCGGAGGCGTTCTGACGCCGCAAGGGGAAGGCGGTCCGCGGCGTTCCGGAGCTCTGCTTGACGTAGGTTTTTGACGCGAACTGGCCAGCCGTCCCGTGCCAACGGGCGTTGCCGCCTCGGTCGGCGACCCGCCAATTACCGCCTTGGAGGGAGCTTGAATGCCGGCTTGATGCCGGCGGCCGGATGTCTCAACCCATCCGTCGCCAGCCGCCCCGGACAGGTTGAATCATCGAGCAAACGGGAGAACTGCGGCCGGGCCGGATTCAACATGCCACGCCGGTGCGTTTCTGGGCGGCATGGCTTATACAACATGCGGCAGGGCATAGAAGCCGACAGGGAACTCCCGAACTGCATCGTGCTCGGCCAGAAGCCTGCCAGCCGGAGGCATGAACCGTCTTGCGCATCATCCGCGTCCCTCTCACCTTGATGCCGATGGCCGCCCTGGCCGGAACACCGGAGCCGAAGGATTTTGCTTGGCAGCCCCACCCAGGGGCGGCGGTCCCGCTCGGCCAGCGCTTCACGGACGAAACGGGCCGGGGCGTGACGCTGCGGGATGTTTCCGGCACGCCGATGATCCTGGCGCTCGGCCACTTCCGTTGTCCCGCCCCGTGCAGCGTCGTGCGGGGCAATCTCGTCGCGGCCCTGGATGGCAGCCGGCTCGCCGTTCTGTCCATCGACCCGGCCGAACCGGCGAAGGATGCGGCCAAGGCCAAGGCGGATGACCTCGCGCGGTCGTCCGGCGCGGACGAAAGGGACTGGCACTACCTGGCCGGCGACCCGGCGCCCGTCGCGCGCAGCGTCGGGTTCAAAGCCAACGGCCTTGCGCGGAGAAGCAGCCCGTGACCGCGTCGGACATCGTCATCCTTGCCGTGCGGTATGGGCTGGTCGTGCTGTTCTTCCCGGCCAGCGCGCTCGATAAGATCCTCAACTTCGACGGCGCGGTGAAGCAGGCCGGCGAGGTGTTCTCGAACCGCACGGTGGCAACCGGGCTGATCCTGGCCGGCCTCTTTGTCGAGATGGCGATGCCGCTCGGCATCCTGACGGGCGTGGCCGACCGGCTCGCCGCCTTCGTCATGGCGGGCTACTGCGCGGTGACCGCCATCCTGTTCAAGCGCTTCTGGCAACCCGGCGATTTCTGGAAAAAAGGCGAAAGCAAGGGAAGAAACCTGTTCTGGGACTTCCTCAAGAACTTCTCCCTGGCCTCGGGCTTTCTGCTGATCACCGTGGGCATCGACGGCCACGCTTGGCACAGCTTCGTGAGCGACCCGTTCGCGTCCTCCCACCCTTATGCGGCGGCACTGCCGCCGCGCTGACCGGAGACGGCCCATGCAGGATACGGCCACCGCCAACACGCAAAACTCCGGCGGCGGGGACGGGAGCGGGCCCAAGCCCAGCGTCCCTTACTGGCACCTTTGGACGGACGGGGACGGGGTGAGCCACCAGCGGCAGTGCGCCCTGACCGGGTTCGAGCTCAAGGGCGTCGGCGGCGCCGCCCCGCAATGGAACAACAAGCATGGAACCGTCTCCTCCACGGTCGTGGTCACGGTGCAGCCGGTCGGCTGGGTCGGCACCTGGCACGAGAACCCGGCGCCGCAATGGATCGTCGTGCTGTCCGGCCGCTGGTGGATCGAGAGCATGGACGGCTTCCGCATCGAGCAAGGGCCGGGCGAGTTCTCCTTCGGCGAGGACCAGAACTGCACGGAGAAGGACGGCAAGAAGGGCCACCGCTCCGGCACGGTGGGCGACCAGCCCGCGGTGCTGATGACGGTGCAGTTGCACGTCGATCCGAAGCGCGAGCCTTGCCACATGGGCTGAGGCGGCGGACAGGGGGTGAACATGGCTGGACAGGCCCTGCATTCCATTGCCGGGTTCCGCTTGGTGACGGCAGACTTGCCGCGCCTCGCGCGGTTCTACGCCGATGTGCTCGGGTTTGCCGCGGACGGGCCGCCGGCGCCGATCGGGGCGGACGAGATGGCGATGCTGGACCTGTCCGGCGGCGGACGGCGGCAGGTCCTCCGGCTTGGTGCGCAGGCCATCGCGCTTGAAGCGTTCGACGTGCCGGGCGCACCCTACCCGGCCCAGGGCAACGCGGCCTCCCTGTGGTTCCAGCATCTGGCCCTCGTGGTGGACGACATCGCCGCCGCCCACGCGCGGCTGCGCGGCGGTTGCGCGATCACGGAGGGCGGGCCGCAGCGCCTGCCCCCGTCCTCCGGCGGGGTGAGCGCGTTCAAGTTCCGCGACCCGGACGACCATCCGTTGGAACTGCTGCAGTTCCCCGCCGGGGACACGCCGCCCGCCTGGCGCGGCAAGCCCTTGGCCGGGCAGATCGGCCTCGGCATCGACCATTCCGCGGTCAGCGTCAGCGACATCGACGCCAGCGCCGCGTTCTACGCCGGGCTTGGCCTCGCACCCGGCAAGCGCAGCCACAACAAAGGGGCGGAGCAGCAGGGCTTGGACGGCCTGAAAGACGTTCAGGTGGTCGTCGCGCCGCTGCGGCCGTCCCGCGCGCCGCCCCACCTCGAGCTGCTCGGCTATCAGGTCCCGCGCGGCGAAGCCGGGCCGCCGCTGCAGGCCAACGACGTGGCGGCGACCCGGGTGGCGTGGCGGGGTGGGCGGCCGGCCCTGCTGCGCGACCCCGACGGCCACTTGCACCAGATCGAGACCTGACCAGGAGATCGAAGCGATGAACGAGGATGCGTCCTTGCTGCCGGGCCGGCTGCTGCGCCGGGCCGGCCCGCCCAAGCCGGTCAAGTTCCAGGGCGTGCAAATCGACGACGAGCGGCTGGCCGAGGTGCTGTCGCCGGATGCCGGCTTGCTGTGCCTGTACGAAGGCACGCTGCACGGGGAAGGGCCGGTGTGGGATCCCGCGGCCGACCGGCTGGTCTGGTCCGATGTTCCGAACCGCCGGCTGCTGGCCTGGCATCCCGACGGCCATGTGGATGTCGTGATCGACTGCACGTACTTCATGAACGGCAATGCCTTGGAGGCCGATGGCGCGCTGGTGCACTGCGAGCACGGGCGCCGCTGCATCAGCCGCTCGAAGGGCGGCGGCGATCCTGTGCCGGTCGTCACGCATTACCGGGGCAAGCGGCTGAACTCGCCCAACGACCTGACGGTTGCCGCCGACGGGGCGATCTGGTTCACCGACCCGACCTTCGGCATCCTGATGCCCAACCAGGGGAGCCTGGCCGAGCCGGAGCTGGACCATCGCAGCGTGTACCGCTTCGACCGGGCCGGCGAGCTGGCCCGGATGGCGGATTTCGAGCAGCCCAACGGCCTGGCCTTCGCACCGGATGGCCGCACGCTCTACGTGTCCGACACCTCGCTTTCGCTGGACGAGATCCCCGGCGGCCAGACCGGGACGGCGCACCGGATCGAGACCTTCGATGTCGGCACGGACGGGCGCTTGTCCGGCCGGCGGCTGTTCTTCCAGACCGACCACGGATACCCGGACGGCTTTGCGGTGGACCGGCGCGGCTGGGTTTGGACCACGGCCGCCGATGGCATCCACATCGTGGCGCCCGACCGCACCCGGCTCGGCTTTATACCGACGCCGATGGTCGCGTCCAACTGCGCATTCGGCGGGACGGATGGCCGGCGCTTGTTCATCGCGGCGACCAAGCTCCTGCTGGCAATCGACCTCATCGGGTGACGCCGCCGCCGGCCTGCAAGGGCGCCGAAGCCTGGGCGGCCACGACTTCGCGCTCCCGGCCGGCGCCGGTCATGAACTCGGCGAGGTGCGGCCGCACCTCCAACTGCAGCCGGTGCAGCGCGTGGGTGGCCGCCACCAGGGTTCCGCCGCGGTTCAGGGCGGCATCGCCCAGCTCGACCAGGCGCAGGTTGGGCCAGGCTTTCTCGCGTATGCCGTGCACGGTCCGCAGCACGTCGGCCGCCGCCATGTCCGGCGCCGCCTGGGCGATCAGCAGCGCCATGGACGCGGTGGAGCGCGAGATGCCCGCGTGGCAATGCACCAGAAGGCTGGCCCGTTCTGTTTGCAGCGTGCGGCCGAACGCCAGGATGGCATCCACGTGCGCGCGGGTGGGCGCGATCTCGCCGGGGCGCGGGTCCACGATGTCATGGAAGCGCAGCTCCAGCTTGGCGTGTTCGCCGAAGGTGCCGAAGGCTTCGGGCACGGGGTGGTCGGGGTCGAGGATGGACAGGACGTGGGTGGCGCCGAGCGTGCCGTGCCCGGCCAGCTCCTCGATGCCGCAAACAACGACGGCGAAGGGCGGTGCTGGGGTCATGGGGTGCGTCCTGGCGGGGTGGCCCGCCGGTATAGGGCAAAAGCGCCAAGGGGGACAGCGCGTCAGGCCGTCCCCGCCGCCCCCGTGAAGCCCCGGAGGCGTGCAGCGACGACGTTGCCCACCGCGTCCACGGCTGCGCGGCGGGGAAAGGACGCGCGCCAAGCGATGCGAACCGTCCGGCCCGCCCGCGCCGCGAGCGGCCGGAGCACGATCCCCGCGTCCTGCGCCGCCCCGGCCGCGAGGCCGGGGATCAGCGTCGTTCCATACCCGGCGGCAACCATGTTGAGCAGCGTCGGCAGGCTCGCGGCGCGCATCGCGTCCCCCCGCCCCGCCGACGCCCCGCCCTGCCCGCAGGCCGCAAGCGCCTGGCCTCTCAGGCAGTGTCCGTCGGCCAGCAGCAGGATGTCGTGCGCCAAATCCGCTTCCGTCACCGTTGCGTGCCCGGCGAGCGGATGGTCGGGCGGCAGCGCGGCCAGGAACGGCTCGTCGAACAGCTTGCGGCTGGCGAGGTCTGGCGACGCCTCGGTGGCCAGGAGAACGGCGTCCAGCTCGTGCGCGCGCAGCCGTTCGAGCAGGGCGTCGGTCTGGTCCTCCCAAGGCTCGATCTCAAGCAGGGGCAGCGCGTCGCGCAGCGGCGCGAAGACGAGCGGCAGCAAATAGGGCGCCAGCGTCGGGATGATGCCGAGCCGGAAGCGCCCGGACAGCGGGTCGCGCAGGTCGCGCGCCGTGGCGAGGATCGCCTCCGCCTCGGTCACGGCGGCGCGGGCGTGGCCGAGCAGCCGCTTGCAGGCGTCCGTTGGCGCGACCGTCTTGCCGCCGCGCTCGAACAGCGCGATGCCGAGCTGCTCCTCAAGCTTGCGGAGCTGCACGGAAAGCGTCGGCTGGCTGACGCCGCAGGCTTGCGCGGCACGGCCGAAATGCGCGTGCTCGGCCACGGCCAGCAGGTAATGGAGGTCGCGAAGGTTCATCGGGCGGGTCCGGCCGTCGTCATAGGCGCTGACTATCGCATCTTTTGCGCTGATCGGCTTCCTGTTATGATAGCAATAGCGCTATACTCAGGCGTAGCCGCGAGGGCGACCTCGCGCGCGGATCGCGTTTGATCGGCGCAGCCAGAAGTGGGAGAGAAAGATGGACGGAGACAACGTCGGCCAATGCCCTATGAAGGGCGTGGCTCCCGACAACTCGACGGCTTGGCCCAGGTCCAACCAGGATTGGTGGCCGAACCAGCTCAACCTCAAGATCCTGCATCAGCACTCGGTCAGCGCCAACCCGCTGAAAGAAACCTTCAACTACGCCGAGGAGTTCAAGACGCTCGACCTGGCGGCGGTGAAGCAGGACCTGTATGCGCTGATGACCACCTCGCAGGATTGGTGGCCGGCTGACTACGGGCATTACGGGCCGCTGATGATCCGCATGGCGTGGCACAGCGCGGGCACCTACCGCATCGGCGACGGCCGGGGCGGCGCAGGCTCCGGGACGCAGCGTTTCGCGCCGCTGAACTCCTGGCCCGACAACGCGAACCTCGACAAGGCGCGGCTGCTGCTGTGGCCGGTCAAGCAGAAGTATGGCCGCAAGATTTCCTGGGCCGACCTGATGGTGCTGGCCGGCAACTGCGCGCTGGAGTCGATGGGCCTCAAGACGTTCGGCTTCGCCGGGGGCCGCGCAGACGTGTGGGAGCCGGAAGAGGACATCAACTGGGGTCCGGAGGACACCTGGCTCGGCGACCAGCGCTACAGCGGCGACCGGGAACTCGCCGACCATCTCGGCGCGGTGCAGATGGGGCTGATCTACGTCAACCCGGAAGGGCCGAACGGCAGGCCCGACCCGGCCGCCTCGGCCCACGACATCCGCGAAACCTTTGCGCGCATGGCGATGAACGACGTGGAAACGGTGGCGCTGGTCGCCGGCGGCCACACGTTCGGCAAGAGCCACGGCGCGGCTGGTGCCGAGCAGTACGTGGGTCCGGAACCCGAGGCCGCCGGCATCGAGCAGATGGGCCTGGGCTGGAAGAACAGCTACGGCACCGGCAAGGGCGCGGACACGATTTCCAGCGGGCTTGAGGGCGCCTGGACCGCCCAGCCGACCAAGTGGGACAACGGGTATTTCGACAACCTGTTCAACTACGAGTGGGAGCTGGAAAAGGGTCCCGGCGGCGCTTGGCAGTGGAAGCCGAAGAACGGCGCGGCGGCCGACCAGGTGCCCGACGCGCACGATGCCTCGAAGCGGCACGCGCCGATGATGTTCACCACGGACGTCGCATTGATCACGGACCCGGCCTATCTCGCGATCTCCAAGCGGTTCCACGAGAACCCGGACGAGTTCGCGGATGCGTTCGCCCGGGCGTGGTTCAAGCTGACGCACCGCGACATGGGGCCGGTCGCGCGCTACCTCGGCCCGGAAGTGCCTGCAGAGCCGCTCGTGTGGCAGGACCCCGTTCCCGCCGTGGACCACCCGCTGATCGGGGAGGAGGACGTGGCGGCGCTCAAGGCGCGGGTGCTGGCGTCGGGCCTGTCGGTTCCGCAACTGGTCTCGACCGCCTGGAAGTCGGCATCGACCTTCCGCGGCACCGACAAGCGGGGCGGCGCCAACGGCGCGCGCATCCGCCTCGCGCCGCAGAAGGATTGGGCGGCGAACGAGCCGGCCGAGCTGGCAGCGGTGCTGCAAACGCTGGAAGGCATCCAGGCCGAGTTCAACGCGGCGCAGTCCGGCGGCAAGAAGGTCTCGCTCGCCGACCTGATCGTGCTCGGCGGTTGCGCGGCAGTCGAGAAGGCCGCCAAGGATGCCGGGCACGCCGTGGAGGTTCCGTTCACGCCGGGCCGCACCGACGCTTCCCAGGAGCAGACCGACGCGCATTCCTTCGCCGTGCTGGAGCCGACCGCGGACGGGTTCCGCAACTACCTCGGCGACGGGCGCGGGCGGCAGGCGGAGGTGCATCTGGTGGACCGGGCGCATCTCCTGACGCTGAGCGCGCCTGAGATGACGGTTCTGGTCGGCGGTATGCGCGTGTTGGGCGCCAACCACGGGAACTCCGAACTCGGCGTGTTCACCAAGCGGCCGGGGACGTTGACCAACGACTTCTTCGTCAACCTGCTCGACATGGGCACGACGTGGAAGGCCGTCTCCGAGTCTGACGACCGCTTCGAGGGGCGGGACCGCCGGACCGGCGAGTTGAAGTGGACCGGCAGCCGCGTTGACCTGATCTTCGGGTCGAACTCGCTGCTGCGGGCCGTCGCGGAAGTGTTCGGGTGCACCGACTCCGGAGAAGCGTTCGTGCAGGACTTCGTGGCCGTGTGGACCAAGGTGATGAACCTGGACCGGTTCGACCTGGCCTGATCCGGTCGGCCCGTTCGGCTTGGACGGTGTGGGGCGGCGTTTCAGCAGTGAAACGCCGCCCTTGCTTTGCGCCCCGGCCTGACAAGAAGCAGGATGTCGGTTGCCTGACATCGGGATGCAGGGCGGAGAGGATCGGTGAGGCCTGATGTAAAGACCACGCTGCCCCAAAATGCCGCCGCCCGGCAGTCGGCGCCGCCCGTGATCTGCTACCCGGCCGATCTTCCGCGCCCCGACCTGGCGGCCTTACCGCGCCGTGCGGGAGGGGTGGGCGTTGGTGGAGCGGGTGACGGTTGCGCCAAGGGATGCCGCCTGCTTCACCATTCCCGCCGGGCATTTCTTCCGGATTTGCTCCGTGGAGGGACCCCAGGTCGGCGACCTCAACCTGTTCAATGAGCACGACCTGAACGAGCGTTTCTACAGCGGCAAGACGCGGGCGCTCAACGGAACGCATGTCGGCTTGGGCGATCAGCTCTTTTCCAGCTTCCCATGGCTGCGTCCGATGGCAACCATCACGCACGACACGCTCGGTTGGTACGGGTTCGACGAGCACGGCGGTTCGGTGCACGACGTCATCATACCGGCGGCCGGATGGTCCGACGGGATGGTGCCGCGTAGGGCGGATAAGCGGAGCGCCATCCGTCATGGATGGAAGGCATCCGGCCGCCCGTGTCAGTCCAGCAAGTCGGCCGGGTAATTGATCGTGGCCAGGCACTGCGCGGCCAGCGCGTTGGGCCGGAACATCGGGCTGAACTCCGTCGGCTCGAGGTGCTTGATCGAAATCCGGCGTTGCGGCGCCGACAGGAGCATGGCCGTCCGGTGCACCATCTCGTTGTGGCGCGCCATGACCTCCGGCCGGCTGCAGATCAGCGTCAGGTCGATGTGCTCGACCCGCCCGCCCGCCATGGCGACCACCGAAAGGGCGTCACGGATCAGGTTCTCCGAGTTGGACAGCCGCCGCCCCAGCACGCCCATCTGTTGCTGCTCCTTGCGGATGCCGCCCACCGTGCCGAGGACGGCGCTCGTGATGGCATTGAGCGCCACGTCGCCTTGCCCGGCGGACGCGCCGTCCGAGAACGGCGCTGGGATGCCGCAGATCACGACCGCGGCGCCGGGGTAGATGGATTGGCTGTCGAACCCCCAGCCGGTATGCGTTTCCCGGCGGCCTCGTTGCAGGATGGCCTCGGCCCGCACAAGATCGACCTCCGTCGTGATCTTGAAATTGTCGTCCGTCCCGGTCACCAACTCGATGTCGATGCCGTAACGTTCGGCCAGCATCGCGTCGTCGGTCAGCTCCGCGCCGAGCGG
Organism: uncultured Acetobacteraceae bacterium; assembly: GCA_964235485.1. Lineage (GTDB taxonomy): Bacteria > Pseudomonadota > Alphaproteobacteria > Acetobacterales > Acetobacteraceae > CAHJXG01. Next base: position 11,381 of record CAXSAZ010000031.1, on the reverse strand, counting down.
GTCCTCGACGTAGGCTTTCCGGTGCGCCGCCAGTATGTCCTGGAAACGGAAGCCTTGCGGCGTTTGCGCCCGCCACAGGCCGTTGCGGCTCACCGTGCTGACGACCCGGTTCTGATCGCTGCGTTTCAGCGTGTCCTGCACCGGAACGGCCGCAATCGCCGCCGGGACGCGGTCGAGCGCGTCGAGAACCGCCGTCACCGTTTCCTGCTCGACAAAGGGCCTCACCCCGTCGTGGATCAGCACCTTCTCCGGATGGAGGCCGGAAATCCCTTCCAGCCCAAGGCGCACGCTTTCCTGTCGCGAGCTTCCGCCGATCAACGGCGACAGCAGGTCCATCCCATCGGTCGCCGCCACATAGAGTTGGCGGTCCGAGGGATGGATCAGCACCTGCACCGCATCGATCTTGGGATGCCGCAGCAGGGCCGCGGCCGTGCGGCGGATGATCGGAACCTCGTCGAGGTCCCGGTACTGCTTCGGAATAGCGCCGCCAAGCCGGTGTCCTCGACCAGCCGCGACGATCAAGCCAAGGTTCATTGATGCTCCAAGGTCGATTCGCCCCTTCACTCGCACAAAAGCTGCCCGTTGGTCGAGCCGACACCACCCGCCGGTTTTTACGCCACCACGATGTCCCGTTCCGGGATCGCCTCGCCGCGCGACTTGCGCTCGATGTTGCCGAACATCTGCCGCACCGTTTTCTCGAAGTTGTCGGCCGCGATGGCGGCGATGTGCGGCGTCACCGTCAGGCCCTCCAGCCCCAGCAGCGGGCTGTCCGGCGGCAGCGGCTCGGTTTCAAACACGTCCATGGCGGCGGCGTGGATGACCCGGTTCTGCAAGGCCCAAACCAAGTCCGCCTCCACCACCACGCCGCCCCGCGCCACGTTGACCAGCAAGGCCGTGCGCTTCATGGCGGACAGCGCCGCCCGGTTGATCAACCCGGTCGTGCCCGGCGTCAGCGGGCAGTGCAGGGACACCACGTCGGATGTCGCCAGCAGCTCCGGCAGGGGGGCGTAGCGCACGCCCAGTGCGGCATCCTCCGCCGGATCGAGCGGCGTGGGCTTGCAGTAGAGGACCGTGCAGCCAAAGCCGGACAGCAGCCGCGCGACCGTCTTGCCGATGGCGCCGAAGCCGACGATGCCCACGGTCTTGCCGGACAGCATCATGGTGGGCCGGGCGTAGTTGCCCCCGGCCCAACGCCCCCCGCTCAGCTCCGCATGGCCCTGGGCCAGGTTCCGCAGGGCGGAGATCATCAGGCCCAGGGTGAACTCCGCCACGGGCACGGCATTGCTGCCGGTGGTGCGCGCGACCGCGATGCCAAGCGCGCGCGCCGCGTCCAGGTCCAGGTTGTCCACGCCCACGCCCCATTTATGCAGCAGCTTGAGCCGGGTGGCCGCGCGCAGCACGGCGCCGGGCACGGCGATCTGGCCGGACACGGCGTAGTCGGCATGGGCGATGACCGATCGCAGGTGCGCCTCGTCCCGCGCGGTGCCGTGGGTCAGCCGCATCCCGGGCGGCAGCAGGCCGCGCAGCCGCTCCGCCGTTTGCGGGGTGATGGGGTCGAGCACGGCGATGGTCTCGATGTCCTGCGTCATGGGGTTTGATCCTAGATCACGAAGCGCACGCCGGCGCGGGCCAGGCCGCCGCCGATGCCCACGGGGGTTCCATCCGCGCGCCAGCAGGCCGCGCCCAGCAGGGTGCCGTCGTCCCGGAACTCGATGGCGTTCATGCCGCCGGCCACGCGGGGCTGCTCGCGCACGGCGTGGCCGCGGGCGGACAGGGCAGGGGCCAAGGCGGCGAGTGGCGGCTCAAGCTCCAGGTCGCCGCCTTGGGTGAACATGCGCGGCGCTTCCACCGCTTCTTGCAGCGACATGCCGTGGTCCAGCAGGTTGACCAGCGCCTGCAGGGCAGACGGGAAGATGCGCAGCGCCCCCGGCAGGCCCAGGGCATACCGGAGCCGCCCGTTCCGCGCCGCCATCATCGGCGCCATGGAGGTGAACACCCGCTTGCCCGGCTGGATGGACAGGGCGTGGCCGGGGTGCGGGTCGAAGTTGTACATGTAGTTGTTGCAGATCAGCCCGGTGCCGGGCACCGACACCCGGGCGCCGAACAGGCCGTTGATCGTTTGCGTGCTGCTGACCACGTTGCCCCTGCTGTCCGCAACCGTGACATGGGTGGTGTCCGCGCTTTCCCCGCGGGCCAGGCCCGGCCGGAACGCCTGGGCCTGCTCCATGCGGATGCCCGCCCGGCGCGCGTCGGCAAAGGTGCGGGAGGTCAGGCGCCCGACCGGCACGTCCACGAAGTCCGGGTCGGCCGTGGCCACGGCGCGGTCGGCGAAGGCGGCCTTCATCACCTCCGCCAGCAGGTGGACGCCATCCGCCGACCCGAAGCCGAGGCCCTGGACGTCATAGGCTTCCAGCATGTTCAGCATCTGCACGATGTGGACGCCCGCCGAGGCCGGGGGCGGGGGACCGATGATGTCCCACCCCCGGTAGGCGCCGCGTATCGGCGCGCGTTCCTTCACCGCGTAGGCTTGCAGGTCCCCGGCGTCCACCAGGCCGCCGCTGCGCGCCATGAACTCGGCCAGGGCCGATCCCAGGGCGCCGCCGTACAGCGTGCCAGGCCCTTCCTGCGCGACCAAGCGCAGGGAAGCCGCGTAGTCCGGCCGGCGCATCCGCGTGCCGGCGACGGCCGGTGCGCCGCCGGGCAGGAACAGCGCGGCAAGGTCCGGGTCCAACGCCAGGTCCGCCGCGCAGTCCCCGATGCAGGTGGACAGATAGGGCGTCACGGTCCAGCCAAGCTCCGCGGCCTGCATGGCCGGGGCCAACACGTCGGCTAGCGGCGCCGTGCCGAAGCGTTGCAGGGCCAGGCACCAGCCGGCGAGCGCGCCGGGCACCGCAACCGCCAGCGGCCCGCGGTGGTTCAGGCGGTCCTGCACCTCGTTGTAATCAGGCAAGGTGTCCGACACGGGGCGGTACATGTCCGGCGCGGCCCGGCCCGGCGCAGTGCTCAGGCCGTCCAGGATCGTGTGGGTTCCGTCCGCCAGGCGTATGTGCGCCAGCCCGCCGCCCAGCACGCCGACCATCATCGGCTCGACGACCGTCAGCGTGAACAGCGCCGCCACCGCGGCGTCCACCGCGTTGCCGCCGGCCAGCAGCAGTTGCGCGCCCGCGCCGGACGCCAAAGGGTGGTTGGTCACCACCATGCCCCTCGACCCGGTCGCAGGCTGCTTCTCGCAGGTGAAGCCGTGGGGCATGGCTAAGTCCGTCCAATGGTGCGGGTGAAGCCGGCCAGCCGGTCCACGATGGGTCAGGTGTCCTGCAAGCGCAGGCAGGGGGCGCGGTGGCCGGGGCCGATAGCCTCCAAGGGCGGCACGACGGCGGCGCAGGCAGCCACGGCAAGGCGGCAGCGGGTGCGGAACACGCAGCCGGATGGCGGGTCGGACGGGCTGGGCGGATCGCCGTGCAGGAGGATGCGGGTGCGGCGCCGCGCCGGGTCGAGGCTGGGCGAGGCGGAGAGCAGCACCTGGGTGTAGGGGTGGCGCGGGCGTTCCAGCACGTCGGCGGCTCGGCCCTCCTCCACCGTGCGGCCGAGGTAGAGCACGATCACCCGGTCGCACAAGGAGCGCACCACCTCCAGGTCGTGGCTGATGAGCAGCATTCCGATGCCCAGCCGCGTGCGCAGGTCGGCGAACAAGGCCAGGATCTGCGCCTGCACGGAAACATCGGCTTCTTCGTCCAGGGCGGTTTCCACCGTGCCGTCGTGGCGCACGGGCTCGGGCACCTCCAAGCGCAGGTCGCGGGCGACCAGCACGGGCGCCTTTTCGGCTTGCATGTCATACAGGTTGGGACGCTTCTGACGCCCGATCTCCAGAAGGTCGCGGAACCCGTCGATGGTGATGAGGCCGGTCCGAACGCCCTTGTGCTGGATCAGCGCGTTGGTTCCAACCGTGGTGCCGTGGCCGAAATAGGCCACGTCGGCCACCCCGGCGCCGACCCGCGCGACCCCTTCCTCTATCCCGGCCGCGATGCCGCGGGACGGGTCGTCGGGGGTGGAGGACACCTTCCAAACCTCAATGGCGTCGCTGCCATCGTCGAACAAGCAAACGTCGGTGAAGGTTCCTCCTGAACCCACGCCCACGCGCCAGGCCATCCGCCGAACACTCCAGTCTGCCCGGGGCGGGGTGTCCTACAACCCGCGTGGACGTGACGCCCCCTCGACCCCCGGAGGTCATCACGTATAGATGGCGCATGCAACTGGACGGCGCAGGCAGGCCGGGGCGCGTCGCCACGGCCTCCGTCCGCTCGAACAGGATACCGGGATGACGAAGCGCGCCATGCGTTTGGGCCTGTCCATGCGCTACCTCGGCTACCACGACGCGGCGTGGCGGCATCCGGAGGTGCCGGCGGGCGGGTCGTCGGACTTCGGCCACTTCCTGCGCTGCGCCCGGCGCGCGGAGGAGGGGCTGTTCGACATGGTGTTCTTCGCCGACGGCATCGGCGTCCGCGCCAACGACAACCCGCCGGGGTCGCTCAGCCATTCCAACCGCAACGCGGAGCTGGAGCCGCTGACCCTGCTGTCCGCGCTCGCGCCCATGACCCGGCGCATCGGCTTGGTGTGCACCGCCTCCACCACCTACAACGAGCCGTATCACGTCGCGCGCAAGTTCGCCTCGCTCGACCATATCAGCGGCGGCCGGGCCGGGTGGAACATCGTCACCTCCTGGTCCGAGCAGGAAGCGTGGAACTTCAGCCGGGACACGCACCTCGACTACGACACCCGCTACGACCGGGCGCGCGAGTTCGTCGATGTCGTTACGGGCTTGTGGGACAGTTGGGCGCCGGACGCCTTTGTGCACGACAAGGCGACGGGGCTGTTCTACGACCCCGAGAAGCTGCACACGCTGCACCACCGGGGCAAGCACTTCGCCGTGCGCGGCCCCTTGAGCGTGAAGGCGACGCCGCAGGGCCGCCCGATCGTGGTGCAGGCCGGCGCCAACCCGATGGGCCAGGAGATCGCCGCCGCGAGCGCCGACGTGGTTTACGCCTCCATCAACGGCCTTGAGCAGGCGCAAGCCTATTACGGCGAGGTCAAAGGCCGCATGGCGAAGCACGGCCGCAGCCCGGACCAGCTCCGGATCATGCCGGCGCTGATCCCGGTCGTGGGGCGCACGGCGGCGGAGGCGCGGGCCAAGCTGGACCAGCTTCAATCCCTCATGGACCCGCTGGTCGGCCTGGCCCGCATCTACGGCCTGATGAGCGACCTGTCCGGCCACGACCTGGACGGCCCGGTGCCGGAGCCGGTCGGCGCCAGGGTCCGCAGCCTCGCCTATGGCTGGTGGGAGCGGTCGAGGCGGGAAGGCTGGACCATCCGGCAGATGTATGGCGAGTACGCGGTCGGCGAGGGTTTCCGCGCCATCGGCACGCCCCAGCACATCGCCGACGTGATGGAGGAATGGATGGATGCAGGCGCGGCCGATGGCTTCAACATCACCCCGACCCACTTGCCCGGCGGCATCGACGACTTCGTGGAAATGGTCGTGCCGGAACTGCAGCGCCGCGGGCGGTTCCGCACGCAGTACGAGGGCGGAACGCTGCGCGAGAACCTCGGCCTGCCGCCCGCCCCGAGCCGCTGGGCGGAGGCGTGAGGCGCCGCTTGTCCCGCCGCTGATTCCGGTCACAATCATCCCACCCCTTTGCGCAAGGAGCACCGAATGCGAGCGATGGCAGCCTGGACCGCAGCCCTCGGCCTCTTGCTGGCTGGGACCGCCGGCGCGCAGGAGCGCCTGGTCGTCGCGGCCTATGGCGGCAGCTTCGAGACGGTGATGCGGCAGGTCGTCATCCCGCCCTTTGAAAAGGCGCACGGCGTCACGGTGGACTACGTCGCCGGCAACTCCTCCGACAACATCGCCAAGCTGCAGGCGCAGCGCGGCAACCAAAGCGTCGGGGTGGCGGTGCTGGACGACGGGCCGATGGTGCAGGCCGCGGCCCTCGGCCTGTGCCAGCCGTTCCGGGACGACGCAACCCGGGCGGCGCTGTATCCCGTGGCGCTGCTGGCGGACGGGCGCGCGGTCGGGACGGGCTTCGGCTACACCGGCATCGCCTACAACGCCAAGCTGTTCGGGGAGCGCGGCCTGCCCGTGCCCACGTCCTGGGCGGACCTGGCGCGGCCGGAGTTCAAGCAGCGGCTCGCGGTGCCCGGCATCGACAACACCTACGGCCTGCACACCCTGGTCATGCAGGCGCGGCTGCACGGCGGCGGGGAAAGCAACATAGACCCGGGCTTCAAGGCGATGCGCGCGGAGGTCAACCCGAACGTGCTGGCTTACGAAAGCAGCCCCGGCAAGATGAGCGAGCTGTTCCAGTCCGGCGAGATCTGGCTGGCGGTGTGGGGCTCGTCCCGCGTCGCCGCGATGCAGGCGTCCGGCTTCCCGCTGGCCATCGCCCGGCCCAAGGAAGGCGGGGTGGTGCTGATGACCGCCGGCTGCGTCGTGGAAGGGGCGCCTAAACCGGAGCTGGCGCAGCGTTTCCTGTCGTTCATGCTGTCTCCGGACATCCAGGCCGCCTTCGCCCGGGAATACGGCGCCGGCCCGACCAACCGCAACACGCAGCTCGACCCCGCCACGGCCGGCAAGGTCGTGTTCGGGGAGGACCAGGTGCGGGCGCTTGTCGCGCTGGATTGGGCGGCCATCAACGCCCGCCGCGCCGAGTGGACCCGCCGCTGGCAGCGCGAGGTCGAACGCTAGGCATGGCGGCGGGCGGCTTCCTGCATCTGGAAGGCGTCACCAAGCGCTACGGCGCCGTGACGGCGGTGCAGGACCTTTCGCTGACGGTGGCGCAGGGCGAGTTCCTGGGCGTGCTCGGCCCGTCCGGCTGCGGCAAGACCACGACGCTGCAGATGATCGCCGGGTTCGAGGCGCCGAGCCGCGGCAGCATCCGTTTGGGCGGCGAGGAACTGACGGAGATGCCGCCCGCCCGGCGCAACATCGGCACCGTGTACCAGTCCTACGCCTTGTTCCCGCACATGACCGCGGCGGAGAACGTCGCCTTCGGGCTGGAGATGCGCCGCGTTCCGCGCGCCGAGCGCGCCCGGCGCGTGGCGGCGGCCCTCCATCAGGTCCACTTGGGGTCCCTGGCCGACCGCTTCCCGCGGCAGATGTCCGGCGGCCAGCAGCAGCGCGTGGCGCTGGCCCGCGCCCTGGTCATCGAGCCGCGGCTGCTGCTGCTGGACGAGCCGTTGTCCAACCTGGACTCCAAGCTGCGGGAGGAGATGCAGGTGGAGCTGCGCGCCTTGCAGCGCCGGGTTGGGGTGACAACCGTGCTGGTGACGCACGACCAGGCGGAGGCGATGGCGCTGTGCGACCGCATCGCCGTCATGCAGGCCGGTCGGGTGGTGCAGGTGGACGCGCCTTGGCACGCCTACGAAGCGCCGGCGGAGGTTTTCGTCGCCGACTTCCTGGGCCGCAGCAACCGCCTGCCGGCGCGGATACGGGACGGCCGGGGATGGGTGGACGGCCACGGCTTCGACCTGCCGTGGCCCTTGCCGCCGGGGGACGCGCTGCTGTTCATCCGGCCGGAACGGCTGCGTTTGCAGCCGGTGCCCGCGCCCGGCCTGGGCGGCCGGGTCGGCTCGCGTGCTTTTCTGGGGCATTGCTGGGCGTATCAGGTGGACACCGCGGTCGGTCCCTTGGCGGTGACGGTGCAGAACACGGGTGCCGCGCCAGTGGCGGAGGGCGCCGCGGTTGCGCTGGACTGGGACGTCGGCAGCCTGCGCCGGCTCGACCCGGCATGACCGGACCCGGCACGGCTCCGCGCGGCCAGGGCGCCGCCCTGCTGCTCGCCGCGCCTGCCGTGGCGGCCTATGCGCTTGTGCTCCTGCTGCCGCTCGGGGGCTTGCTGCTGCTGGCCCTGCACGGCTTCGACCCCGTGCGCGGCGTGCTGCCGGGCTGGAGCGGGGAGAACTTCGCCGACCTGCTGACCGACCCTCTGTTCGCGGAGGCGATGGCGCGCACCTTCCGCGTGGCGGCCGTGGTCACGGTTATCTGCCTGCTGCTGGGCGTGCCGGAGGCTTGGATCATCCACCGGATGCCGCCTGCCTGGCGTGGCGTCACCCTGCTGCTGGTGGTGGGGCCGCTGCTGGTGTCGGTCGTGGTCCGCACCTTCGGCTGGATGGTGCTGCTGGGCACGGGCGGGCTGCTGAACCAGGCCCTGGTCGCGCTGGGCGTGCCCGGCGCGCCGTTCCGCATCCTGTTCACGGAGGGCGCCATCGTGCTCGGCCTGGTCCATGTCATGCTGCCGCTGATGGTGCTGGCGGTGTGGGCCAGCCTGGGCCGGCTGGACCCGGCGTTGGCGCGGGCGGCGGAGGGGCTGGGCGCCGGGCCGTTCACGGTGTTCCGCCGCGTGGTGCTGCCCAACATCATGCCCGGCGTGCTGGGCGGCGCGCTGATGGTGTTCTGCCTCAGCGCTTCCGCCTTTGCGACGCCGGCCATCCTGGGCGGCAAGCGGCTCAAGGTCGTGACGACGATGGCCTACAACGAGTTCTTGAACACGCTGAACTGGCCGTTGGGCGCCGCCATCGCCGTGCTGCTGCTGCTGGCCGCCGCGGGCTGGACGCGGCTGGTCGAGCGTCCGGCGCTGCGCCGGCTGGGGGCCGCGCCGTGACGCGCAACGGCCCTGTGGCCCTGGCCTTTCACGGCCTGGTGCTGGCGTTCCTGCTGGCGCCGCTGGTCGTGGTCGTGCTGGTGTCGTTCACCGACCGGGGCTACCTGGCGCTGCCGTTCAGCGGCGCGTCCCTGCGCTGGTGGCGCGCCATCTGGGACAACCCGCAATTCATCGAAAGCCTGCTGACCAGCGTGAAGCTCGCGGCGGCTGCGGCCACCCTGTCCGCCGTTATCGCGGTTCCGGCGGCTTTGGCCCTCGTGCGGCGCCGCTTCGCCGGGCGGGCGGCGCTGGGGGCGCTGCTGGCCTCGCCGCTGATGCTGCCGCACGTGGTGCTGGGGGTGGCGCTGCTGCAGTTCTTCAGCGCCTGGGGCGTTGCCGGGTCGTTTCCGGTGCTGGTGGCGGCGCACCTGGTGGTGGTCACGCCCTACATGGTGCGGCTGCTGTGCGCCGGCCTGGCCGGCATGGACGCCCGGTTGGAGCGTGCCGCGGAGGGCTTGGGCGCGTCCCGCTGGCAAGCGTTCCGCCGGGTCACGCTGCCCTTGCTGGCGCCGGGCCTGGCCGGCGGCTGGGTGCTGGCCTTCATCACCAGCTTCGACGAGTTGACGGTCAGCCTGTTCCTGTCGTCGCCGGCCAACACGCCCTTGGCGGTGCGGCTGTTCAACCACATCGACCAGATGACGGACCCGCTGGTTGCGTCCGTGTCGGCGGCGCTGATCCTGCTGACGGTTGCCGTGCTGGCGGCGCTGGACCGGTTCTATCCCATTGACCGGCTGCTGACCGGCGAACGGAAGGGGGCATGATGGGGATGGCGAACGGTGACGGGGTGGGCGTCGTGATCGTCGGCGGCGGGCCTGCGGGCCGGGCGGCGCTGGCCCGCCTGCCCGGCGCGCGGCTGGTCACGCGCCCCGCCCTGGCCTGGCACGCCGAGCCGGGCCGGCTGTGGGTGGAGGAGGGCGGCGTCCGGGCCGAGCCGTTCGCCACGCTCCTGCTTTGCGCCGACGAGCCGCTGCTGCTGCTGGCGCTGGGCTGCGGCTTCGATGGAACCCGGCCGGTCGCGGACGAGGACGGCCGGACAACGGTGCCCGGCGTGTTCGCAGCCGGGCGCGTGCTGGGCGCCAGCACGGCGGAGCAGGCCGAAGCGCAGGCGCGGCGGGCAGCCGCTGCGGCCATCCTGGCACCCCCGGGAGACACGCGGGCCGTCGTGCCGGCACGGCCCGTTGCGGACGGCGACCTGCCGGACCGCCTGGACCCCGTGGCCCTCGCTGTTCTGCTGGAGCGGTCGCCGGGGCCGGCGCGCAACGCGGCGGTTCTGGCGCAGGGCGCCATGCTTGGCCCTGTGCTGCCGGCGCGGCCGGTCGGCCTCGCGGCGCTCGCGGCCCTGACGCCGGAGCCGCCGGCGCCGCGCCCGGTGCAGCCGGACGCGGGCGCGCTGTGACGACCCGCTACGACGCCATCGTGGTCGGCGGCGGGCTGCACGGCCTGTCCGCCGCCCTGCACCTGGCCCGGCGCGGCGCGTCCGTGCTGGTCCTCGAAGCGCGGCAGGTCGCGGCCCATGCTTCGGGCTTTTCCGCCGGCGGCGTCCGCACGCTGGGGCGGCACCCGGCCGAGGTGCCCTTGGCGTTGGAAGCGTTGGACATGTGGCACGGCATCGCCGGCCTGGTCGGGGAGGATTGCGGCTTCCAAGCCGTGGGCCAGGTCAAGGTTGCCGAAACGGCGGAGGAATTGGCTGGTTTGCAGGCCCGTGCGTCGGCCATGCGCGCCCAGGGCTGGGCGCATGAGGAGGTCGTGGACGCTGCCGGGCTGCGCCAACTGCTGCCTGCGGTGCGGCCGGATGCGATGGGCGGCTTGGCGTGCCGGCGCGACGGCTTCGCCTCGCCGCTGCGCACCGCGCGCGCCTTTGCGCGTGCGGCACGGGCGGCTGGGGCGGTCGTGGCGGAAGGCGCCCGCGTCACGGGGGCGGAGCGGCGGGATGGCGCCTGGCAGGTGTCCGTGGCTGGCGGCGGGGTGTATGCCGGCGCCACGCTGGTCAACGCGGCCGGCGCCTGGGGCGGGCGGCTGGCCCGGCATCTGGGCGAAGCGGTGCCGCTTGGGTTCAATGCGTTCCTGATGATGCTGACGGACCGGCAGCCGCCGTTCGTGACGCCGGTGGTCGGCGCTGCCGGGCGCGCGATCTCCTTCAAGCAAACGGAAGCGGGGCACGTGATGATCGGTGGCGGGCACAAGGGCGTCGGCAGCCTGGACACCGGGGCGCTGTCCATCGACGTGGAGCGGCTGGGCTATTCCGCCCGCACGGCGCTGGAGTTGTTTCCGGTGCTGGCCGATGCGCGCATCGTCCATGCCTGGGGCGGGATCGAGGGGGTGACGCCGGACGATCTCCCGGTGATCGGGCGGTCGGAGGTGCTGGACGGCGTCGTGCACGCCTTCGGCTTTTGCGGCCACGGCTTCGAGCTGGCGCCGCTGGTGGGGGACATCGTGGCCCAGCTTGCCCTGCAAGGCCGCACCAACCGGCCCATCGCCGCGTTTGCGCCGGGCCGGTTCGGCGCTGACCCGGTGCAGCCAAGCCGAGGCGCCCTGCACCAACCCGCCGGCTGACGGGTGGCGCCGGAACCGCTTGCACGGGCCTGACAGGCCCCGGACTGTCATCAAGCATGGACTTTGCCGCGGCGCCCGTCTCATGCCACGGCCACCACGAACGGCACGGTGCGGACCTGCCCGCCCGCCATGAAC
>CAXSAZ010000030.1:0-45851 GCA_964235485.1 uncultured Acetobacteraceae bacterium | reverse complement strand
CGCGCCATCCTCCATGCCGTGGACAGCCTGGCCGACGACTCGGTGGCGCTGCTGGCCCAACTGGTGCGGCACCGCAGCCTGCTGGGCGAGGAAGCTGGCTGCTTGGACGCCATGGCGGAGGCGTTCGCCGGGCTGGGCTTGGCGCCCCAGCGCGTGCCGGTCGATGCGGCGGCGCTTGCCGGCGTGCCGGGCTTCTCGCCGCCGCTGATCCCGTATGCCGGGCGGGACAACGTGGCCGCGGTGCACCGGCCGCGCGAGGCGCGGGGGCGCAGCCTGATGCTGCAAGGCCACGTCGATGTGGTGCCGGAGGGGGCTGCCGACCTGTGGACCACCCCGCCCTTCGAGCCGAGCGTCCGCGACGGGCGGATGTACGGCCGGGGCGCGGGCGACATGAAGGCGGGCCTCGTTTCGATCATCATGGCCTGCGAGGCGCTGCGCCGCGCCGGGCTGCAACCGGCGGCGGAGCTGCAACTGGCGGCGGTGATCGAGGAGGAATGCACCGGCAACGGCGCGCTCGCGGTGATGCACGCCCTGCCGCGCCCGGACGCCTGCCTGATCCCCGAGCCTGGCCCGGGCTTCCCCGCGCTCTACGTGGCGGAGGTCGGCGTGGTTTGGGCGTGGGTCACGGTCACCGGCCGGCCCACCCATGTGCGCGACATGCAGGCCGGGGTGAACGCCATCGACGCCGCCTACGTGTTGATGGAACGGCTGCGCGCCTACGAGGACGCGGCCAACCGCGCGGAGCGGCGGCACCCGGCGTTTGCCGGGGACAACCACCCGATCAACGTCAACTTCGGCACGCTGGAAGGCGGCGAATGGAACAGCAGCGTGGCCACGCGCGCCCGGCTCGGCGTGCGGGTGGGCGTCATGCCGGGGCACAGTTGCCATGAGGTGCGGGCGGAGATCGAGCGGCTGGTGGAGGACGCGGCCTCCGACCCCCGGCTGCGCGGCGCCCGGCTTGCGGTGGAGTTCCGCGGCTTCATCGCCGACGGCTGCGTGCTGCCGCCGGAGCAGCCGATTGCGCTCGCGGCCTCGGCGCTGCACCGGGAGGTGACGGGCGCTGAATTGCGCCAGTACAGCGCGACCGGGCTGACGGATGCGCGGCACTATGCGCTGCATGGCGGCACGCAGGCGACCTGCTACGGCCCGGACGCCGAGAACATCCACGGCATCGACGAGAGCGTGGGGATCGATGCCATGCACGACGTGACCCGGGTGCTGGCGCTGCTGATCGCCGGGTGGTGCGGGGTGGAGGCGGTGTAGGGGGCGGCAGGCACTCACATGATGATTTGCGAGGTAATGGCGCCGGGCACGGGCTGCGCGGTATCGATGGCCTACGGTATCAACTGCGGACCACGCAAAGGAGGCTCCCTTGGACGTTACCTACCTGATTGAATTCGACGTGGTTCCTGCACAACGCGAGCGGTTCCTGGAACTGCTGAACGGCGTTCTCGACCACATGAGGCATGAGGACCTGTTCGTGCAGGCGACCTTGCACGCCGACCCCGGCGACGAGAACCGCTTTCTGCTGCACGAGACATGGCGCGACCATCAGGATGTCATGGAGGTCCAGATCGCGCGTCCCTACCGCACCGACTGGCATGATGCGCTCCCCGGGCTGCTGCAACGGCCGCGAGCGATCTCCATCTGGTCGCCCCTCCGGTCGGACGCCCATCCCGGATAGGTTTCAGCCCGCCCGCTACCAGGGCAGCGCGGCCCCGCTGTAATCATAGAACGCCGACCCCGGCTCCCCGCGGTGCGCCAGGATCGTATCCACCAAACCCCGCGCGCTGGTCTCGACATCCAGGGGCGCGCTGTCCCCGCCCATGTCGGTGCGGACCCAGCCGGGATGCAGCGACAGCACGGCGAGCGGGCGGTCGAGCTTCGCCACCAGGCTGCGGGTCAGCGAGTTCAGCGCCGCCTTGCTGGCGCTGTAAAGCTCCATCTGGCCGCTCGTGTTGTCGGCCACGCTGCCCAGGCGCGAGGTCATGAACGCCAGCACGCCGCTCTCCTCCACCCGGCCGAGCAAGGCGCGGGCGGCAGCGACCGGGGCGACGGCATTGGTGGCGAACAGCGCGCCCATTTCCTCCACCGTGGCCTGGGCCGCGTCCCCATGCTCCGGGCCGGACACGCCGGCGTTGATGAACAGCAGGTCGAGCGGCGCGTCCGGGAGCGCCGCGACCGAGGCCGGGTCCGTAACGTCGGCCAGCGCCGCCGTGCCGCCGGCCGCTTCCACCGCCGCGCGCCCGGCTTCCGCCCGCACGGTGCCGGTCACGGTCCAGCCGCGCCCGGCAAGCTCGCGCACCAGGCCGAGGCCCAGACCGCGCGACGCGCCGATGATGAGTGCTGTGGGCATGGCCGGTCCTCCCGAAGATGTGCGGCCAGCATAGGGGCTGGCGCCGGGCATTGCGACGCCGGATGCCCGGCCCCGGCCATCTGTCCAGGAAACCTTGCGCCGCGGCTGCGTTGGGCCGGAACCCTTTTCGTGTTCGAGGATCCAATGTCCGTCACCACCCTGCCTTCGTCCGCCGGTATCGGGTCCTCCGCCGCCGCTGCAACGGGAGTTGTCGTCATCACCGGCGCGTCGTCCGGCATCGGCCGCAGCGCCGCGGCGCTGTTCGGCGGGCGCGGCTGGCGCGTCGGCCTGATCGCCCGCAGCGCCGACAACCTGGACGCCACCCGCAAGGATGTCGTGGCCGCCGGCGGCACGGCGTCCGTCGCCCTGGCGGACGTGGCCGACAGCGCGGCGCTGGAAGCGGCGGCGGCGCGGATCGAGGGTGAGCTTGGCCCCATCGACGTGTGGATCAACAACGCCGGCGTCAGCGTATACGGCAAGTTCATGGACATCACGGAAGACGAGTTCCGCCGGCTGACCGACGTGAACTACTTTGGCACGGTGAACGGCACCCGGGTCGCGTTGCGGCGGATGCTGCCGCGCAACAAGGGCACGGTGGTGCAGATCCTGTCGGCCATCAGCTACCGCGGCGTGCCGCTGCAGTCGCCGTATTCCGGCAGCAAGTACGCGCTGCGCGGCTTCACGGAAGCGATCCGGGCGGAGCTTGCGAACGACAACAGCGCGGTGCACGTCACCATGGTGCACCCGCCCGCGGTGAACACGCCGTTCTACAACCATGCCACCTCCCATATGCCGAAGCCGGTGCGCCCGCCGCCGCCGGTGTATCAGCCGGAGCTGGTGGCCGACGCCATCTACCTCGCGGCCACCACGCGGCGGCGGGAGGTGAAGGTGTCCGGCTCGACCCTGGGTTTCGCGGTTGGCAACAAGCTGGCGCCGAGCCTGCTGGATTACTTCGCCGGCAAGTTCGGGGTGGCGGCGCAGCAATCGGACCAGGGCGGCGCGGTGGAGATCCGCGACCCGAACCTGAACAAGCCGGGCCAGCGGCCCTCCTCGACCCACGGGCCGTTCGACAACGAAAGCCTGAGCACCAGCGTGCAGATGTGGGCCAACAAGAACCGCGGCGCCGTGGGGCTGGCGGTCGGCTTGGGCTTGATCGGCTTGGCGATGCTGGCCGGCGGCCCGTCCGCGCGCGCGGCGGGCGTTGCCGGGGCTGCCCGGGCCATGCGGCGGTAGAGGCCGTGCCGGGCGGGGTGGCGCCGCGCGTCAGCCGGCAACTGGAGTCGTCGCTTTACGTGGCCGACCTTGCCCGGTCCCGCGCCTTCTACGAACAGGTGTTCGGCTTCGAGACGCTGCTGGACGAGGAGCGCATGGTCGGCCTCGCCGTGCCGGGCGGCAGCATGTTGCTGTTGTTCCGGCGCGGCGGGTCGGTGACGCCCAGCCCGATGCCCGGCGGCCTCATCCCGCCGCACGACGGCAAGGGCACGCTGCATTTGTGCTTCGCCGTGCCGCTGGCGGAACTCGACGCTTGGGAGCGGCACTTGGAGGCGCTCGGCATCGCCATTGAAAGCCGGGTGACGCAGCGCTTCGGCGGCCTCAGCCTGTATTTCCGCGATCCCGATGGGCACTCGCTGGAGGTCGCGGGGCCGGGCCTTTGGGCGGTCTATTAAGCAGGGCGGTTTGTGCGGTAAACCGGGGCCATGATGGCGCATTGGGTCGTGCGGATCGCGGCGGCGGCGGCTTTTGCGGCGGGGGGCCTGCCGGCCCGTGCGGCTGAGCCGGACCCGGCGCCCGCCCCCGGTTGGGCGCAAGCGCAAAGCACGCAGTGCGGCGCCGCGATCGGCGCCGCGGAAGGGCAGCACGGCACCGCGCCGGGCCTGCTGTCCGCCATCGCCAAGGCCGAAAGCGGCCGGCCGGTGCCGCCGCTGCCGGGCTTGCAGCCCTGGCCCTGGGCGGTCAACGCCGACGGGGCCGCGATGTACTTCGACAGCAAGCCAGCCGCCGTAGTCTGGACCCGGCTCGCCTTGGCGCGGGGCGTGCGGCAAGTCGATGTCGGCTGTATGCAGGTCAACCTGCAATCCCATCCCGCGGCCTTCCGCGACCTCGACGAAGCGTTCGACCCGGCGGCCAACGCCGACTACGCCGCCCGTTTCCTGACGCGCCTGCGCGCCGACGCCGGGGGCGACTGGACAACCGCGACCGGCTTCTACCATTCCCGCACGCCGGGCCTCGCCGCGGATTACCGGGAGCGCGTGGCCGCCATCGCCGAGGGCCGCACGCCGCCGGCGGGCCTTGGGACGCCGCTTTACCTGCGCGCGATCCGGCAGGGCAGCCTGCGGATCGCGCTGCCCGGGGGCGGGGTGCTGCGCATCAACGTGAACCGGCAGCCTTCCCTGCGCGGGCCGCGGCGGATGAGCGCGTGCCAGGTCGCCGCGGTGCTCGGCCCCTACATGGCCGCGCCGGCGCGGGCGCGCTGCGGCCCGGTGCGCGGATGAAGCCTGTGCGCGGATGAAGCCTGGCCCGGGCAAAACAAGGGACCGCTGGCTCCGGCCAAGAAAAACGTTTAACATGGTCTTGGCTAGAGTTGAGTAATGGGTTGGACCGCGCTGTCGGCGTCCCATGTTCCGTTCCGTTCAAAACCGTTTGAGACCAATATGCGCACACCAGACCGCCGTTCCTTTGACAGCCCCCGCCGCGGAAGCCGCGGGCGCGACCGGGATGATTTCCCGCCCTCACGCGGACGCGACGAACCCTATGTTCCCCGGGACGCTTTTGTCCCTCGCGGCGGCGACCGCGCGCCGTCCTCCTTCGGCGCCCCGCGCGGCGCCGCGCCGACCGGGCCGGAAACGGGCGCCGTGGTGAAGTGGTTCAACGCCGAGAAGGGCTTCGGCTTCGTCGAGCTGGAAGGCGGCGGCGGCGATGCGTTCCTGCACATCAGCGTGCTGTCCCGCGCCGGCCACCAGGCCGTGCAGCCCGGCGCCGCGCTGCGCGTCCTGGTTTCGCCGGGCCAGAAGGGGCCGCAGATCGCCGAGGTCTTGCGAGTGGACGAAAGCTCGGCCTCGCCGCAATCCGTGCCGTCCTACGCCGCGGAGCGTCCGCGCCCGGCGGCCCGCGCGCCGGTCGATCTCAGCACGGCCGTCGAGCTGCGCGGCACGGTGAAGTGGTTCAACGCCGAGAAGGGCTTCGGCTTCGTGATGCCCGACGGCGGCGGCAAGGACGTGTTCGTGCACATCTCCGCGCTGAACCGCGGCGGGCTGAGCGGCCTGGAGCCGAACCAGACCGTGCGGATGCAGGTGGCCGATGGCCGCCGCGGGCCGGAGGCGGTCTCGGTCGAGGCCGCCTGACCGCGTGAGCCTGGCCCGGCAGCCCGGCGGCCGATACCGGGTCGCCGCGGCGCTGGGGATGCTCCTTGCAACCGGCGGCGCAGGTCTGCCCGGATTGGGCGTGCGTGAATCGCGGGTTGCGGTGGATGGGAATGCCAAGCCCTGGGCGGCGGTGGTGCGGGTCCAGGTGCCGGGCGTTTCGCGTTGCACCGGGTTCCTAGTCGGGCCGCAGACCGCAGTGACCGCGGCGCATTGCTTGTACGGCCGCCGCCTCGGCCATTTCGTGCCGCCTTCCTCCGTGCATGTGCTGCTGGGCTACGCGAACGGCGACTACGCGCAGCACGCCGTGGCGTCCTCGTTCCAGGTGGGCGACGGCTACGCGCCGTCCTCGCCGGCAGGGCAGGGCACGGACGTGGCCGTGATCGCCTTGGCGAAGCCCATGGGCGGCCCGGGCGACATCCTGGCGCTGGCGGACGGGCCGGCGCCCCGGGGCGCCCGGCTGATGGCCGGCGGGTTCAGCCAGGACCGCGCCGAGCGGCTGCAGGCCGACGTGTCCTGCACCGCCCTGGGCTACCGGCCCGGGCCGGCCGGACCCGTGTTGGTTCACGATTGCGCCGGCACCCGCGGCACCAGCGGCGGCCCGGTGCTGATGCAGGCGCCGGGCGAGGCCTGGCAGGTGGCGGGCGTGCAGGTCGCCGGCAACATGGACGATGCCGGCGGGGTGGCGGTGCCGGCCGCGGCGGTCCGCGCGTTGCTGGCGCGTCCTTGAACTGCGGTCCCGCGTTGCGCGGGCGGGCGGCGCGTGGGAAGCTCCCGGGATGCCCGACGCCGCGCCGCTGCCGCTGTCCCGCCTGGTGGTCCTCGACCTGACCCTGGCGCGCGCCGGGCCGACCTGCGTGCGGCATCTGGCGGATTGGGGCGCCGACGTGATCCGGGTCGAGCCGCCGGTGAACGAGGGCGCGGAGGACATCGCCGGCGACCGCGACGGGCCGGATTTCCAGAACCTGCACCGCAACAAGCGCCTGATCCAGTTGAACCTGAAATCGCCCGGCGGACGGGCCGCGTTCATGCGCCTGGTGGAAGGCGCGGACGTGCTGGTGGAGAACATGCGCGCGTCGGTGAAGGGCCGGCTCGGCATCGCTTGGGACGACGTGCGCGCGGTGAACCCGCGGCTGGTGTATGGCAGCATCAGCGGCTTCGGGCAGGACGGGCCGTATGGGGCGCGGGCCGGCGTGGACCAGATCGCGCAGGGCATGAGCGGCCTGATGAGCATCACGGGCCTGCCGGGCGGGGGGCCGGTGCGGGCGGGCATCCCGGTGGCGGACCTTTCGGCGGGCAACCTGCTGGCGTTCGGCATCATGGTCGCGCTGTTCGAGCGGGAGCGGACCGGCCTGGGCCGCTGGGTCACGACCTCGCTTCTGGAAGCGCAGTGCTTCATGCTCGACTTTCAGGCGGCGCGCTGGCTGATGAAGGGGGAGGTCGCGGGCCAAGCCGGCAACGACCACCCGACTGGCATCCCGACCGGGGTGTTCCCCACCGCGGACGGCCACATCAACATCGCCGCCAGCTCCGGCCGCTTGTGGACCCGGCTGTGCGAGGCCATCGGCCACCCAGAATGGGCGGAGCGCGAAGCCTGGCGCACCCAGGCCGGGCGCAGCGCCGACCGCGCCGCCGTCAACGCCGCCATCGGCGAAGTCACGCGCACCCGGCCCGCCGCGCATTGGACCCTGCTGTTCGAGGACCACGGCATCCCGGCCGGGCCGATCTACACCATCGACCAGACCTTTGCCGATCCGCAGGTGAGGCATCTCGGCATGGCGACCCCGGTGGAGCACCCGCGCCTGGGCCGGTTCGATGTGGTCGCCTCGCCGCTTACCCTGTCCGGCGTGTCCAAGGCGGTGCGCAGCCCGACGCCCGACGCCGGGGCGCACACGGCGGAGGTGCTGCGCGGCTTGGGCTACGGCGAAGCGGAGATCGAGGAATTGCGGCGGCAGGGGGCCGTTTAGGCAGGCTGTCTAAACCGCCTGCCCGGCGCACCAGCCGCTCGACCACGCCCATTGGAAATTGTAGCCGCCCAGCCAGCCCGTGACATCGGCGGCCTCCCCGATCACGAACAGGCCCGGCACGGCGCTGGCCTCCATGGTTTTCGATGACAAGGCGCGGGTATCGACGCCGCCCAGGGTGACTTCCGCCTTGGCGTAGCCCTCCGACCCCGTGGGCACCAGCCGCCAATCATTCAGCAACGCGCCCAAGCCGCGGAGCACCCGGTCCGGCAGGTTGGCCAAGGACACCGCCGGCAGGTGCGCCGCCGCCAGTGCCTGCGCCAAACGCTGGGGCAGCAGCCCGGCCAGCACGCTTCGGGCCTCCGCCCGCGGACGGGCGCGCTTGCGGTCCAGCAGGGCGGCGCAGGCGTCCGTGCCCGGCAGCATGTCGATCCGCAGCGGCGCGCCGGGTTCCCACCAGGACGAGGCTTGCAAGATCGCCGGGCCGGACAGGCCGCGATGGGTGAACAGCATCGCCTCCTGGAACGCCTGGCGTCCCGCGGCGGCTTGCACCGGCAGCGCCACGCCGCTCAATGGCTGCATGAGCGCAAGCTCCGCAGCCCCGAAGGTGAGCGGCACCAGGCCGGGGCGGATCGTCGTCAATGGCAGGCCAAAACGCTGGGCGGCATGGTGGGCGAAGCCGGTCGCGCCCATCTTGGGGATCGACAGCCCGCCGGTCGCCAGCACCAGCGCCGGCGCGGAGAACGCGCCCCCATCGGTCTCGACCCGGAACGCGCCGTCGTGGGACAGCCCGGTGACGCGGTGGCGCAACCGCAGATCGACGCCCCCCGCCGCGCACTCCGCCAGCAGCATGGCGACGATGGACCGGGCCGAGCCGTCGCAGAACAACTGGCCAAGCGTCTTCTCATGGAACGGGATGCCGTGCTTGCGCACCAGGGCGATGAAGTCCTGCGCGGTGTAGCGCCGCAAGGCGGACGCGCAGAAACGCGGGTTGCCAGACAGGAAGCGGTCGGGCGCCGCGTGCTCGTTGGTGAAGTTGCAGCGCCCCCCGCCCGAGATCAGGATCTTGGCGCCGGCCTGGTCCGCGTGGTCCAGCAGCAGCACCCGGCGCCCGCGCCCGCCCGCGGTCATCGCGCACATCATCCCCGCCGCCCCCGCGCCGAGGATGATGGCATCGAACGTGTTGGCGGACCGGCTCATGGCCGCTGCATGTGGTCGCCGCCGCCGCAAGCTCAACACGCACGCCGCGACGGGCCGCCCCGGCGCGAGAAAAGCTGCCTGATGCAATGCAGCGATTGCCGCCGCCCAACGTTGCAACATGCGGGTGTGATGCCCGACGAGGATCTTGCTGCATGGCCGACATCATTCCGACCGCTTCCCGCCTCAAGACCAAGGTGCCCCCGGCGGAGCTGCCGGGCTTGCAGGCCCTCACGACGCTGGCGGTCGCGGTGGTGGTGGTCGCCGCGCTTTACCTGGCGCGGGAGGTCCTGGTCCCGATCACGCTGGCGATTCTGCTGTCCTTCGTGCTGGCGCCGCTGGTGGCGCTGCTGCGCCGGGTCGGCCTGCCGCGGGTGCCGTCGGTGGTGATGGCCGTGCTGGTGGCGCTGGGCGTGCTGCTGATGCTGGGCGGGGTGATCGGCGCGCAGGTGGCGAGCCTGGCGGACGACGTGCCCCGCTACGCCGCCACGGTGGAGCGCAAGGTCGATGCCGTGCGGTCCTACACCATCGGCCAGGTCACGGCGATGACCAACACGCTGGGGCGGCAGATGGCGCCCCCCGCCGCGCCGCCCGCGCCGGCCAGCCCGCCTTCCGACGCGCCGAAGCCCGTGCCGGTGGAGGTGCACCAGCCCGACCCGACGCCGCTCGACATCGCGACCCGCGTGCTGTCGCCGATCCTGTCGCCGCTGGGCACCATGGGGATCGTGCTGCTGGTGGCGGTGTTCATGCTGATGCAGCGGGAGGACCTGCGCGACCGGATGATCCGGCTGTTCGGGTCCGGCGACCTGCACCGCACCACCGCCGCGATGGACGACGCCGCCGCCCGGCTGAGCAAGTACTTCCTGACCCAGCTTGCGCTCAACGCCGCGTTCGGGGTGGTGATCGGGCTGGGCCTGCTCCTGATCGGCGTGCCGAGTCCGGTGCTGTGGGGCATCATCGCCGCGCTCATGCGCTTCGTGCCCTATGTCGGGGCCATCGCGGCGGCGGTCCTGCCGATCACCATGGCCGCCGCCGTGGACCCGGGCTGGAGCATGGCGCTGGCCACGGTGGCGCTGTTCCTGGTGGTCGAGCCGGTGACGGGCCAGATCGTCGAGCCGTTGGTGTATGGCCACAGCACGGGGCTGTCGCCGGTGTCGGTCGTCATCTCGGCCATCTTCTGGGCCTGGCTTTGGGGGCCGGTCGGGCTGATCCTGTCCACGCCGCTCACGCTTTGCCTGGTCGTGCTGGGCCGCCACATCGACCGGCTGGAGTTCATCGACGTGCTGCTGAGCGACCAGCCGGCCTTGACGCCCGCGGAAAGCTTCTACCAGCGCATCCTGGCCGGCGACGCGGACGAGGCGCTCGACCAGGCGGAGGCGCTGCTGCGCGACCGGTCCTTGTCGTCCTATTACGACGAGGTCGCGTTGAAGGGCTTGCAGCTTGCGGCCAACGACGCGCTGCGCGGCGTCCTGACGGAGGACCAACTGCGCAACATCCAGGACGCGATCGACGGGGTGGTGGTCGATCTGGCCGACCAGGACGACGCCGACGTGGCGAAGTCCAAGTCCGAGCCTGCCAACTCGCCGGTTGGGCAGGCGGCGACCGTTCCGCCGATCCTGCCGGCGCCGGCCGACACGGCGCGAAACCTGCCGCCGGAATGGGCCGGAACCGCGCCGGTGCTGTGCGTGGCCGGGCGCGGCGCGCTGGACGAGGCCGCGTGCACCATGCTGGTGCAGTTGCTGGGCAAGCACGGCCTGCAGGCCCGGGTGGTCAGCCAGGATGGGGTGTCGCGCGGGCGCATCGCGTCGCTCGACGTGGCCGGGGTGGCGATGGTGTGCGTGTCCTTCATCGAGGCGACCGGCAGCCCGTCGCCGCTCCGCTACATGATGCGGCGGCTGCGCCAGCGGCTGCCGGGCGCGCCCATCCTGGTGGGGCTATGGCACGCGGACGCGGCGCTGCTGGGCGACGAGCGGCTGCGCGCCATGGTGGGGGCGGACCATTACGTGACCACGCTGCGGGACGCGGTGAACGCCTGCTTGGCCGCCGCCCACGCCGCGTCGGAAACGGCGCAGGTGGCGGCGCCGGCGCTGTCCGGGGCGAGGCGGTAGTCCGGTCACGCGCTCGCTGGGGGCGGCGTGCTGCAGGCTGGATGGCGCGCTGCTTGCAGTTGTCTCAGTGACTACTTCTTCTCCAAATCCTCCACCCGGGTCTGCAGCTTCTGGATCATGCGCCATATCATCTTCAACTCATCACGCGCTGCACGGGCGCTGGTGTCGGCGTGATCGGCTCGGCCGATATTCACGCTGATGTCGTCCCTCACCTCGCTGAGTCGATCCTCGATCTTCTCGAAATGGCCCAGCATGTCGGCACGAAGCTGGGACATCCCTGTCTCAAGCCTCGTCAGTCGGTCCTCGTGCCGATCGAGGCGGTCCATCACATCGACACGAAGCCTTGTCTGCCCTTCCTCAAGCCTCGTCTGCCGCTCCTCAAGCCTGGCTTGCCGATCCTCAAGCCCGGTCAGCCGGTCCTCAATTTTGGTCAGCCGGTCCTCAATCTTCGTCTGCCCTTCAATAAGTCGGGCCAGGGCCGCCATCACGCGATCATCGCTCATCATCCGCCTCCTCGTTCAGCTTAACGGATTTTCTGAGTTTTCCGAAGCCTCGGCCTGCTGCCTTTCGGAAGCCGTCGCTACCCAGGCGTCCCCTAAACCGCGGAGTCCGCCCGCAACGTATCAAGCGGCAGCAGGACGCCCTCGCGCTCGAAGTGCCAAAAGGTCCAGCCGTTGCAGCTCGGCGCGTTCTGCAGCGCGGCGCCGACCTGGTGGATCGACCCCCGCACGGCGCCGGACACCAGCGTGCCATCCGCGGTCACGGTGGCGCTGACCCGGCGCTGCTTGTCGAACAGCGCGGTCCCCGGGCTGATGAAGCCGCGCTCCACCAGGCTGCCGAACGGCACCCGAATTGCCTCCCGCTTGGTCGGGCTGGCCGCCATGCCCTCGACGGGCGCGGGCTTCTCCCGCCATACCCGGCCGATGGCCGCCTCGGCATAGGCGGGATGGCGCTCGATGCCGATGAAGTGGCGGTGCAGGCGCTTCGCCATCGCGGCCGTCGTGCCGGTGCCGAGGAACGGGTCGAGCACGATGTCGCCGGGCGACGTGCTGGCGAGCAGCACGCGGTGCAGCAGGGCCTCGGGCTTCTGCGTCGGGTGCAGCTTCAGGCCGTGCTGGTTGCGCATCCGCTCCGCCCCGGTGCACAGCGGCAGGAACCAGTCGCTGCGCATCTGCAGGTCGTCGTTCAGCGCCTTCATGGCCTGGTAGTTGAAGCGGTAGCGGCTGTCCCGGCCGCGGGCCGCCCAGATCAGCGTTTCATGCGCGTTGGTGAAGCGGCGCCCGCGGAAGTTGGGCATCGGGTTGGCCTTGCGCCACACCACGTCGTTGAGGATCCAGAAGCCCAGGTCCTGCAGGATGGCGCCGATGCGGAAGATGTTGTGGTAGGAGCCGATCACCCAGATCGTGCCGTCCTTGCACAGCAGCCGCCGGCACTCGCCCAGCCAGTCCCGGGTGAAGGCGTCATAGGCCGCGAAGTCGCCGAACCGGTCCCAGTCCTCGTCCACCGCGTCCACGAGGCTGTCGTCGGGCCGGCGCAGCTCGCCGCGGAGCTGCAGGTTGTAGGGCGGGTCGGCAAAAACGCAGTTGACCGAGGCCGCGGGCAGCATCCCCATCAACGATACGCAGTCACCCAGCAGCACTTGGTTCAACGGCAGTTCACGGGCTATGTCCACTGGCTCCAACCGGCTGTTCGGGGCGCATCGTGCCGAGGCGCCGGAAGTCGCGTCAATCCGCGCCCGGCGCGGCCCCGCCCTGCCGCAGCAGGGTCCTGACGATTCCGAACTCGGCCCGGTGGTGCCGGCACGGCCCGACCCGATGCAGCGCCGCCCGGTGCGCCGCCGTGCCGTATCCCGCGTTGGCCAGCCAGCCATAGACCGGGTAGCGCGCCGCCAGCCGCGCCATCGCCCGGTCGCGCACCACCTTCGCCACGATGGACGCCGCCGCGATGGACAGCGACGATGCGTCGCCGCCGACGCAGCACTCGACGGGGCAGGGCAGGTCCGGCGCCTGGTTGCCGTCCACCAAGGCGAGGTCCGGCAGGCGCGGCAGCCGGAGCACCGCGCGGCGCATGGCGAGCAGGGACGCGCGCAGGATGTTGAGCCGGGCGATCTCGTCCACCGAGGCGGCGCCGACGCCGATCTCGACGGGGCCGCCGGCGTGCAGGACGTCGAACGCCGCCTGCCGGGCCGCCGCGCTCAGCTTCTTGGAGTCGTCGAGCAGCGGCCTCAGCCCATCGGGCACGCCGGCGGGAAACACGACGGCGGCGGCCATCACCGGCCCGGCCAAGGGGCCGCGCCCGGCCTCGTCCACCCCCGCCACCCGGCCGCCATGCCGCGCTTCCCGCGTGAAGTCAGGCCCCACGGCGCGGAGGCCGGCCCCGTTACCCGCGCCGGCCGAACGAGATGACGTAGGACCGCACCCGCGCGTCGATCAGGGGATCGTCCGACACCTCGATCCCCGGCGTCAGATGGTTGGGCAGGAACTTCAGGTCATGCTGCGCGCGGTCCTGGTCCGGCGCCATCCGGGTCAGCGTCAGCGTGCCCAGGTTGACCATCCGCCGGTCGGCGGGCCAGGGCTGGGTTGCGTCCTTGGTGGGGTCGCCGGGGTTGGCGAGCTGCGCCACCACCCGGAACTCGGCTGGCTCCTTTCCCAAGCGGGCCGGCAGCTCCGTCAACAGGAAGTCGGGCGGCATCTTGTTCGCCTCCGCCCTTTCCAGGTGCTCAGCGTCCGGGACCGGCTGGAACTGGAAGCGGAACGGCTGCCGCTTGCCTTCCGCATCGACGAAGATGAAGGCGTTGATGCCGTTGTAGGTTTCCCGCGCGAAGCTGGTCGGCGTCTTGACGGTGCTGCCGGCCTTGGCGGCGGCCGGATGGGTCGCGAGGAACTGATCCATCTTGCTGGGCTTGGGCGAGTCCGGCTTGGTTTCGGATGCAGCCTGCAGCAGTTGCTGGAACTCCTCGCCGGTGGCGACCGGGAAGTACGGCAGCGAGTTCACCACCACATCCACATAGGTGCTGCCCTCGGGGCGGAAGCGGATCGCCATGCCGTGCGGGTTGGCCGCGTCGGCGCCGTCCGGGAGGTGCGGCAGGCCGGTCGCGTCGGAGAAGCGCACCGTGACCGGCACCGATTGGGCGGCGAAGATGCTGGCCGTGCTCAGCCCGGCGGCTTCCGGGGTGGGGACGAAGCGGCCCTCGGCCACGACGCCCCGGGCGTGGTTGGCGCGCAGGCCGGGATGGCGGCCCCATAGCGTGTTCATGGTATCGACGGTGCGCACCGCCGTGCTGGGCGCCGACCCGCCCTGGGCCGTCCCGTCCTGAACCTGCTGCGCCCAAGCGCCTGGCGCTCCCGCGAGGACGGCAAGGGCAAACGTCGTCAGTGCTGTGCGGGCGAACATGCCTTTGGCTCCGTGTGATTGTATCAGGGGGTGTGAAACGGGCCGCTCACTCCGCGGCGCGAAGGTGCTCCTGCAGCCGCGGCATGAGTTCAACCAGGTTGCAGGGCCGGTGCCGGCTGTCGAGCTGGGAGATCAGGATGTCGTCCCAGGCGTCCCTTACCGCCCCCGTGCTGCCGGGCAGGGCGAACAGGTAGGTGCCCCCGGCCACGCCGGCCAGGGCGCGGGACTGCATGGTGGAGGTGCCGATCTTCTGGAAGCTCAACATGCGGAACAGCTCGCCGAAGCCCTCGATCCGCTTTTCCAGCACGCGGTCGAACGCTTCGGGCGTCACGTCGCGGCCGGTGATGCCGGTGCCGCCGGTGGTGATCACGGCGTCGATGGCGGGGTCGGCGATCCAGCCGCGCAGCCGGGCCTCGATCCGGTCCGCGTCGTCCCGCTCGATGGCGCGAACGGCGACCTGGTGCCCGGCGCCCTCGATCCGCGCAGCCAGCGTGTCGCCGGAGCGGTCGTCGGCTGCGGTCCGCGTGTCGGACACCGTGAGCACGGCGATGCTCACGGGGATGAACTGGCGGCTCTCGTCGATTGGCATGGCGCCGCTCCTTTCAGGAATGGTCTTGAGGTGTCGGGTCCAGGCTCAGCCGGAGCGCAAGCAGGTCGGCCCAGCAATCCCGCTTGCCCGCCGGGTTGCGGAGCCATTGGTCCCAGGGCAGCATCGGCAAGGCGGGGATGGGCGCGTCGGCCCCCGGCAGCGCCGCTTGGAGCCAGCGTCCGCGCAGCCGGCGGATGCTGTCGTTGGCGCCGCACAGCGCCCGGGCCGGCGCGGCTCCCAGCAGCACGAGCCGGTCCGGCCGCACCAAGCCGAGCAGGCGCAGCAGGAAGGGCAGGCAGGCTTGGACCTCGGCCTCCGTCGGCGCGCGTCCGCCGGGCGGGCGCCAGGGGACCAGGTGGGTGAGCAGGGTGGCGCTCCGGTCGAGGCCGATGCTCCGCAGCACCCGGTCGAGCGCCTGCCCGGACGGCCCGGCGAAGGCGGTGCCGGCCCGGTCGTCGTCGGCCCCCGGCGCTTCCGCCACCAGGACGAGCCGGGCCGCCGGGTTGCCGTCGGGCCGCACGGTGGTCGTCGCCGTGGCGCGGAGCGCGCAGCCGTCGAACGCTTCGAGCGCCGCATGGAGGTCATGGAGGGTGCCGGCCGCGCTTGCCGCGGCCTGGCCGCGCGCCGCGGCGGGCGCCGGGCGGGCGGGCGCGGCCGCGGGGAGCGCACGGCTGGGCAGAGGCGCCGGAGCGGGCTGGAAATGGTCGCGCGGTTCTTCGCCCAACGCCTCGTCTGCGCCCCACTCGACCTGCAGGCGCAAGGCTGCCAAGCTGTCCATCAGGCGGGAACCGCTTGGCGTCGCACGGGCCTGCGTATGGGCTTGGGTCGCATGGCGTGAAAATGTGCCGCGTGCGGGTTTTGCGCAACCCGCGCCCGTCCCCACTTGAGAGAGCATAAACGGAGGGATGGATGCCGGAACGTGAGGTGGCCCGCGAGGCCATGGAATTCGATGTGGTGATCGTGGGCGCGGGGCCGGCTGGCCTGTCCGCCGCGATCCGCCTCAAGCAACTGGCGCCCGACGCCGGCATCTGCGTCGTGGAAAAGGGCGGCGAGGTCGGCGCGCACATCCTGTCCGGCGCCGTGATCGAAACGCGGGCGCTGGCCGAGCTGCTGCCGGACTGGAAGGACGCCGGCGCGCCCTTGCTGACCCTGGCGGGCGAGGACCGCTTCCTGTTCCTGACGAAACGCTTCGCCTTCAAGCTGCCGACGCCGCCGCAGATGCACAATGCCGGCAACTACGTCGTGAGCCTGAGCGACGTGGTGCGCTGGCTCGGCACGCAAGCCGAGGGCTTGGGGGTCGAGATCTACCCGGGCTTCGCCGCCGCCGAGGTGCTGATCGAGGGCGACCGCGTGGTGGGCGTCGCCACCGGCGACATGGGCATCACCAAGGAAGGCGAGCACGGCGCCAACTACCAGCCCGGCATGGAGCTGCGCGCCGCCTACACGCTGTTCGCCGAAGGGTGCCGCGGCTCGCTCACCAAGCAGGTCGCCACCCGGTTCGACTTGCGGAAGGGGCGCGACCCGCAGACCTACGCGCTGGGCATCAAGGAGCTGTGGGAAATCCCCGCGGCGCAGCACAAGCCCGGCCTGATCGAGCACACGGTCGGCTGGCCGCTGGACCGCAACACCTATGGCGGGTCCTGGCTGTATCATTGGGGCGACAACCTGGTGTCCTACGGCTTCGTGGTCGGGCTGGACTACCACAACCCGTGGCTCTCGCCCTTCGACGAGATGCAGCGGTTCAAGACGCACCCGGCCATGCGCAAGCACTTCGAGGGCGGGCGGCGCATCTCCTACGGCGCGCGGGCCTTGAGCGAGGGCGGGCTGCAATCCATCCCCAAGCTGACCTTCCCCGGCGGCGCGCTGATCGGCGACACCGCAGGCTTCCTGAACGTGCCGAAGATCAAGGGCACCCACGCCGCGATGAAGTCCGGGATGCTGGCGGCGGAGGCGGTGGCGGAGGCGCTGCAGCACAACCGCCCGGCCGAGCCGGAAAGCTACGAAAGCCGCTTCCGCGAAAGCTGGCTGTATCAGGAGCTACGGGAAGCGCGGAACATCCGCCCGTCCTTCGCCCGGTTCGGCCTGTTCGGCGGCATCGCCTACTCGGGGCTTGACACCTTTGTGCTGCGCGGCCGGGCGCCGTGG
Organism: uncultured Acetobacteraceae bacterium; assembly: GCA_964235485.1. GTDB lineage: Bacteria > Pseudomonadota > Alphaproteobacteria > Acetobacterales > Acetobacteraceae > CAHJXG01. Next base: position 28,740 of record CAXSAZ010000030.1, on the reverse strand, counting down.
ACCATGCACCACGCCCATGCGGACCACGAAGGGCTGCGCCCGGCCAAGGAGGCGCCGCGCATCGCCTACCCGAAGCCCGACGGCAAGCTGACCTTTGACCGCCTATCCTCCGTGTTCATCAGCAACACCAACCACGAGGAAAACCAGCCGCCGCACCTGCAACTGCGCGACCCCGGGCGGTGGCAGGGGGTGAACTGGGAACAGTTCGCCAGCCCCGAAAGCCGCTACTGCCCGGCCGGCGTGTATGAGGCCGTGGGCGTCGAGGAGGGCGAGCCGCGCCTGCAGATCAACGCGCAGAACTGCGTCCACTGCAAGACCTGCGACATCAAGGACCCCACGCAGAACATCGACTGGGCGGTGCCGGAGGGCAGCGGCGGCCCCAACTACCCGGGCGGCATGTAGGCGATGCCGGGCATCCGCCGATCCGCGCTGCTGGTGCTGGCCATGCTGGCCGGGGGCGCCGCGAACGATTTCGGCCTGGAGGACGCATCCGGGGTCTCGAAGTTCGAGCCGAAGGGCGCGTTCGGCGACTACATGGCCGGGCGGCTCGCGGAGGAGCAGGGCGACCTGGACATCGCCGCCGACCGGCTGCGCGCGGCGCTGGCGGCAGATGCCGGGGTGCCGGAGGTGGCGAACCAGGCGTTCATCGCCGCCCTGCTGGCGGGCCGTCCGGACGCCGCGCGGCTGGCCGCGGGCGTCCCCGACAACGTGGTGGCCCAGCTTGTGCTCGCGAACCGGGATGCGAAGAACGAGAGCTGGGAGCAGGCGGAGGCGCGGTTCGCGGCGCTGCCGCGTCAGGGGCTGACGCAGGTGCTGCGGCCCCTGCTGATCGCTTGGGCGCAGGGGGGCGCCCGACGCACGGCCGCCGCCCTCGCCGGGCTGCAGCCGGTCCTGGAAGAGCAGCGGTTCCGCGGCGTGATGGCGCTGCACGCGGCGCTGATCGCCGATCTCGGCGGCTTCAACGGCGACGCCGCCCGGCTGTACGAGGTCGCGCAGGCCGCGTATGGCGGGCTCAACCTCCGGCTCGGGCAAATCCTGGCGAACTGGCAGGCCCGGCAGGGTGACGAAGAGGAGGCACGCCGCATCGTGCGCGACATGGTGGGCGTGAACGGCGACCTGGCCTTGGCCCGCGACGCATTGGAGCGCGACGTGGGGACCCGCCCCATCCGCAACGCCACGGACGGCCTCGCCGAGGCTTACCTCGCTATGGCCGCGACGCTGCGGCAGCAGAACGCCAACGACTCGGCGCAGGCGCTGCTGCGCCTGGCGCTGGACGTGCGGGACGACTTCACCGCGGCGCGTTTGGTGCTGGCCGACATCCAGGAAGGGAGCAAGCAGTTCGACGCGGCGGCGCAGACCCTGGCCGGCGTGCCGCCGTCCGACCCGCTGGCGGTGGTGGTGACGCTGCGCCGCGCCAACCTGCTGGACGGCACGGGGCAGGAAGCGGAGGCGACCCGGATGCTTGAGGCGCTGGCCCAGGAGTATCCGGACCGGCCGGAGCCGCTGATCCAGATCGGCGACAGCCTGCGCCGGCGCAACCGCTTCCACGAGGCAGCGGAGGTTTACGACCGCGCGGTGGCCCGCATCGCCACGCCCAGCCGGGCCAACTGGCCGCTGTTCTACACGCGCGGCATCGCCTACGAGCGCGACGGCCAGTGGGCCAAGGCCGAGGCCGATTTCGAGTACGCCCTGCAATTGTCGCCCGATCAGCCGAACGTGCTGAACTACCTCGGCTACGCCTGGGTGGAGCAGGGCCAGCACGTGGACCGCGCCCGGCGCATGATCGAGCGCGCGGTGGAGCAGCGGCCCAACGACGGCGCGTTCGTCGATAGCCTCGGCTGGGTGCAGTTGCGCCAGGGCGACACCGCCGGGGCGCTGAAGAACCTGGAGCGCGCGGTGGAATTGCAGCCGGAGGACCCGGTGATCAACGCGCATCTCGGCGACGCGCTGGACGCCGTGGGCCGGCGCCGGGAAGCGGAGTTCCAATGGCGCCGCGCCCTGAACCTGAACCCCGAACCTGCGGACCAGGCGCGCATCGAGGGCAAGCTGCGCGACGCCGCGGCGATGCCTGCGACCCGGACCGCCAGCCCCGGTGCGCCCTGAACGGTGCTTGAAGAAACGGCGCGGGCCAAGGTCAACCTGTATCTGCACGTCGTGGGGCGGCGGGCGGACGGGTATCATTTGCTGGACAGCTTGGCGGTGTTTCCTGGCGCGGCCGATTGGCTCTCCGCCGCTCCGGCCGCTGCGCTGACGCTGGACGTCGAGGGTCCCGGCGCGGCGGGGTTGGGAGGTGGGCCGGACAACCTGGTGCTGCGGGCGGCCCGGGCGCTTGCCTCCGCCGCGGGCGTGGAGGCCGGGGCGCGGCTCGTGTTGGACAAGCGGCTGCCGGTGGCCAGCGGCATCGGCGGCGGTTCGGCGGATGCGGCCGCGGCGCTGCGGCTGCTGGCCCGGCTGTGGGACGTGCGCCTGCCTGCGGCGCGGCTGCGGGCCATCGCGCAGGAACTGGGCGCGGACGTTCCGGTCTGCCTCCAAAGCCGCCCGGCCCGCATGGGGGGCGTGGGCGAATGCTTGCAGCCGGCGCCGGCGCTGCCGGGCTGCGGGATGGCGCTGCTGAATCCCGGCGTGGCGGTGGCGACGCCCGACGTGTTCCGCGCCCGGAACGGCGCGTTTTCCGCCCCGGCCGTGCTGCCGGACGCCTGGCCCGACGCCGCCGCCATGGCGGCCGGGTTGGCGGGGCTGCGCAACGACCTGGAAGCGCCGGCCTTGTCGCTTTGCCCGGCTATTGCCACCGCGCTGGACTGGCTGCGCGGGCAAAAGGGCTGCTTGCTGGCCCGCATGAGCGGCTCGGGCGCCACCTGCTTCGGGCTGTTCGCCGACGCCCAGGCCGCCGCCGCCGTTGCTGCGCGGGCGCCGGCGTCCTGGTGGGCCTGGGGCGGCGCGATGGGTGGCTGATGGGGCTTTACGGACGGGTCCCACACCCCCTATTGAACAGGCGCGGCAACGATCACGGCTGCCGAGATGGGGCGTCGCCAAGCGGTAAGGCAGCGGACTTTGAATCCGCCATTCGAAGGTTCGAATCCTTCCGCCCCAACCCTCCCTCGGGAACCCCACGCCATGCCACAACCCTTCGCTGAGTTCGCCGGCCCCGTCCCGCCGCACCCTCCGCTGCGCGCCGCGATCACCGCCGCCTACCGCCGGGCGGAGCCGGAATGCCTGCCGCCGCTGATCGCCGCCGCGACGCTGCCCGGACCCGTCGTCCAGGACGCGCAGGCGCTGGCGACCCGTTTGGTCGAGGCGCTGCGGGCCAAGGGCACGCGGGGCACGGTGGAGGGCCTGGTCCGCGAGTACTCCCTCTCGACCCAGGAAGGCGTGGCGCTGATGTGCTTGGCGGAGGCGCTGCTGCGCATCCCCGACACCGCCACGCGGGACGCGCTGATCCGCGACAAGATCGGTGCCGGCGATTGGCAGTCACACCTCGGGCATTCCTCATCCTTGTTCGTGAACGCCGCGACCTGGGGCCTGGTCGTCACCGGCAAGCTGACCTCCGCCACGCCGCAAAACGGGCTGTCCGCGGCCCTGACCCGGATCATCGGGCGGGGCGGGGAGCCGCTGATCCGCCGGGGCGTGGACCTCGCGATGCGGATGATGGGCGAGCAGTTCGTGACCGGCCAGACTATCCATGAGGCCCTGGCCAACAGCCGCCGCCTCGAAGCGCGCGGCTTCCGCTATTCCTACGACATGCTGGGGGAGGCCGCGACCACGGCGGAGGACGCGGCGCGCTATCTCTCGGACTACGAGCGCGCCATCCACGCCATCGGCGCAGCCGCGGCGGGCCGGGGCGTCCTGGAAGGGCCGGGCATCTCCATCAAGCTGTCGGCGCTGCACCCGCGCTATTCCAGGCTGCAGCGGGCGCGGGTGATGGACGAGCTGCTGCCGCGGGTGCGGGGCCTCGCCGTCTTGGCGCGGCGCTACGACATCGGCCTCAACATCGACGCGGAGGAGTCCGAACGGCTGGAACTCTCGCTCGACCTGCTCGAAGCCCTGTGCCACGATCCGGCATTGGCCGGCTGGAACGGCGTCGGCTTCGTGGTGCAGGCCTACCAGAAGCGCAGCGCCTTCGTGATCGAGTGGCTGATCGACCTCGCCCGGCGCAGCGGCCACCGCCTGATGGTCCGGCTGGTGAAGGGCGCCTATTGGGACAGCGAGATCAAGCGGGCGCAGGTGGACGGGCTGGAAGGCTTCCCGGTGTTCACCCGCAAGGTGCATACCGACGTGTCCTACCTCGCCTGCGCCCGCGCCCTGCTGGCCGCGCCCGATGCGGTGTTTCCGCAGTTTGCCACGCACAACGCCTACACCGTCGCCGCGATCCACCGCATGGCCGGCGATTACAGCCCGGGCCAGTACGAGTTCCAATGCCTGCACGGCATGGGGGAGCCGCTGTATGAGGAGGTGGTCGGGCACAACAAGCTGAACCGCCCCTGCCGCATCTACGCGCCCGTGGGCACGCACGAAACGCTGCTCGCTTACCTGGTGCGCCGCCTGTTGGAGAACGGCGCGAACTCGTCCTTCGTGAACCGCATCCAGGACCCGGCGGTGCCCGTCGCCGCTCTGGCCGCGGACCCGGTGGCGGAGGCCGCGGCCATGCGCCCGCCCGGCGCGCCGCACCCGCGGATCGCGGCCCCGCGGGATTTGTTCGCGCCGGGCCGGGCGAACTCCGCCGGGCTGGACCTGTCGAATGAGCAGCGCCTGGCCGAACTCGCGGCCGTTCTGCAAACAAGCGCCGCGCAGGACTGGACCGCCGCACCCCCCGCGGGGGAGAGGCCGGCGCTGGAAATCCGCAACCCGGCCGACAACCGCGACGTGGTGGGCCACGTCACCGAGGCCACCCCTGACGAAGTGAACTGCGCGCTGGCCCGGGCGGAGGCCGCGGCGCCGGCCTGGGCCGCCACGCCGCCCGCGGAGCGCGCCGCGGCCCTGCTGGACGCGGCGAACTTGCTGGAAGCGGAGATGCCTGCCCTGCTCGGCTTGATCGTGCGGGAAGCCGGCAAGAGCCTGCCCAACGCGGTGTCGGAGGTGCGGGAGGCCGTCGATTTCCTGCGCTACTACGCGGCGGAGGTGCGGGACGGCTTCGACGCGACGCACCGTCCGCTGGGCGTGGTCGCTTGCATCAGCCCTTGGAACTTCCCGCTCGCGATCTTCACCGGGCAGGCCGCGGCGGCGCTGGCGGCGGGCAACGCCGTGCTGGCCAAGCCCGCCGAGGAAACGCCGCTGACCGCCGCCGCCGCGGTGCGCCTGATGCACCGGGCCGGGGTGCCCGCCGATGCGCTGCAACTGCTGCCGGGGCAGGGGAGCGTGGGGGCGCAATTGGCCGGGGACGCCCGGGTGTGCGGCGTGGTGTTCACCGGCTCCACCGCGGTCGCGAAGCTGATCCAGCGCCAACTCGCCGAGCGCACCGGACCCGGCGGCGCGCCGGTGCCGCTGATCGCGGAGACCGGCGGGCAGAACGCGCTGATCGTCGATAGCTCGGCGCTGGCCGAGCAAGTGGTGGCGGACGTGCTGGCGTCGGCGTTCGACAGCGCGGGGCAGCGGTGCTCGGCGTTGCGGGTGCTGTGCTTGCAGGAGGACGTGGCGGACCGGGTGCTGTCGATGCTGCGCGGTGCCATGGCGGAGCTTTCGGTCGGCAACCCGGACCGGCTCAGCACCGACATCGGCCCGGTGATCTCGGAGGACGCGCAGGCGGGCATCGCCGGGCACATCGACGCGATGCGCGGGGCCGGGCACCCGACGCGCGCCCTGGCGCTGCCGGACGGCTGCGCCCACGGCACCTTCGTGCCGCCGACCCTGATCGAGCTGGACCGGGTGTCAGACTTGCGGCGCGAGGTGTTCGGCCCGGTGCTGCACGTCGTGCGCTTTCCCCGGGACGGGTTGGAGCCGCTGCTCGATGCCGTCAACGCCACCGGCTACGGCCTGACCTTCGGCATCCACACCCGGATCGACGAGACGGTGGACCGCGTGGTGGCGCGCGTGGGCGCGGGCAATGTTTACGTGAACCGCAACCTGATCGGCGCGGTGGTGGGGGTGCAGCCGTTTGGCGGGCATGGCCTGTCCGGGACCGGGCCGAAGGCGGGAGGGCCGCTGTATCTGCGACGCCTGTTGTCGGCCCGGCCGCGCCGTTCCGCGCTGCCAACGGGCGCGCCGCCGCCGGCAGCCGAAGCCTGGCGGGATTGGCTGGCCCGGCACGGCCATGACGCCGCCGACTGCGCGGCGTGCCTCCATGCCACGCCCGTGGGGCTGGAGCTTGAGCTGACCGGCCCGGTCGGCGAGCGGAACCTTTACCAAACGACGCCGCGCGGCCGGTTGCTGTGCCGGGCGCCGGACCTGGCGGGCGCGCTGCGCCAGGTGAGCGCGACCCTCGCCACGGGCAATCGGGCGCTCGTCGCGGGGATCACGGTCCCGGACCTGCCGCCATCGTTGAACTGGTGGATCGAGACCGTCCCGGCCGACGTGGACGCGCCATGCGACGCCGTGCTGTTCGACGGGCCGGAGCCGGCGCTGCTGGCGCTGCTGCGCCGGTTGGCGGAAGGGGATGGGCCGGTCGTGCCGGTCTATGTCGCCCGCCCGGACTACCCGCTGGACGGCTTGGTGCAGGAACGCTCGGTCAGCATCAACACGGCGGCGGCCGGAGGCAATGCCAACCTGATGGCCATCGGCTGAATGCTGATCCCGATTGCCCCCGGCATCGCCTTCGACGCGCGGGAGGTCGAGGAAAGCTTCGTCCGCGCGTCCGGCCCCGGCGGGCAGAACGTCAACAAGGTGTCCTCCGCGGTGCAGGTCCGCCTGGACCTCCGCCGCCCCGGCACCCTGCCCGAGGCGCTGCGGGAACGTGCGGAGGCGCTTGGAGGCCGCCGGGTCACGGCGGATGGCGTGCTGGTCATCACCGCGCAGCGCCATCGGTCGCAGGAGCGCAACCGGCAGGACGCGCTGGAGCGCATCGTGGCGCTGCTGCGCGAAGCAGCGGTCCGGCCAGTCATCCGCCGCGACACCAAGCCGACCAAGGCCGCCCGGCGGCGGCGCACCGACGCCAAGGTGCTGCGGGGCGAGGTCAAGCGGCTCCGCGCGCCGGTTCGGGATTGATACGGACGGCTTGGTTGAATGGCCGTCGTCCGCGTCGACAGGTTACACCCATCCTACGGCATGGACCGCGTAGGATGGGTGTAACCCATCAGCCGCACACGGGTTGATTAATGGTACGGTTCGTATGAGTGCGCGCTTAGCGGAGCGAATCGAAGCCGAGAAAACCCGCCTGCGGGTTCGGCGCGCCGCCGTCGCCGCTGAACAGCCGGGGCGCTTGCGGCGCCTTGTCGGCGGCGGGCCGGGCGGCCACTTGCGACCGCTCGGTGCGCTCAGCACGGGCGGCGGCGGCGCGCTCCGCCCGGGTCGGCGGTTTCGGGGCAGCAGCGGCAGCTTCGGCGGGGCGGCTAGCGGTGAATCCGGAACTGCCGCGCAACGACAGCAACAGGAAGGAAATCTCGTTGCGGCCCAGATCGACCGAAAGCTCAAGCGGCGTCAGCCCCAGCACGTTGGTCCCCCTCAGGTCGGCACCGCGGGAAATGGCGTCCCGCGCGCCCGGCATGTCGCCGCGGTTGATGCTGTCGAACAACGCCTCCGTGGGCGGCATCTCGGCCAAGGGCCGCTGCGCCGGCGCCACCCCGGTCGGCTCGGCGTGGGACCCCGGCAATGCGGGCGGCGGCTCCGGGCCGCGAACGGCCTTCTCGGTCTTGGAGCTCTGGCCGACCCGGTAGCCCGGGGTTTGGATCGCCGCCGGGTTCGCGTTCTGCGCCGCTGCCGGCAGCGTATGCAGGGCGGCGAGGGCGACAAGGACAGAAAGGGTGCGCTTCATGGTCCGACCATAGCCCCTAGCGGTTCAGCCACCAAAACCCGGCATTGAGATAGGTCGCATAGCCGACCCACAGCGCGTAAGGCAACATCAGGACCGCGGCCACGGGCTGGAGCGGCACGAAACGGCGGGTGGTCAGCAGGATCGACGCCAGAAGCAGGACGATGACGACGAGGCTCAGCCCCGGGCGGTGCAGGCCGAAGAACGCGGGGGACCACAGCGAGTTGGCGAGCAACTGCCAGCCCCAGCTTCGCAGGGCGGCCCGCTTGCGCTCCGCGCCCACGTCGATGCGCCGCCACACGAGCCAGGCCGCGACGCCCATCAAGGGGTAGAGCGCCGTCCAAACCGGGGCGAACAGCCAAGCCGGCGGCGTGCCCGGCGGTGCGGTCAGCGACCAGTACCAGGCGGGCGTGCTGCCGGCCGTGATTGCGCCGTTGGCGGCCCACACCAGCATGGACAACCCGACAAAGCCGATCAACGCCAGCAGGCTGCCGCGCGCCGCCCGGCGGGAGGGGGATTCATAAGTCTGGAAGACACGGCCCTCCGTCGTTCCGGTCCCATGTGGGCGCGCCGCGCCGGGCTGCCAAGCTCTCAGCCCGAGCCTTCCCGCCGCCAGGCGAGCAGCACCAGCCCGAGCAGCAGCGGCAGCGCCGCCCAGGGCGGCAGCAGCGGGATGGCGTCAACCCCGGTCACGATGTGGTCATGCCGCCGCACCAGCCCCACCCAGCCGGCGCCCGATGCGTCCCGCCCCGGCTCGACCCGCCGTAGGTCGGGCGTGCCCCCGGCGATGAAATGCACGCCGCCGCCGGACGCACGGGCCGCCGCCGCCAGCACCGTCCCGGTGGCCCGCAGGTCGGCGATCTCCCGAGGGTTGGCGTTGACGGTGGCGGCAAAGGTGGTGCGGGCGCCGTCCGTGACCTGCCACACGCCCAAATCCACGGCGGGCAGCTCCGCCGTGCCGCGGCCCGGCCCGTCCGGGCGCAGCGGCAGCCGGGTCACGGCGCCCGCCGGCGAGGTCACGGACACCTCGCCCGGCGGCCCGTCCCCGACCGAGCGGCGCTCGACCAGCAGCCGCCCGCCGTCGATGCGCGCGCGCAACGCCTCCTCTTCCAGCGCCGGCTCCTTCATCAGCCAATGCGCGATGCGGCGCAGCAGCTCCGCTTGCGGGCCGCCGCCCTGGTGCCCGCGAGACCACAGCCAAATCTGGTCGGACAGCAGCAGCGCCACTCGGCCCTGCTCCACATGGTCCAGCAGCAGCAGCGGCGCTCCATCCGGGGCGTCCATCAAGTCCTGGCCCCCCGGGGAGGCCACATCAATGTAGCGGTACCACGATCCCCACCCTGGCTCGACGCCGGGCGCGCGCCAGCCCGGCAGGCCCTCCGTCACCGGGTGGCGCGCGCCGAGCGGCGTGACCTGCGGTCGGAACCCGCCTTCCGTCACGCCGGCGCCGCCCAGGCTGGGCCGCGCCGGCAGCACGCTGCCCAGCGCGGTCGCGGACAGGCTGGCGGGGCTGGCGAACTCCGGCCCGGCGCTCAGCAGCAGCCCGCCGCCGTTCCGCACGTAGTCGGCGATGTTGCGCAGATAGGTGGGCGGCAGGATGCCGCGGTTCTGGAAGCGGTCCAGGATGATGAGGTCGAAGTCGCGTATCTTGACCTGGAACAGCTCCCGCACTGGAAAGGCGATCAGCGCCAGCTCGTTCAGCGGCGTCATGTCGTCGCGCTCCGGCGGGCGCAGGATGGTGAAGTGCACCAGGTCCACCGCCGGGTCGGCTTTCAGCAGGCGGCGCCAGGTGCGTTCGCCTGCGTGCGGCTCCCCGGACACCAGCAGCACGCGCAGCCGGTCCCGCACGCCGTTGATCTCGACCACGGCGCGGTTGTTGAGGTCCGACACCTCACCCGGCAGCGGCTCGGCCTGCAATTCGACCAGCACGGGTCCCGGCCGGGTGATCGGCACGTCGATGGAAACCTCCTGGCCGACCGGCACGGCGCGGGCCTGCGGCGCTTCGCCGTCGCGGCGCAGGGTCAGGCGCGCGGTCCCTGTGGGGCGGGCCACCCCCAGGTCGTCCACCGCGACCCGGATCGTGACGTTGTGCCCGACCAAGCCAAAGGAGGGCGCTTCCACGATGCGCAGCCGGCGGTCGGTTTCCTCCCCGCGCGCCGGGATCAGGACGTGCAGCGGCGCCGGCAGCGTGCCCGGGGGTGCGTCGTGCACCTGCCCGTCTGTCAGCGCCAAGATGCCGGCCAGGCGCGACTGCGGCACGTCCGCCAGCGCCCGGTTCACCGCGGCGAACAACTGGGTCCCGTCGTGGCCGCCTTCCGGCACCACGATCGTGCGCAGTTCCAGGTCCGGCATCCGCGCGGCCTGCCCGGCCAGCGCGGCCCGGGCAGCGTCGCGCAGCGCGGCGCGGTTGCCCACCTGCATGGACGCCGTTTCGTCCACCACCATCAGGCCGATGTCGGGCAGGGTGTCCCGCGATTCCTGCACCAGCCGCGGCCCGGCCAGCCAAAGCAGCAGCACGCCGAAGGCCAGAACCCGCCACCCCGCGCCGCGCGCCCGGCGGACCACCGCCGGCAGCAGCGCCAGCACGCACAGCCCGGCCAGCACCGCGAACGCCGCCCAAGGCAATGCCGGGTCGAAGCGCAGCGCGGCGTATGCCTGCTCGAACCTCATTGGCCCAGGCGCTCCAGGATGGCGGGGACGTGCACCTGATCGCCTTTGTAGTTCCCGGTCAGCGCATACATCACGAGGTTCACCCCGAAGCGGTAGGCCAGCGTGCGCTGCCGCGTGCCGCCGGGGATGGTGGCGTAGGGATTGCGGCCCGCCGCGTCCACGGCCCAGGCAGCGGCCCAGTCATGGCCGCCGATGATCACCGGGCTGACGCTGTCGTTGGAGCGGTCCTGGTCGCGCTGCACCCACACGGTGTCGCCCGTGAAGCGCCCGGGGAACTCCTGCAAAAGGTAGAAGGAGCGCGCGAGCACATGGTCGCCCGACAGCGGCGCGAGCGGCGGCACCGCGAGGCCCTGCGCGGCGCGGCGCAGCGCGGCCTCGGCGCCCGGGGCGAAGCCCTCGCCGCTGCCGCCGTCGCGCGTGTCGATCAGGATGATGCCGCCGCGGCTGGTGTAGTCGTTGAGCGCCGCGATGGCCTCCGGGGACAGGTTGGCGTCCGCGACCACCGGCCAGTACAGCAAGGGGTAGAACGACAGGTCGTCCTGGCCCGGCACGATGGCGGACGGTTCGGCGAGGCTGGCCGCGGTGCGCCGGTTCACGTAGGCCGACAAGCCCAGCAGCCCCGCCCGCGACACGCCGTCCACCTGCGCATCGCCCGTCACCACGTAGGCCAGGCGCGTCGCCAATGCCGGTAGGTCCTCCGCCAATGCCGGCGTCCCCAAGAACAGCAACACACCCACCGCCGTCGCCGCCCCCAAGCGCAGCAGGCCGCGCAGCCAAAGCGACAGCAGCAGGTCGAGCGCCAGCAGGCCGACGGCCACCGCCAGCAGCGCCGGGCCGAGCGCCCGTTCCCGCGCCATGCCCGTCAGCGGCGCTACGGACGCGCCCGGCACCGGTGCCGCCGCGGCAAGCTCCGGCAGCGCCGCGCCCAGGCTCAGCGCGCGCCGACCGCTTTCCGGTCCGTAGGTGCCGGGCGGATGCCGGGGCGAGACGGCGGGCTGCGCCAGTTCGGCGGCGGTCAGCCCGATGGCGGCCGGCGGCGGGGCGCCCAGCACGCCGAAACCGTCCAACGCTTCCGCCGGCGCGAGCACGGCGTCGTCTGGCGTCCCCGCCACGCCGGCCGACAGGTCCACAAGGCGGCGCAGCATATCCACGAACAGCCCGGACAACGGCAGGTTGGACCAGTCGGCGTTGGCCGTGACGTGGAACAGCACCACCCGCCCGGCCCCGCGCGAAGCCGCCGTCACCAGCGGCGTGCCGTCCGCCAGCAGCGCCCAGCTCCGCTCCGCCAGTTGGGCGGAGGGTTCGGCCAGCACCTGGCGCGTCACCAGCACTTCCTCGGGTATCTCCAGGCCGGTGAACGGCGAGACGGCGGGGAAGCGGGCCAGCGGCGCGGGCTGGCTCCAGGACAGCGCGCCGCCCAACTGCCGGTCGCCCGCCAGCAGGCGCACCGGCAGCAGCGGGTCGCGCCAGGCCGGGTCGCTGCTCGCTTCAGCCATGCGCGGCCCGGCGAACCGCACCAGCAGCCCGCCCGCCTCCACCCAGCGTTCCAGCGCCGCCGCGTCCGCGCCGTCGAGCGGCAGGTCGGCCAGCACCAGCACCGACACCTCCCGCGACAGCAGGGTGGCCAGGTTGCCTTCCCGCAACTCGGTGGTGGGGGCCAGCGCCCGGCGCACATAGAACAGCGGCCCGATCAGCGGGGTGTCGGCCCCTTCCTGCGCCGCCAGCAGGCCCACGGGCCGCCGCCGCCACCGCTCGTCCAGCAGCACCACGGTTCCGGCCCCGGCCGCGCCGTCCAGCACCAAGCGGGCCAACTGGTTGCGCAGTTCCGGCGGCAGCGGGATGGGAAGCTCCGCCGATGCCGCCCCAGCGGGGATCGTGCCCTCCACCCGCGCCAGGGTGCGGCCGTCGCCGGTCTGCGCCAAGACGGCGACTGGGCGCTCCGCCGGCTGCGGCAGGGCGGACAGGCGGGCCACGAGTCGTCCGGCCTCGGCGAGCGGCGGCCGGGCCAGGCGCACGGGGGAGGGGTCCGGGCGGATTTCGCTCACTGGGCCGACCGCGGCCAGGGCCTGCCCGAAGGCCGCGTCCCCGCCCGTGGCAACCCCGTCCGCGATAAAGGCAACCGATCCCGCCGCAGCCCCGCTCAGCGCCGCCGTGGCCGCCGCACGGTCAGGGGGCCAGGGCTTCGGGCGCAGCGCGGCCAGGCGGACGCGCAGGTCGGGCACGGGCATGGCGGGCAAGAGCCGGGGCGCCCCGTCGGCCTCCGTCCGCGCCGTGGTCAGCAGCGCCGCCGGGCGGCCGGTGCGCTCCGCGCGGTCGAGCACGGCGCCTGCCGCCTGCATCCGCGCCGTCCAGTCCGGCGCCGCCGCCCAGCCGTCGTCGATCACCAGCAGCAGCGGCCCGCTGCCCGGCAGCCCGCCCGCCGCGTCCAGCACCGGCCCGGCCAGGCCGATGATCACCAGCGCCGCCGCCAGCAGGCGCAGCGCCAAGAGCCACCACGGCGTGCGGGCCGCGGTGTGCTCGTCCGCGCGCAGGCCCGCCAGCAGGCGGATCGCCGGGAAGCTTTGCAGCCGCGGCGAGGGCGGGGTGACGCGCAGCAGCCACCACAGCAGCGGCAAAGCGAGGAGACCCAGCAGCAGCCAGGGGGCGGCGAAGATCAAGCGGGACTCATCGCGGTGTAGAGGCCAAGCAGCGCGGCTTCCGGCGGGTGGTCGGTGCGGTGCACGCCGAAGCTCCACCCGGCGGTGAAGCACAAATCGGCCAAACCGCGCTGCTGCTTAGCCAGGGCCTCGGCGTAGCCGGTGCGGATGCCCTCGACGCGCGGCACCACGGCGTCGTTCTCCTGGTTCATGCCACGGAAGCGGACGCGGCCGGTGTAGGGCAGCAGCGCCTCCGCTGGGTCCAGCACCTGGAGCAGGTGCCCGGACACCGGGAGCGCGGCGAGGGCCGCGACCACCGAGCGGATTTCGTCGAGCGGCGACAGGAAATCGCCGATCAGCACCATGGAAGCGTTGCGCGGCACCGGCGCCGCGTCCGGCATCCCGCCGCCCGCGGGCAGTTCCGCCAGCGCGTCCGCCAGGCCGTCCAGCGCCGCCCGCCCGCCGCGCAGCCGGGCCGGGCCGCCCAGCAGCCGCACCCGCTCGCCGCCGCGCAGCAGCAGCGCGCCCAAGGCGAGCAGCAGCAACTCGGCCCGCTCGCGCTTCTCCGGCACCGCGGTGCCGGAGCGCCAAGCCATGCTGGGGGACCCGTCGCGCCACAGGAACACGGATTGCGCCGCTTCCCACTCGGTTTCCCGGACGAAAGCGCGGTCGGACTTGCCGCTGGCGCGCCAGTCGATGCGGGTAGGGGCGTCGCCGGGCAGGAAAGGGCGGTACTGCCAGAAGCTGTCGCCCTGGCCGACGCGCCGCCGCCCGTGCACGCCCTGCGCCACCGTCGCCGCCACGCGCTGCGCTGCGACCAAGAGCGGCGGCAGCCGGGATCCCAGCGCCTCCGCCCGGCGGGCCTGGCCTGCGCCCAGCATCGACTTCACGGGACGGGCCTCATCGGCTCAAACCACCTGGCCGACCAGGCCGTCGATCACGTCGGGCAAGCCGACTCCCTCCGCCCGCGCCGAGAAGTTCAGCGCCATGCGGTGCCGCAGCACCGGCGGGGCGAGTGCCGCCACGTCGTCCAGGCTGGGAGACAGCCGGCCGTCCAGCACGGCGCGGGCGCGGCAGGCCAGCATCAGGGACTGCGCGGCGCGCGGCCCGGGACCCCAGGCGACATGGCGGCGCACCGCGTCGATGCCGGTGGTTTCCGGACGACCGCCGCGCACCAGGCTCAGGATCGCGTCCACCACGGCCTCCCCCACCGGCACCCGGCGGATCAGCGTTTGCGCGGCCATCAGCTCCTCCGCCGTCAGCACCGGGCGGGCGCGGTCCCGCGCCGCCCCCGTGGTGGCCAGCAGCATGGTGCGCTCCGCTTCCAAGTCCGGATAGCCCACATCCACTTGAAGCAAGAAGCGGTCAAGCTGCGCTTCCGGCAGCGGGTAGGTGCCTTCCTGTTCCAACGGGTTCTGCGTGGCCAGGACGTGGAACGGCCGGGGCAGCGGGTGATCGACGCCGCCATACGCCACCCGGCCCTCCTGCATGGCCTGCAAAAGGGCGGACTGGGTGCGCGGGCTGGCGCGGTTGATCTCGTCGGCCATCAAGAGCTGGCAGAACACTGGGCCGGGCACGAAGCGGAAGGAGCGGCGGCCCTGGCCATCGTCGTCCAGCACCTCGCTGCCGGTGATGTCGGCGGGCATCAGGTCCGGGGTGAACTGCACCCGCTTCGGCTGCAGGCCGAGCACGGTGCCCAGCGTGTCCACCAACAGCGTCTTGCCGAGGCCGGGCACGCCGACCAGCAGCGCGTGCCCGCCGGACAGCAGGGTGACGAGCACCTCCTCGACCACGGACTCCTGGCCGAAGATGACCCGGCCGATCTCCGCCCGCGCCGTCGCCGCCCGGGCGCCGAGCGCCTCGATCTCCCCGACCAAACCCTGTGTGTCGCTTATCGGCAACGTCGAGTCCTCCTGGGAATGACTGCTACGTGGACCCCCATGATCTGCCCACGCCGGGGGTTTCATCAACAGGGGTGGGCTACCTATATCGCGCAGGGCAACGGACGCAGGGCGTTGCCCGGAGACGCAGACGTGAACGATGCCATGCCCGAGCGGCAAACAGCTAGACATGAAAATCTTTCGCCCCGGGTCGTTGCCCGCCCGGGCGGCGCCCCCGGTGCTGCCAGACCGGCCCGACCCCGCCCGCCGCGGGTCGAGTGCGGCGACCTGCCGTTCCTGGTCAAGCGCGACGGCACCTGGCTGTATCGCGGCAGCCCGATTGGCCGCAAGGAGATGGTGTGCCTGTTCAGCAGCGTGCTGAAACGCAGCGCGGACGGGGATTACTGGCTCGAAACCCCCGTCGAGCGCGGGCGCATCCAGGTCGAGGACGTGCCCTGGCTCGCCGTGGAAATGGACTGGACCGGCGACGGGCGGGACCAGGTGCTGTCCTTCCGCACCAACGTGGATCAGGTCGTGGCGGCGGGTGCGGAGCACCCGATTCGGGTGAAACACGATTGCTTGACCCGTGAGCCGACCCCCTACATCACGGTCCGCACCTCCGATGGCCTGGCGCTTGAGGCCCGCATCGGGCGCGCCGTGTATTACGAACTGGTGGCGCTGGCCGTGCCCGGCATGGTTGCGGGCCGCCGCGTGCTGGGCGTGTGGAGCCAGGGGCGGTTCTTCTCCCTGGGCGACCTGCCGCACGGCGCCGATTGCGATTGCGAGGTTTGAGCTGGACCTTCCGACGCTGCGGGGGCGCCTGGCCGTTCCCACGGACGCCATCGCCGCCCTCGCCACTTCCGACGATGCGCAAGACCTCATCAGCCGCGGCCCGGCGACGCCGGCGGCGGTTCTGGTGCCAATCGTGCACGGGGCGCAGCCCGGCATCCTGCTGACCAAGCGCGCGGCCAAGCTCCGGTCGCACGCCGGGCAGGTCGCCTTTCCCGGCGGCCGGGTGGAGCGCAGCGACGCTTCCGTGGAAGCGGCGGCGCTGCGGGAAGCGGAGGAGGAGATCGGCCTGCGCGCCCGGGACGTGGAAATCGTGGGCCGGCTGCCGGACTACCTGACCGGCACCGGCTTCCGCATTTCCCCGGTGCTGGCCCTGTTGCCGGACGCCCTGACGCTGACCCCTTCGGAGGCGGAGGTCGAGGCGATCTTCACCCTGCCGCTGTCCGTCCTGCTCGACCCGGCGGCGCCCGAACGGCGGCGCGCGGAGTTCCGCGGCCGGATGCGGGAGTTCTGGGTGTGGCCGCACCCGGTCCATTACATTTGGGGCGCGACCGCCGCCATCCTGGTGCACCTGGCCCACCGGCTGCGCGGCCACCATGCCCGGGACGACCAGGCCGCCGCCCCCGCCGTGGTGGTGCCGGCGCAATGATCCGCGTCGCCGAGCTTGCGCTGTTCCTCGCGCCGCTTGCCGCCTACGTGCTGTGGCGCGTGACGGCGGCGCGCGGCCAGGCCGGGCCGTCGCCGCGGGTGTTGTCCGCCATCCTCGTGGGGCTGCTGGCGTTCGGCGGCGGGCTGGCCTGGTTCGGCGTGCATGAGCGCCTGCCGGCCGGGGCACGCTACATACCGGCGCAACTGCGCAATGGGCGCATCGTGCCGGGGCACGCGGGATGACATCGCAGCCGGCGCTGCGCATCGCGCCGCCGGCGTTCCTGTCCGACCCGGCGCTGCTGGCGGTGCTGGCCGCCCTGCCCGGCGTGCGGCTGGTCGGCGGCTGCGTGCGGGATGCCATCGCCGGACGGCCCGTGGCCGATATCGACCTCGCCACGCCCCTGCCGCCGGACGCCGTGACCCGCGCCTTGCAGGACGCCGGGCTGCGCGCCGTGCCGACCGGGCTGGACCACGGCACCATCACCGCAGTGAGCGGCGGCCGGGGGTTCGAGGTCACGACGCTGCGCCGCGACCAGGCCACGGACGGGCGGCACGCGCAGGTCGCCTGGACCGCGGATTGGCAGGAGGACGCGGCGCGGCGGGATTTCACGGTGAACGCCATGTCCATGCTGCCGGACGGCGCGGTGTATGATTATTTCGACGGCGCCGCGGATTTGCGCGCGGGCCGGGTCCGCTTCGTGGGCGACCCAGCGGCGCGGATCGCCGAGGACTACCTGCGCATCCTGCGCTTCTTCCGGTTCCACGCCCGCTACGGCCATGGCGAGCCGATTGCCGCCGCGCTCACGGCGCTGCGGGAGGGCGTGCCGGGCCTGGCCCGCTTGTCGCCGGAGCGGGTGTGGAGCGAGTTGAAGCGCATCCTCTTGACGCCCGACCCACGGGGCGCGATCCGGCTGATGGACGGGTTGGGCGTGCTGCCGGCGGTGCTGCCGGGGCCGTTCGACCTCCATCGGCTGGACAAGCTGGTGCGGGCCGATGGGCCGGCTGATCCGCTGCTTCGCCTTGCCGCTTTAGTGCCCGGCGCCGGCCTGGACCTTGCGGCGCGGCTGCGCATGTCGGCGGCGGAGCGCGACCGGCTGGTGGCCTGGGCCGGCCCGTCCCCGGCGCCCGGCATGGACGACGACGCGCTGCGCCGCCTGCTGGCCGACGCGCCGCCGGGTGCGCTGCCGGGCCGGGCGTGGCTGGCGGGAGATGCCGGGCCGGACTGGGCTGCGCTGCGCGACCGGCTGGCGGCGCTGCCGCGCCCGGTGTTCCCCTTGGAAGGGCGGGACGCGCTCGCTCTTGGCGTGCCGCCCGGCCCGGGGGTGGGGGAGCTGCTGCGTGGGGTGCGGGCCTGGTGGATGGAGGGCGGATGCCGGGCCGGCGCCGCCGCGTGCCGGGCCGAACTGGCGAGGCGTGTGGCCGGCTGATACACCCGGCGGGATGGATGCCATGCCCGCCACGCCGGATGCCGACACCACCCGCGTCCTGTTGCGCCGCTTGTGGCGCGAGCACGTGCGCGGCCAACGGGGCCGGCTGCTGCTGATCCTGCTGCTGACGCTGCTGATGGCGGGGCTGACGGCGCTGTATCCCGTGGTGATCGACCGGGCGTTCTCCATGTTCACCGGGCGGGACCCGCGCATCCTGTATCAGATCCCCGCGCTGGTGGTGGTCGTGACCGCGGCCAAGGCGGCGGCGCAGTACGGGCAGAACGTGCTCGTGCAGCAGACGGTGCTGCTGGTGATCCGCGACCTGCAGAACCGCATGTTCACCCACCTGGCCCACGCCGACCTGGCGCGGATCGAGCGGGAAGCGCCCTCGCAGCTCGCCGCCCGCTTCACCACGGACGCCGCCATCGTCCGGGAGGCGCTGACCCGCGCGGTGAACGGGGTCAAGGACACCGTGACCGTGGTGGGCCTGGTGGTCAGCATGTTGTGGCTGGATTGGGTGCTGAGCGCCATCGCCGCCGCGCTGTATCCGCTGGCCGCCCTGCCGATCCAGCGGCTGGGCAAGCGCATCCGCCGGGCGTCGGGCGGGATGCAGGAGCGCATGGGGGAAACCGCGGCGCTGCTGCACGAGAGCTTCGCCCAGGCCCGCACGGTGCGCGCCTACCGGCTGGAAGGGTCGGAGGCGGCGCGGGCGTCGAGTGCCTTTGACGACCTGTATCGCGCCCTGCTGCGCATGACCCGCAGCCGCGCCCGGGTGGACCCGCTGTTGGAGGTATTGGGCGGCACGGCGGTGGCGGCGGTGATCGGCTTCGCCGGGTGGCGGGCGGCGCATGGGGGCGGGAGCGTCGGCAACTTCACGGGCTTCGTGGCGGCGCTGCTGCTGGCGTCCCAGCCGTTGCGCGCGCTCGGCTCGATGAACGCGGCGTTGCAGGAAGGGTTGGCCGGGCTGGCGCGGGTGTTCCACGTGATCGACGAGCCGCCGGGCATTGCGGAACGGGCGGGCGCCCCCGCCTTGCCGCCGGGCCGGGGGCGCGTGCGGTTCGACGGGGTGGCCTTCAAGTATCCCGATGGGCGCTTCGGGCTGCGCGGCCTGTCGTTCGAGGCGGCGCCGGGCTTGACGGTGGCGCTGGTCGGTCCGTCCGGGGCGGGCAAGAGCACGGCGCTGGCGCTGATCCCGCGATTGCAGGATGTGGGGGCGGGACGCATCACGGTTGACGGGGCGGATGTGCGGGATGTGACGCTGGCGAGCCTGCGGGATGCGGTCGCCTATGTCGGGCAGGACACCTTGCTGTTCGACGACACGGTGGCCGCCAACATCCGCATGGGCCGCCCCGCCGCGACGGATGCGGAGGTGGAGGCCGCCGCTTATGCCGCCGCCGCCGGGTTCGTGGCGGAGTTGCCGCAAGGGTTTGCCACCCGCGTCGGCTTCGGCGGCGGGCGGCTGTCCGGCGGGCAGCGCCAGCGGATCGCCCTGGCCCGCGCCCTGCTGCGCAACCCGCGCATCCTGCTGCTGGACGAGGCGACCAGCGCGCTGGATGCCGAGAGCGAGGCCGCGGTGCAGGAGGCGCTGGCCCGGCTGCGCGCCGGGCGCACTACCATCGTGGTCGCGCACCGCTTGTCCACCGTGCGGGATGCCGACCTGGTGGTGGCGATGGCCGACGGCGCGGCGGTGGAGCAGGGGTCGCACGCCGAGCTTCTGGCGCGCGACGGGCTGTATGCCCGGTTGGTGAGCGCACAGGCTTTGGCAGCTTAATAGGTGATGAGGTCCTTCATGCCGTCGAGCACGCCCTGCGCCAGAACCCTCTTGGTCACGAGGTCCTGCGGCGAAGCGTAGGGCCGACTGGCGACGATGGCCTTGGCGCGCGCGTCGCCGATGCCTTTCAGGGTCCGCTCCATCTCGGAAGCGTTGGAGGTGTTGATGTTGGCCAAGGCGATCCGGTCCTTGATGCCGTCGAGCACGCCCTGGGGCAGCACCTTTTTCGTCACGAGGTCGCCCGGCTCGTCGTAGGGCCGCCCGGCGACGACCGCGGCGGCGCGGGCGGGGCCGATGCCGGGCAGAACTTGAAGCTGCGCGGCCGTGGCGGCGTTGATGTTCACGCGCTTGCCCGCCGCCGCGGCCGGAGCGGGAGCAACGGCCGGCGCCGGGCGGGGCACGACCGGCGCAGCAGGGGCGGTCGGCGCGGGCACGCTGCGCGGGGTGGCCGGCGCCGGGCTGGGCGTTTGGGCCAATGCCGGCGCGGCCAGCACGCCGAGCAGGGCGGCGGCAAGGCGTAGAAACAACATCGTTCTCTCCATGGCAACGAGCGACAACGGCAAGCGCGGCCCTACCGCCAGCGCACTTCGGGCGGCAGGCTCATCAGGATCGCCTCCACGTTGCCGCCGGTCTTGAGGCCGAACAGCGTGCCGCGGTCGTGCAGGAGGTTGAACTCCACGTAGCGGCCCCGGCGCAACAGTTGGTGGTCGCGCTCCGCCGGCGTCCATTCCTCGCGCATCCGGCGGCGCACGATGGCGGCGTAGGAGGACAGGAAGGCCCGGCCCACGTCCTGCGCGAAGCCGAAGTCCGCGGCGGCGCTGCCGCTCTGCAGGTGGTCGAAGAAGATGCCGCCGGCGCCGCGCGGCTCGTCCCGGTGGGGCAGGAAGAAGTACTCGTCGCACCACGCCTTGAACTTGGGGTAGTAGGCCGGGTCGTGCGCGTCGCAGGCGGCGCGGAACCCGGCATGGAACAGGGCGGCGTCCTCCTGCGCTTCCGGCGCGTCGAGCCGCATGGGCGTGAGGTCGCCGCCGCCGCCGAACCAGCCGCGGGTGGTGACGAGCATCCGCGTGTTCATGTGGGCGGCGGGCACGCGCGGGCTTTGCGGGTGCGCCACCACGCTGATGCCGGAGGCCCAGAAGCGTGGGTCCTCCTCGGCGCCCGGGATCTGGCGGCGGAACTCGGGGCTGAACTCCCCCCACACGGTGGACACGTTGACGCCGACCTTCTCGAACACCCGGCCGCGCATGACGCTGATGACGCCGCCGCCGCCGGGCGAGCCGTCCGCGGTGGGGCGAAACCAAGGTTCCCGCACGAACCGGCCGGGCGGCTGGTCGGACAGCGGGGCGCCCGGCGCGTTCTCGATGGCCTCGAACTCGGCCGTCATCTCGTCGCGCAGCGCCTCGAACCAGTTTTGCGCCGCTCCTTTCAGGGCCTCGTGCTCCGGACGCACCCCGGGTGCTGGCGTCTGCGCGGTGTGCCCTTGCGGCATATCCAAGCCTTCCAATCTGCTGAAGGCAAAGTAGTCCCTTTCCGCCGCATGTTGCAGGGGGCTGCGCGTCTCTCTATGACGGCGGGAAAGCGACCACACCGACCCGCGCCCCGCGGCGCAGTGACACAGAGGTATCCATGGCCGACACAGCCAGCGCGACCGTTCGCGGCGCCATCACCACGGTGGGGGTTGCCGACCCCACCAAGCGCGACATGCTCAAACTGGTGACCGGCAGCGCCGTGGTGATCGGCGTGGGCGCCATCGCCTGGCCGCTCATCGACAGCATGAGCCCGGCCAAGGACGTGCTCGCCTTGTCCTCCGTCGAGGTGGACTTGGCGCCGGTGCCGGAAGGCCAGGCCATCACCGTGGTGTGGCGCGGCAAGCCGATCTTCGTGCGCAGCCGCACCGGGCAGGAAATCAAGGAAGCGGAGAACGCGCCGCTCAACCAGCTCATCGACCCGCAGTCCGACGCCGACCGGGTGAAGCCCGGCAAGGAGAAGTGGCTGGTGGTGATCGGCATCTGCACGCACCTCGGCTGCGTGCCGCTGGGCAACAAGACAAGCGATCCCCGCGGGGACTTCGGCGGCTGGTTCTGCCCGTGCCACGGCAGCCAGTACGACACGTCCGGCCGCGTCCGGCACGGCCCAGCGCCGGCCAACCTGGGCCTGCCGCCTTACGCCTTCATCGGCGACACCAAGATCAAGATCGGCTGAGGAGAAAAGCACATGGCCGGCCTACACAAGTCGGAGTTCGAGAACCCGGTCGTCAACTGGATCGACACCCGGATGCCCATCTTCACGATGATGCAGAAGGAATACGGATCCTTCCCGACGCCGAAGAACTTCAACTACTTCTGGAACTTCGGCGCGCTGGCGATGATCAGCCTCGCGATCATGATCGCCACGGGCGTCTTCCTGGCGATGAACTACACCGCGCACACCTCCCTCGCCTTCGACAGCGTCGAGCGCATCATGCGCGACGTGAACTACGGCTGGCTGCTGCGCTACGTCCACGCCAACGGCGCGTCGATGTTCTTCATCGTCGTGTATATCCACATCTTCCGCGCCCTGTACTACGGGTCCTACAAGGCGCCGCGCGAGCTGCTGTTCATGCTCGGCGTGGTGATCCTGCTGCTGATGATGGCGACGGCGTTCATGGGCTACGTGCTGCCCTGGGGCCAGATGTCCTACTGGGGCGCCACCGTCATCACCAACCTGTTCTCCGCCATCCCCATCGTGGGCGAAAGCATCGTGACCTGGCTGTGGGGCGGGTTCAGCGTCGATAACCCGACGCTCAACCGGTTCTACAGCCTGCACTACCTGATGCCGTTCATGATCACCGGCGTGGTGTTCCTGCACATCGTGGCGCTGCACATCACCGGGTCGAACAACCCGCTGGGCATCGACGTGAAGACCCCGCAGGACACCCTGCCGTTCCACCCGTACTACACGGCCAAGGACAGCATCGGCATCTGCGTGTATCTGCTGGTGTTCGCGGGCCTCGTGTTCTTCGCGCCCAACTTCCTGAACCACCCGGACAACTACATCCCGGCCAACCCGCTGGTGACGCCGGCGCACATCGTGCCGGAATGGTACTTCCTGCCCTACTACGCCATCCTGCGCTCGGTGCCGAACAAGCTCGGCGGCGTCATCCTGATGTTCAGCTCGATCGCCGTACTGTTCGTGCTGCCCTGGCTCGATACCTCGCCGGTGCGCTCCTCGCGGTTCCGGCCGATCTACAAGCAGTTGATCCTGGTGCTGGTCGCGAGCTTCCTGGTGCTCGGCTACGTCGGCGGCAAGCCGCCGGAGGGCATCTACGTCGTGCTCGGCCGGGTGGCCACGGCCTACTGGTTCCTGCACTTCCTGGTGCTGCTGCCGATCCTGGGCAAGCTGGAGAAGCCTCTTCCGCTGCCGGAAAGCATCGCGCGCCCCGTGGTGCGGCGTCCGCCCCCGGGCGGCGGCGGCGGTCCGCTGCCGCAGGGCGCCACGGCCAAGCCGATGGAGAAGCCGTGATGCGCCTCGCGTCCGCCGCCCTTCTCGGCCTGCTGGCGAGCGCGGCCTTGGCCCCCTGTGCGTTCGCACAGGGACACGAGGCCGTCAGGGCGCCCCATGAGCCCTGGAGCTTCAACGGCCCGTTCGGCACCTTCGACCGCGCGTCCATGCAACGCGGCTTCCAAGTTTATAAGGAGGTCTGCTCCAACTGCCATTCCATGAAGGAGATGTACTACCGCAACCTCACGGCCATCGGCTTGAGCGAGGAGCAGGTCAAGGCGATTGCCGCCAGTGTCACGGTGCCGGGCGGGACGGACGACTCGGGCCAGCCGGTGGAACGGGCCGGCTTGCCGTCGGACCATTTCCGGTCGCCGTTCGCCAACGACAAGGCCGCCCGGTCCGCCAACGGCGGCGCGCTGCCGCCGGACCAGTCGCTGATCGTCAAGGCGCGGGAGAACGGTCCCGACTACGTTCATGCCTTGTTGAACGGCTACCGCGACCCGCCGCCCGGGGTGAAGGTGAGCGAGGGGCAGTACTACAATGAGTACTTCCCCGGCAATCAGCTCGCCATGGCGCCGCCGCTGCAGGACGGCGCCGTGACCTACGCCGACGGCACGCCGGCCACGGTCGATCAGATGTCCCGCGACGTGGTGCAGTTCCTGACCTGGACCTCCAACCCGGAGATGGAAACCCGCAAGCGCATGGGGGTGAAGGTCGTGATCTTCCTGGCGCTGATGACCGGGCTGACCTACGCCGTGAAGAAGAAGGTTTGGAAAGACGTGCACTGACCGTTCTCTCCGTCTGGACGGGATGAACGCCGCGCGGCAAGGTCGCGCGGCGTTGTTTTTTGCAGGACGGGCAGCATGGCGGACGACATCACGCCGGTGATCGGCATTATTGGCGGCTCCGGCCTGTATGACATCGAGGGGCTGGAGGACAAGCGGTGGCGCCGGGTGGAAACGCCTTGGGGCGACCCGTCCGACGAGCTGCTGTTCGGCACGTTGGGCGGCGTGCGTTGCGTGTTCCTGCCGCGGCACGGCCGGGGCCACCGCCTGTCGCCCACGGACCTGAACTACCGGGCCAACATCGATGCTCTCAAGCGGTCCGGGGTGACGGACGTGCTGTCGCTGTCGGCGGTGGGCAGCTTGCGGGAGGACTTGCCGCCGGGCCATTTCGTGGTCGTGGACCAATTCATCGACCGGAGCTTCGCGCGGGAAAAAAGCTTCTTCGGCGCGGGCTGCGTGGCGCACGTTTCTGTGGCCGATCCCGTATGCCCGCGCATCGGCGACGTGGCGGAAACGGCGGCCGGGGAGATCGGCCTGCCGGTGACGCGGGGCGGCACCTACCTGGTGATGGAAGGCCCGCAGTTTTCCACCCGCGCCGAGAGCCACCTGTATCGAAGCTGGGGATGCAGCGTGATCGGCATGACCAACATGCCGGAGGCCAAGCTGGCGCGGGAAGCCGAGCTTTGCTACGCGACCGTCGCTATGGTGACGGACTTCGACTGCTGGCACACTGGGCACGAGGCCGTGACGGTGGAAGCGGTGATCGCGGTCATGCAGGCCAACGCCGACGCCGCCCGCCGGCTGGTGGGGGCCGTGATCCCGCGGCTGGGCGCGCCGCGCGGCCCTTGCCCGGCGGGCTGCGACCGCGCGCTGCAGCACGCCATCATCACCGCGCCCGGCCAGCGCGACCCGGCGCTGCTGGCCCGCCTGGACGCGGTGGCCGGGCGGGTGCTCTAGATCCGCCGCGTCACCAGCAGGGCGACCACGACCAGGACAAGCACGCCCACGACGCCGCCGGGAAAGGCCGACAGGTCGATGTCGAACACGGTCAACTGCCCGAGACTCACGAGCAGCACGACGACGAGGAGCACGAGCAGGGTTATCATGGCCGGGCCATTGTGCCGTTATGGCTGAAATCATCAACCTGCGGCGCGCGAGGAAACGCCGGGTGCGCGAGGACGCAACGATGGCGGCGCAGGCGGCGCGGGCCGTCCACGGGCGCACCAAGGCGGAGCGCCAAGCGCAGGAGCAGGCCCGCGCCCTGCAGGAGCGTCAACTCGACAACGCCCGACTACCCAGTCCCGCCGGGGACGGCGAACCGCCGGAATGACCGGGCCAGCACTTCGTAGATCGGCCGCTTGAAATCGACGGCCAGCGCCGGCAGGTCGGCCAGCGGCGCCCAGCGCCAGGCGTCGAACTCCGGATGAGGGTCGAGGTCCAAGCGCACGTCCTCGTCCCGGCCGTCGAAGCGCAGGGCGAACCAGCGCTGCTTCTGCCCGCGGAACCGGCCGCCCAGGGCGCGGCCCAGCAGGGGCGGCGGCAGGTCGTAGGTGAGCCAGTCCGGATGCTCGCCGATCACGGTGGCGGCGCCGGTGCCGATCTCCTCCTCCAGCTCGCGCAGCACGGCGGCGCGGGGGTCCTCCGCCGCGTCGATGCCGCCTTGGGGGAGTTGCCAGCCGCCGGGGGTGCCCTCCGCGTTCGGCAGGTCGGCGCGCCGGGCGATGAACACCTCGCCCGCGGGGTTGAACAGCACCGCGCCGACGTTGGGACGGTAGGGCAGGTCGGTCATTGCGTGTTGGCCATCGTGTTTTCCGGGATCAGGGCGCTGACGGGCACCAGTTGGTAGCCGCGCTTCTCGACATCCTCGGCCCAGGCGGCGAGGCGCTCGATGGTTGCCGGGCGGAGCGGCCCGGCCAGGCCCAGGGCGGTTCCATGGTCCCGCGCCGCGCGCTCCAGCAGGATGAGCTTGGCTTCCATGTCGGCGCGGGTCGGGGGATCGTCGATCACCACATCGATCGTGCGGCCCGTGCCGGGCGGGGCCGGAGCGCCGGGGCGCGGATCGACGTAAAGCAGGCCGCGCCGGGCCGCCTCGTCCAGAACAAGGGCGAAGCTGCTGCTCTGGTCGGCGAACCGTTCCCCGCGCATCCCGTCCGACGCGCCGGTCAGGCCGACATAGCCCTGCATACGGCTCATTGCCCATTCCAGGTTTTCGCGGTTCGCCGCCGGCGGGCTGCCGGTCAGCAGGGAGCGCGGCCCGGCGTCGTTCCAGGGATAGCCGTCCGCCTCCATGGGCACGGAGGCCAGGATTTCGTGGCCGCGGCTGCGCGCCGCCGTCAGCAAGGCTTCCGGGTTCGGCGTATAGGCGGAAAAGGCGAGCGACACGGCGCCGGGCAGCCGGTCGATGGCGGCGCGGCTGTCCGCGGCGGACAGCCCCACGCCGGCCAGCAGCAGCGCGATGCGCGGCTGGGCGCCCGGCGGCGGAGTGGGCCGGCGATAGGCCAGGCGCGGCAGGCGTCCGTCGGCACCGATGCGCGGCAGGCCCACCCCTGAAAAGGCGCGGGACGGCTCCAGCAGCGCCGGGTCAGGCTCGGCAATCTTGCCGTCCCATTCCGGCTTGGCCGCCGCGGGCGGCGGCGCGGGCGTCGCGGCCAGGATAACGGGGCGGCGGACGGGACCCAGGACCTGCAAGGCGACGCCGCCCGTCAGCACGAGCAGCAGCAGCCCGAGCCAGAACCCGGCGAGGCCGCGCCAGGCGGCGGGCCAGCGCGCCCACGCCCGGCCGAGGCCCAGCCTGTCGAGTGCCCGCTTGCCGCTCAGCGCGCGGCGCGGCGCTGCGTGGCCATGGCGCGCAGCACCACCAAGCCTTCCTGCAACTGGAAGTCCGTATCCGGCTTGGCCGGCTCGAAGGCCGGGAAGCCCTCAGGCGGCAGCTTCGGGATTTCCTTGGCCACGGCGGGCAAGTCGGTGCGGGCCGGAGGCGTCGCCGGCTGCGGCGTGCCGCCCTGGTTGCGCAGCGCCTTGTTGAGATCGGCCTCGCGCTCCGGCCCGAAGTGCGGCTGCTCCGTGCGGGACGCCGCCACCTCCACGTCCGGCGTGATGCCGAGGCCCTGGATGCTGCGCCCGGACGGCGTGTAGTAGCGCGCGGTGGTGAGCCGCATCGCGCCGTTGCCCTGCAGCGGCATGACGGTCTGCACCGACCCCTTGCCGAAGCTGCGGGTGCCCAGGACCACGGCCCGGCGGTGGTCCTGCAGCGCGCCGGCCACGATCTCCGACGCGGACGCGGAGCCGCCGTTGATCAGCACCACCACCGGCAGGCCGGCGGTGATGTCGCCGCCCTTGGCGTTCCAACGCTGGCTTTCCTCCGGGTGGCGCGACCGAGTGGACACGACCTCTCCTTGGTCGAGGAAGTCGTCGGACACCGCCACCGCCTGGTCCAGCAGGCCGCCGGGGTTGTTGCGCAGGTCCAGCACGATGCCGCGCAGGCTGCCACCGGCTTTTTGCTTCAGCTCCTGGAACGCCTTGCGCAGGCCGGGGTCGGTCTGCTCGTTGAAGCTGGTGAGGCGGATGTAGCCGATGTCGCCTTCCAGGCGGGAGCGGACCACCTGGATGCGGATCACCTCCCGCTGCATGGCCAACTCGATGGGGGTGTTCACGCCGTCGCGCTTGATGGTCAACTGGATCTTGCTGCCGGCGGGGCCGCGCATCTTGTCCACGGCCTCGTTCAATGTCAGGCCCTGCACCGTTTGCCCGTCGAGCATGGTGATGAGGTCCCCGGCCTTGACCCCGGCGCGGGCGGCGGGCGTGTCGTCGATGGGGCTGACCACGCGGATGATGCCGTTTTCCGACGTGACCTCCAGCCCCAGGCCGCCGAACTCGCCGCGGGTCTGCACCTGCATGTCGCGGAACGACTTGGCGTTCATGTAGCTGCTGTGCGGGTCGAGGCCGGTCAACATGCCGTTGATCGCGTTCTCGATCAGGTCGCGGTCGTTCACCGGCTCCACGTACTCGGCGCGCACCCGCTCGAACACGTCGCCGAACAGGGTGAGCAGGCGGTAGGTTTCGGCGCGGTTGCTGTCCTGCGCCCGGGCGTGCCCGATGGCCCAGTCCGTGCCGAACACCCCGTCCAGGTAGCCGGATGCGGGACCGACTGCGACGCCTGCCGCAAAGGCGGCGCCCAGAAGCAAGCCGTTACGAAGCCTCATGCCAACCTTCCTTTACGCCACGCACAACCGACACGGGATGCCCTGCGGCCAGCTTACCAGTTCGGGAGCCAGAATAGCTACCGGCTCAAATGGCTATCCGCGCGCCCGTAGGAAGGGGGCGGGGTTCACCGGCAGGCCGTCCCGGCGCAATTCTATATACAACATTGGCGGCGTGGTCCCTTCTTGCGGGTCCCAGCCGGCCATGACCCCCACCGGCTCGCCCCGCTGCACCGATTCGCCCACCGCAACGTCCAGCCGGTCGAGCCGGGCCAGCACGAGGTGGACCCCCTCGCCGCATTCCACGATCACCATGGCGCCGAAGCTGCGGAACGGCCCGGCGAAGGCCACCCGCCCTTCGCACGGCGCCACCACCCGCGCCAGCGGCGGGGCGCGAAAGGACAGGCCCCGGGCCGGGCCGGCGTCGGTCGGGTCGCCCCAGCCTTGCACCACCGTGCCGGCCACCGGCGTCAGCAGCGGCTCCGCAAGGCCGGGGCCGGCGGGCCGGGACAGCGCGGCCTGGCGGCGGCGCGCGCGGGCGGCGGCCTCGTCCTGGCG
>CAXSAZ010000029.1:5190-48468 GCA_964235485.1 uncultured Acetobacteraceae bacterium | reverse complement strand
ATCCAGCAAACCCTACGCGGGCAGGCCGTCACCTACCTGGGTTGAGCAGATACCCCGCCTGTGGTAGCCCAGTAGTCCTGGCCAGCAAGCGCGCCCTCCGTATGAACGAAGTGAAACAGAAGGATGCGCCCTGCTCCATCCAGAACCAGCAACCTGGCAGAGGGTCGGCGACGCATTACAGGATGCTCCTGGTGAGGCACTGCGTCCGATATTGGAAGCGCTGGAACCGTTCATCAAGATAGCCTCACATGCGGCTTCTTTGATGCGGCCAGCATCGTGAGTTGCCCTGGCACAGCGGCCAGCGCAGGTTTGTTTAGACCAAGCTTAGTCCAGAAAGGGCCGACCATGCGGGTGATCAACATCCATGCCGCCGAGACCCAACTTTCTCGGCTTGTGGACGAAGCCGCAGCCGGCAAAGAGGTCATCATCGCCCGCGCTGGCAAACCGGTCGCCAAGCTCGTGCCGCTTGCCCCTGCTCCGACCACCCAGCGGCGCGTGCTTGGCCGCCTTGCAGGGCAACTCACCGTGCCCGCAGACTTCGATGCGCCGTTGCCCGGCGATGTGCTCGACGCCTTTGAAGGGCGCTGATGCGCTTATTGCTCGACACCCATGTCCTGCTCTGGGCACTCGGCGATCCAGCCCGCCTGGACAGCGCGACACGTGATCGTCTGGAGGACGCAGCCAACGAGGTCCTGTTCAGCGCCGCCAGCATTTGGGAGATCGCCATCAAAGCCAGGCTCGGGCGAGCCGATTTCACGGTGCAGCCTGAGCAGGTTGCCCGGGAAGCGCGCATGACGGGGTTTGTGGAATTGCGCGTCAGCGCCGATGCCGCCGCCCGGGTCGCCGATCCGCCCCTGCATCATCGCGATCCCTTCGACAGGCTGCTGGTGGCGCAGGCCATGGCTGAACCGGCGCGGCTCTACACCGTTGACCCGCTGCTGCCGCCCTACTCTGAACTGGTAGAGTTGATTGGGTGACGGAGCAGCCCGTCCCGTCTCACTCCACCCCCATTACCAACCCTTCGATGTCGTGCTTCTGCGTCACCGGCACCAGCGCTTCAACCACCCGGCAAACGAGGTGCTCCCGCACGGATTGCGGCAAGGCGTCGTAGTAGTCCTGCGTCACCATCATGTCATGCAGCGCCGCATGTCCCGCGCCCGGCGCATCGACGCCCAGAACCAGCACCGGCCGGGACACCGGCGACGGGTGCGCCGTGCCGCGATGCACCGTGAGCGCCGAGCGGCACGAGATGTCGCCCATCTCCGGGTATTTCTTCACCCCACGCTCCGCAAACCGCGGCCACTCGGCCTTGTCGGGAAACATCTCGTGCTTCCAGCTTCGCCCGTCCTCCCATTGGGTGCCGGGCGCAACCTCGAACGGCCCCATGTCGGGCGTGACATCGACGCCGGTGAGGTTGAAGGCCAGCGATGTGATGCGCCGGTCTTCGTAGCTGTCCGGCGGCGACGGGAAGTCCCGGTGCCAGGGCTGGTTCTTGGCGCCCTGGAACGGGGTGTCGAAGCCGATCTCGACGATCTCGTAACGCGGCCCGAGCACGGCCTGGCACATCCGAACGACCCAAGGATGGGTCACGAGGTCCACGAAGCCCCCGATTTCCTGCGGGTGCACCTCGACGTACCAGCGCCGGGGGCCGCGACCGACCGCGCCGCCCGGGCGCTGGATGGCGGCCCAAAAGGCGGTCATCATGTCTTCCCGCATCTGCTCGACCCAGTCGCGCGGGAACGCGCCCTTGAGGCCGGTAACGCCGTCGCGCATGAGGGTCGCGACCGCGCCCTCCACATCGTCTCGCAGTGCTGCTTCAGACATCGGTGGCTCCGTTTCCTTTGCCGCCCAGGGTATCCGCTGGGCTTGCCGCCGTCACGTCCGACGCGCCTCGGCCCCGCACCACCTGCCGCCCGACCGCCGCCCCCACCATCGCCAGCGCCGGCCCGCCCGTCGCCCAGCCCGGCGCTTGCGCCACCAGCTCGTCCAGCGTGCCGCGCAAGACCCGCTGCTCTGCCCGCCCGCCACGCTCGATCAGCGCCGCCGGGGTCGCGGGGTCGAGGCCGGCCGCCAACAGCCCGTCGCGCAGCGCCGGCAGGCTGTCGAGGCCCATGTACACCGCCAACGTCCCGCCCCGGGCCAGCACGGCGAAGTCGAGGTCGAGCGCCCCTCGCACCAGATGCCCGGTCGCCAGCGTCAGCGTGCGCGCCGCGTCCCGATGGGTGAGCGGGATGCCGGCGCTTGCGGCGCAGGCCAGCGCCGCGGTGACGCCGGGCACGATCTCGAAGGCGACGCCGGCGGCGGCCAGCGCCTCCGCTTCCTCCCCGCCGCGGCCAAACACCAGAGGGTCGCCGCCCTTCAGCCGCACCACCTTGCGCCCTGCCTGCCCCAAGCGGACCAAGAGGGCATTGATCTCCTCTTGCGGCATCGAGTGCGCGGCGCGGGACTTGCCGACCGCGATCCGGTCGGCGTCGCGGCGGGCCATGTCCAGCACGTCCTCCGTCACCAGCCGGTCGTGCACGATCACGTCCGCCTCCCCCAGCAGCCGCTGCGCCCGGATCGTCAGCAGGTCCGCGGCGCCGGGACCCGCGCCCACCAGATAGACGATACCCGCCGGGTCCGCGCCGCCCTCGATCTCCCGCCGCAGTTCGCGGTCGGCGGCGTCGTCCTCCCCGGCCAGCACCAAATCCGCGACCCGGCCGCCCAGCGCGCGTTCCAGCACCCGGCGGCGCTGCGCCACGTCCGGCAGGCGGCGGCGGATGTCTTCCTTGTAGCGGTCGGCCAGCGCGGCGAGGCGGCCGAACGCCGGCGGCACCATGGCCTCGATCCGGGCGCGCAGCAGCCGGGCCAGCACCGGGGCGGCGCCGCCGGAGGACACGGCGATGCTGATCGGCGCGCGGTCGATGACGCTCGGCGTGATGTAGCTGCACAAGGCGGGGCGGTCCACGATGTTGACCGGGATGCCGCGCGCCTGCGCCGCCGCCGACAGGGCTTCCAGGTCCGCATCGGGCGCGTCGGCGCCGATGGCCAGCGCGCAATCATCCAGCAGCGCCGGGTCGAACCGCGCCGCCGTCGCGACGGCAGCATCGGCCCGGCGCAGCGCCTCCGCCTTGCGCGTCGCGGCCTCCCCCTCCCCCACGACGAGGACGCGGCGGCCGGAGAGCGACAGGAAGATCGGGAAATACTGCATGAGAACCAAAGTCGAGGCTTCCCCGCGCTGCGGCAAGGTGTTCAAAGCGGCGGCGTGAAGGTCGTGGAAGTCACCAACGTCGATTTCTCGCTCCGGCACTTCCTGCTGCCGCTGATGCGGGCGGCGCAGGCGCGTGGGCACGAGGTGCTGGGCGTGTGCGCGGACGGGCCGCTCCTGGCGGACGTGGAGGCCGCCGGGCTGCGCACCGTGCCGCTGCCGATGGCACGCAGCCTGTCGCCGCGGGCGCAATGGCGCGCGCTGTGGGCCATGGTGGCGCTGTTCCGGGCGGAGCGGCCGGACATGGTGCACGCCCACATGCCGATCAGTGGCGTCCTGGCCCGGCTCGCCGCGCGCATCGCGGGCGTGCCGCGGGTCGCCTACACCTGCCACGGTTTCCTGTTCAACCAGCCGGGGCCGCCGTGGCGCCGGGCGCTGGGCCTCGTCGCCGAATGGCTTGGCGGGCGGCTCACCGACATCACCCTCACCGTGTCCACGGAGGAGGCCGCCGACGCCCGGCGCTTATGGATCGCACGCCGGGCCGTGCCGGTGGGCAACGGGCGCGACCCCGCCCGCTTCCGCCCGGACCCTGCCGCCCGCGCCCGGATGCGCCGGACGCTGGGCGTGCCGGAGGAAGCGGTCGTCGTGGTGATCGTGTCCCGCCTGGTGCGGCACAAGGGCTACCCGGAACTGCTCGCCGCCATGCGCGACGTGCCGGACGCCGAGCTTTGGGTCGTGGGCGACCGCCTGCCCTCCGACCACGGCACGGACCTGGAGCCGCTGTTCGCCGGAAGCGGCCTCGGTTCCCGCCTGCGCCGGCTCGGCTACCGCACGGACGTTGCGGACGTGCTGGCGGCGGCGGACATCTTCACCCTGCCCAGCCACTTCGAGGGCCTGCCCATGTCGGTGATCGAGGCCATGCTGACCGGCCTGCCCGTGGTCGCGACCGCCATCCGCGGCCCGCGCGAGCAGGTGGTGGACGGAGAAACCGGCCTGCTCGTTCCGCCTGCAACCACGGCGCCGCTGGCCGCCGCCCTCCGGCGCCTCGTGGCCGACCCGGCGCTCCGGGCGCGCATGGGTGCCGCCAGCCGGGCGCGGGCCGTGGCGCTGTATGACGAGGCCACCGTGCTGGCGCGCACGCTGGACCTGCTGGGCTTGTAGCGGTATGGGGCGGCATGGCCCCCCTCCGTATCCGGCGCGCGCTGATCTCCGTTTCCGACAAGGCCGGGCTGATCCCGATGGCGACGGCGCTCGCGGCGCACGGGGCCGAACTCTTGTCCACCGGCGGCTCCGCCCGTGCGCTGCGGGAAGCGGGGATCGCGGTGACGGAGGTGGCCGACCATACCGGCTTTCCCGAAATCCTGGACGGCCGGGTGAAGACGCTGGTGCCGCAAATCCATGGCGGCATCCTGGGCCGCCGCGACCTGCCGGAACACCTGGCGCAGATGGAGCAGCACGGCATCGCGCCCATCGACCTGGTGTGCGTGAACCTTTACCCGTTCGAGGCGGCCGTCGCCGCCGGCGCCGCCCCCGCCGAGTGCATCGAGACCATCGACATCGGCGGCCCCGCCCTGATCCGCGCCGCCGCCAAGAACCACGGCCACGTCGCGATCCTGACCGACCCGGCGCAATACGACGCCCTGCTCGCCGAGCTTGCGGAGCACGGCGGCACCACGGAGGCTCTGCGCCTCCGCCTGGCCGGGGAGGCCTATGCCCGCACCGCCGCCTATGATGCCGCCATCGCCGCCTGGTTCGCCCGCGACGAGGCGTTCCCGCCGCGCCTCACCCTGTCCGGCACGCTGCGCCAAACGTTGCGCTACGGCGAGAACCCGCACCAGCAGGCGGCCTTCTACGTCCACGGCGCCCGGCCCGGCGTCGCCACCGCCGCGCAGGTCCAAGGCAAGGCGCTGTCCTACAACAACCTGGGTGACACCGACGCCGCCTTCGAGTGCGTCGCCGAGTTCGACGAACCCGCCGTGGTGGTCGTGAAGCACGCCAACCCCTGTGGGGTCGCCGTGGCCGGCACGGTGGCGGAGGCATGGGACCTGGCGCTGCGCTGCGATCCGGTTTCGGCCTTCGGCGGCATCGTGGCGCTGAACCGCCGGCTCGACGCCGAGACGGCCGAGCGCATCGCCGCCATCTTCACCGAAGCCATCATCGCCCCGGATGCCGACGCGGACGCCCGCGCCGTGCTGGCCCGCAAGAAGAACCTGCGCCTGCTGCTGACCGGCGGCCTGCCGGACCCGGCGGCGCCCGGGATCGTGGTCCGCAGCGTGTCCGGCGGATTCTTGGCGCAAGGGCGCGACGCCGGGCGGCTCGACCCGGCGGCGCTCCGTGTCGTGACCCGGCGCGCGCCTACGCCCGCGGAGCTGGCCGACCTCCTGTTCGCCTTCCGGGTCTGCAAGCACGTCAAGTCGAACGCCATCGTTTATGCCAAGGGGCTGGCCACGGTCGGCATCGGCGCCGGGCAGATGAGCCGGGTGGACAGCGCGCGCATCGCCGCTTGGAAAGGTGCCGAGGCTGCCCGCGCCGCCGGGCTGGGTGAGCCGTTGACGGAGGGCAGCGTCGTGGCGTCCGATGCGTTCTTCCCCTTCGCGGACGGGCTGGAAGCCGCGGTCGCCGCCGGCGCCACGGCGGTGATCCAGCCGGGCGGGTCGATGCGGGATGCCGAGGTGATCGCGGCGGCGGACGCGGCGGGGGTGGCGATGGTGCTCACGGGGATGCGCCACTTCCGGCACTGACCGCCACCGCGCGGAGCCAATGCCCGGTGCGCGTGCCCGGGCACTGGCCCGCCCTGTTCAGCCGACGACGGACGGACGCGACAACTGGATCAGAGCCGATTGCGTCGTCGCGTTGTTGGTGAACACGAAGGCGTCCGGCGCGTAGCTGCCGGCCACGTGGATCACATCCGTCGTCGCGGCGCCGGTCGCCTGGTCCTGCGTGAAGACCGACAGGTCGCCGGCGTTGTCCGCCCCTTGCTGAAACAGCGTGCCGGTCACGGTGGTGTGCTCAAGCACCAGTCGCGAGGACGGGCCGCCTGCCGGGTCTGTGCGGGAGATCAGGCCGGCAACCGTTCCCAGGAAGCGCGCGGGCTGGTCCAGTTGCAGCGTGCCCGCGTCCAGCAGCACGGTTTGCCCAGCCGAGACCGCGCCATCAAGCTCGATCGTGCCGCCAGACGAGTCGGAGGAGCGCACGCTCTGGAGGGTGCCGGCGCCCGCGAGGTCGGCATGGATCGCGAAGTTGATGACGCCGCCCACCGACAGCGTGCCCGTGTTCGTCACGGTCGAGCCTGGCGAACCGTTGACCACGAACGAGGCCGCATTGCCAATGCCGCCGCCGTTCAGGTTGAGCGTCGCGGCGTTGTTCAAGGTCACGTTCAGGTAGGATGGCGCGACACGCCCGCCCCAGATCAGCCCGCTCTCAATCGTGACGGTCCCGGAGACATCGAGGTTGCCACGGCTGGAATAGCGCACGGGGTCGTCAAACGACTCCAACTGGAGTTTGCCGATGGAACCGTCCTGCACGGCTAGGGTAGTCGGAGAGGTTTGGGAGCCGCCGTTGAGATAGACGGTGACGCCGGACAACTGGCCGCCTTGCGCCGTGTACGTGCCGCCCGTGAGGACCAGCCTGTCGCCACGGTTGACCTCGGGCTGCGGCGATGAGTTGTTGCCGTTCCAAACGAACGTGGACCCCGGGTCGGTCAGGCCGAAGCTTTGCGGGCCGTTCGAGTAGAGCGCCAACGCGGCGCTGCTCACCTCCGCGCCGTTGAAGGTGGCGCTGTCCACATACAGGTTGCGGTCCGTGTCAGGCGAGCCGCCCCAGATGTCGTTGAGGAAGTTGACCGTGACGGTATGGGGGCCGGCCGCCCAGTTGCCGAGCACGTTGACCAGGTCGGACTGGCTGCTGCCGTGCGCCGCCGTGGCTGTCAGGATGTCGCCAACCTGCTGGCCGTCCACGCTGACCGTGAACTGCGAATAATCCCTAAACCCATCCTCGGAGACTTTGAGCGTCAGCGTGTCCGAGCCGGAGCCGACCGTTGTGATGGTATTATAGTAGGCCGGCGCCGGCACCGGCGTGGTGTCGGTGACGCCGAAGCTGACCGGGCCGCTGTTGCTCAGCTTCTGCGCGATACCGGGCACGCCCGCGTTGTCGTAGGTGGCGCCATTCAGGTACAGGTTGCGGTCGGTGGCATCGGTTCCGCCCCAGGCGTCGTTGAGGAAGTTGACCGTCACGGTGTGAGGCCCTTCCGCCCAGTCCCCGAGCACGTTGACCACATCGACGTTGCCGCTGGCGTGCGGCGTCGTGGCCGTCAGGACGCCGCCGACCTGCTGGCCGTCCACACCGACCGTGAGCTGCGCATCGCCCTGATACGCATCCTCGGACACCGCGATCTGCAGGGTGTCAGCGCCGGAACCAATTGAAATGTTGCTCATAGGGTCTCCTCAACACCGCGCCGCCGCCTTTGACCAGGCTGACCGCATCATCACGGCTGCTCGCAGTGGGCGCTCCCTTCGCACGCGGCGCTTCATGCCTTTGTGACGCGGGTCACACCGTTCAACAATGATGTTTCTCTGACAGTATCCAATCTTTCACATTCGCCTTGTACTCAGCGGTAATCTGCGGCACTGCTGCGCCATGACCTACGCCCCTTCCGCTCCCCTTGGCTGGCAGGACCGCATCGACCACTACGTCCGGCAGACCGGCTTTCTGCGCAGCCTGTTCGTGAATGGGGCCGGTCGAGGGGTCAAGACCGGTATCATGGGCAACGACTATGGGAGCAGGTCGGCCTACTCTGGGAGACGTGCGATTGATACTCCATGCGGTGTCGAGCACTCCATCAGCGTAGAAGTACGTACCTCGCCGGGTGGACATGGACAACGCTGCGGTGCTCGAAGGAAAGAAACGGCGCCGGCTGGCATTGGTGCCGGCTCAATGCCATCGTCGCGGAATGCCTTTCATGGGCAAGAATCGAACTGCGCGCTTCTGTTCCGCCCGGTGTCGGGAAGAGCGCCACAAAGAATTGACGCGCGCTCGCTACAGGGCCGATCCCGTTGCCGACGTGCAGCGGCAGCTCAGGAACCGTGCAGCGCTCGCGAACCGGCGATGGCGGCAGATATTCGACACGTTTGGCGACCGATGCACGGATTGCGGCGGAACCTACCCACGCGAGGTTTACGACCTTCACCATGTCAGCGGGCGCGAGGAGTCCGTCGAAATCACTCCATCTCGCGTCGTTCGCATGGGGCGCCAGGAGGCGTTCAGAAAGCTTCTTCAGGAAACCACTCTGCTGTGTGTCAACTGCCATCGCATCCGACACGTGGAGGCCAGAGGTGAACTGGGAGGAGCGGATAGCGAACTATGATCGGAAGACGGGTTTTCCCGCCAGCCTTTTTCTGGCTGGAGACGGTCGGGTTGTTGGCACATGGATAATGGGGAACAACTACCGCGTGCCATCAAAGTACTATGGTGGTTATCCCACCGGCTACCTACGGCGGGTGCGCGCCTTGTTCCCGGACAAGCGGAGCGTCCTGCACCTGTTCAGCGGCAAGGTCGATTTGGCGGCTTGCCCCGGCGACACCGTGGACACCAATGCGGCGCTCAACCCCACCTACCTGGACGACGCGCAACGCCTCGCCTCCGTGCCGCTCCACCGCTACGACTTGGTTCTGGCCGACCCGCCCTACAGCGTCGAGGATTGCGAGCACTACGGCACGAGCATGGTGAAGCGGAACCGGGTCATGCGGGCCTTAGCGGGGTTGCCGGCGGGCGCGCACGTGGTCTGGCTTGACCAGGTCTTACCCATGTATCGAAAAGACGTATTCAGCGTCGAGGCCGTGATCGGCATGGTCAAGAGCACCAACCACCGCTTCCGGGTCGTCACGATCTTCAAGCGTTGACCGCCCCCGGCTCGCCTTCCGCCGCGGCCCGCATCGCCGCCCACACGGCCGCCACGTCCGCGCGCTCCGTCGGCTCGGCGCCGACCGACACCCGCACCATCCAGCGCCTGTCGATGGTCGCCGGGGTCAGATAGGCCGCGCCGGACTGGTTGACCCGCTCGGCCCAGGCGCGCGTGTGCGCGTCCAGCGCATCGCCTTCCAGCCCCACCGGCTCGTGCCGCACGCAAACCGTCTGCAACGGCACTGGCGCCACCACCGCCCAGCCCGGCGCCGCCGCGACCTCCCCCGCGAGCCAGGCCGCATTGTCGAGGTCGCGGCGCAGCCGGGCGGCCAAGCCCTCGATCCCCTGCTCGCGGATCAGGAACCACAGCTTCAAGGCGCGGAACCGCCGGCCCAGCGGAATGCCCCAATCGCGCAGGTTGCGCACCCGGCCATCGACGCCGCTTTGCAGAAAGCTCGGGTTGGTGGACATGACCCGCATCAAGTGCCCGGGGTCGCGCACGTAATACAGCGAGCAGTCGAACGGCGCGCCCAGCCACTTGTGCGCGTTGACCACGATGCTGTCCGCGCCCTCGATGCCGTCCCACAGGTGCCGCATCTCCGGCAGGATCATGGCGCTGCCGGCCATCGCCGCATCGACATGCAGCCAGACGCCATGGCGCGCCGCCACGTCGGCGATGCCGGCCACCGGGTCGATGGCCGTGGTCGCCGTCGTGCCGGTGGTCGCGACGATGGCCGCCGGCCGCAGCCCGGCGCGGCGGTCCTCCACGATCATCGCTTCCAGCGCGTCGGGCCGCATCGCGTGGACCCCGTTGCAGGGCACGAGCCGCACCGTGTCGCGCCCCCACCCGGCCAACAGCGCCGCCTTGTCCACGGAGCTATGGCTCTGGGCCGAGACATACACGGTCAAGGGCGACGGCTCCGCCTGCAAGCCGCCGCGGGCCAGCGCGAAGCCGGTCGCCTGCTCCCGCGCGCAGATCAACGCGACCAAGGTGCTGGTGGAGGCCGTGTCCTGGATGACGCCGCTCCACGCGGCGCTGAGGCCGAGCATCTGCCGCACCCAGTCGGTCACGACTTCCTCCAACTCGGTCAGCGCCGGGCTGGACTGCCAGGACAGGCCGAGCACGCCGAGGCCCGTGCTGGCGAGGTCGCCGAGCACGCCGGACAGCAGGGCGTTGGCTGGGAAGTAGCCGAAGAAGCGGGGATGCTGCCAATGCGACAAGCCCGGCATCACCAGGCGTTGGAGATCGTCGATCACCTGATCGAACGGCTCGGGGCCGCGCGGCGGCTCGGACGGGAACAGGGCGCGCACCGCGCCGGGCTGCGTCGGCGCCATGACCGGACGGTCCGCCAGCGTTTCGCGGTAGTCGGCGATCAGGTCAATCAAGCGGTGCCCGTGGGCACGGAACTCGTCAGGGGTCATCGCGGCGCGTCCAGGCGATGGCGGCATGTCCCGGTGGAGACATGCCGCCGCCGAACACTACAGGTTGCGAGTTGTACGCACGGTGGCCTCGCGGCGGGGCGCGCCGACGCTGCCGCCGAACCATGCCGCGACCGCGCCGAGCGCCAAGGCGATGAAGCCGAAGATGCCGGCGCTGGCCACGCTCTTGCGCGTCACCTCGGCCGCCTGCTGCGCCTTTTGCTTCACCTGGTCCGCCGTTTGCCGCGCTTGCTGCTCGGTTTGCTGCAGCCGGGCGCGGGCCTCGTCGGGGCTGATGTTCGCCGTCTTGGCGAGCGCATCCACGGCGCGGTCCCGCGCCGCCGAGGCCGCGGCCTGGTCGCCGCTTACGCTGGCCCGCACGTAGGCCATGATGTCGTCCTGGGCGTTCTGGGCCTGGTCTGGGTTGACCAGGCGCTTGACCTGGGCCTGCAGCGCGTCGCCGTCCGTGTTCTGCGCGACCCCCGACACGGCCGAGGCCGCGCCCCGCCCGGCGGCGCCCACCGTGCTGCCCAGCGCGTTGAACGTGCCGCCGATGATCCCGCCCACCGCCGAGGTCAGCATGTAGAAGATGACCAGCGTCGCCACGCACCACGACACAAAGCCGTGCCAGTTCGCCGTGTTGTTGTCCGACGTGCCGCACAGCCGCCCGGCCACCACGCCGCCCACGAACGACGCGATGATGCCCGACAGCGTCCACCAGATCCCCGCGGTGAGCGAGAAGCCGGAAGCCGTCGGGTTGTCGCCCGTGTTCGCGGCATCGAGCGACGACGCGCCGATGCCGACGCCAAGGATGTTCAGCAAAAGCTGCACAACCATCGCCGCGACAACGCCCGCCAGGATCGCGCCCCAGGACACGCGGTTGCGCATGAACGTGCGCTGATCGTCGGGCACGACGGCATCAACCGTCGAGCCGCCGGGGTAGGTGGGGATCAAGGCCATGACGCGCCCCCGTCAGCGGTGCATGAGACGGGCGAGCACGTAGCCGACGCCGACCGCCCCGAGCAAGGCCACCATCGGGCGCTCCTTCAGCAGGCTGTCAACCTGCGCGCCGATCGTCTCAGCGCCCTCGCTCACGGCGTCCTTGGCGGAACCGTAGGCGTTCTGCAATTGCCCGCTGACCTGGTCGGCCTTGCCCTCGGCCTGCATCTTGTTGTCGCCCAGCAACCCGCCGGCGGCATCCTTTACCTTGCCGCCGATGTCGGTGGCACTGCCCTTGATGCGATCCTCGTCCATCGCTGCTCTCCTTCATGCACCTGAACCGAGGGGCCGGTCCGATGTAATGCCCTCTAACGCAGACGGCGCAGCCGGTTGCATGATGGACGGCAGAGAGTTTGCGCCGGGAAACCCGGAGTGGCCGTTAAGGCACGGTCAAGCCGGCGGCCTCATGCCCAGGCTGCGCGCACGGCTCTGCCTGCTCCGCCCGGGTCAGTAGGCGGCGCCGCGGCTGTTTGGCGCTCGCGTTTCCGTCGCGCCGGTCCCTCCGATGCTGATGTTGGGAGTGTTGCCAAGCGCACGCGCCCCGCCGCCGTTCTGCGACGTGATGCCGCTGTTGAGCGACGGAGACACAATGCCGCTGCCAACTCTCGGATCTTTGACCCCGCCTGACGGGTTGCACGCGCAAACGGCAAGGCCGAGCGCAACGGTTGTGGCGATGGTGCGAAGCATTGTCTTCCTCCTTGTTGTCTTGTGCCGCATCCATGGGAATGACCGGCGGCCTGACCCGGGCTACGCCTGCCCGTCGCCCAGGTCCTCATACCAGGTCCGCCCGTCCCGCTCGATCAGCGCGATGGCCGCGGTCGGCCCCCAGCTTCCGGCGGCATACGGGCGCGGGCGGTCGGCCCGGCTGCCCCAGGCGTCCATGATCGGCGACACCCATTGCCACGCCGCTTCCACCTCGTCCCGCCGCATGAACAGGGTGGAGTTGCCGCGCACCGTGTCCATCAGCAGCCGCTCGTAGGCATCCGGGAACCGCCCGCCGAACGTCTTCTCGTAGCTGATGTCGAGGCCGGTGGGGCGGAGCTGCAAGCCGCCGGGGCCGGGTTCCTTGGTCATCATCTCCAGCCGCATCCCTTCCTCCGGCTGCAAGCGGATGATCAGCTTGTTGGCGGCCAGCGTGTGCTCCTTGGGGAAGATGGAGAACGGCAGGCTGCGGAACTGCACCACGATCTCCGACACCTTCTGCGGCAGCCGCTTGCCGGTGCGCAGGTAGAACGGCACCCCGGCCCAGCGCCGGCTGTTCAGCTCCGCCTTGATCGCGACAAAGGTCTCGATGGTGCTGTCGTTGTGGCCGAGGTCGGCCAAGTAGCCCGGCACCGGCTGCCCGTTCACCGCCCCCGCCGTGTACTGCCCGCGCACCGTCAGCGCCGGCACCTCGTACGGCTCGTGCGGGCGGAGGCTGCGCAGCACCTTCAGCTTCTCGTCCCGCACCGCGTCCGCCCCCAGGGACACCGGCTGCTCCATCGCCAAAAGGCACAGGAGCTGCAAAAGGTGGTTCTGCACCATGTCGCGCAGCGCGCCCGAATGGTCGTAGTAGCCGCCCCGTCCCTCGACGCCCACCGTTTCCGCCACGGTGATCTGCACGTGGTCGATCACGTCGGCATTCCATAGCCGCTCGAAGATCGTGTTGGCGAAGCGCAGCGCCAGCAGGTTCTGCACCGTTTCCTTGCCGAGGAAATGGTCGATGCGGAAGGTGCGCGCTTCCGGGAAGCAGCGCCCGACTTCGTCGTTGATGGCCTGGGCGGACTCAAGATCGCGCCCGATGGGCTTTTCCAGCACCACCCGCGTGTCGTCCCCGTTCAGGCCGTTGCGCGCGAGCGCGTCGCAGATCGGGCCGAACAGGTCCGGCGAGGTCGCCAGGTAGAACACCCGCACCCGGTCGGGCGCCAGCAGCCCTTGCAGCTCCGACCAGTCCTGCTTCTCCGCCGCCGCGTCCAGCCGGACGTAGTGCAGCATCTTGTGGAAGCCCGCCTCGGCGTCGCCCTTCAGGTTGTCCGCCTGGACATACTGCCGCAGCGCCTTTTTGGCCCGGCCACGGTAGGACTCCGTGGACAGGTCGGAGCGCGCAACGGCGATGATCTGCGAGTCCTCGGGGATCTGCCCGTCGAGGAAGCGGTGATACAGCGCCGGCAGCAGCTTGCGCAGCGTCAGGTCGCCGGTGCCGCCGAAAATGACGAAATCGAACGTGGGAACGGGGATGATCTTCGACATCGGGCAACACGCCTGTTGTGGTGACGCCATCGGGTTAGCACGCCGGCGGCGCAGTGGGTTCCAAAATGGCGGCGCCCGCGTTGAACGTTCCCCAAATGAGGACGGTCAGCCCGGCAAACAGCACGAACAGCCACGGGCCGTCCAACGATTCCAACGGCAAGGCTGGGCCTGCAACGTACCCGACGGCCCAAACCCGTTGGCCTCACGGACTACCGCGCCTGACAATCCACCCGGTCCACCCAGCCCTGCCCGGACCCGGCGGCGGCGCGCACGTCGAACGACAGCCGCTGGAGCTGGTGGTCGGCGGACACCACCGCCTCCGCTGCCGACGGCGCGGCGCCCAGTCCGGGATGCCGCAGCGTCATGCGCCAGCGCCCCGGCCCCGCCGGCGCGACCTGCGCATCGAGGCGCGCGTCCCGCTTCCAGCCTGGCATGAACACCGACACCGTGCCGCCCGCCTCCGGCAGCCAGCGGGACCAGTAGAACGCGAGGGCATAGGGCGTGCGCGTCCGCGGCGGCATGGCCGCTTGGGCGAGGTCGAGGTCCGGCCGGCGCTCCGGCTGCGCCGCCGGGTAGTCCGCAAGCCAGGGCTGGCCGAAGCGGCTCGGGTCCCAATGGCCGGCGAAGGCGGGGTGCCGGCGGCGGAACTCGTCCAGCGACCGCGACTGCACCCGGCTCGCCACCAGCCCGTCCGGCCCGCGGGTGAGCACGTCCCATTGCTGGCGGCTCGGCCGGCCGTTGATGATCGTGCGGTTGTTCACCGCGACCGATTGCAGCTCGCCCGCCCGCCAGGTGCTGATCTCCTCCGCCAAGTACTGGATCGTCCAGAACCACAAATACTTGGCATCGAGGCGCGTGGTCACGTCGAGGGTGAGGAGGCCGCGCGCCTCGGACGCCTCGGCCTGCACCGCGACCCGTCCGGAATGGCTGGTTTCGCCGGCGTAGCGGCACACCTCCGCCGCCCCGGCCGGGGCGAGGGGAAGCGCGAGCAGCCCGGCGAGGAGGCCGGGCGCGGCAAATCCTATGGCAACCATGCACCGTTTCCGCGAAGTCCGCCCCGGGTTAGCATGGCGGCATGGAAGACGCCTCGATGTTTCACGACGGTATGCGCGCTTTGCAGGACGAGTTCGACGGCCGCCGGGTTGCGGACGCGCTGGAGGGGCGGCGCAAGCACCGCGAGTTCTGGCCCGACGACATCGCCCTGATCACGGAAGCGTCGTTCTTCTTCGTGGCATCGCACCACGGGGACGCGGTGGACTGCAGCTACAAGGGCGGCGTGCCGGGCTTCGTGCAGGTGGTGGGGCCGGCGGCGCTGGAATGGCCGGATTACGACGGGAACTCGATGTATCGCACGCTCGGCAACATCAGCCGCAGCGCGCGGGTCGGGCTGCTGTTCATTCGGTTCGACGGCGCGTCCAACTTAGTGCGCATGACCGGGGATGCCACGCTGGTGCGGGATGCGGACACGCTGGCCCGCCATCACGGCGCCAAGTCCGTGGTGCGGTTCCAGGCGGATTACGTATTCCCGAACTGCCCCCGCTACATCCCGGAGCTTCGCCTGGCTGCCCCCAGCCCGCACCTCCCGGCGCCCGGCACGACACCGCCCGCCCCGGCTTGGAAGTCCCGCGACTACATCCGCGACGAGTTGCCGGCCGGCGACCCGCACCGCGGCGGCGCGGACCCGGCCCCCATGCCTGTTACCCCCTGACCCGCCGCGCGCAGCCGGTCCAACATGGGGCCGGCATACGGGTCAGGGCGGCGAGGAGCGGACCGCGGGGGCGGCGGGCAGCTTCTCCTCGCTGG
Organism: uncultured Acetobacteraceae bacterium; assembly: GCA_964235485.1. Lineage (GTDB taxonomy): Bacteria > Pseudomonadota > Alphaproteobacteria > Acetobacterales > Acetobacteraceae > CAHJXG01. The sequence goes on along the minus strand of CAXSAZ010000029.1, from coordinate 32,933 downwards.
GACCCGATGCAACCGCGCCGTTGTCGCCGGCACGGGAGGACACCGGAATCGGGCCGGACATGCACCCCGTGACCAGCAGGGCGGCAGCGCAGGCGAGCATCGAAACCGGCATGGCACCTCCGCGGCGCCGCGCCCCCCTCACCCCAACCATTGCGGGTTCTGCGTCGTGCCGTCGAAGTGGGTCGAGACCTTGTAACGCTCGGTCTGCCCGTCCCGGGCCACCGCCGCGGTCTTGGCCAGCAGGTCCGCCCGCTGCTCCGGCGTGAACGGCCGGAAGCTGCGCACGGCGATCAACGCCTGCTGCAGGATGGGCAAGCTGTCGATGCCGCAGACTTGCAGGCTGATCGGCAGGCTCATCGGGTAGTGCAGCATCTCCAAGGGCGAGGCGACCTTGGCATCCAGGATGAACGGGTCGCCAAAAGCCTTCATGCCGAGCACCCCGGTGCCGTGCGCCGCCGCCACCGGCAGCACGCCCTGCTCGAAGCTGTCGAAATGCGCGTCCATAACGTTGAGCGGCATCTGCACGGTGTCGAAGTGGAAGCCGTGCTGGTCGGCGACCTCGAACATATGGCGGTGGATCGCCGGGCTTTTGTGCCCGGTGAAGCCGATGTAGCGGACCTTGCCCTGTTCCCGGGCGCGCAAGGCCGCTTCCAGCGCGCCGCCCGAGGCGAACACGCGCTCCGGGTCGTCCATGCGGATGATCTCGTGGAATTGCAGCAGGTCGATGTGGTCGGTTTGCAGGCGCTGCAGCGACTCGTCGATCTGGCTGGCGGCCGCCTTGGCGGTGCGGCCATCGATCTTGGTCATCACCATCGTGCGGTCGCGCCAGCCGCCCGCGAGCGCCCGGCCCAGCCGGATTTCGCTCTCGCCCCCGTTGTAGTCCCAGCAGTTGTCGCAAAAGTTGATGCCGGCATCAAGCGCCGTGTGCACGATGCGCGTCGCCTCCTCGGCGCTGGGTCCGCCGGGCTTGGCAAGGTGGAAGCCGCCGAGGCCGACCAGCGAGACCCGCTCCCCCGTGCGGCCCAGCGGCCGGTATTTCATGTCCGCGTGCTCGGCGATCTTGGACGTCACCGGGCCGGTCGGCTGGACCTGGCCGCCCTGGGTGGTTTGTCCAAGCACGTCCACCGGGACGCCGACCGCCGCCGCGGCCACGCCCGCCACCGTCGCCTTCATCAGGTCGCGCCGTTCCACCATGCTGCTCTCCTACCCTTTGCCGATGACCCGCAGCGCGGCGCAGGCCGCGCCGTAGCCGTTGTCGATGTTGACCGTGACGATGCCCGGCGCGCAACTCGCAAGAATGGCATTGAGCGCCGTGTGCCCGCCCGCCGCGACGCCGTAGCCCACGGAGGTCGGCACCGCGATGACCACGCCGCCGACCAAGCCGCCCACCACGCTGGGCAGCGCCGCGTCCATGCCGGCGGCAACGATCACCACCCGCATGTCGCGGAAATCCTCCACCCGGCGCAGCAGCCGCCATAGCCCGGCGACGCCGACATCGGCGATCAGCCGGGCGTCCTGCCCCTGGAAGCGCAGCGTCCGCGCCGCTTCCCGCGCCACCGGCACGTCGGACGTGCCGGCGGTCAGTACCGCGACCTGCGCCGGGCCGGCCATCGGCGCCGGGTCGCCGGAATAGGCGGTATGGGACACCGGGTCGTAGTCCAGCGCGTCCCGCTGCGAGCGGGGGAGCGCCGCGAACCGCTCGGGGTCGAGCCGGGTCAGCAGCATGGGGTTGCTGGCGGCGCTGAGGATGGCCGCGATCTGCTCCGGCGACTTGCCGGCGCAGAACACCGCTTCCCCGAAGCCGATCCGCTGCGTGCGCACCTCGTCCAGCACGAACTCCGGCTCCGCCGGGGTCATGCCGGCACCAGAAAGGCGCTGCCGTTGCGATAGGCGGCGAAGCGCACCGGCGCACGCAGCCCGGCGGCGTCGGCCAATTGCTGCACCTCCGCCCGCAGGCCGTCCGCCCCGCCCGCGTCCAGCGCCGCGAGCGCCGCCGGGTCCAGCTCGATCACCACCCCGTCCGCGCGCACCCGGCAGCGCACGGTCCGGGGCGACAGCCGCGCGCCCACGAGCTTCTCGGCCTCGTGCACCATGGCAAGCGTCGGCGCCTCGATGCGGATGCCGGTCTCGACCCGGCTCGACAGGCAGGGCGCGGCGGGCAGTTCGGCCAGCGCGCCCAGCCCAAGCTCGGCGGCGAGCGCGCGCACCGTGCGCTTGTCGATCCCGGCTTCCACGAACGGGTGGCGCACCGCGTGCGCCCGTGCGGCAATCAGGCCGGGGCGATACTCGCCGAGGTCGTCCAGGTTGGTGCCGGACACGATCTGCCGCCGCGTGCGCGACGCCACCGCGCCATACAGGTTGGTCTTGCAGAAGAAACAGCGGTTGACGGGGTTGGCGCGGTAGGCCGGGTCGGCGAACTCGCCCGCGTCGAACACGTCGAGCGGCCAGCCCTCCGCCGCCGCAAGGGCGCGCGTGCGTTCCGTCGCTTCGGGCGGCACGGCGGGCGAGGTCGCGTGGTGCATCGTGACACCGCCGGGTCGGGCGCGGTGCGCGGCGGTGGCGAGCGTCAGGCTGTCGATCCCGCCGCTCACCGCAATGGCGACCTCACCCATCTCCCCCAGCGCCGCGTGCAGGCGGTCGAGCGGCGTCATGCGAGGCCCGGGTCCCGGTCGCGGCCCACGGCCAACCGTTCGGCTTCTTGGCGCAGGCGCGTCCGGGCGGCGTGGGACGCGACCGGGCGCAGGTGGTCGGCTTCCGCCTTGCCCGTCACCACGGCCGCACCGTCCTCGCCTGGGCGGTCCACCAGCTTCACCGTTGTTTCCCGGCCCTCAACGGCGACCGCGGCGAAGCGCCGAGGGAGGGCGCGGCCCTCAACGGTGTGGGTGCGCAGGCCGATGGTGGTGGTTTCCTGAAAGCACGCCGCCACGGCGGCATCGAGCGCGTCGGGTGCGGCCAGCACCTGAACATGCGTTGCCAAGCGCCCTTTCTTGCCGAACGCCGCCATCTGCAGCACGTCGTGCACCCCCGACACGGCGCGCAACCGATCCAGCCCGGTCGCCAGGTCCTCGCCCGATTGGTCGTCCACCTCGAAACTGATCACTGCCAACTCCCGATGGCCCGGCGCCGCGGCCGTGCCTTCATCCTCGAACACCAAGGCGCGCAGGCAATTGCTGACGCCCGGCAGGCGGCGCGAGCCGAAACCGTATCCGGAGCGGCGCAGCGTGGAGCGGCCCGGCGCCGCGGCCCCGCATTGGAGGTAGCGCAGGATGGCGGCGCCCGTGGGCGTGACGCGCTCCCCGGCGATCCCGTCGTCGTGCATCGCGAACCCTTCCAGCAACAAGGCGGTGGCCGGCGCGGGCACCGGCATGGTCCCGTGCGCAGTCTGAACGGTGCCGCCGCCCAGCGGCAAGGACGCCACGCTCCAGCGCGCCGGGGCCATCGCCTCGATCACAACGGCGGCAGCCACGATATCGGCAACCGAGTCGGCCGCGCCCACCTCGTGGAACGTCACCGCGTCGGCCGGCACGCCGTGGATGCGGCCCTCCGCCTCGGCCAGCACGGCGAAGATGCCGACGGCATGGGCGCGGACCGGCGGGGCGAGCAGGGAGTCCTCCAGCCGGGCGCGGATGTCGCGCCAATGCGCGTGGCTGTGGCCGTGATCGTGGGCGTGCGGCGCGTCCTCCACCACGAACCGGCTGCCGGTCAGCGTGCCGTCCTCGTGCGGAAGGAGGCGGCATCCGACATGCGCCAGGTTCGCCGCCGCCTCGACGACCGCCGCGCGGTGCTCCGGGAAGGCATCGAGCAGGCAAGCGACGAACATGTCGCCCGCCGCGCCGCCGAGCGGATGAAGATGGATATGCCGCATGTGTCCCCGCAACGCTTCAGATGGTCCGCGGTTTGATATCGAGGACGCCCAGCAGGGATTGCAAGTCCGGCACCTCCCGGTCCGGAGCTTCGGCGAGCAGCCGGGCCGAGCGGCCATTGCGGCGGACCCAGACCGTGGAACAGCCGAGGCGCCTCGCCGGCACGACCTCCCCCGCGCCCTCGGCGACGTGCGCGACCGCGCTTGGCGGTTCGCCGAGCCGCCGAAGGGCTTCCTCGAAGATGGCGGGATGCGGCTTGTAGCACCGCGTCTGCCCGGCCGTGACAACGGTGTCGAACGGCACGGGGAACTGCCGGGCGGAGGCGGTGAACAGGTCGTCGTCGATGTTCGAGATGACCGCGAGCCGGAAGCGCGTCCCGAGCGCGCGCAACGCCGCCACCGTGTCGGGGAACGGCTTCCAGAACGGGATCGACGCCGCCAGCGCATTCCGGTCCGTCGGCTGGACCGGAATGCCGAAATGCCGTCCGAAGCCCTTGACCACCTCGGCCAGCACCGTCCGATACGTCTTGTAGGGCGGCTGGCAAAGCGCCGCGTCGAGGGTTTGGAAGATCGTGATGATCTCGTCGTCCGACGGCGCGGCGCCGTGCCGGGCGAGCAGTGGCCGCAACGCCCCGATCGCGCCCGCTTCCCAGTCGATCAAGGTGCCGTAGCAATCAAAGGTGAGCGTCGTGATGCGTGCGGGATCGAACTGGGACATGCTGGACAGCTTCCATGGACGCGCAGGCGACGCAACACCTTGAACCGTTGAGGCCGCCCCGCGCGCCTCGCCTCAGCGAGCCGAGCAGCCTACCGGCGACCGCCGAAACCGCCGCGGCCAAAGCCGCCGTGAGCAAAGCCCCGGCCGTAGCCGCCCCGGAAGCCGTAGCCCCGATACCCGCCAAAACCCCTGTAATGGCCGAAGTACCGGCCACCATAGCCGAAGCGGCCATAACCGAACCCATAGCCGAAGCCGAACGGGTAGCCGTAGTTGTAGAAGAACGGGTCGCCATAGCCGACCCCGGCGTAGATCGGGTAAGGCTGGTTGTAAGCATACAGCGGCACGGCGGGCGCCAAAGGCTGCACCAGGTTCTGCCGGGCCGTCATGCAGCGCAGGTAGATCGCCCCGGGCGGCAGCACCTCGGCCGCGGGCGGCGCGGCGTTGGCGGGAGGCTGGACCGTCGCCGGGGCCGTGCTGGCCGGCGTCCCGCTTGGCTGCGCCGGCGGCGGCTCGGCCGCGACGGTCCGGCACGCCGCGTCGTCCTGGCGGAACGCATCGTCCGTTTTTCCCGGGCCGGGCACGGCGACCAAGGGCTGCGGCGGAGGCGGCGACACGCACCCGGCCAGCACGCCCGTCAGCAGCACAACGCCCCATGCGGCCTTTCCCATGGCACAGCCTCCCTCACCTCGTGCAAGTTCGCAAGCGGGCCACGGATGCAAGCCTGCAACCGGACGCCGCGCCCTGCGTCCCCGCTTCACGCCCAACTTGCCGAAAGACACCCCATGCCGGCCACCGCGCACATCATCTATCAACCCTATGTCGCCGGGCCGCGCGGCGCCTTGAAACCCGGCACGCCGATGACCTGCCGCACGCCCGAGGAAGGGATGCGCCGGGCGGAACGCGCGCTGGCCGGCGGCTCGATCCTCGGCGCGCGGGTCGTGCGGGTGTTCCACGACCCCGTGGCCGACGAGTTCGGCGCCCCGGAATACCTCGGCGAGTTCGGCCAGGTGCCGGAAGAAGCGTCGTGACAATCCTGCCCCCTAGCGCCGCCAAACCGTTTCGTAATCCCTGATGAACGACCGCAGCGCCGTGGCTGGCCGTCCGAGGAGGCGCGCCAGGTCCGGCGTGACCTCCGCCGCCAAGCCGAGCCGGGCGGCCGTGTAAACCCCCGTCATCACCAGGCCGAACGCCCAGGGCCGCCCCGCCGCGCGGCTGTGGCGCAGAAAGGCGGGGATGCCCGGGTTGCGGTAGGCGACCGGGCGGCCGAGCGCCTCGGACAGCAGAACCGCGGCGTCCGCCATGCCGAACGCCTCGCCCCCGGTCAGCGTGTAGGCGCGGCGCTCGTGTCCCGGCTCGGTCAGCGTCCGTGCCGCGGCCTCCGCCACGTCCCGCACATCGACGAAGCTGGTGCGGCCCCGCCCGGCCGGCGCCCAAATCTCGCCGCGGTCGCGGATGTCGGCGCGGTGCACGGTGGCGAAGTTCTGCATGAAGTCGTTGGGCCGCAGGTGCGTCCAGGCGAGGCCCGACGCTTCCAGCAGCGTCTCGATGCCGTGATGCGGCAGCAGCGGATTGCGCGCGGCGCCCCGCACCGACAGGAACACGACCTGCCCCACCCCGGCCCGCCGCATGGCCGCGACGAACGGGCCGAAGTCGCGGCGCGGCCGGGCGAGCCGCGGCGGGCGCAACAGGAACACGCGGCCAACCCCGCGCAGCGCCGCCTCGAAGGTCGAGGGGTCGCTGAAATCGAAGCGGACCCGCTCGGCGTCCGCCGCGCCCTCGCCACCGCGGGCCGGGTCGCGCAACGCCAAGCGCACCGGCGCGCGCCCGGCCAGCCGGCCCGCCACTTCGCGCCCGACCAAGCCGCTGCTCCCCGTCACCAAGATCATGCCGTCTCCGCGCCGCTGCCCGGACCGCACATGGGACCGGCCGGCCGCATGGTGACTCCGGCACGGTCCTGCTGTGTCCGCTGCGCGATCAATCCTTCGCAAGCGTCGGTCGAGAAGGGGCAGGAGCTTCGTTGTGATCCGACGAGGCCGTGTCTAGCATGGCTCAGGTTGTAGCGGCTGGACCCGCCCACAACCTGCTCAAAGCGGTGGAACCGTCGCGGCATAGGGAGGAGAAACCATGCGTTATTCCCATCGGAACCGGGCGGGGCGGCATCGGGCCTGGGCGTGGCCGCTCGCGGTCGGCTGCGGCATGGCCTTGGCGGCGCCCACGGCATGGGCGGCGACCACGTGCAGCGTCGGCGGGATCGCGGAGTTGGGGATTGACGGCGTGACAATCGTGTCCGCCGCTGCGGTGCCCGCGTCCGGCGCGACGCCGGCCTATTGCGACGTGGTGGGTCAGCTCAACACCCGCGGCGGCGGCGCGCCGCCGGGTTCGGCCGGGTTCGAGTTGCAGTTCCCGGACAACTGGAGCGGCAAGTTCCTGTTCCTTGGCGTGGGCGGCCTCGGCGGCGCGACCTACCCGGACGTTTCGGCCAACCCGGTGGACCGGCAAGGCGCGCTGGCGCAGGGCTACGCCACCGCGATCACCGACACCGGGCACCTGGCGGGCGGCACCGACGCGAGCTGGGCGCTGCTCGCCCCCGGCAAGCCGAACAAGGCCAAGCTCGCCGACTACTACTACCGCGCCACCCATCAGGTGACGGCCACCGGCAAGCAGCTTACCCAAGGCTTCTACGGGCGGGCGGTCGAGGCGGCGTATTTCGACGGCTGTTCCAACGGCGGGCGGCAGGCGCTGGTGGAAGCGACGCGGTTCCCGGGCGACTACGACGGCATCATCGCCGGCGACCCGTTCTTCGACATCCGCTCGATCATCAGCGCGGCGCGGATCGCCAAGCAGCAGCTTTCGCCCGCGACCTACATCCCGGCGCCCCTGCTGCCCACGGTGGACGCGGCCGTCAACGCGAGCTGCGCCAAGACGGACGGCGTGGACGACGGGCTGATCCAGAACCCGGCCGCCTGCGCCTTCGATCCCCACAGCCTCGTGTGCAAGCCCGGCCAGGACGCGGGCTGCCTCAGCACGGGCCAGGCGGACACGCTGAACGCCTACTTCACCGCGACGCGCAACAGCTTCGGCAGCCTGGTGTATCCCGGCTTCTCCGTCAGCGACCTGGCCGGCGGCGCCGACGTGTGGACCACGGGCCTGGTGCCGCCTGCGGACTTCAACGCGGCGGAGCCGTGGGGCAACGCCGGGTTCAGCCCCTCCCCGGTCGGCTACCAGTTCGGCGACCACATCATCCAAAGCATCATCACGCAAGACCCGACGTTCAACATCCGCGATTACCCGGTTTCCGCCGACGGCTACATCGACGACGCCGCGTTGGACACGTTCGACACGCGGACAGGCGCCGGCACCGCGACGGACGCGGAGGCCTACCGCCGCTTCATCCGGCGCGGCGGCAAGCTGATCCTCTACCACGGCTACAGCGACCCGGCGCTCACGCCGTTCCGCACCACCGCCCTGTATGACCAGCTCGCCGCCGCCCATGGCGGCTATGGCGCGCTGCAGGCCTCCGTGCGGCTGTTCATGGTGCCGGGGATGCAGCACTGCACCGGCGGCCCGGGGCCGAACGTGTTCGACACGCTGACGCCGCTCGACGCCTGGGTGCAGGGGGGCGCCGCGCCCGACAGCATCCCCGCCGCGCATTACGTCAACAACGACCCGGCCCAGGCGGTGGACCGCACCATGCCGCTCTGCCCCTACCCGACGCAGGCGACCTACGACGGCACGGGCGATGTCAACGCCGCCGGAAGCTGGAGCTGCGCGCCCAACCAGAAGTTGCTGCAAGTGGGGCCGAATGGGGCACAGGCTGGGCTGGTGGGGCCGTAGCGGGCGCTATGGCTCCTTACAGCCGCCGGGAACGCGACGTGTGCACTCGCATCGCCGCTTTCGCTTGAGCAAGGCCAAGCCGCGTGCAGGAGACTGACCCGCTTCTCGTCGAGATGCCCATGCCGATCCGGACGCCACGGCTGCTGATCCGACCTTGGCAGTCCGGCGACGGCGCCCAGCTTCTCGACGCCAAACACGAAAGCTGGCCCGAACTCGGCCGCTGGCTCAAGTGGGCGGAAGGGCCGATGGAGGCGCTGACCAGGAATGGGGAGGAGGCCCTCGTGCGGCGGCGGTCGGCCGAGTTCGTCCTGCGCACCGAGATCCAGCTTCCGGTGTTCGACCGCGACGAAGGCCGGCTTCTCGGTGCCGGGGGCTACCACGCGATTGATTGGCAGGGCCGGCTGTTCAGCACCGGCTACTGGATCAGGACGGGCGAGACCGGAAAAGGGCTGGCGACAGAGCTGCTGAACGCCCTCACCCGGTATGCGTTTGGCGCGCTCGCCGCCAACCGGCTCGCCATCAGCCACGCCGAAGGCAACGTGCCGAGCCGGCGGGTGATCGAGAAGCTCGGCTTTGCGAAGGAGGGCACGATGCGCAAGTTCTACGTGCTGAACGGCGTGCTCGTGGACTCTCATCATTATGCGCACTTCGACTGTGACCGCCTGCCAGAACTGGATGTGTCCTGGGGCTGACAGAAGCAGGATGAAGCCCAAACTGAGACGGCTGCCTGCTGTGTCGGCTCAGCCGCTCCCGCCCACCAGCTTGTTGCGCCCGGCCAGCGCGCCCGCCACCGCCGCGGCCACCCCGACCACCGTGAACAGCCACCCGGCGCCGCTCCAATTGCCGCTCCGGTCGTGCAGCACGCCCACGAGCAGCGGCCCGGCGGCGGCCATCGTGTAGCCCACCCCCTGCGCCATGCCGGACAGCCGCGCCGCCGCCCCGCTGTCGCCCGCGCGCAGCATGATCAGCAGGATGGCCAGCGAGAATCCCGCGCCCTGCGCCAAGCCCAGCACCGCCGCCAGCGCCCATTGCCACGCCAGCGGCGCGGTCAGCAGCGCCACGAAGCTCGCCGCGGTCAGCAGCATGGCTGCCGCCGCCGGGCCGCTCTGCCGGCGCAGGCGGGCGGCGAGGATCGGCGCGGGCAAGGAGGCGACGATCTGGAACACCACCGACACGGACACCACAAAGCCCGCCGTTTCCGCCGAGTCCCCACGGCTGCGCAGCATCGGCGCCATCCAGCCGAACACCACGTAGGCAAGCGTGGATTGCAGCCCCATGAACAGCGTCACCTGCCAGGCCAGCGGGTCGCGCCACAGCCCGGCGCCGCGGGGCGTAACGGGTGCATTGGCGGCGCCCTCCGGCCCGCGCCCGAATCGCCCCGCCCACACCAAGCCCGCGGCCAGCATCGCCACAGCGGCCGGCACCGTCCAAACGGCCAGCGCACCCGCCCACCATCCGCCCAGCGCCCCACGCAGCGGCGCCGTCACCGCGGCGGCGAACGCGGCCCCGACCGAGAGCGACATGACGTAAACCCCAGTCATCAGCGCCCCGCGGCCCGGGAAATCGCGCTTCAGCAGCCCCGGCATGAGCACGTTGCCGACGCCGATCCCGGCGCCCGCCAGCAGCGATCCCGCCAGCAGCGCCGGGACGCTCGCGAAGCCGCGCAGCCCGGTGCCCAGCAACACGGCGGACAGCGCGAGCAGCATCGCGCGCTCCGTGCCGACGCGCCGCGCCAGCACGGGCGCCAGCGGGCCGAACAGCCCGAGGCAAAGCACCGGTGCCGTGGTCAGCACGCTCGCCCCGGTGGCGCTCAGGCCGGTGTCGGCCATGATTTCGGGCAGCACCGGCGCAACGGTGGAAAAGGCCGGGCGCAGGTTGAGGGCGATCAGCACGACGACCGCCGCCGCCGGCCAGCTCACGGCGCTCTTGGCCGAAGCGGACGGCCCCGGCTGCAGCGAGGTCATGGCTGCGCCTGGCAGACAGCGGTTCGGGTCATGGCGGCGTCTCCTGCTGCTCGCCAGTAATCTGGCCCGCCACCGGCCGTGCGGAAACCGCTGGAAGCGGGCGTCACCCTTGCGCCAGCCGCCGTTCGAGGAAGTGGAGGCGGTCCTGGCCCCAGAACACCTCGGCGCCCACCACGTAGCTCGGCGCGCCGAACACGCCGCGCGCCAAGGCGGCCTCGGTGTCGGCCAGGCGCCGCTCCGCCCAGCGCGGCTCGGCGCCCAGGGCCGGCAGGGCTTCGGGATCGAGGCCGGCCTCGCCGATCAGCGCGGCGAGCGTGGCGGGATCGCCAAAGTCCCGCTCCTCCTCCCACAGCGCCCGTAACAGGCGGTGCGCGAGGACGACCGCCGGCCCGTCGCCCAGCGTGTCCCGCGCGGCGACCACGCACTGCGCGGCCAACCGCTCGTCCGCGGGGAAAGGGCGCGGCCGGGGGTTCAAGGGGATGCCGAGGTGGTCACGCCACCGGGCCAGCTCCTGCATTCGGTAAGCCTGGCGCTGCGGCGAGCGCCGGGCTACCGGTATCCCGCCCGATGCCGGGAAAATGATGGCGAAATCGACCAGGTGGATGCGCAGCGCCGCCCCGTGCCGCGCCGCCATCGCTTCCAGCCGCGCCGCCCCGAAGTGCGTCCAGGGCGAGTTCAATGCGGCGAAGTAGTCGATGCGCAGGCTCACCGCGGTTCCCTCCAGGCGTCGCGGCGCAGGGTTGCCCGGCGGTTGCGGCCGGCGCAAGCCCGGCCCCGGCGTTGCCCTCACGTGCCGGGCGGCGTTGCGGACCCGCGGCGTTGGAGCGAACGGCGATGTGCGCGGTGGCCGAAAAGACCTGTCATGCTTCGGCTTGGCTGACGACTTGGGTGAAGGCTTGCAGAAGCGTTGCTCTGGCCGCCGGCGTCGAGGGACGTTCATTGCCGTTGAAGCGCTGTCCGTGCTCGCCCATGAAATCCACCAGGAACAAAGCAACATAGAGGCGGAAAATGTGGTCGTCTTGGTAGCCTGACGCGCGCATCCAAGCATCCACGTAGGTGGACGGCCTGCCGGACGCCAACAATGCGACGAGCGTGAGCGCCGGGGCGTAGCGGGGATCACCGAAGCATAGGTCGTCCACGTCCACGATGCCGGACAGTGAACCCGTCGGTGCCACAATCACGTTGCGTGTCGTGGTGTCGTGCAGGAACGCAACGGCTGGTCTGGCATCCAACTCCATGCGTCGGTGTGCGATCAGCTCAGCCACCGTCTCGACCGGTTCGGACCCGAAGAGGCCCGCGGCGAGGATGCGGGCGCGTGAGCGAGCAAGATTTGCTTCCAACACGGCCGACCAAACAGCTTCAGGCGCGTCCTCCGGTCTGGCTGCGTAGCCATAGCGCCCAACCGCCCCAAGCTGCGCCGTGGCCGCTTGGGCCTGCGCCACGCTCTTTGCAATGGCCCCAAGTTGCTGGTCCAACAAGCCGCCGATGACTTCGCCCAGGTCGGTGCCGGGCAACCGCTCCAGAACGACCCATGGCAGCGGCTGGTCTGCGCCTGTTGCGAACACCTTTGGGAGAGGTACCCCGAGCGGTCGGAGCAGGTTGTTCAGGTACACGCCCTCAGCTAGGCCAGTCCGTCGCTCCGGCGTGCCCGCGCGAACAACGACGGAGCTGCCGTCTGCAAATTCGACTTCAAATACATAATGAGCGACACCCGTGCGGAACCGGCGGACGTTCGCAGGGACACGGCCCGTCGTCACTTCTGCCACCGTTGCGGCCAGGGTCGGCGTTGGGGTGAGCTTGTTCCGGTCCACGCTTCTCCCTCGCAGTCGGCTGTCCAGGCGCTGGCTGCGGCGGCGCACGAACCTACTCTGTGACGTAGGATCAGGCCAGCGGCCATTTTGCCTGACCGCGCAGCCAGCCTGAGCGGACCTTCGTTCTACGGCTCAGTTAAGGCGAAAGGAGACATTTCGGCCAAATTGAGTGCCAGAGCACGCAGGCGCGGCATTCGCGCCTGGGTATCAATGCCGATCCCGCGGGCGAGCCGTTCAGCGACGAACGCTGTCACATCCGCCTGAGTGAGCCGTCCGAGAAGCAGGTAAGGTGCGTTCGGGTCCATCATCGCATCGACCATGGCCAAGGCGTTTTCCATCTGCGCCATGCAATCATCTATCCAGGGTTGGTGCAGCTTCTCCGGGGGACGGTGGTTGCGCTCATAGGCCGCTTGAAGCCCTTTGTCGCAAGCGACCATCGTGATGGCTGCTACCCTCAAGACGGCACGCCGGTCTGCGCCTGCGGCAGGAGTCAAGGCCCGATCCCGTCCATAGACTTCATCCAGGTGGTCGATGATTGCGCCACTATCAACGAGCGTCTCGCCATCATCGAGCATCAAGGTTGGTATTCTGCCAAGTGGGTTGGCTGCCCGTACCTCGGCCCGGTTTTTGAAGCCGGAAAGCGGCCGTTGCTCGAAGGCGATGCCGTAGATGTGGAGAGTTATAGCGACGCGGCGCGTGAATGGAGATCGGTTCACTACGATGAGTTGCATCGATCTCTAATCTTTCGGGAACGTTTGTCGTCCATCAAAATGGAGCGGGGTTGGCATCACTCATCCAACACCGCCGCCGTTCGCCCCGCATGGATCTGCGCCAGAACGGCCACCTCATCGAAGAGCCGCCATTCCCGAAGCACCTTGCCGTCCTTCAACTCGAAATGGCTGATGCCCAGCACGTTGACCGGCGTGCGCGTCACCGGACCATAGGTCGGCACGCCGCAATAGGTGCCGCGCAGCAGCCACACCGCCGCGACCCGCAAACCGTTCTCCGGCCCGTCGAGCACCACGAGGTCCCGCACCTCCACCCGGAAATCCGGGAACGTCGCGAGCAGGTTCACCAACTCGACCTGATACGGGTCGATACCCTGCACCCGGCGCATTCGCACGGAATGGCAAACCACCTGGCGGTCGCAATAAGCGGAAACCCGGTTGAACAAGCGGCCGTTCCAAACCTCCTCGAACAGGCCCTGCACCAGCGCGCACTCCGCAGCGAAACGCTGCGGGCGCGGGCCGGAAACGCCGGCGCGCGCCGGGTCCGCGATCCGCCCGGCAAACGGCCCCTGCCCGCCATCCAGCGCCATCGCGCGGCCAAGCACCGGGCTGGCGTCGGCGAGGTCGGCGGCGACGCGGGAGGGATCGAGGCCCAGGTGCTCCAGCACCGCCCACTCGTCCCGGACGATCCACTCCTCCGTGACCTTGTTGTCCTGCACCAGGCAGTGCGCAATCGTGCGCGACACCCAATCCCGCCCGGTCGGCGGGCCGTAGGTCCAGAAGCCGGTATGCGTGCCGGCCTTGAACGTGCGGTGCGAGCTGATGAACCCATTCGGCCCGCGCTGCTCCCAGATCACGTCCTCGCCAAGCCCGCCGCCGCCGTTCGGGAAGGCGGCGAACTTCTGCAGGGAGTTCTGCATCACGTGGTCGAAGCCGTAGGTCTCGCCATAGGCCGTGTGCACGCGCACGTCCGCGGCGTAATGCCCGTGCAGCCGCCCCAAGCCGCGGTCGATCCAGATCGCGTCGGTCCAACTCAGGATGTAATCGCGCGGGTCGCGATACGGCGCATAGGCCGAGGGCGACAGGGACTCGCTCATCGCGACGCTACTCCGCCGCCACCTGCGTCATCAGCGCCGCGACCGCGGCGCGCGTCGGCGGCGGCAGCAAGGCGAGCGGGGCAACGTGGCCATCATGGTCGATGCCGTAGCCCTGCGCCATGGCGTCCCGCACGATCTCGGGCGCCCAGGTGGGGCGCTTGCGGTGGTCGCCGGCCGTGATCAGCGCGACCTCCACGAGGCCGTCCCCCGCGGCGGCCAGGCTGCGCCACGCGCCGCCAGGGGGGGAGAAGCATTCGCCGGCCTCGACCCGCATCGAAACCTCCTCGCCGGGTTCGTTCAGCACGACGTCGAGCGCGCCGGAGAACACGATGGCGACCTGCTTCTCCGCCAAGCGGTGCCGGCCCACCTGGTTGCCCGGGGCGATGCGCAGCCACTCGATGGAAAAGCCGTGCGGGTTGTTGAGGGGCGCCGCGTGTTCCCGGTCCTCCGTCATGCCGTGGCCGATCACCGGCGCCAGTTCGCTCGCATGGCCGGACAGGCAGGAGTCCAGCAGCGCGCGGGCCGACCAGGCGCGCGCTTCCGCCTTCACGACCCGGCGCCCCATCTGCGCTTCCGTGTAGCGCGGCAGGGTGCTGATCTGCTCGGGGCTGAGCGCCGGCATCAAGGCGTCCGCCGCGGGCGGGGGGGTGCCCGCGTCGGTATCGACCAGCATGTTGTCCCGGGTCAGGTGCAGCCCGTACCGCGCCGCGTTGTCGAGGATGGAGGGATGCCAGATGATTCCCCCGGTGTCGTCGCCGCCGAGCGCCGTGAAGATCCAGCCGTCCTCCGCGCCGGAGTTGGTGAAGCCGCGGAAGATCCAGGTGGGGATCGACACCACGTCGCCGGGTCCGCCCTGGATTTCCCCGTCCTTGCCGTCCGCGCCCCAACGGAAGGTCCAGGTGCCCCGCTGGATCATGAACACCTCCGCCGTGAAGTGGATGTGCAGGTTGTTCACCGTGCCCGGCGGCATCGCGGCGACGCCCAGGCTGAAGCCGTGCGCTTCCGTCAGGTTCACCACCTGGTCGCGCGACTGGGTGACGCCGGGGCCGACCAGCGAGTAGTTCTCCTTCCGCTCCGACCCCGGCATCTTGCAGTCGATAAAGGCGACCTTGCAGGCCACCATGTCGGACCGCTTGATCAGCCGGGTCCGCGCGTCCTCGGGGCTGATGCGTGGGGCCATCGTGAATTCCTCCTGTGTCATGGGGCGGCCGGGTTGCCGCCGCGCTTGACTGCTTCAGCGTTTTAAGCCTGGGCGGGGCCGCTGTCCACGCCGCATCGGCCCGGCGCCGGGGCTGCCGCCGGAACAGGCGCCTCCGCTCCAGCCGGCCAAGGCGCCCGATCCAGCCCTCGCCCAGGCGGGTCGTTTGTCTAATAATTAATTTTTTGGCCCTGCGTTAACCATTTCTCTATTTTTTGTTGCGTTTCCGGTCTCATTTATGTAAACAAGTCGCATCGAACTTCCCGCCCTGGGCCTCCACGGGAAGCTCCGCAACGCGAAACGAACAGCCAAAGGATCGAACCGGTGCGCTTCAAGACGACCCTACTTGCCGCAGCGTGCCTCGCCATCGCAGCGGTTGCGCCGGCCCATGCGGGCCAGATGACGTATTCCAGCTACTCCATCCTCAACAGCCAGAACGTGACCCTCCACGACGCAAACCCCTGGACCCGGGATGAAACGGTCGGAGCCGGCCAGATCACGCTGAAAGGCACCAACACGCCCGGCGGTATGATTGCGACTTGGTGCATCGACATCGCCCACACCCTCCAAGGGTCCGGCAACTTCACCACGGGAGGGTTCCTGAGCGGCGACTTCGGCACCAAGGTCAACGCCCTGCTGACGAACGTCATCCCGACCCTTAAAGCAGGGTACGACAACTCCTCCGCTCTTCAGGTCGCGATCTGGCAAGCGGAATACGGCTCGAACCTGACCGTTTTCGGTCCCGCAGGCGTTATGAGCCAGGCCCAGACCTACCTGGACAACGTGAAAAACGGCACATGGAAGGCGGACCCGAGGATGGGCGTCGCGGTGCTGGCGCGCGACGGGAACAACCAGGATCAGGCATACTTGACCGCGGTTCCTGAGCCGGCCTCCATGGCCGTAGTGGCGACTGGCCTGATCGGGCTGGGCTTGATCCGGCGCAAGCGGGCATAAAACGCAGGGGGCACTGCCGGGCGTGCGGCGCTCAGCAGCGCCCCCGTAGGACCAGGCTTGCTTGACGGGCCGGGGCGTCCGCCACTTTGATGGGCGCATGACCCCGACCCCGCCCTCCATCCGCAAAGCGCCGCAGCGCATCGAGCAGCTTGGCCGCGTCCGCACGGACGACTACGCTTGGATGAAGGACGCGAACTGGCAGCAGGTGCTGCACGACCCCGCGGCGCTGCGGGCCGACATCCGCGCCCACCTGGAGGCCGAGAACGCCTACACCGCCGCCGTGCTGGCGGACACGGAGGCGCTGCAGCAGCAGGTCATCGCCGAGATCAAGGGCCGCATGAAGCCGGACGAGGCGAGCCTGCCCAGCCCCGACGGCCCTTGGGAGTACTACGCGCGCTACGAACCCGGCGCGCAATACCCGCTGCACGCCCGGCGTCCACGCGGGCAGGCGGCTGGCGAGCAGGTCTTGATCGACGCCGCGGCCCTCGCGCAGGGCCACCCCTACTACGCGCTCGCCGCCGCCCGGCACAGCCCGGACCATCGGCTGTTCGCTTACGCCGAGGACACTCAGGGGTCGGAGGTGTACCGCGTCCGCATCAAGGACCTGGCGACCGGCGCGCTGCTGCCCGACACGATTGAGCATTGCACCGGCAACTTCGCCTGGTCCGCCGATGGCGGCTGGCTGTTCTGGACCTTCCGCGACGAGAACGCCCGCCCGTCGCGCGTCTTCCGCCGCCCGGTGCCGGGCGGGCCGACCGATGACGTGCTGGTGTATGCGGAGCCGGACCCCGGCTTCTTTCTCAGCGTCTCGCAGACCGACTCCCGAGCTTACCTCGTGATCGCCTGCGGCGACCAGCAGACCAGCGAGGCCTGGCTGATCCCCGCCGCCGACCCGGCGGCAGCGCCCCGCCTGGTGGAGCGGCGGCAGACCGGCGTGCGCTACGACGTGGAGCACTGGGACGGCCGCTTCATCATCCGCACAAACGCGGACGGCGCGGTGGATTTCAAGCTGGTGAGCGCACCGGAGGCCACGCCGGGCCGGGCGCATTGGCGGGACTGGATCGCGCACGAGCCGGGCCGCTTCATCGTCGGCACCGCCGCCTATGCCGGGCACTTCGCGCGGCTGGAGCGGGTCGATGCCAACAACCGCATCGTGATCACCAGCCGGGACACCGGACGGGAGCACGTGATCGCGGTGGAGGAAGAAGCATACGTGCTGCGCCTGGGCAGCGGCCTGGAGTATGACACGGCCACGCTGCGCTACACCTACGAGTCGCCCACCACGCCGCGGCAGTGGTTCGATCTCAACATGGACACCTTTGCCGCGGTGCTGCGCAAGACGCAGGACATCCCGTCCGGCCACGACCCGGCGCAGTACGTCGCCCGCCGCCTGCACGCCCGCGCGCAGGACGGGGCTTTGGTTCCCGTCACCGTGCTGATGCGCCGGGACACGCCTGCGGACGGGTCGGCGCCGCTGCTGCTTTATGGGTATGGCTCCTACGGCATGGCGATGGAGCCGTCCTTTTCGATCCGCAATCTCAGTCTGGTGGACCGCGGCTGGGTATGGGCCACGGCGCACGTGCGCGGCGGGTCGGAGAAGGGCTGGGGCTGGTTCCTCGACGGGCGCGGGGCGAAGAAGCCGAACACCTTCACCGACTTCATCGCCGCCGCGGAGCATTTGGCAGACGAGGGCTTTGCCCGGCGCGGCGGCATGGTCGCGATGGGCGGGTCCGCGGGCGGCCTGCTGGTGGGCGCGGTCCTGAACATGCGGCCCGACTTGTGGGCAGGCATCGTCGCTGCCGTGCCGTTTGTGGACGTTCTGAACACCATGTCCGACACCAGCCTGCCGCTCACACCGCCGGAATGGCCGGAATGGGGCAACCCCATCGAGGATCCGGCCGCCTACGACGCCATTGCCGCCTACTCGCCCTATGACAACATCGCGCCCCGGCCCTACCCGGCGGTGCTCGCCACCGCGGGCCTGTCCGACCCGCGGGTGACGTATTGGGAGCCGGCGAAATGGGCCGCCCGCCTGCGGGACGCGACGACCGGCGGCCAGCCGGTGCTGCTGCGCACCAACATGGAGGCCGGGCACGGCGGCGCGGCCGGGCGATTCGACGCGCTGAAGGACACGGCGCTGCACTACGCCTTCGCGATCTGGGCCTATGAGAACCGCCGGGCATGACCCGGCACGCCCCCTGCCCCTGCAAAGGAACCAACGAGTGAGCGGCTTCAAGAGCACCGAACGCTACATCGCTTCCCGCGACCTGGAGGTGGCGGTCAACGCCGCCGTCGTCTTGCAGCGGCCCTTGCTGGTGAAGGGCGAGCCGGGCACCGGCAAGACCGTGCTGGCGCACGAGGTCGCGGCCAGCCTCGGCTACCCGCTGGTGGAATGGCACGTGAAGTCCACCACCAAGGCGCAGCAGGGCTTGTACGAGTACGACGCCGTGTCCCGCCTGCGCGACAGCCAGTTGGGCGATCCCAAGGTGGCGGACATCGCCAACTACATCGTGCGCGGCAAGCTGTGGGACGCCTTCGAGGCGGACCGCCCGCAGGTCGTGCTGATCGACGAGATCGACAAGGCCGACATCGAGTTCCCGAACGACCTGCTGCTCGAACTCGACCGGATGCAGTTCTTCGTTTACGAGACCCGGCAGACCGTCGCGGCGAAGCACCGCCCCGTCGTGATCATCACGTCCAACAATGAAAAGGAGCTGCCGGACGCCTTTCTGCGCCGCTGCTTCTTCCATTACATCCGCTTCCCCGACCGTCCGACCATGGAGCGGATCGTGGAAGCGCACTACCCGGGCCTGCAGCGCGACCTGGCGCGGGAGGCTCTGACCGTGTTCTTCCAGGTGCGCGACGTGCCCGGCCTCAAGAAGAAGCCGGCGACCTCCGAGCTGCTGGACTGGCTCAAGCTCTTGATGATCGAGGACCTGCCGGCGGAGGCGCTGCGCAGCCAAGATGCCAAGCTGGTGATCCCGCCGCTGCACGGGGCGCTGCTGAAGAACGAGCAGGACGTGCATCTGTTCGAGCGGCTCGCCTTTTTGAACCGCCGCGGCGGCTGACGTGTTCGCGCAGTTCGTCTTCGCCTTGCGGGACGCGGGCGTGCCGGCGTCGATCACCGAGTACCTGACCCTGCTCGGCGCGATGCGGGCGGGGGTCGCGGATTACAGCGTGGAGGATTTCTACTTCCTGAGCCGCGCCGCGCTGGTGAAGGACGAGCGGCACTTGGACCGGTTCGACCGCGTGTTCGGCCAGGTGTTCCGCGGATTGGAGCCGCAGGAGGACGGCGAGGCCGGCGGGGTCGCGCCGCGCCCCTTGCCGGAGGAATGGCTGCGCCGCATGGCGGAGAAGCACCTGACGCCGGAGGAACGGGCGCAGGTGGAGGCGCTGGGCGGGTTCGACAAGCTGATGGACACGCTGCGCCAGCGCCTCCAGGAGCAGCAGGGTCGGCACCAGGGTGGCAGCAAATGGATCGGCACCGCGGGCACCTCGCCATTCGGCGCCTATGGCTACAACCCGGAAGGGGTGCGGATCGGCCAGGACAAAAGCCGCCATCGCCGGGCGGTCAAGGTGTGGGACAAGCGCGAGTTCCGCGACCTGGATGACGGCGTGGAGCTGGGCACGCGCAACATCAAGCTGGCGCTCCGCCGGCTGCGGCGCTTCGCGCGGGAGGGTGCCGCGACCGAGCTGGACATGCCCGGCACCATCCGGGCGACGGCGCACAACGCCGGGTCACTGGACCTGAAGATGGTGCCGGAGCGGCACAATGCGGCGAAGGTGCTGCTGTTCCTCGACGTGGGCGGCTCCATGGACGACCACGTGCGCGCGTCGGAGGAGCTGTTCTCCGCCGCGCGCAGCGAGTTCAAGCACCTGGCGTTCTTCTACTTCCACAACTGCCCGTATGAGCGCGTGTGGCGGCACAACGGCCGCCGCCGCGACGCCACGATCCCGACCGAGGAGGTGGTCCGCACCTACGGCCCCGACTACCGCGCGATCTTCGTGGGCGACGCGACCATGAGTCCCTACGAGATCGCCTCGCCCGGCGGCAGCGTCGAGCATTGGAACGACGAACCCGGCGCCGCCTGGGTGGCGCGGCTGCTCGGGCATTGGCGGCGCAGCGCCTGGCTCAACCCGGTGCCGCGCGCCGAGTGGGGCTTCACGCAATCGGTCGGCATGGTGCGGCAGTTGATGGAGGACCGGATGTATCCGCTGACGCCGGGCGGCCTCGACGAGATGATCCGCGGGTTGAGCCGCTGAGCCTCCCATTCGGGCCACGCCCGGCGGCGCGGCCCGTGGCGGACAGGATATCAGTTCTGCGTCCAGCCCCCGTAGCTGCCAACGTTGTCCCGGGTGACGAGTTGAGGAGCCATAAGGACCATCGGGTTCTCCGGCTTCTTGCCGTTCATGATCTCGACCCCGATCTGCACCGCCATCTTGCCCATCGTGTACGGGTCCTGGCTCGCCGACGCCTGGATCTGCGTCGCCCCCTTCAGCGCGCCGACGATGTCCGGGGCGCCGTCCACCGAGGTGATGACGATGCCGGTCCGGTTGAGCTGCTTGGCCGCAAGGTCGCTGCCGATCGCCTGCGGGTCGTTGATGGCGAACACCCCCTGGAGGCTGGGGAACCGGGTGAGGTAGCCCTGCATCACGTTCAACCCGCCGTCGCGCGACCCCTTGCCGTCCTGGTCCGCCGAAAGGAGCTTGATGTCGGGAAACGCGCCCAGCACCTTCTTGCAGCCGTTCACCCGGTCAATCACTGACGACACCTGCGGCCCGTTCTGGATGACGACGTTGCCCTTGCGGTCGATCTTGTCGGCCATGTACTGGCAGGCGATCTCGCCAGCCTTCACGTTGTCGGTCTGCACCGTGGCGTCGGCCCCGGCGGCGGCCACGTCCACGCCGACCACGGTGATCCCCGCCGCCTGCGCCCGCTTCACCGCGGGCGCAATGGCCCGCGGGTCGGCGGCGTTCACCAGGATCATATCGACGCCCGCGGCGATGAAATTGTCCATTTGGGTGAACTGCTTGTTGAGGTCGTAGTCCGCCGAGGCCAGGGTCACCTTGACCTGCGGGTTGACCTGTTTCGCCGCATCCGTAATGCCCTTGCCGACGGCGCCGAAGAAGGGGTTGCCGAGCGAGCCGACGGTGACGCCGACCGCCTTCAGCTCCTTGGCGGACGCCGCCCCGGATAGACAAGCCATGGCCGCGCCGGCCAGCAGCAGGGTTCTCAACATCAAGCGTTTCCTCCAGCCCTGTTTGATGGGCGCACCGGCGGGTGGGCGACTCCCGCCGGCGCAGATGTGGATCAGGTGCGGGCGTTGCCCTGTAGCCGCGCACGGTCGAGTGCCACGGCGCCGATGATCACGAGTCCCTTCACGATAAATTGCCAGATGTCCGACACGCCGAGCAAGGTCAAGCCGTTCGACAGCACGGCGATGATCAGCGCGCCGATCAGCGTGCCCCAGATCGAGCCGATGCCGCCCACGAAGCTGGTGCCGCCCAGGATCACCGCGGCGATGGCGTCCAGCTCGTAGCTTTGCCCAAGCTGCAACCCGTTGGCGGCATACAGCCTTGCTGCCGACATCACGCCGCCCAGGCCCGCCAGCAGGCCGGACACGCAGTAAACGAACAACAGGATGCGCCATACCTTGATGCCCGACAGCCGCGCCGCCGCCGGGTTGCCGCCGACCGCGTAGATCCACACGCCCAGCACGGTGCGGCGCAGCACGAACCAGGACACCACGATCACGACGAGGGCGATGATCGCCAGCACCGGGATGCCGAAGCTGGAGGTGATGGGGACGGTCGCGTTGCCGATGGCAGCGAAGGCCAGGTCGGGGTTGAAGATGGTGGTGTCGCTGCCCATCAGCCGCGCGAGGCCCCGCACCGCCGTCAGCGAGCCGAGCGTCACGATGAAGGGCGGCAAGCCCCCGAAGGCCACGAGGCTGCCGTTGATCAGGCCGAAGAACAGCCCGGTCAGCAGCGCCGCCGGCACGCCGAGCAGGCCCCAGCCTGGGACCAGCGACACGATCAGCGCCGCCATCGCCGACGCCGCCAGCATGGACCCCACCGAAAGGTCGATGCCCCCGGTGAGGATCACGAAGGTCATGCCGGCGCCGAGCACGCAGTTGATCGCCGCCTGCTGCGCCACGATGGACAGGTTCTGCGCGCTCAGGAACCGCCCTTCGCCCAGGTAATGGAAGGCGACCGCCAGGATGATGAGCACCGGCAGCATCCCGATTGCCTGGACGACGCTGCGGAGCTGCACTTGCCGCGACGACAGCCCGGCGCCCCCGGTCGCCACGGCGGCCGTCGCGGCGGGGCTGGCGGGCACGGCGACGGTGGCGGCCTTCTCGTTCACGTCGGACATGTCGGGTTTCTCCCTCCTTCTTATGCCGCTGTTTGCGCGGCTGCCCCGGCGCCGTAGGCCATGATGTTCTCCTGGGTGATCGGCGCGCCGCCGGGTCCGCCGACCTCGCCGGCGATGTGGCCTTCGCGCATCACCAACACGCGGTCGCAGGTGCCGATGATCTCCGGCAGCTCGCTGGAGATGACGATGATGCCGATGCCGCGCTGCGACAGCTCGTCGATGATGCGGTAGATCTCAGACTTCGCGCCGATATCGACACCGCGGGTCGGCTCGTCGAGGATCAGCACCTTCGGCCCGGTTTCCAGCCAGCGGGACAGCAGCACCTTTTGCTGGTTGCCGCCCGACAGGCTGCCGACCGTGACCGCCGGGCTGGCCGCGCGGACGCGCAACGCCTTGAACGCCGCCGCCGCACGCCGCCGTCCGGCTGCGAGGTCGAGCACGCCGCCGCGCTTGGCATCCCGCTCGATCACGCCGAGGTTGATGTTGGTGCCGCAGGGCAGGTCGAGGAACAATCCCAGCCCCTTGCGGTCCTCCGTGAGGTAGGCGATGCCGGCGGCTAGCGCGTCCTCCGGCCCGCGCACCGTCAGCACGCTGCCGTTCAACGCCACCTTGCCGCCCGTCTTGGGGTCCGCGCCGTAGATCAGCCGGGCCAACTCCGTGCGCCCGGAGCCGACCAGCCCGGCGATGCCCAGCACCTCGCCCTGATGCAACTGGAGGCTGCACGGCTTCACGCGCCGGCCGCCGTCGGTGATGCCCTGCACGTCTAAAATCACCGCGCCACGGCGGCCGTCCTGCGGCTTCTCCGTCTTGGTGTAGAAGCTCGACAGGTCGCGCCCGACCATCATCTTCACCAGCGACTCCGCACTCAGCGCGTCCCGCGTGAGCGTGCCGACATAGCCGCCGTCCCGTAGCACGGACACGCGGTCGGCCAGCTCATAAACTTCCGCCATGCGATGGCTGATGTAGATCAGCGCGATGCCGTCGGCGCGGAGCTGGCGCACCAGCCCGAACAGCCGGTCGGTTTCCCGGGACGACAGCGCCGTGGTCGGCTCGTCCAGCACCAGGATCTTGGATTGCGCGTGCAGCGCCCGGGTGATCTCGACCAATTGCTGCTCGGCGATGGACAGGCCGCCCACCACGGTGTCCGGGCCGAACGGCGCGCCGAGCCGTTCCAACACCGGGCGGCAGCCCTCGCGCATTGCCTTGCGGTCGATCCGGCCGCCGCCGCGCGCCGGCTCCGTGCCGAGATAGATGTTCTCGGCCACCGTGAGATTGGGCGCCAGCGCCAACTCCTGGTAAATGATGGCGATGCCTTGCTGCTTGGCGGCGATGGGATCGGCGATGGCAACGGGCTTGCCGTCGATCAGCAGCTCGCCGCCGGGGTCGGCTTGGTAGGCGCCCGACAGGATCTTCATCAGCGTGGACTTGCCCGCGCCGTTCTCCCCCATCAGCGCCAGCACCTCGCCGCCCCACGACTTGAGCTGGACGTTGTTGAGCGCCTTCACGCCCGGGAACGTCTTGGAAATGCCGCGCATTTCCAGCCGTGGGGTGCGCTCGTCCGCCATCCTGTCCTCCCGCCCGGTTCTGGTTGCCGATTGCCCCGCCGTCTTTCCGGTCCGAGCCGCCAATGGAGTGAAGCGCCGGATGGGTCGCGCCGCAAGGCGCTACCCGGCGCTTTGCTCAACTTGAGCGTGATTGCAGCGCATCCCGGACCGCGCGCAGCCAGATGGCGACGGCCTGGGCGCCCGGGTCGGCATGGCCCAGGGCGCGGTCGCCGAGGTAGGAGGACCGCCCCCGCCGCGGCGGCATGGCGGCGGTCCGCTCCACCCCGGCTTCCGCTGCCGCCACGGCCGCGTCCAGGCCCGACGCCGCGAGCGCCGTCGCCGCCGGGTCCAGCGCATCGAGCATGGTGCGGTCGCCCGGCGCCGCGCCGCCCAGCGCCGCGATGCCGTCGCACCCGGCGCGCAACGCCGCACCCCATGCGCCCGGCCGCTCCCGCAACGCCTCCGCCGCGCGCAGCAGGGCCACGGCGTAGAACGGCCCGGACGAGCCGCCGAGCGCCCGGCGCAGCGTGGCGGACAGGGCGCGCAGCGTGTCCGCGGCATCCGCGGTCGGGTAGGCCGGCAGGTCGCGTTCCACCGCGGCGGCGCCGCGCGCCAGGCTGATGCCGAGGTCGCCGTCGCCTACCGCCTGGTCCATGCGGGTCAGCACCGGCTCCGCGTCCCGCAGCGCGGCGGCGACGGCGCGCAGCGCCCGGTCCACCCGCGGGTCGCGCGCCGTGGCCGGCGGGGGCGGCGCGGGTGGCGTCGGCGCTGCTGCGCGGGAGCGACCGAGGTGGGCCGGCGCGCCCGGCCCCGGCCAGGCCGGCGCGCTGGCGGGCGCGTCGAGCCGGGCCAGGCGCCCGGCGTCCAGCCGCATGAGCGAGACCGAGCACCCCGCCATTTCCAGCGCGGTGAGGAAGGAGCCGCACCAGGCGCGCTCGACCCGGATGCCGAGGGTCTCGCACGCTGCCACGGCCTCGCGCGCCGCGATCAGCATTTCCATGGCGGGCGTGCCACCCAGGTTGTTCACCAGCAGCGCCGCCGACTCGCCGCGGCCGATCCCGCGGTCCGCCGCCACGGTTTCGACCAGCGTTCGCATCAGCTCCCGCGCCGGGCCGATGGGCGCGCGGCGCACCCCGGCCTCCCCGTGGATGCCGAGGCCCAGCTCGACCTCGTTCGCACCCAGCTCGAACCCTGGCGCCCCGGCGGCGGGCACGGTGCAGGGAGTGAGCGCCACGCCCATGGTGCCGACCGCGGCGATGGCTGCCTCCGCTTCGCGCTTCACCGCATGGAGGTCCAGCCCGGCCGCCGCGGCGGCGCCCGCGACCTTGTGCACCAGCACCGTGCCGGCGATGCCGCGCCGCCCGGCCCCGCCGCCCGCGCCGAGTGCCGCGTCGTCGTCCACCACGACGGTCGCGACCTGCAAGCCTTCCGTGCGGGCGATCTCGGCGGCCAGGCCGAAGTTGAGGCGGTCGCCGGTGTAGTTCTTCACGATCAGCAGCACGCCCGCCTCGCTGGCCACCGCGCGGATCGCCGCCAGCACGGCATCGACGCCCGGCGAGGTGAACACGTCGCCGGCCACCGCGGCGGTCAGCAGGCCCGGGCCGACATAGCCCGCATGGGCCGGCTCGTGCCCCGCGCCGCCGCCGGAGATCAACGCGATGCCCTTCCGGTCCCAATCGGCGCGGACGGCCACCATTTCGCCGTCCAGCAGGGCGATGCCGGGGCTGAGCGCCGCCAGGCCGTCCAGCATTTCGGGCACCACGGCGCTGGGTTCATTGATGAGCTTCTTCATGCGGGCCTCCCTTTGGTATGTTGCTTGGGCGCTTCGGCGCGGCGTCGCTTGACCAAGCGCGACGTTTGTCACTACGGTCTCACTTAAGAGAATGTGCAACAAGCACATGCAGGGGAAGCGCACGACGATCCGGCCGCCGACTATCTGTCAGGGGTGAACCGCCGCACGCTGCTGACCGGGACGGCGGCGCTGGCCGGCAAGTCGGTCCGCGTGGCGATCCTGGGCATTGCCGGCTGGCTGCCGAGCAAGCTCGGCGTCGATATGTCGCCCGAATTCGCCAAGTAGGCCCGCGCGCTACGGCTGCGACGTGTCGTTCTCCTTCGCCGACGCGCCGTTCGGGCAATTGTTCCAGAAGGCCGCGACCTCGCTCGCCACCTTTTGTACGACCGCCCGGACGACGAGTTCGGGGGGTGGCTCCTGGGGAGTCCGAAGATGAACTTTCTTCATTCGGTGGGCGAGGATGGGGGCGGGTGCGGTTTGCGGGGATTGCTGGCGCGGTTGCGGCGCCGCCGGGCGGGGGCATGGCGCCGGGCAACGCCGCCTATGTGGAGCACCCGGCTCAGCGCATCATGCTGTTCCGCGACGGACGGCGGGCGTACTTGCCGGGCGTCCAACCCGGCGGCTTCGGACCGTCCTCACCCTTTCAGGCGAAGCCAGCGCCCCGCCGGCCCCGTCAGGCCGCCGCCTTGGACGGCGCCCTCGACAAGGCCGCGATCAGTTCCGACCTCACGGCCTCCGCCCGGTCGTTCGGCACCTGGCAGGTTCCGGCGGCCTCATGGCCGCCGCCGCCGTAACGCAGGCAGACCGCGCCGACGTTGACGGGGGAGCCGCGGTCGAGGATCGACTTGCCGATCGCAAACACGGTGTTCTGCTTCCTCACGCCCCACATGAGGTGGGCCGAGATGTCGCACTCGGGGAACAAGGCGTAGATCATGAAGCGGTTGCCCGCATAGATCACCTCCTCCCCGCGAAGGTCGATGAGCGCGAGCTTGCCGTGGACCGTGGTGCAGCGGCGGACCTGGGCGGCGAACAGGTCGCGGTGGGCGTTGTAAAGCAGGACGCGCTCCTTCACGTCCGGCAGTTCCAGCACCTCGTTGATCCCATGGCCGCGGCATTGCTCGATCAGGTGCATCATCAGGTCGTAATTGGACACCTGGAAGTCATGGAACCGGCCCAGCCCGGTTCGGGAGTCCATGAGGAAGTTGAGCAGCACCCAGCCCTGGGGGTCGAGGATCTCGTCGCGCGTGAACTGCGCCGAATCGGCCCGATCAACCTCCGCCATGAGTTCGGGCCTGATGCGCGGAAAGGCCTTGGCGCCTCCATAGTAGTTATACACGACACGCGCTGCGGAGGGGGCGGCAGGGTCGATGACGTGGTTGGGATAAACACGGTCGCCCTTGCGGGACATCTCGCTGGCATGGTGGTCAAAGGCGAGGTGCGAGCCTTCGACATAAGGAAGGTTCGTCACGATGTCGCGTGCGGTGATCGGCACGGTGCCGTCCTGCATGTCCTTGGGATGAACGAACTTGATGTCGTCGATGAGGTCAAGCTCGCGCAGCAACATGCCACAGACGAGGCCGTCGAAGTCGCTGCGGGTGACGAGGCGGTGCTTCTGAGTCGCCATGATGGGTCGCCTATCCAGTTCGTTTTGATTTCATAACATGAAAGGGCCACCAGGAATCAAGGTTGGGATGAGAGCGGATGCGCGGGCAGGCACGGCGCATCGCGCCTTCTGGGACGTTGCGGTTGTCGGCTTTCGACCATCGCCGTCATAAGCCGCGGCGCCCCGAACGTCATGGCCGTTCACAGGCGATGGCTGGAGGCCAACAGGGACAGCCTCAACGCTCGATCCGCGGCGCTGGCAA
>CAXSAZ010000029.1:0-5090 GCA_964235485.1 uncultured Acetobacteraceae bacterium | reverse complement strand
GAGCCGGCTTCCGTTCTTGCCCACGTCAAGCCGCGAGATGAAGCTTTCGTAGCCGGCGAAGACGACCATGAGCACCAGGTTGGCCTTCAACGAAAGGTCGATCAAGGACAGGATGCCGAGCGTGACCTCGTTGCCGCCGCCGGACAGCACATGGCCGAGGAGATCGGCGACCTGCGGCGCGAACTTCGCCAGCAGCGCCATGAGGCCGACGATCAGGCCCAGATAGAACGGCGCGAGCAGCCAGCGGCTGCCGAAGATCGTGCGCTCGATCAGGCGCTCAGCCCGCGAAGCGCGCCGGGCTGGAACACGGGCGTCGTCCTTGCTGACGCCCCGATCCTGCACCGGTTTCACGGCGGGGACATAGCCCTGTCAACCGCTTGTTTCCCTGCGACTGTCGGCCTGGGCGAGGGCGCACGTCGCCGATTGTGTGCAAACCGCAACACCATGATGGAAAAGTAACGCTTATTACCGCCTGGATCACGCTGCGCCGATGCTATGAACGGCGGACCCTGCCATAATGGCCAAACGCGAGATTCTAGAGGCCGCGCAACGGCATGGGATCGTCGGGCAGGAAGATACTGCCCAGCGCCGGCAGTGTTGTCTGTACCTTGTTGTACATGAGGTCTAGCAACTGGCACTTTAACTTAAGTTGTGCATGTTCTGATTAATACAATACATGGTTGCAAACGCTTTAATACAAACTTTTGCTAAGCGGCTGCATCCACCAGGGCTTGGCGCACGTAATATGGCGAACAGTAAGAGGGCAGCATGGTCATTCTTTTCATAAGCCATGTGCATTTCCTGAGGGAAGCGCTGGCAGGGCTTCTGGGCGATTGCAACGATATCCAAGTGTTCAGCGCATGCTCTGAAGAAACCGCTGCCGCCGTGGTCAGGGAAGCAAGCCCCAGGCTGGTGGTCATCGACTCCTCCCACCCCGAAGCGATGACCGTTGTGGCGGCCGTCCGGGAACGCGCCCCGGAGATCGGCGTGATCGTCCTGGCCATGCGGGAAGAGGACGAGGATTTCCTGGCCTGGGCCGATACCGGGATACGTGGCTACCTGGGGCCGGAAAGCTCCGTGCACGACCTTGCCGCCACCATACGGCGCGCCGGGGCGGGAGAGGTCGTCTGCCCGCCGCGGCTCACCGCGCTGCTGCTCAACCGCCTCGCCGACCGCTCCACCAGCCGCGCAGGCCGGGCTGGCATCCATGCGCTGACGCTGCGGGAGCGCGAGGTCGTCAAGCTCCTGGCGGACGGCTTGCCCAACAAGCTGATCGCACGCCGGCTGCGGGTCGCGGTGCCGACCGTCAAGAACCACGTGCACAGCATCCTCGACAAGTGGGACGTGCGGAGCCGGGGCGAGGCTGCGGCGTGCTACCGGCAGAAAATGCGCGAGGCTTCGGACCGGGCGGACGCCAAGCCGGAGCCTACGCCCCGGCGCTCCGAGCTGAACGGCACGGCTCGTAGTCTGCAAGGCAGCATGGTGCGGCGCCCGGCGCTCGCACCGGCGCTGACGTATTCGCGAGGCTAGAGGCTGTTATGGACCGTGGCCAGCCTTGTTGCTTGTGCGAGCAGACACTGGTGGCGAATTAGTTTGTTACGTGGCGAGAGCGGCGAAGCGCGATATCCGGGTGGGTGCGATGGGCCGTCCCCCGAACCAGGCTGCAATGCGGTCGAGGTTGATGGCCGCGGCGGTGGCCACATGCTGCAGGCCCGTTTTGGCCAGGCCGCGGTAGCGCGTTTGGCGCAAGCCGAATGCCCGCACGGCTTGCGACATCGTGCTCTCGATCCCTTGGCGCTGCGCGTAGAGCCGCCGGCCCTCTGCCGTGCGGCCCCGTGCCCGGGCAGCGGCAAGGGCGTCGTGCTCATCGCGCGGCAGGATTGCAAGCACCCGGCCTTGGTTGGGCGTCTGCGTCCGCGTGCAGCGGCTGCGGGACGCACAGCCCCGGCAGTCGGCCGCCCGGAACTGGGCGCGGATCCGGGCGCGCTGGCCTGGGCGCTTCACGTCCTTGTACTAGCCGGCGCTGTCCTTGCCTTCGGGGCAACGCGCCTTCTGCCGATCCCAACCCACGGTGAAGTCGGCCGCGGTGAACGCCCCTTCGGTGTGGCTTTGCCAGCTCAGGTCCGGCCGGCCGGGGCCGACCAGGGCGATGCCATGCTGCCTATGGGCGGCGATGATGTGGTCCGCGCTGACATAGGCCGAGTCCACCAGGTGCTCGGACGGCGCCAGGTCCTTGGCGGCCAGGGCTGCATGGATCGGCGCCGTGCGGAGCGCGTCATGCACATTGGCCGGCGTGGTATCGGCATGGATCACCAAACGCGGCGCTTCTGCGTCGCAGGTTTCGGTGAAGTGGACCATGTAGCCGGTCCAGGTCGTGTTGGCTTTGGTCCGGAACCGGGCCTCGGTGTCGTAGGGCGACTCCAGCCGGTCGCCGGGACCGCGGCCCTGCACCGGCCGCAGCCGGGCGCCGCCATCCTGCCCGTCCCCGTCCTGCCCGCCCTCGGTGCGCTCGAAGTGCCGCGCCCATACGCGGTGCAGCATCCCGATGGCTGGCAGCGCCGCGGCCTCCGGAGGCGCATCCGCCCCGGCCACCGCGTCGAGGAGCCGAAAGCCGTCCGCGCCGACTTGGGCGACGTAGGCGTCGCGCTTGGGGCCGACTTCGGGTATCCGGCGCTCCTCGACCCGCTTGTCGTAGCGCTCATGCCAGTCGGACGGCGCAAACGCGCGCAGCCAGTCCGGCGCGGCAACGGCGATGTCGTTCAGCGCCGCACGCAGCGTCTCGGCCACGAGTTCCAAACGGTTGAGGCTGCGGACGGCGGCAAGCACGTGCG
Source organism: uncultured Acetobacteraceae bacterium (assembly GCA_964235485.1). Classification (GTDB taxonomy): domain Bacteria; phylum Pseudomonadota; class Alphaproteobacteria; order Acetobacterales; family Acetobacteraceae; genus CAHJXG01. The sequence continues at coordinate 2,259 of CAXSAZ010000029.1, read as the reverse complement.
TGCTGTCGGTGCGCTGCCGCCCGCGCGCCTTGAGCAGCCCGTCCTCGCGCGCCGCGTCCACCACCCGCGCGAGCAGCCGGTCCACGGCCGCGTTGCCCAGCAGCCTGCCGCGGAACTCGCACAGCACGCTGCGGTCAAAACCTGGATCGGCGAGGTCGAGCGCGAGCAGGTATTTCCAGTCGATCCGGCCCCGGACGGCCTCAGCCGCCTGCCGGTCGCTCAGCCCTTCGCGGAACTGCATGAGCGTCACCAGCGCAAGCCGCCACGGCGCATAGGCCGGCTGGCCGCGCTTGGGATAAAGGTCGGCGAAGTCGGCATCCGTGAACAGGGTGCCAAGCCGGTCGCGCAGGATCAGGTAGGGATTGCGGGTTCGGAACGCGGCGCGGGCGACACGGGCGGTGTCGTCGGGCACGGGCGGGATCGGCTGCTGCGGGTGAAGCGACATGGGCACTCTTCGGGCTGAAAACCGCCCAACGCCGCCAGCCCCGCCAGGCTCCCGAATTCGCCACCAGTGTCCGAACGAACGCCGGACACGTTGCGATGGTGGTCCGCTTCCGACCTCAAAGCAGACCCCAGCTTCTGCCAAGCGCCTCCAATGCCGCTAAGGTGATGATGTGATGGTAGGTCGCGGCAACAGGACGCCGTTTAAGCATTTCCTGAAGCTGTGGTTTTAGATCCTGATGTCGGTTTCGGGAGACGTTCGCAGTGCTGACCAAAAGACTCCTGCAGTCGCCCACCCTGAACCACTGATTGTACTCGCGTCTGCGTCGAGCCGTGATGGCAAGGCACGCGAGCCAGCCGGGTCATCGAAGCGCCCTTCGCTCAAACGGCGTGGGTATGGCGATGGTGCAGGTCGGGATAGTGCGGGTGACGATGGACCATCGGCGCGTGCCGATGGACGTGGACATGCGGCTCCCTCGGGATCACGCCCGGCCCGTGCTCATGCCGATGGTGCCCGTCGTGGACGTGGGCGTGCTCGTGCACCAGCTCCTCGTGCTCATGCTCGTGTTCGTGGTGCTCGACTAGGGCGTGTTTGCAAACGTGGGCTATAGCCAGAGCAGGATCATGCCGAGCGTGACCATGGCCAGGTAGTTGACGCCGCGCTTCTCGTAGCGGGTGGCAATGCGGCGGAACTGCTTGAGGCGGTTGATCAGGCGCTCGATCCGGTTGCGCTGCCGGTAGGCTTCGCGGTCGAAGCGGGGCTGCCGGCGCTGGTTGCTTTTGCTGGGGATCACCGGCCGGATGTGCCGCCGGCGCAGACGCCTGCGGGCGGTCGGGCTGCTGTAGCCCTTGTCGCCGGCCAGGCGGCGCGGCCGGAGGCGAGGGCGGCCCCGCTGGCCCGGGCGGCGGATCGCACCATGGTCCAGCAGCGCCTCCAGCGCGATTTGCTCGTGCCGCTCGCCTGCGGTCAGCACGGCCGTGATCGGCCTGCCGCGCCCCTCGGCGCGCAAGTGCAGCTTGGTCGAGAACCCGCCCTGGCTGCGGCCCAGCGCCTCGACGTTCTCTCCATTTCCAGCAGTCCTGTCCCGGCGGGCGCCGGCGGCGTGTTGGTGGGCGCGGATCACGGTCGCATCCACGAAATGCAGGTCCCAATCCATCTCGCCCCTTGCATCGGCCTCCGCCTGCAATGCGGACAGGATGCTGTCCCAAACGCCTGCCGCACGCCAGCGGTAGAACCGGCTCGACACCGTGCCGACGGGGCCATAGTGCTCCGGCAGATCGCGCCAGGGCGCTCCTGTCCGGTGCACCCACAGCATGCCGTTCAGAATGCGGCGGTGATCCTCATTCGGCCGTCCCGTCCAGGGCTTGCCCGGCGGCAGGAGCGGCTCCAGACAGCGCCATTGCGCGTCCGTCAAATCGCCTCGTCTCACCCAACCAATATGGGATCACATGCCCGGAACATCCGCCGTTTGCAGACACGCCCTAGCCGCCAGCCAGCGCTGGGCTTGCTGACACACCGCCGCCCAAGGTGGGAGGTCGTTCGGCATCCAACGCCAGGGCGCGCCGGTCTTGAGGATATAGCGCAGGCCGTTGAACACCTCGCGCAAAGGGTGCGCGCGCTGCCCCGCATCCTCGGGCAGCAACGTCAGATAAGGCGCAACCAACGCCCACTCATCATCAGAAACGTCGGACGGATACGGCTTGCGGGCATGGCTCATGCCCGCATACCTGGTCGTTACAGCCCAGCAAGTTCATAACAGGCTCTAGTGCTCTGTCAGCCTTGATCTGACGCTTTTGGAGCCGACCTGTTGTGCAGAA
>CAXSAZ010000028.1:0-50189 GCA_964235485.1 uncultured Acetobacteraceae bacterium | reverse complement strand
TCGCATCAAACTGCGGAAACTCTACCCGTCAGTTGAGAGATGACAGGCTACTAGTACCGCCGTGGAACCTGGGTGAAGCTAATGTTCGCCATGCTGGGCATTAGCAGGCATGATGCCCGGCATGGCCCGCAACCTGGACATCAGCCTCGTCCGCACCTTCGCGACCGTCGCGGACAAGGCCAGCATGACGGCCGCGGCGAACGCCCTCAACCTGTCGCAAGGCGCCGTCAGCCAACAGGTCAAGCGGCTGGAGGAGGCGTTCGGACGCCGCTTGTTCGAGCGCGACCGGCGCGGCCTGCGGCTGACCCCGCCGGGCGAACGCCTGCTTGGCCGGGCCAAACGGCTGCTGAGCCTCAACGATGAGATCTGGGCCGAGATGACGGCGGGCGCCGTGGCGGGCCGGGTCCGGCTGGGCGTGCCGCACGACTTGGTGGGCACGCGCTTGATGCCCGTGCTGAAGGCCTATGCGGACGCTTTTCCGTGGGTGGAAGCGTCCCTGGTCTGCGGGTCGTCGCCGGAGCTGATGGAGGCATTGGCGATGGGCCGGGTTGACCTGGCGGTGGTGGAGGAGCCGGCGGGGCCGTCCGCGGGCGAATGCCTCGGCATCGAGCGGCTCGTGTGGGTCGGGGCCAGGGCGGGAACCGCGCACGGGAAGCGTCCCTTGCCGATCTCGCTGGTGGCCGACACCTGCGCGTTCCGCCCGGCCGTCCTGGCGGCGCTGGGCGCGCAGGGCGTGCCATGGAGAACGGTGTTCGAGGGCAGCATGGAGGCGACGGCGGCCACCGTGCGGGCGGACCTCGCCGTCACCGCCTGGCTGGCGTCCACCGTGCCTGCCGGGCTGGACATCCTGCCCGCCGGCTCCGGTTTGCCGGACCTGCCGAACTTCGCGGTCAGCCTTTACTTGCCGCGCGCCCCGACCGGGGCGGCAGCCACGGGGCTTGCCCGCTGCATCCGGGATGGACTGGCGCGGCGCCGGGATGCAGCCTGACGCGCTATTGGCGCGCTGGCGCCCATGAAGCCCGCGCCGCCGCCGCGATCCTGCGCTATCGTGCGGCGGTCGGCGAGACCAAGCGCCTGGTGCGGCCCGAAGCCGCCGCGTAACAAAGGAGGCACACATGCCAGACATCCCCCAGACGCCCGCGCACCTGGAACCCGGCGACGTGCCTGACGGCCCGCTGCGCCGGCGCAAGACGCCGGAGGACCTGCGCAGCCGCCGCTGGTTCGGCCCGGCGGACCTGCGCTCCTTCGGCCACCGGAGCCGCGCCATGCAGATGGGCTACGCGCCGGAGGAATGGACGGGCAAGCCGGTGATCGCGATCCTGAACACCTGGTCCGACCTGCAGCCCTGCCACATGCACTTCAAGACGCGCGTGGACGACGTGAAGCGCGGCATCCTGATGGCCGGCGGCTTCCCCGTGGAGCTGCCGGCGCTGTCGGTGTCCGAAAGCTACGTCAAGCCGACCACGATGATGTATCGCAACATGCTGGCCATGGAAACGGAGGAGCTGCTGCGTTCCCACCCCGTGGACGGCGCGGTGCTGATGGGCGGCTGCGACAAGACGACGCCCGCGCTGCTGCTGGGCGCCATAAGCATGGGCATCCCCGCCATCTTCGTGCCCGCCGGCCCCATGCTGCGCGGCAACTGGCAGGGCAAGACCCTGGGCAGCGGGTCCGACAGTTGGAAGTACTGGGACGAGCTGCGGGCGGGGAAGATCACCGACCAGGACTGGCTGGGCGTGGAGGGCGGCATCGCGCGCTCCTACGGCACCTGCATGACCATGGGCACGGCTTCCACCATGACCGCCATCGCCGAAGCGTGCGGCACCGTGCTGCCGGGCGGGTCCTCCATCCCCGCGGCGGACGCCGGGCACATCCGGCTGGCCTCCGAAAGTGGGCGGCGCATCGTCGATATGGTGTGGGAGGACCTGACGCCCCGGCGCATCCTAACGCGGGCATCGTTCGAGAACGCCATCGCGGTCGCCATGGCCATGGGCTGCTCCACCAACGCCATCATCCACCTGATCGCCATGGCCCGCCGCGCCGGGCAGAAGATCGGGCTGGACGACTTCGAGCGGTTCAGCCGCCGGGTGCCGGTGATCGGCAACGTGCGGCCGTCCGGCAACCAATACCTCATGGAAGACTTCTTCTACGCCGGCGGCATCCGCGCGCTGATGGACCGTATCCGCGAGCACCTGGACCTGTCCTGCCTGACCGTCACCGGCCGCACCCTGGGCGAGAACATCGAGGGCGCACGCTGCTTCAACGACGACGTGATCCGCCCCACGGCCAACCCGATCTATGGGGAAGGGTCCCTGGCGGTGCTGCGCGGCAACCTCGCGCCGGACGGCTGCGTGATCAAGCCGGCGGCGATGGACCAGCGTTTCCTCAAGCATTCCGGCCCGGCGCTGGTATTCGACGACTACCCCAGCATGAAGGCGGCAGTTGATGACGAAAACCTCGACATCACCGCCGACCACGTGCTCGTGCTGCGCAACGCCGGCCCCCAGGGCGGCCCGGGGATGCCGGAATGGGGGATGCTGCCCATGCCGAAGCGGCTGCTGAAGGAGGGCCACCGCGACATGCTGCGCCTGTCGGACGCGCGCATGTCCGGCACCTCCTACGGCGCCTGCGTCCTGCACGTCGCCCCCGAAAGCTGGGTGGGCGGGCCGCTGGCCCTGCTGCGCACGGGGGATGTCGTCAGCATCGACGTGGACGCCCGCACCATCGACATGGACGTGCTGGAGGAGGAGCTGGCCCGCCGCCGCACGGCCTGGCGCGCCGCGGCGCCGCGGTTCGAGCGCGGCTACGGCTGGGTGTTCACCAAGCATATCCAGCAGGCCAACGAGGGCTGCGACTTCGACTTCCTGCGCACCGAGTTCGGCGCCCCGGTGCCGGAACCGGTCATCTACTAGGGATCACGGCCATGGCATTGAAGCCCGACACCCGGAACAAGCTGAAGCAGGTCAGCACCGCGACGCTGGCCACCGCGCTGTTCAAGCGCGGCTTCCGCCACCAGATGGTCCAGGACGTGCATCCGCTCGGCCCGCCGCGGACGGAGGCCATGGTGGGCGAAGCCTTCACGCTCCGCTATATGCCAGCGCGAGAGGACCTGAACCCGCTCAGCGTGTTCCACGACCGCGGCCACCCGCAGCGCCGGGCGGTGGAGGAAGCGCCGCCGGGCTGCGTGTTCGTGATCGACAGCCGCAAGGACGCCCGCGCGGCCTCGGCGGGCGGCATCCTGGTGACGCGGCTCATGCAGCGGGGGGTCGTCGGCGTCGTGACCGACGGCGGCTTCCGGGATTCGGCGGAGATCGCGTCGCTCGACATCCATGCCTACCACCATCGCCCGAGCGCGCCGACCAACCTGACGCTGCATCAGGCCATCGACATCAACGTGCCCATCGGCTGCGGCGACGCGCCCGTGTTCCCCGGCGACGCGATGGTGGGCGACGCCGACGGCGTGATCGTGGTGCCCGCGCACCTCGCCGACGAACTGGCAGACGAGGCCATCGAGATGACCGCCTACGAGGAGTTCGTGGCCGAGCGGGTGCGGGGCGGCCAGGGCATCTTCGGCCTTTACCCGGCGACCGACGAGAGCAACCTCGAAGCCTTTGCCCAATGGCGGAAGGAGCACGGGCGGTAGCCGGTCGCCCCGCTCCCGGTCAGCGCCGTTCCGCGAGCGTCGGCACCCCGGCGCCGCGTCCAGTCCGCACCGGCCTGCGTTCGCCGAGCGGCAGCGCGTAGGAGATCGCGTCCGGCAGGGGAAAGGCGCCGTGGGCATCGAGGCGGAGATGGACCTGCTCCGGCGTCCAGGACAGGTCGCACGTCAGCCGGGTCGCCGGGCCGTTCTCGGTCAGCCCGTCATCCTCGACCAGCACGAAGCGGCTGCTGCCATGGCCCGGCCCGGGATATAGCCGCAGCAGCCGCGAGGGTTCGTCGTGCAGGCGCGCGGCGCCGGGGCTGTCGGTCATCGGCAGGATCGCGCCGGCGGGCGCCAGCAAGGGCAGGCGGTCGAGCGGGGCCGGCAGCTCGGCCGGCCCACTGGGAAACATGGCGCCGGAATGCACGTCGAACCAGGCTTCCGGCCCGCTCGGCAGCCGCACGCGCCGGGTCCGCTCGCCGGGGCGCACCACGGGCGCCGCGAGCAGGAAGGGCCCGAGCATCAGCTCGTCGCAGTCAACGGCGCAGCCCGGGTCGTCCGGAAATTGCAGAAAGGTCGGGCGGATCACCGGTTCGTGCCGCTCCGCCGCGTGGTGCATTAAGCTGTACAGGTACGGCATCAGCCGGTAGCGCAGGCGGATCGCGTTTCGGACCGCGGGCAGCGCCTCCGGGTGCAGCCACGGGCTGGTATAGGCGTCCGGCTTCCAACTGTTCATGACGAAGCGGGGATGCACGACGCCCGCCTGCACCCAGCGGATCAGCAGCTCCGCGTCCGGCAAGGGGCCGGCGAACCCGCCGACATCGTGCCCGGTGTTGTACAGCCCCGACAACGACATCTGCAGCCCGGTGCGCAGGTTCCAGCGCAGCGACTCCCAGTCCGTCGTGTTGTCGCCGCTCCAAGTTTGCCCATAACGCTGCATCCCCGGCAGCCCGGCGCGCGTGACGGTGAAGGCGCGCTGGGCCGGGGCCTCGCGGCGCTGCCGTTCCAGCGTGGCGCGCGTCATCAGCAGCGATTGCACCGGGCGCAGCAGGGCGAGCGGCGTGGGCGTGCCGAAGCCCGCGCACGCGGCGGCCTCGTCCCACAACTCGTACTCGTTGTTGTCGTTCCACCCGGCGTTTATGCCGGGCGCCAGCACGCTGCGGGCCAGGCCGTCTTGCCACCAGGCGACGCCGGCCGGGCTGGTGAAGTCGATATGCGCCCCCTCCCCGTCCCAGAACTGCGACAACAGCGGCGCCCCGGTCTCGCCGTCCCGCACGAACGCGCCGGCAGCCGCGGCCTCCGCATATTGCGGGTGGTCAACGAGCAGGCAGGGCTTGAGGTTCGCCACCACCCGCATCCCCGCGCCGTGGAAGCGCGCCATCAGGCCCTCGGGGTCCGGGAACTTCGCACGGTTCCAATGGAACACGTAACGCTTCGGCCCGATGGAGGTGTAGCCGGAGCCGAAGTGGAAGGCGCTGACCGGGATGTCCTCCGCCCGGCAGCGGCCGATGAACGCCTCGATCTGCGCCTGCGCGTCCGGCGCGTCGGCGAGGCCCATCGCCGTTTGCGCGTAGCCCAGCGACCAACGCGGCGGCAGCGCCGTGCCGCCCGTCAGCCGCAGGAAGGCGGGCGTCACGTCCGAAAGCCGCGGCCCCGCCATCACGTAAAGGTCGAGGTCGCCGTCCTCCGCCTCGTAGCCGCGGAACAGCCCGTGGTAGTTGTCGTGCTCCGCGCCCAAGTCGAAGGCCGCGGCGGCGTGGTTGTCATACAGCAGCCCGTAGGCGGTGCCGGTCGCCCCGTCCTGCGCCAGCAGGAACGGCCAGTGCTTGTAGAGCGGGTCGCCGGAGCGCGGGTCGTAGCCGAGCGCGTCCCGCATCGCGACGCGCAGCCGCCGCCCGTGCAGGTCGAGCGGCCCGGTCTTGTCGCCCAGGCCGTAATACCGGTCGTCCGGGTGCCGGGCGAGGTAGTGGGCCACCGCCGTGCCTCGGCGGGAGAGCATCCACGCCATGTTGGGTCGGTCCGCCAGGAACACCCGGCCGTCCGGCCGCATCCAGGTCAGGCGGAACGGGTCAAGCTGGATGCGGACGGTGAAGGCCTGCGTGCCCAGCGTCAGCCCGCCGTCGCCGCGCGTGATGGCGGGCGGCGGCCAGGCGTCCTCCTCCATCCGGTCCCGCCCGTCCCACGGCACGTCGGAGGCACCCGGCACCCGCACCATCCAGGTCCGTGGCTGCCGCGGCACGCCGCCGCGCAGGAACAGCACGCGCGCCAGGTCCCCGGCCAGCACGCTGACTCGGCAGGTGATGCCGTCCCCGCAGTCCAGCACAACGCCGTGCGGGGTCTCAGTCAGCAGCCCGGCGCGGCGGACGGGCCGCATCAGCGGGCCAACGCGGTGCCGTCCGCGCCGAAGACGTGCAGGTGCTCGGGCGGCAGGCGCAGGTGCACGGTCTCGCCGGGGCGCAGCCGGGTCTGGCCGGGCATTTGCAGCACCGCGTCGTGCTGCGCCAAGCGCACGTAGCTCAGCCCGCCCAACTGCTCCACCGCGGTCACGGTCGCGGGCGCGCCGTCCGGCGCCGCTTGCAGGTGCTCGGGCCGGATGCCGAGCGTCACCGTGTCGCCATGGCGCAGGCCCGGTCGGGGCGGGACGGCGACCGTTCCCAGGCCGTCCACTGAATAACCTTCCGACTGCACGACGCCCGGCAGGAAGTTCATCCGCGGCGAGCCGATGAACCCGGCGACGAACTGGTTGGCCGGCTCGTTGTACAGCGCGAGCGGCGGCCCGGCCTGCTCCACCTGGCCCGCCCGCAGCACCACGATCTTGTCGGCCATCGTCATCGCCTCCACTTGGTCGTGCGTCACGTAGATCATCGTCGTGCCCAGCCGGCGGTGCAGCGACGCAAGCTCCGCCCGCATCTCGACCCGCAGCTCGGCATCGAGGTTGGACAGCGGCTCGTCGAACAGGAAGATCTCAGGCTCCCGCACGATGGCCCGGCCGATGGCGACGCGCTGCCGCTGCCCGCCGGACAGCGCGCCGGGCCGCCGGGCCAGGAACGGCTCAAGCCGCAGCATCCGCGCCGCTTCGGCGATGCGGGCCTCGATCTCCGCCTTGGGGGTGGACAGGTTCTCCAGCCCGAACGCCATGTTCTGCCGCACCGTCATGTGCGGATACAGCGCGTACGACTGGAACACGAGCGCCAAGCCCCGCCGCGCCGCCGGCAGGTCGTTCACCCGGCGCCCGCCGATCATCACGTCGCCCGCGCTGACCGGCTCAAGCCCGCAGATCATGCGCAGCAGGGTCGATTTGCCGCAGCCGGACGGGCCGACAAAGGCCACGAACTCGCCGTCCGCCACCGCGAGGTCCACGCCGCGGATCACCTCCACGTCGCCGAACCGCTTGGTGACGCCGCGCAGGCTGAGGCCCGCCACCGCTACTTCACCCCCGCCGAGGCGATGCCCTGCGTGATGTGCCGCTGCAACAGGAGGAAGATCAGCGTGACCGGCAGCAGGGTCAGCACCGTCATCGCCAGCAGCAGGTTCCACGACGTGGTGAGGTCGCCCTGGAACGCATTGAGCGCGAGTTGAAGCGTGAACTGCTCCGACCGGTTGAGCACCACCATGGGCCACAGGAAGTCGTTCCAGCGCCACATCACCGAGAAGATCGCCAGTACCGCGAGCGCCGGGGCGGACAGCGGCAGCACGATGCGCCAGAACAGCCGCCACTCGCTGGCGTTGTCCATGCGCGCGGCGTCCAAAAGCTCGTCCGGCAGGGTCAGCATGTATTGGCGGAGCAGGAACACCCCGGTGGGCGTGGCGACGCCGGGCCAGATGACGCCCCATAGCGAATTGGTGAGGCCGAGCGCGGAGGCGATCAGGTAGTTCGGCACCAAGACGATGGTGGGCGGGATCATCAGCGTGGCGAGGATCACCAGGAACACCGTGGCGCGTCCGCGGAACCGGTACTTGCTGAGCGCGAACGCCGCCATGGCGTTGAACAGCAGCGTGATGGCAGTGGCGACCACGGTGATGAAGGCGCTGTTCCAGAAGTAGCGGAGGAAGTCGAAGCGCCGCACGACCTCCGTGTAGTTGGACCAGGCGGGATGCAGGCGCAGCACGGGGGTGCGGTCCGCCACCGGCACCCGGACCGGCGCGGCGGGATTGGCGGGATCGACCAACTGGGATTGCAGCCCGACCCGGCGGATTTCGGCCATCACCCGGCCCGCGTGCTCGCCCGCGGTCACGCGGAACAGCGGCAGCTCGCCCGGGCGGCCCGGCACCGCTTCGCGCGCAGGCTCGTACGGCAGCAGCGTGGGCGGCGACTGGTCCAGGGCGGCCGGCGTTTTCAGCGAACTCAGCGCCAGCCAGGCGACCGGGCCGAACATGATGGCGGTGCCCAGCAGCAGGTAGGCGTAGCTGGCCCAGTCGGTCCAGTCCGCGCCGTGCCGCCCGCGCGTGGCGAGCAGGAACCTACGCACCCCGCCCCCGCGTCGCGCGAAGCTGCAGCAGGGTCAGCACCAGCAGCACCACGGCCAACAGCAGGGATGCCGCGGAGGCCATGCCGTATTCCCGCACCTGCTGGGCAAACCCGGTCTCGTAGATGAACTGCACGAGGTAGGTGGTCGCGGTGCCGGGGCCGCCGCCGGTCAGCACGAACACCTCGTCGAAGATCTGCACCGCGCGGATCAGCGCCAGCACCAGCACGACCAAGAGGCTCGGCATGACCAGCGGCAGGGTGATGCGGCGGAAGCGGGTCCAGGGCCGGGCGGCGTCCATCTCGGCGGCCTCGTACACGTCGCGCGGGATCGCCTGCAGCCCGGCCAGCAGGATCAGGGTGTAGAACCCCATATGCGCCCAGATGCTGACGAACACCGTCCACCCGAAGGCACTGCCGGCGCTGAGCAGCCAGTCCACCGGCTGCCCGCCGCCCGCGATGATGGCGGCGTTCAGCACGCCGTTGCGCTGCAGGATCCACTTCCAGATCAGCGCCACCACGACCGGGGACAGCAGGACGGGGTAGAAGAACGCCGCCCGGAACAGGCCCCGGCCGCGGACCGGCTTGTTCAGCGCCAGCGCCGTCACCCCGCTCAGCAGCACGGTCAGCGACACCTGCAGCGCCACAAAGGCCACCGTGTTGTGCACCCCGTGCCAGAACAGGTCGCGCTGGCAGGAGGACGGGTCGAGGTAGCTGCCGCATTCCAGCAGCGCCCGCATGTTGCCGAGGCCGACCCAGGGGCGGTCGCCGGGCAGCAGGTTGGTGCCCGATGTCGCGGCGTACCAGACGTTCAGCACGATGGGCAGAAAGGTGAATAGGCCGAATACCAAAAGGTTCGGCCCGACGAACAGCCAGGCCAGCCCCGGCCCCAGCCGCCGCTGCGCCCAGCGCATCGGGCGCTCCGGCAGGTTCATGACCGCGCCGAAGGTGCGGGAGAAAGCGCCGCGCATGGCTACTTCGACGCGGCCAGCGCGCTTTGCACGTCCTGATCAATGCGGGCATAGGCCTGGTCCAGCGTCAGCTCCCCCACGATGGCCTGCGACAGCCGGGCAACGGTGGCGTTGAACACCGGGCGGTTCAGGATGTAGCCCTGCAGCCGGTAGGCCACGGGCGAGATGCCGCCGGCCGCGGCCGTGAACGCTTTCAGCGCCGCGCGGGCGGGAGCCGGCAAGTCGTACTCGACGCCGGACCGCTGCAGCCCGGCATGGGCGGGGATGTTGGCGGTGCGCGACGCCATCTCGGCATAAACCGGAGGGCTCGCGAGGTAGTCGAGGAAGCGCGCGACCTCCTTCGGGCTTTTGGTGGATTTGAACGCGACGAAGGCGGCGCCGCCGGGCATGGCGGTGCAGGCGGCGGGGCCGCACGGGGGCGGGGCGACCGACCAGTCGAACCCGTCGCCCACCGAGGATTGCAGCCGCCGCACCTGCCAGCTTCCGGAGATATAGACAACGGTGCGGGCGCCGGCGAACTCCTCGAACGCATCGCGATACGCGCCGCCGCCGGCGGCGGCCCACACCTCGCGCTCCACCGTGCCGTCCTTGTTCCAGCGCACGAACCGCTCGGCAAAGGCGCGAAACCCGGCGTCGGTCACGGCGGGGGCGCCGTCCGGGCCGAAGTACTGCGCGCCGTAGTCGATGGCCCCGGCGGCGAAGCGGTGCCCGCTGCGGTCCATCGCCATGCCGGCCTGCGTCTGGGTCGCCTTCGCCACCCGGGCGGCGGCGGCGGCCCAGTCATCCCAGGTCGCGCGGGTGTCCGGCACCGGCACGCCCGCCTGCTCGAACAGCGTCGTGTTGACGATGGGGCCGGTGACGGTCAGTTGCGTCGACAGGCCGTAGATGCCGGCGTCGCCGGGTGCTGCGCGCATCCAGGGCAGGGTGAGGCCGAAGTTCGCCTCCCAATAGGCGGCATCGCCCAGCAGCGGCCGGAGGTCGAGGAAGTAGCGGGAAATGGCGCCGAAATCCGTCACCCGCGCGATGTCCGGCCCGTTGCCCGCCGCAAGCTGCACCGGCAGGCTTTCCTGGATCGACTTGTAGGGCACCTGGTCGATTGCGACCCGCACGTCGGGGTTGGCCTGCATGAAGCGTTGGGCCAGCGCGGTCGTGACCTCGCACTCGTTGCCGTCGGAATAGCAGGACACGCGGATTTCGGCCGCCGCGGCGTGCCCGGCAAGCGCGGCGGCAGCCAAGGTGGCCAGCATTCCGTGGCGGATCATGGTCGTCTTCCTCCGTAGCCTTTTGGCGCAGCTTACCGCCCCCGGCGGATCAGTCCAGCAGGGCCGTCGCCTCGAACAACGGGCGGAAGGCGGAGCCGGCGCGGTGGAACACCGGGGGCTGGCCGGGTGGCGCCGAAACGGTGGCGTGCGCGCCGCCGGGGAAGGACGCGCCGGACCACAGGTGCACCCAATCCGCGCCATCCGGCAGGTAAACGCGCCAATCCACGGCGCCTGCCCGGTGCACCGGCGCCACCAGCAGGTCGGGGCCGTAGAGGTAGGCGTCCTGGATCGCGTGGGTTGCCCGGTCCGCCTCGAAGTGCAGGAACAACGGGCGCTGCACCGGCAGCCCGCGCGCCGACGCCTCGGCGATCAGCGTGCGGAGGTAGGGCGCCAGATGCGCGTGGAGGCGCGTCATGCGGGCGAAATGCGCCAGCACCGCCGGGTCGCCGTCGATCTGCAGGTTGTCCTCGGGCCGGTTGCCCTCGTGGCTGCGCATCACGGGCGTGAACGCCGCCATCTCCGCCCAGCGCATCAGCAACTCCGGCGTGCGGAGGAGGCCGAACAGGCTCGTGTAGCCGCCGATGTCCGAGTGGTGAAAGGCGTTGCCCAGCAGCCCCGCCGACAGCGCGGCGCAGATCGCGGTTTGCAGCCCGTCATGTCGGGAGAAATCGACGCACTGGTCCCCGGCCCACAGCAGCGGGCAATGCCGCTGCACGCCGGTGAACCCGGCCCGCATGAAGAACAGCGCCTCGCCCCCCTGCCCGGCCCGCGCCACGGCATCGGCGTTGACCGCGGCCCACAGCACCGGCCAGGCGTTGTGCAGCAGGGCCGCGTCCACGCCGCTGGCCAAGCGCGCATTCGTCGGGAGGTACTCGCCGAAATCCGCCATCCAGCCGGACAGGCCGAGGCCGAGCATCTCCTGCCCGATCACCCGCTCGGCGAACCAGGCGCAGGCTTCCGGTTGGGTCAGGTCGATCACGCCGCACTCGAACTCGCCGAAATCGACCAAATAGGTGCCGCCGGCCGCGTCCCGCGCCAGGAACCCGGCCGCTTCCGCCTCGGGAAACAGGGTGCCGTCGCTGCACAGATAGGGGTTCACGTAGCCCAGGAACCGGATGCCCCGCGCCCGCAGCCCGGCGATGCGCGCCGGCAGGTCCGGGTAGCGTTCCCCGCTCCACCGCCAATCCCAGAACAGCCGGCGGCCAAAGCTCGTCTGCCGCACGCCGCACCAGTCCTCGCACCACAGCCCGGCGATCCGCGCGCCGGCCGCGGCCACCGCGTCCAGGCGCGCGAAGCTGTTCGCGCCGTCCTTCAAGCCCAGGATCGCGCCCTCCAGCACCCAATCCGGCAACGGCGGCTGCCGCCCGAACTGCAGGGACAGCGCCTCGACCAGCGCAAGGAGGCTCGGCGCCGCGGTCAGCTCAAGCCGCTCCGGGATCGCCCAGGCTTCCAGCAGGTGATGGCCGGGCGCGGTGAAGTCGAACACGCTGTAGGCGGTCGTTTCCAGATGCACCGCGATCCGGCGCGCAGTGAGAAAGGTCGGCTGCGGGTAGTTGGTGGTGTAGTAGTCGCCGCCCGCGTGTCCCGCCGCGTCGGCCTGCTGGGTGATAACCGTCGATTTGTCGCGCCCGACGCCGGGTTCGCTGGTCCAAAGCGGGAAACGGCGACCGCGTAGGTCCAGGTATGACATCTGCTCGCCGCACCCCCAGACCGCCGCCTCCGGGTCGGCCGGCAGTTGCAGCCAAAGCCGGTTGTCGAGCGGGTCCGCGGCGGCGAACGCGACGCTGGCGTGCGAACCGTCGAGCACGATGTGCAATATCAGCCGGACCGGGCTGTCTGGCCGTTCGCGCAGTTCGACTCGCCCGTCCCGCACCGCCGCGTGCGGCAGCGGCGTGCGGGACAGCACGGTGCCGTGGATGTCGAAGTTGCCGCGGTGCATGTCGAACCGCGCCTCGCCTCGGCCGATGGCAACGCAGGGCGCCGCCGCGCCGTGGGACAACAGGCACTGCCCGCCGTGCCAGATCGAGAACCCGTCGCCGGACGCGCGCAGCTCCATCAGTTCAGCGTCAGCCCGGCATCGACGATGAAGTCCGCCCCGGTGCAGCCCGCCGCCTCGTCCGAGGCCAGGAACAGCGCCATCCGCGCCACGTGGCTCCCGTCCAGCCGCAATTTCAGCGCCTGGTCGTCCAGGATGCGCTGGTTCGCGGCGGGCGTGAGCCACAGCGCCTGCTGCCGCGCGGTCAGGATCGCGCCGGGCACGATGCAGTTGACGCGGATGCCCGCCTCGCCCAGCTCGCGCGCCAGGGTGCGGGTCATGCCGTGGATCGCCGCCTTGGCGGTCGTGTAGCCCACCATGCCGGGCCGGCCGCGCATCCAGGACACCGACCCTAGCAGGATCACCGACCCGCCGCCGCGCGCCGCCATCGCCGGGGCCGCGGCCTGGGCCGCGAAGAACTGGTGGTTGAGGTTGAGCGCCAGGCACCGGTTCCAGTATTCCGGCTCAACCGCGGCCAGCGCGTGCCGGTCGTCGTGGCCGGCGTTGTTGACCAGCACCTCCACCGGCGCCGCCGCGGCGACGGCAGCGCGGAGCGCCGCGATGTCCGTGAGGTCGCAAACTTGAAAGCGCGCCCCGGTCTCGTCCGCCAGCGCCTGGCCGGCCGCCTCGTCGATGTCGAGGAACCGAACCGCCGCGCCCTGCGCCGTGAAGGCGCGCACCATCTCGGCCCCGATGCCGGACGCGCCGCCCGTCACCAGCACGCCCCGGCCGCGGAGCGAGGCATAGGTCACGTCGCGATAGCGGGTCGGGGCGTCCGGCATCGGCGGCATTACAGGTCCGGCGGCCCGGCGATGCAAGGCCGGGCCGAGCCTGCGCAAGCTCGCGCGAGCGTCCGCCCTCCAGGCTGGCGCCCCCATCCCGAGTTCGATAGGCTCATATTAACAAAACGGGAGGAACGGCGATGTCGGTCCTGATGAATGAGGCGGCGCTGGAACGGTCTGCCATCCGGCGGGTGACGTGGCGCTTGGTGCCGTTCCTGATCGCCTGCTACTTCGTGGCGTTCCTCGACCGGGTGAACGTCGGCTTTGCCGCGCTGCAGATGAACAAGGACCTCGGCTTCTCCGCCACGGTGTATGGCTGGGGCGCCGGCATCTTCTTCCTCGGCTACTTCCTGTTCGAGGTGCCCAGCAACATCGCGCTGGAGCGGGTGGGCGCGCGCAGATGGATCGCGCGCATCATGGTCTCCTGGGGCATCGTCTCGGCCGGCATGGCGCTGGTCACGGGTCCCTGGTCGTTCATGGGGCTGCGCTTCCTCCTGGGCGCCATGGAGGCCGGGTTCTTCCCGGGGATCATCCTTTACCTGACCTACTGGTTCCCGAGCGAGCACCGGGCGCGAATAGTCGGCATCTTCATGGTGGCCATCCCGATCAGCAGCCTGCTCGGCTCGCCGCTTTCCGGCGCCATCCTGGGCATGGACGGCGTGCTGGGCCTGCGCGGCTGGCAATGGCTGTTCATCCTGGAGGCGCTGCCGTCCGTACTGCTGGGCTTCGCGGTTCTGAGGTGGCTGCCGGACCGCCCCGCCGCGGCGCGCTGGCTGCCGGAGGCCGAGCGGGACTGGCTCCGCCGCCGGCTGGACGCCGAGCACAAGCGCACGGCGACCGCGCACAAGGTCCCGCTGTGGGAAGTGCTGAGCCAGCGCAAGGTGCTGCTGCTGGCGCTGGTCTATGCCGGAAGCGTCGCGAGCAACTACGGCCTCACGCTGTGGCAGCCGCAGATCATCAAGAGCTTCGGGCTGACGGACTTGCAGACCGGGCTGCTGAACTCCGTGCCGTTCGCCTTTGGCTGCGTCGCGATGATCTGGTGGGGCTGGCGCTCGGACCGGAAGGGGGAGCGGCTGTGGCACACGGCGGTTCCGCTGTTCGTGTGCGCCGCCGGGCTGGTGGCGTGCGTGGCGTTCGCGTCGAGCCTGCTGCCGACCGTGCTGGCGCTGTGCGTCACCTTGATCGGCGTTTACACGGTGAAGGGGCCGTTCTGGGCCACGGCGACCGAGATGCTGCCGGCCGCGACGGCGGCGGCTGGGATCGCTGCGATCAACTCCATTGGCAACCTGGCGGGCTTTGTGGGGCCATTCCTGATCGGCGCCATCAAGGACGCGACCGGCAGCTTCACCTTGGGGCTGCTGCCGCTGATCGCGTTCGCCGTCGTGGCCGGGTTCGTGGTGCTGGCGATGGGCAAGCAAAGCCCCGCCGCCGTGCCGGCGGAGTAGAAACCGCCGGGACCCGGGCTGGCGCGGCGCGTTCCCTTGCCCGCCGCCGCGCGGCGGTTATGGCATGACGCTCCACGCCGACAAAGAACCTCATTCCATCAACGTGCGTTAGGTGGTTTGGCGCGGCGCTTACCTGGAGCCGCCGGGCACAGGGGGAACCAATGCCGCAATCCACGGACTCAACGGAGATCGGACACGCCGCCATTGCGAAGTTCGTCAAGCACGTCATGCCGCTGCTGGGACTGATGTACCTGATCGCCTACATCGACCGGCAGAACATCGGCTTCGCCAAGCTGCAAATGGCCGGCGACCTCGGCCTGTCCGAGTCCGCCTACGGCCTCGGCGCGTCGCTGTTCTTCATCGGCTACTTCCTGTTCGAGGTGCCCAGCAACCTGTTCCTGGCGCGCGTCGGCGCCCGGCGCTGGTTCGCGCGCATCATGGTGTCCTGGGGCATCGTGACGCTGCTGCTCGGCTACACGAACGGGACGACCATGTTCTACGTACTGCGCTTCCTGCTGGGCGTGATGGAGGCCGGGTTCTTCCCCGGCGTGCTTTACCTGCTCACCATCTGGGTGCCGTTCGGCCACCGGGCGCGCATGGTGGGCTGGTTCATGATCGCGAGTGCTTTGGCCAACGCGGTCGGCGCGCCGGTCTGCGGGATGCTGCTGGACCTGGACGGGGCGCTCGGGCTGCGCGGCTGGCAATGGGTGTTCCTGGCCACCGGCCTGCCGGCCGTGCTGATGGGCGTCGTCACGCTGTTCATGCTGCCGGACGGCCCAGCCCATGCCCGCTTCTACACGCAGGCCGAGAAGGACTGGGTGCGGGAGTCCATCGCGGCCGAGGACGCGCGCGATGCCAAGGTGGAGCACGGCAACCCGCTCGCGACCCTTGGCGACCGCCGGGTGCTGCTGCTGGCCTTCACCTACGTGGGCTTCCCGCTCGCGGCCTACGGGCTGAGCTATTGGCTGCCGACGGTGGTGAAGGGGTTCGGCGTGTCCAACACTGCGAACGGGTTCATCAACATCCTGCCCTGGATCATCACCGCGCTGGCGCTGTGGTGGGTGCCGCGGCATTCCGAGCAGACCGGGGAAAAGACGCTGCACATCCTCGTGCCGGTGATGGTGGGGACGGCCTGCCTGGTGCTGAGCGTGCTGGTGCCCGGCAACGCCGTGCGGTTCGCGCTGCTCTGCGTCGCGGCGGCGGCCATCTTCTCGCCGCAGCCGGTGTTCTGGACGCTGCCTTCCTCCTTTTTGCGGGGCGCTTCGGCGGCGGCGGGGCTGGCGGCGATCAACTCGGTGGGCAACCTGGGCGGCTTCCTGGCGCAGAACGCGGTGCCCTACATCCGGGACGCGACGGGCAGCACGCTGGCGCCGATGCTGTTCCTGGCGGCGTGCCTGGCCTTTGCCGGGCTGATGGTGCTGGCGGTGCAGGGGATGCTCGGCCGCCGCGCACGCGCTGCCGCCGCGACGGAGAGCGTGTAACTGGGCACGGTCAGCGCGCTGTCAGGCCTATTCGGGGAGCATGTTGGTTGGGCTGGACCGCCGCGTTCCGCGGGCTTGCCGTCCCCCGGGGCAGTCGCCTTTGTCTTGGCGCTCTGGCTCGCGAGGGCAGCCGGGGACACCGAGACGGATGCGCTGCCGCACCTGCAAGGCAGCCAAGCGCGGTGACCGGCGGCCTGGCCGCCCCTCGCCGTCCACCGGCTGTCAGAGATCCAGGCTTTGCGGGAGGATGACGAGGTCCCGGATGGTGACGTTCCTCGGCCGGGTCAGCATGAACAGCACGGCGGCTGCCACCTCCTGCGGCTGCATGAGGCTCCCGGACGCCAAGGCGTCGTCGAGCTTCGCCTTGGGCCAGTCGCTCAGCAGGGCCGTCACCACGGGGCCGGGGGCGACGGCGCCGACGCGGATGCCGTGCTTCGCGACCTGCCGCCGGAGCGTGTGCACGAACGCCTGGACCGCGTGCTTCGAGGCCGTGTAAACCGGCTCCACGACGACCGGGACGAGGCCGGCCACCGAACTGGTCACGATGATGTCGCCGGTTCCGCGCTCGACCATGTGCGGCAGCACGGCGTGGATGGACCGGAAGGCGGCGTTGATGTTCAGGTTCAGCATCCGGTCCCAGGCGTCAGGGTCGCCGCCCACGACATCGCCCCCGACATAGGACCCCGCATTGGCGTGGAAGATGTCCAACTGCCCGGCGCGCTCCAGGATCTGCGGCATCATGCCGGTCACGCTCGGGGGATCGAGGAGGTTGACCACCACGGGGATCGCCTCCGGTCCCAACTCCGCGCAGGCCTCCTTCAGCTTCTCCTCGGCGTAGTCCACGAGCACCACCCGGGCGCCGGCCGCGAGCATGGCCCGGGCGCACTCGAAGCCGATGCCCGACGCGGCGCCGGTGATCGCCGCAACCTTGCCCGACAGTTCCTGGCCCATCTCAGTTTCTCCGTTCCGATCAGGTGTTGGCGTGCGCGGCGCGGGTCGCGCTCAGGCGCGGCCGTGCGACACGCGCGACCGCCGCGCCAGGCTGTCCACGATCACCGCGATGGCCAGCACGGCGCCGGTGATCATGTAACGGAGCGAGGACGACAGATCGAGCAGCGTCAGCCCGCTCGCGATGGACTGGATCACGATGATACCGAGCAGCGCCGAGTAGGCGCTGCCGCGCCCGCCGAACAGGCTGGTGCCGCCGATCACCGCCGCGGCGATGGCGTTCAGGTTGACGTCCCCGGTGCCGGCCTGCTGGCTCGCGGAAGCGAGGCGGGCAGCCGCCAGCACGCCGCCGAGCGCCGCAAGCGTCGAGCACAGCACAAAGGCGCTCATATAGATGCCGGGCACGTTGATGCCGGAGCGCCGCGCGGCTTCCCGGTTCCCGCCCACCGCCGTCATCGAGCGGCCCCACTTGGTCCGCTTGAGCGCGTAGTCCATCGCCGCCACGAGGCCAACGAACAGGCCGAACATCCACGGGATGCCACGGTCCTGGTTGAGGTAGAAGACGACGAGTTCGAGGGCCACCGTGAAGGCGAGCGCGCGGGCCACGATCCCGGCCAGCGACGGCGGCGTCAGGCCCGCCGCGCGCCGCCGGGCAGCCGTGCGATAGCCGGTCGCGAGGATGGCGCCGCCCGCGATCAGCACCAGCGCGTAGGACACGAAGGCCGGCATGACGAGCGTTTGGCCGAGCACCACGAGCGCGGAATCGTAGGGCAGGTTGATCGAGCCGGTCGAGCCGAGGATGTAAAGCTGCATCCCAAGCACCGCGAGCAGGCCCGCAAGGGTCGAAACGAAGCTCGGCATTCCCAGGCGGTTGAACAGCACGGCATAGACGACGCCGAACGCGCCGCCGACCGCGAGCGCCGCCAGGATCGCGATGGCGACGGGCCAGCCGGCGTTCACCCAAAGCACGCCGACGACCGCGGACGCGAAGCCGCTGACCGAGCCGACCGACAGGTCGATCTCGCCGACCATCAGGATGCACACGATGCCGAGCGAGATGACGCCCACCGTGGAACTGTCGAACAAAAGGTTGACGAGGTTGCTGCTCGACAGGAAGACGGGGTTGAGGCTTTGGAACACCGTCCAGATGATCGCAAGCCCGACCACCACCGGCAGCGAGCCGAGGTCGCCCGACCGCACGCGGTCGATGAAGCCGCGCACGGCGCCGCCCAGCCCGGCGTCGTGCCGGACGCGGACATCCGCGCGGTCGAGCGCCGTCGCCGCCGGGACCTTGTCGCTGCTCATGCCCTCGCCTCCCCCGACACGTCCTGCTGGGCGGCCTGGCGCCGCCCGGACCGGCGGGACACCGCGTTGTCGGCCGCGCCCGTGATGGCGCTGACCAGTTCCTGATTGGACGTGTCGGGGTAGAAGACGCCGTTGTTGCGCCCGAGCCGCAGCACGACGATCCGGTCCGCGACGGCGCGCACGTCCTCCATGTTGTGGCTGATCATGATCACGCCGAGGCCGCGGTCGCGCACGCGCTCGATCAGGTTCAAGACCTCGGCCGTTTGCGCGACGCCCAGGGCCGCGGTCGGCTCGTCCAGCATGATGAGCTTCGGCTCCAGCAGCAGCGAGCGGGCAATGGCCACCGTTTGGCGCTGGCCGCCCGACAAGGACGCGATGGGCACGCGGACGCTGGGGATGCGGGCCGACAGCTCGTTCAACAGCGTCCAGGCCCGGATCTCCATCGACACCTCGTCAAGGGCGTAGGGCTTCATCTCCTTGCCGAGAAAGATGTTGGCGACGACATCGAGGTTCTCGCAAAGCGCCAGGTCCTGGAACACGGTCGCGATGCCGAGCGACAGGGCGTCGTTCGGGCCGGCCAGCGTCACGGGCTGGCCGCGGAACGTCATGGTGCCCGTGGTCGCTGGGTGCACGCCGGCCAGGACCTTGACGAGCGTGGACTTGCCGGCGCCGTTGTCGCCGACAAGGGCCACGACCTCGCCGGCGTGGACGTCAAGGTCGATGTCGGTCAGCGCCGAAACCGCGCCGAACTGCTTGCAGATGCCGCGCAGGCTCAGCACCGGCTCGCCCGCGGGCATCGTTTGCGATGGGTCGGTCATGGGCGGCAGGCTCCGGGTCCGGCGGGGTCGGTCGGGGACCGCCCGCAGCAAAGGGCGGACGGTCCCGGTCAAAGGCTCAGGGCGCGATGCTGAGCTTCTTGCAGCCTTCGGCGTAGCGGCCGGTGCACAGCGTCGCGGCCTTTTCAATGGGCTTGCCGTTGACGGTCCTGTCGATGATCTCGGCCTTGAGGTTCCCAGCCGTCACCAGCGCCGGGGTGAACAGCCGGGTCGGCGTGTTGAACAGGGTGGTGTCGGCCTTGGGCGTTTCCCCCCCGAGCAGCGCAATTGCCACGTCCGCCGCCGCCGCGGCGACGATCTCGCTCGGCTTCGAGATGGTGTTGTACTGGTCGCCCGCGATGATGAGCTGCAGCCCGGCGATGGTGGCGTCGTTGCCGGTGACGGGCGGCACCGGGGACACGCCCGCCGCCTTGAAGGCCGCGATCGCGCCGCCCGCGGTGCCGTCATTGGCCGCGACCACGCCCACGATCTTTTTCTGGAAGCGCGAGATTTGGCCGCTCGCCCATTGCTGAGCCTTGGGCGGCGCCCATTCCGGGGTGTCGTATTCGGCCAAGGTCGCGTAGCCGCCCTCGGCGAGGCCCTCGTGGATGCCCTTCTTGATCAGGCCCGCGGCGGCGTCGGTCGGCGAGCCGTTGATCTCCAGCACCCCGGTGCCGTCCGTCGGCACCTTGTTCGCCTTGAGGTGGTCCACCAGCGATTTGGCAATCGACTTGCCGATTTCCTCATTGTTGAAGGACACGTAGTAGTCGGCCGCCGCCGAGGGGATCGGCCGGTCATAGGCGATCACCTTGATGCCCTGGCCCTGGGCCTGCTTGACCAGGGACGCCGCAGCGGCCGAATCGACGGGATCGAGCACGATGGCCTTGGCGCCCTGCGACACGGCCGAGTTGAACTGCTGCTGCTGGCGGGACGCGTCGCCGTTCGCGTTCTGGTACAGCACCTTGCAGGTCGGGCAAAGCTTCTGCATCTGGGCCACGAAGCCGGGGGCGTCATGCTCCTCGTAGCGGGTCGAGCTTTGGTCGGGCATGAGGAACGCCACGGTTGTGTTGGAAACGGTCGCGGCGGAGGCCGCGGTCCCACCGAGCAGGCCGAGGGCCAGCGCCGCCGCCGCGGGCGTCCTCATCGGCGTTTTGGTGTGTCGGATCATGCTTGTTTCCCTTTCATCGGCCGCAGCCGGCCCGTTTGCGTTCGTCGCGCGCTGATCGGCGGCGCGAGGCCTGGCGACGCCGTGAGTTCTGGTCTCAGGCCGCGCGGGCACGCCGCCGGCCATGACGGGGGTGCTGAGCTTCGATGGCGGCCTGTTCTTCGCAGCCAGGATCTGCTGGTTGGGGTTTGGCGCGTCGGAGCAGGCCGCCGTGGCGCGGGGCCGCTCATGCTCCGGGCGGAGCCGCCGGGCCGTGAACGGCTGGCCGCCGTGCGCCCGCACCAATTTCAGATCGGTCAACCCCAAAGCTCCTCCCCCGCCGCCCACCTTGCCTCACGCTGCCGCCCCAAGCGGCGCCGCGCGAGCGGTGCAGATCGTCATTGTTTCCGGGCGGGTTCTCCTTGCAGCGGCGATCTTCGCCGCGGCACGATCCCCGCCAGGTCATTTCATCTTAGCTCAAACGTATCCCGTGCGAAACCGTGCGGCCACACGCTTTGCAGCCCTGCGCTGATATTTTTTTGCGCGTCGCTTTTTGAGCGTAGGCCGGAGGCCCAACGATGTGCAACTGGCGGAAGCCTCCAAGCGCCGGGTTCGCAGCATCGGAACCGGCGTCCGAAGGGCGGGACCGCCGGGCCGCAACCCTCCCCATGCCCGATGGGTTTACCCCGGCATGACGCCCGGCCAAGCCTTGCCCCGCACGTTCTTTCACCGGCCCGTGCCTGTTGTCGCCCGCGACCTGATTGGGGCGACGCTGCTGGTCGATGGCGTGGGCGGGGTCGTGGTCGAAACCGAAGCCTATGCCCGGGACGATCCCGCCTCGCACAGCTTCGTGGGCCAAACCCCGCGCAATGCGTCCATGTTCGGGCCGACCGGGTGTGCCTATGTTTACCGCTCGTATGGCATCCATTGGTGCTTGAACGCCGTGTGCGACGCCGAAGTCCTGGGCAGCGCCGTCCTTATCCGGGCGTTGGAGCCGACGGTGGGCATCGAGGCGATGATGCAGCGCCGGGGCGTGGCGGACCTACGGCGGCTTTGCAGCGGCCCCGGGCGGCTGTGCCAGGCTTTGGGCGTGACCGGGGCGCTCGACGGCCTGCCGCTGGACGCGCCGCCCTTCGCGCTCGAGGGCCGGGTGGCGCCGCCGCGGATCGCAGAAGGCCGCCGCATCGGCATCACGCAGGCGGCTGAAACGCCTTGGCGCTTCTGCTTGTCCGGCTCGCCGTTCCTGAGCCGGCCGCCGCGCGGGTGACGCTTCCCAACCGCTCCTGGCCGCAGCGCCTGGCGATGACGCTTGTTTTCGTCGCCAACGGCCTCGCCTTCGGCGCCTGGGCCGGCAACCTTCCCCGTTTGCGCGAGCAGGCCGGATTGGACGACGCCGCGCTCGGCGTCCTCTTGTTTTGCGGAAGCGTCGGCTCGCTGCTGGCCATGCAGGTCGTGGGCCGGGTTGCCGGGCGGGTCGGCACGGCGCGCGTGTCGTGGATCTCGGCCGTGGCGCTCGCCGCCGTGCTGCCGTTGCCGGCGCTGCTCCCCGGCGGGCCGCCGCTGCTCGCGTCCGGGCTGCTCCTCGGCGCCGTGCTCGGGAGCTTGGACGTCGCCATGAATGCGCACGCGGCGGAGGTCGAGCGCGGCTGGGGCACGGCGGTCATGTCGTCCTTCCACGCCGGGTGGAGCCTGGGGGAGCTGGCCGGGGCGGCGGCGGCCGGGCTGCTGGCAGGCGCGGGGGCCAGCTTGCCCCAAGCCCTCGCGCTGTCCGGCTTCGCGAGCGCCCTTTGCGGCTTTGCGGCCTTCTTCATGCCGGACGCGCCGCGCCGCCCGCCGGGTCAGGCCGGGTTCGCCTGGCCCAGCCGCGCAATGCTGCGTCTGTGCGCCGTGGCCGCGGCGAGCTTCGCCGTCGAGGGCAGCGCGGCCGACTGGTCCGGCGTTTACCTGCGCACCGAGCTTGGGGCGTCCGCCGCGGTCGCGTCCATGGGCCTCGCGGCCTTTGCGGCGGCCATGGTGGTGGGCCGCTTGGGCGGCGACCTCGCCGTGCGCCGGCTCGGCCCGGCGCGGGTCGTGTGGTGGGGCGGTGCGGTGGCCGGCCTCGGCCTGCTCGGGGCCGCGGCTTCGCCAAACGCCATCGGCGCGGCTGCCGGCTTCGCGCTGGTCGGGATCGGGACCGCCAACGTCGTCCCCGTGCTGTTCAGCGCCGCCGGGCGCGACGGTCCCGCCGGGGTGGCGATGGCCGCGACGGCGGGATACGGCGCGCTGATGGGCGTGCCGCCCTTGATCGGCCTTGCATCCCAGGCCGTGGGACTGCGGGCGGCGCTGCTTCTGCTGACGGCCGTTGCGGGCGCGGCCATGCTGTGGGCGCGCCGCGGCAGGGTCCTGGCCTGAAAGCCCCGCGATCAACCGCGGACGGGGAAACCATCGTCCGGCCCACGGCCTTATGGAGGTCAGGAGGTGATCCATGGCAACAGCAATTAACGGAATTCCAGCGGGCGCGGCCTTGGCAAGCCCGGCGCTGCCAACCACGCGGGTGCCCGACCCGGCGGCGCTGCCCTTCGTGACCGATCCCGGCGAGCGCCGCGGCGACATGCTCTACCGCCGCTTCGGCCGCACGAACGAGACCATCTCCGCCATCGGCATGGGCGGCTTCCACCTCGGCAAAAGCGCGGTGAGCGACGAGGAGGCCGTGCGCCTGGTGCACGAGGGCATCGATCGCGGCATCACCTTCATCGACAACTGCTGGGACTACAACAAGGGCCGCTCCGAACTGCGCGTCGGCGTGGCGCTCGACCAGGGCGGATACCGGGACAAGGTGTTCCTGATGTCCAAGATGGACGGGCGCACAAAGAAGGAAGCGGCCGACCAGATCGACACCTCCTTGAAGCGGATGCGCACGGACCGGATCGACCTGGTGCAGCACCACGAGATCCTGCGCTACGACGACCCGGACCGCATCTTCGCCGAGGGCGGCGCGATGGAAGCGTTCATCGAGGCGAAGCAGGCAGGCAAGCTGCGCTTCATCGGCTTTACCGGGCACAAGGACCCGCGCATCCACCTGCAGATGCTGGCGGTGGCGGCCGAGCGCGGGTTCCATTTCGACGCGGTGCAGATGCCGCTGAACGTCATGGACGCGCATTTCCGCAGCTTCGCGCACCTCGTGCTGCCCTATCTGGTCGAGCACGGCATCGCGGCGCTGGGCATGAAGTCGTTCGCTGACAGCGTGCTGCTGAAGAGCGGGGCGGCGATCAAGCCGCTTGAGTACCTGCACTATGCCTTGAACCTGCCGACTTCCGTTGTCATCACGGGGATGGAGAACCAGCGCGACCTCGACCAAGCCTTCGAGGCGGTCCGCACCTTCCAGCCCATGGACAAAGCAAAGGTCGCGGGACTACTGGCCCGCAGCCGTCCCCATGCCTTGGAGGGCAAGTACGAGTTATTCAAGACCAGCGCGACGTTCGACGGCACCGCCAAGAACCCGCAATGGCTCGGCGAGGACGTGGAGTCCGTCTCGAAGCTGGCGCCTGTCATGGAATAGTGCCGCACGGGCGGCTTGTGCCAGGGCTGCGCGTCGGCGCTTCTTCCGGCACGGCGGTCAACGACCTCGCGACGAAGCGGACCAGTTGGCCCACCGTGTCCTCGCCCGACACCTGGTCGATAAGGCCGCCCGACAGCCGCACCACGCGCTCCGGATTGGCCAGGGTGAGCAGCAGGGTGCTCACGAAGACGTGGTAGCCCCAATGGACGTCGGCGCGCGGGCGGCCGGGAAGCGCCTGTGCCATGGCGTGGAGGAACTCAAGGGCGATGGGGTCCAGCAGGTCGCGCACGATGCCGCGCCCGGCCTCGCGCGGGTCGTTCACTTCGCGGGCGATCAGCCGCGTGTAGTGGCGGCCCTCGTCGGCGTCGCGCATCTCGATCCAGGGCCGGGCCAGGGCGTCCAGCACCGCTTCGATGGCCGGGGGAGCGCCGGGCGCTGCCCTGGCCTGCGCCAGCGCCGCCCGGCGCCGCTCGTTCAGCGGGGTGATCCGGTGCTCGAATACGGCCCGGTACAGCTTCTCCTTGCTGCCAAAATGGTAAGCGATCAACGCAATGGGCGCGTCGGCCTCCGTCCCGATCCGCCGCATCGAGACGCCGTCATAGCCGTAGTCCGCGAACAGCCGTTCCGCCGCGGCCAGGATGCGGTCCCGCGTTCCGGGGGGTTTCAACTCCTTCTGCAAACCGGCCGGCATCGACCCCTCCGAAAATTTTTACTGAACGACTGATAAATACCTTGGCGATGGCGTGACCGCTGTTTACGCTCCCGTCAACGCCGACGCGACCGCGGCGGCGCGATCCCGAGGATCGCGCCGCGGCTGGCCGAGGCGAACGGGGGAGGACAGCATGGCACGGTGGCAATACACGAAAGGCCTGCACGAGGTCGGCCAGAACGTTTGGGCTTACCTGCAGCCCGATGGCTCCTGGGGCTGGAGCAACGCGGGGCTGATCGTGGACGGCGACCAGACCCTGCTCGTGGACACGCTGTTCGACCTCAAGCTGACCAAGGACATGCTGGACGACATGCGCCGCTCGGTTCCGGCCGCGGCGCACATCAACACCCTCGTCAACACCCATGCGAACGGCGACCACTGCTACGGCAACGAGCTGGTGGAGGGCGCCGAGATCATCGGGTCGGAGGCGACCGCCCATGAGCTGGAGGAGTTCCCGCCCTCGGCCTTCCACCATCTGATGCTGACGGCCCGCGACAAGGGCGAGGGCGGCGCCTTCATCATCGAGTGCTTCCAACCGTTCGACTTCAGCGGCATCACGCTGGCCAAGCCGACGCGCACCTTCACCGGCGAGCTGGACCTGCGCGTCGGCAACAAGGCCGTCCGGCTGATCGAGGTAGGACCCGCCCACACCAAGGGCGACACGCTGGTGTACCTGCCGGAGGACCGGGTCGTGTTCACGGGCGACATCCTGTTCAACGAGGGCACGCCCATCGCCTGGGCCGGGCCGGTGACGAACTGGATCGCCGCCTGCGACCGCATCCTCGGCATGGACGTGGACGTGGTGGTGCCCGGCCACGGCAACGTGGCCGACAAGGACGCGGTGCGGGCGATGCGCGACTACCTGCAGTTCGTGCACGACGAAGCGTGGAAGCGGTTCCAGGCCGGGATGCCGGCCACGGAGGCCGCCTTCGACATCCCGCTCGGCCCTTATGCCGATTGGGGCGACGCGGAGCGCGTCGTGGTCACGGTCGCGACGCTTTACGCCGGCTTCAAGGGCGAAGACATGCGGTTTGAGCCGGTGCCGCTGTTCGAGCAGATGTCGAAGATGCGCTGCAAGCTCGGCAAGTGCGCCTGCCACCGCGGCCCGCTCCGGGCCGATTGAAGCACGGCGGTCCTAAGCAGGCATTGAGGACGCATCATTCTCCCTGCTGCGCGTGAGCACGCTCCGCAGAATGATGCTTAGGACGGCGGGACGGGAGACGCGCCATGAACAACCGTTGGGTCGCCCTGGCGATCATCTTCGCCTCGTTCATCCAGTTCACCCTGAACTGGTTCTGCATCATCCCCGCGTTCGGGGCCATCGTCGGCGAGATGCGCCTGTCCTTCGCGCAGGTGGGCGGCATCGTGGGCGCGTTCATCGCCGGCTATGGCATCGCCCACATCCCCGGCGGCTCCATCGCAGAACGCTACGGCATGAGAACGGCGATGCTGCTCGGAATCGCGGTGGAAACCGCCGGGGCCGGGCTGAGCGCGTGGGCGCCCACGCTCGAAACGCTGCTCGCCGCGCGGTTCGTTTGCGGCGTCGGCGGGTCGATCTACCTCGGGGCCGCGGTCGGGCTGACCGCCGCCTGGTTCCGCGGGCGCGAGCTTGCCACCGCCAACGGCCTGGTCACGGGGGTGGCCTTCACGGTGGGGGCGGCGGCCGGCCTGTTCGGCTGGGGTTTGGTCGTGGGCGCGCTGGGGTGGCGCCAGGCTTTGCTCGCCGGGGCGGCCATCGGCTTGCTGACGCTTGCGCTGATGGCGGCGGCCTTCCCGCAGCCGCCCGGCGACGAGGCCGCCGCTTCGCACGCCGGGCATGGCGGCGCGGACTCGCTCCGCCGGGTCTTCGGCAGCGCCACCCTGTGGATCATGGGCCTCGCCTTTCTCGGCGCCTACGGCAGCTATTTCAGCGCGGCGCAGTTGCTGCCGCACTACGCCCAGGAACGCTTCGGGCTTGACCATGCCGGCGCGGAGGCGGTCAGCGTCGTGCTCCTGGTCAGCGGCATCCCGGGCGCCTTTGCCGGCGGGTGGCTCGCCGACCGCGTGCTCGGCGCGGTGCCGACGTTCCTGGCCGCCTGCGCCATTGAGGGCGTCGCCCTGCTCCTGGTGCCCCATCTCGGCCTGCTCGGCCTGGAGATCGCGGCGGCGGCCATCGGGGCGGCGGCGATCACGGCCTTTGTGGTCTGGGTCAGCATCCCCGGCCAGCAGCGCGATGTGTTCCGCGTGTCGGACATCCCGACTGCCGCCGGGCTGATGCTGACGATTGTCGCGGTGGGCGGCGCGGCGGTGCCGCCGCTTTACAGCCAGATCGCGGCAGGCTGGGGGTTCGGCGCGGCGTGGGGCTTCAAGGGCTTGGCCTGCCTCGGCTTCGCCGCCCTGGCCCTGCTTGCGCCGCGGCCGGGGCGGATCGCCACTGCCGTGCCGGCAGGCGCGGCCGGCGGAGGCCAAGCTTTTGCAATCCGCGGAGGGAGACAGGAATGACGAAGTTCGCGACCTTTCAGGCCGCAGGCGGCCAGCCGAAAATCGGCATCGTCCATGGCGGGGACCGCGTGTTCGACCTGGCGAAAGCGGCGGAGCGGGCGGGCCGCGCCGACCATCCGTTCGGGTCCATGCTGGGCCTCATGGACGCGGGCGCCGGGGGCTTGGACCTGTGCCGCCGGTTGTTCGACGAGCGGGGCCGGGAGGAGGACCTGTCCGCGTCCCTGGCAACCGTCGCGCTGCTCGCGCCCGTGCCCGAGCCGCGCCAGATGCGCGACGCCATGAGCTTTCCCCTGCACATCCGCCAGTCGCCGCGCGGCCTGCGCAAGCTCGCGGCTCGGGGCGATGCCGAGGCGCTGGCCGCAATCGACGCCGAGCCGTTGGCGCCGGTGGCCGCCGTGTATCGCGAGATGCCGATCTACTACATCACCAACCGCCTGGTGGTGTGCGGGCCGGACGCCACCGTGCGCTGGCCGCGCTACAGCACGGTGATGGACTACGAGCTCGAGTTCGGTGTCTTTGTCGGCAGGACCGCGGCGAACGTCCCGGCCGCGCGGGCGCGCGACCACATTTTCGGCTTCACGATCTTCAACGACTTCTCGGCGCGCGACCAGCAGGCGAAGGAGATGCCCGGCTGGCTTGGCCCGTCCAAGGGCAAGAGCTTCGACGGGGCCAACGCGCTCGGCCCCTGGATCGTCACGCCGGACGAGGTGGGCGACCCTTACGCCCTGGCGATGGAAGCGCGGGTCAACGGCGAGGTCTGGTCGCAGGGCCGGAGCGAAGGCATGTTGTTCAGCTTCGAGGAGTTGATCACCTATATGTCGCGCGACGAGACGCTGTTCGCGGGCGAGTTCATCGGCTCAGGCACGGTCGGCAACGGGTGCGGCCTGGAGCATGGCCGCTTTCTCCGGCACGGCGACACGGTGGAATTGGAGGTCGAGAAGATCGGCGTCCTCCGGAACAAGGTGGAGCAGCAGGGCTGAGGCCCGGCGAAACACCTGTTGGTGGGGGACATAGGCGTTTAATTCGCCTCAGAAGCGCTTCGCAAGGCTTCGTAGCTGTCAAACATGGCCCTGGGCACACCGAAGGCGACATGGTTGCCTTCGTGCAACGCCCCTACAATGGCCGACACGCGCTCCACAAGCCGGGTTCGTGTCGGCTCCGCATCATGATGGAAGTGCTCGCCGGAAAAGGCTGCCAGGTCGGGAAGCCTCCCGTCTTCCACGGCTTTGCGGACGTATGCGCCGACCGCGGCGTAGATGTCGCGCCCGCGCCGCACTTCCAACTCCATGGCTTCACGATCCCTGGCCGTATAGGCATCGTAAAGGCTGGCCGAGCGCGCGTAGCCATCCACGAAGGCGTCTTTCAGCACGTCGGGTCGCTGCAGCTCATAAAGCGACAGCAAACCGCGGGTGTAGGCCGTTTTGTCCATCTCCATGAAAGACAGCGGCGCGATGCTGTTCCGCAGCAGCGGCACGTTGCACGCAAGCCGCGCCGTCCGCTTGTTCACCTCCTCGAACGCTTGGAGGTAGGAGACGAACGCCATCAGAAAGAGGGACTGCTCGAACGGCTCCTCGATCTCGGAGGCTTTCCGGGCGACTTCGCGCAGCTCCTCTTCCAGCAGATGCGGGTTCGCCATGGGCTTGTAGGAAGAGCCGGTGATGTCAACGACGCGATGCCGGACCGCCCCCGTTGCGGCAGGATCTCTCAGGAGACCTCGGGAAAGCAGGGCGTGCAAGGTCTTCAGCTCGCGGGCGTCGATGGCGATGTCGGCGATGTTGTTGACGATGTAGAGGATGGCCTCCTTGTGGTTCAGGATCATCTGCGTTTCAAAAGCATTCTTCCCTTCGGCCGCCAGCCCGAACTCGATGAGCACCTGGGTGTCGAGGTACGAGTAGGAGTTGCCTTCGAGCGCCGACGACGCATAGGACAGGTCCACAAGCAGCTTCTGCACGATGGCGCGGGCGTACGTGGCCCCGTCCAGCTTTCTACCTCCGCCTGCCCCGTGGAGGCGTCCAAGCTCCTCGCGCGACAGCCAAACGGTGCGGTTCGGCTCATAACTGCGTAGCAGGGCGCCGTCATAGGCAACGTTCGGCCGCCTTTGGGGCGGCGCCGCGAACCAGTCGTGGTGGTTGTCATGGCTGTGCACCAGGCCCCGCCCCGCTGCCCGGGATGCGACATGACGCCCGGCGTTCAGGGCAATGAGACGCCGCGACAGGGTGGGCTGGCTGACCATCCGGCCTTCCCGCGCCAGCAGCTTGCCGAGGTTTGCCGTTGAAACTTCACGGCCCTCCCGCTTGAGAACGGCAACAATCAGGTTGTCCAGCCCATCCATCACGCGCCCCATGAATAGCTCAGCGCATAGGTCGAACCACCTTCATCTGATATATCAAAGCGTTGAGCCTACAAATCAAATGCGTGAATAGCAACGCGAATAACAGAGGGCTGCTTGCGCCCTCATGGGGCAAACCTCATCCGCCCAACCCTTGCCGGGCCGCCGTCGCCAGGGTGTCCGCGCGCTCGTTCATCGTGTCGCCCGAATGGCCGCGCACCCAGCGCCATTCCACCGTGTGCGGCTTGGCCGCGTCCAGCAGGCGGCGCCACAGCGCCATGTTGGCGACGGGATCGCCGGACGCATTGCGCCAGTTGCGGCGCACCCAGCCGGTGCTCCAGCGAGTGATGCCGTTACGCACATACTCGCTGTCCGTGTGCAGCACCACGCGGCAGGGCCGGGTCAGCGCCTCAAGCGCCGCGGCGGCGGCGGTGAGTTCCATGCGGTTGTTGGTGGTGGCGGGGTCGGCGCCTTGCAGTTCCCGCTCGTGCGCGCCGAAGCGCAGGATGGCCGCCCAGCCGCCGGGGCCGGGGTTCGGCTTGCAGCCGCCGTCGGTCCAGATTTCGACCGTCGCAGGCTCGGCGTCCGCGGGCGCGTCAGATCCCATAAGCGTGCTCGTCCCGCGCGGCAAGGTGGAAGCGGAGGCGGCGCAGGTACTCAACCGGGTCCTTGCGCGTCACCAAGGCGCCCGGCGTCGTGTGCAGCCAGTCATACAGCCGGGTCAGCAGGAAGCGGAGCGCCGCGCCCTGGCACAGCACCGGCAGGGCCGCGCGCTCCGCCGGCAGCAGTGGGCGCACCCGGTCGTAGGCGGCCAGCATGGCGCGGGCGCGGGTGACGTTGAAACTGTAGTCCGGCTCGAAGCACCAGGCGTTCAGGCACACCGCGAGGTCGTAGGCCAGCAGGTCCGTCGCAGCGAAGTAGAAGTCGATCAGCCCCGACAGCCGGCCATCCAGGAAGAACACGTTGTCCGGGAACAGGTCGGCGTGGATGTGCCCGCGGGGCAACCCGGCCGGCCAGTTGCCTGCAATGCGGCCGAGCGCCGCCGCCAGCTCCGCATGGAGGCCGGCCTGGATCTCGTCCGCGCGCGCCCCGCTGCGCGCGAGCAGCGGCGCCCAGCTTTCCGGCCCCAGCCCGTTCGCCCGGGCGGGGGCGTAGTCCGCGCCGGCCCGGTGCAGCCCGGCCAGCGCCTGGCCCACGGGCGCGCAGTGCTCCGGCCGGACGCGCCGGGGCCAAACGCCGGGCAGGAAGGTGGTGATGCAGGCCCGCCGCCCGGCCAACTGGCGCAGCGCCTCCCCGTCGCGCCCGCGGACCGGCTGCGGGCAGGTGATGCCGCGGGACGCCAAGTGCTCCATCAGGCCGAGGAACCAGGGCAGCTCCGCCGGATCCACCCGCTTCTCATAGAGCGTCAAGATGAAGTCGCCCGCCGTGGTGCGGAGCTGGAAGTTGCTGTTCTCAACGCCCTCCGCGATGCCGCGGAAAGCGACGGTGGTGCCGAGATCATAGCCGGCCAAAAAGGCCGACAGCGCTTCATCGGTGACGTCGGTATAGACCGCCATTCAGCAGGGGGTCAGCAGAGCGGGGCCGGCAGCTTGAACACCACGTCTTCCTGCGTCACCTGCCGCTCCTCGATCCGCAGCGCGTAACGCTCGCCGAGGCGGCCGAGCAGTTGCTGCACCAGGCTTTCCGGCGCCGACGCCCCGGCGGTGATGCCGAGCCTCCGCACCCCTTCCAAGACTTTCCAGTCGAGCTGGTCCGCCCGCGGCAGCAGGATCGCCCGCGCCGCGCCGGCCCGCTCCGCCACCTCGCGCAGGCGCAGGGAGTTGCTGCTGTTGGGGCTGCCGATCACCACCACTAGGTCGCATTGCGGCGCGATGGCCTTCACCGCCGCCTGGCGGTTCGTGGTGGCGTAGCAGATGTCCTCGTGCTTCGGCCCTTCGATGGCGGGAAACCGGCGGCGGAGCGTCGCCACGATGTCCGCGGTGTCATCGACCGACAGCGTGGTCTGGGTGATGAAGGCGAGGCGCCCGGGGTCCGCTGGCATCACCGTCTCGGCGCCGGCGGTATCCTGCACCAGCGTGACGCTGCCGGGCGGCAGTTGGCCCATGGTGCCGACGACCTCCGGGTGGCCGGCATGGCCGATCATCAGGATGTGGCGGGCGCCGGGTCCGCCGCCGGCGTAATGGCGCTCAGCTTCCCGGTGCACCTTGCTGACCAACGGGCAGGTGGCGTCGAGATAGGACAGGTTGCGGCGCCGCGCTTCTGCGGGCACGGATTTCGGCACGCCGTGGGCGCTGAACACCACGTGGGCGTCGGCGGGAACCTCGTCCAGCTCCTCCACGAACACGGCGCCCTGCGCTTCCAGCGCCTCGACGACAGTGCGGTTGTGTACGATCTCATGGCGGACATACACGGGCGCGCCGTAGCGGCGAAGCGCCTCCTCCACCACGCGGATGGCGCGGTCCACCCCGGCGCAGAATCCGCGCGGGCCGGCCAGCACGACCAGAAGGTCGGGCCGCGGCTGGGGGACGGAGACGTGCTGGACGGCTTGGGTCTGGGACATGGGTATCCGGCTTGCAGGCGCGGCGCACTATGCCGCCGCGCGCATTCCGCTACAACTGGTGTCGTGCCGCCCCGGCGACGAGCGGGGCGCAAGCCGGAGATCTGGATGCCTGCAATGCGTTTTCCCGCCTGGCTGAGCATGACTTGCCTGCTGGCCCTGGCCGGCTGCGGCGGCGGCACCCAGGACGCCTTCGCCCCCGCCTGCCCCGGCGCCGCCATCCTGCGCGACGCCGCGGACCTGTCGCGCTACCGCAACAACCAGCGCGACCTGGTGGATACCGAGCTGGAAGGGCGGATCACGGGGATCAACGGCAGTTGCAAGCGGGACGGCGCCGACATCGTGGTGACCACGGTCCAGGTCGGCATGGAACTGACGCGCGGCCCGGCGGCACCCGGGCGCCAAGCCGAATTCGCCTACTTCGTCGCCGTGCTGGACGGCAACGCCATCCTGGACAAGCAGGTGTTCCCGCTCCGCGCCGAGTTCCCGGCGAACGCCGACCGGCTGCGCTTCACGGGCGACGAGGTGGAGCTGCGGCTCCCGGTGCAGGCAAACAAGACCGCGGCGGCCTATCGCATCGAGGTCGGCTTCCAGCTCACGCCCGCCGAGCTGGACGCGAACCGGTCGCGCGGCCGGCGCTGACCGAACCGGAGGCAGCGCCTTTCAAAGTTCGTCGCGCGCCCCAACTATCCGGCACCATGACGATCCTGACCCGTGCCCTCATCGAGGCCCGCCTGCCGCTCACCGTGGCCGCGGGCACGCAGCCCGCCACCGTGCCGGAAGCGGAGCTGCGCCGGGGCATGGAGCGCGTGCTCGACGAGCGCCGGGCGGCGGACGGCGTTTGGGTGTTCGCCTACGGCGCGCTGATCTGGGAAGACGGGTTCGCCCATGACGCGGCCCGGGCCGGCACGGTGCAGGGCTTGGTGCGCCGCTACTGCATCTGGGACAACCGGAACCGCGGCACGGTGGAGCAGCCCGCCTTGACCCTCGGGCTCGCCGAAACGCGAAGCGTTTGCGGCTGGGACCGGCAGCACGGCGCCTGCGGCGGCGTCGCCTTCCACCTCCCGGAGGACACGGTGCAAGAGGCGCTCTGGACCGTTTGGAAACAGGAGATGTCCGGCGGCACCTACGCCGCCGAGTGGGTCGATGCGAGGACGGAGGCCGGCCCGGTCGCCGCGGTCACGTTCGTCGCCGACCCGCGCCACCCGCTCCACGCGGGCGCGGTGCCGGAGTCGGAGATCGTGGACCTGCTCGCGGCGGGCGTCGGCCCCGGCGGCACGGCGGCGAGCTACCTGCTGCAGACCGCCGACGCGCTGCGCAACTGGGGCATCCCGGACGCGGAGTTGGAACGCTTGGAGGCCGCGGTCGCGCGACGGCTCGGCTCGGCGCGCGGGTGACTCCGCTTCTGAGCGTATGCGGCGTGTCCAAGGCGTTCGGCGGCGTTTCGGCCAACGTCGATATCAGCTTCGACGTGGCGCCGGGCGAAATCCTGGGGCTGATCGGCCCGAACGGCGCGGGCAAGACCAGCCTGTTCAACGTGATCTCCGGAGAGGTCAGCCCGGACCGCGGCGAGGTGCTGCTGGACGGCGTGGCCATCAGCGGGCGCGGCCCGGTCGCCTGCGCCCGCGCCGGGGTGGCCCGCACCTTCCAGGTGGTGCGCTCGTTCGACGGCATGACGGTGCTGGAAAACGTCATGGTCGGCGCGTTTTCGCGCGGCGCCCGGCCCCGCGAGGCGATGCGGGCGGCGCAGGACGTGCTGGACTTCGCCGGGCTGGCCGGGCGGGCGGATGCCCTGGCGCACCAGTTGACCCCGCCCGAGAAGCGCCGGCTTGAGATCGCCCGCGCCCTTGCCACCCGGCCGCGCCTGCTGTTGCTGGACGAGATGCTGACCGGCCTCACGCCCACGGAGGCCGCGAGCGGCGTTGCGCTGATCCGCGCCGTGCGCGACCAGGGCATCACGGTGGTGATGGTGGAGCACGTCATGGAGGTTTTGCTGCCGCTGGTGGATCGCGCCGTGGTGCTGAACCTGGGCCGCGTCCTGATGCAGGGCACGCCGGCGGAGGTGGTGCGCCACCCCGACGTGATCCGCGCCTATCTCGGCGACAAGTATGCCGCCTGACATGCCGCCTGGGCCGCTGCTCCACCTGGACGGCGTGTCCGCGAGCTACCGCGGGCTGAAGGCACTGCAAGGCGTGACCCTTTCCGTGGCGCCCGGCGAGATCGTCGCCGTGGTGGGCGCGAACGGCGCGGGCAAGAGCACCCTGCTGCGCGCGGTCGCCGGGCAGGTCGCGACGGAGGGCGCCATCCGCTTCGACGGCCGGGACCTGTCCCGCGTCGCCCCGCACTTGATCGCCCGGGCCGGCGTGGGGCTGGTGCCGGAAGGCCGCCGCCTGTTCCCGCGCTTGACGGTGGAGGATAACCTGCGCCTCGGCGCCTATGCCCGGCGCGGCGATCCGGACCGCTTCAAGCCGCTCGGCCTGGTGTTCAGCCTGTTCCCCCGGCTGCAGGAGCGCCTGGCGCAGCGGGCGGAAACGCTGTCCGGCGGCGAGCAGCAAATGCTGGCCATCGGCCGCGCGCTGATGACCCAGCCGCGCCTCCTGATGCTCGACGAGCCGAGCCAGGGCATCGCGCCCAAGCTCGTGGATGACATCCTGGCCGCGGTGGGCCGCATCCGCGGCCTCGGCACCACCGTTCTCCTGGTGGAGCAGCGGCTGGCGGAAGCGTTGGCCCTGGCCGACCGCGCCTACGTCTTGCAGACCGGGCGCATCGTGCTGGAAGGGCCGGCCCGGGAGGTCGCGGCGGACGCCGGGGTACGGAAAGCGTATCTCGGCATTTAGCCGCCCGGGCTACGCCTCGTCCAAGGGCGCGGTTTCCCGCTGCGCCTGCAGATGGCCGGCGCGGCTCTGCACCTCGACGAAGATCCGGCGCACCTGGGGGAACGCCGCCTTGATGTCGCGCTCGATGCTGCTCGTGGCCTGCTCCGCCGCCTCGGCCGGCAGGGCGTCGTCGAAGTCGAGGCTGATCGCCGCCAGCACATCGCGGGGGCCGAAGTGCATGGTCAGCACCTCGTTCACGCCGTGCACGCCGGGGCTGCGCGCCGCGATGCCGCGCAGGCCGGCGCGGACGGCGGGGTCGGCGGCCTCGCCCAGCATCAGGCCCTTGCACTCGGCGGCCAGGAACGCGGCGACGCCCGCCAGCACCAGGCCGATCAGCACGCTGGCGACGCCGTCCAGGCGGGGAAGCTGGAAGATCTGCGCGCAGGCCAGGCCGATGCCCGCGATCAGCAGGCCGGTGAGCGCGGCGCTGTCCTCCAGGAGCACGGTGAACACGGTCGGGTCCTTGCTGCGCTGCACCGCTTCCAGCAGGTCGGCGGACCGGTTCTGGGCGCGGAAGGCGCGGAGCGCCACGAGCCAGGTCGCCCCCTCGAACAGGAAGGAAAGGCCGAGGACGATGTAGTTGACGAGGGCATTCTCGACCGGGTGCGGGGTGCGGATCTTGTCGATGCCCTCCAAGATCGACACTCCGGCGCCCAGGCCGAAGATCAGGATCGCCACCACGAAGGTCCAGAAATACAGCTCCAGCCCGTAGCCGAACGGGTGCGCCGGCGTTGCCGGACGGATGGAGCGGCGCAGGCCGTACAGCATCAGCAACTGGTTGCCGGTATCCACTGTGGAGTGGACGGCCTCGCTCAGCATGGCGGCGCTGCCAGTCCAGAACGCGGCGCCGAACTTGGTTATGGCAATGGCCATGTTGCCGGCAAGGGCGGCGTAGATGGTGGTCTTGGATTCGTGCGCCATGGCAGAGTCAGCGCGAGCCGCCAGGGTCGGTTGCGCGTGCGCCCCGGACCGTGATCCGCCGCCGGGCCTTACCCTAGCGCCTCGTCCAGCACCACCACGGAATGCACCGCCCGGCGTCCCGACAAGTCGGCGATCTGGTGCCGGCAAGAGGTCCCGTCCGCGACGATCCGGTCCTCCGCCCCTGCCGCCCGCACCGCCGGCAGCAGCCCGGCCTCCGCCATCGCGGCCGACGACGCCTCGGTCTCCGCTTGATAGCCGAAGGCGCCCGCCATGCCGCAGCAGGACGACGTGATCGGCTGCACGTCCAAGCCGGGCACCTGGCGCAGCGCCGCGAGCGCGTCGGGAAAGGCGCCGAACGCCTTTTGGTGGCAATGGCCGTGCACGTGCGCCCGGCCCGGCTGCGCGCGGAACGGCAGTTGCACGCCCTCGCGGGCCAGGAACTCGCTCAGCAGCACGGCGCGGGCGGACAGGGCCTTGGCGTCCGGGCCGGGCAGCAGGGAGGCGAACTCGTCGCGCAGCGTGAGCAGGCAGGACGGCTCCAGCCCCACCACGGGCAGCGGCCCCGCAAGCGCCGCCATCGTGCGCCGTGCTTCCGTGCGGGCCTGCTCGACCATGCCGGCGGAGAGATACGTCCGGCCGCAGCACAGCGGGCGGCCGGAGTGCGGCGGCAAGACGGCGCGATAGCCCGCCGCCCGCAGCACGCGGACCGCGGCGCGCAGGTTCTCCGGCTCGAAGTAGCGGTTGAAGGTGTCGGCCAGCAGCAGCACGTCGCCACGCGGCGCCGGGTCGGCCGCGGCCTCCGCGTCGCGGAACGGCGTGCGGCTCCACGCGGGCAAGGAGCGGGCGGCGGACAGGCCGAGCCACCGCTCCGACGCCCGGCGCAGCGCCGGCACCCGGTTGCGCAGGTTGGCCAGCGGCGCGAGCGCGGCGGCAACCCGGGCGTAGCGCGGCAGTTCCGCCACCAGCCGCGCCCGCCGCCCCACGCCGTGCCGCGCGGCGCGGGCGGCCAACGCCTCGACCTTCATCTTCGCCATGTCCACGCCGGTCGGGCATTCCCGCCGGCACGCCTTGCACGACACGCACAGCGCCAGGGCGTCCAACACCTCGTCCCCGGCTATCGCGTGCAAGCCTTGGGCATCCGGCCCAAGCTGCCCCGTCAGCGCCAGCCGCAGCGTGTTGGCCCGGCCGCGGGTCAGGTGCTTCTCGTCCCGCGTGACCCGGTAGCTCGGGCACATGCTGCCGGCGTCGAACTTGCGGCAGGTGCCGTTGTTGTTGCACATCTCGACCGCGGCCAGCATCCCGCCGAGCGGCCCCGGATGCTCCGACCAATCGAGCGCCGGGGAGAAGCCCGGTGCTGCCGCATACTCCGGCCCGTAGCGGAACAGGCTGCGGTCGTCCATGCGCGGCGCGCGCACCACGCGGCCGGGGTTCAAGAGGCCGGCCGGGTCGAAGGCGTCCTTCACCGCCTCGAAGGCGCGGACGATGCGGGGACCGAACATGGTGTCGTGGAACTCGCTGCGCACGATGCCGTCGCCGTGCTCGCCGCTGTGCGACCCCTTGTACTCGCGCACCAGGGCGAAGCATTCCTCCGCGACGGCGCGCATGGTGCGGATATCGGCCGGGTCCTTCATGTTCAGCACCGGGCGCACATGCAGGCAGCCGACGCTGGCATGGGCATACCAGGTGCCCTTGGTGCCGTGCCGGGCGAACACGTCGTTCAGCCGCTCGGTGTAGTCCGCGAGATCGTCGAGGCCCACCGCGCAATCCTCGATAAAGGACACGGGTTTCCCGTCGCCCTTCATCGACATCATGATGTTCAGCCCGGCTTCCCGCACCTCGGCGATGGCCCCCTGGAACGCGGGGTCGGTGGCGCGGACCACGGCGCCGGGCCAGCCGAGGTCGGCCATGGTAGCGTCCAGGTCGTCGAGCTTGCGGAGCAGCGGCGCGTCGGCATCGCCGTGGAACTCGACGATCAAGAGGCTGTCCGGCTCGCCCTGCACCATGCGGTCGATGGTGGCGCGGTAGATCGGGATGCTGCGGCCGAGGTCGATCATGGTGCGGTCCACCAGCTCCACCGCCTCCGGCCCCAACTGGACCAGGTGCCGGGACGCCTCCATGGCGGCGCGGAAGGTTGGGAACTGGCACACGCCCAGCACCTTGCGCGGCAAGGCCGGCTGCAACGCCAGTTGGAGTGCTGTGGAAAAGGCCAGCGTGCCCTCCGACCCCACCAGCAGCCGCGCCAAGTTCTCCCGCCCGGCCCGGCGCGCGGCGGGGGTCAGCGCCTCGATGTTGTAGCCGCCGACCCGGCGGAGCTGCGCCGGGAACCGCGCCGCGATCTCCTCCGCCTCCGCCCCGCCCAACGCGCGCAGCCGCTGGATCAGCGCGGCGATGCCCGGAACCGTGTCCCCGCCCAGGCTGTCCGGCGCCAGATTATCTGAGGTTGGGCCGAAGCGGTGCCGGGTGCCGTCCGCCAAGAGGGCGTCGATGGCCAGCACGTTGTCGGCCATCAGCCCGTAGCGGATGCTCTTGGACCCGCAGGAATTGTTGCCCGCCATGCCGCCCAGGGTGCAGCGGCTGTGCGTGCTGGGATCGACCGGGAAGAACAGCCCATGCGGCTTGAGGGCGGCGTTCAGGTGGCCAAGCACCAGGCCCGGCTCCACCCAAGCCGTTCGCGCGTCGGCGTCCACGTCCAGCACCCGGCGCAGGTGCTTCGTGCAGTCGATCACGAGGGCGCGGTTCACGGTCTGCCCGCATTGGCTGGTGCCGCCGCCGCGGGGCAGCACGGGGACGCCGTGCTCCCGCGCAATCGACAGCGCCGCCGCCACGTCCGCCACCGTGCGCGGCACCACGACGCCCACCGGCTCGACCTGGTAGATGGAGGCGTCGGTCGCGTAGCGCCCGCGGTCGGCGCGGGTGAACAGCACCTCGCCCTCGACCTCGCGGCGCAGGCGTTGGGCCAAGCGCGGGTCGCCCGGCGGTGTCATGCGGAGATGCAGGTCGTCAGGCAACGCGGGGCGCCTCCATCCAAGCCGCCGGGGCGGCGCTGACGATCACCCGGTTCATATGGGTGACGAAGTCCATCACGCATAGCAGCAGCAAAACATCGCCTCCGAGATCGGGCTTTTTGCGGACCCGGTTATGCCGCCCTTGCCGCCTCCGCCGCTTCCGTGCGTCCGGCCAGCACGTCCATCGCCCGGGCCACGCCGCCGGCCCGGTGCGGAACGCCGGCGGCATGGAGACCCATCTCGACCCCGCCCAGCGTGCCCAGCAGCATCAGGTCGTTGAACCAGCCCAGGTGCCCGATGCGGAACACCCGGCCCTTCAGCTTCGCAAGCCCCGCGCCCAGGGACATATCGTAACGGTCCAGGACCGCCTGCCGCAGCGCGTCGGCGTCGTGCCCGTCCGGCATCACCACGGCGGTCAGGATGCTGGAATACTCGCGCGGGTCCTGGCAGAGGATGTCGAGGTCCCAGCCCTGCACCGCCGCCCGGGTCGCAGCCGCATGGCGGGCGTGGCGCGCGAACACGTTGGGCAGGCCCTCCTCCTGCAGCATGGCAAGCGCCTCCTCCAGCCCGTACAGCAGGTTGGTGCTGGGCGTGTAGGGGAAGTAGCCCGTGGCGTTCGACGCCAGCATCTCCTGCCAATCCCAGTAGGAGCGCGGCATCCCGCCCGCCTTCGCCGCCGCCAGCGCCTTGGGGGACACCGCGTTGAAGCTCAGGCCCGGCGGCAGCATCAGCCCCTTCTGCGA
Organism: uncultured Acetobacteraceae bacterium; assembly: GCA_964235485.1. Lineage (GTDB taxonomy): Bacteria > Pseudomonadota > Alphaproteobacteria > Acetobacterales > Acetobacteraceae > CAHJXG01. The sequence continues at coordinate 10,737 of CAXSAZ010000028.1, read as the reverse complement.
GCCGGACACCGTGACGTCCACGCCCCAAGCGTCGTGCTGATACTCCATCGAGCCGAGCGAGGAGATGGTATCGACCATGAACAGCGCCGGGTGGTCCGCCCGGTCGATGGCGGCGCGGATTTCGGGAATGCGGCTGGTGACGCCGGTAGAGGTCTCGTTGTGCACCACCATGACCGCGCGGATGCTGCGCTCCGGGTCGGCGCGCAGCCGGGCCTCCACGTCCGCGGGATCGACGCCGCGGCGCCAATCGCCGGGCACCCAATCGACCTGCAAGCCGAACCGCCCGGCCATCGCGCGCCACAGGCTCGCGAACTGCCCGGTCTCATACATCAGCACCCGGTCGCCGCGAGCCAGCGTGTTGACAATGGCCGCCTCCCACGCGCCGGTGCCGGAGGCCGGGAAGATGATGACCGGACCCGCGGCGCCGAACACCGCCTGGCAGCCCGCCAGCACGGCACGGCCCAGCCGGCCGAACTCCGGGCCGCGGTGGTCGATGGTGGGCCGGTCGATGGCGCGCAGGATGCGGTCGGGCACGTTGCTTGGCCCCGGGATTTGCAGGAAATGCCGGCCGCTTTTGAATGCGCCGTTCTTGGATGCCCCGTTCTTGGATACCATGACGTGCCTCGGACGTGAACGCGATGGGGTGCTGGCAGCTTTGCCGGCTTGTGGCAAGCCGGGTCAGGACGACCAGTTCTCGCGGAAGTCGGCGTGCAGGGTCAGCCCGCCGTCCACGAACACGGTCTGCCCCGTGATGTAGGCCGCATCCGTCGAGGCCAGAAAGGCGAAGCAGGCCGCGATTTCCGCCGCTTCCGCGCTGCGCCCAAGCGGGATGTGCCGCTCCACGATGCCGCGCGCCGCCGGGTCCTCCGTCCATGCGGCGTTCATCGGGGTGACGGTCGCCCCCGGCGCCACCGCGTTGACGCGGATGCCGCGCCCGGCGAACTCCAGGGCCAGGGTGCGGGTCACGTTGCCGATGGCGCCCTTGCTGGCGGAATAGCCGAGGTAGCCGGGCTTCGGGATCACCTCGTGCACCGAGGAGTTGTTCAGCACCACGCCGCGCCTTTGCTTCAAGAAATGCCGGATCGCGGCGCGAGCGCATAGCACGGTGCCGCGCAGGTTGACCGCGAGCACGGTGTCGAAGTCGGCGATGTCCAGCGCCTCGCTGGCCCCCGGGATTTGCAGCCCGGCGTTGTTCACCAGCACGTCCAGCCCGCCCAGCCCGGCGATGGCCGCCGCCACGAAGCGCTCCACCGCGGCCTCCTCCGCCACGTTGCCCGGCACGGCGCAGTGCGGCCCGGCGGCGACGCCCGGCAGCGAGGCGCAGGCCGCGGCCACCGGCCCGTCGTCGCGGTCGTTGAGCGCGACCCGCGCGCCTTCTTCCGCGAAGCGCCGGGCCACCGCCAGCCCGATCCCCTGCGCCGCTCCCGTGACCAGAACCCGCATCCCGTCCAACCCGCGCATCGCCCGCTCCTCCCTTTCGCCGCGCCGGTTCAGTCCGCGGCCATGGCCCCTGCCTCCGCTTGGTGCCACAGCCTGCCGGCCACGACCACGCTGTCCAGCGCAAAGCGCCGCTGGCCCGTGCGGGTGTGGCCCGACACGTCGGCAAAGGTGAACCGCCCGTCTTCCAGCCGCATCACCGTGGCGTCGCCCGTGCTGCCGACCGACAGGTCCGCCAGGTCCGGACGCCGCAGCACGGCCGCCGGCGCCGCCGTCACCGCGCGCACGATGTCGGGCAGCGACATGCCAAGGTGGAGCAGCTTGCTCATCGTTTCCATGTTGTCGTAGGCCGGCCCGTCGATGCACAGCACATGCACGTCCGAGCTGATGATGTCGGGCGGAAAGCCGCCGGCCAGCATGGCCTCCGCCACCGCGAAGTCGAACGACCCTTTGCCGTGGGCGATGTCGAACAGGACGCCCCGCTCCCGCGCCCGCCAGCAAGCGTCCCGCACCCGGCCGTCCGCATGGCAGGGCGCGTTGGGGAATGGCCGGAAGCAATGGGTCAAGACGTCGCCGGGCCGCAGTTCCGCCAAAACGTCCGCGTAGCGCGGCGGCGGCCGGTCGATGTGGCACATCACCGGCAGCCCGGCGCGCTCGGCCGCTTCCAGCGCGTGATACAAGGGCGCGATGCCGTTCGCCCCGCTGGTGTTGGCGCCGATCCGCACCTTGACGCCGCGGATCACGTCCGGGTTGGCCCGCGCCACCGCCACGCAGGTCTCGGGGTCCATCAGCCGCATGTCCTGGCTTTCCCCCACCATGACAGAGGGCGCAAACGCGAAGATGCCGGCGTGGCTCACGTGCAGAAAGGCCAGGATGCGGGTTTGGCTCGCCTCGATCACGTGCCGGCGGAAGCCCGCGAAGTTGCCGGGGCCTGCCGATCCCACATCGACCCAGGTGGTGGTGCCGGCCCGGCGCGCGAGTTGGTCGGCGTCGATGCTGATGGAGGTGCCGCCCCAATACACGTGGGCGTGGAAGTCGATGTGGCCGGGCATGACGAGGCAGCCCGACACGTCCCGCTCGCTTCGCCCCCGCAGCCCGGGGCCGATGGCCGCCACCTTGCCCGCGGTGAAGGCGATGTCGGCCACCGCGTCATGCCCGGTGCCCGGGTCCAGCACCCGCCCGTTGCGCAGGATCAGGTCATGCTCCACTGCTGCCGCCTCCGTCGTTACCGGCGCCCACTCTGCGCCGGGCTGCGCCTACTGTCGAACCGGTTTGCGTGGCGCCTCCATAGCCGGCCCCAGCTTTTGGGCAGGCAACTCCGGCCGCTGCTTCCCGCGCATCCGGATGCCCGCATGGACGCCAGGCTCGGCGTGGTGCAGGGTGCGTGCGTGGTGCGGGCAACGGAGCAGTATTGCCGGCCAGGAACCTGGGTTCTGCCAAGTCCAAGTCGGCTTCGGCAAAGCGCAAGGAGCAGTCCGAGCACGCGCAAGCCCGGCGGGACGGTCCCACCCGCGCGGCGCTGTACGAGGAGGCTGCGCGCAAAGGCATCGCCGGGCGGTCCCGCATGGGCAAGGCGGAGCTGCAAAAGACGCTGCAAGCGGCCAAGTAGCCGCTACGCCCCGCCCTGCCCCGGCACCATCCCCGCCAGCACCCCGCGCGCCCGCTCGACCTCCGGCCACGGCACGGTGCCCAGGGGGAAGTGCCCCGCCAGCACCACGCTGATCAGCGCGTTCACCTGGCCCAGCCGCTCGCGGGAGCCTGCCCCCTGCCGGCCTTCCGCGAGCAGCACGTCGCGCAGCTTGCAAAGGTGCTCCAGCGCCGCCGCGAAGTCGGCGTCGTCCTTGCGCGGCTTGTGCGCGATGGCCTTGTCCAGCGAAACGAGGGCTTCCCGGGCCTGGTCCTCAGCCACCGCCGCCTCCCGCATGGGCCAAGCGGCCCGGGCGCAAGCCGCAGGTCAGCGCCTTGGTGCTGTGGATGCTGGTGTTCGCGTCCCCGGTGATCGCCAGCAGCGCGTTGGCTATGTCGCCGCGGGCATAGCCTTGCCAGCCGAACACCCAGGGCACGCCGATCTGATACACCGTCCGTCCGTTGATCCGGAACGGCCGCAGCCGCTCCGTCACCATCGCCTTGGCCTCGATCTCGGTCCGCAAGGTCGAAAGCACGGCCCAGCCCAGGTGCCGGATGCCGAGCCGTTCCGCCAGCTCGGGCGGGATTTCCACGAACATCTCCGGCTGCAGCTCCGCGGTGTGCGGCGCGACCCGGCTCATCACCCCGCCGCAATGCAGCTCGGTCAGCCGGAAGGTGGTCAGCACATACGGGAAGCGCGGGTCCTCCGGCGCATGGAGCTCGTTGCCCGGGCGGGTCCACAGCTTGGCGCCCGGGTTGAACTGCTCGCCGGGGTAGAGCGGGTTGCGCACCGGGCTTTCAACGGGTTCGTAGTGCGTCGGCAGCGGCCCGTCCGCGAGGCCGGAAGGCGCGAACAACATGCACTGGCCGTCCACCTCCATGATGAACGGGTCGTCGCCGCCGAGCGCGTCCATGCCGTGCGGCTGCTTGCTCCAGTCCGGGCGGTAGTCGGGGCGCTTGGTTTCCTCGAAGTCCGGCACGTCGGTGCCGGTCCATTTGCCTTCCGCCTCGCTCCACCAGATCATGCGCTTGCGCTCGGACCACGGCTTGCCGTCGGGGTCGGCGGAGGCGCGGTTGTACAGCGTGCGCCGGTTGGACGGCCAGGCGAAGGCCCAGCCAAGATGACTGCCGGGGCCGCCGGGTCCGTCCGGGGTGCGGGACCGGGCCTGGTTGTGGCCGTCCGCCGGGTAGATGCCGCAGTACATCCAGCCGCCGCAGGCGGTGGAGCCGTCGTCCTTGAGCTGCTTGTAGGTCGGGATCTGCTTGCGGTCGGCGACGGTGTAGCCGTTGATCTCGCGCAGCACAGCCTCGGCGTCCGGCTCGCGCCGCTCGCCGCGCTCCCCGTAGTCCCAGGTCAATGCCTGGATCGCCGCGTCGGCCGGGGCCGTGCTGCCGGCATACAGTTCTTTCAGCCGCTTGCCGAGGTGGTAGATGAACCAAAGGTCGGACCGGCTGTCGCCCGGCGCGTCCAGCACCACGTCGTGCCATTGCACCAGGCGGCTGGTGTTGGTCACGGTGCCGTCCTTTTCCCCGGCCAAGGCCGCGGGCAGGAAGAACATCTCCGTGCCGATGTCCGCGGGCGTCATCTCGCCCTTCTGGATCAGGCGGCCTTTTTGCCAGAAGTTCGCGGTCTCCGTCATCGCGAAGTCCCGCACCACCATCCATTCCAGCTTGGCGAAGCCGCGCTCCACCAAGTCGGAGTTGACGGCGCCGACGACCGGGTTCTGCCCGAGGATGAACTGCCCCTTGATGACGCCCGCCGCCATGGCCAGCGTCATCGGCAGTTGCGACACGTCCCCGGTCAGCTTGGGGATGTGGTCATAGCCCCAACCGTTCGCCGCCTGCGCGTGCTCGCCGTACCAGGCTTTCAGCAAGCTGACCATGTACTTGGGGAAGTTGTGCCACCAACCGGTCGCCGGCGTCTCGGTCTTGAGATACTGCTCCAGGGTGCCGTGGTCGTGGAAGGCGTTCGGCTGCGGCAGGTAGGTGGGCAGCATGTTGTAGAGCGTCGGGATGTCGGTGCTGCCCTGGATGCTGGCGTGGCCGCGCAGCGCCATGATGCCGCCGCCGGGCCGCCCGATGTTGCCCAAGAGGCCCTGGATGATGCCGGCGGCGCGGATGATCTGCACGCCGGTGGTATGGTGCGTCCAGCCCACGGCGTAGCAGAACGCGCCCGTGCGTTCCCGCCCGGAGTTACGCGCCAGGGCGTCGGCGACCCGCAAGAAGATGTCCGCCGGGCAGCCCGTCGCCTGCTCCACCATCTCGGGCGTGTAGCGGGCGTAGTGCCGCCGCATGATCTGATACACGCAGTTCGGGTGCTGCAGCGTCGGGTCCTGCGGCGGCGGGCTGTGGGCCATGCTGTCCCCCTGGCCCGGCGTCCCTTCCTGCTCCTGCACGCGGTGCTCGGAGACCGGCGACTGCACGAGCTTGCCCTTGTACTGCCAGGTGTCGTGCTCGTAGCTCCCGGTCTCGGGATCGAAGCCGGAGAACACGCCGCCTTCCTCCTCCGGGCCGCGGTAGCCGTCCTCGATGATGTGGGCGATGTTGGTGTAGCGCAGCGCGAACTCGCGGAACCAAAGGTCGCCTTCAAGCAAATGGCGGATGATCCCGCCGAGGAAGGCGATGTCCGACCCCGAGCGGATCGGCGCATGGATGTCGGCCAGCGCCGAGGTGCGGGTGAAGCGCGGGTCCACGTGGATCACGGTCGCCCCGCGCCGCTTCGCTTCCACCACGAAGCGGAAGGCGATCGGGTGGTTCTCCGCCATGTTGGAGCCCATGATGACGATGCAGTCGGAGTTCTCCAGGTCCCACAAAGACATCGTGGCGGCGCCGCGGCCAAAGGTGGCGCCCAAACTGGGCACCGAGGAGGAGTGTCATATTCGGGCTTGGTTCTCGATGCTCACCATGCCGAGGCCGCCGCCGAACAGCTTCTTGATGAGGTAGTTTTCCTCGTTGTCCAAGGTGGCGCCGCCAAGCGAGCCGACGCCCACCGTGTGGTTGACCAGCTTGCCGTCCGGCAGCCGCTCCACGAAGGTTTCGTCCCGCGCCTGCTTGGTCAGTTGCGCGATGCGCTCCATGGCCCAGTCGAGCGGCTTTTCCTCCCAATGGTCGCTGTGCGGGGCGCGGTAGAGCACCTGGTTGATCCGCTCGGGGCTGAGCAGCATACCGAGCGTGCTGGCGCCCTTGGGGCAGAGCGTTCCCTGGTTGACCGGGCTGCGCGGGTCGCCCTCGATGTGGATGGGCTTGCCGTTCTTGGCGTAAACAAGCTGCGCGCAGCCGACCGCGCAGAACGGGCAGATGCTGGTGCCAACCCGGTCCGCCTGCTCCAGCCGGGGGCGCAGCGTTTCGGAGGTGGTGCTGCGCGCCGCCTCCGCCATCACGCTCTGCCCGGCCATCTGCCGCGGCAGCGACCAGTCCCGGAAAAAGCCGGCGATGCGGCCCGATGGGGTGCGGCGGATGTTCGGCATGGTCTCTTCCTGGTCGGCCCGGGGTAAGCTGGCGTCCTGCCAACGCGGCGCGCAATCATTGGGTCGATCACAAAAACTTCAGCACGCGCGAAAACCGAAAGCCGCGCCGCTCCCGACGTGTTCTATGGACGACATGCAAGGGTGGTCCGCGATGGATGTGATGGAAGGGGTTGTGACCATGGCGCAGGAAAGCCGGTTCCAGCTCACCGACGACCGGGGCGTGTCGCACCTGTTCATCCTGGGCCATGGCGCCGCCGCCGAGCCGGACCAGTTGGCGCCGCTGTCGCGGCAACAAGCCCGGGTCCGGGTGCGCTACACGCGGCCGGAGAACATCATCGGCCTGGTCGCCCAGTCCATCTCCTTCATCCGCTGATCCCTCGGCCCGAAAGGCGCTACCCAATGGACATGCACCCCCGCACGCTCGACCACACGCAGTCCCGCCTGGACCGTCCCATCCCGAACGAGAGCGAGCTGACGGCCGGCGTGCTGATCGAGCCGGGCCGGTCCTACGGCTTCTTCACCGACACCACGGTCTGCATCGGCTGCAAGGCGTGCGAGGTCGCGTGCAAGGAATGGAACAACCTCCCGGCCGACAACATCGGGCTGACCGGGCAAAGCTACGACAACACCGGGGCGCTGTCGGCCAACACCTGGCGGCACGTCAGCTTTGTCGAGAAAAGCGGCTGCGGCGGCGTGCGCGACAACGTGGAAACACCGTTCCAAAGCGGCTGGCTGATGATGAGCGACGTGTGCAAGCATTGCCACAACGCGCCCTGCCTAGAAGCCTGCCCGACCGGGGCGCTGTTCCATACCGAGTTCGGCACCGTGGTCGTGCAGCAGGACATCTGCAACGGCTGCGGCTACTGCATCCCCGCCTGCCCGTTCGGCGTGGTCGATCTCAACCCGCTCGACGGCAAGGCGCACAAGTGCACGCTGTGCTACGACCGGCTGAAGGGCGGGCTGGAGCCGGCCTGTTCCAAGTCGTGCCCGACCGACAGCATTCAGTTCGGCGAGGTCGGCGACCTGCAGCGGCGGGCGGCGCGCCGGGTCGAGCAACTGCACGAGGCCGGCGCCACGAGCGCCTACCTTTACGGCACCCCGGGCGCGCCCGGCGCCACCGGGGACCTGGGCCACCTCGCCGCCTTCTTCCTGCTGACGGACCGGCCGGAGGTGTATAACCTGCCCGCGGCGCCCACCCGCGCGTCGAACCGGGTGGCGCCGAGCCTTGCGTCCGGCCTCGCAGCGGTGGCCGGGCTGGCGCTCGCTGCGTTCGCCGTGTTTTCCAGCCGGGACTGAGGAGGCAGCATGTCCGAGGAGCGCGTGACATCCCGGGAGGGCTTCGCCGCCGAGCACGGCCCGCAAGAGCCGTCGCTTGTGCCGCGGTCGGCCACCACGGGCGCGGTGGTGCAGGACGGCACGCCCACCTACTACGGCCGGTCGCAGCTCAAGCAGGCGCCGTTCAACAACTGGGTCGTGGGCGGCTACATCTTCCTCGCCGGGCTGTCCGGCGCGTCCGCCTTGCTGGCCGCGGCCGGGGATTTGGGGCGCGGACGGGAGGCGAGCGGCCTGGTGCGTCGGGGCCGCTACCTGTCGCTGCTGGCGCCGACCCTCGGCTCCGTGCTGCTGATCTGGGACCTGCACACGCCCAAGCGGTTCTACAACATGCTGCGGGTCGCCAAGTCCACCTCGCCCATGTCCATCGGCACTTGGATCCTGATGTCGTTCACCGGTTTTGCCGGGCTGAGCGCCGTAGCGCAGTTCGGCGCGGACCGCGGCTGGCGCCGGATGCGCCGGGCGGCGCGCGTTTTCCAGGTGCCGACGGCCGTGGCGGGCGCGGGCCTGTCCACCTATACCGCGGCGCTGCTGTCCTCCACCAGCACCCCGCTTTGGGCCGCAGCGCCCCGGGCGCTGGCCGTCCGATTCGGCAGCTCCTCCGTCGCCAGCGGCGCGGCGGCGCTGTCGCTCGGGGAAAAGCCGGGACGGAGCCGGCGCGCGCTGGACACCATCGCTCTGGCGGCGCTGGCGGCCGAGCTTGCCGCCGCCACGGCCTCGCACCGGACCTACCGGCAGAAGCGCGTGTCCGCCGCGCTCGACGGCGGGTGGGGCCAGGCGGAGCGGCTCGGCGCCACGGGGGCCGGCACCCTGCTGCCGCTTGGGCTGCACGCCGCGTCCTTGCTGCTCGGCCGGCGCGCCCCGGCGTCCGGCCCCCTCTTGTCCAATGTCGCCTCGCTCGCGATCCTGGCCGGCAGCGCGCTGCTGCGCGTTTCGGTCATGGCGGCGGGCGACGAGTCCGCCCGGCGGCCGGAGATCAGCCTCGGCTACGCGCAGCCGGACAACCTGCCGGAGTAGCCCGGCCACGTCCCGCCCCGCCGCTTGCCGCCCGCGAGGGCTTGCGCTCCCCATCCACCTGCAACCCCGGCCCGGCCTCCCCGTTGGCGCATTCGCATCCAAGGAGGCCGCCATGCCGTTCATCGAGACCGCGGACAAGACGACGCTGTTCTACAACGATTGGGGCAGTGGCCCGCCCGTCGTGCTGATCCACGGCTGGCCGCTCGATTCCGACATGTGGGAGTACCAGTCCACCTTCCTGGCATCCCAGGGCCTGCGCGTCGTCGCTTATGACCGCCGCGGCTTCGGGCGCAGCAGCCAGCCTTGGACCGGCTACGACTACGACACCCTGGCCGACGACCTGAAGGCGGTGATGGACGGGCTGGGGCTGGAGGGCGCAACGCTTGTCGGGTTCTCCATGGGCGGCGGCGAGGTCGCGCGCTACATGAGCCGGCACGGCGGGGCGCGGGTGGCGAAGGCCGTGCTGCTGGCGGCGGTGACGCCCTACATGCTGCAAGCGCCGGACAACCCGGATGGGGTGCCGCGCAGCGTCTTCGACGGAATGGTCGAAGGCTTGCAGAAGGACCGCCCGCATTTTCTGGCGACGTTCGGCAAGCAGTTCTTCGGCGCCGGGCTGCTGAACTTCACCGTCACGTCCGAAATCCTGCAATGGTCCCTGATGATGGCCATGCTCGGCTCGCCCAAGGCGACGCGGGACTGCGTGCGCGCCTTTTCCGAAACCGACTTCCGGCCCGACATGGCCGCGTTCCGGGTGCCGACCATGGTGATCCACGGGGACAGCGACGCGACGGTGCCGGTGGAGAAGTCCGGGCGCGTTGCGGCCAAGATGATCCCCGGCGCGCAACTGCTGGAGTATTCCGGCGCGCCGCACGGGCTGTTCTTCACCGAAAAGGACCGGCTCAACCAGAACCTGCTCGCCTTCGCGCGGCGGTAGCTGCCCAGCAGCGCGGACAAAGGAGGACAGGATGGAGCACAGGACGATCACCGTGCAGGGCGGGTCGTTGCACGTCGCCGTGGCCGGGTCCGGCCCGCCCTTGCTGCTGCTGCACGGCTGGCCGGAGTACTGGCGCACCTGGGAGCCGGTGATGGAACGCTTGGGGGATCGCTTCACCTTGATCGCCCCCGACCTGCGCGGCTTCGGCGCCAGCAGCAAGCCGGCGGGTCCCTGGGGCGCCGGGGACCACGCCGCCGACCTGTTGGCGTTGCTGGATGCGATGGACGTGGGCCGGGTGGGCGTGGTCGGCCACGACGTGGGCGGCGGGGTGATGCTGGCCCTCGCCCGGCAAGCGCCGGAGCGGTTGTCCGGGCTGTTCTTCTTCGACTTCGTTTACCCCGGCATCGGCCCGCGCATGGGCACGCCGGACCGGCTGCGCGAGATCTGGTATCAATCCTTTCATCAGATGGACTTCGCTCCCGCCCTGGTCGGCGCCAGCCGGGACGCCTGCCGGGCCTATATCGGCACCATCCTGCGCCATTGGTCGCACCGGACGGAGTGGTGCGATGCCATGCTGGAGGATTGGGTCGATAACTTCTTGCAGCCGGGCAACCTTGAGGGCGGCTTCGCCTGGTACAAGGCGGCCAATGCCGGCCGCATCGCCATGCTGGAAGGCCGGGCGCCTACGCCGCCGCCCATCGCCGTGCCCACATGCGTCCGCTGGGCCGAGCATGACCCGCTGTTCCCTTATGCTTGGACAGACCGCCTGGGCGAAACCTTCACCGACCTGGACTTGGCGATGTTCGAGGGGGTGGGACATTTCCCGCACCGGGAAGACCCCGACCGGGCGGCGGCGGAGATCGCCGGGTTCTTTGGCCCGAGGCACGCCGGGTAGCCGCCGTTTTCGGCGAACAGGGCCGGGGC
>CAXSAZ010000027.1:0-53472 GCA_964235485.1 uncultured Acetobacteraceae bacterium | reverse complement strand
GCCAGGACATGGGCGCCCAAGCAACCACAGCACCCGCACCAACCGCACAACCCGCGCCCACCGCACCCAAAGTGCCGGAACCCGCGAAGTAACACACAAGCCAAGTAACAATGGGCCGGGCGGCGGGCCGGCAGGGATGGCACGGGCGGACGTAATTATCGCCAAGCTGCCGGATACCCCGGACGTGGAGGCGGTGCTGTTCGACGGAAACGGCGTGGCCGGCGGCCTGTCGCCGGGCGCTACTTCCGCCGCCGCGCCCAATCCACGGCGTCGCGGAGCGGGCGCGTCGCCCGCCAGGTCGTGGAGGCTTTCAGCGCCGTGACCTCCGCCCGCAGCGCCGCGATCTGCGCGTCGCGCGGGTCCGGGCCGGGCGCCGGCACGGCCACCGGGGCGTTCGGCCGGGGCGCGCCGAACTCGGCCTGATACCACCCGGCGCCGAACACGGCGTCGAGCGCCTCGTGCGCGGCAAAGCGGCGGCGGTTGTATCGCTGGCCCGGCCAGTTGTCGCCGAGCGGGTCGAAGATCGGGCTGGCGGTGCGGCGGAAGAACGCCGTCGTCCGCGCGTCGCCCCGGTGCTCCCACATCTCGTCGTCGCGCAGGAACTCGTACAGGCGCTGGATCGTCGGGATGTGGATGTCGTCGATCACCAGCACGCCGCCGGGGCGGATGTGCGGGTAGATGAAATAGTATTCTAGATCCGGGAACGGGTAGGCGTGCGGACCGTCGATCAGCGCGAAATCGACGGCATCGGAGAACTGCCATTTCGGCACCATCACCTGGGACGGGCCGACGACGAACTTTGTCGTTTCAAACCGCAGGTAGGGGTGGCTTTGCGTGTTCTGCAGGCTGTCGCCCAGCGGCAGGGTGAAAGCGGTGTGCCGCTCGCTCAGGTTCGACAGCAGCAGCGTGCTCAGGCCGCAGCCGGTTTCCACGGACACGCGGGCGCGGGCGTCCTGATGCTCCTCGAACAGCTTCCATAGCACGTCGGGGTAGAGCGACCCGCTGGCGTGGAAGAAGGGGGACACTTCGTCGATGATTTTCTTGGCGATGTCGAGGGTTGGGCCGGGCGGGGCGGCGTTCGGCTTGGCGGTCATTGGGCGGCGCTGGCCGGCTTTGCTGCCGAAGCGCGGCTCGCCGATGGCTGGCACCGGATGGGGAGTTTGAAGGCCGTCAAATTCATCGCGCGGACGCCTGTGTTCAGAGGTCGGCATTCTACGCCCCGGCTTTGTTGAAACGCAAAGCGCCGCCTCAGCAGAGCAGTTTCGGTTTGGGCTTCCGCAACTGGCCGAACTCGGCCGACGGCTTGGGCGGAATGCACCACGTCTGCCGCGGGTGCGGCTTGAGCGCATTTTCCCCCAGCACCTGGCGCACCCGCTCGATGGTGCGCACGCTGACCCGCAGCGCGTCAGAGATCGCCGCATCCGCCCAGCCCAGTCCCCCTTCGGACGCATCCGCTTGCAGCAGAACCCGCGCATGGGTCAGCTTGCGCGCGTCCGCCTTGCCACGCGAGATCATCTAGGGCCTGTTGAGAACCGACGCTTCAAGGGAAGCCTGATACCCCACAGGCCCTAGTCAACACGCTGGGTGCATGGGGAGTCTGGGCGCTGAGCACCCGGCTGCAGGACGTAGCATTGCGTGACCCGCTACACGCCGCGGTCGGGCACGCGGAGGCGTGGCGGCGGCTGGCGACCATCTTCCCGGCCGGCACGGCGCTGGCCGAGGTCGAGCGGCGCGTCTCGGAACTGACCCGGGGCGGCGTCGAGGAGGGCCGGGCCAACACGCAGGTAATCGATGGCTTGTCGCAAGAGCTGCTGGACGGCAAGGGCCTGGGCCTCGCCACGGTGCCCCGCTTGACTGTCTAAAAAGGTACTCGTCAAAGCTTGTCGTCCGCGACGGTAAACCCCTTGCGTACTCCACAAAATATGGCATAGCTCACAAACGTTCGTGCAACGTCCAAAGTGGGGGCCGTTGTTCCAGAAGGAATGCGCGTTCTCAGAAAAGCATTGCCGTGCCGGGCAGGCAACCAGAGCACAACGCGGCGACCCTGCAACCACAGCCAACAGCAACGGGAAACGTGAATGACTACGACGACGATTGGCGCCGGCTCCGACATCCTGACGCTTGGGATCACGGACGACCCCTACCAAGGTTCTGCACAGTTCACCGTCAGCCTGGACGGGCAGCAGGTCGGGGGCACGTTGACCTCCAACTCGCTGCACGACGGCTTCTCGTCCGACACGGTGAACGTGCTTGCTGACTTGGCGCCGGGCATCCACATCGCAACGGTCAACTTCCTGAACGACGCCTATGGCGGCGGCCCGAATGTCGACCGCAACCTGTATATCGACGGCGCAACCTACAACGGCACGTTTGTCCCCTCGGCGGCGCAGGAACTCCAAGTAAGTGGACCAGTCAGCTTCGGCTTCTTGGACAAGACGCCCGCGCCAACAACCAGCACGACCACCACGATTGGCTCCGGCTCGGACACATTGGTGCTGAACGTGAGCCAGGACGCCTATCAGGGCAACGCGCAATTCACCGTCTCGCTTGATGGCCAGCAGGTCGGCGATGTCCTGACCGCCTCGTCCCTGCATAGCAGCGGCACGTCCGATACGGTGAACGTGCTCGCCGACCTGTCCGCCGGGCCGCATACGGTCACGGTCAACTTCCTGAATGACGACTATGGCGGCACGCCGGACACTGACCGTAACCTTTACATAAACGGTGCCACCTACGACGGGGCGGCAGTCAGCGGGGCGGTGCAGACGCTTTACTCATCCGGCCCGGTGAGCTTCGGCGTCACTGACACGAGCCTTGTTTCTGGCAATCCAGTGGTCGTGGCGGGCAACACCACCGTCGCCGCCGAGGGCAGTCAGCTTGCCGGCGTGGATGTACGTTTGGAAGGGACGTTCAATGTCGCAGCGAACCTGACGCTGGATGGCGCTACAATCGGGAGTCTGACAGTTGCCGATACGGATCTAACGGACGGTAGTAGCTACATTTACTACGGCCATCTCGACGTTTACGGGCAATCGGCGATCACTGGGAACACCACCATCGGCGGCTCGCGTCCGTATCCCCCGGGGTTCCTTGATGCCTACGTGCATGGCTCGGACGGTGTGCTCACCTTGCATGGAGCTTCCCTGGGAGGGTCCTCCACGCTCACGATCAACGGCGATCAAGGGGCCACGGTCGAGAATGATGGGACCATCAGCGTCGGGGGCGGAGCGACCACCGGGTATCTGACCATCCTGACCGACCTTCAGGGCACTGGCACGCTCAGCGGCGGAGCAGACTTTGCAGGCGATACCGCCTCGATCCGTTTGGGTGGCGCCGTGGGCGCGGGCGAAACCATCAACCTGACGCAAGTCAACCTCCAACTGGACCAGCCGATGCTCTTTCAGGGGACGCTGGCCGGCTTCAATTCGGGCCGAAACTCGGGGGTGACGCTCGCACATGAGACCGTCACCGGCACGTCGTTCCAGCAGTCGTCGGACAATGTGGGCGATTTGTCGGTGTTCACGCAGGACCAGGACACCGGCGCGGCGGGAGCGCCGCTCGTCCTCCGTGTGGCGGGCAACTTCGCTTCCGATGCCTTCGCGTTCACGAACAACGCCACGACGCAATCAGCGACGATCACCCTGGCACCGAGCAGCGTGGTGTAGTCCGACGAACAAGTCTGGCGCGGCAGGCTGGCCTGATCTGGGGTCTGCCGCTGTCAGGACCCGGCAAGCACGCCTACGTTCGTTCGCACCCGCATAGGACATCCTCTGACGCTCTGCATGGAGTTTCAGAGGATGTTGCGCAAACACCTGCCCTTTCTGGCCTCAGCCGTCCTCAGCGCCTGCTGACGGTCTGGTTCACGGACGAAGCCATCGAGGCATGGCGGGCGGAGCCGCGCACGACCCCGGGCGGCCAACCCTGGTGTTCGTCCTTGGCGATCCTGACGGCACTCACGCTCCGGGCGGTGTTCCGCCTGGCGATGCGCCAGATGGAGGGCCTGATCGGCTCCGTCGTTCACCTGCTGTCCGTCCTGGGAGCGGCATCAGGAACCCCTTTCCGGCAGGGCGGGCGTTTGCAGCCACAAGGCCGTCACTGCCGCACGATGCGCCGCCGCCGTATGCTGGCGGGTGGGCGGCAAGGCGATGATGCTGAAGCACTCGCCCAGCGTCATGGCGCGCAGGATGCCCCTCCCGGTGGTGCCCATGACCGGCCGGCCGCCGCTTCCCGCACCGCATGGAGGCCGGGGTCGCTGAAGCAGGCCAGCACAAAGGCGTCGGCGTCGCGCTGCGTGGCCATGCCCGGCGGCCCGTCTGCCAGGACGCGCCGGCGTGCCGTCACCGGGACGCGGCCTCGTGCCCCAGGAAGTTGGCCGCGATCCGCTCGCCCGTGGTGATCCAAAGGTCGGGGCAGGACTTCGCGTAGGTCAGGAACTCCCGCAACAGCCGCAGGCGCATCGGCCGGCCGCTGCACTGCGGGTGCAGCACGGTTGTCACCATCGCGCCCCAATCGCGGGTTTCGTCCAGTTCGTCCTTCCAGATGGACAGCACGTGCTCCTTCGGGAAGATGGGGCGCGGGCTGAACCGGGCCGACAGGCCGTGCATCCAGTCGTCGTAGCTGGCGGTGACCGGCAGTTCGATCGTGCCAAGCGAGCCGTCCGCCAGCACGTGGCGGTAAGGGCGGACGTCGTCGCGGAACGAGCTGGTATAGGTGATGCCGCGGGCGACCAAGGCGGCGCGCAGGGCTTCGCTGAACTCCCCGAACGGGGCGCGATAGCCGGTGGGCACGACGCCCAGGCGGCTTTTCAGCACCGCGAAGCCGCGGTCCAACTCCTCCTCCATACAGGGATCGCCGGGATCGGGCAGCAGGTGGTGGTAGCCGTGGTGGCCCACCTCGTGCCCGGCGCGCAGGATCGCCTCGCACATCGCGGGATGCGCGTCCACCGACCAGCCGGTGACGAAGAAGGTGGCCTTGAGGTCCAGTTGATCGAGCAGCTCCAGCAGCTTCGGCGTGCCGACGCGCGCCTCGAAGCCGCCGTAGCTCATGGTCACCAGGCGCCCGGCATGGGCCGGGTCCTTGCTGGTCCAGGCGCTTTCGGCGTCCACGTCGAAGGACAGGAACATGGCCGAGGTGTAGGGAAAGGGCCACGGATACTCGGGGGCGGGCGGGGCCTGGTTGGCTGGGGCGAGCGGGATGCCCGACAAGGTTTCACTGTCCAGCATTGACCGTCGCCTTCTCGATGCCGTTGTCCGTCAGGTGCCACTTGGCCAGCAGCGCCTTGTAGGTGCCGTCGGCGATCAGCGCGTCCACCGCGCCGGCCACCGCCTGTTGCAGCGCCGTGTCCTTCACCGGCAGGGCAATGCCCGTCAGTTGCGTGGCGATGGGGCCGCCCAGCGCCATGTAGGCCCTCGGCTCCTGCTCCATCACGTAGGGCAGCGTCTCGTTGCCCTGCACTGCGGCGTCTATGCGGCCCTGCCTCAATTGGGTGCGGGCGTCGGCCGAGCCTTCCGTGCCCACGACCTTGACGGGGTTGCCCGGGCAGTGCGCGTCGCTCCAGGCCGCGATCTCCTTGGGGAAGGACGTGCGGCGGCTGGCCCCCACGTTCTTGCCGCACAGGGCCGCCATGTCCTTGAACTCGGCGGCGCGGGACTGCTGCACGAAGAAGGCCGGGCCGCTGCGAAGGTAGTCAACGAACGTGCTGGCCTCCCGCCGGCTGGCGTAGTCCGTCATGCCGGACATGATGGCGCCGACCCGGCCGGTGGCCAGCGCCGGGAGCATCTGGTCGAAGCTGGTGTCCTGCCACGTCCACCTGACGCCGAGCTTCCTCCCGATTGCCTCGCCCAGCTCCACGTCGAAGCCGGTGAGCGCCCCGGTGTCCGGGTCCCGGAACTCCAGGGGCGGGTAGTTGGGCACGATGGCGACCGTGATGGCGGCGGGCAGGTCGGCTGCGCCCGCCGCTGCGGCCGGCAGGCACAGCAGCACAGCCGCGGCAAGGTTTCTCATGGACAGCTCCTTCATGGGCGGTTGGCCCAGCTTGCGCCCGACATGATCCGCCAGGTCCACGCTTATGCCGGCCAGCGTGTTGGTTTCCGGCACAAGGTTAGGCCATCGGCGGAAACGACGCGATGCGCGCCGGCGCGGGCTGCAACGGCTGCGCGGCGGCCGTGAACGGCGGGAGCGCCAAGGATGCCGGGAGAGCACGCTTCATCATCCGATCACCGCCGACAGGAATGCCTTGGTGCGCGCCTCGCGCGGCTCGCCCAGCACCTGCGCCGGGGGGCCGGCCTCGACGATGGCGCCAACGTCCATGTATGCCACCGTATCCGCCACCTCGCGCGCGAAGCCGAGTTCGTGGGTGACGACGATCATGGTCATGCCGCTGCGGGCCAGTTCCTTCATCACCAGCAGCACCTCGCCCACCAGCTCCGGGTCCAGCGCACTGGTCGGCTCGTCGAACAGCATCAGCATGGGGCGCATGGCCAGGGCGCGCGCGATGGCCACGCGCTGCTGCTGGCCGCCCGACAACTGCGACGGGTAGTTGCCCGCCTTGTCCGCCAGCCCGACCCGGCGCAACAGGTCCTCGGCTTCCGCCTTCACGTCGGAACCGCGGCGGCCCTGGACCTGTCTCGGACCTTCCGTGACGTTCTGCAGCGCCGTCATGTGCGGGAACAGGTTGAAGCGCTGGAACACCATGCCGGTCTTGAGGCGCTGCCGGGCGACCTGCGCTTCCGTCAGGCGGTGCAGCCGCCCGCCAGCCTCGCGCACCCCCAGAAGCTCGCCATCCAGCCAGATGCCGCCGCGGTCCACGCCCGTCAGTTGGTTCACGCAGCGCAGCAAGGTGGTCTTGCCGGAGCCAGACGCGCCGATCAGGCACAGCACCTCCCCGGCGTGGACGTCCAGCGACACGCTTTTCAACGCCTGATAGCCGCCGAAGGACTTTTCCACGCCGCGGATGGCGACCAAGGGCCGGGTCACCGCGCGGCGCCCCGGGCGAAGCGCCGTTCCAGCAGCATCTGCAGCGGCGTCAGGACCGAGACCACCAGCAGATACCAAAGCCCGGCGACGATCAGCAGCTCGATCACGCGGGAGTTGGCGTAGTAGATGTTCTCCGCGTTGTGCAGCACCTCGGGATACTGGATCACGCTGGCGAGCGAGGTGGCCTTCACCATGCCGATGAACTCGTTGCCGAGCGGCGGGATCACCACGCGCATGGCTTGCGGCAGGATGATCCGCCGCAACGCCCGCATCCGTCCCATGCCGATGGCGGATGCCGCCTCGTACTGCCCGCTGTCCACCGCCAGCATCCCGGCCCGCACGACCTCGGACGTGTAGGCGCCCTGGTTGATCCCAAGGCCGAGCAGCGCGGCCAGGAACGGCGTCATGACGTCCACCGCGCGGCCCGACCACAAGCCGGGGATGCCGATGGTGGGGAACACCAGCGCCAGGTTGAACCACAGCAGCAGTTGCAGGATCAGCGGCGTGCCGCGGAACAGCCAGGTGTATCCGGCGGCAACCGACGCCAGCACCGGGTTCGGGGACAAGCGCATCACCGCGACGGCCACGCCCAGGACGATGCCCAGCGCCATGGCGAGCACGGCCATGACGACCGTGTTCCTGATCCCGTCCAGGATGGCCGGCACGGTCAGGAAGCGCCCGACATAGGCCCATTCGATCTGCCCGTTCGCGAAGGCACGCGCCAGGGCGGCAAGCGCCAGAACGATCAGGGCGGCAGCCAGCCACCGTCCCCAGTGCAGGCGGCGCGCGACCGGCAGGCCCGAAAGGTCCGGGAACCCGCCCGCGAGCGCGCCGCCCCCCTTCATTGCGCCGCCGCGTTCAGCAGCGGTTCGGCCACCGCGTTCGCCGCCAGGCCGTACTTGGTCAGGATCGCCTTGTAGGCGCCGTCGGCGATCAGCGCGCGCAGCGCCTCCGTCACCGCCTCGCGCAGCGGTGCCGCGTCCTTGCGGAAGGCGATGCCCTGGTAGCCGAGCGTGAACGGGGCGCCGAGGACGCGATACTTGCCGGGTTCGTTCGACTGCGCGTAGGGCAGGGTCTCGCTGCCCTGCACCGCGGCGTCGATGCGGCCCTGCTTCAACTGGTTGCGGACGTCTATGCTGTTCTCGCCGGCCACGTACTGCACGGCCGGCTTGCCCGCGGCTTCGCAAGCCTGCTTGCTCCATGCCTCGATCTCGGCCGGAAAGGAGGTGCTGCGCGTTGTGCCCACCTTTTTGCCGCACAGATCCGCCTCGGCCTTCGCCGGGCTGTCCGCCAGCACGAAGAACTGGGCGCCCGTTGTCAGGTAATCAACGAAGTCGGCGACCTCCCGCCGGGATGCGCGGTCCGAAAAGCCGCTGATGATGAAGTCGGCGCGGCCGGTCTGCAGCGACGGCAGCAACTGCTCGAACGGCGTCTCGCTCCAGACCACCTTCACGCCCAGCCGCTTCGCCAACGCCTCGGCCAGCTCGACATCGAGGCCGGTGAGCTGGTTGGTGGCGGGGTCGCGATACTCCATGGGCGCATAGGTCGAGTTGACCGTCAGCCGCAGCGCCCCGGCCTGCCGCACGGCGTCCGGCAGGTCGGCGGCTGCCGCAGGTCCGGCCGCGGCCAGGCTTCCGAGTGCGAAGGCGGCAAAACGATACCGGGGCATGGCGTCCTTTCCTGTTTCTCAGGCCATGCCTGACGTTGCGACGATCTTCCGGGATGTCGCCAGCGCCGGCGCGATCTTGAGGGTTTCGTCATGGCGGACCAGGCCCTCGCACGCCTGGTCGAGGAAGGCCAGGGCGGACAGGACGGGAGCGTGGCGGTGCATGGGCAGGGCCTCCGTTGCACGGCGCACGCTAGTCGGCGGCTGATCCACTGGATACAGTTTTGTGGGCCGGCGCTGACGTTCCATAGCCCGCTGTGCAAGGACGTGCGGGATCGGCCGCTTCGGATTGTGGGGGATTGTTTTGAGCGGACGAGGCCGCCCAACAGCATGGCTTCCGGCCGGGCGTTCCGGAAGTGAAGCGGGTGGACGAAGCAGTGCGGCAAGGCGACACTGCAACTGAACAGTCAGGTCAACCCTCATGCAGTTCGACTTCGCCGAGATCTCAGCCAAGGACCGCTACAAGCTGATGGTTTCCACCATCCTGCCCCGCCCGATCGCGTGGGTCGTCACGCAATCGGCGGCCGGGCTGGTCAACGCCGCCCCCTACTCCTTCTTCAACGGCGTGGGCGGCGATCCGCCCCTGGTCAGCATCAGCATCGAGGGGCGCGGCGACGGGTCGCGCAAGGACACGTCGGCCAACATCCGTGAAACAGGCCAGTTCGTCGTCAACCTCGTCGATGATGCGCTGACGCAAGACATGGTGGTCACGGCAATCGACTTCGCCCCAAACGTCAGCGAAGTAGCCGAAGCCCGGCTGACGATCACGCCGTCCGTGCTGGTCAAGCCGCCGCGCATCGCGGAAAGCCCTGTCGCCTTTGAATGCGAGCTGTTTCAGATCGTGGAACTGCCGCACCGCCGCGACCTGGTGATCGGCCGCATCCTGTGCATGTACGTCGCCGACAAGGCCGTTCAGGACGCGGAACGCTGCTACATCGACACGCCGGAGCTGGACCTGGTCGGCCGCATGCACGGCGGGGGCTGGTACAGCCGCACCCGCGACCGGTTCGAGATCCCGCGTATTCCCGTCGCGGAATGGAAACGCCCGGCCGAATAGTGCTGCTTCGCCCGCGCGGCATTGCTGGCCGTTCGACATCAGCGTCACTGCTGCTTGCGGCGCCGGGCGAGGTCGCGTCATCATCGAGGGTGACGTGCGTGATCATTCGACACCGTGACCTGGATCGCGTCTTTGAGGGACACCACCATGACCGAGACCACGCTGGCAGCCGCGAACGTCAGGATCGTCCACGACAAGGCGCGAAACCTGAAGCGTTTTGCCGATCTGATCGAGGAAGCCGCGGATGGGGGAGCCGACATCCTGGTCTTGCCGGAAGCGGGACTGCAGGGCTACGCCGATTTCGCTCTGCCGGTGGGTTCCAAAGCCTGCGCCGAGCAGAAACAGTACTACTTCCGCGAGGCGGAAACCATACCCGGACCGGCCACCGAGCGGATGACGGAGTTGGCGCGGCGCCACGACATGCTGATCCAGATCGGCCTGGCGGAGCGCGCCCTCCATGGCAATGCGATCTACAACTCGACCGCGCTGGTTGGACCCGACGGGGTGGTCGGCGTGTATCGCAAGCTGCACAACACGTTCGAGTTCCCTTACTTCTCGCCCGGCGAGGAGACCCCGGTTTTCCCCACGCCGCACGGCGTCCTGTCGAGCGTCATCTGCTACGACCTGTGCTTCCCCGAACTGCTTCGGACCTATGCGGTGAAAGGCGCCGAGGTGGTGCTGATGTCAACGGCCTGGCCGATGAAGGAGCATGACCGGCCGAACGACTACCATGGCTGGGCCATGGACCTCGCGGCCCAAAGCAACGCCTTCTTCAACCAGTTCTGGCTGGTGGTCTCCAACCATTGCGAGAAGGAGGCTTACTCGCAGAAGGTGGACTACTACGGCGGTTCGCAGATCGTGGACCCGCTCGGCAAGGTCGTGGCCTATCTCGGCGAGGAGGAAGGATTGGTGACCCACCGCGCAGATTTGCAGGAAGCCATCCTGAAGTCCCGCACCGAAGCCTTCTTCGGCCTCAACCTCCTGCAGGATCGCCGTCCCGAGCGCTATGCGGCCGTTCTCGATCAGAGCCATCGTTTTCCGGCCGAAGCGCTGCAGCACGGCCTTCGTGAGCGGGCTTCGGAGTTCGGGCCTGAGCGGCGGCTGCCCCCGACCAAGCTGGCGCGCCGCGCCTGACAAGGTTGATTGCCGGCAAGCTCCAGCCCGAATTCCCGGCCGAACGGCCAACATCCAATGCAAGGACGCAACACGCATGAACCGCAGAGAGTTCCTGGCCTCGACGGCTCTGCTCGGAAGCGCAGCCGCCTTCCATGCGCTTGCGCCCATGCCGGCCTTGGCCCAGACCGCACCCAAGAAGGGCGGCACGTTGATCTGGGGGCATTCGGAAACGGCCCAAAATCTCGACGTCCACCAGGCCGGCGCGGCTGCGAGCCTCCGGGTGCTGCAGAACATCCACTGCGCGCTCGTCACCATCAACGCGAAGTTCGAGGTCGTCCCGAGCCTTGCCGAAACATTCGACACGAGCCCCGACCTCCTCACCTATACGTTCCACCTACGGCCAGGCGTGAAGTTCCACGATGGCAAGACGATGACGTCGGCTGACGTGAAGTACTCGTTCGACCGTTGCCGCGATCCAAAGACCGGTGCGGTCAACTACGAGGTGTTCAACGACGTCGATGCAATCGAGACGCCGGACGGCAGCACGGTTGTCATCAGGATGAAGCGGGTGAACGCGCCGTTCCTGGGCCGGCTGGCCGAGAACGGCGCCGGCGCGATCATGCCGCTCGGCTCAGGCGACAAGCAGGGCACGGCCCCGGTCGGCGCCGGGCCGTTCAAGTTCGCGCGGCGCGAATTCGGCCACGAGATCGAGATGACCCGCTTTGACGATTATTGGGATGGGCCGGCCTTTCTCGACCGTATCATCGAGCGCGAGATCACGGAGCCGACCGTCAGGCTTACCGGCCTGCAAGCCGGCGAGCTGCACGTCATCAACGACCTTCCGGCCGACCGCGTCGAGGAAACCAAGGGCAATCCGAAGCTGCAAACGCTGTCCTGGTTTCCGCTCAACTTCGATTTCGTCAACATGAACCACGATTTTGAACCCTTCAAGGACAAGCGTGTCCGCCAGGCCTTCGACTTGATGATCGACAAGGAGCAGCTCCTTCAAGGCGCCTTGTGGAACCAGGGCAAGCTGACGGCCTCGCCGAGCTTCCCCGCCTCGACCTCCTATGATGGCGCCTTGAACAGCCGGGCGCAGGACATGGACAAGGCGCAGGCCCTGCTTTCCGCAGCCGGTTACGGCCCCGGCAAGCTGAAGCTGACCTTCAAGGTCACGACCAACTACCCCTACCACGTCGAGGCCTCGCAGATCATGGCGGAGTGGTTCCGCGGCGCAGGCGTGGACATGCGGATCGAGCAGCTCACCTGGGCCGACTGGCTGAGCCAGTGCTGGACCAACCGGGATTTCCAGATCACCATGATGAACTTCTTCACCCTGTGGGAGCCGGACTTCCTTTACTACAGCCTATGGAACTCCAAGGGCGTGTTCAACTACCGCAACATCAGGGATCCCGAGATCGACAAGCTGACCCAGCAAGCGCGCGAGACCGTCGATGCGGCGGCGCGGGGGACCCTCTACAAGCAGGTGCAGCAACGCATCTTCGATGAAACCCACGACGTCATCCTGTGGTTCCGCAACGGCTCCATGGGGGCGCAGAGATCGGTGGGCGGCCTGCAAACCGTGGTGCATCCGAACGGCAGCAACCTGAACTTCCACAAGGCCTGGTTGAATGCCTGATCCCCAAGCGGCGCCGCGCGGATGGCGCGGCAGCCGTCGAGGCCTGGCCGATGAAGCGCGACGGCCTGCGCTCGCCATGACGCCCTCTCCCTCAGCTTGAGCGCCCCCGGCTCATGATCCCCGGCTCATGATCTACGTCGTCAACCGCCTGCTCTCGATCGTCCTGACCTTGTTCCTGATCTCGGTCATCACCTTCGGGGTCACCAACGTCCTGCCCGGCGACGTGGCCATGATGGTGCTCGGGACGCAGAGCAACCCCGCCGCGCTCGCAGGCCTGCGCCAGACGCTCGGCCTCAACGACCCGCTCGTTGTCCAGTATGCGCGCTGGATGGGCGGCCTACTGACCGGCCAGTTCGGGCAGTCGCTGATGTTCAAGGTCGCGATTGGTCCGCTCCTGCTGCAGAAGATGGTAGCGAGCGCGCTGGTCGTGGCGATGTCCATGGGCATCGCGCTGGCCTGCGCCGTGCCGCTCGGCGTCTGGTCGGCGGTGCATCGCAACAAGTGGCAGGACTCGGCGGCGTCGGGCATCGCCCTGTTCGGCATCAGCCTGCCCGACTTCTTCTGGGGGATCGTGCTGATCCTGCTCTTTGCCCGCACGCTCGGCTGGCTGCCTTCGAGCGGCTTCGTCGATCCGGGCCAGAACCTCCTGCGGGCCTTGCAGCACGCCTTTCTGCCTGCGCTTGCCCTTGGGATGGGGTTGATGGCCCACCTGACGCGCGTCACGCGCTCAACCATGACAAGCGTCCTGAACCAGGAATACATCCGCGTCGCGCGCGCGAAGGGCCTCGGCGAGCGTGCGGTGGTTTGGCGCTACGCGCTCGCCAACGCGATTGGCCCCGTGATGACGGTGGCGGGCCTCCAGGTCGGGTATCTGTTCGGCAGCATCATCGTGGTCGAAACCTTGTTCAACTACAACGGCATGGGGTGGGTCACTTACCAGGCCCTGCTCAACCGCGACGTGCCCCTCATCGAGACCTCCATCTTCGTGATCGCGGCGGTCGTCATGCTGGTGAACTTCCTGGTTGACCTTCTTTACCTCGCGGTTGATCCGCGCATCCGGCTGGGCTGACGCCGTGAAGCGCCTGCTCACGCCCAAGAGCCTGGTCGGTCTTTCCATTATCCTGGCAGCGGCGGCCGTTGCCGTCGTGGCGCCGCTCCTGATCCCGGCGAGCTTCGCGACGCGGATGCAGTTGGCGCTGCGCTTGCAGCCGCCATCTGCGGCGCATTGGCTCGGCACCGACCAACTCGGCCGCGACCTGTTCTACCGCGTCCTGCTCGGCGCCCGCACGTCGCTCACCATCGCGGGGGCGGCCGTCGCCATCAGCGTTGCGCTCGGGCTGCCGCTTGGCGTCGTGTCGGGCTACTTCCGGGGCTGGACCGACATCATCCTCATGCGCCTCGTTGATGCGCTCCTGAGTTTTCCGGCGCTTCTCCTGGCCCTGACCATCAGCGCAATGCTGGGTCCGAGCGTCCCCAATACGATCATCGCGATTGGGGTCGCCTTCACGCCTTTCCTGGCCCGCATCGTCCGCGGCGAGGCATTGCGGGTCGCGCAGATGCCTTACGTCGAGGCCGCGCGCGCCGCCGGCACCAGCGACTTCTGGATGATTGTCTGGCACGTGCTGCCCAACGTGGCGCCGCTCGTCATCGTGCAGGGGACGATCAGCCTTGCGTTCGCGATCCTCGCGGAAGCGGGCCTGTCGTTTCTCGGCCTCGGGACGCAGCCGCCGCAATCCTCCTGGGGACTGATGATCCAAAGCTCGCGGGATTACCTCGATATCGCGCCCTGGACCGCCTTGGTGCCGGGCGCCGCGGTGGCGCTCACCGTGCTGGCGTTGAACATGTTCGGCGACGTGCTGCGCGACATGCTCGACCCGCGGGCGCGCTGATGGCGGCCGTCAGTCCGCACCATCCCGGGGGCGGCGCAGGCGTGCCGTCCTCCGAAGGCCAGCCGATCATCGCGGTGTCCAACCTGCGGGTGGAGTTCGACACGGAGGGCGGCCCCGTTGTTGGCGTGGAGGACGTCAGCTTCGAGATCCGGCCGGGCGAAACCCTGTGCGTCGTGGGCGAGTCCGGCTCGGGGAAGTCCGTCACGTCGCTGTCCCTGATGCGCCTGGTCGAGTTCGGCGGCGGCCGCATCGTGTCGGGCCGCCTGGCCTTCACGCGGGCCGACGGGGAGATCATCGACCTCGCCCAAGCCGATGCCGCAACGATGCGCGCGATACGCGGCGACGAGATCGGCATGATCTTCCAGGAGCCGATGACCTCCCTCAACCCGGTGTTCACGGTTGGGCGGCAACTGGAAGACGGGCTGCTGGCGCATAAGAGGCTTTCGGGCCAGGCAGCCCGCGCGCGGGCGCTGGAGCTTCTGGAGCAGGTCCGCGTCCCGGAGCCGGAGCGGCGGCTGCGGCAGTATCCGCACGAGTTGTCGGGCGGCCTGCGCCAGCGCGTCGTGATCGCCATGGCGATGGCCTGCGAGCCGCGCCTGCTGATCGCGGACGAGCCGACCACGGCGCTCGACGTGACGATCCAGGCCGAGATCCTCGCGCTTATCGACCGGCTCAAGCGCGAGAACGGCATGGCGGTGCTGTTCATCACCCACGACATGGCCGTCGTGGCGCAGATGGCGGACCGCGTGGTGGTGATGTTCCGTGGCAACGTGGTCGAGGAAGGGTCGGTCGCCGACATCTTCGCGGCCCCAAGAAAGGATTACACGCGGGCCTTGCTGGCCGCCGTGCCCAAGCTCGGCGACATGCGCGGCAAGCCCGCGCCGGAACCCATGCGCATTCTCGGGGCCGAACCCGGGCGCCGCGCCGCTCCGGCCGAGGCGGACGGTCCGGGCAAGGCCGGGCCGCTGCTGCAAGTGAGCCACCTTTCCACCCGCTTCCCCGTGAGGGGCGGGGTTCTCCGCCGGGTGGTCGCCAAGGTCCACGCGGTCGAGGACGTCAGCTTCTCCATCGCCAAGGGGGAAACCCTGTCGCTGGTCGGCGAGTCCGGCTGCGGCAAGTCCACCTGCGGCCGCTCCATCCTTCGGCTCGTGGACGCCGAGGCCGGCAGCGTCAACCTCGACGGCTGGGACATCCGCGCGCTTGGCCGCCTGGAGCTCAGGCGCGCGCGGCGGGACATGCAGATGATCTTCCAGGACCCCTTCGCGTCGCTCAACCCGTACCGGCGGCTGAGCGCGCAGGTCGCCGAGCCGCTGCGGAACTTCGGGCTGGCGTCCGGCAGCGAGGCCGAGCACCGCGTCGCCAGCCTGTTCGACCGTGTGGAACTGCCGCGCAGCTTCCTGCGGCGTTACCCGCACGAGTTGTCGGGCGGGCAGCGGCAGCGCGTGGCCATCGCACGGGCGCTGGCGCCAAGCCCGAAGCTGATCATCGCGGACGAGGCCGTGTCGGCGCTCGACGTTTCCGTGCAGGCCCAGGTGCTCAACCTGCTCATGGAGCTGCAAAGGGAACTCGGCCTCTCGTTCCTGTTCATCAGCCACGACATGGCCGTGGTGGAGCGGGTGTCCCACCATGTCGCGGTGATGTATCTCGGCCGTATCGTGGAGATCGGGCCGCGCGCCGCGGTGTTCGGAAACCCGCGCCACCCCTACACCCAGTCGCTGCTCGGCGCCGTGCCGGTTGCCGACCCGGCCCAGCGTGTCCCGCGCGACGACCGTGCGTTCCGGGTCGCGTCGTCCCCCATCCTCCCCATCGGTGCGGCGCCGACCCCCTCGACCTACGACGAGGTTGCTCCGGGCCACCTGGTGCTGAAAACCGCCTGAGGGACGACCGAACATCCGCGCTGTGACGCGCAAAGCAAGCCCATGGCCTGAGTCGGGCAGTTGCGAGACCTGTGCGCCTGTACCGCCCGTTCAAGGAAGTGGGCGCCACAAGACCCGATCAGATGGCCCAAGCAACGCGCCAAGCTTGGCGGTGACGCCGTGCGGGCCTTGGCTAGTCGTCCTCCGTCCCTATGGCGACCGTGCTCATCTTCGCGCCCGAGCGATGCGTCGGGTAGGGCTTGCCGTCCATCAGCCCTTCCCACATCACCTCGTTCATCAAGTCCACCGGCACGCGGTCCTCTGCCGAGAAGTCGAAGCCGCGCGTCGCCTTGTCCCAATAAGCCGCATCGTGCCGCGGCAGGATGTCCGGGCCTTCCGCATACTTCACCCCGGTGTCCAACAGGGCGAGCGATGTCGTCTTCAGCACCGTCGAGGCGACGGCGTTGTAGTTCCAATGGCCCGACGAGTTGATGTCGAACACGTCGGCCATCGGCCGCTGGTAGGCGGTGTTCAGGTTGATGTGCGGCGTGCCCAGGATGTCCTCGATAGTGCGCAGCACGCTCACCTGGTTGTAGCGCGTGCTGACCACCGCCCGCTTCTTCACGTAGGCGCCCACGACGTAGGTGGTCGAGCGGTGCGAGTCCACGTGATCAGGGCCGTCCTGGCAATCGTCCTCGATCACGATGATCACGGTGTTGTTGGCATACTGGCTATGCGCCACCGCTTCCACGAGGCGGCCGACGGCGAGGTCGTTGTCCGCTTGCTGAGTGTCGGGCGTGTTCACCCCCGCGAGCGCCGTGCCGAAGTTGCCGGTGTGGTCGTGGCTGAAGCGCACCGTCTGGAAGTTCGGGAGGTTGTTGTTCGCGATGTAGCCCTTGAACTCGCGGTTCCACTCGTTGAACGTCCACTGGTCCGAGTAGGTCTGGTCGTAGCCGCGGAAATACACGTCGGTGAACGGCGCCAGCGTCGGGTTGAGTGCTGCAGCCTGGACGATGCCGGCCTCGCCCGCGTTCTCGATGGGGCGGCCGTCGGGGTAGGTGATGGGGCCGATGTTGTTCACCAGGAAGCCGTAGTTCCGCACCGTCAGGCCCGACTGCAGCACCGCGTCGAAGATGGTGCCGCGCTGGACGCCGAACGGGGCGTCGGTGCCCGCCACGTCGGCCGTGCCCGGCAGGAGGTTGGCGCTGCCACCGGGCAGGTTGGCCGAGCCGGGGGTGTACATGCCCTTGGTGGCTGCGTCGCGGTCGGCGGCGGCCGGCAGGCCGACCGGCACGTTGCGGTTCGAGCCTTCGGACTCATAGGACAGGCCGCGGTTGATGCCGGCGTAGTTGATCTGTTGCGTCACCTCCTCCGTGGCCGTGACCCGGCCGCGCAGGCTCCAGGACCAGCCGTCCATGCTGCCGTCGCCGGGGTCCATGAAGTTGTCGAGCGTCACGAAGTTGCGGGCGATCCGGTGGAAGTTCGGCGTGACGCGCCGGCCGAACTGCGTCAGCGACGGGTCGGCGTTCGCGCCGTTGGTGAGGTCGCCCAGGATCTGGTCGAAGGTGCGGTTCTCCTTCACGATGTAGATCACGTGTTGGATCTTCCGGTGCAGGAAGGCCATCACCGCCGCGTCGTTCGGGTCGGGCGGGACGCTGTAAAGGTTGTTGCGCGCCACCGCGGCCGTCATGTTCGGCAGGTCGTCGCGGCCCGGGACCTGGGCGCTGATCAGGGTCGCGTGCTCCAATTGGAATTGATACTGGTTCGACGCCTTGGCCGCGGTGGCTGCCGCTGCGTTGCCGCCGGGGTAGGTGAGGTTGGTGATGCGGGCGGTGTTGCCCGTCAGGTTGCCGGGGTTGGGACCCGTGTCGCTTTTGCCGTTGATGATGTACATCCACGTCCCGTCGGCGCTGAAGGTGATGTCCTTGGGCGCGTAGGCCGTCGGGATCAGGCCTGTGACCGTATGGGCATTCGGGCCGGCCAGCGGGATCACGGCAATCGAGTTCGAGCCGTTGTTGACCGCGTAAAGCGTCCTCTCGTCGGGCGAGAGCGTCACGGCGAAGGTGGCGGCGCCCGTGTAGCGCGGGCCGGGCAGGACGTCGGAGGGCGCGCGGGCGTCGATCCGGCCGATGACCCGGTTGTGCTTCGTGTCGATCACCGCAACCTGGTCGGTGTTGTCTTGCGCCACGTACAGGGTCGATTGCGCCTTGTTGAGGGTCATCCCGCTCGCGTTGCCGTCGAGCTTGATGCGGCCGACCAGGCGGCCGGACGCCGGCGAGGAGATATCGACCGCCACCACCTCGCGGTCACGGTAGGAGGACACGTAGGCCGTGGCGTTGTCCTTGATCGCCACCGCGAGCGGGTACTCGCCGCCGGGCACGCCGTCCGTGCCCTCGTTGTTCGCGAAGTAGGGGCGCAGGTCGTGCTCGTAGCGGACCGCCATGGCCGCGGTGTCGATCACGCTGATGGAGTCGTTGTAGTTGTTGGCGACCACCAGGGTCTGGCCGTCGTCGGAGATGCCGAGGCCGCTCGCGTTCGGCTGCACGGCGAGGCCGACGCCGCCGGCGGGGGCGGCGGTCGCCGTGCCGCTCGTGCCGCCGCTGGCCGGCGCGACCTTGTGGCCCAAGGCGATCTTCGCCGCCTGCGACCACGTTCCATCGGACTGGGTGTAGGCATACACCGCGTCGTCGTTGCCGCCCGTGGCGTAGAGCGTGCCGCCGTCCGGCGACCAAACCAGGCCGATGTGGGCGTTCGCCTGCTTGATGACCTGGGCCAGCTTGGGCGAGGTCTTGTTGGCGCCCGAAACGTCGTACAGGAAGATGTACTGGGTAGAGTTCGCCACATCCACCACGCCGGTCTTGTCGTTCAGCGTGTTCTGCCCGGCGCAGATGATCGCAAGCGTGGCGCCGTCTGGGCTGAGCTGCGAGCGCACCGCCTCCCCGGCGACGAAGTTCGGGTAATCGGGCAGCCCGGGGTTCAGGTCCTGCTGCACCGCGTTGGTCAGCGGCGCCGTCGGCGTGACGAATTGCCCGGTCGGCAGCGGCAGCGCGCCGTTGTTGCCGTCGATCAGCGTGGTTTCCTCGGCATGCGCCGGCGGCAGCGCGGCCAGCCATGTCGTGGCCAGCAGGCCCATCCTCAGCAGTTGCCTGTATCGAAGCGCCGCCATGATCTGTTCTCCACTTTAGGTAAACCCGCCGGCCTAACGGGTGATGTATCAGTCCCGGACCGTTAAGCCGAACCTTCTTAACAAGCCAGGCCCAATCAATCCCGGTTGAAAGAAAGACAATTTGAAGACATTCCGGATATTAACGCGCATCGGGCGAATGCTGGACGAGGCAATTCACGTTTAATTGCAATCGTCATTTGGATGCGTGCCCGGGTCGGCGACGCGGGCACGGCCCAGAAGTCACATTTCGCCGGCGAGCAGCTTCGTCGCGTGGTCGAGCGCCTCAATGCACTCGCCGCTGTCTCCCTCGGCCTGCTCCTGCAAGGCCCGTTTGAGGTCCGCGTCGATCAGGCGCTTGATGCGCGCCTCGCCGTTGAACGTGGCGGCCTGCTTGGCAACTTCGGCATGGCGGGCCGTGCAGGCCGCCTCC
Organism: uncultured Acetobacteraceae bacterium; assembly: GCA_964235485.1. GTDB lineage: Bacteria > Pseudomonadota > Alphaproteobacteria > Acetobacterales > Acetobacteraceae > CAHJXG01. The sequence continues at coordinate 33,678 of CAXSAZ010000027.1, read as the reverse complement.
TCGGAGGGCGCGGCGAGGGCAGGAAATGCGACGAGCAGGCTTAGGGCGATGAAGCGCATGGGCTGAGTTCCTTGCTGACGAGGCGTGGCAGCCTGCCTCCTCGCGCCCACCTTTTCGTCTACCCCCGGCAATGCGCGCCAGAGCCGGCCTGGGACAGTTCCATGACGTTTCAGAACCGTTTGCGTGCGCGCCGCGCCCCGCCCGCAACGCATGGAGGGCGCGCCGGAACCGTTCCAACCCGCCCGGCGCACCACCAGAAGCGCAGCGCCATTTGTCACGGAGATGACGCCGTTCGGTCACGTTGCTTACGGCGTTAAGCAGGCATAAGCGCCTTGTGAACCAGAACGCCCCCGCCCTCCAGGTCAGCACCTTAACCAAAGCGTTCCGCGGACGCCGCGCGCTGGACGTGCCGGCCTTGTCGGTTGGCGCCGGGGAGATGGTGGCGCTGATCGGCGCGTCCGGCTCGGGCAAGAGCACGCTGCTGCGGCACATGGCCGGGCTGATGCTGGGCGACGCCGGGGAGGTCCGGGTGCATGGCCGGGTGGTCCAGGCGCGCGGGCGGCTGTCGCGCGACGCGCGGCGGGTCCGGGCCGGGGTGGGCGTGGTGTTCCAGCAGTTCAACCTGGTGGGCCGCTTGCCGGTGCTGACCAACGTGCTGGTGGGCAGCCTGTCGCGGCTGCCGGTGTGGCGCACCCTGCCCGGCTGGTTCCCGGACGCGGAACGGGAACGCGCCCTGGCGGCGCTGCGCCGGGTCGGCATCGGCGAGCTGGCTGCGCAGCGCGCCAGCACCTTGTCCGGCGGGCAGCAGCAGCGCGCCGCCATCGCGCGGACCCTGGTGCAGGGCGCGCAGGTGATCCTGGCGGACGAACCCATCGCCTCGCTCGACCCCGAAAGCAGCCGCCGGGTGATGGAAACGCTGGCGGAGCTGAACCGGACGGACGGAATCACGGTGGTCGTGTCGCTGCACCAGGTGGACGTGGCGCTGCGGCATTGCCGCCGCGTGGTGGCGCTGCGGGCGGGCCGGGTCGTGTTCGATGGCACGCCGGCGGCGCTGACCCCCGCCGTGCTGGCCGCCGTTTACGGCGACGCCGCGCCGGCGCTGGATCACCCCGAACCCGGGGCGCCGACGCCTGAAGCGCCAAAGGAGCATTCCATGCTGGCACTCACCCGGCGCCTCGCCCTGGCCGCGCTCCTGGCGGCGCCCACGGGTCCCGCCCGTGCCGAGGCGCCCGAGATCAACTTCGGCATCATCTCCACGGAAGGCACGCAGAACCTGCGCGCCCAATGGACCCCGTTCCTGGAGGACATGCAGCGTGCCGTGGGGGTGAAGGTCAACGGCTTCTATCCCAGCGATTACGCCGGGGTGATCGAGGCCATGCGCTTCAACAAGGTGCAGGTCGCCTGGTGCGGCAACGCCAGCGCCGTCCAGGCCGTGGACCGGGCGGGGGGCGAGGTGTTCGCGCAGAAAACCTACGCCGACGGAACCCGGGGCTACCACAGCGTGCTGATCGTCAACAAGGATAGCCCTTACCAGTCGTTGGCCGACCTGCTGCGCGCGCCGCCGGGCACGCTGAATTTCGGCAACGGCGACCCGAACAGCACCAGCGGCTTCCTGATCCCGTCCTACTACGCTTGGGCCAGGAACGGCGTGGACGTGCGGCGCTTCTTCAAGAACATCGTCAGCGCCAACCATGAAACCAACCTGCTGGCCGTCGCCAACAAGCAGGTGGACGTGGCGACCAACAACACCGAGGACCTCGCCCGCTTCGGCAAGTCGCAGCCCGCCCGCGCCGCCGCCATCCGCGAGATCTGGCGCAGCCCGATCATCCCCGCCGACCCCATCGTGTGGCGCCGCGACCTGGACCCGGCGCTGAAAGCCAAGCTGCGCGACTTCTTCTTGACCTATGGCACCGAGCGCCCCGGCGCGGACGTGGCGCATGAGCGCAAGGTGCTGGCCGACCTCGGCGGCTGGGGCAGCTTCAACGCCAGCAGCAACGCCCAGCTCCTGCCGGTGCGCCAGGTTGCGGCGTTCCGGGAAAAGCTGGCGGCGGAAGCGAGCACGGCCATGGCGGCCGACGAGAAGGCCAAGAAGATCGCGGAGATCGACAACCGGCTCAAGGCGCTGGACGCCGAGATGGCCAAGGCCGGCAGCTAGGCCTTGGCCACCCTTGCCGCGGACACCCTGAGCGCCGCGGCGGCCCGGAAACCCGGGCTGCTGCGCTGGGGCGCCTACGCCGCGGTGGCCGCGGTGCTGGCCTGGTCGTACGAAGGCGCCGGCATCAAGCCGATGGAGCTGGTGCGGGACGGCGGCAACATCGCAATCCTGGCGCGCGACTTCTTCCCGCCGGACTTCAGCCAGTGGCGGGACTACGTGCAGGAGATGGTGCTGACGGTGCAGATCGCGATCTGGGGCACCGGGCTTGCCGTGCTGTTCGCGGTGCCGTTCGGGCTGATGTGCGCCGGCAACGTTGCGCCTTGGTGGGTTGCGCAGCCGACCCGGCGGTTGATGGACCTGTTCCGCAGCATAAACGAGCTGGTGTTCGCCATGCTGTTCGTGGTCGCGGTCGGCCTGGGGCCGTTCGCCGGCGTGCTGGCGCTGTGGGTCCACACGACGGGCATCCTGGCCAAGCTGTTCGCGGAAGCCGTGGAGGCCATCGACCCACATCCCGTGGAGGGCGTGCGCGCCACCGGCGCCCGGGGCATCGAGGAGATCGCCTACGGCGTGATCCCGCAGGTGATGCCGTCCTGGATCAGCTTCTCGCTCTACCGCTTCGAGAGCAACGTCCGCTCGGCCTCCGTGATCGGGCTGGTGGGCGCGGGCGGCATCGGGCAGTTGCTGTGGGAGATCATCCGGGCCTTCGAGTTCCGGCAAACCTGCGCCATCATGCTGATCATCGTGGTGGCGGTGTCGCTGATCGACAGCGCCAGCCAGGCGTTGCGGCGGGCGTTCATCTAATACGGACGGCTTGGTTGAATGACCGCCAATGGCTGATGGGTTGCACCCACCCTACGTGGTCCATGCCGTAGGATGGGTGCAACCCATCAGCCGCACACGGGTCGATCAATGATGCCGCTTGTATTAATCCCGCTTTGGCTGCCGCGCAGCGCGGCGGCAACCGTGGTGACGCGGACACCAGGGCGCCGGCGCTTGCAGCGGCAGGAACACGCTTGCCGGCGGGTGCGTGCGCCTGCCGCCGGTTTCAGCCCTGACGCTTGGCCGTCGGCTTCTTGATGGTCTTCGGCTTGCCTTTCTCGTCGGCTTCGCCCGGCTCCTCATCCTCGTCGGGCTCCTTGCCCTCGTCGTCCTCGCCACGCTTGCCGGACGCGCCGACGTTGACGTCGCCCTCGGCGATCCGGCTGAGTGCCTGGTCGTCGTTGCGTGCCGCGTCGCGCAGCGTTTCCAGTTCCTTGACGGCATCCTTCAGGCCCATCTGCCGTGCGAACGCCAGCAGCGAGCCATAGCGGGTGATCTCGTATGTCTTGATGCCCTGCAGGCAGGCGATCAGGGCCGCGTCCAGCACGGGGCCGCTTTCCCCCTCCTCGATGGCCTCCTGGCATTCGGCGAGCAGGCCGTTCATGGCTTCGCACGTCTTGCCGCGCGGGCGCTTGTCCACCGCCTCGAACACCCGGTCGAGCGCCTCGATCGGCTCGTTCGCGTGCTCCTTGGCTTTCTTCAGGATCTCGCGGACTTCCTCGTTCCCGACGGCCTTCATGATCTTGTTGGAGGACTTCGCGAACGCTTTCTCGGCATAATAGATGTCCTGCAGGAAGTGCAGGAACAGGTCGTTCATCGTTTTCATGGCGCTGCTCCGAGGCCAGGCTGGATTGCCGGGCTGCCGGGCCAACGCCAGCAAGATGGGCAGGTTTGCGGGCCGCGGCCTTTGGCGCCGGGTCGGCGGGACCATGGCGGCGGGGCTGTGACGCGCGTCACACGGCGCCGGCTGGAACTTCCCTAGTGTCACGTCACGAAAGGGAGGCGTGATGCTCAACCAGGGCTGTTCCACCGCGTCACGGCCGACCTTCGTTGCCGGCCAGGCATTCTGGGACGGGCCGGCAGGCCGCTCGCCTTTGCCGCCGCGGGCGCCAAGGAGGCCGGCACGAGCACGCCGCCGGCGTCCTGCCGTCCATCCCGCGGCTCGACCGCCGTTCGACGCATCCAAGGAGAAGACCCATGTTTTTTGAGTTCAGCCATGGCGGCCATGCGCTCGCAAAGGGCGCCGACACCGCTCGCGCCGGGCGACGAGACATCGTCACCCTGAAGCAGGCCGGCATCGACTTCGATCCCGACACGATGACGCCGTTCCGTTACTTGATCGAAAAAGTCGGTCCGGACGACCTGCTGCCGGTCAGCCCGGCGACGGTCGCGGCGCTGGACAAGCTGGGCGAGGCAATCGTCAAGCAGCAATCGCAAGCCGACACGGACAAGGCCGACACGGCCAAGGATGACCTTAACCCCGACGCGAACATCCCGCCGATCTTCACGTATTGGAGCCAGTTCATCGACCATGAGCTGACCGCGCGCACGGACCGCAACGAGGCGGTCAGCGACATCACGGTGGACGACGCCGACCTGAAGCCGGTTGACCGGGCCGTTGTTGAGCGGGACCTCCTGAACCGGCGTACCCCCGCGCTGGACCTCGATGTCCTTTACGGCGATGGAGCGCCGGGCAAACCCGGACGCGGCCTTCCGGGCTGGTTCGGCAAAGGGTTTCCGGCTGACCGGGGCCGCGAGTTCCCGACCAGCTTCGGCGGCGGGTTTCCGGTTGGCCCGAACGGCGGTCCAGGCGACCGCGGCCACGGCGCCGACCAAGCGTGGGACCGCAACGCCCAGTTGGCCCGCAAGATGCGCGACGGCGCCAAGATGCGGATCGGCACGGCCGAGCTGGTGCTGAACGCGGGCCAGCCTGTCGGGCCGGTGCCGCCGCCCGCGGCCGACCTCAACCGCGACCTGCCGCGGATCGGCGCGCTGCTCGCGCAGGGCATCGTCAAAAAGGAGGACTTCCCTGAATCCCTGCAAAGCAGCGACACCTTCAAGCAGCGCGCGTTCATCGGCGACCCGCGCAATGATGAGAACTTGGCGGTCGCCCAGTTCCACGTGGCCATGCTGCGCTTCCACAACGCGGTCGTGGACTGGCTGCTCGCCCAGGACCCGCAACGGGACAGGCGGGACACGGACAGGCTGTTCGAGGACGCGCGCAGGATCGTGCGCTGGACCTTTCAATGGCTGGTCGTCAACCAGTTCCTGAAAACGCTGCTGCGTGAGGACGTCGTCAACCAGGTCGTCAAGGACGGCGCAACGCTTTACCGGGCGCAGCGGGACCACCGGGAGCCTTACATGCCGGTGGAGTTCTCGGCCGCCTGCTACCGGTTCGGCCACTCGATGATCCGCAACGCCTACGACTACAACCGCAACTTCGGCCGCAAGCCGGAAGGCGGCCCCGGCTTCATCGCGCCGACCGCCTCGCTGAGCCTTCTGTTCCTGTTCACCGGCAAGTCCCAGAAACCGTTCAATCCGACTGGCGCAGCAAAGCCGCCGCAGGTGCTGCCGCACAACTGGATCATCGAATGGGACCGGTTCGACGGCACCTCGCCCCACGACGGCAGCGACGGACAGCCGGCGCGGTTGGCCCATAAGATCGACACCCACCTGTCGCCAAGGCTCGCCAGGATGTCGAACGAGGTCGCGGACCCGACCGCCGAGGACCGGGTGAGCCTGCTGCTCCAGCACCTGGCCCGGCGCAACCTGCGGCGCGGCTACCAGCTCTCTTTGCCGACAGGGCAGGCCATGGCGCGGGCCGTGGGCGCCACGCCGATGAGCCGCGAGGAGCTGAGCCAGGACAGCAACGCCGACACGAACCAGGCCATGGACGAGGGCGGCTTCTTCGAGCGCACGCCGTTGTGGTTCTACATCCTCAAGGAAGCGGAGGTGCGCGAGAAGGGCCAGCGCGTGGGCGAGGTCGGCAGCCGCGTGGTGGCCGAAACCTTCATCGGCGTGCTGCTGGCCGACCCGGAGTCCTACCTCGCCCAGAACCGGGGCTGGGACCCGTCCCAACCGGTCCCATGGGCGGGCGGCGGGCCGCTGAAGCTGCCGAACGGGCGCACGATCGGCACGATCAGCGACCTGTTCCGGTTCGCCGGCGTCGCGGTCTGATCCTGTAGGCCCCGGCTCGGGACGGAGATGGCTAGGCTCCGTCCCGAGCTTTGGGCAAGACCGGGCAGCCGCCATGCCGGCGAAAGCGCGGACGAGGCTCCGGGCGCCCGGTCACGGCGTCCTCGCATCGAGCAGCGGACCTGCAGGTGGCGCCCATGGGGGCATGACTGCCGGGGCTGCGGCGAGTTGGCGGGGCGAAATGCCAGGTTGACCCTGGCCTGCGCGGCGTTGCGCTGATTTTCCAGTTTTCAAAACTAAGGTATATAGTTTTATGATTTGTTGTTGTTAAGAAAGTTACTATGCCTGCCATGGTAATGCTGCCTTCATGTCCCACTCGCTCCCGCAACGCCAAACGCCGGCTGCCGGCTCGCCCCTTCCGCGGCTAACCACCCCTGCTCAGAACCGCGTTGCCCTTTGGTGGCGCAAGCTGCGGTCGGACGTGCGCGACCTCCTCTTGATCGGCACCGGCTCCGTGATGGCGTTCCTTTCTGCCGTGACGACAAATGCGTTCGACAGGATCCACGGCTTCGCGCACATGAACGAGGAATGGCAAATCGACGGCGTGCTGACCGCATTGGTCATCGCACCGTTCGGCTTGTCCATCTACGCGGTCCGCCGCTTGCACGAAGTAAGACGGGAGGCGGAGCTGCGCCGCCTGGCGCAGGCCGAAGCGCGGATGCTCGCCGTCCACGACGCGCTGACGGGCTTGCCGAACCGCCGCCGCCTGGCTGAAGGATTGCACGCGGCCCTGGCCCGTGCCCGGCGGGACGGCGGCGCGGTCGCCGCATTGCTGGTGGACCTCGACCGCTTCAAGCCGGTGAACGACCTGCGTGGCCATGCCGCGGGCGACCGGCTGTTGCAGATGGTGGCCGAGCGGCTGCGCGATGCGGCGCGCGAGGTGGACATCGTCGCGCGCCTCGGCGGGGACGAGTTCGTCGTGGCCGCCTATCTCGGCGCCACCCCGGCCATGCCAAACAGCCTCGCGGGCGACGACGCGGCTTGGGCGGAGGACGCACAGGATGCCGCGGCGCGCTTGGCACGCCGGGTGGTGGCCGCCTTGGAGCAGCCGTTCGATCTCGGCGACGCGGCCATGCCGGTGCTCGTGGGCGCGAGCGTGGGCGTGGCGCTCGCACCGGACGGAGAAGGGCAGGTGGAGGAGCTGCTGCGTCGGGCCGACGTGGCGATGTATCGCGCCAAAGCGGAAGGGCGGGGGTGTTTCCGGTTCTTTGAAGCCGAGATGGATGCGCGCATCCGCGAGCGCGCCGCCCTGGAAGCCGACCTGCGCCGGGCCGTGGCGGCGGACGAGCTGGTGCCCCATTTCCAGCCCTTGATCGCGCTTGGGGACGGCGAGCGGCTGCTCGGCTTCGAGATGCTGGCGCGCTGGCCGCATCCCGTGCGCGGCATGGTTCCGCCTGTCGAGTTCATCACGGTGGCCGAGGACACCGGCTTGATCGTGCCCATGACCGAGAACCTGTTGCGCCGCGCTTGCCGCGCCGCCGCAGTCTGGCCGGACCATCTCACGCTGGCGGTGAACATCTCGCCGGTGCAGTTGCGCGACCGGGCGCTGCCGGCCATGGTGGAGGCGGCGCTGGCCGGGAGCGGCCTGCCCGCGCGCCGGCTGGAGATCGAGCTGACCGAAAGCGCGCTGGTGGACAACTTCGAGCTGGCGCGCGAGCTGCTGGGCGAGTTGAAGGCATTGGGCGTGCGCCTGGCGCTGGACGATTTCGGCACCGGCTACTCCAGCCTGCGCCACCTGCAGACACTGCCGTTCGACAAGCTCAAGGTGGATGCGGGGTTCGTGCGCAGCATGACGCAAAGCTCTGAAAGCGGTAAAATCGTTGCGGCCGTGATCGGGCTGGGCCACAGCCTGGGCCTGCCCACGGTCGCCGAGGGCGTGGAAGACGTGGCCACGGCCGACATGCTTGCCGAAATGGGCTGCGACATCGGCCAGGGCTGGCTGTTCGGCCGGCCCATGGCCGAGGCGGATGCTGGCCAAATGGCGGAAACGACCCGGCCGGCGGCGGTCCGCATGGGATCATGAGGATGCTGAAGACGCGATAACGGGACCGATCACCTGACCCCAAAAGCGTGCACGGGTCGGTGGCTTCGGGAAGCCGGCGCGGTTCTCCGCTACCTGGCTGCCCGCTACGGTGCCGACCCGTTCTGGCCGGCGGATGGCTTGGCCCGTGCCCAGATCGACAAGTGGGCCGAGTGGTCGAAGATCAACGTCGCCTAGGGCTTCACGGCGCCGATCTTCTGGAAGGTGGTGCGGACGGCGCCCGCGAGCCAGGACCCGGCTGCGATTGGCCGAGCCGTCTCAACGCTGGACAAGTTCCTCGACATCGCCGAGGCGCAGCTCTCGCGGGGTGGGTTCCTGGCCGGGGGCGATTTCACCCTGGCGGACATCCAGTTCGGTCATGTGCTGTTCCGCTACTTCGACATCCCCATCGCCCGGCCGGACCGCCCGATGCTGCGGCGCTACTACGATGCCCTCACGACGCGGCCCGCGTTCCGCGAGCATGTCATGGTGTCGTACGAGGAACTGCGGGTGCTGGGGTGGTTTTGGGCGCCGTCGATACCTGTCCCGGGGCAATGGCACGAACCGCCCCGGCACCGTGGCAGCGGCAGCAGGACATCCCGGCAAACGGCTGCCTCGGATAGCCCCATCACGTACGGGATGCAGGAGCTGACGGCGAGGCAGCCGCGATCTCCGCAACGAGCCGCTCCCGCTCGGCCCGGATCGCCGCGGAGCGGGCGCGGACCTGCGCGACCACATGGGGCGGCGCCGTGTCCGGCGTGCCGGCCCCGAACGGGGGCGCCGGCGCGTACTCGAGGTTGAGCTGGATCGCCTCGGCCGCTTCGCGCCCGGCCAGCTCCGCCGCGAGCGTGAGCGCGAAGTCGATGCCGGCCGTGACGCCGCCGCCGGTGAGGAGGTTGCCGTCCCGCACCACGCGCCCGTGCACCGGCACGGCGCCGAAGCTTGCCAGCAGGTCGTGCGCGTTCCAGTGCGTGGTGGCCCGCTTGCCCCGCAGCAGCCCCGCCGCGCCGAGCACCAGCGCCCCGGTGCAGACCGAGGTCACATAGCGGCTCCCGGCCGCCTGGCGGCGCACGAAGTCCAGCGTTTCCGCGTCGCGCAGCAGGCCGTTGACGCCTGCGCCGCCCGGCACGCACAGCACGTCGAGCGCCGGGCAATCGGCGAAGGTGGCGGTGGGGGTCAGCACCAGCCCGGTCGCGGTCGCCACCGGATCGGCCGACCGGGCGACGAGGTGAACGCGGGCGTCCGGCAACGAGGCGAACACCTCGTAGGGGCCGGTGAGGTCGAGCTGCTGCACGCGCGGGAACAGCAGGAAGCCGATCTGCAAGGTCATGGGCCAATTCCTTTGATGGTGGACGGCGGCAAGCTGTGGCGCGAATGCAAGGACGGCGCTGGCCCGCGGTGATGGTAAGCAGCCCGTTCGCTGCGGCCAAGCCCAACGCGCAGTATGCTGGATGACGCAAACGTTGAGCATCTCGGCCGGATCGCCCGGCGGCTCTGAAGCGTTCCTGCTCCGCCGTCCGACCGCACGCAGCCCACCCGCACCCGCCAAAGCCTTCGCGCGCACGGCGGCAGAATGCCCCGGCGCTTGCGGTCGTGCCTCCGCGTCGGGCCAGCGACGCTTGCGGTCCCACGTTGCAAGCCGCGGCCCGTCAAAGGTAACATCCGTTACTGATAGGAGCCGCCGCCCATGCACGCCCCCAAACAGGCGCCCACGCTTCTTCGGGCCGTCCGGTCCTCGCCCGGTAAGGTTTATGCACCATCGAGCCAGGGACGGAGCTGGAGATCGCGAGCGAGTACGGCGCGCGGCTGCTCGCCTGGGCCGAAGGCCCCGTGGAATGGTGGGACGGCACGGCGCGGCCGGACCTGTACGGGTTCTGACCGTGCCGGCCAAGCGGGGCGGCGCCGGCCTACTCCGGCAAGGCGCGGGCGCGGCGGACCAGCAGGTCCAGCAGGCGGTCCAGTTCGGCCCGTTCGGCCGGGTTCAGGCCGGCGAGCAGCGCGGCCTCCCGGGCCTCGCCGCCCGGCGCGATGGTGGCGTGCAGCGCCTCGCCGGCCGGGGTGAGGCGCAGGGCGCTGCGCCGCGCGTCGTTCCCGCTGACCTCGCCCCGCAGCCGCCCCGCCGCTTCCAGCGCGCGGACGGCGCGGCTGACCGCCATCTTGTCGAGGCCCAGCCGCCCGGTCAGCTCGGCCGCGGCGACGCCCGGCTCGGCCGCGACGGCGTGCAGCGTGCGCCATTCGGTGAGGCTCAGGCCGTGCGCCGGCTGCAGGAGGCGGCCGAACGGGCGCGCCATGAGGTTCACGATCAGCACGAGCTTGAAAAAGGTGGACGGATCGGGCGGGGAACGGCCGGGCACCGGGGCATCCTGCCCGGATGCGCGGCGCCGTGCCAGCCGTGACGGGGACAGGGGAGGAGCAAGGGATGCCGGGCACGGGGACCGAGGCCGCCGGGCTGGACAGGGCGGCGCTGCGCGTCGTGTTGCTGTCCAGCCTGGGCGGCGCGCTGGAGTTCTACGACTTCGTGGTGTTCGGCGTATTCGGCGCCTACATTTCCGCCGCGTTCTTCCCGGCGGGCGATCCCGTGGTGTCGCAGGTGCAGGCGCTGGCCGTGTTCGCCGTCGGCTACCTCGCGCGGCCCGTGGGCGGGCTTGTGTTCGGCCGGCGCGGGGACCGGCGGGGGCGGCGCGGCAGCTTCATGCTGTCGCTCGGCGCCATGTCGGCCGCGACCGCCGCGATGGGGCTGGTGCCGGGCTACGCCACGGGCGGCCTGGCCAGCACGGCCGTTTTCGTGCTACTGCGGCTGGTGCAGGGCTTTTGCCTGGGCGGGGAGCTGCCCGGCGCCATCACCTACGCCGTGGAGGTCGCGCCCCGGCGCCATGCGGCCCTGGCGTGCGGGCTGGTGTTCGGCTGCGTCAGCGCCGGCGTGCTGCTCGCCACCGGGGTCAGCCAGGTGCTGCACCTCCTGCTCGGTCCCGCGGGCGTGGTCGCCTGGGGGTGGCGCGTTGCTTTCCTGATCGGCGGCCTGCTGGGCGGGGCGAGCTGGGCGTTGCGCCGCTCCCTGGAGGAAAGCCCGGCCTTTCTGCGCATGAAGACGCGGCTGCACGGGGACGCGCTGGGCGGCAGCGCCGCCGCGCCGCTGGCGGAGCTGATGCGGACGCACCGGGCGCGGCTGCTGGCCGGCATCGCCGCGACGGGGATCGTGCCGATGTTCAACGGCCTGCTGTTCGCGCATATGGGCGGCTACCTGGCGCGGCTGCTGTCCTATCCGCCGGCTTCCGTCGCCGCCGGGCTGAACATCGCCAGCGCTGCCACGGCCGCCGCGCTCGTGGCCGGGGGCCTGCTGGCCGACCGCTGGTCGGCGTTGGGCGTGTTCCGCATCGGCTGCGCCGTGCTGGCGCTGGGCGCGATGCCGGCCTACCTTTCCCTTGTCGCGCACGGGCTGCCGCTTGGCGCCACGTTCCTGCTGATCGGGTTGTCGGCCTGCTTCACCCACGGCACCTTCGCCTTCCTGCTCGCCGACCTGTTTCCGACGGAGGTCCGCTTTTCCGGCGTGGCGCTGGCGATGAACCTCGGCGCCGTGATCTTCGGCGCGCTCGGCCCGCTGCTGGCCGGCACGCTGATCCTATGGACGGGGTGGCTCGCGGTGCCCGGCGTCCTCGTCGCCGCGGCAGCCGTGCTGGCGCTCGGCGCAAGCGCGGCCCTGCCGAGGCTGAGCGGGCAGTTGGACGAGGCCGGCAGCGGGTCGGCATCCGCCGGCGCGCCGCGTCGTGTCCCCACCAGCTTGGAAGCGTTCGACGGGTGAGGCCGGGGACGGGCCGCCGGGCGCATCCCGGGGCAGAGTGCTTTCCCCGTCCGCGCAACCCCGTCCTACGTCACGCTTGGCCGGTCCTGGCGCTTTCCATGGAAGCGTTGAAGGCGTCCGCCACCGAACGGCAGAATACCTGCGGTGCAAAGCGGCGTCGCGCCTCGACGGCTCCCCGGGCGCCGTAATCGGCGCGCAGCGTCGGGCTTTCCAGCAAAGCGCCGAGTGCTTCCGCGAGCGCCATCGGGTCGGCAGGCGAAACGATGCAGCCCGTGACGCCGTCCAGGACGACCTCGGGCATACCCCCCACCCGGCTCGCCACGACCGGCCGGCCAAGCGCCTGCGCCTCAGCCAAAGCCATGCCAAAGGACTCCAAGGCGACAGACGGCTGCACCACGACATCCATCGCGGCGATCCAGGCGTCAACGTCCGATTGGAAGCCGACAAGGTGAACGCGGCCACGCAACGGCGCCGTGTGCGCCATATGCTGCAGCCGCTCGGCGTAATCACGCTTGTCGCGCAACGCCGCCGGGCCGACCAACCAGAAACGGGCGTGGGGGAAGCGTTTCGCAACCTCCGCCGCGGCATGGAGGAAGACGTGCTGCGCCTTGCGCGGTTCAAGCACCGCAAACACGCCGACATGCGGTCCCGGCCCGGCCTGTTGCACCTTTGCGGGCACCGGCCGGACAACAGGCTTGAAGAAATGCGGATCGACCCCGTTGGGCACCACGCGCAGCCGCGTCGGCTCCGACCCCATGGCGAGCGCCAGGTCGCGTGCGGCGTTTGAAACGCAGAGCGTCGCCGCTGCCCGGCGGGCGACGGCGCGCATGGCCAAACGGTAGAGCGGCCGGGCCGGCAACGTTTCGTGCACATGCAGCACAAACGGCAGGCCAAGCCGGCGCAAGGCTGGCAAGGCATACAGCGCGGTCACCGGGTGATGCGCGTGGACGAGATCGATGCGTTGCTCGCGGCAGTGCCGCTCGATGTCCCGCGCGGCGCGCCACCAGGCCCACGGGTAGCGCGCAAGCGCCGCCGGGTTGGCGGTGATCCTCATGCGGTCGAAGGCACACGGAACAACCGTGATGCCCGCCCGACGCGCGCCTTCCGCCAGCGGGCCTTCCCCGGGGCAGGCGAGCATCGGCTCCCAACCGTGATCCCGCAGCGAAGCGGCCAAGGTGAGGAGGATGCGTTCGACGCCCCCCAGAAAGGCGACCCGGCTGAGGATGAGGACACGGCGCGGGGTCGTCGGCGCGCCGTTTGCTCCGGCGAGGATTGGATCGGCGGCAGTTTCCATGACGGAACTCTGCGACGCACGGCGCAGACGCACAAGACGGCAGGTGCCGGGTCCACGGCAGCCATGGCTCAGGCCGCCGCCGCAACCGGGTCAGACCCCTTGGAGGGCAGGATGGAAGCGGCAGCCTGCGTCACCCCCAAACGCCAGTGTCGGTCACGCTGAAGCTCGCGGTTCCTATGTTGCCGTTGTAGGTGCTGACATGCCTGCCGTCGTAGCTCACGTCGTCCAGGTAAAGGTTGCGGTCGCGGGTGGGCGCCCCGCCATAGGCGTCGTTCACGAAGGCCACGACCACGGCGTGCTCGCCGACAGCCCAGTTGCCGAGCACCGTGATGACGTCGTTCTGCCCGGTCGAGTGGTAGGCGGAGGCGGTCTGCACGCCGCCGATCTGGGTGCCGTCAACGGCCACGGTGTATTGCGCGTTCGCCTGCCAAGCATCCTGCGACAGCTTCAGCACAAGCGCGTCGCTGCCGGCGCCGAGGGTTCGGCTGACTGGGGCCGGGGCGGCATCCGTCACCGTGAAGGTGTTGACCCCGACTTGGCCAAGCGCACTGGCGCCGACCGCGACGCCGTTGTAGCTGGCGCCCTTCAGGTAAAGGTTGCGGTCCTGCCCGGCGCCGCCATAGGCGTCGTTGACGAAGCTGACCACCACGCTGTGCTGGCCAAGCGCCCAGTCGCCCTTGACCGTCACCGTGTCGGCCTGCCCGGTCGATTGATAGGCGGAGGCGGTCTGCACACCGCCCTGCTGCACCCCGTCCACCGCGACCGTGTACTGCGCAGACCCCTGCCAAGCGTCCTGCGCGATGCTCAGCACCAGCGCGTCCACGCCAACGCCGATGGTGGCGGTTCTCGGCGCCGGCGGGACTTTGCTAACTTGAAAGTTTGCCGTGGTGACGATGCCGTAGGGGGCGGCGGCACGCACGCCGTTGAAGCGTGCGTCGTCCAGGTAAAGGTTGCGGTCGCTGGCAGGCGTCCCGCCATAAGCGTCGTTCAGGAAGGTCACGGCCACGGCGTGCTGGCCAAGCGCCCAGTTGCCCTTGACCATCACCGTGTCGGCCTGCCCGGTCGAGCGGTAAGCGGAGGCGGTCTGCACGCCGCCGATCTGGGTGCCGTCAACGGCCACGGTGTATTGCGCGTTCGCCTGCCAAGCATCCTGCGACAGCTTCAGCACAAGCGCGTCGCTGCCGGCGCCGAGGGTTCGGCTGACTGGGGCCGGGGCGGCATCCGTCACCGTGAAGGTGTTGACCCCGACTTGGCCAAGCGCACTGGCGCCGACCGCGACGCCGTTGTAGCTGGCGCCCTTCAGGTAAAGGTTGCGGTCCTGCCCGGCGCCGCCATAGGCGTCGTTGACGAAGCTGACCACCACGCTGTGCTGGCCAAGCGCCCAGTCGCCCTTGACCGTCACCGTGTCGGCCTGCCCGGTCGATTGATAGGCGGAGGCGGTCTGCACACCGCCCTGCTGCACCCCGTCCACCGCGACCGTGTACTGCGCAGACCCCTGCCAAGCGTCCTGCGCGATGCTCAGCACCAGCGCGTCCACGCCAACGCCGATGGTCACGGCCGCGGGTTTTGGCGTCATGGCCGTGGCGTCGGTGGCGGCGAAGCTGGCGGCAGACGTGATCTTGCCGAGCGGCGCTGCGGCGACGCTCGCCCCGTTGTAAGTCGCCGCGTCGAGGTAAAGGTTCCGGTCGGCGCCCGCGGCGCCGCCATAAGCGTCGTTGACGAACTTCACCGCCACGCTGTGCTGCCCAGGCGCCCATTCGCCTTTCAGCGTCAGCGTGTCGGACCGCCCGTCCGAATGGAACGCCCGCGCGGTTTTCACGCCGCCCTGCTGCACGCCGTCGATGCTGACCGTGTACTGCGCGCCGCCTTGCCAGTAATCCTGGCTGAGTTTCAGCACCAGCGTATCGGAGCCAAGGCCGACCACGGACGCAACCGGCGCCGGCCCGGGCAGGACGGGCGGTGGGACGACCGGCGCCGGGGTCGGCGCGGTTGAGCCTGACGCGTTGATCCGCAGCAGCACCACGTGGTCGGGAACGGCGAGGCTGACGTGCAGCCCCGGCGTGATGGCGGTGGACGTGCCGGTCAGGGTGTCGAGCATGGTCAAGCCCTTGGGCGCGGCCGAGAAATCCAGGTCCACCGTTGCAGGCGCCGTCGTGATGTCGCCGCTGGTATCCTGATTGTAGGCCTTCACGCCGTTCCACAGCATGAGCATGAAGGTGCCGTCGCTCTTCTGCAGCAGGACGCTGCCCAGGGTGGCCGGCGCGTTGCCCAGCGCGTAGTCGAGCGTGCCCGGGGTGAACGGCAGCCCAGGGTCGGCCAGCCAAGTGGTCATCCGATGCAGCGCAGTTGCCGCCGGCTTGGCCGTGCCATCCGGCCGAAACAGGCCGTAGTAGTTGAAGAAGTCGTTGGTCGGGTCGGCCTTCGCGTAAGGGTCGAAAAGCTGGTAAAGGTAGGTCGCCTTGATGCCTTGGGCATACTGCTCGGCCAGCAGTTCCGGCACGTACTTCGCTTGCGCCAGTTCCGAGACCCGGCCGTAGCTGAGGCTGGTCGAGGTGCCGTAGCCCGTCTCGGTCGTGATCACCGGGTCCGCGCCGTTCAAAGGGCGGGCAGCCGTGGAAGCGAAGCTGACGTTGACGCCGGGCGCATCGACGTCGCCGGTGTAGGCGTGGGTGGTCCCGAAATCGGCATAGGCCGACATGTCGGCCTGGCCGGCGTAGTTCGGGTAGTCGCCGATGGTGAACTGCAGCACCGGGAAGTGCGACAGCACGGTGTCGGCCTTTACTTGGGCATAGAGATCCCGCTGAGTGGCATCGGCGGCGGCGTAGCCGGTCAGGCCGCCGCGAGTCACCGGCCAGAAATCCACCTCGTTCGGCCCCTCGATGAAGCGGGTCATCCAAGCGTGGTCCTTGACCTGCTGCAGCGTCCATTCCAGCACCTGGCCCGGCGCTGCCGCGGTTGACTGGTAAGGCACGAAGAAATCGAGCTTGATCCCAGCATCGCCAAGCGCGTTGAAGGCCGCGCCGACAGTGCCGTTCGTGATGGCGTCCCGGACGTTCCGCACGCCCAGGTATCCGAGCGCCTGCGTGACGGCGCCGACGTTGGCGTACCGGCTGTCAAGCCAGCTCAAATGCGTGTTGACGCCGATGGAGTCGAGGAAGTCGGTGCTGGGCTTGGCCTGACGTGCGCTGGGGCCTGTGGCAGCGGCGGCCAGCAGCGCCGTGCTGTTGAGCGCGGGGCTTGGCTGCTGCGCTGAACGATCGAGCGCGTGCAAACCGGAGGGTGCGGCGGTGGACGGCAACGGCGCAGCGGCCTGTTGGCTGTGGTCCAACTCGCCGGCCCCGGCGATTCCTGCCCCTGCCGCGCTGTTCAACCCGGCGGAAGCGACGCCGCCCGTCGCCTCGGCCCGCGCCACGGCATCACCTGCTCCAAGGTCGCGTCCAGACTCTGTCAGGCCATTCCGCAGAAACCATCTGCTGGCCCCGGGCATCAGGTCCTCGCCATCAGTCTGGAGCGTTTGCTCGGACTTCGGCTTATGAACTTTCATGGCCTGGTATCCCTCCAGCATGGGAAATCGGCTTGTCCGACGTCCGGCGCGCACCTGTGTCGGCAGGCAGCTTGGTTGTTTGGATTACACCATGCAAGGATTTTCAACTGTAGGTTTTGTTCATGGCGGGGCCGCGCCGAGGTTTCCGGTGAATGGGCAAGCTTGGTCCGCGCATAAACCCGCAACTCGATGAACAAGCCGCGGGTCAGCTTGTCCCAGGTCTCCTCCGGCGTTTGCACCTCGTGGTCGGAAGCCAGGCTCGCGGCGGCGAACGCATTGATGCTGGGCAGGTCGCGCAGGCCGGAGGCCAAGGGAGCAGGCACGATGGGTTCAGCTTCACGGAGCGGAGAAGCACAGTCAAACTGGTGCCGCCCGGCGTGACCTGCCGTTCCCGGTAGGCGACCAGGGCCACGCCCAGGGCCGGCGTTGCCAGGTTGGCGGGTTCGGCCGGGTCACGGGCGCAGCCCCGCGCGCGCCAGGCGGGGCGGAACTTCGCCGATGAAATAGGGCAGCTCGTCGGCATAGTTGACGAAGCTGAGCGCCGCGCCGGCGATGCCCTGGGCTGCAATGGCCTCCAATTCGCCCGCGATGTGCGCGGGCGTGCCGACCAGGGGGTAGGAGCCTGCACCGCCGGCAAACCGCTTGCGGTGGCGGGCGAACACGGCGGGGTCGTGGCTGGCGGCGTGGGCCTGCTTGCCCGCCATGTGCTGGTCCACCGCGGCGTGGTCGGCCAAGTCCACGGCATAGCGTTGGTAATAGTCCTCCGCTTCCGCCTGGGATGGGCGGCAGACCACGTGGCAGACGGCATACACCCGCACGTCGCGCCCGGCCGCGGCGGCCCGGGCGCGCATGTCCGCGACATGCCCGGCGGCGTCCGCGATCTCGGTGAAGGTGGTGAACAGCGCGTCGCAGCGCTGGGCGGCGAAGTCGCGGCCCGGCCCGCCGAAGGCCGCGTTCATCAGCAGGGGGCGGGGGCGCTGAAGGCTGGCAGGGCGGCTGACGACGCCGCGGAGGTCGTAATACTCGCCGGCGAAGTCGAAGGGGGCGTCCTCGGCGTAGGCGCACTCGATGACCGTCAGCCACTCGCGCGCACGGTCGTAGCCGCGGGCGTCGGGGACCGTGCCGAACATGGCGAACTCGCCGGGCTGCCAGCCGACGACGATGTTGAGGCCCGCGCGCCCGTCCGCCACATGGTCGAGCGTGGCCAGCGCCTTGGCGGCGAACACCGGGTGGACCAGGGGCACGTGCACGGTGGCGAACACCGCGACCCGGCGCGTCATGGCCGCCAGCGCCGAGGCCCAGGTGAACGTCTCGAACGCATGTTCCCGCGAGCGCGTCGTTCCGCCGAAGCCTTGCCAGCGCGCGATGGGCAGTAGGAAGTCCAGCCCGCCCTCATCGGCCAGCCGCGCGGCCTGTGCGTTGCCGGCCCAGGTGGCGCCCCAACGCTCCGGCACCGCCGTGATCGCGAGGCCGCCATCGGCATTGGCGGAGAACACGCCCAGCGCGAAGCGGCCCGGCACGCGCAAGGGGTGCGTCATGCGGCGGCGCGGGGGGTGGGCAGGAAGGCGTCATCCGGCTGCATCGCTGAACCGTACGCGTTGCGCTGCCAGGCGCACAAGCCGTGTTCCGCCCGTCCAGGCGCGGGGGAGCAGTCCTACATGCAGTAGCCCTGCGCCAGCACGCCGAGCGCCGCGACGCAGGCATCAAGCTGGCTGGCGTCCACCCATTCCTCCGGCTGGTGCGCCTGGGCGATGCTGCCGGGGCCGAGGATCACGGCGGGCATCCCGGCGTTCTGGAAGATGCCGGCTTCCGACCCGTAGGGCACCGCCGACGCATGCTCCTGTCCCAGCAGCCCGAGCAGCCGAGCCTCGAACGCCGCCTCGTTGGCGGCCAGGGCGATGATGCGGGCCTGCACGTCGAACCGTACGCCGCTGTCCGGGGCGACGGCCTGCATGGCGGGAACCAGCTCCGCCGCGATCTGCCGCTCGATCCCCGCCAGCACGGCGCGGTCGTCCACGCCGGGCAGCACGCGCATCTCCCAGAAGAACCGGCAGGTTTCGGCCACGATGTTGCCGCCGTTGCCGCCCTCGACGCGGTTCACCTGGGTCGTGCTGTACGGCGGGTCGAACGCTGCGTCGCGCGGCCCGGCGCGGAAACCATCGTTCAAGCGGCTGAAGCGCGCGATGCACTCGGCGGCGGCCATGACGGCGTTGACGCACAGGTCGGGCTGCGAGGAATGGCCGGGCGGCCCGTGACGGTGGCCCAGCCGATCAGCCCGCCCTTGTGCGCGTGCACCACCTGCATCAGCGACGGCTCGCCGATCACCGCCAGGCCCGGCGCCAGGTGCGCGCCGGCCCACTCCGCCATCGGGCCGACGCCGGTGCAGCCCACTTCCTCGTCATAGGAGAACGCAAGGTGGATCGGGCGTCGCAGCGGCAAGGACGCCAGGGCCGGGACTGCGTGGAGGCAGCAGGCCAGAAAGCCCTTCATGTCGCACGCGCCCCGCCCGGTCAGGCGCCCGCCGAGGTTCCGCAGCACGAACGGGTCAGCGAGCCAAGCCTGGCCGTCGGTCGGCACGACATCGGTGTGGCCGGACAGCAGGAGGCCCCCGGGCACGTCCGGGCCGATGCTGGCCAGCAGGTTGGCCTTGGCGCCGCACGGGCTGGGAAACCGGCGCAAACGGGGCGACAAGGGGGCGAGCTGCGCTTCCAGCCAATCGAGCAGCGCAAGGTTGCTGTCGCGGCTGACGGTGGGGAAGCCGACCAGGGCGGCCAGCAGCTCGGTGGTGGTCATTCCATGTCCTTCATCGTGTCCGCGCCCGCTCGGCCCGGTGCTCCAGCCGGCCGACCAGGCGCACCAGCGGCCACAGCACCAGCAGGTAGATCAGCGCCACCCCGATCAGCGGCGTCGGGTTGGCCGTCAGCGCCTGGGCGTCGTTGCCCTGCTTCAGCAGTTCGGGCAACGCGACAACGGAGGCGAGCGAGGTTTCCTTGACGATGCCGACGCAGTTGCTGGTCAGCGGCGGCACCACCACCCGCACCGCCTGGGGGAGCACGACATGGCGCATGACGCCGCCGAAATGCAGCCCAAGGGCGCGCGCCGCCTCGACCTGGCCCGGCGGCACCGCCTGGATGCCGGCGCGGAACACCTCCGCGCTGAACGCCGCCAGCACGGCCGACAGCGCCACCACGGCCGACGCGAACGAGCTGAGGCGAACCCCCATGAACGGCAGGGCGTAGTAGATCAGGATCAGCAGAACGAGCATCGGCAGGGCGCGGAACAGGTCCACGTATCCCACGGCCAGCAGTTGCAGCGGACGGGGCGCGTAAAGCCGGGCGACGGCGACGCCGAGGCCCAGCGGGGTGCCGAACATGATGGCGCAGGCGGCAAGCTGCAGCGTCACCCACAGCCCCGTCAGCAGCAAGGGCAGGACGCGGAGCAGGACCTCGACGTTGAGGAAAGTCTCGGTGAAGCTCACGCTAAGGGGGCAACGAAGCCGGCGCCTGCATCCCCGGTCAGGACGCCCGGGGCAGCGGCAGGACCGTGACCGTGCTGGACCCGGCGGGCGGCGCCACGCCGAACCACTTCTCATACAGCTTGGCCATCGTCCCCTCGCGCTTCAACTCGCCGACCACATCGTTCACGCGAGCGGTCAGGGGCGAGCCTTTGGGCAGCATCATGCCGATCTGGCTGCCGCTCGGGATGGCCTCGACGACGCGCAAGGCGCGCATGGTGCGGAACGCATACCGCGACCCGGCCTCGTCGTTGATGCCGCCGTCCACGCGGCCGTTCGCCACGTCCAGGAACAGGTTGGTCACGGTGTCATACGTCTTGGCCGAAGCGATGCCGTACTTCTCCATGTTCGCCTTCACCCAGGCGTCGCTCGTCGAGCTGGCGAGGGAGCCGAGCGTCGAGCCGCGCAGATCGGCCAGGTCCTTGAGCCGCGATGCCGGCCCGGCGATCAGCGCCAGGTCGGTGTCCATGTAGGGCTGAGTAAAATCCTGGTTGCGCAGCCGGTCGGGGGTGACGGCGATGGAGGAGATGGCAAGGTCAATCCGGCGGGAGGAGGTCGCGGCGAACAGCGCCTGAAAGCCGAGGTCGCTGATCTGCATCTCCATGCCCAGGCGCTGCGCCACCAGCCGGGCCAGCTCGACCTCCAGGCCATCGAAGCGGCCGTGCTCGTCCTTGAGTTCAAAAGGCGGATTGGTGGGGTAGGAGCCGACCGTCAGGATCTCGGCCGCCGTGGCGCGGCGGGCCATCGCGGCGGCGCCGAGCAGGCCGGCAAGGGCACGCCGGGTCAACTGCGCCATCATCGCTCTCCTTCGTGGGGTTGGGGGGCGTCACGCCAAGGCTGCGAGCCGGTCGAGTGCCGTGGAAAGCTGCTGGGGGTCGCGGGCGATGCACATGCGGAGGTGCGCCGCTGCCGTTTCGCCGAACAGCGCGCCCGGGGCCAGGCCGACGCGCGCGCGCCGCAGCACGTCCACGCAGGCGGCCCGGCTGTCGGGCCAGCCATCCATGCGGAAGAAGGCGTACATGCCTCCTTCCGGCATCGGCGGCAGGCGGAACAGCGGGATTTGTTCCAGCCGCTCATAGGCCAACACCAGCCCGGCGTGGCAGCGGTCGCGCATGGCGGCGGCGAACGCCTCGCCGTTGTTCAGCGCCGCCGCCGCCGCCGCCTGGATGAAGTCCGGGGTGCCGGAGTTCATGTATTGCGTCAGCGCCGACACACGCGCCGACACCGAAGCCGGATGCGTCAGCCAGCCGACACGGAAGCCGGTCATGGCCCACGCCTTCGAGAACGAGTTGACGCACAGCACCAGGTCTTCCGGCCCGGCGATCTCCAGCATGGAGGGGGCGGCGTCGGCTGCCCAGAACAGCCGGGCATACACCTCGTCGGCGATGATCCAGATGCCGCGGTCGCGCGAAAAGTCGAGCAGCGCCTGCAGCTCGGCCCGCGTCGCGGTCCAGCCGGTGGGGTTGGCGGGCGAGGAGAACAGGATGGCCCGGGTGCGCGCGTCGCACCGGGCGAACACGCGGTCGAGGTCGAGGCGCCAGCCGCGGTCGTCGAGGCGCAGCGGCACCGGCCGCGGCTCGCCGCCCACCAGGTGGATGCAGTTGTGGCTGTTGGGCCATTGCGGCTCGACGTACACGACGTTGGTGCCGAGGTCGCACACCAGTTCCAGCGCGGCCAACATGGCCTGCATACCGCCGGGCTGCACGGTGCTGCGGTCCGTGCCGATGGGCTGGCCGTAGAGCCAGGTCTGGTAGGCGCTCAGCGCCGCGACCAGCTCGGCATTGCCGCGCATGTCAGGCACATAGAAGGTCCGGCCCGCGTCCAGCGCCTGCTTGGCGGCGTCGCGCACGAAAGCAGGGGCGGGCAGGTCGCCTTCGCCGTACCAAAGCGGGATCATCCCGTCCAGCGGCCCGGCGGCGGCCGCGAGGCTTGCGATGTTCTCGGACACGAGGTCCTGCACCTGCGGGCGCAACCGGGCGGCGGCGGAAGGGGCGGGATGGTTGGGCAACATGGGGCCTCTTTGGACATCGCTGGACGGATGCTTCCAGCCGGCGGGTTCCGGCCAGGGTCGTGCCAACAAACCCCGTAGGCCCCGCCATGTCCAGGCCGTTCGCGCTTCCGCCCACGTGGTTCAGGGATCAGGGGTGGCTCTTGTTGAGTTCCGAAGTGGTGCTGGTGCTGGCGCGACCGTGTTGCTGTTTGGTCCCGGGGTGTGGGAGCGCTTGTTCGTGGCAGTGTCGGACGACCTGGACTTCGAATACCTGATCCTGGACAGCACCATTGTGCGCGACCACCAGCACGCGGCAGGAGGCAAGGGGGGCTGCGGCTCAGGCCATTGGCCGCTCGTGCGGCGGCCTGAGCAGCAAGCTGCACCTGGCCGTGCGCGGCCTCGCGGAAACCCGAAGGGTTTGTCGCTGGGGCTGCCCGGTGCGGATCGTGCTCACCCCAGGCCAGGCCGGCAACGCTCCGCAGGCGCACGCCCTGATGTGCGACTAGCCAGCAGAGTTCGTCATCGCCGATGCCGCCTACGACGCCGACCACATCCGCTGACAAACACACCTACTGTCCTGGACCAGAAGTTCATGGTGTTGGTGTTGCGTGGTCTGGTAGGCTTGGCGCTGTTCAAGGCGGGGCGGCGCTTGACGGCGCAGGCGATGGCGCTGCGGGCGCGCATTGTGCTGGCCTGCGCCGAAGGTGCGCAGAACCAGGACGTGGCCGTGCGATTGGGCGTGAGCAAGCAGACCGTGAGCAAGTGGCGGCGGCGTTTCGCCGAGCCGCGGCTTGAAGGCTTGCGCGACGAGCCGCGGCCTGGAGCGCCGCGCACGGTGGACGATGCGCGGATCGAGGCCGTGATCACGCGCACCCTGGAAAGCGCGCCGCTGGACGCCACGCACTGGAGTTCGCGCGGCATGGCGAGGGCCAGCGGTTTGTTTGGTGTCCATGGTGCAGCGCTTTTGGCTTGCAGCCGCACCGGATGGATACGTTCAAGCTTTCGACCGATCCGGACTTTGTGGCCAAGGTCCGTGACGTGGTGGGCCTTTACATGGCCCCGCCCGAGCGCGCTGGTGCTGTGCGTTGATGAAAAGGGCCAGATCCAGGCGCTTGACCGCAGCCAGCCTGTGTTGCCCATGCGGCCGGGCCAGCCCGAGCGGCGCAGCCACGATCACAGGCGCCATGGCACCACCAGCCTATTTGCTGCGTTGGACGCCGCCACGGGCCGGGTGATCGGCACGTGCTACCCGCGCCACAGGGCGGCCGAGTTCCGCCGCTTTCTTGATGAAGTGGAGGCCAACGTGCCCTGCGGCCTCGACGTGCACCTCATCATGGACAATCACGCCACGCACAAGACCAAGTTGGTGCGCGACTGGCTGGCCAAGCGCCCACGCTGGCATGTCCATCACACCCCCACCAGCAGCTCGTGGCTGAACCAGGTGGAACGCTTCTTTGCAGCCCTGACCGACAAGCAGATCCGCCGCGGCATCCACCGCAGCGTGGCCGACCTACGCGCCGCCATCGAGGGCTTCATCCAGCGGCACAATTCAGCCCCCAAGCCGTTCCGCTGGACCAAGCCGGCCGACGACATCCTCGCCAGCGTTGAACGCTTCTGCCTGCCCAGCACCCCTGCCCAAGCGTGACATCAATGCCGCAAACTTCTGGTTCGGAATACTAAGGTCTGTGACCGAAGTTTCCGGGTATCCAGATTTCTTCTGATCCGGTCCCTGGCCGTGCGACCCTGGGAGTGTTCGAAGCTTCCGGAGTTGTGCGGCCATGACCAGGACCAGCCTGGACGACGCCCTGTGGGCGTCGCTGATGCTGACGATGCAGCAGATCCCGCGCGCTCGCGAAATCCCGCCGGGATTGTCGCTGGGAAGCGCAACGAGGCGGCGCTGCGGCGGTTTGTCGAGGCTGCGCTGTGGATCGGCCGCACGGGGGCGCCGTGGCGCGACCTGCCGGACGAGCTGGGTCGCTGGCCCAGCGTTTACCACCGCTTCCGGCGCTGGTCGGTGCGCGGCTGGTGGGAGCGGGTGTTCGAGGCGTTGCGCCCGGGTGCGCCGGCAGATGGGCTGGCGCTGCTGGACAGCACGGTGTGCTCTGCGAAACGCGCAGCGTTTGCACAGGGGCGCACCGCGCTGCTTCCGGCGCCGCGCGCAGCAACGCGGAAGCGGAGTGCCTCGGGCGCAGCCGTGGCGGCCTGTGCTCCAAGCTTCATGTTTGTGCGGACGGCGCAGGCCGTATCCTGCGGCTCGTTCCAAGCCCCGGCCAGCACTCCGACTTGCGCTACGCTCCAGCCCTGTTGTCCTCGCGCAAATCGTTCTGCGATTTCGCTGGCATTCCCGCGCGTGACGCTGCCCTTGACCGCGGCTACGTGTCGGCCCGGCTGCGCGCTGCGTTCGCAGCCGACGGCTGCGCTGTCCATACCCCACCCAAGCTTGGCATGGTGGACCCGCCGTTTTGGGACAAAGCGATCTACGCCGCAAACGCTTCGCGTTTCGGCGAGCCCAGCGCCACCACGTCGAGAACCTGTTCTCGAAGCTGAGAGACTGGAGCCGCATCGCGCTCAGGCGTGACAAAACGCGCCAAAGCTGGATGGGCGCCCATCTCGTCGCATCAGTCATCAACCTCCGCGTCGCAGAGTTCAGTCACAGAGCCTAGGAGCACTGTTCCGCCGGCCGTTCCTGGCCGGGCTGCTTGAGCTCCACGCCGCCGGGCGGCTGCAGTTTTTCGGTGACCAGAGCGGCTTGAACGACCAACGCGCCTTCGCCCACCGCCTGGCGCCAATCAAAGCAAAGAAGTGGGTGGTCTACGCCAAGCCGCCGTTCTCAAGCCCCGAGGCCGTGCTCGCCTACCTGTCGCGCTACACCCACCGCGTTGCGATCTCGAACCGCCGCCTGGTCTCGTTCGACGAGGCGGGTGTGACGTTCCGCTACAAGGATTACCGCCGCAGCGGTGCTGACCGTCATCAGCACCATGACGCTCCACACCGACGAGTTCATCCGGTGCTTCCTTGTGCACGTCCTGCCCCAAGGCTTTCACCGCATCCACCATTACGGCCTGCTCGCCAGCGCAGGCCGCAAAGCCCATGTCGCACAGGCCCGCGAACTTCTCGTGGTCTCAATCGCGGCGGGCCGGCGGCGCCGGATGCGCCCTCCGATCCGAGGCCACCATGCCCGTGCTGTGGCGGTCGTGTGGTCGTCGTCGAGATCCTCAAGCCTGCCACCCGGGCACGCGCGCCGCCTCGCCTGTGCCTGCCAGCCGGGATGGTGGCGCCGTGACCCGGCACGGCCAGCCTCAATCTTCCGTCGAAGCGCTGCCGCTTCGACGATCAGACGGTCGCGCCTCCAGATCCTCCGAAAGCTATCCTGCCACGCTGATCGCGCCACAGCCGCACATCGCCCGCCATGGCACTGCGCGACCGACGCCCTTGAAGCCCATCCACGCGCATCGTTGTCACGCTATAGCGGCAGGTCGCCAGGGTCGTGCCACCTCCGTGCCTGCACCGGAGTCCTCAAAACCCCATAGCGCGGCGCTTGTTGCCCGCGGGTTCGTGCATGGGCGGCTTTCGGACGCCGGCCCAGCTCTGGCTGCTCGGCCTGCCCTGGCCGGCGTCCGAAACCCTTCACCATCCCGGTCGTTTAGGCATCCCGACGGCAGACACCGACCCAGCTCCGCCTGCCACGACTGCTTCGTATCCCGGTTTGAGCGTTCCGGGCCGGATGCGGCCTGGCATCAGCCAGGAAAGTGGCAGGCCACAACGTGACCCGGCCGGTGCTCAATCGGCAGCGGTTCCAGCTCCGTGCAAACCGCTCTTGCCAGCGGGCAGCGGGTGCGGAAGCGACAGCCCGACGGCGGATCGATCGCGCTGGCCGCTTCGCCCTGGAGCAGCATCCGCGTGCGTGCGCGTTCCGCCACGGCGTCGGGAACAGGGACGGCGGAGATCA
Organism: uncultured Acetobacteraceae bacterium; assembly: GCA_964235485.1. Classification (GTDB taxonomy): domain Bacteria; phylum Pseudomonadota; class Alphaproteobacteria; order Acetobacterales; family Acetobacteraceae; genus CAHJXG01. The sequence continues at coordinate 7,399 of CAXSAZ010000027.1, read as the reverse complement.
GGTAGCGCGTGTAAGGGTGCAAAGGGTTGGCGAACACGTCGGCCGCTGGACCCAGCTCGGCAACCTTTCCCAGATGCAGCACGAGGACGCGGTCGGAGATGTGGCGTACCACGGCCAGGTCGTGGGCGATGAACAGGTAGGTGAGGCCCAGGCGCTCCTGTAGGTCCACCATCAGGTTGATGATCTGCGCCTGGATGTTGACGTCCAGGGCGGAGATCGGCTCGTCCGCAACGATGAAGTCAGGCTCGAAGGCCAGGGCGCGGGCGATGGCGATGCGCTGGCGCTGGCCGCCGGAAAACTCGTGCGGGTAGCGGCCGGCGGCGGTCGGCGGCAGGCCCACCGTGTCCAGCAGCTCGGCCACCCGGCGCCCGGCGCCGCGCGCCCCGCCCAGCCCGTAGAAGCGCAGCGGCTCGGCCAGCGTGTCGCCCACGGTCATGCGCGGATTGAGGCTGCCATAGGGGTCTTGGAACACCATCTGCATGCGGCGGCGCAGCGGGCGGATGGCCGACTGGGATGCGGCGCCGATTGACTGGCCGTCGAAGGTGATCGTCCCGGAGTTCGGTGGATAAACGCGCAGCAGGGTGCGGCCCAGGGTGGACTTGCCGCAACCGGACTCGCCCACGACGCCCAGCACCTCGCCGCGCCGCACGTCCAGGCTGATGCCGTCCACCGCATGGACCACGCGCCTGCGGCCGAACAGCCCGGCGCCGGGAACGGGGAAGTGCTTCACCAGGTCCGTGGCGCGGAGCAGCGGGGCGGCTTCAGGGGCGATGCGGGCGGCTGCCGGGGCAGCAGGCATGGCGGGCAGCGCCGGGCGGGTGAAACGGGTCCCCTCGGCGGCGACCCAGCAGCGGGATGCCCGGCCCGGACCCATCGGCAGCAGCTCCGGGTGACGGTCGCAGACCGACTGGCGGAACGGGCAGCGTGGGGCGAAGCGGCAGCCGCCAGGCTGGGCAAGAGGATTGGGCGGCATGCCCTCGATCGTGGACAAGCGGCGGGAGCCAAGCTCCGAGTCCAGGCGCGGCACCGCATTCATCAGCGCCCAGGTGTAGGGATGGCGCGGATCGGCCAGCACCTGATCGGTCGGGCCTTCCTCGACCACTTCGCCGGCGTACATGACGACGACCCGCGTGCACAACCCGGCGATGACGCCGAGGTCGTGGCTGATCAGCACGACCGCCGTGCCGAACTCCGCGTTCAGCTCGCGCATCAGCTCAAGGATCTGCGCCTGGATGGTGACGTCCAGCGCCGTGGTAGGCTCGTCGGCCAGCAGCAAGGCGGGTTCGTTGCTCATGCCCATGGCGAGCACGACGCGCTGCCGCATACCGCCGGAAAGCTGGTGCGGGTAGGCGCGGAGGGTGCGCTCAGGGCTGGTGAACCCCATGCGGCGCAAGAGCGACACGGCCCGGCGTCCGGCCTCGGCGCGGGGACGGCCGTGGACGACCATGGCCTCCGTCAACTGCCGGGCCACGCGCAGCACGGGGTTCAGCGAGGTCATGGGGTCCTGGAACACCATCGCCACCTGGTTGCCGCGCAGGGCGCGCAGGGCGGCTGGCGGCATGGCCAGCACGTCGCGGCCCTCGAACCGGATCGACCCGCCGGCTACGCGGCCCGGCGCTTCCAGCAGGCGCATGACGGAAAGCGCGGTCATGCTCTTGCCGGAGCCGGACTCGCCGACGATGCCCAGGGCTTCGCCGGGAAAGACGGAGAAGGACACGCCGTCCACGGCACGGACGGTGCCTTGGCTGGTGGGAAAATGAGTGTGCAGGTCCCGGACTTCCAGCACCGGGACGGGCGGCTCGACCGAACTCAGGACGGGCGGCGCCGGGTGCGGCAGCGTGGCGCTCACCGGGCGCCCGCCTTCGGGTCGAGCCAGTCGCGCACGCCATCGCCGAAGAAGTTGAAGCCCAGGACGATGCTGAGGATGGCGAAGCCCGGGAAGGCGGCGACCCACCACTGCTGCACCAGTTGCCGGCCTTCGGCGACCATGGCGCCCCATTCCGCCGTGGGCGGCACCACCCCAAGCCCGAGGAAGGACAGCCCGGCAAAGGTGATGATGGCGTTGCCGACATCGAGCGTCAGCAGCACGACCAGCGGCCCGACCGCGTTGGGGATGATGTGTCGGCCCAGGATGCGGGCGGGGCCGTAGCCCGCGACCACCGCCGCCTCGACATACTCGCGGGCCCGCTGCTGCAGCACGAGGGAGCGGGCGAGGCGCGCGAACTTCGGCCACCAGACCACGAGCATGGCGATGATCGTGTTGGTGGTGCCGATGCCCAGCGCCGCGGCGATGGCAAGCGCCAGGATGATGGGCGGGAAGCAGAGCACCAAGTCGGTGAAGCGCATCAGCACGGCCTCCGTCCAGCCGCCGGCATAGGCCGCGACGCCGCCGACCAGGGTGCCGACCAGGCCGCCCACGGCGACCACGACGATGCCGGTGAGCATGGAAACCCTTGCCCCGTAGATAAGCCGGCTGAGCACGTCCCGGCCCAGCTCGTCCGTACCCAGCCAGTGGACGGCGCCCGGCGGCTGCAGGCGCACCGTCACGTCCACCGCGTCCGGCGCGTAGGGCGCCACCAGCGGGGCCGCCAGCGCCAGGGCCAGCCAGGCGAACACGATCAGCGCGCCCAATGCTGGCAGGCCGTAGCGGCGATGCCAGCTTCGTGCCCGGGCGAGGCGGCCGGGCCGGGCGCCGGCGGGAAGCAGGGCGGCGGCGGTGGCGCTCATGCCCGGACCCGCGGGTCCAGCAGCGCGTAGCTGAGGTCGATCAGCAAGTTGATGAGCAGGTAAACCATGGCGACGATCAGGGTGATGCCCATGATCGCGGGGACGTCGAGCGTGGCCGCGCTTTGGAAGGTGTAACGGCCCAGGCCGGGCCAGGAGAACACGGTCTCGGTCATCACCGCGCCGGTGAGCAGGTTGGCATAGGCCAGGCCGCCGAGCGTCACAATGGGGATCATGGCGTTCGGCAGCACGTGGCCGACCACCACCGCCTTTTCCCGCAGCCCTTTGGCCCGGCCCATGCGGACGTAGTCTTGGCGCAGGCATTCCAACATGCTGGCGCGCGTGGTCCGGGTGATCAGCCCCAGCGTGGCCGCAGCGAGCACCAGCACGGGCAACACCAGGTGGGCAGCCGCGTCGCGCAGCCCGTCCCAGTCGCCGGCGACGGCGTAGTCCCAGAGCAGGAAGCCGGTGCCGTTCTCGGGCGGGAAACTGATGGGGTCCAGCCGGCCTGGGCCGGGCGCCCAGTTCAGTTGGCCGTAGAACACGGCCAGGACGATGAAGGCAAGCCAGAAGGTGGGCGCGGACACGCCCATGAGCGACACGATGCGGGCGAGGTGGTCGAGCCAGGTGTCGCGCTTCACCGCGGCCAGGATGCCGAGCGGGATGCCGACGAGGAGGGAGACGATGAAGGCGAGCGTCGCCAGTTCGAGCGTGGCGGGCGCGTAGTCGGCGATGTCGAGCAGGACCGGGCGGTGCGAGGTGATGGAAACGCCGAGGTTGCCGTGCAGCAGGCCGCGCAGGAACACGAAGTAGCGTTCCCACAGCGGCAGGTCGAGGCCGAACTCGTGCCGCCAGCGCGCGACGAAGGCCGGATCGGAGGCGGCCTGGTCGCCGAGCTGGGCGAGCACGGGGTCGCCGGGCACGGTGTTGGCGATGAGGAAGATGACCAGCGTGGCGAGCAGCGCCATGCCCAGCACGGTGGCCACCCTGGACGCGATGAACCGCAGCATCAACCTCCCCCTGGCTGCTTGGCAGCCGTTTCCCATGGGCTGCCTTTGGCGTGCAGCGTTGGAAAGGAGGTTAGGAAGTGTGGTGACTTCGCGTCAATTCCTTCGTAGCGTCTTGGTCATAGGGCCGAATGGCCGCGTGCTGGGGAGCGAACATGACCGTTTCAAATGTAACTCGGCGTGCTCTGTCGAAATTGCTGCTGGGGGGGCCGCTGGTCGGCGCCGGACCGGTCGGGGCCGCGCAGGCGCAGGGGCGCAAGGACGTGCTGGTGATCGGTCTCGACATCGGCGACACGGTGACGTTCGACCCGGCCAAGCAGAACAACTACTCGCCGCCGCTGACGCTCGCCGCCTGCTACGACACGCTGGTGACGCTCGATCCCGGCGACTACACGACGCCGAAGCCGATGCTGGCGACGAAGTGGGCGCGCACCGCGGACGGGCAGGGCTGGCGGTTCACCCTGCGTCCCGACGTCAAGTTCTCCAGCGGCAATCCCATGACCGCGGACGACGTGAAGTGGACCTTCGACCGTATCCAGGGGATCAAGGACCAGACCGCGTTCTACATCGGCAACGTGTCGGCGGTCAGCGTGGTGGACCCCGCCACGGTCGATATCATGCTGAAGACGCCCGCAGAGCCGATCCTGGACATCCTGGCCGCGCCGGGCTTCGGTATCCTGGACCGCAAGACGGTGATGGCGCAGGGCGGCGCCACGGACGCATCCGACAAGGCGACCGAGTGGCTGAACACGCACACGGCCGGCACCGGCGCCTACGCGGTGACCGCCTGGGCGCGCAACGCGCAGATCCAACTGGCGCGCAACCCGCATTCCTGGCGCGGCGCGGCGCCCTATGCCCGCGTGGTGATCCGGCACATCCCGGACAGCGCGGCCCAGTTGCTGGCGGTGCAGCGCGGCGACGTGGACGTGGCGTTCAACCTGATCCCCGAGCAGATCAGCAGCCTCAAGGCGGACAAGCGGATACGGGTCGAGAAGCTGGCAAGCCTCGATTTCGTTTACCTGGCCTTGACGCAGGAGGCGGAGTTCAACAAGGCGCTGGCCGTCAAGGAGGCCCGGCAGGCGATCACCCACGCAATCGACTATGACGGCATCCGCACCAAGCTGCTGGGCGGCGAGGCGACGCGGCCGGTCTCGTTCCTGCCGGTCGGCGTGCTGGGTTCCACGCAGGCGGATGCGGACCGGCTGGCGCCGAGGGAGGATCTGGACCTGGCCCGACGGCTGTTGCAGAAAGCCGGGCTGCCGGATGGGTTCGAGTTCGAGCTGAGCTACGGCCAGGCAGTGGTCAACGGCATCAGCTACGGCACCATCGCGCAGAAGCTGCAATCGGACCTGGCCCGCGTCGGCATCCGCGCCAAGCTCAACCCAATGGACCAGGTCAACCTGCGGACCCAATATATCGGCGGCAAGGCGACGTCGGTGATCACCTTCTGGAATCCCCCGGCCGTGAACAACTACCTGTGGGCCGGGGCGGCGACGCAGCGCGTGGCCAAGCGGGTGCACTGGACGCCGCCGGACGAGATGCTGAAGCTGGTCAGCGCCGCGACCGCCGAACCCGACCGGGCCCGGCAGGCGCAGCTATGGATCGAGTTCCAGGAGAAGATGCTCGACCAAGCCAACCTGGTGGTCCTGTTCCAGCCGATCTACCAGGTGGCGGTGCGCGACAGCGTGGGCCGGTTCCCGCTCACCGCCGCCGGATGGCTTGCCGAGGTGAGCGGAGCCAAGCCCTGATCCTGCTGACCCATCCCGACGAGGCGCGTGCGCTCTACTACGGCGAGCGCGCGCTGTCGGGCCTGCGCGCGCTGGGACCGCTGCGGCTGAACGAGACCGGGTGTCCGCTGGAAGGGGAGGCGCTGATCCAGGCGGCGGCCGGTGTCCGCATCATCGTCGCCGACCGCGCGGTGCCGGCCCCGGCCGCGCTGTTCGCCGCGTTGCCCGGCCTGGCCGCCTTTGTGCGCGGCGCCGTGGACATCCGCACGGTGGACGTGGCGGCGGCTTCCGCGTGTGGAGTGTTGGTGACCCGTGCCTCGCCGGGTTTCGTGGATGCGGTTTGCGAGCTGGTCCTCGGGCTCACGATCGACTTGTGCCGCTCGGTGTCCGCGTCGGTTGCGGACCACCGGGCCGGGCGGCGGCCGCCGGTGCGGATGGGGCGGCAGATCGCCGGGTCCACCGTAGGCATCGTCGGCTACGGCGCGATTGGGCGCCGGCTGGCGGAGATCATGCAGGCATTGGGGGCGGCCGTGCTGGTTTCCGACCCTCATGCGGTGGTCAATCGGGACGGGATCACCCCGCTGCCGCTGCCGGAACTGCTGGCGCAAGCCGAGATCGTCGTGTGCCTGGCGGTGGCCAATGCGGAAACGGAGAACCTTCTGGACGACGCAGCCCTGGGGCGGATGCGACGAGGCGCCTTGCTGATCAACGCTTCCCGCGGCGAGCTGGTGGACGAGGCAGCCCTGGTCCGCGCCCTGGACAGCGGTCATCTGGGTGGGGCGGCGCTGGATGTCGGGCGTGATCCCGACCAGATGCCCACATCCGCACTCGCAACCCGTCCGGATGTGCTGGCAACGCCCCATATCGGCGGGCTGACCCGGCCGGCAGCCGAGCACCAAGCCCTGGAAACGGTGCGACAGGTCCAAGCGATCCTGAGTGGGCAGGCGCCGTTGGGCGCGGTCAATGCCGAGCACTGGCACAAGGCAAGCCTTGCCGCAGGGTAAGAACCGCATCCCGGCTGCGATGACAAAGGCCCGCTGTTCGGTGCCTGCTGCTTCAAAGCCGCCGGTCCGCTCCCGTGAAGAGTTTCGGACGGAACAAGCGATAAGCGGACAACGACCCGGGGTGCCGACCGACATGAAGCACAACGGCCTTGCACATGCCTCGGTGGATAGCCCTTAGGGAATGGAGATAGCCCCGGCGACCGCGGCGCGCTAGAGTTCGATATGGGAGACCCAAGCCATGCCGCGCGCGGACAACGCCCAGCTCAACATCCGCTCCGCTTATGCCCGCAATCGCACCCGCGAGATCGCGCGTCGCACTGGCATGACCACGACTGAGATCGTTGAGGACGCACTGCGCGGCTATGTGCCGCCAGTTGCCTCCGAGCCGGTCGCCGGCCTTGTCCAGCGCGGCCCCGTTCTGGTCAAGCCCGCGCAGGGACGGCATGTCACCCAGGATGAGGCGGACCAGGCGCTCGAGGCCGTGCGCGGGCGTGATCCCTGACGGCATTCGAGGCCTTGCTCGACAGCAATGTCGTGGTCGCAATCCTGGCAGAAGCGCACGAGCACCATGCGGCCTCGCTCGCCCTCCTGACTGGACCCGCGCGTGCCCGTTTCGCCGTGTCCGCCCACAGTTATGCCGAGGCATACAGCACCCTGACGCGCGGCGGCGAGCGCGCGCCGTTCGGCTTCACCGCCGGGGAGGCATGGGCGGCTCTGGCGAGCTTGCGCGCGATCACCGGCCTGGTCGGGCTAACGGCGGCGCAGACCTTCGAGGCCACCGGGTTGTACGCCGCCTCGGGTGGGGTCGGGCCAAGGCTCCGTGATGCGTTGATCGGCGGGGCGGCTGTCGTACACGGCATCCCGGGCATCGTGACCTGGAAAGTGGGCCACATGCGCGGTCTGTTCCCGAACCTCGACGTGCTCACGCCAGAGGCGT
>CAXSAZ010000026.1:52354-55347 GCA_964235485.1 uncultured Acetobacteraceae bacterium | reverse complement strand
TCTGCCCAAACGGATAGAAAACCATTGTCGCCCAGAACCGTGAAAAAATGCTTAAGGAACGTTTTCTAAAGTTTATGAAACGTTTTCCCCTGGGCCTCACGGGCCGGGCGCAACGGGCATGAGCAGCTCCCGCGGCTGGTGGATGGCATGGGTTGCCCCTGGTTTTGGTGGCTCCGGCCCGCGGCAGCGGGTAGGGTGCGTGCCATGGCCGGGGTTCCCGGCCCGTTACGGACGGGGGTTCCCATGAGTGAATTTGCCGAATATGCCGACCGGCTGAACATGCGCGAGCAACTCGCCCGCATCGACAAGGCGCAGGCCGAAATCCAGAAATACGCCGCTGAAACGCGCAAGCTGCAGGCTGAGGCTGACGTCTTGCGGCCCGGCTCGGACAAGGCCCGGGCCGACCTCCTGCGTATTGAAGCCGAGGTCGCGAAAATGCGGGCCGAAACGGCAAAGCTCGCGCAGGATCAACAGCTTGCGCCCTGGCAGATGCTGATCGTGCTGCTAACGGGGGCGGCCGGCTTCTTCATCGCCGGCATGGGCGCCCTCAAGCTGCTGCAGTAGAGGCAATGCCGGAAACCGTGTCGAAACCAAACGTTTGCGCCGGCCTCAAGGCGTGCCGCGAGCGGCTGGGCTTATCGGTCCGGGAGCTTGCGGCCGTGTTGTCCACGTCCGTCCACCATGTCGATGACAGGATGGTGCGCCGCTGGGAAGCCGGCACCCGCCCGGTGCCGCCCGAGGTCGCCGCCTGGATGGAAGCGGCAGCCGACGTGCCCGAGCCGTCGCCCGCCTGGTTCCAACGCCCGCCCCTGCCCCTCACGGAGAAGTCCTGATGAAGCCCATTCTTGCAGCCGGCCTGCCAGCCTTCGCGCAGGCAAGGGCGGGGCGGTGATGAGCGACCTGTATGAGCGCGACTTCCACGCCTGGGCCGGCGAGCAGGCGGACCTGCTGCGGGAAGGCCGGCTTTCGGCGGCGGACGTCGCCCACATCGCAGAGGAGCTGGAAGACTTGGGACGCAGCCAACGGAGCGAACTGACGAGCCGGCTGGCCGTGCTGCTGCTGCACCTGCTGAAATGGCGGCATCAGCCCGAGCGCCGCGACCGGTCCTGGCAGATCACGGTGGCCGGGCAGCGCGACGCCATCGCCGAACACGTCGATGAAAACCTAAGCCTCAAGCCGTTGATCGAGCCGTTGCTGGCGAAAGCCTACCGCCGGGCGCGCTTCGACGCGGCGCAGCAGATCGACATGGCAGTTTCGGCGTTGCCGGAGCAATGCCCTTGGACGTTCGACGACGCCATGTCGGTGGAGCTGCCGGGTTGGACGGCGCCCTGATACGGGCGGCATCGTTGATCAACCCGTGTGCGGCTGATGGTCACCCATCCTACGCGGCTATGCGACCCATGTCGTAGGATGGGCGCAGCCCATCGGCGGTTGATGATCAGGCGTTCGCGGCGTCAGTTCCCCGGCGCGCCCAGCGCCCGGACCTCCTCGCGCCAATCGTGCCGCTGCTTGAAGCCCAGCACCTCCCGGGCCTTGCGGTTGCTCAGCGGCGCGTCCTGCCCGGCCAGTTCCCGCGTCACCGGGGTGCCCGGGCACCATTGCGCCAGGAACGCCGCCGTGGGCTGGTCCGCGGTGATCGCGTCGTTCACGGCGTTGAACACCTGGAAGCCCAGCCCGTCCCGCTCCAGGCAAAGATGCACGATCTCCGCGAGGTCGCGGGCATCGACGTAGCTCCAAGCGTTGCGCTTGCGCGACGGCGGGTCTGCGGCGTAGCCGGGGAAGCGGTCGTACTCGTGCGGCTCGATCACGTTGCCGATGCGCAGCGCGTAGATGTCGGCGCCGAAGCGGGCCGCAAAGGCGCGCGCCGTCCGCTCGTTCACCACCTTGGACAAGCCGTAGCTGTCCATGGGATCGACGTCGTAGTCCTCCTCCAGCGGGAAGCTGTGGAAGTCCTTGTCGCCTTCTGCGAAGCACACCCCGTAGGTCGTTTCGCTGGACGCGATCACGACCTTGCGGATGCCGAGCTTCATCGCGGCCTCGATCACGTTGTAGGTGCCCATCACGTTGACCCGGAACGTCTCGTTGTCGGGGTGGATGAGGATGCGCGGGACGGCGGCGAAGTGGACCACCGCATCGACGGGGCCGGGGGGCTGGCCTGTGCTGAGGCCGCCCAAGTCGAAGTGCGTGGTCATGGCGTTGAACACCTGGGCGCCGTCCGTGATGTCGCCGACCAAGGTGGGGATGGCCGGGTGCGGGAACGGCTGCAGGTCGAAGTTCAGCAGGTGGTAGCCCCGCTCGTGCAGAAAGGGCAGGGCGTGACGCCCGGCCTTGCCGGTGCCGCCGGTGAACAACACTCTCATCGCCATCGTTCCGTCTCCCTTTGCGCGCTGCTCTTGATCGGGCAGGCTCCGGGGGCAGCATTAGGGCAAGCGGGGCGGCGGGTCGATGCCGGTTGAAAGCAAGGATGGGACGATCCGGGCAGGCCGCTGGGAAGTCCGTTGCGATGTCTGACCAAGGGAAGCGAAGGCAAGTTCACGATGGGGGTGTTGTGGAAGACTGCTGCAAGCCTGCGCTTCTTTGGCGATGCTCTTGACCCTGAGCAGGTCACGATGGCTCTCGGGCATCCGCCGGATGCCGGAACACGCCGGGGCGAGCCTTGGCGCCCTTCCCGACGGGGACGGCAGGTCATCGCGCGCACGGGATCGTGGCGCAGGAACGTGCCGGATCGCGAGCCGGGCGACCTCGATGGCCAGATCGTCCAGCTTCTCGCGCCGCTGACCACGGACATGGCGGTTTGGCAGCGTCTGACCAGCAGCTTCAAGGCTGACATCTTCTGTGGCCTGTTCCTGGAGGGCATGAACGAGGGCCTCGAAATCAGCCCGCAAACGCTTCTGGCCATCGGCCAAAGGAACCTTGCGCTGGATTTCGACATCTATGGGGCGGGAGACGACCCGTCGCCGGACTTGCAGATGTAGGCTCCGCCGCGCCGCCCT
>CAXSAZ010000026.1:0-52254 GCA_964235485.1 uncultured Acetobacteraceae bacterium | reverse complement strand
GGCGGGAGACGACCCGTCGCCGGACTTGCAGATGTAGGCTCCGCCGCGCCGCCCTCCACCCTCCGCCGCATCGCGTCCAGCGTCCGGGTCATCAAGCCGTCCGCGGCCGTGAACCCGTCCAGCACCATGACATCCTCAAGGGGAAGCGCCTCGCCGGGGCCGGCCGCCTGCGTCCTGGCGGAACTGCGGCATGGCGGGGCGGCTCCTGGCGTTTCGCAATGCCGGTGCGGGTGTCGGAACCGAACACTTGCTGCCCAGCCCGATACGTGATACGTATCGCGTGTGATCGAGAGCTTTGCAGACAAGCGGACGGCGGCGGTGTTTCAGGGCCGGATGCCAAAGGGCTTTCCCTCCGACATCGCCAGCGTCGCGCGTCGCAAGCTGCGGCAGCTTGATGGGGCGGCTACGTTGGAAGACATGCGCAGCCCGCCGGGCAACAAGCTTGAAGCGCTGGGGGGCGACCGCGAGGGTCAGCACAGCGTGCGGATCAACGACCAATGGCGGCTGTGCTTCGCCTGGCACGAGAGCAACGTCTTTGATGTCGAGATCGTGGACTATCATTGAAGGGGAATGACAATGGCCATCCTGCGTTCTGAACTGGCCGGCATGGACTTCTCGGATGTCGCGACGGATGAGCGGCTTCCCCACGTGACGCCCGGCGATGTCCTGCTGCACGACTTCATGGAGCCGCTGGGCCTGTCCGCGCGGGCGCTGGCGGCCGAGTTGGGCGTGCCGTCCAACCGGATCAGCGAGATCGTTGCCGGCAACCGGACGCTGACCGCCGACACCGCGTTGCGGTTGGAGAAGCGGTTCGGCAACTCGGCCCGGTTCTGGCTTGGGTTGCAGGTTGCCCATGAGCTGGAGGCGGCGCGGGATCGGATGGCGGCGGCGTAACACCGGCGGCCGGACAATCGAAGCGTCGGTGGGCAAGGCCAAGCACGCCCGGCAGGGGCCGCAGGGCACGTCCCGGTGGAACCGCGCCGCCGTCAGGACATCCGGCTCAAGACGATCAGCGTCAGCGTGACCACGACCGCGCCGCCGATGCGGGTCGCGATCTGCGCGAACGGCATGAGCTGCATCCGGTTCGCCGCCGTCAGGATCGCGACGTCCCCGGTGCCGCCCTGGCCGCTGTGGCAGGCGTTCACCACCGCGGTCTCGATGGGATACAGGCCGAGCAGCCGGCCCACGCCGAAGCCCGTGGCCATCAGGGTCACGACCGTGGCCACGACCGTGAGAACGTTGGCCGGGTGGAACGCCGCGACCAGCTTGTCCCACGGCGTCAACGCCACGCCGATGGCGAACAGCAAGGGATAGGTCACGGCCACCTGGAAAAAGCGGTAAACCCGGTGCGCCCCGGCCTCCAAACCCGGCGACACCAGGCGTCCGAGCTTCAGCGCCACCGCGAGGAACAGCATGGTCACCGGCGCCGGGAAGTCGAGCAAACGCTGGCCCAGCACGCCCACGAGGTAGAGCGTCACCGCCGTGACAACCGCGGCGCCCACGGTCTGCACGTCGGGCACGGCCGCGTTGCGGCTCGGCTCCGGGCTGGCGGCGGCGTCCCCGGCGTCCCCGGGCTGCAGCCGCCCTTCGCCCGTGAGGTGCGGGACGCGCTTGCCGACGTGGTTCAGCGTGCCGGCGAGCAGGATGGCGGTCAGGCTGCCGAGCATGACCGGCGGCAGCACCTGGGCGAACAGGTCGCCCTGCGGCTGGTGCAGGATGGCGGCGTAGCCGACCGACAGCGGGATCGCCCCTTCGCCCACGCCGCCCGCCATGATGGGCGCCACGACGAAGAAGAAGGTATGCCAGGCGCCAAGCCCCAAGGCCGTGCCGACCGCGGTTCCCACCAGCCCGGCCGCCACCGTGCCCGCCGCGAGGGGCGCGAAGATCTTGAGGAACCCGGCGATCAGCACCCTGCGGTCCATGCCGAGGATGCTGCCCACGATGATGGCCGCGATGAACAGGTACAGGACGTTGCTGTTCTTGGTGAACTCGGTCACGGCGGCCAGGATGGGCGCGGGCAGCAGGTGGTGGTAGGCCAGCGCGGAGGGGATGAATGTCGCCATGATCGCCGCCGCACCGACGTGGCGCAGCACCGGCAGGCGCTTGCCGATCTCCGCGCAGGTGAAGCCGCCGACCGCCAGCAGCACGATGCCCATCAGGATGTCGGACGGCACGGCGCCCGTGAGCACGAACCCGGCGATCACCGCCAGCAGGACCAGGTAGATCGGCAGCGGGATGATGCCGACCCGGGTATCGACCACCCGCCACCATGCCTGCGCCCATCCCGGCTCCGGCTGGGGGGCGGCTTGGCTGTGGCCGGGCGCCGCGGGCGTGCGGGGCCGGGGCAGGGCGTCGTCGGGCATGGCGTTTCCCTTGTGGGCGGCGGCGGGGCGGCCATTCCTGGCACGCCGGGCGCGCGGGCGGAAGCGGGCGGCGCTTGGCTCGCGGGCGGGGGGCGCCTACATGAGCGCGGCGGGCTGCCGGGCGGAGCCGCCGGGGCCGTGCTGGCGGCATCGCCTGCGGGCGGTGCGGCCGGGTCCGGCCATCTGAGCGAGGGGTTCATGCGACGACGCGATCCGGTTTTGCTGGCATGGGGCTTGGGGCTGGCGCTGGCCGCCTTGGTGTACCTGGTGGGTCCCGACCGGTTCATGTTCCGGGTGCTGGACACGGCGCACGTGCTGGCGTGGCGGCTCAGCGAGGCGGTGGCGGACTTGTCGATCTTGACGCTGGACCTGGTGCGGGCGCTGGCCATCGGCTTGTTCGCGACGTTTGTGGCCTTGGCGCTGGCGGTGGCCCGGCGCGGCGGGAAAAGCCGGGGGGCGCTGATCCTGGTCGGCGTGCTGTTCCTGTTCCTGGCCGGCGGCGGCGGGCCGGACGGCGCGTCGGCCAACACGCGCTGGACGGCGGCGCTGCTGCTGAGCGGGATGGGCGCGCTGGTGATGACCGGGCGGCTGCGGCAAACGGGGGCGCTGGTGCCGCGGTGAGGGGCGGACCCATGTAGGGTCCATGCCGTTGGAAGGCGGGGGCGGTTGATGAGCGATCTGTACGACGCGGACGTGGTGGCATGGTCCGAGCAGCAGGCCCGGCTGCTGCGCGACGCCGCGGCGGGCAGGCTCAGCAATGAACCGCTCGATTGGGCCAACATCATCGAGGAAATCGAGAGCGTGGGAAACGAGCAGCTTTTCGCGTTCGAGAGCCTGATGATGCAGGCGCTGCTGCACGACCTGAAATGCGAAGCGTGGCCCCTGCTCCCCTATGTCCCGCATTGGCAGGCCGAAGCCCGCCTGTTCCGGGCGCAGGCGCGGCGGCGCTTCACCAACGCCATGCGGCGCAAGATCGACCTGGCGTCGATCTACACGGACGCAAGGCGAGCCATGCCCGACACGGTGGACGGCCAGCCGCCGCTCCCGGTGCCGTCCGTCTGCCCCGTGACGTTGGACGAGCTGTTGGGGAGGAACGGGGCATGAGCGACCTGTATGACGCGGATGTGCTGGAATGGTCCGAGCAGCAGGCCCGACTGCTGCGTGACACCGCGGCGGGCAGGCTCAGCAATGAACCGCCCGATTGGGCCAACATCATCGAGGAAATCGAGAGCGTGGGACGCAGCCAGTTCAATGCCGTCCAAAGCCTGCTGGTGATGGCCCTGCTGCACGACCTGAAGCTCGCGGCATGGCCTTTGTCGCGGGATGTGCCGCATTGGCGCGCGGAGGCGCGCGGCTTCCGGCGGGATGCCCAGCGCCAGTTCACGCCATCCATGCGTCGCAAGCTCGACATAGCCAGGCTGTATGCCGATGCGCTGGACCGGCTGCCCGACAGCATGGACGGCCAGCCACCGCTCCCGGTGCCGCCCGTGTGCCCCGTGACGCTGGACGAATTGTTGGGGGCCTGAGCGCCGGGTCATCCGCCGGGCGGCTCCGGCAACTGCCTGAACCAGCCGTCGAGCCGTTCAACCGTCCGCTCCATGACATCGGCCAGCACGGCGCGTCGCCGAACCGCCGAAACGCGAAGCGTTTGCGGCTGAGGCTACGCCGTTTGCGGCTGAGGCACCCGGCATTCCCGCGGCAACTCTCCCATCCGCGCATACAGCAGGCGGCTGGTGGCGTCGTCCTCCACGCAATAGATGCGGTAGTCGTCCAGGCCATCGACGCCGAGGATCTCGAACGCGCTCCGGTCAAGCACGGGAAGGGGCGTGAACCACCGCGGGATGTCCTCCAGGTGCTCCAACCCATACTTCGCGTTCTCGATGCTCAGGGCCGTCATGGGATCGGCGGCCATCAGGGCCGGGGCGCGCCGCAACGGGGCGGTGGGCTTCCACCCGTCCAGTTCGGCCAGGATGCTGTTCAGGGTCGCTCCGTTCCGGGACGACCCAAGCTGCTCGCCGCCGATATGCACGCAGAACACGCCATACATCCAGGGCTTGAAGGTGGGCCTGCGGTTCCAGCCGAGTTGGACCGCGAAGACCTGCGGGTTGCCGATCACTTCCATGGACTGACGCCCCGCGGATGGCTCAAACGCTCAGCCCGTCCTGCTTCTCGACGGTGATGGAATAAGTGGCGTAGTCGATCTCGTATTGGACGAAGGTCCTGGTGGTCGGCTGATAGGTGTGCCATTCGACCAGCAGCAGCGCCCGGCCCTCGCCTTTACGGAACTGTAGCACCTCGCCGTCGCCTTCCATGGCCAGTTGCGCGACCGGCTCGTCGAAGCGCCTGATGGTCCGGACGCCGCTGAGGACCACAGAAGCGCGGTAATACTCCTCTCCCCACTCCAAGCTGATGTCTTGAAACTCAAGCCGCAACGTATCCCCTTCGGATGCGCAGTCCTCAAGGGAGGCGTCATGGAACACAGTGCGCTCAAGCTGCTCGGTCAGGCTCGTCATGGCTTGTCTCCTGGTAGAATGTGTGAAGGATCGCTTCCCTTCGGTACTGGCCGACCATTCTTGTCGAGATGAAGATTGCGCTTGCCCGTCGAGTTTGGGTTTTCGACATGATAATGGTCGTGCGCGCGATTCCCCGGCTGATCAGGTTTGCCTTTGTCAGCACGGACCACCAGCCCCCGGCGGGTCCGACAGGTTGTGCCGCACCGCGTCCGCCATCCGCTCCGCCTGCGTGGCCAGCGCCCGGGCCATGACCTCCTCCGCCCGCACGGACGCCAGCCGCGCCGCCAACTCCCCGAGGTCCAGCCGGATGGTCGCCCGCCCCCCTCAGCGCGCGTTCAGCGAGCCTGCGATCAGCGCCAGCCCTTGGGCGTGCCACCGCTGCACCGCCTTGTGGTCCGCGCCCACCGCCGCCGCCAGCCGCCGCCAGGTGAACAAGTGCCGGCCCGTCAGCGGCGACAACAGGCAGCGCGCCCCCACCACCCGGCGCAGCACGAACTTGTCGGCGGGGATGCGGGGTATCCAGGCGAGCACCCGGTCCATGCGGTCAATCGCCGCGGCGCTCGGCACGGCGGGGCGGATCACCGTAGGCCCCGGCGCCAAGGCCACCGCGTCCCGCACCCATTCGAGGCCGCCTTGGCGCAGCCGGGTGGTGGGGCCGGTGTGGGGCAGGGCCATCAGCGTGAGGCCGGCGTCCTCCAGCATGGCCTGCACGAACTCGGGCGTGGCGGGGAGGCCGTCGGGGGTGTGGGGGTTGGGCGCGTCATTTCGCCCCCGCGCGTCAATTCCCGCGGCAATTCGCGCGTCAATTCGGGGCCGGGCGCTTGCGCCAATTCGCGCGTCATGTCCTGCGTCAATTCGCGGCCGAAAGCCTGGCGGCACGGCGCGGGATGCGTCAATTCCCCCGGTGAAACCGGGGGGAATTGACGCACCCGACGCCGCAGCCCTCCCGTTTGCGTCAATTCGCGCGTCAATTCCCATACGGCCGGCAACCCGGCCTGCGTCAATTGCCGCGTCAATTCGTGTGTGAACTCGGGGGGCCATAAGCATCCTCCTGCGCAGGTGAAGTGATGGTCGGGCGGCGGCGGTCATCCACCGAAACGCCCATGCGGACCCGGCGCTGCTCCGCGTCGTGGTAGGCGTGGGCCGCCAGCAGGCCGGTCTTGAGCCAGGTGTCCACCATGGCGGCGGCCTGCCCCTCGGTCTTGCCCAGCTCGCGCATCAGCACGCAGCCCACCCAGCGGGACGGGGCGCGGCCCCGGCGGCTGGGGGCGTAGCGACAGCCGGGCGCGGGGCCGGCGGCGATCTGGTCCAAGATGCGGTTCAGCTCGGACGGAGAGTGCGCGGCCCACGGGGAGGCCGGGCGCCACGGCTCGATGGCGGCCACCTGGTCGCCGTGCGGGTAGGCAGGCGTCGCGTTGCCCAAGGCGACCGTCGCCAGCCGGAACCAGCGGGCGGCGGCCAAGGGCGCCAAGTTCGCCTTGGCGTCGTCGAGCCTGACGTGCCGCCAGCGTTCGGCGGGGGCGACGCCCAACTGCTCGGCTTCGGCCAGCGTCATGGCGGCGAGCAGGCTGGCGCTGCGGGCGGCGTCGGTGAGGGACTTCGCGCCGCGGGCGGCCTCCGCGCCGCCTTCGGCGGTGTTGGCCCCGGACTTGCGGGTGTGATGCACCAGCAGCACGGCGGCGTTGGCCCGGTCCGCGACCTCCGCCCAGGCGGTGGCGGCGGCGTCCATCTGGACGTTGTCGTTCTCGTCCAAGCCGTGCGACTTCACGAAGGGATCGACCACGATCAGGCCGATGCCTTGGGCGCGGGCCTCCGCCGCCACGGCGTCCCGGTCGGGAAAGGCGACGACGCCGAAGCCCTGCGCTTCCGCGAGCTGCACCCGGCGTTCCCGCCCGTGATGCAGGAACAAGCGGCCTTGCAATTCCGCGTCCCCGATGCCGTGCAGGCGCATCAGCGCGGCCAGCCGGCGGTGCGCCTCGTCCGCGGGGTCCTCCAGGTTGAGCACCCAGGCGGGGACGCTGTGGTGGACGTGCTCGTCCAGGATGTTGCGCCCGGCGGCCAGCGACGCCGCCGACGCCAAGGCCAGCGCGGACTTGCCGACGCCGCCGGGCGCCACGAGCAGGCTCACGAAGCGGCGCACCAGCCGGGTGCCGAGCAGCCATTCGCGCGGCGGAATGGAAGCCGGGTCGGGAAGCGGCGCGGCGCGGGCCAGCAGCGGCGGCGGCGATGCCGGGTTGGACAAGCGGGCATAGGCGTCCCAAGCGGCATCCACCCCGTCACCGCCCCCGGCGGGCGGCGGCGGCGCGGAGCAGCCAGCAGACTTCTTCCCGCACCAGGGCGCGGCGCTCGCGCGGCAGCAGGTTCCCGTCGGGATCGGCGGCGTCGGCGGCGGCGAACAAGGCGTCGCGGGGCGCACGCGCGGCCAAGGGGGCGGCGAGCGCCCGGCGCACCGCGCGCTCCGTCCCCGCCCGGCGGCGGTCGTGGGCGCGCGTGGCGTCGTCCAGCGCGTGGGTCAGCCGGGCCTGCAAGCCGGACGCGGACAGACCCGGCGGCGCGGGCGCGTGCAAGAGGGCGTCGAGCGCCTCCTGCCGGGCGAGCAGGCCCTGGGCCACGAGGCGCCCGAACAACGGGGCCGCGCGGTGCGGGGCCTCCGGGTCCAGCGGGTGGCGTCCGATCATGCGGGGGTCAGCGATGCGCCGGCCAGACCGGGAACGGGTAGGGCGCCTGGTGCAACACGGTGTTGTCCGTGATGGCGCCCCAGCTTTCCGGGCTGCCCGGCGGCAAGGCCGGGCGGTCGCCGGGGCCGGGCCGGCCGCGGACCACGAACACCACGCGGCGCGGAGGGGGCGCAAGCTCAGCCGCAAACTCAGCCGCAAACGCTTTGCGTTTCGGCGGGACGGGACAGGCGAGGAGGTGGGGCATCCATGTTCCCTTTTTGTTCCGGATGGGAAGCTAAATTTCCGGGGGATGCCGGGTCAAGCGGAGTTTGCGGTGCGGCAGGGATCACGGCCCGACGACACGCGCAGGTGAACCGGACGGGGCTATCCAGCCCGCAACTTCGGCGTGCGGCATCCGTAGGATGCGGAGGCCACCGAACGGAAGGAATTCACCATGGCGCAGATGTTCGACTGGATTTTCTTTGCCATCATGATCCCTTTTCCCCTTTTCCTGCTTTGGGACATGCTCAGGAACCGTTGAGGGTCGTCCTGATCGGCTGCTGAGGAGCCTCCACGGCGCGGGCCGTGGAGGCTCGCCCGGGGCTGGGACGCATCGGTGCTGGGGGCGGATGACGGCGCCAGGCCGGACGTGGCCCGCGCATGAGCGGAGCGCCATGCGCCGCCGGGCGGTGCCAGCGGGAGGCGGATGGCGCTGCGCTTATCCGCCCTACGAGGCTGGGCGCGCGCCGGCTTGCAAGGGGTTATCTAGGGATCGGGCCGGAACGGGTTGCGCACGGTGGTGCCGCGCCAGGTGAAGCCGTGCTGCATGTCCTCTGACAACAGGACGCGGCAGCCGGCCTGGGCGGCGCCCGCCAGGATGATCGCGTCCCAGATGGCGAGCTGGTGCGCGTGGGCCAGTTCCATGGCATCCAGCAGGGTTTCAGGGGTGGTTTCGATGGCCTCGTAGGTGTCGATCCACGCCAGGACCGCCGCTCTCGCCTGGGCGGCGGGCCATTTGGCCTTGCGGGTGAGCACGTTGAACAACTCGCCCAAGGCTTGCACGGGGATGGCGACGTCGCCGGGCTTCAGCGTGTCCAGGAGTTGCCGGGCTTTCACCCGGCGCTTTGGATCATCCACGTTCTCGGCATAGACCATGAAATTGGTGTCGAGTGCGTAACGCATGGTTCAACGCTCGTAGAGTTCGTCGCGTGTCCACGGGCCGATGTTCTGCGCGGGCTGCGCGTCCAAGCGCGCGAACAGCCTTTCGCGTGCCGCCATGCGGGCCTCCGAATCCGCCTTGAACGGGACGATGCGCGCGACCGGCTTGCCATGCGCGGTCACCACGAAAGACGCGCCGTCGCGCACCTCGCGCAGGATGTGCGAAAAGCTGCGGTTGGCGTCGGCGGCGGAAACGGGACGGTCCATAGGGTGCCTCCTTTAGTGCTTGTCACTACATAAAGGCAGGTTGTCCGCTTGGCAAGGGCGGTGCTCACGCCGGCGATTCGGGGCACCGCCGGGTTTCGGCTCAATATTGCAACGAGGCGTCCACGATTGCAACGAGCGTCACATATTGTGTCCATCCCATGAACGATAGGGCTATTTTTTGAAATGGACGCTTTTCTGTACTGCGTCGCGCCCAGGGACTAGGCTCTACTGTTGCACTTAAGCGAAGCCATACAATAGATCGGTGCAATCTGTTCGATTTACTATTGAAGGGACGCGGGCCATGGGTTAGTGCGGAAGCGACACATTTAAGGAGTGGCTTTCCATGGCGACCATTTCGGGCGGCTCGGGCGACCAGGTTACGCTTGATGCCGGCAGCAACGACCAGAACGGCCTGGCGGCCAACCTCACGGCGCAGATCACCGCGGCGCTGGAAGCGGGCACGCTGACGCAGACCGACAACACCAACCCGGCCAGCGGCACCGGCTTCTACGTCACCAGCGATGTGAACCAGTCCTTCACCCTGGAAGCGGCAACCCGGGTCATGGCGCTGACCGGGGGCGGGGCGAACTCCGTGGTCGGCTCCGGCGGGCAGAACCAGCTCATCCTGGCGGATAACGGGGCGCTGACCTTCTACACCAGCGGCGGCACCGGCTTCGTGGTGACGGGCGACGGCAACAACCTGGTCGGCACGCCGACGGCCGGCGGCGGGGCGTTCACCTTCATCACCGGGGCCGGCAACGACACGGTGGTGGGGGCCACGGGCGACAACACCATCTCCGCCGGCGCCGGCTCCAACCTGTTGTTCTCGGGGTCGGGCAGCACGGTGGTTTACTCGAACGGCACCGACACCATCCTGGGCGGCTCGGGCACGGCGACGGACACGGTGTTCGGCGGCGCGGGGTCGGCGCTGGTCGCGCCGGGCAGCAAGAGCGTTTACTTCGTGGGCGGTTCCGGCTCGGTCACGGTGGTGGCCGGCACGGGCAGCGACACGGTGTTCGCGGGGCTGGGCGGCGGCTTGATCGCCGGCGGGTCGGGCGGCAACAACCGGCTGCTGGGCGGCGACGGCTCGGCGGGCAGCACCTTGTTCGGCGGCGGGGACGGGGACGTGCTGTTTGCCCGCGGCTCCGGCACCACGCTGCTGGCGGCGGGGTCGGGCAACGAGACGCTGACGGGCGCCTTGTCCACGGGGAACAACGACTTCTTCGTGGGGTCGGGCAACGCCTTGATCGGCGGCGGGTCGGGCAACGACACGGTGTTCTCCGGCACCGGCAACGCGACGGTGGACGGCGGCGCGGGCGCGGACCTGATCGCCATCATCGCCGGGCGCGCGGGGGGCAGCCTGCTGTTGAACGGGTTCGACACGGACGCGAACGACAAGGTGGCGCTGATCGGCTACCAGCCGGGCGAGCTGGACCAGGCGTTGGCGGCGGCGGGAGGGTCCAACACCATCACGCTGTCGGACAACACCAAGATCACCTTTGGCGGCTTGAGCACCGTGACGGCCACGAAGTTCGTGTAGGCCGGGGTTCGTGTAGGCCGGGGTTCGTGTAGGCCGGGGCCGGCCTTCGGGCCGGCTTGTTTCGCCGAAGCGCGGCGGTTTGGGCCGCCTTCGGAAAGTTGAACGGGGCGGCGCGGCGGGATTCCCTTTCCTTCGCAAAATTGTGACAGCGCAACGGCTTGGCCCGGCGCGCCGTCCCCGCACATGCTGGCGGCATGGACGGGGAGGCATGGGCATGGGGCGCAGGGTCTTGGTCGTGGAGGACGAGCCGCACCTGCGCGAAGCGGTGTCGGCGGCCTTGACGCTGGAAGGGTTCAGCGTGGTGCAGGCCGCCGACGGGGACGAGGCGGCTGGGCTGATCGAGGCGCCCGACCCGTTTGACCTGTTGGTGACGGACGTTCAGATGCCGGGGGCGCTGGACGGGCTGGGAGTGGCGGCGCGGGCGCGGGCGCGGCAGCCGGACCTGCCCATCGTGGTGGCGACGGGGCGGCACGGGGCGCAGCCCGGGGTGGACCGCCTGCAGCCGCGCTGCGCCTTGGTGACGAAGCCGTATGGGCTGCAGACGATGCTGGACGCGATCGGGTCGGTGAGCCGCGGGTGAGGGCCGTGCCCGGCGTTATGGGGCGACGACCTCGATCAAGGGCGCGAAGCGGCGGAAGTCGGCGGCGTTGAGGGTGAGCAGGCGGGATTCGCCGTGGGCCAGCATGGCGGCGGCGATGTTGGCATCGTGCACCTGTTTGCCGCCGAAGGCGAAGCGGCGGCTCAGGGCCATGAGCTCGGCCCATACGGCTGGGCCGCCAGGACGGGGAAGCGGCGGGTGAACGCATCGGTGTCGGCGGTGGCCTCGGCCAGCGTGAGCGGGCGGGACCAGGGCAGCGGCCGGGTCGTCGCCGCGTCACGCAAATCCGTAGGATTTCGCTGATATTCCCGCAGGCTTTGGCGCGTGACCGCGACCGGCCCTTGCGCTATCAGCCGGGCCAGCGCAGCCCGGGCACGGTCGTGCTCGGGCGACCCGGCGTTGGAGGAGTGGACGAGGACGTTGGTGTTCGACGACGCTCACCGCCCGTCGTCGCCGTACAGGTCCTCGCGGCGCAGGCTGACCCCGCCTTCGGGCCAGGGGCCGAAATCGTGCTTGGGCAGGCTGTCCACGTCGAAGGGCTGCGTCGGCTGCTGCCGGGCGGGCTGGTCGTGCAGCTCGACGCTGACGGTGTAGGAGCCGGGGGGCAGGGGAGTTGCCGTTGAGACGGCGCCGTCGGGGCTGACGGTGATGCGGGTGGTGATGACGGTCATGGCGGCCTGTGCTGCGGTGGGGTGGCGGAGGCCAGCATTTCACGGATGCCGCCCGCGGGTCCAGCGCCGCGGGCCGCCTCAGCTCGGCAGCCCATGCCCGGACAGCGCGGCGGCGGCGCCGGCCAGGGCGTTGCGGTAGGCCTCGTCGAAGCTCACGCCGCGGATGGACCAGGCGCGCTGCCCCCCGGCCCAAGCGAGCGTCCAAGCGGCGTCCCAACCGTTGCCCGCCCAGGCGACGCGCCCGCGCAAGGTCGCCGCGGCGGGGGGCGCCGCGCCGTCCGACAGGCGGAGCAGCACGGGGATGCCGAAACGCTCGGCGGCGTCCAGCAGGGCGGCGCGGTGGCGCTCGTCCGCGTCCGTGTCGGCGAGCAAGGCCAGCGCCGGGCCGCCGCCGCGGGGGCTGATGGAAATGTCGGCGAGCACGCGGGGGCGGTCGCGGTGCACGAGCCAGGGGATCTCGCCCAGGCCCATCAGCGCGGCGTCGATGCCGGCCGGGTCGAAGCGGGCCAGGAGGTCGTAGGGACGGTCGCGGGTGCCTTGCTCGTCGTGCTTGGGAAGGTTGCCGGTGCGGTCGAGGTAGGCAAAGCCGGCGAGCAGGCCGGGCGCCGCGGGACCCAGGGCTGCGACGCGGGGGTCGTCCAGGAGAGCCGGGTTGCCGGACACCTTGGCGAGAACTTGCGCGAGGCAGGCGGCGAGGGCGGCGGGGCGCTCGCGGGCGTCGGTGCCGGTGGTGATGGCCTGCGCCTCGTACAGCCCGGCGGCGTGCGCCGCGCCCGGAAGCAGCAGAAGGGAGGCGAGCAGCAGCGGGATCAGGAGGGCGGCGGCGCGTCGCATAGGGGTGGTGTACGGGGGTGTACCGGCGGGCGCAAGGGGCCTGCGGGGGTGCTGGCCTGCCCTCGTTTGTGCAGGGGTGCATGAACGGCGGCTTTGGCCCATCATTCCGGTTCCATCGCAGGAGCAGCCCCGCCATGTCCCAGCCCGGACGCCCCTTCATGATCCTGGTCGCCGGCCCTTACCGGTCCGGCACCGGCGACGACCCGGCGCTGATCGCGCGCAACATGCAGGCCATGAACGAGGCGGCGCTCGCCGTGTTCCGGGCCGGGCACCTGCCGGTTGCCGGCGAATGGTTCGCCCTGCCGCTGATCGAAACGGCGGGGTCCGTGGGCATGGGGGACCCAACCTGGGACGCGATCTTCCATCCCGTGGCCGAGCGCATCGCCGCGCGCTGCGACGCTTGCCTGCGGATTGGCGGCGCGTCGGCGGGCGCGGACGCCATGGCGGCGATCTTCGAGCAGGCGGGCCGCCCCGTGTTCCGCGACGCCGGGGAACTGCCGCCGGGCTGAGCGTGATCGACCCGGGCGCCTTGGGCTGGGACGACCTGCGCGCGTTCGGCGAGGTGGCCCGTTCCGGCACCTTGCCCGGCGCGGCGCGGACGCTCGGCGCCAGCGCGGCCACCGTGGGCCGGCGGGTGCAGCGGTTGGAGGGAACGCTCGGCGCGCCGTTGTTCGAGCGCCTGCCGAACCGCTTGGCGCTGACCCCGCTTGGCTCGGAGCTGGCCGAGGCGGTTTCGGCGATGCGGCACGGGGCCGCCGCGGCGGCGCAGCGGGCCAACCTGCGCGCGGCCCCGGCGGATGCGCCCGTGCGGGTGACGGCGACCGGCTCCGTGTCGCTGTTCCTGGCCGGGCGGGCCGGGCGGCTGGCGGCGCTTGCCGCGGCGGGCGGCGCGGCGGTGTCGGTGGCGGCCACCCGGGCCGCGCTGGACGTGGCGGGGGGCGAGGCGGAGGTGGCCTTGCGGATGCGCCGGCTGCCGGAGCGCGGGCCGTTGTCCGGGCGGCGGCTGGGCCGGGTGGCGTTCGCGGTGTATGCGGCGCGCGGGCTTTGGGACGGGGCGGGGCGGCCGGGGGATGATTGGCGCGGCCTGGGCGTGGTGGGCCTGGCCGAGACCGCCCGCGCGCCGTCGCAGTCGCGATGGCTGGACGAGGCCGCCGCCGCGCGGGGGGCGGCGGTCCGGCTCCGCTTCGCCGAGGCGGCGTTGCGGCACCGGGCCGTGCGCGACGGGGCGGGGGCGTCGCTGCTGCCCTGCTTCCTGGGCGATGAGGACCCGGCGCTAGTCCGCCTGCTCCCGCCGCCGGCGGAGCTGGCCGAGGACGTGTTCCTGCTTTTGCACGAGCGGCGGCGGCCGGCGGTGCGGGCCGTGGCGGACGCGCTGGGTCGGGTGTTCCAGGAAGGGGCGGGCGTGCTGGGCGGCTGCGGCCTCCCGCCGGGGTGAGGCGCCGCGTTCACGTCCGCGTGGCGGGCGGTGGTCGGCCCCGGAACTCCGACGCCGCCGGGCCGCTCCAACCTGCGTTTGGACGGAGGACACAAGATGAGCAGGCACCCATTGACCCGGCGCGCAGCACTGCTGGCGGCGGGCGGAGCGGCCCTGGCAAGGAGCGCGGCTGAGGCGGCGGGGCCGGCGCGGCCGGGCGGGGCGCTGCCGCCCGACGCCGCCGCAGCGGGCACGACGGGAGGCGCGGCACGGCCGAGGCTGGAACAGGTCGCAGGCTTCGACGGGCAGGTGACGGGCGTGGCCGTGGCGCCGAACGGGCGGACCTTCGTGAACTTCCCGCGCTGGGAAAAGGACGTGGCGGTGTCGGTGGCGGAGGTGATGCCGGGCGGAAAGCTCAAGCCCTACCCGGACGCACGGTGGAACGAATGGCGCAACCTCCATCCGCTGTCCACGGGGGACCATTGGGTGTGCGTGCAAAGCGTGACGGTGGATCCCCAGGGCTTCCTGTGGGTGGTCGATCCCGCGGCGCCGGGCAACGAGTTCATCAAGCCCGGCGGGCCGAAGCTGGTGAAGATCGACCTCGCGACGGACAAGGTGGTGCAGGTGATCCCCTTCGACACGGAGGCCGCGCCCCAGGGCAGCTACATGAACGACGTGCGGGTCAGCCCGGACGGGCGGTGGGCGTTCCTCACCGACAGCGGGCAGAAGGGGGCGCTGGTGGTGGTCGATGTGGCGGCAGGCGCAGCGAAACCCGAAGGGTTTGCGCGGGCGCGCCGGGTGCTGGACGGCGACCCGCGCACCCAGCCGGAGCCGGGCGTGGTGCCGATGGCGGACGGGCACGAGCTGCGCCGCCCGGATGGGCGCATCCCGGCCTTCGCGGCGGACGGGATCGCGTTGGATGCGGCGGGGGAGTGGCTGTACTGGCAGGCGCTGGTGGGGCGCACGCTGTTTCGGGTGCCGACCGCGGCGCTGACCGACCCGGCGGCGGACGCGGGCGCGCAGGTGGAGCGGGTGGCGACCACCTTTGTCGCGGACGGGCTGTGGATGAACAAGCGGGGCGAGCTGTTCATCACGGACCCGGCGGCCAACGCGGTTCGGGTGCGCGCGCCGGACGGGACGATGCGGGTGGCGGCGCAGGACGCGCGGCTGCGTTGGCCGGACAGCCTGGCGGAAGGGGCGGACGGCTCGATCTACGTCACCGCGTCGCACATCCAGGACATGGCGCAGTTCCACGAGCACGGCAGCACGCAGCGGGGGCAATGGGGGCTGTTCCGGATCGCGCCCGTGGGGCGCGGGGGGTAGGGCACGCAAGGCGGCGCGTCCGGAACGGAGGTCAGGGCGCCCCGGCGATGGGCGGGCAATCGCGGGACGCATACAGGGTGAAGCCGGGGATCACGTGGAGGCGGCCTGGGGGGCGAGACGGCGAGGCCGCCGCGGCGTCGTCGCCGAACAGTGAAGGGTGGTCCGCCGGCCGCTTGGCGGCCTGGTCCACGAAATCCCCCATCGGCGCGGTTCCATGCCGGAAGCGGTGCAGCATGGTCCGCACGGCCTCCGGGCTGTTGTCCACGCCCACCCACCGGCGGCCCAGCATGTCCGCCGCGACCAGGCTGGTTCCGGCCCCGGCGAAGCAGTCGAGCACCAGGTCGCCCGCGTTGCTCGACGCCGCCACGATGCGGCGCAGGAGGCTGATGTTCTTCTCGGTCGGGTAGCCCGTCACGTGCGCCATCTGGTTGTGCGCGTCGCGGCAGTCCAGCCAAATGTCCTGGACGGACACGCCGGCGCTGCTGTCGAGGAACACCTTGCGCCGCGGGTTGCCGTTCTTCGACCAGGCGATCTCCCCCTTGGCGTCCAGCTCGTCCAAGGTGGAGGGGGGATACTGCCAGTGCTTCCCGGGGGGCGGCGACATGCCGCGCCAGGGCTGGCCGGTGGCCCCCTTGCGGACGCCGGGCGCATGGACGGGGACCTTCATGAACCGCCGGCCGGTGGCGGCATCCAGGTATTGATACTCGCGGGCACGGTCCTCCGTCCAGGCTTCCACGGGCCTGTTCCAGACATAACGATCTGATTTCGTGTAGAAGAGGATGTAGTCGGAGATGTTGCCATACTGGTTGCGGGTGTAGTTCTTCGGGTTGGACTTCTTGCGGGTGATGCAGTTCCGGAAGCGGGTCAGTCCGAAGATTTCGTCCATGAGCAGTTTCACATGGAACACCATCTTGGCATCGAGATGGACGTATATGGAACCGTCGTCGGCCAGGAGCTGGTGCAGGAACAGCAGCCGCTCGCGCATGAACTCCAGGTACTCGAAGCTTTCGAACACGTCCTCGTAGGCGTGGGTGAGCGTGCGGGAATGGAACACCGTCTGGGTGGCGAAGGGAGGGTCGATATAGACCAGGCGGACTTGCCCGCGCGTGGCGGGATCCTGGGCGAGGTGGGCCAGCGCGGAAAGGTTGTCCGAATAGTAGAGCCGTTTCCCGCCGTCCCCGGCGCCGACCGGCACGGCCTCGAAGATGCCGGCCTTGGCGCGCAGGATGTCGGCCGCGGGCTTCTTGCCGGGGTAGGACAGGCAGGCCGACACGTCGGCCTGGGTGCGCGCGGGGCGCTGCGGAACGCCGGTTGCCATGGCCGTGCCCCGCCTACTCGGACCGCAGCCAACCGGGCGTCAGGCGTTCGGGCAGCATACGCAGCGTCGTGACCATCACGCGGCCGGGGTAAAGGTCCTCGATGTAAGCATAGTCGTTCCACATGGAGCCGAGAAGCAGGCCGGGGCCGTCGTTCAGGAAGATGACCTTTGTCTTGAGGCCGCGGGCGCTGGCATAGGTGAGGATTTCGTAGGCGCAATCGCGATACTGGCCCGTCCGGTCGTCCTCCTGCGCGCCGCCGCGGTCGCCATCGTAGCGGGCGAGGCCCACGGCGAGGATGTCCGTCCCGTCGGTGATGAGGAAGTCTATGGGCCTGTCCTTCTTGGTGTAGTTGGGAAATATCGTGCCGAGCTGCACGTCCTTTCCTGCCCGTTCGGGGCCGCTGAGCTGCAGGTCCGGGAACTGCTGGCGCAAGATGATGAACATGCGCTCGGTCAGGTCGTAGCCCTTCTTGCCCCTATCTTTGTATTCCCAAAGGATGGCGCACAGCGCCTCATCGGGGATAGGCCGTTCGCTGAACCTTTTCTGGACCTCCGTTATGTTCCTGAAGCTCGGCCCGAAATGCTCGCAAATGTGATCCGCCCTTCGTTTCTGCTTGAGCATTTCGACGGGCGTTTCCGGGCTGACGTATTTGCGGAACACCCGCGCGAGTTGGACGCGCATCCACTGCTCGCGCACCCGGGAAATGGCCATGAACAGGTCGGTCGAGGAGTGCGCCTCTGTGACCAGGTGGCCGAAGGTGACGAGGACCGGCTTGTACAGCTCGCGGGCAAGGGGAAGGATGTCAGGGTAGTAGGCGCCCGTTGAAAGGGTGATCCACAGGTGCCCGTCCCGTTTGTAATCGCCGAACCTTTTGAAACCCGTCGTCATGGGATGCTTCATGTCTCCGGCGAATCGCTTGGCTGCGGCTGCGGTGTCCAGCCTACCATGCGGAACGACAAGCGGTGACCGTTTTGCCGCCTCTTCCCTTGCGGAACCCCGCCGGGGATGGTTGAAGCCAAGGGGAACCCATGCCGAGGACCCTCCCATGCACCAAGAAATCCTGACCTACGGGGCCGATGGCCTGTCCATGCGCAGCCAGTTGTTCTTCGAGCCCGGCGCGGCCAAGCGGCCCGGCGTCCTGGTGTTCCCGGAAGCCTTCGGCCTCGGCGAACACGCGGTCGGGCGCGCGCAGCGGTTGGCGGGGATGGGCTACGTGGCGCTGGCCTGCGACCTCCATGGCGACGGCCGCGTGATCGACGAGCTGGAGCCGGCCATCGCCGCGCTGAAGCCGCTGTTCGCCGATCCCAGCCGGACGCGGGCGCGGGCGCGCGGGGGATTGGAGGCGCTCGTGGCGCGCCCGGAGGTGGACGCGGGGCGCATTGCCGCCATCGGCTTCTGCTTCGGCGGCACCATGGCGCTGGAATTGGCGCGCGGCGGGGCGGACCTGGCCGCGGCCGTGGGGTTCCACAGCGGGCTGGGCAGCGAAGCGCCGAAGTCGGACGCGCGCAACATCAAGGGGCGCGTGCTGGTGTGCATCGGCGCGGACGACCCGATGATCCCGGCCGAGCAGCGCGCCGGGTTCGAGAAGGAAATGCGCGACGGCGGCGTGGACTGGCAGATGCACCTGTATGGCAAGACCGTGCACAGCTTCACCAACCAAGAGGCCGCGAAGCGCAACATGCCGGACGCGATCCGCTACAGCCCGGAAGCGGACGCGCGGTCCTGGGCGGCGATGCAGGGGTTGTTCGGGGAGGTGTTCGGGGGGTAAGGAGGCCGGCAGGAATTGCTGGCGATCAGGGCCGGACATCCCCATGCCGATGCTCGATAGCCGGCAGCTTTTGCGTCAGCGAGGGCGTTCCCGAAAGGGGCCGGCTGTTTCCTTTCAAGCGAGCGTCGGCGCGGCCTTCTCAGCCAACCCATGGGGCGGATAAGCGGAGCGCCATGCGCCACATGCCATGCAACCGGTTGAAGGGGCTGATCGCCATGTCTGACCGCGACAAGGAAACTCTTGAGGCCTTGGCAGAGCAGGTTGATCAGCCGGAGCCGGACGAGACGAAGCGCGGGCGCTGCTGGACAGCCTCGATGGCCGTGTCACGGAAATCGAGCAACGCATGGACTGGGTTCTTGCCTGCCTGGCCGGGTAAGCCTTGGCGGTTTCTGATCGGCTGCTGACCTCGTCAGGCTGATCCGCAACGTGGATCGGCTGCTCACCGCGGAGGCGAAGCACGGGCAAGGTTTGGATTCTCTCGAATGGGTGCGAACCGGAACGAGCCTGGTCGTCGAAGACGGCGCGGAAGCAGCGCCGCAACGGTTGCAACCGGCGCTGCGGGGAAGCCGGCGCGATCCTTCCCAGCGTCCGGGGCGGGATGCGATGGCCTGTCCGTCCCTCTGCCCCCTTGCCCCCGGCCCGCGCGCCGGGCAGTTTGGCGCCCAAACCCAACGCGAGTGCCTCCCATGCGCCCCAGCCGCCCCGTTCTTTGTTCATGCCTGGTGTCCGGCGGCCTGCTGCTCGCCGGCTGCTCCGGGCCGATGCCGCCCCAGGGCCGCACCCCTTACGCGCCCAGCGCCGGCATGGCCGCCGTGCTGGCCGAGCATCAGGAGATGCAGGCGAAGCCGCTCGCCGGGCTGTCGGCGGGCGAAGCGCGGGAAGTGCCGACGCTGGCCGACGCCGCGCGGGCGCTGTCCAACATCCACGGCCTGCCGGCGGCGCAGCCGGACATCCCGGACGTGCGCGTCGTCACCGCGAGCGGGGCGGCCACCGCGCTGCCGGGCCGGCTGTATCGCCCGCAACAGGCGCAGAACCTGCCCGTCATCGTGTTCTTCCCCGGCGAAACCTGGGTCACGGGCACGCTGGACACCGGCGACCTTTCGGCGCGGGAGCTGGCGGCGCGCACCGGGTGGATCGTGGTGTCGATCCTGCCGCGCCGCGCCCCGGAAGGGCTGTTCCCCGCCGCGCACGATGACGGGCTGGCCGCCTACCAATGGGCGCGGGCGCAAATCCGGGGCTGGGGCGGCGACCCGACCCGGGTGGCGCTGGCCGGCGAAGGGGCGGGGGCCAACCTCGCCTTGTCCACGGCGATGGCGGCGCGGGACCGCGGGGTGCCGGCGCCGGATCACCTGCTGCTGGTCACGCCGCTGGCCACCTCCTCGCTCGGCGGCGTCAGCATGGCGGAGAACGCGAGGAGCCGGCCGCTCACCCGGCGCACCGTGCGCTGGGAACAGCGCGCCTACGCGCCGGAAGCCGCGGAGCGGGCGGACCCGCGGCTCGACCTGCTGCGCCGCGAGGACTGGGCGGGGCTGCCGGCGGCGACGGTGGTGCTGGCGGAGATCGACCCGCTGCGCGCGGAAGGCCAGGCGCTGGCGGACCGGCTCCAAGCGGCGGGCGCCTTGCAGCCGGGCCAGCCCGGGGAAGGCCGGGCCGGGCCGGTGCAAACGGAAGCGCGGCTGTTCCAAGGCACCGCCCACGGGTTCTTCGGCCTGGGCGGCACCGTGCCGGAAGCGGCGGCGGCGGAGGACTACGCGGTGGAACGGCTGAAGGCCGCGTTCAACCGGCCGGAGCTGGCGCCGCCGCCCGCCCCGGCGCCGCACCGGGCGCGCGGCCGGGCGGCGCGGCCCGCGGACTGACGGCGGAAAACGCGGCCCGCTGAACCGCTCCCGCCGCCGCTTGCGGGGAACTGGCGGCCCCCGCCCGGCGGCGTCCCGCGCCGCGCGGATGAGGGCCGCCTGACGCTGGACGGCCATCTCAATCGCAAGACGCTTCTCTGTACGAAAGCGCACTTGACGGTCCTGAGACGTTGGGTTAACGCAAGTAGAACATCGTTGCTGAACGGATAGGCGACGATGCTTGCGCGACAGCCTCGTCCGGGAGAAACGATTCATGGCGTTGTTCAATTGGTTCGGGGGCGGGGGCCTTTACACTGCCGCGCGTTTTTGGAGTCCCCGCGGCGTGCCTGTCGGCGCGGGCGACACGGCGGTGGTCGGCGCGGGCGAGGTCGTCGTGCTGGGGCGGCAGTTCGCGGCGACGGTGCTGCTCGGCGGCACGAATGCGGGGGCGCCGCCGGCGCTGGACCTGGTGAACGGGACGGTGGCCGGGCTGACGATGCCGAACGGCCTGCCGGGGCAGCCTTACACGACGCTGGACTCGCCGGCCGAGTACGGGACGCTGAACGTGGCTGGGCAGAGCGCGGTCGGGCGCATCAGCCTCGGCGCGTTCGAGGGCATTGAGCGGGCGCCGCCGCCGTCCGGGCACGGCCCGCTGTTCGCGCACGACAACCTGCAGGTGAACCTGACCGGGCGGGCGGTGCTGGACACCAGCTTCGACGTGCAGGAAGGCTCGGCGTTGACGGTCACGGGGGGCGCCAGGTCGGGCCTGAACGTGGGGGCCTCCGTCCTCCATGGCGGCAAGGCGGTGATCAACGCGCCGCTCACCGGGGGCGCGGTCACCATGACGGCGGGGGTGGTGTTCCGCGAGGGCTTCGCCGACGTGGGCACGCTGGAGCTGGGCGGGCGCGTCGGCGCGGGGGTGAGCATCGACATCGACGTGGGCCGGCTGCTGATCGACAAACCGTTGGAGTTCGCGGGCACGCTCAACCTCCGGGCCGTGCAAGGCAGCGGCGATCCCCGTGGCTTTTACTATGCCGGCACGCAGGACGTGCTGTTGCAGGGCCTCACCGCGTCGTCCTACGCCTTTGACGACGCGACGCACCGCTTGACGCTGTTCACCGGGGACGCCGTGCTGGACACGATCCAGTTCAGCGCGGCTACCACCTCGGCCTCGTTCGCCATGGGGCCTTATGCGTCCGTGGACGTGGTGCAAACCGCGCAGGGCGTGCAGTTGCGGGGGATCTTCGACAGCTCCCCCGCGGGATCGACGGAAATCCCGCTGCACGCTGCGCAACCCTCCGGATTCGCCGTGGCGCAATCCTCCGGATTCGCCGTGGCTGCCTAAGCGTCGGCGCGGGCGGCTCCTGGCCGGGGCTTGCCTGCGCCGCCGGGCACGGTTTTGGGAAGGGCTTTTCGGCTCGCAAACCCCCATTTGCCATTGATCGGATAGCGTACGTAGGGCGAACATGGGGCGTCGGCCCAACCGTTCGGGCGATCCGGGAGCTGTGCATGGCGGCCATTCTGAGCGTGTTCCACCAGCATGAAACGGGGTGGCACACCTACACCAGCCCGCAATTGCCGGGGCTGTTCCTGACCGGCCCCGACGAGGACGCGCTGTCCTTGTCCGACGCGCTGCCGTCCACGATCTGCGCGTTGATCGAGGCGGCGGACCAGCGCGCGGTGCTGATCCGCCGGGCGGAGTCGTATCGCAGCCGGGCGGCGGCGGGGCATAATGAACACAATATGAAGGACGTGTTGCATTTTTTAGTGACAAGCGCCGAGCCTGGGGCCTCTAAACCAGAGACTTCTCTGGCTGCTCGGCGGAACAATGACATCAAGGCTCGTCGTCGGAACGGACAGGGTTGAAGCGTGGCTTCGGGAGTTGGGATGCGTGAAGGGGGCGTGTCCCAATGCGTTCGCCTGCATTTGGCACCCGCCCGGCGGGCGTCCGCCGTTCCTGGCGCCGAACCCCGCCCGGTATCCGCAGGTTCCCTTCAAGCAGGTGTGCCGCCTGGCCGACATGCTGGCGGAGATCATGGACGCTTCGGGCTTCGGCTTTCCCATGCCGTGATGCCGGGGCGCGGCTGATCGCCCGCCGAGGCGCGGCTGATCGCCCGCCGGGGGCGCTCAGCCCTTCCGCGCGGCCCGGCGTCCGCGCGGCGCAGGCTCCGGCGGCACGAAGGCCAGGGCTTCATCCAGGGTCCAAGGGTTGTCGGCGGGGAAGCGGCTGAGGGCGGTGCCGGTCTCAACGGACGCGCGGTGGCGGGCGTCGGCGTAGGCTTCGGCATACAGGCCAGGCAGGCGTGGACGCATTCCCGGGTTCTCCTTCATCACGAACTGGGCTTGCTGCTGCTGCTGCGTGCGGATCGTCAGCAGCCAGCTCCGGGTGACCCGCTCCGGCTGCACCAGCACCTTGAGCATGTGGTGCAGCAGCACGGTCATCGCGCTTCGGAATGCGTGTCGGTGCGAGGAAGCCATGTCGGTCAGGAACTCGGCCAGCGACGCCCGGTCAACCTCCTCCAGCCGCCCGGCGCGCAGCAGGCCGGCTTGCTGCAACAGCCAGCCGTACTCGTCCTGGTCGTAGAGCGCCCGTGCCGGCCCGCCGGGCGCTTGCGCCCAATCCGCCATGTCCGTGGCCTCTGCGTCCGACATGCCGGGCACCGTAGCACGGATGGCCGGGGCCGCGCACTGTTTCAGCGTCTGTTGGGCGCTCAGCCTTTCCGCGCCGCCCGGCGCCCGCGCGGCGCAGGCTCCGGCGGCACGAAGGCCAGGGCTTCATCCAGGGTCCAAGGGTTGTCGGCGGGGAAGCGGCTGAGGGCGGTGCGCGTTTCCACGGCAGCCTGCTGCCGGGCGTCCGCGTAGGCGTCGGCGCAGAAACCAGGCAGGCGAGGGCGCATCCCCGGGTTCTTCCTGATGATCCTTCGGGCTTTGATCTGCTGCGCGCTGATGGAGTTGCGCCAGCTTTGCGTCAGCCGCTCCGGCTGCACGAGCACCTTGAGCATGTGCAGCAGCAGGCCGAACATGGCGCTTTCAAAGGCACGCTCCTCCGAGATGGACATGTCGGTCAGGAACTCGGCCAGCGACGCCCGGTCAAGCTGTTCCAGCCGCCCGGCGCGCAGCAGGCCGGCTTGCTGCAGCAGCCATCCGTACTCGTCCTGGTCGTAGGACGCCTGGGAGCGAAGCTCCGCTTCCTCCGACGCCGGGGCGCAAACCTCTGGTTTCGCCGGGGCGCAAACCTGCGGTTTCGCCGGGCTGTCCGGCGCTTGCGCCCAATCCGCCATGTCCGTGTCCGCGTTTGACATGCCGGACACCCTAGCACATCCCGGCGAAACGGCGCACCGTCCGGACTCCGGCCGCCGCGGTTAGGCTGCGCCCGCCCGGCTGAGCAGGTCCTTCACCCGCGCGGCGAGCGCCTCCATGGCGAAGGGCTTGACCATGATGTGCATCCCCGGCTCCAGATGGCCGTGGCTGAGCACGGCGGTTTCCGCGTAGCCCGTGATGAACAGCACCTTGAGGCCGGGGCGCAGGCTGCGGGCGGCGTCGGCGAGCTGGCGGCCGTTCATGCCGCCGGGCAGGCCCACATCCGTCACCAGCAGGTCGATGCGCGCCCCGGACCGCAAGACGCGCAGCCCGGCGGCGCCGTCCTCCGCTTCCAAGGTGCGGTAGCCCAGCTCTTGCAGCACCTCGGTGGCCAGCATCCGCACCGTGGCCTCGTCGTCCACCACCAGCACGGTTTCGCCGTCCCGCGCCCGCGGGGCCTGCGACAGGTCCGGGGGCGGCGGCGGGTCCTCCGCATGGCCCGCGTGGCGCGGCAGGAACAAGCGCACCGCCGTGCCCTGGCCCGGCGCCGAATGGATGCGCACCGCGCCGCCCGACTGCTGCACGAAGCCGTAGATCATGGACAAGCCGAGGCCGGTGCCCTGGCCAATGGGCTTGGTGGTGAAGAACGGGTCGAACGCCTTGGCCGCGACCTCCGGCGTCATGCCGGCGCCGGTGTCGGACACGGCGAGCGACACGTAGGACCCCGGCGGCAAGCCGTAGGCGCGCGCGGTGCGCTCGTCCAGCGGGCAGTTGCCGGTTTCCATGCGCAGCCGCCCGCCGTCCGGCATGGCGTCACGGGCGTTGATGCACAGGTTGAGCAGCGCGTTCTCCAACTGGCTCGGGTCCACCAGCGTGCCCCACAGGTCCGCGGGGCCGGCGACCTCCACCGCGATGGCGGGGCCGACGGTGCGGCGCACCAGCTCCTCCATGCCGGCGACCAGGCGGTTCACGTCCGTGGCCCGCGGCTCCAGGGTTTGACGCCGGGAAAAGGCGAGCAGGCGGTGGGTCAGCGCCGCGGCGCGGCTGGCGGCGCCCTGGGCGGCGGTGATGAAGCGGTCGAGGCCCGCGGTGCGCCCCTGCTCCACCCGGGTTTTCAGCAGTTCCAGGCTGCCCATGATGCCGGTGAGCAGGTTGTTGAAGTCGTGGGCGAGGCCGCCGGTGAGCTGGCCCACCGCTTCCATCTTCTGCGATTGGCGCAGCGCGGCCTCGCTTTGCATCAGCTCCGCCGTGCGGGCGGCGACCTGGGTTTCCAGGGTGGCGGCGAGGGCCTTGAGGTCCTGCTCGGCGCGCCGCCGCTCCACGGCCATGCGGGTGCGCTGGGCGACCTCGCGGATAAAGGACAGCTCGTCCGGCAGCCAGGCGCGGACGGCTTCGTCGTTGATGAAGATCACGGCGACCAGGCCCCGCTCCTCCATCAACGGCACGTTGACCAGGGAGCGGATGCTGAGCGCCCTGAACGCCGGGGCCATCCCGGCGGTGCGCGGGTCGGCTTCGGTGTCGGACAGCAGCACGGTGTCGCCGCGCTTGAGGTCCTCGATCAAGGAGCCGTAGTCGCGGAAGCGCAGCACGCCGGCGAGGGGCTGGATGCCCGGCGCGCTCCAGCTTTGCTCGATGGCCACCGTTTCGGCTTCGGGGTCGATGGCGCCGTAGCCGGCGCGGCTCACCTCCAGCGTGCGGCCGAGCGCCTCGGCGGCGGCGAAGGCCAGATCGGCCGGGTCGTCGAGGGCGCGGAAGCGGTCGTCGAGATCGACCAGCGCCCGGGTGCGCGCGTCCGCCTGGCGGCGCCCGGTGATGTCGAGCGAAATCCCGGCCATCAGCAGCGGCGAGCCGTTCGGGCCGCGCACCACCTGGGCGCGCAGCTCCACCCAGCCGACGCGCCCGCTGGGGCGGTAAACGCGGTGCTCCACCGCGAAGTCGTCGCCGGTTTCGATGCTGCGGGCGCTGGCGGCTTCCACGTGGGCGCGGTCGCCGGGGTGGATGGCGGCGAGCAGCTCCGGGTGGGACAAGGAAACGGCGGGATCGTGGCCGAAGTGCTCGCGCACCATGCGGGAGGTGACCAGGGCGTTTGTGCGCAGGTCGCGCTCCCAGATGCCGAGGCGCCCGGCTTCCGTTGCGAAGCGCATCCGCGCTTCGCCCGCCTGCTGCGAGCGCAGCCGGTCGCTCAGCTCGGCCAGCAGCGCGGCGTTGCGGGTTTCCAGCCCGGCCAGGCGTTCGCGCTCCAGCGTCACATCGACCTGGCTGGCGAAGAAGAACGCGAGCTGGCCCGCCGCGTCCCGCACGGGGGCGAGCAGCAGGCGGTTCCAGAACGGCTCGCCGTCCTTGCGGTGGTTGCGGATGTCGATCTCGATGGACTTCGCTGCCCGCACCGCGGCGCGGATGCGCGCAATGGTGGCCGGGTCGGTTTCCGGCCCTTGCAGGAAGCGGCAGTTGCGGCCGACGATCTCCTCCCGCGGGTAGCCCGACAAGCGGCAAAAGGCGTCGTTGACGAACACGATGGGGTTGTCGGGCCGGCGCGGGTCGGTGATGACCATGGGCATACGGGTGGCGCGCACGGCGGACACGAAGGGGTCGGTGCCGGGGTCGAGGCCGAGCAGCTCGGCGTCGATGCGCGCCGCATCCGCCTGCAAAAGGTCGAGGTGCGACACGTCGGGGCGGTCGTTCACGGCCCGGCCTTGCAATAGGCCGGGGATACGGTGGGCGGGCGGAGGCGCAGCATGGGTTGGACCATAGGACAGTTCCGGCATAGGCATAGAGCCGCGCCCCGGCCCGCACGTCATCAAATGTCAGCCAAGAAGCCGGCTGTCCGCCAGCGGCTGGCTGCTCGCCAGCGAGCTGGCCGGCTTGCGGAGGGCGGCGTGCGGGCGCCCGGCCAGGAGGCGGGCCGCCGCGGCGGCCAGCGGGCGCTCGACCCAGCGGTGGAACAAGAGGCCGGCGGCCACGGCCGCGCCCACGGCCAGCGCCATCGCCAGCGCGCCCGGAACCCACGGCAGCAGCCCGGACGCCGCCATGGCGCGGGCGGCGTAGCCCAGCACGGGGCCGTGCACCAGGTAGATCGCGTAGGACGCGGCGCCGAGCAGCGCCAGCGCCGGGGACACGCGGAGCCGCCCGGCACGCTCCATCCCCACCAGGCCGACGATGACGGCGGCGGCGGGCAGGCCGTAGGCGACGCGCCCGGGCCAGCCGTCCGGCGGCAGCAGGCCCGCGTTCTCCGCGAGGCCGGCGAGCAGGAACAAGGCGGCGCCGGCGACCAGGAGGGTGCCGGACAAGCGGGCGGGCACGCGCCGGGCGACGGAGGCGGCGGCGATGCCGAGGGGGAACAGCGCGTCATACGGGCCGGCGCCCCAAGCGCCCAGCAGCTCCCAGCCCGGCGGCAAGGGCACGACGCCCAGCGCGGCCCAGGCCAGCGCGGCGAGCAGGCCGAGACGGCGGTCCCAAATGGCGAGGCCGAACACGAGGTAGAACTCGGCCTCATGCAGCAGGGTCCAGGCGACGCCGAGCGGCGGCTGGCTGCCGGGGGCGAGCAGCAGGGCGAGCAGCAGGGCGCCGGGGCCGGGCAGGGCGTCCACCCCGTGCGCGGCGGCGGCCACGGCGAGGACCGCGAAGGCCACGGCCCAATAAGGCGGGTAGATGCGCGCGGCGCGGCGAACGGCGTAGCGGCGGAGCGCCGCGGGCTGGCCGAGGTCCGCGCCGTGGACGTGGAAGATGATGAAGCCGCTGAGCACGAAGAAGAAGTCCACGCCGGCATGGCCGAAGCCAGTGACGCCGGACCACGCGGACTGGCCGAGGTATTGCGGCAAGGCGAGGGCACGCTCCCCGTGGAACAGCACCACGAGCAGGGCGGCGACGCCGCGCGCTGCCTGGAGGCCGAGCAGCGTGCGGGGCAAGGGCGTCTCCTTTATGACGCACCCAGTATGCTACGTGTCTCAAATTATTTCAAGTGTCGTTTGATCCGGATGGGTGCTTTGTTCACAAAATGAGAAGCGGGCGGCGCCGTCACGGCCGGCCGAACACCTTGATGAAGTCAACGAACGCCCGCAGCGGCGCGGGCACCAGGCGCCGCCCGGGGTAATACAGGAACGGCCCGGAGAACTGCTGCCACCAGTCGGAAAGAACGGGTTGCAGCGCGCCGCTGTCCAGGTGCGGGCGCAGCCAGTCCTCGAACAGGGTGACGATGCCGAGACCGGCCACCGCCGCCTCCACGGCGAGGTCGGTCGCGGTGCCGACGCTCACCAGCAGCGGTCCCTTGGGATCAATCCGCACGGTTTCGCCGCGGCGCTCGAACTCCCACGGCGCGACCGCCCGCCCGGCGAAGCGTCCGGGCAGGCAGGCATGGGCGAGCAGGTCGCGCGGGTGCTCCGGCAGGCCGTGGCGCCGGAGGTAGGCGGGGGCGGCGGCGGTGGCGAAACGCTGGACGCGCGGGCCGATGGGCACGGCCACCATGTCCTGTTCCAACCGCTCGTCGTAGCGGATGCCGGCGTCGCAGCCAGCCGCCAGCACATCGACGAAGCTGTCCTCGGCGATCACCTCCAGCCGGATGTCGGGGTAGGCGGCGAGGAAGGGCGGGAGAATGCCGGGCAGCACCAGCCGGGCCGCGCTGACCGGCACGTTGAGGCGCAGCGTGCCGGCTGGGCGTCCGCGGTCATCGCGCGCCGCGTCGAGGGCGGTTTCCATCTCGGCCAGGGCCGGGCCGAGGCGGTCCAAAAGGCGCTGGCCGGCCTCGGTGGGCACGGTGCTGCGGGTGGTGCGGTGGAGCAGGCGGACGCCCAGGCGCGCTTCCAGGCGGCGCACCGCTTCGCTGAGGCCGGACGGGCTGGCGCCGCCCGCGCGGGCGGCGTCGCGGAAGCCCTGCGCCCGCGCCACGGCGACAAAGGCATGGAGGTCGCCGAGATCGGTCATTGTTCGCCATTCCGCACAGCCTGTTCGGTCCTTACCCGATTATCGTGCGGCCGGGCGAGGGCCAGGTTTGCGCCGTCTTGGAAAGGAGAGCGTTTATGTCTTCCATTGAGCAATCAGGTATGTTCACCCTCGGCGACCGCCGGGTGAAGCGGCTCGGCTATGGCGCCATGCAGCTTGCGGGGCCGGGCGTGTTCGGGCCGCCCCGGGACCACGAGGCGGCGCTGGCGGTGCTGCGCGAGGCGGTGGCGGCCGGGGTGGACCATATCGACACCAGCGACTTCTACGGCCCGCACCACACCAACCGGCTGATCCGCGAGGCGCTGTCGCCTTATCCCGACGACCTGGTGATCGTGACCAAGATCGGCGCCCGGCGGGGCGAGGATGCGTCGTGGCTTCCGGCCTTTTCGGCGGAGGAGTTGACGGCCGCGGTGCATGACAACCTGCGCAACCTGGGGCTGGACGTGCTGCCGGTGGTCAACCTGCGCTGCATGTTCAGCGCGCACGGGCCGGCGGAGGGGTCCATCGAGGCGCCGCTTTCCGTGCTGGCCGGGCTGCAGCGGCAGGGGTTGGTGCGCCATGTGGGCTTGAGCAACGTGACGCCCTCGCAGGTCGCGGAAGGGCGGCGCATTTGCCCGATCGTTTGCGTGCAGAACCAGTATAACCTGGCGCACCGGGGCGATGATGCGCTGATCGACGACCTGGCGCGGGACGGCATCGCGTATGTGCCGTTCTTTCCGCTGGGCGGGTTCAGCCGGCTGCAATCGGATGCCTTGTCGGCGGTGGCTGGGCGGCTCGGCGTCACGCCGATGCAGGCGGCGCTGGCCTGGCTGCTGCAGCGGTCGCCCAACATCCTGCTGATCCCCGGCACGTCGTCGGTCGCGCACCTGCGGGAGAACTTGGCCGCGGCCGGGTTCGCGCTGCCGGAGGACGCGGTGCGGGAGCTGGACGGGATCGCCTGAACGGCGGGCGGGTCAGGCGAGCGCCAGGTCGAGGCGCACGGCGATGTCGGGGGCGGCGGCGAGGGCGAGGTGGTCGCCGGGGTGGTGGGTCGTGATCTCGGCATACTCGCCGTCGGCGGGGCGGCGGTGGGCGTGGAGGACGCGGCGCTTGAGGTCCACGATCCACACTTCGGGGATGCCTGCGCGGGCGTAGAGCGGGAGCTTCACGGTGCGGTCGTAGCGGAGGGAGCTGTCGGCGACCTCGACCAGGAGCAGAACATCGGACGGGCCGGGGCGGTCGCCGGTGGCGTAGAAGTCGGGGCGGAGGCGGAGGACGGCGAAGTCGGGCTGTGGGACGTTCAGGCGGTCGAGGCGGATCGAGTTCTGCACGGATACGAAGGCTTTGTTTCCGCAGGCCGATGTCAAGGCGTGGGTAAGGCCGATCACGGTGGCCTCGTGGCCCTGGCCGATAGGTGCCATGTCGATGATCTCTCCGTCGATCAGCTCAACCCGGTCTTCCTTGGCGAGGAAACCGGTCTCGGCCATCTGATAATAAACGTCAACATCCAGCTTGCGCCGGGTCGGCATGGTGAGCGCGTCGTCCATGGCGGGTCCTTCTTCCTGGGGCGGAGCGTATCACGGCGCGGGCTTGCGGGCGATCAGGGTGTAGCAGAGGGGGAGCTGCGCCGGGCGGGTTTCGTATTGGTCATACTCGGCTTCCCGGTTGGAATGGGGGAACTCCTCCAACCGCTCGATCCGCAGCCCGACGGCGGCGCAGGCGGTCACGACCTCGCCGAGCCGGTGGATGAACCAATAGGAAGGGGGCGCGCCGCCGGGGTCGGTGCCGTCGTACACGATGGCCGCTTCCGAGACGGACGGGGCGGTGGCGAAGTACGAGCGGGCGGGCGTGAACGGGTCCGCGGCGTGGGGGTCGAACATCTCAAGGAACGGGTGGGTCTCGTAGATCACGAGGCAGCCGTCTTCCGCCAGCAGCCCGGCGGCGGCGCGGAAGAAGCCGGGCAGGTCGGGCATCCAGTTCAGCACGCCGATGGTGACGAGGGCGATGTCGAAAGGGCGCGGCGCGTCGGGCGGCAGGTCGTAGATGTCGGCGCGGAGGAAGCGGGCGTCTGTTCTGGCGACGGCGTTGAGTTGCGCGGCTTGCGCGAGGAAGGCTTCCGACTGGTCGATGCCGAGAACGCGCCGGGCGCCCAGCGCCAGCGCCGACAGCACCTCGCGGCCGTTGTTGCAGCCGATCTGGACCAGCGACTTGCCCGCGATGCCGACCGATTGGAGGCAGGCGGTGGCCGTGGGGTCGAAGGTGGAGAAGCCGGGTGCGGCGAAGCCTTGGACGAGGCGGTCCCACGCCGGGCTGGCGCCGTGGTGGAGGGCGGAGGCGTTCCAGGCGCGGCGGTTGGCCTCGGTGGCGGCGCGGCGGTCGGGGGCGGTCATGGGGTGTCCTTTGGCTCGGCCGGGGGGCGGCGGAAGCGGGCGCGGGGGATCTCGGCGACGGCGGCGATCTCGATCAGGAGGTCGGGGTGGTAAAGGCGGGACACCTGCACCGTGGTGGTGACGGGGTAGGGTTCCACGAAGAACGCCCGGCGGATGTCGCTTGCGGCCATGAAGCGCTCGATGTCGGTGGAGTAGTGCACGAGGGAAAGCACGTCGCCCATCTGGCCGCCCATGCTGGACAGCACGGCGGCGAGGTTGTCCAGGACTTGGCGCACCTGGGCGCGCATGTCGCCGCGGCCCACGACCTGGCCGGCCTGGTCGAGCGCGACCTGGCCTTTCAGGTGGACGACCTGGCCGTCGCCCTGGAGGACGGCCATGGAGAACGCGCCGAAAGGGGGCCAAACGCCGGGCGGGTTGATCGCGTCAACCATGGGGGCGGCTCCTGTTTGGTTCTGGGGAGGGTAGGGGATTGCGGCGGGAGGTGCCAGGGCACCATGCAGCCGGCGGCGGAGGGCGTGAGCGGAGCCTGGACATGACGCAGATGTCGAAGATCGAAATTCCTGTCGAGGAAGCGACGGCGGCGGCCTTGTCGGATGCGCGGCGGCGCGAGGCGGTCGGCCGCCTCGTGGACCGGCTGGTGCGGCCGGGGGCCGATGACCTGTTGGCGGCGCTGTTCGAGCGCACGGCCGCGGAGGCGGCGCAGGCCGGTCTGGCGGACACGGAGGTCGAGGCGGAACTTGCGGCCTACAACGCGGAGCGCCGGGGCTGATTGCAGGAGCAGGTGGCGGGCACCTGCCCGCTGCACTTGCAGCGCCGGCACTGAGCTGGAGAACACCATGGCTGCATTCCTGATTTCAGACGTTTCCATCCGAGACGCCGATGCTTTCCAAACTTATCGGACACGGGCGGCAGACTCGATTGCCCGGCACGGCGGGCGATACCTTGTGCGGGGCGGCGATGTTGACCCGTTGGAAGGCACATGGAGTCCGCGCACGATCATTGTCGTCGAGTTTGCGAGCATGGAGCAGGCGCGCGCTTGGTACCGCTCGTCCGAGTACGCGTCGGCATTGGAGGTGCGAGACAAGGCTCTGAGCCGGAACCTGATCCTGGTGGATGGCATCACCGCCTCGACCTAAGCACTCCTTGCCGGCCTGAATGTTGGCTTTCAGCGCCGGAAAACCATACAGTCATCCATCGGCTTTGAGAATGCGGGCGAAAGCCCCCCCTCATCGTCAAAGGACGCCAGCGAAGGCCTGCCTCACGGCAGGCTTTCTGCGTTGCAGGCTGTCGCCGTTAGCCGGGCTGAGGCGGGGGCGCGCTTTGGCCTATGCGCCCGTGTCCCCGTTCGTCCCGTCAAAGGCAACCCCCTCGTAGATCGCCGCCACGGGGAGTTCGATGCCGATTTCCGGGAGGGACAGGGTGTCGTCCTCGGTCAGCCCGGCGGTGCGGAACGGCTCGTTTTCGCCGTCACGGGACAGAACGGTGACGGCCACGGCGTCCGGCTCCACGATCACGTAGCGGCGGATCGTGGGCACGGCTGCGTATTCGCGCAGCTTGACGATGCGGTCGATGCGGTCGATGCGGACGGAGGAGGGGCTGATGACCTCGAACACCACCACGGGGTTGGGAACCAGGCGGCCCCGGTCGTCGAACTTGGAACAGGTGACGACGGCATCCGGGTAGCGCACGGCGTCGCCCACCGTGGCGACGCCGGCGTCCGGGCCGAGCGGCCGGCATCCCGAGCCGGCCAGGCGGTTGCCAAGCTGGCGGTTGATGTTGCCGATAAGAAGGCTGTGGCGCAGGCTCCCGCCCGTCATGGCGATGGGCTGGAAGCCGTCGAACTCATAACGCTCGTCCTGGGCTTCGGCCCAGGTGAAGAACTCTTGCCGGGTCATGATCTTGCGGAGGGCGAGGGGCGTGGGCGCGAGCTTAGCACCGGCGTCGGGGGGTGGGTCAGCTTTTTTCAAGCGCCGGTCCCGTCGCGCCCCGGTTCGTGTTAGGATTCTTTGCCTCACGCCAACGTAATTACCGTTTCGGCATCGTGTGATGCAATAAAACGGGGTCGCCGCGGGACCGGCGCCGATCCGCTTGATTGTCACCAGCCGAAAGGGAATTCTCATGGCCACATACAAATGGTCCGGCACCACCGGGCTTTGGGGCGCCCTGCGGTACTGGGTGCCGGTGGATGGCCCGGCTGCGGTGCCGGACGCGGGCGACACGGCGGTGATCCAAACGGGAGAGGTCATCCTGCAGGGATTGCGGGTCACGGCTACGGTGCGGCTCGGCTCGCCGGACGGGGCGGCGCCGCCGGTGCTGGATTTGCGGGACTCCACCTTGTCCGTGCTGACCATGCCGAAGGGCCTGCCGCCGCAACCCTACGCGGCCGTGGTCTCGCCGGTTAAGTACGCCACGGTGAACGTGAGCGGGCAAAGCCGCATCGGCAGCATCAGCATCGGCGCCCATGCCGACATGGTGCGGGCGCCGCAGCCGTATGGGCACGGCGCGCTCAAGGCGCCGAACGACCTCACGGTCAATCTGGACGCGCAGGCGGTGCTGGGCGCCGGGTTCGACGTGAAGGACGGCTCGACGTTGCGGGTGAACGGGGACACGACGACGGGCTTCAACGTGGGCGCGTCCGTGATCCGGGGCGGCAACGTGCTGATCGGCGTGCCGCTGGCCGGGCAGGGCACGATCACCATGGACAACGGGGCCATCGTGTCGTCAACCGGGGACGCCGGCGCGGGGACGCTGGAGCTGGCCGGGCGCGTGGGCGCCGGGGTGACGATCGACATCCGCATGGGGACGCTGCTGCTCGACAAGCCGCAACTGTTCGAGGGGACGATTGGCCTGCGGGCCAGCCAGGGCAGCGATACCCACGGGCCGCAAAGCGTGCTGCTGAAGGGGATGACCGCTTCCTCCTTCGGGTTCGACGACGCGACGCACCGCATGACGCTGTGGAACGGGGATGCGGTGCTGGACACGATGCAGTTCACGGAGGACATGGTTTCGTCCTCGTTCAAGACGGGGCAGTTCGCGTCGGTGAACGTGCTGCAAACGACGGACGGGGTGATGCTGCGGGGGCTTTACGCCAGCAGCCCGGCGGGGGCGGTGGAGATCCCGCGGCACTGAACTGAGGCGGCGGGGCGCCTCGCCCGTCAGCCCCGCTTCACCCGGCGGCCACGCGGCGCAGGCGCCGGCAGCGGGGCCGTCAGGGCCTCGTCCATCGTCCAGGGATTGTCCATCGGGAACCGGCTGATCTTGATGCCGGTCTCGATGGC
Source organism: uncultured Acetobacteraceae bacterium (assembly GCA_964235485.1). Lineage (GTDB taxonomy): Bacteria > Pseudomonadota > Alphaproteobacteria > Acetobacterales > Acetobacteraceae > CAHJXG01. Next base: position 18,112 of record CAXSAZ010000026.1, on the reverse strand, counting down.
GGCGTTCTCACGGGCGGCGGGATAAGCCTTGGCGTACAGGTCCGGCAGGTACTGCCGCATCCCAGGCTCGCTCTCCATCAGGAAGCTGATCTCCTGCCTTTGCACGTTGATGGTCAGCAGCCAGCTTCGCGTCATCCTTTCCGGCTGCATGGCCACTTTGAGCATGTGCTGCAGCAGGACGGTCATCGCGCTGCGGAACGCGGCTTGCTTGCTGCGGGCCATCTCGGTCAGGTATTCGGCCAAGGAGTGACGGTCGATCTCCTCCAGCCGGCCGGCGCGCAGCAAGCCGGCCTGCTGCAGCATCCACCCGAACTCGTCCTCCTCGTAGCGCGCGCGTGCGGTGGCCGGCACTGCCTCCGGCCAACCCGCCGCGTCCTTTGATCCCGTGCTTGACATGGTTGCCACCCCATCCGCGCGCACGGTAGCACATGGGTGGCGACGCCGCGCGGCGGTCAGCGGGGCGCTTCGCTTTCGTCTAGGCCCGCCCCTTCCGCTCCACCGAGGGCGATCCCCTCGTAGATCGCGGCGACCGGGAGTTCGATGCCGATTTCCGGGAGAGACAGGGTGTCGTCCTCGGTCAGCCCGGCGGTGCGGAACGGCTCGTCTGCGCCGTCGCGGGACTGGACGGTGACGGCCATCGTGTCCGATTCGATGATGACGTAGCGGCGGATGGTGGGCACGGCCGCATACTCGCGCAGCTTGACCACGCGGTCGATGCGGCCGGAGGTCGGGCTGATGACCTCGAACACCACCACGGGGTTGGGGACCAGGCGGCCCCGGTCGTCGAACTTGGAGCAGGTGACGACGGCATCCGGGTAGCGCACGGCGTCGCCCACCGTGGCGACGCCGGCGTCCGGGCCGAGCGGCTCGCACGTCTTGCCGCGCAAGCGGTTCGTGAACTGGAAGTTGATGTTCCGGATCAGGCGGCTGTGGCCGAGGTTTCCGCCCGTCATGGCGACGGGCTGGATGCCGTCGAACTCGTAGCGGATGTCCTGGGCTTCGGCCCAGGTGAAGAACTCTTGCCGGGTCATGACCTTGCGGAGGGCGAGGGACATGGGTCGAGCCTAGCATGGGCGGCGGGAAGGGGGGCAACCTTTCTGAAAGGCCAAAGGGGCTGGACCGCCCTGGCCGTTCGGGCGCGGAGGGCGGCGGCCATGCCATGCGACGCTTCTCCCTGTGACCCAGGTCACAGACGAGGCCACCCCAATCGCCCTTATGTTGTCCAGGAAGGGGAGTTGATCATGCGTTGAGAAAACGGTGTTCCCGTCAGTATCAACCGCCAACGCATTGGCTCAAAGAGATTTAAAACTCACTTATGTTCTGTTCAATCGCTTGCGGCAGAAGCTGCAACGGAAAGAACGTCTTTGATGCTGGATAGCTTCCAGCGCCAACAAAAGGGAAAATGATGTCCGTCAAAAGTTGGAAAGCGCCTGTCGGCCTGTTCTCATCGGCCCGCAACTGGTCGCCAAGCGAAGCGCCCGTTGCCGGCGACAAGCTGTATATCCAAAGCGGCACGGCTGTTCTGTTCAACACGACTTTCGGATCGGATGATGCCGAAACAAGCATCGGGTTGATCGGGCCTACAACTGAAAATTCTCCCCAGGTGATCGCATACAACGTCACCTTCAAGAACGTCGATATCAACAACATCTCGCCGCCCTACACGGACCAGGCGCCAGCCGACTACTATAGTTTGAAACATGGGCGCCTGTTCGTGGGCGGGACGGTCACGAATGATGGCGGCAGCATTTCCACCGTAAGCAACCAAGGCTCCGGGGGCCGCAACAGCATCGACATCACGGTGGGGCCGGGATCGACGCTGATCAACAAGGGCACCATCAGCGTGAACGTCGGCTCCACCATGACGATCACCGGCTATGGCGGAAGCACGGTGGAGAACAACCAACTGATCCGGTGCGCCAGCGGGGACATGACCATCTCAACCCACCTGACCGGCACGGGCGTCATCGGTGTCAGCGGCGGGGCGTTGGGCGGGGCATATGGCGGGAGCCTCGAAATCGACGCTGCCGTCGATGCCGGCCAAACGGTCAGCCTCGGCCGGGCCGTGCTTCAGCTCGACCAGCCGCTCAGCTTCATGGGGCAGGTCAGTGCAGACCCGTCGTTCGGAGGCGGGAGGGTGGACCTTGAGGGCCTGTCGGCGGCGTCCTGGGGCGTGAACGGCAGCTCGGTTGAGTTCTTCGACGCCGCGGGAAGCCTGGTGGACACGCTTCGGTTCACGACGCCGCAGGACGCGGGGGCGCTTGCGGTTTATGCCACGACCGATCCCGCCTATGGAAGCGTCGTGTCCATCGGCAGCGGCGGAGGGTTCGGCGCGCCGACGCCTGATGCCTTGCTGCCCTACCACACCGACACCGCCTTGGCGGCCTAAGCAGGCGGACCGTGCGGGACGCTCCGCGCCGGGTCTGCCGTGCAGCCCGGCGCGGAGGGCGCGTCAAATCGCCCCAACGCGACGCCGACAAACATCGAAACGTTCAACGACACGGCGGCGCTGCTGGCCGGGCTGACGGTGCTGCTGTTCGTGGGGAGTTGGCGGTTCACCATCAGCGCGGCTGCTGGGTTCCGGGACACCGGCTTCAACGTGGCGAGCCTGCCGAACAGCCTTTGGGCGGTGGGGGCCAACGCGCTGCTGCAAAGCTGGTCGCAGTTCGCGCAAACGCGGGACAGCTACCGTGCCATGGTGCTGGCGGCGTCCGCGAACCGGGCGCGGGACCTGACGCAGCAGCTTTATGTTGGGGGCCGATCAACGACCTGGACGTGGTGGTGGTGCAGGAAACGGCGGTGCTTGCCGCCGCGGGAGGCATCCAACTGCAAACGGGCGGGATGCCGTCCACCGTGTCGCTGATCCGGGCGCTGGGCGGCGGGTGGAGCGCGGAAGACCTGCCGACGGAGGCGGGGACGCTGCCGGACGGCACTGGGGGGCGGAGGCGTTGCGCCCGCCGGGCTGAGCGGGGCGGCTATTTCTTGCCGGGTTCGGGCCGGGGGGGCGGGGTGGTGCTGGCGGCGGCTTTGCCCTTGGCGGCGGGCTTGGAGGCTTTGGGCTTCTTGGCTTCGCGGTTGGACTTTTGTTCGCCTTTGGGCATGGCGGTGGCTCCTGGTTGGCTGGGAATAGTTTCGGTGGACGGCGCTGGAAATGCAAGGAAATTGCGCGGCCGGGCGGCGAACCCGGCAGGGTGCTGCGGCGTAGAACGCCCAATGAACGAGGGGGCGGGGAACGAGGGAGCGGGCGATGCGGGTGGGGACGATGCTGCTGGCGGCGGCGCTGGGGATGGCGGGGGCGGCGGGTGCCTTCGCGCAAGGCACGCCGCCGGGCGCGACGCAGGGCGCCGCTGACCTGCCGACGCGCCGGCCGGAGGAAGCGCAGGCCGATCCGATGCGGGCGTTCGACGTGAACAAGAACGGCAAGCTGGAGTTGGCGGAGGTCAAGAGCGCCGCCGCGGCGCGGTTCGACGAGCTGAACCCGGACGGGGATGACAGCCTGGACGAGCGGGAAGCGGCGCCGGTGCTGCTGGGCGAAGCGTTCCGGGCGGCGGACGCGGACAAGAACGGCACGGTGAGCAAGGCGGAATACCTGGCCTATGTCGAGGGGATGTTCAACGCGGCGAATCCGGACGGGGACGGCACGGTTGAACGGGCGGAGCTGGACGGGAAGAAAGGGCAGGGATTGATGAAGATGCTGCGGTGAGGCCGAGGGGCGTGGGCGGAGGAGCCAGGCCGCCGCGCTTCCCGTGGACCAGGGCCGGGTGGCCGTGAACGCGCCCCGCATCCTGCGGCTCGAGGGCGGGTGTTATTGCGGCAACATCCGGGTGGCGCTCGATTGGCCGGAGGATGCCGGGCCGACGATGCCGGTGCACGCTTGCAGTTGCGACCTTTGCTTGACGCACCGGGCGGCCTGGACCTCGCATCCGAGGGGGCGGTTCCACCTGCGGACCGTCGATGCCGCCCGGGTGAGGCTGGCCCGGACCGGGACGGCGGACTCAGATTTCCATGTGTGCGCGACCTGCGGCGTGGTGCCGGTCGCGACGCGCGTGATGCAGGGTGTCCGGTATGCCATCATCAATGCCACGGCGCTTTACGACCTGAAGGGCTTGCAGCGCGTGCAGGCGGCTGTTGCCTTTGAGGGCGAGACGAACGAGGCCCGGGTGGGCTGGTGGTGGCGCAACTGGACGCCGGAGGCGGCGGGGGGCGGCTGGGCCTGAGTGGGGCCACAGGTTGCCACCCCGATTGCGTGCATATACACGCAGTCCCGGTTTCGCCGTGGCGAGGGAGTGTTGGACATGAAGCGTGCGCGAACCTTCGGCTTCGCAGGGGTGCATCCGGCGTGGATCGTGGCGGCGTGCACGTTCCTGGTGCTGCTGGTGGCGGCGGGGATACGGTCGGTGCCGGGCGTGCTGATCGTGCCGCTGGAAACCGAGTTCGGCTGGTCGCGGGCGACGGTGGGGTTCGCGGTGGCGGTGAACATCGCGCTGTATGGGTTGATCGGGCCGTTCGCGGCGGCGCTGATCGAGCGGTTCGGGCTGCGGCGCACGGTGGGCACGGCGCTGGCGGTGATCGCGGCGGGCGTCGCGCTCACGCCGTTCATGCGGACGTCCTGGCAGCTCGTGGCGCTGTGGGGCGTGGTGGTGGGGAGCGGCAGCGGGGTGGTGGCCTTGGTGCTGGCGACCACGGTGGCGAGCCGGTGGTTCAGCACGCGGCGCGGCTTGGTGATCGGCGTGCTGACGGCCTCCACGGCGACGGGGCAGCTCGTGTTCCTGCCGATGCTGGCCTTTCTTGCGGGGCATGTCGGCTGGCGCGCGGTGAGCGTGGTGATCGCTTGCGTCGCGGCGGCGTTGATCCTGCCGGTGCTGGGGTTCATGCGGGACCGGCCGTCCGACCTGGGCATCCCGCCCTATGGCGGGACGGCGGTGGTGCCGCGCGTTCCGCCCACCGTGAACCCGGCGGTTCGCGCGCTGGAGGCGTTGCGCGTGGGGTTCGGGTCGCGGGACTTCTGGCTCTTGGGCGGGTCGTTCTTCGTGTGCGGGGCGAGCACCAACGGGCTGATCGGCGTCCACCTGATCCCCGCCTGCATCGACCACGGCATCCCGGAAGTGCTGGGGGCGTCGCTGCTCGCGGCCATGGGGGTGTTCGACATGGTGGGCACCACCTTGTCGGGCTGGCTGTCGGACCGGTGGGACAACCGGGTGCTGCTGGCCTGGTATTACGGGCTGCGGGGGCTGAGCCTGTTGTTCCTGCCGTTCGCGTTTGACGTGGGGTGGGACGGGGCGGGCTACGTGGGGTTGGGGGTGTTCGCGGTGTTCTACGGGCTGGATTGGATCGCCACGGTGCCGCCCACGGTGCGTCTGACGGCGCGGTGCTTCGGGGAAGAGAACGCGCCGGTGATGTTCGGCTGGATCGCGGCGATGCACCAGATAGGGGCGGCGATGGCGGCGTGGACGGCCGGGCTGGTCCGGGTGGAAACGGGGAGCTACCTCCCGGCGTTCATGGCGGCGGGGGCGTTGTGTTTGGTGGCGAGCGTGATGGTAGGGTTCATTGGATCAAGCAAGTCCGGGGGGACGCGCCGGGCGGGGGACGCGGCGCCGGCGGAAACGGGGGCGGCTTAGCGTCACGGGCCGGGCCGGGCGCGGGTGGCGGTCCCGGGCTGGATACCGGCCGGCGTGCGGTCTCGGATACCTGCTGGTTGGGGTGATGGCGAGGCGACGAACAAAGGCCAAGGATGGCGCTGGACCGATCCCCAGCACCAGGGGAACGGCGTGCGGATCGACCGCGGCAATCCCAGCAACTCGCAGCCGACCCAACAGCAGGACCACGTCGTCGTACGCTCCAACGGCCGGGTCATCGGGCGTGATGGGCAACCCATTCCTGGCTCTATCGCCAGGAACGCTGTGCAGGCCCATATCCCTCTCCGCGAGTATGAAGGATGGACGACGTGGCATCAACCGTGAGTGAGGTCCGCTATCCCTATATGCGGCTCGACCTCCGCGAATATGCAGGCAGCTTGTGCGACGAAGCGCATCAGAAACGGGTTTGGGTTGAGCATGAGCCATCGGAGAAGCAGGACAACCTCACCGATGTCGTGCACTTCTTCTACGACGATACGAAGCTGGCCGATGATCCCGACCAGTGCGTTGGCTGGTTTCTGAGAAGCGCCGGGGAGGCCGGCGCCGTCCGGGCGCTCACGTCGGCGCTCGATGCGCTGTTCCGTGAGCTTGGGACCGAGCAGCCGGACGAGGCTTACCTGCGGGCGCCGGGCTGGCCCCGGGTCGTGCGGCAGGCCCGGGAGCTGGCCGCTTTGTTGGACCGCTCGGACGCGGCGGCGGCCTGACCCGTGCCGCCGCGGGGGCGCCGCTCCGAGGACGAAATGAGTTTGCCATGATGGCGCGTGTTTGTGGTAGGGTGGTCAACTCAAAGTAAGGGTTGGTCATGGCGGCACGCGCGTTGCGCATCGGCTTGGCGGTGGGTGGGCTGCTCGCCACGGCGGGTTCGGCGGAGGCGCTGAGCTTTTCCTTTGCGCAGATCGCCGGGGACACGCTGAGCGACGCGCAGGCGCAGGCCTTTGCCGCGGCGGCGGCGGAATGGTCGGCGGTGCTCACGGACCCGGTGGCGGTCAGCATCGGGATCGGCTTCCGCGACCTCGGCACCGGGGCGGGTGGGGGCGCGGTGCTGGGAACGACGCAGCCGAACGCCGGCACGGTGTCGTATGCGGGGTTCGCGGGGGCGCTGGCGGCGGATGCCCGGAGCGGCACGGACCGGGCGGCGGCGGCGCACCTGCCGGCGGCGGGGCCGTCCCCGCGCATCACGCTGACCACGGCGGAAGCGCGGGCGCTCGGCTTCGCGGCCCCCGTGGCGACGGATGGGAGCATCGAGTTTTCCTCCAACCCGCGGGTGACGTTCGCGACGGCGCGGACGGATCTGGCGTCCGGGCGCTACGACCTGATCGGCACGGCGGCGCATGAGATCGGGCACCTGCTCGGGTTCCAGTCGGCGGTGGACACGGCGCAAACGCAGAGCGTTTCGCCGGGGGCGGCGACGCGGACGGGGCTGGATGTGTTCCGGTATGCCGGGCTGGGGGCGCCGGGGTTCTCGGGGGGGCAGGCAGCGTATTTCTCGGTGGATGGCGGGGCGACCAGCCTGGCCGGCTTTTCGGTGGGGGGCAGCGGGCAGTACCAGGCGAGCCATTGGCTGCAAGGCACGGGCGGGCTGATGGACCCGGCGGTGCTGGACGGCGTGTCGAAGGACATCATGCCGCTGGACGTGGTGGCGCTGGACGCGGTGGGCTGGGACGCGGCGGTGGCGGAGCCGCCGTCGGGCACGGTGCTGGCGGCCGGGCTGGGGCTGCTGGGGTTGTGGCGGGGGCGGCGTCCGGGTTGGCGTGGCTGGCAAGACCAGCCGGGCTGGCGTGGCCAGCCGGGTTAGCGGACCAGCCAGGCGATGACGGCGCCGAGCGCGGAAAACGCGCCGAGCAGGATCACCGCGCGGGCCGCGCCGCCCTGCAGGCTGTTGCCGAGCACGGAACGGAGCAGGCCGTCGCTGGCCTCGACGTTGAGACTGGCCGGGAGCTTGGAGCGGAGCTTGGACACGATGGACATGAGGGGACCTCCGGGCTGCGCCCGTGCCATAGCCCGGGCGGGGCGGGGCCGGCAATGCCGGGACTAGACGGTGGCGGGATTGTTGCATGGCGCGACGCCCGGGGAAGGAAGCCTATGCGGGTCGCGGCGGTCACGATGTCCTTTAACGAGCCGGTCTGGGCGGGCGCCTGGGCGCGGCATTACGCCCGCGAGCTGGGGGCGGAGCATTGCACGCTGTTGGACCACGGCTCCGACGACGGCAGCGCGGACGGGCTGCCGGTGCGGGTGCGCCGCCTGCCGCGCACGGCGCTGGACGAGGGATGGCGGGCGGCGGTGATCGCCGACGAGGTGCGGACGCTGCTGCGGCGCTACGACGCGGTGATCCACACGGACGTGGACGAGTTGCTGGTGGCGGACCCGGCGTATTACACGGGGCTGCTGGACTTCGCGGACGCGGTGCCGGAGCCGGTGGTGACGGCGGTGGGCCTCGACCTGCACCACCTGCCGGACGAAGAGCCGGCGCTTGACCCGGCGCGGTCCGTGGGGGCGCAGCGGCAATGGGTGCGGTTCTCGGCGGCGATGTGCAAGCCGGTGCTGGTGCGGCGCGCGGTGGAATGGGCGCCGGGGTTCCATTGCTGCGACGCGCCGTTGGTGCTGGACCGGCTGTTTTTGCTGCACACGCGCTATGCGGATTTGGACGCCGGGCTGCGGCGGCTGCGGCGCACGCGGGCGCTGGCGGTGGCGGGGCCGGGCGGGGGGGGGCACCAGCGGGTGCCGGATGCGGAGTTCCAGGGGATGATGCGGGCGATTGCCGGGCTGCCGCGGCGGGACGCGGCGATTGATCCTTGGGCGCCGCCGTTGTCGTGCTGGCTGGACCGGCTGCGGGCGTCGCGGGCGTTCCGGGAGCATGAGCTGTATAAGCTGGATTTGCGGCTGGCGGGGGACGCGCTGTGGCGGCTGCCGCCGGAGGTGCGGGCGCGGATTTAGCGATCACGCCGGGGCGCTGATCTGACGATCACGCCGGGGCGCGGATTTGAAGCGGACCGCGCGAAAGCTGGGACGCTTTTACCTGTGGTTGCGAGCTTTCCTTTGCAGCCTTGTAAGGCGCACCGGGTTTGGAAGGGGGTACTCCGGCCGTCCAGCCGGCTTGGGCAAGGCTCGCGCTGCGGGCATTTTGCGGAGATGGGCTGCAAGCGCACCCGGCGGCGGCCCACCTGCGCTCCGGACGCTGCGGGAACGGCAATGTCTCGTTAAGCAAAAGATCAGATAATCGCAGCAGTTGTTTTTTGGGTGCCGCATGATCCGTTTCCGCCGCTTGCTTATCCTGGGCCGCCCGTCGCGCTGGAGCGCCGCGGCGCGATTGGGCGTTGTCGGCGGCCTGATCGTTGCCGCCTCCGTCGCGCTCACGGCATGGCTTGTTGTGTGGCAGGTGGAGGCGGCCATGACGGACCGTGCCCAGAACCGCCTTGAAGTGAACCTGAAGCTCGCCCGCGAGCTGCTCCGCACGTGGGGCGGCGACGGGGCGCTGCGCTTGGAAGGCGACCGGCTGGTGGCCGCCAACGGCCGCGCGCTCGACGGCGGAACGGAACTGGTGGACAAGGTGCGCGAGATCGGCAGCGGCACGGCGACGGTGTTCCGCGGTGACCTGCGCGTGAGCACGAACGTGCTCAAGTCGGACGGGTCGCGCGCGGTCGGCACCCGCCTTGCGCCCGGCCCGGTGCACGACATCGTGCTGCGGGACGGGCGAACCTTTCGCGGCGAGGCCGACATCCTCGGCACGGCCTACTTCACCGCCTATGATCCGCTCAAGGACGCCCGGGGAACGGTAATTGGCATCCTCTACGTCGGCGTGAAGAAAGCCGAGTTCTTGTCTGTGGTCGCGGAGATCAAGCACGCCGCCGCCCTGTCCGGGGCCGCGCTGATCCTGCTTGGGGCCGCGGCCCTGTTTCTCGCCGTTCGGTGCGCCTTCCGTTCCCTCAAGTTGCTAAGCGTCGCCATGGCTGGCCTTGCCGCCGGCGAGCTCGACGCCGCCGTGCCGGCGCTGGAGCGCCCCGACGAGGTTGGGACCATGGCGCGGTCGGTGCAGGTGTTCAAGGACGCCGCGCGCGACAGGCTGCGGCTGGAGAACGAAGCGGCCGAGCAGCGCCGGGTCGCCGACGCCGAGCAGGCCCGGCGCGCGGCGGAGGCGGCGCGGATGGCCGAGGAGCAGGCGCAGGTGGTGGAAAGGCTCGCGACCGGTCTGAAGGAGCTGGCCGGGGGCGACCTCACCGCGCGCCTGGACCAGGCCTTCGCGCCCGCCTACGAAGGGCTACGGGCCGATTTCAACGCCGCCATGGACCAGTTGCGGGCGGCGATGGGCAGCGTCGTTTCCAACACGCAGGCGATCCGCTCGGGCACGCAGGAGATCGCGCAGGCCACGGACGACCTGTCGCGGCGCACGGAGCAGCAGGCGGCGAGCCTGGAGGAAACGGCCGCCGCGCTGGACCAGATCACGGCCACCGTGGGCAAGACGGCCGAAGGTGCCCGCCAAGCGCGCGAGGTGGTTTCGCGCACCCGCGCCGAGGCGGAGGCTTCGGGCGCGGTGGTCGGCCAGGCCGTGGCTGCCATGGGCGGCATCGAGCAAAGCTCGGCAAAGATCGGCCAGATCATCGGCGTGATCGACGAGATCGCGTTTCAAACCAACCTGCTGGCGCTGAACGCCGGCGTGGAGGCCGCGCGGGCGGGCGACGCAGGGCGCGGTTTCGCGGTGGTGGCGTCCGAGGTGCGCGCGCTGGCCCAGCGCTCGGCCGAGGCCGCGCGCGAGATCAAGGCGCTGATCTCCGCCTCCGCCGGCCAGGTCGAGGCGGGCGTCAAGCTGGTGGGGGAAACTGGGGCGGCGCTCGGGCGCATCGTGGCGCAGGTGGCCGAGGTCGCCGCCGTGGTGAACGACATCGCGACTTCGGCGCAGGAGCAGGCCACCGGCTTGGCCGAGGTCAACACCGCCGTCAACCAGATGGATCAGGTGACTCAGCAGAACGCCGCCATGGTTGAGCAAAGCAATGCTGCCGCGCGCCAGCTTGCGGGGGAGACGGAGGAACTGGCCCGCTCCACCGGGCAGTTCACGATTGGCGACGGTGCGCGGAACGGCCAAGCTCCCGAAGCGCGGGCGCGTCCGGCCCGGTCCGGCAAGGCCGCGAGGCAGGATGCCGCCCCGTCGCCCGCGACCGCAAGGCAGGCCGGTGCGGCTGGCCGCGACGCCGGGGCCAGGTCCAAGCCCAAGCTCGTGCTCATCGGCGCCGAAGAGGAGGGCTGGGAGGAGTTCTAGGGCAAGGCGCAGTTTGGCTGGGACGGTCGTAGCCGCGATGGCGGAGGGTCCTCACACCAAAACGGCTACCCCGTTTATGGCTGGGTCTGTGCCGCGCGTAACGTGCCTTTTTCCGAAGACGTTCCTGCATCTCCACCATGCCGAGGCGGTGATCCGAGGCCTGGCGGCAATCCCGGGCGCTTCGGCTGCGTTTGGGAGCAACGCAGGCGAGGCAGGAGTGTAGGAATGCAGGAACGGTCGAGGAATGGGCGCGCGCGCGTGGCCGCGAGGTGGCGGGCGGACCCGGCGGCGTGGTGGATGTGGGGGGCGCTGGCGGGGGGGCTGCTGGCGGCGGCGCCGGCCTGGGCGCAGGCGCCTACGGTGCCGGAGCAGGTGCAGCCCCGCGCGATCCCGCCGGGCGGGGGCGGGGACCGGGGGGCTACGGTGCCGGGCGGGGATCCGGGAAGCGGCGCGGCGCCGTCCGGGCGGGACACGCCGGGCTTGGCGCCGGGCGAAGGGGCGCCGGGAAGCGGGGTGCCGGACAGCGGGGTGGTGAGGCCGCCGCCAGTGGGCGGCACGACGCCGGTGATCCGGCCGCCGGCCGTGGGCACGATGCCGGTGATTCCGCCGCCGGGCAGCCCGGGCGGGGACCGCACGGTGGTGCCGAAATAAGGCGCTACTGGCGGGCGAGCTGCACGGCGAAGGTGCAGCGCGGGGTGGTGTAGGTGCCGGAAACGGCGCCGGGCGTCCAGGTGCCGGCGAAGCGGGTGGGCCAGGGCTTCTTGTCGGCGCCGGGGGCGGTGCGCTCGGCGGTCACGGTGCCGTCGGGCTTGACGGCGCCGGGGAGGGACCAGGTGGCTTGGTCGGGCACGAACAGGGCTTGGCCGTCGCGCATCTGGATGGAGGCGCGGCCGGGCCGGCATTGGTCGGACGGGGCGGCGGGGGTGATGGGGCCGGCGTAGCGGCCGGTGGGGGTGGCGGCGGCGGCGCAGGCGGCGAGCAGGAGGAGGAAGGGGAGGGCGCGCATGGCCGGGGTTTTAGCCCGGCGGGCGGGTGGGGGCCAAGGGGCAAGCAGCGCACCGCTATCCAGCGGATGCGCGGCGTGTAGGCCGCGGCGAACCTTCCCAAATAGTAGGCCGCGAGCTTGAGCGAACGTCTTCATCCCGATATCAGCCTGCCGTTCCCAATCGAGTTTGTCATCCGAGATACACCGCGCTCGCACCAATCAAGAAATGCCAAAGGCAAGGAATCATGGAAGCAGCGGGTCGGCGAGGCTGCCAGGGCGCATGTGAACGCGATCCGAAACTTCTTCATCCTAGACCATCGGCCACTTGCGGCAACGATCTTCTACTTCGCCCCGGCCGAGATGGAGGGAGACATCGACAACATCGTGAAGTTGATCATCGACGGGATGCTATTCGTGATCTACCCGAGCGACCAACTGATCGAGCGTGTCGTCGTGCAGAAGTTCGAGCCAGGGATCGAAGCCGTGTTCCGGTCCCTGACGCCGACGCTTGAGCAGGCGATTGGAACGGAGCCTCCCGTGATCTACATTCGCGTTGACGACGCCCTGAGCTGGAGGCATGTGCCATGGCATCGGAGGCGAGGCCGTCAGAAAGGTCCGAAAAAGAAAGGAATGTCTTGCGGGGCTTGCAGCGCGTATCGGAGGCGCGCGGGATGACGTTTTACGTGGATCCGCCGCGCAAGGTCGTTCCTGATTTCCTCGGAAGTTATCAGCCGAACGCTATCGCCCGAGGACCGGAAGGCGGGATCATCATCGGGGTGACGTACCCCGGAAGCGGCAGGGCCGAGAAGCGGCTTGCTGAAATTTCTCAAAAGGTTTCCCACCAGAAAGGCTGGACGTTTCAGTTGGTTTATTTGAACCTGTTGGACGAGGAACCAATTGCGAAGCCGACTTGGCAGCAACTTCAGGCCGCGTTCAGAGAAATTGAAACGTTGGTGAGCGGCGGCCATCATGCTGCGGCGCTTGACAATGCGTGGGCTGTTTTGGAAGCTCTCGCGCGCTTGGCAACAACTGAGAGCGAGACCGAGAGGTTCAGCACCTCGCCGCTTCACGCCGTTCAGGCGCTGGCCGGGGAAGGTTTCGTCGAGAACGAGGTTGCCGACCGCCTTCGCTGCTTGGCCAGGCTGCGCGACGCGGTTATCCACGGCGATTTGTCAGCCGATGTGCCGGCAAATCAAGTCGAGACGCTGGTGCAGGATCTGCGGTTGATCGCCTCTGAGATCGAGGCTGCCGCTTGATGGCCCGCTTCTGGAACGACCAGGCTCAAGCCACCCGCCAGAGTTCAAACCAGCCATGGCCCGTTCGGGTGGCCTGTTAGGCAATAAATCCTAATTATCCCTTTGACAAAGCGGACAATTAGCCTATAGGTTTACTCCACGCCCGATGCAAGGGCGTGCGGAGGGAGACATGGGAGAGGTTTAGGAAGAGAATACCGCACTGGTCCATATTTTGGCTCAGGTAATTTATGACCAGTTCGGAGATGACCATCTGAGACCGCAAGGCGTGACCTTGGAAGGTGCGGAGGTACTAGCTCTTGAAGCTGTGACCAGGTGGCGCAAGGTGGCGAGCGAACTCAGCCGCGAGCTTTAAACCTTTCCGGTCAAGCTGGTCCATGCGCTCAACCATGCTTTCAAAGTCTTTCAGGTTGTAGGCGGCAAGAGTTGCGCCTTTCCCATACGGTTCTCTGACAGGCTCTTGGAGTGGGGCACTGTAAACCTGATTCAAACCTTCAATCATATACCGCGTTGCGATATTTTGCTCCGCAACACACAGACACTTTGGCACATCACTCGAATAACACCACAAGCCATGGGCAATAACATTGCGGTCCTTCATTGTCCTGCGTAGCTCTTGAAGAAACTCTTCGGCCTTTTTGTACAAGACCTTGGAGAGTTTTCTTCTTGCTACTGTAAGAAACACCTGCGCTCTTGTCTCGGGCGCAAAAAAGTTAAGATATATGTCATGTGCGGTGTCGGTTTCGTTGGGCAGCAAGGTCGTGAAAAGCATGGCAGTATGAGTTTCGACAAGGGTCCAGCGGCAAATGATCACCGCCATCAGTATGGCCATTTCTGGTTGTTTAACGAGTGCAGGAAGCCCAAATAGGAGTTCACCATTGGCATGAGTTCGAGGGTTAGGCATGGGCAAGGGTGTAGCCGACACGGACGAAGCCCGTCGAGATGAGGTGTTGCGGCGGATGCTAACGACGCCAAAAAAGCCCTTGTACGAATCGGCAAAGAAGGCGAGTATCAAGAAAGAGGGCGACGAGCTTGCAACCCGCCGCCCTCCAAACGCGATCAAATCAGGGTAGCCGTCGAAAGCCTATTTCCCTTTCTTGATCGTTTCCACGACGTGTGTTGATGGCTTGTTCGTAGCCACCTTCACCGTCGTGAACCTACCAGTCCCGGCATTGCGGCCGATTTTGGTCGTTTTAGACATCTCATCACCTCCTTCCACGGGCCATTGCCCGCGGGTAAGGCAACTGATCCATGGGGTGTGATGTGACGCCGTATGACGGCTAGCGCATTTAGTCGGATTCTTCCGAGTCATTTTTTGGATTGCCAAGCCAAGAAAGCGCGGGCCAACTGGCGTGGTGTTTTAGGTCGCACTAACCCGCCGATAGGTCAGGCGCTTGCCAGCAGCGCCACGAAGGGCAATCAGGGCGCGCTCGCTATCGTCCACGCCCAGCTTGATGCGGTTATTGTAGCGGAAGGCGAATTCATTCAGGTAGCGCTGGAAATGCTGTTCGCCGCAATGCTGATACACGCCGACCATGCCGCGCTTGAAGATGCCGAAGAAGCCCTCAACCGAGTTGGTCGTCACGTCGCCACGGGCGTATTCCTTGGCTCCATGGTTGACCGTTTCGTGCTTGGCAAACTCGCCGCCGAATGAAGGGTAAAGGTTGCTCTCGTCCGTATGCAGGCGGCTCTTGCGGTCGGCGTGTTGGACGGCGAACTCGCGAATGTTCTTAGACGTAACCTTGGGCATGTGAATGACGCGCGCTTCGCCGCCGCGTTCAACCAAAGCCACCATGGCGCGCTTCTCGTTCTTCTTGCCCCTTTTGATGTAGGGACGACCGCGACGATGCGGGCTGGGCGTCGGCGTCTCCTTCTTACCGTGGTAAGCCTCATCCGCCTCCACGATCTTGCCTTCGCCGCCGAGCGGCGCAGGGTTCGGATCGGTCATCGCCTCGCGGATGCGGTGCGACATGAACCAGGCTGTCTTGTAGGTCACTTCCAACATGCGGCTAAGCTGGAGCGACGACATCCCCTTCTTTGAGGCCGTAAGCAGGTGCGTTGCCAGCACCCACTTGTGCAGCGGCACATGCGAGCGCTCAAACACGCTCCCGACCGTGACCGTGAACTGCTCGCGGCAGTCCCGGCAGTTGAACACTCCTGCGCGGTGCGCCTTACCTTCCATCCGAATGACGTCCACGGAGCCGCAATGCGGGCAGTTCGCCCCGTTCGGCCAACGCACGGCCTCAAGGTGAGCGCGGGCCGCCTCGTCGTCGTGGAACTTGGGATCGGAAAGGCTGGTGGTCATCGGGGTAACTCCTTGATAAGAAAGCTACCCTAGCAGCCATACTTTGTCAAAGGGATAACTAGGCAATAAATCCTTGACGGATCACCCCATTCTAGACTACTCAGGATTTTAGCCTGGCGCGTCGCGCGTCCAGGTGCGTTCCCATACGTCCACGAGTTCATCCTGGCCGCGGGCCGGGGCGTGCTGCATGCGGGTGCCGACGCGCTTCAAGCCGCACGCGGCGAGGACACGGGCGCTGCCGCGGTTCTCGGGCTGGCAAGTGGCCTCGATGCTGCCGAGCGCCAGGCGGGCACGGAGGGCGGCGACGAAGGCGGGGGCGGCTTCCCGCATGAAGCCGCGGCCTTGCCAGGGCTCGCCGAGCCAGTAGCCGATGGAGGCCCGGTCCGTGCCGGGCAGGCGCGCGGCGCCGATCCAGCCGACGGTTTCGGTTTTATGCTCGATCACGCAGCAAACCGTGTCGCCTCCGGCCATGGCGTCCAGGAC
The DNA here is from genome assembly GCA_964235485.1 of uncultured Acetobacteraceae bacterium. Taxonomy (GTDB): domain Bacteria; phylum Pseudomonadota; class Alphaproteobacteria; order Acetobacterales; family Acetobacteraceae; genus CAHJXG01. Next base: position 2,199 of record CAXSAZ010000026.1, on the reverse strand, counting down.
CGTGGCGATGCGTGCCGCCGCCAGGGCGGGCGTGAACGGCGTGGGCCAGCTTGCCAGCCGCCGGCTCACCCCGGGCGTCATCAGCGCGGACAGCGCGGGCGCGTCCGCCGGGCAGGGCGGGCGCAGGCGGAGGCGGGCGGCCATCATCCATCCATTATAAGGGAGTCCGGCCCATGGTCGAGCCTTCGCCGCTGCATGTTCTGTTGGCCGTCATGCGCCGGAAATGGCGGGACGGGGACGAGGACGGGGCGGTGGCGCTGGCCAAGGCCGCCGCCCCCTACGTGCATCCCCGGGCGCCCGCGGCGCGGCCCGCCCCCGACCTTGCGCAGGTGAGCGATGACGAATTGGACGAACTCGACGGTGGCGGCGGAGCGGGCGCTGCGGACGGGGGTGCGGCGTGACCTCGCGGAATGGGCGGCGTTCGCGCTCCTGCCGCAAGGGCAGACGCCGGCCCGGCATCACCGGCTGATGATCCGGGAGTTGGAAGGGGTGGCGGCGGGCGGGTGCGACCGGCTGATGCTGCTGATGCCGCCGGGTTCGGCGAAATCGACCTATGCCAGCCTGCTGTTCCCCGCCTGGTTCCTGGCGCGGCAGCCCGGGGCGCACGTGGTGGCCGTGAGCCACACGGCGGGGTTGGCGACGGCCTTTGGGCGGGGGGTGCGGGGGCTGCTGCGGGAGCACCGGGCGCGGCTGGGGGTGGGCGTCGATCCGTTGAGCCGGGCGGCGCACCGGTTCGGGACGACGGCCGGGGGCACGTACTACGCGACCGGGGTGCGCGGGCCGGTGACGGGGCGGCGGGCGGATCTGCTGGTGATCGACGATCCCGTGAAGGGGCACGTGGAGGCGGACAGCCGGGTGCACCGGGAGGCGCTTTGGGATTGGTACCGGTCGGATTTGCTGACCCGGCTCAAGCCGGGGGGGCGCGTGGTTTTGGTGATGACGCGGTGGCATCCGGACGATCTGGGCGGGCGGCTGCTGGCGGGGACGGAAGGGTGGCGGGCGGTGCGGCTGCCGGCGCTGGCGGAGGCGGGGGACCCGCTGGGGCGCGCGCCGGGGGAGGCGCTGTGGCCGGAATGGGAGGACTGCGCGGCCTTGGAGCGCAAGCGGCTGGCGATGGGGGACCGGGCTTGGGCGGCGCTGTTCCAGCAATCGCCGCGGGTGCCGGGCGGGCGGCTGTTCCAGGTGGGGCGGGTGGCGGTGACGGACGTGCGGCTGCCGGGGGCGGCGGTGCGGGCTTGGGACCTGGCGGCGAGCGTGGGGGGGGATTGGACGGCGGGGGTGCGGCTGGCGCGCTCGGGCGACGGGACGTTCCAGGTGCAGGACGTGGTGCGGGTGCGCGGCGGGCCGGAGCAGGTGGTGCAGGCGATCCGGCAGGCGGCGGAGCGGGACGGGCCGGAGGTGGCGGTGGGGCTGCCGCAGGACCCGGGGCAGGCGGGGCGGTCGCAAGTCGCGTTCCTGGCGGCACGGCTGGCGGGGTGGCGGGTGGTGAGTTCGCCGGAAAGCGGGGCCAAGGCCACCCGGGCGATGCCGGTGGCGTCCCAGGTGAACGCGGGCACGGTGTCGCTGCTGGAAGGCGCGTGGAACGCGGCGTTTCTGGCGGAGCTGGAGGATTTTCCGGGGGGCGCCTGTGATGACCAGGTGGATGCGCTGTCTCGGGCTTTTGGGATGGTGTTGGCGGCGCCGGCTCCGGTGGGGGCGGCGCGGGTGGCGCGGGTGGATTGGGGGGAGCGGTGATGCGGATCAGCTTGGGGGAGCTTGCGGCGCGGCTGGAGCGGGGGATCGGGGAGGAGGTGCTGCGCCGGGCGGCAGGGCGGGGAGCGAAAGTGCTGGCGGAGGGGGTGCGGGCGCGGCTGTCCGAGCCGCCGGGGGGCGCACACGACGCGCCGTGGCTGGAAAGCGGGGCGCTAAGGAACAGCATTGGAACGACCGTGGAAGGGGATGCGGACGGGGCGCGGGCGGTTGTGGGGAGCAGAGACCCGGCGGCGGTGCCGCAGGAGATGGGGACGGCGCGCATGCCGGCGCGGCCGTTCCTGGGGCCGGCGGCGGCGGAGATGGGGGAGGAGGCGGCCCGGATTATGGGCAGAGTGGTGGTGGCGGGGTTGCGTGGGGAGGAGGTTGGAGGCGGAGACGAGGACGGTAGGGACGGGGATGGCGAGCCGGGCATCATGCTGGCGAGCGCGACCGGGACCGACACTGAAC
>CAXSAZ010000025.1:0-55652 GCA_964235485.1 uncultured Acetobacteraceae bacterium | reverse complement strand
TAGGGATGCCGCGGCCGGTTCAGCACGGCGTCCGCGTCCCCCTGTTCCGCCGGCCGTCCGGCGTACATCACCAGCACGTCCTGCGCCATGTGCCGCACCACGGAGATGTCGTGGCTGATGAACAGGTAGGCGATGCCCAGCTCGTCCTGCAAATCCCGCATCAGGTTTAGCACCTGCGCCTGCACCGACACGTCCAACGCCGAAACCGGCTCGTCCGCCGTCACCACCGCCGGGCGCAGCATCAGCGCGCGGGCGATAGCGACGCGCTGGCGCTGGCCGCCGGAGAACTGGTGCGGGTAGCGGTCGAACGCTTCCGGGCGCAGGCCCACGCGGTCGAGCATCTCCCGGGCCGCGGCGGCGCGCTCGCGCCGGGAGCCGCGGCGGTTGATGGTCAGCGGCTCCATCAGCGCCTCGCCGACCGTGCGGCGCGGGTTGAGCGAGGCGTAGGGGTTCTGAAACACCATCTGGTTCTGCAATTGCAGGGTGCGCCGGGCCGGACCTTCGGCGGGCTGGCCCGTGACCCGCACCCGGCCCGCGGTCGGCGGCTCTATCAGCGCGGCCATGCGGGCGAGGGTGGATTTGCCGCAGCCGGACTCGCCCACCACCGCCAGCGTGCGCCCGGCTGCGAGCCGGAACGACACCCCGTCCACCGCGCGCAGCAGCTTGCGCCCCACGGGGTAGTGCCGAACGACATCGACCGCCTCCAGCACCGTCACGCCGGCTGCCCCGTCGGCTGGCCCGCGTCGTCCAGCGGATAATGGCAGCGCACCCGGGCGCCGAACGCCATCCGAAGCGCCGGGCGCTCGGCGTCACAACGCGGCGTGCGGAAACGGCAGCGCGGCGCGAACAGGCACCCGGACGGGCGGTCGCCGGCGCCGGGCACGACGCCGGGGATGGTGGGCAGGCGCGGCTTGCCCTCGGCGCGCTCCGGCAGGGCGTCCAGCAGGGCGGCGGTGTAGGGATGACGCGGGTGGGCGAACAAGGCGGTGGCGGGCTGCTCCTCCATCACCTGGCCGGCGTACATCACCTGGACGCGCTGCGCCGTCTCCGCCACCACGCCCATGTCGTGGGTGATCAGCACGAGGCCCATGCCGCGCTCCCGCTGCAAGCCTACCAGCAGGTCCAACACCCCCTTCTGCACCGTCACGTCCAGCGCGGTGGTCGGCTCGTCGGCGATCAGCAGCGCCGGGTTGCAGGCGATGGCCATGGCGATCATGGCGCGCTGGTTCAGCCCGCCGGACAACTGGTGCGGAAAGGCGCGCATCCGCTGCTCCGGCGCGGGCACGCCCACCTGGCCCAGCAGCGCCACGACCCGGCCGCGGATCTCGGCGCGCGGCACGGCGTGGTGGGCGCGCATCGCCTCGGCGATCTGCCAGCCGATGGGATAGCAGGGGTTGAGCGAGGTCGTGGGTTCCTGGAACACCATCGCCATGTCCCGCCCGATCAGGCGCCGCCGGGCGCGCGGGGTGGCGTGCAGCACGTCCGCGCCGCGGAACGCCACGCAATCCGCCGCGACGCGCCCAATGCGCGGCAGCAGGCCCATCACGGCGAGCATGGACACGCTCTTGCCCGAGCCGGACTCGCCCACCACGCACAGCACCTCGCCCGGCGCCACCACCAAGTCCACGCCCTCCACCGCATGGAACGGCCCGAAGGCGACGGACAGGTTGCGGACCTCCAGCAGCGCGGTCATCGGCGCAGCTTCGGGTCCAGCGCGTCGCGCAAGCCGTCGCCCAGCAGGTTGAACGCCATCACCGTGACCAGGATGGCGATGCCGGGAAAGGCCAGCAGCCACCAGGCGCGCTGGTAGAACTGCAGCGCGTCGGCCAGCATGGTGCCCCATTCCGGCGTGGGCGGCTGCGCGCCGAGGCCCAAGAAGCCAAGCGCCGCCGCGTCCAGGATGGCGGCGGAGAAGCCGAGCGTCGCCTGCACGATCAGCGGCGCCAAGCAGTTGGGCAGCACGACCAGCAGCATGAGCCGCAGCACCCCGGCCCCGGCGCTGCGCGTCGCCACCACGTACTCGCGCGTCAGCTCGCCCTGCGCCGCCGCCCGCGCCAGCCGCACGTAGCCCGGCAGCAGCACGACGGCCACCGCCAGCATGGCGTTGGTCAGCCCGGGACCCAGGATCGCCACCACGACGATGGCCAGCAGCAGGCTCGGGAACACCAGCAGCACGTCCATCAGCCGCATGATGAGGATGTCCAGCACCCCGCCGGCAAACGCGGCAGTCAGGCCCAGCAGGGTGCCCACCGAGAGCGACAGCGCCACCACGACCGCGCCGATCAGCAGCGACAGCCGCGCGCCGTAGATCAGCCGGGTCAGGATGTCCCGTCCCAGGCTGTCGGTGCCGAGCGGAAACCTCGCCTGCTGGAACGGCGGGGCCAGGAAGTGGTCTCGGAACTGCTCGGCCGGGCCGTGCGGCGCGACGACGGGGGCGGCAATGGCGAGGACGATCAGCACCGCCATGACCACAAGCCCCGCCACGGCACCCGGATTCTCCAGCAGGCGGCGGAACAGCCCGGCACGGGGCGCGGCAAGCGGGGCGCTCACCGCCGGGGTCTCGGACGCGGCGCTCAATGCCGCAGCCTCGGATGCGGCATCAATGCCGTAGCCTCGGATGCGGCTTTCACTGCCGCAGCCTCGGGTTCAGCACCCCGTACAGCACATCGACGCCCAGGTTCACCAGCATGACCAGCACGGCGATCAGCAGGGTGCCGCCTTGCAGCACGTTGTAATCCCGGCGCTGCACGCTCTCGACCAGCCAGTGGCCGACGCCGGGCCAGGAGAACACCGTCTCGGTCAGGATCGCGCCCCCCAGCAGCGCGCCCACCTGCAGGCCGAGCACGGTGACGACGGGGATCAGCGCGTTGCGCAGCGCGTGCACCACGACCACGCGGCCCGGCGCCAGGCCCTTGGCGCGTGCGGTCCGCACGTAGTCCTCGCCCAGCACCTCCAGCATGGCGGACCGGGTCATGCGGGCGATGGTGGCGAGCGGGATGGTGCCGAGCACGATGGCCGGCAGGATCAGGTGCCGCACGGCGGAGCGGAACGCCCCGGCGTCGTCGCTCCACCAGGAGTCGATCAGCAGGAAGCCAGACCACGGCTCGACGTAGTAAAGGTCGTCGATGCGGCCCGACACCGGGGTCCAGCCCAGGGCGACCGAGAAGACCAGCACCGCCATCAGCCCCCACCAGAAGATAGGCATGGACGCCCCGGTGACGGACAGCCCGATCAGCCCGTAATCCAGCGCCGACCCGCGCCGCACCGCCGCCATCACGCCGAGCGGAAGGCCGAGCACGACGGCGAACAGCAGGGCGCAGGCGGCGAGTTCGAGCGTCGCGGGGAAGAAGGTCTTGAACTCCGTCCACACGCTTTCCTGCGTCACCACGGAGCGGCCGAGGTCGCCTTGCAAGAGCTGGCCCTGGTAGTCGAGGAACTGCTTCCACAGCGGCTGGTCGAGGCCAAGCTCGTGGCGGAAGTAGGCGAGGCGCTCCGGGGAGATGCCGCGCTCGCCGACGCGGACCTCCACGGGGTCGCCGGGGATCGAGTGGATCAGCAGGAAGCCCAGCAGCGTGACGCCGATAAAGGTCGGGACGATCAGCGCCAGCCGCCGGGCCAGGAGGCGGAACACGGCGCCGGAACGCTACTGAATATCGACCTGGGCGAAGTCGTTGGTCCCCAGCGGACTCATGACGTATCCCGTGACCTCCTTGCGCATCGGCTGGAAGGCGACGGAATGCGCGATCAGGAAGAACGGCGCTTCCTCGCGCATGACCACCTGGGCCTGCTCATACAGCTTGGCGCGCTCGGCCTGGTCGGAAAGGGTGGCGGCTTTGTTCACCAGGGCGTCGAACTCTTGGTTGCACCATTTGGATGCGCTGCCGCCGCCGGGCCGCGCCGCCGCGCAGCCGGCGAGGGGCACGAAGAAGTTGTCGGGATCGCCGTTGTCGCCGGTCCAGCCGAACATCGCCGCCATGTGCTCGCCGGCCTGGATGCGCTTGCGGTACTCGCCCCATTCGTAGCTGACGATCCGCGCCTTGACGCCGATCTTCGCGAGGTCCGACTGCATCAGCTCGGCAATGCGCCGGGCGTCGGGGTTGTAGGGCCGCTGCACCGGCATCGCCCACAGGTCGGTCTCGAACCCCTCGGGGTAGCCCGCGTCCGCCAGCAGCTTCTTGGCGGCGGCGGGGTCGAACGGCCAGGGCTGAACGGCGTCGTTGTATGACCACATGGTGGGCGGGATCAGGTTCTTGGCCGGCTGCCCGGCGCCGAGATACACCGCGTCGATGATGGCCTTCTTGTCGATGGCCATGTTCAGCGCCTGCCGCACCCGCTTGTCGTCGAACGGCTTCTTCTGGTTGTTGAAGGCGAGGTAGCCGATGTTGAGGCCCGGCTGGTCCATCAGCTTCAGGGAGGCATCGGATCGGATGCTTGGCAGGTCCGCCGGCGCCGGGTAGGCGGAAACCTGGCACTCGTTGGCGCGCAGCTTTGCCAGGCGCACGGCAGGGTCCTTGTTGATGGAGAACACCAGCGCGTCGAGCTTCGTCTTCGGCCCCCAGAACCCGTCGAACCGGCGATAGCGGATCGTGGCGTCGCGCTGGTAGGCGACGAAGCTGAACGGGCCGGTGCCGATGGGCACTTGGTCGATCTGTTCGGGCTTGCCGGCCTTGAGCAGCGTGTCGGCATACTCGGCGGATTGGATGGCGGCGAAATCCATCGCGAGGTCCGGCAGGAAGGGCGCCGAAGGCTCGGTCAGCGTGAAGCGGACGGTGAGAGGGTCCACCTTCTCAAGCTTTGCGATCAGCTTGGCGAAATTCATATCGTCATAATAACTATAGGAGCCGCCGGACACCTTGTGGAACGGGTGGTCCTCCTGGCCCATGCGGTTGAAGGTGAACAGCACGTCGTCGGCGTTGAAGTCGCGCGTCGGCTTGAACTGGGCGTTGCTGTGCCATTTCACTCCCGGACGCAAATGCAGGGTGTAAGTCTTGGCGTCGGGCGACACGTCCCAGCGCTCGGCCAAGCCCGGCCCGATGCTGGTGGCGCCAAGCTTGAACTCGATCAGCCGGCCATAAACGGGGCGGTTGGCGTTAAACGTCGTCCCGGTGGTGTTCAGCATCGGGCTGAAGTTCTCCGGCGAGCCTTCAGAGCAATAAACAAGCGTCTTGGCCCCGGCGGACGCCGCCCACAGCAGCGCGGCGCCGGCCAGCAGAAGGGTACGGAGTCGCATAGGCCAGTCCTTGGAAAATGGGTGATTGCTGCCCCGCAGCATCGGGCGCGCGGCGGCCCCGGTCAACGCCAGATATACGGGAAGCGTTGCCATTCCAGGACGGCTCGCTTTATCGTCGCCGAGGTCCCGGATGCCACGGGCCGGAGGAAGCATGACCCACTTCGCCCGATACCCTCGCGCCGCCGGTCCGCGGTCGATGCCTGCCACCCGGACCCACCGCCTGGTGCCAGGCGGCGCGTAGGCGTTTGGCCATCCCCGACCCGTCGCGCCCGCTGTCCGTGTGATCGGGGCGGCAAGCTGGGCCGGCTGCGTGGTTGGCCTGGTCCTCGCGGTGCTGGCCCTTGCCGGCGGGTGGACCGGTCCTGTCGCCGTGCCGCTCGGGCCGACTGGCGGCCTTTACTGGGCCTGCGACGCGCTGTCGGCCTTGTTCGCGCTGGTGTTGTGCGCCGTGGGCGCGGCGGCGGCGCTGGACGGCGGATCGCCGCGGCTGCCCGTCGCCATCTGGGCCATGATCCTGACGCCGTTCGCGGCGGACGGGTTCACCCTGGCGCTGTGCTTCGGCCTCGCCACGGTGGCGAGCCGGGGAGCGAACCCGGCGGCTCGGCCGGGCACCGAGCAAGCAGCCTGCGGCGTCCTGTGCCTCGTGGCAGTGGTGGCGTTGCTGGCGCCGCCGGGCGCGCCGCCGGACCTGCGATTCGCCGCGATGCGCGCTGCGGCGCCGGAGGGTGCGCAGGCAACGGCCATCCTGCTCCTGGCATTGCTGGGCGCTGCGTCGCAACTGGCCTGGCCCGCCCGGGCTTCCCCCCAAACGGAGCCGGTCGGCGCGCCGCTGTCCGGCGGGGTGGCGGTGGCTGCGCTCTACGTGTTCGTCCGCGTGCTGCTCGACCTTTGCGGCCCCACGGCGCCCGGCTGGTGGGCGGCGCCCTTGCTGGCCTTGGGCGCCGGGGCGGCGGTGCTGGGCGGCTTGCGGGCCAACGCCGAGGATGACCTGCTGGCCATCCTGGACGCCAACCGGATGGGCGCGGCGGGGCTGGCCGTGGCCGGGCTGGGCGCGGCGCTGGCGGCGCGCGACGCCGATGCGCCGGCCTTGGCCGCCTTGGCGCTCGGGGGCACGCTGCTGCACGTGGTCGGCACCGCGCTGGCTGACATGCTGTTGGCGTTGTGCGCCGCCGCCGTGGCGCGCGGCGCGGGGACGCGGGCGCTGTCCCGGTTGGGCGGGCTGATCCGGAGTATGCCCGGCGTCACCCTGGGCGCCATCATGGGCGCGGCCAGCCTGGCGAGCCTGCCGTTGACGGCGGGGTTCGCCGGGCGGTGGCTGGTGCTGCAATCCCTGCTGGCGCTTCCGCAGATCGGCGGCATCTGGCAGCAGGCGGGCATTGCGGCCGTGCTGGCGGCGGTGGCGCTGGGCACCGCGCTGTCGGCGGCGGCGGCCATCCGGCTGATCGGCATCGGCTTCCTGGGCCGGCCGCGCACGCCCCGGACGGCGGCGGCGGAGGAGCCATCGCGCCGGGTCCGGCTGGCGGTTGCGGGGCTGGCCGGGCTGTGCGTGCTGCTGGGGGTGTGGCCATCCTCCGTCCTGCTGCTGATCCGCCCCGCGGTGGCGCGGCTGCTGGACGTTGACCCGGCCGGGCGCCTGCTGGCACTTCCGGCGCAAGCGGACGGGCCGGGTTACGCCGCGCCGGGGATCGCGGCGCTGCTGGCCTTATGCGGCGTGCTGCTGGCCTCCATCGCCCGGGGCCGGGCAGGGCAGGGCGGGCAACGGGTGCCGGCCTGGGAGGGCGGCCTTGACGAGCCGCCGCCCTGGCTGCCCTTCGGCGACCCGGCCGCCCAAATCAGCGCCGCGTCGGCCAGCCAGGCGCTGCTGCAAAGCCTCGGCTATCCCGACACGCCGCGCCAAGCCCGGCTGCAAGGCATGAGGTGGGCCGGCCAAGCTGCCAGCCGGCTGCGCCGCTCGGATGCCGGCGGACCCGTCGGCCTGTTGCTGCTCCTGGTGGTCGGGCTGCTGCTGTGGGGCGCGTGGTGAGCGGCGTCGCGAGCCTGCTGCTCCATGCGGCGCTGATGCTGGCCGGGGCGCCGTTGCTGGCGGGGGTGCAGGCGCGGGTCCATGCGCGTTTGCTGGGCCGGGCCGGGCCGCCGCTGGCGCAGCCGTGGCGGGACCTCGTGCGCTTGTGGCGCAAGCGGCCAATGCTGCCGGGGCCGGGGTCCTGGCTGTTCGCCGGCGCGCCGTTCGCGCGGCTTTCGGCCGTCCTCGTCGCCGCCCTGCTGGTGCCGTCGTTCGCGCTGGGCATGGCGACGGCGCCGGCCTCCGACCTCCTCCTGCTGGCCGGGCTGCTGGCTTTTGACCGGTGCGCGCTGGCCCTTGCGGGCTACGAGACCGGCACGGCGCTGGGCGGCATGGGCGCCAGCCGCATCACGCTGGCCGCGGTATGGGCGGCGCCCGCGACGGTGCTGGTGGTCCTGCTGCTGACGACCCTGGCCGGCACCAGCAATCTCCAAGCCATTTGTGCGGCGCTGCAGGAGAGGCCGCAAGGGCTGGCGATTGCCTGGCTTCCCGCCGCGGCGGCGTTCCTCATCGTCGGGTTCGCCACGGTGCGGCGCGGACAGGGCGGCCCGCCGCTCGCCGCCATGCAGGATGCGGCGGCGCTTGAGTATTCCGGGCCTGCCCTCGCGGTGGTCGTTTTGGCCGAACAGGTGCGCGTGCTGGTGTGGATCAGCCTGGCGGCGCTGGTCCTGCCATTCGGCCTGGCGCCGGGCGGGGCGGGGCCGCTCGCATGGGGCATCGGCATCGCGGCCTGGGTCGTCAAGGCGGGTGTGCTGGGCGTGGCGGTGGCGGTGCTGGACACGGCCGCCGCCGAGCCGGCCATGGCCCGCGTGCCGGCCGCGCTGGGCATCGCGGCGGCGCTGGCGTTCCTGGCGGCCGTGTTCCTGTTCGCGAGCCAAAGCCTGGCATGACCCTGCAACCGGCATCCGATGTTGCGCCCTGGCTGGCCGGCGCGGCGCTGGCGCTGTCCTTGGCCGTGCTGGCGGCGCAGCGGCCCGGCGCCGTGCTGGGCGCCTACGCCGCGCAGGCGACCGTGCTGGCGCTCGCCGTGGGCTGGCAAGCCTGGCTGCAAGCGTCATCGCCGCTGGCGGCGGCGGCCCTCGTCACCGGGGCCAAGGGCGTGGGCCTGCCCCTGCTGCTGCGCCCGGCGTTTCGCGACATGCGCCCGGCCGCGGGCGGCTGGGTGTCCGCGGCGCTGGGCGCCGGGTTGGCGGCGCTGGCGGTCGCGGTCGCGCCAAAGGAGCTGGCGCCCGCGCTCGCGATGGTTCTGCTGGGATTGCTGACGATGGCGGCCCGGCGTGGCCGCGCCTTGCGGACAATGGGCCTGCTGTCGCTTGAGAACGGGGTGGCCCTGGCCGCGCTCGGCGCGGCGGGCGTTCCCGCGGTTCTCGCTTTGGCGTTCGCAAGCCTGGGCGTGGTCGGCCTCGCCGCGGCGCAACTGGTGCCGGCCAGGGCGCGGCCGGTATGAGCTGGCCGGTCGCCGCCGCCGGCGCCGTGTCGGTTCCGCTCCTGGCCGCTGCCGCGCTGGCTGCGGTGCCGTCTCCTCGCGTGGCCTGGGCGGGCGGCGTCGCCGCTGCCGCCGTGGCTCTGGGCAGCGCCGCGTTCCTGCCCTGGACGGCGGCAGCGCCCGGCGACGCGCTGCTGACCGACGGGCTTGCGGCCCATTTTGCCGTCCTTGCGGGCGTCATCGGGCTGATCGCCGCCTGCGCCGAGCGTCACGCCGCGCGCCGCTACCCGGCGACCCTGCTTCTGTTGCTGGGCCTCGTCCAGCTCGCGCTGCTGTCGGACGACATCGGCCTTTCTTGGACGGCGTTCGCCGCAGCGGCCATGGTGACGGCCGGTGGGCGGGCCGGCCCGGACCTGCTGCCCACCGCCGCCGGGGTGCTGGTGGCGCTGTTCGGCACCGTTCTGCTGCACGTCGCGGCGCCGCCGCCCGATCCCGGTTGGCCCGGCCTGCGGTGGACCGGCCTCCCTGCCGCCGCGCCGAGCTGCCAGGGCCATGTGCTGAGCCTGGCGTTCCTGCTGCTGCTGGCCGGCTACGGCGCGGTTGCCGTGCTGGCACCGCGCCGGGCGGGAACGGGTGGCACATCGGGCGTCCTGCTGCCAATTGTCGCGTTCTCCGTGGTGCTGCGCCTGCGCGGGGCGATGGCGGCCAATGCCGACGCCGTTTCGCCGGGGCCGCCGCTGCTGGCCTTGGGGATGGGCGCGCTGCTGCTCGGGGCGTTGGGCGTTTGGCGCCGGGGCCGGCTCTTGGCTGCCAGCACCCTGGGCCATAACGGGATCGCCGCCGTCGCGTTCGGACTGGGCGGCCCGGCGGCGACCTTTGCCGGCCTGCTGCACTTGACCGCGCACAGCCTGGCCCACGCGGCGCTGCGCCGCTCCCTTCCGGCGGCGCCGCTTGCCGTCCTGCTGGTCGCGCTCGCCGGGCTGCCGCCCTTTGCGCTGTTCGGCAGCGAGGCGCTGATCCTGGCCGAGGCGGTGCGCAGCCTGCCGTGGCTGGCGCCCCTGTTCGGCCTGGGCCTCCTGGCCTTGGCCGGCGCGCTGGCCGTGCGCCTGCGTGAGCGTCGCCCCGGCCCGGCAAGCGGGCCAAGCGGCGCGGCGTTCGCCTGGTGGCTGCCGGTAGCGGCGCTGCTGGGCTTGGGGGCGGCCATGCCGGCGGGGGTGGCGGCCTGGTTCCGGGCCGTGGCGGCAGCGCCATGACGGTTGAGGCGCTGATCGCCGCCGGGGACGCGCAGCCGGTGCGGCCCTGGCCCCGCCACCTGCTCAGCCCCGAAGCCTGGCGCGCGGTGGCGGACGCGCTGCGCAGCGATCCCGAGCCGGCCCTGTTGGGCTTGTGGGCGGACCCGGCCCACGTGCACGCCTTGTTCATGGGCAGCACGCCGCTGATGGCCTCCGTCCCGGTCGAGAACGGGCTGTACGACGCGCTTTCGCCAGGCCGCCCCGCGGCGGCGCTGTTCGAGCGCACCATCCACGACCTTTGGGGCCACGTCGCCGCGCATGGCCTCGATTCACGCCCGTTGCTGGACCATGGGCGCTGGCCCATCCTGCGCCCGCTTTCGCGCCGTCCCGCACCCAACAGTGCCCCGCCGGAGCCTCAGACACCCAGCGCCGTGCAGCCCGGCCAATACCAGTTGTCCATCGGCCCGGTCGGCGGCCTCGCCGCTGATCCCGTGCACCTGCGCGTCACCGCCGCGGGGGAGATGGTCGTGCGGACGGAGGCGCGGCTGGGCTACGCCCATCGGGGCGTCCTGGCGCTGATGCGTGGCAAGCCGCTGCGCAGCGCGGCGCCGCTCGCCGCCCGGATCGCCGCTGACAGCACGGTGGCCCACGCCGTCGCCTTCGCCCGCGCGGGCGAGGCCGCGCTCGATGTCGATCCGCCGCCCCGTGGCCATGCGCTTCGCGGCGTCATGGCGGAGTTGGAGCGAATCGCCAGCCACTTTGCCGACCTCCAAGCGGCCCTGCCGGGTTTGCCCGGCGCGCGATGCGGGGCGTTGCGGGAAGCCGTGCTGCGGGCCAACCAGGCCGCGTTCGGGCACCGCCTGCTGATGGATTGCGTCGTGCCCGGCGGAACCGCGGTGGACCTCGCGCCGGGCGGCCAGGCTGCCGTGCTGGAGGTCTTGGACCAGATTGCCAAGGAGCGGCCGGCCCTGCGGCGCAGCCTGGACGGCATGGCCGGCACCGCGGCAGGTGCCGGCGTGACCGGCGCGGAGATCGTGGCGCAGTTCGCACCGGGCGGCGTGGTGGGGCGGGCCGCCGGCCGCACGGACGACGCCCGGCGCGTGCCGGGCTACCCGCCTTATAGCCCCCCGCCCGCCGTGCCGTCCGCGCCATGCGTCGGCGACGTAGAGGCCCGGCTGCGCCTGCGCCTCCATGAAATCAGGGACAGTGACGCGATGCTGCGCGGCTGGCTGGCCAACCTGCCGCCCGGCCCCGTCAACGGCGGCGTGCCCTTCGCCAGCGGCGAGGGCTTGGGCGTCGCCGAGGGACCTCATGGCGACATCTGGCATTGGCTCCGCCTGGATGCCGGGAACATCGCGACGAGCTTCATCCGCGACCCCCGTTGGCTGCATTGGCCGATGATCGAGGCGGCATGTGCCGGCGCCGCCCTGGGCGACCTGCCGCTCGTCATGCGGTCGTTCAGCCCCGCGGCGTCCGGCCTGGAGCTTTAACGGTGCTGCAGGACCTCGCCCGCGCCCTGTTCCGCCGGCCCGCCGCCGCCGATCCCGCGGGGGCGCCGGACGTGGAGATCGCCGGCGCGCTCGCGGCGCAGTTGGACAGCGCCGCGCAGGCCCGGCTGGGCCGGAGCCTGGCCATCCTGCACGTCGCCGCCGGTGGCTGTGGCGGCTGTGCCATGGAAATCGACGCGCTGGCGGGTGTCGCCTACGGCTTGGAGCGCCACGGCCTCGCCTTCGTCGCCAACCCGCGCCAGGCCGATGTGCTGCTGGTCACGGGGCCGCTGACCGCCGCCATGCGGACCGCGATGGAAGGCGTCTGGACCGCCATGCCGGAACCCCGTTGGGTCGTGGCGGTCGGCGCCTGCGCCATCGACGGCGGCGTGTTCGCCGGGAGCTACGCGGTGCAGGGCGGCATCGGCATCGCGTTGCCGGTTGACCTGATCGTGGAGGGCTGCCCGCCGTCCCCGGCCTCCGTGCTGCTGGCGTTGCTGACCCTCCTTGAGGCGAACCGCTAAAGCAGGCAGAGCGCGCGCAACTGCCGCCGCAGCTCCTCCGGCAAGCCGTCCGCCCCGCAGGCGGGACCCTGGGCGCCGATGTCCGCCGGGGCGTCCGCGTCCGTCAGGTATCGCCAGCCCTGGAACGCCTTGGTCGGGCGGCCCTCCACCGGCACCAGCGCCGGGTCGAGCACCAGCCCGGCGCAGCGCGTCTCGTCCTCCCGCCGGTCCTCGATCACGTCCAGCACGCGCTGCCGCACCAGCATGGCGCCGCCGATCACCCAGTAGATGCTGCCGCCCCCAGTGATCTCCGCCGCCCGGCGCGGGAACATGCGGGTGCGGTGGCGCAACGGCGGCAACGCGGTGGCGCGCGTGGCCTGGACCTGGCGCAGATGGGCGATGTCGCGGATTCCGACCGCGAGCTTGGCGATATGCAGCATGGGTTTCGATTAAGGCGGCAGCCGAGTCGAACGCAAGGGCGCTACCCCGCGCTGCTCGCCGGCCCAGCCTCCTTGGCGGGAAAGCGGCACCACTCCTTCGCCACGCAGCGCCAGCATTCCGGACGGCGCGCCTTGCAAACGTAGCGGCCATGCAGGATCAACTGGTGGTGCGCCGGGCGGAGCAGGTCCTTGGGGATGCGCCTCACCAAGCCGTCCTCGACCTCCCGCACCGTCTTGCCCGGCGCGATGCCGGTGCGGTTGCCCAGGCGGAAGACGTGGGTATCGACCGCCATGGTGTCGTGCCCGAACGCCACGTTCAGCACCACGTTGGCGGTCTTGCGCCCGACGCCGGGCAAGGCTTCCAGCGCCTCGCGGTTGTTGGGCACGGCGCCGCCATGGCGCTCGATCAGCAGGCGCGAAAGCTCGACCACGTTCTTCGACTTGGCTTGCCACAAGCCGATGCTGCGGATGTGCGCGCCCACCGCCTCCGCGCCCAGCGCCGCCATCGCGTCCGGCGTGGGCGCCGCGGCGAACAGGGTGCGGCCGACCCGGTTCACCGCGGCGTCCGTGGTCTGCGCGGACAGCACCACGGCGACCAGCAGGGTGTAAGGGTCTGTGAAGTCCAGCTCGCTCGATCCTGCCGGATAGGCCTTCGACAACGCCTCGATGAAGCCGCGCACGGCGGCGAGGCTCATGGTCGGGGTTTTCCGGGTGCGTCCCGCCGTGGCAGCCACGCGGGTCAGGGCTGGGCGGGGTTTTGGAGGGGGCGGGTCGGGGTCCTGGGCCATAATGCCGGTTGTCGCGTGCAGGCGCCGGGCTGACAAGATCACGTCCGGAGCCAGATCAGAGGAATGCAAGCCGCTATGTCCCCCCCCCAGGGCGCCGCGTTCGAGGCGGTGATCATCCCGCACCGCAGCCTGACGCGCGCCGGGCTGCGATGGCTCGTGGGCTTCATCTGCTTGTTGAGCACGCTGGTCTCGTTGGGGCTTTTCTATCTCGGCGCTTGGCCGGTGATCGCGTTCAACGGGGCGGAGATCGCCTTGGCCGTCGTGCTGCTGCGCCGCAACGCGCGGGCATCCCGGGCGAGCGAGATGCTGCTGCTGTCGGAGGAGGGGCTTCGGGTGGTGCGGACGGACATGGCCGGACGCCGGGTGGAACGCCGCCTGCAACCGGCCTGGTTGCGGGCCGAGTTGGAGGAGCGGGCCGGCCGGGTTCCGGCGCTATGGCTGTCCGGCCGCGGCAGTCGGATGGAGGTAGGCGCGGAACTGGGCGAAGCCGAGAAGCGCGACCTTGCGGCGGCCCTGGCGGCGGCGCTGCACCGCCATCGCAACCCCAGGTTCAACAACCCGCAACTGCAGGACCCGTGATGCCGCTCCGGCAGGGGTGAGAAACTACTCTGCGGGGCGCGCGAAACTACGTTTCCGCGGGGCCCATCGACTTGATGAGTTCAAAGACGCGCTTGCGGACCGACGGCTCGGTGATGCGGTAGTAGGCCCGCACCAACTCCAAGGTTTCCCGCCGGTTCAGGGCTTCGTCGGCGCCGAAACCGTCCTGCGCCTCGGCGAAGCCGCCCGCGACACGGGTGGTGTGATGGGTGCCGTGCAACCCGGCAATCGGCTCCGGCATGTCGTCGAAGAAGAAGCTGATGGACACGTCCAGCACGCGCGACAGGTCGAACAAGCGGGACGCGCCCACCCGGTTCACGCCGCGCTCATACTTCTGCACCTGTTGAAACGTCAGGCCCAGTGCTTCCCCAAGCCTCTCCTGCGACATGCCCATCAGGGTGCGGCGCAAACGGATGCGCCCGCCAACATGGATGTCGATGGGGCTTGGACGGCTTTCCTTGTCATTGCTCCCCATGAAGGCATCCGGTCCCATACTCGTCTCCAACGACGGCGTCATACGTGAAATTATAGTTTGAGAGTTAACAATGCAACCGCTAATTGTCAATGCTTTGAAACGATCCCTTGATCCGCCGCCAAATTGAGATCGCCCTCAAGATTCTAGGCGAGGCCCCGCCGTGCCGGCGTGTCGAGCCGACGGCGATGCCCGCGCCTGCCAATGCCAACAGGCCCGGCAGCACCAAGCCCCAGCGTCCAAACGGCGTCGGCGGACGCTGGCCGGGCAACGGCAGCGCCAAGCTGCCCGCCACCCCCATGGGCAGCCGGCCCAATTCCCGGCCCTGACTGTCGAACCCGACCGAGATGCCGGTGTTCGCCGCGCGCATCAGTGGCAGCCCCTCCTCCACCGTGCGCATCCGGGCCGCGGCGAGGTGCTGACGCGGCCCGGTCGAGTTGCCGAACCAGGCATCGTTCGTGATGTTCACCAGCCAGTCCGGCCGGTCCGACTGATCGACAACCTCCGCCGGGAAAATGGCCTCGTAGCAGATGGTGGCGCCGAACGGCGGCAGGCCCGGCATGTGCAGCGTTTCCGGGCCGCGGCCAAAGGCGAACTGGCCGGGCACCACCTGGATCGCGAGCGGCACCCAGGACGGCGCATACTCGCCGAACGGGACGAGGTGCCACTTGTCGTAGATGCCCGCGACCGCCCCATCGGGCGTCAGGGCGACCAGGCTGTTGCGCGGCAGGTTGCCGGGGTCGGCCGACGGCGCCCCGGCGGTGAACGTCAGGCTGCCCACGAGGGCGGCCCGCGCCGGCGCCGCGGCACGGGCGATGGCCTGACGCGCCGCGGCGTCGGACTGTAGCAGGAACACGCTCGCGGTTTCCGGCCAGATCACCACGGACGGGGCGCCGTCCAACGCCGCCACGGCCCGGTGCGTCAGGTCCAGGTAACGCTCAAACGTCGCCAGCGCCGTCGCGCGGTCCCATTTCTGGCCCTGCGCCACGTTGCCCTGCACCAGCACCGCCGTCAGGCCCGAACCCGGCGGCTCCGGTTCCTGCAGCCGCACCCAGCCCAGCCCGGCCCAGCCGGCCAGCACCACCGCCGCGCCGGCCAGGCCGCGCCGGCCCAAAACCGGGGACGCCGCCAGCAGCAGCGTGGCCAGCGTCAGGCCCGGCGTGCCGACCCACGCCGCGGGCTGGATCATCACATCGCCCACGGCGCCGGGGATCGCCCACACGCTGCCCCATGGGTTCCAAGGAAACCCGGTGCCGACATATTGCCGCGCGAGGTCGAACAGCGTCCACGCCGAGGCCAGCATCAGCGCCCGGCGCCAGCCCGGCAGCGCGGAGCGGGCCAGGGCGCAAGGCGCCGCGATGAACAAAGCCAGCAGCGCGGACAACGCCGGCACCGCGAGGGGGACCAGCCACCAATACCGCGCCGACTCCAGCAGGATGGCCTCGGTGATCCAATACAGCCCCAAGACGTGATGGCCGAAGCCGAACCAGAAGCCGCGCCGCGCCGCGGCCCACGCTCCGCGCGACCCGTCGATCAGGCACAACAGGCCCGGCACCGCCAGCAGCAGCACGGGAAGCACATGCAACGGCGGCAGCGCGGCGGCGGACAGCGCGCCCAAGCCCGCCGCCGCCAAGTTGGCCCGCCAGCCCGTCGCCGCACGCAGGCGCGGCCATGGCCCGGTCACGCCCATGGCGGTCACGCTCGTGCCGATCACGCCCGGACCAGGCGCTCGGGCGGCACGGGGTCGCCGCGCAGCACGGCGACGATGCACTCGGCCGCCATGACGCCCATGTTCACTAGGCTGCCATCGGTCACGCCTGCGACGTGCGGGGTGCAGATCATGCGCGGGTGGCGGCGCAGCGGGTGGTCCCCGGGCGGCGGCTCCTCCTCGAACACGTCCAGCCCGGCGCCGGCCAGGTGCCCGGCCTCCAACGCCGCCAGCAGCGCGGCCTCGTCGATCAGGCCGCCGCGGGCGGTGTTGAGCACGACCGCGCCGCGCGGCAGGGCGGCCAGCTCCGCCGCGCCGATCAAGCGCCGGGTGGACGGGAGCAGCGGCAGGTGCAGGGACAGCACGTCCGACCGCGCGAGCAAGGCGTGCAAGCTCGCCACGGCTTCGATGCCCGTCCCGTCCGGCAAGCCCGGATCGTAGGCCGCGACCGACATGCCGAACGCGGCGGCCAAGCGCGCGACGGCCTGCCCGATGGCGCCGCAGCCGACCAGGCCCAGGCGCAGCCCGGCCACGTCCCGCACCTTGGTGTCCGCGCGGCGCCAAGCGCCGTCCGCCACCTCCGCCGACAGCAGCGGCAAGTCCTTGGCCAAGGCCAGCAGCAGCGCCAGCGTGTGCTCGGCTACCGCTTGCGTGTTGGACCCGGGCGCGCGGGTGACGAGGATGCCGCGGCGCTGCGCTTCGGCGATGTCCACGTCGTCCACGCCCACGCCATGCCGGGCAACAACGCGCAGGCCCGGCGCCGCGTCCATCGCCGCCGCCGTGACCGGCCCCTGACGGGACAGGATGGCGACCGGCCGGACCTTGGCGGAGAGCGCCGCCACCTCCGCCGCCGACGGGAACGGGGCCATGTAGTGCAGGGTGGCGCCTGCAGCTTCAATCAGGGCGACCGCCGCCGGCGCCAGGCGGGGCGCGGTCATGATCACGTCCATGGGAATCTGTCCAAATCGGGTTGCGGACGCCGGGTCAATCGCGCGTCAGTCCGTCAGGTCACGGCTTTGGCGCTCGTAGTGCCGGTAGTACTTGTCGGTGATCATGTCGGTCTTCACGATGATGGCCACGTCGGTCGTGTTGAACTCCGCATCGACCACGGCGCCGTCGCCGACGAACGCGCCGGCCCGCAGGTAGCCCTTGATCAGCGGCGGCAGCATCTGGCTGGCGCGGCGGGGGTCGATGAGTGCGGGATCGAGCCGGCGCATGTCGATGTATCGTTCCCGCCGCGCCCGGGGGCGCAGGGCCGGGGGCGCGAGGTGGTGGCCATACAGGTAGGTCAACTCGGTCGCCAGCGCGTCCGGGTCGGTGCCGGGCAGGCAGGCGCAGCCGAACAGCAGCGCGATCTGGTGGTGGAACACATAGGCGGTGATGCCGCGCCACAGCAATTGCATCACCGCCCGGCCGCGATACCGGGCATCGACGCAGGACCGTCCGAGTTCCAGGATGGGGCCGGGGAAGCTGATGATCGGCCCGATGTCATACTCGGACGCCGAGTAGAAGCCGCCCACGGCGTCAGCGCCGGCCTGCTGGATCAGCCGGTAGGTGCCGACCACCGCTTCCGGACCCGACCCGATCTGGTGGTCGATCACCAGCAGGTGTTCCGCCACGGCATCGTAGGCGTCCTGATCGCGCCGGCTTTGCCGGGCGGCCTGGTCCGGGATGGCACCCATCTCCTCGAAGAAGACGCGGTAGCGCAAAGCCAGGGCGGCCTCCACCTCGCTCCGCGTTGAAGCGATGCGGACGCCGAGACTGCCCGCGCGCAGCTCTCCGAAGCCTTGAGCGCCGGCCGGAACCTGCAAGGGCCAAAGGTCTGTCATGAGGCCGGCGCCATCAGGCAACCATGCTTGAGAACTTGGCCTCCCGCCAACCGGCCTCTGCGGCGGCGCCGCGCCAAGTGCCGTTCACTGTGGCGTTTCCGTCACTGCCGACCGTTTTCGCAGCGCCGCCGCGCTTCTCGGCGGGGCAGAACGGTCCACGCATGGGGCGGGTGACAGGAAGCGGAGGCCGCCGCCGGCCCGGCCCAGGAACGCCATCCGCCGACTCCGTCATTCCCATCACGCTTCCCGGCGTAGCCGATGTCGGCGCCGTCTGTCGAATCCCGACATCCCGTCAGCGCCAGGACCTTTCCACAGCCAAGCAGACGGCGCCAGGCCTGTCCCGTTCAAGCATCATCTGCACGGACGGCGCCGTCCGTGCAGAATAGCTGCTCGCCCCCAGCAATCGCGAGAGCGTGTTGCTTGCGCCAAACCGTACAGAGTCCGCTCTACCGTGCGCGCGGCTTGGTACCCAAACCAATTTTCTTCGCGAGCGAGGAGCGATGCCGTGCATAGTTCGGCGCCACCATTGGATAGTCCGGTGGCAATTGCCACTTCTCTCGGTACTGCTCCGGCGTCATATTGTAAGAAGTTTTCAGATGGCGCTTCAGCATTTTCAGCTTTTTTCCATCCTCAAGGCAGATGATGTGGTCCGGAAATACCGACTTCTTAACCGGCACGGCCGGTTGCTGCTTGTCTGGCACGACCGGTTCTTTTCCAACTCCAGCCAGGGTGCGATAGACCTCTTGGATCAGGTTCGGCAGCGCGTCGGGCGCGACCGAGTTGTTGGAAACATGAGCCGAGACGATCTGGGCTGTCAGCCCAAGAACGTCCGAGTTAGCCGTCGCTTCAACCATAGGTGCCCTTTCATTGCGTAAGTAGTAAGGCATATACGGTTTTACCTCGTCACTTCGCAATAGAGGACTTGTAAAATAAAGATGGGGTCAATCATGTTTGACGAAGTGCTCCCAGCGCCACAGCCAGAGCAGCATCTGGACATCACCCGGGAGGTTTGCCCGATGACCTATGTCCGCACCCGCCTCGCACTTGACCGACTAGCGCCTGGACAAATGTTAATGGTCCGCCTGAGCGGGGAGGAACCACGCCGCAACGTTCCGCGGACTGCGACCGAGCAGGGGCATGTTGTTGTAAGTCAGAAAGATAACTCAGACGGAACGACTGACCTGCTGCTGCGCCGCGGGCCGCCCCCGCCATCCCGCGCATGAACCGGCTGCGTCGGCGTCCAGACCGCTACAAGGACCGCCGCAGCACCAGTGCGTCGCCTCCGTCTGGGTAGTAGCCGCGCCGGCATCCGACGGCGACGAAGCCGGCAGCGGCATAAAGCGCGCGCCCCGGCTCGTTGCCGGACGCGACCTCAAGAAAAATGGCGTTGGCGCCACGCTGCCGTGCCGTGACCAGGACCTGTTCCAGCAACGCCCGTCCAAGGCCGCGCCGCCGGACCGCGGGGTCCACGGCCAGGGTCAGCACCTCCGCCTCGTCAGCGGCGACCCGCGCCAGGATCATGCCCCCGGCCGGCGCAATCCAGCCGAATGCGCCGGGAAGGGCAAGCTGCAGCCCGATCGCGTCGACGCCCCAACCCCGGGCGGCAAAGGCGCGGCCGTGCAGCAGCGCCATGGCCGCCGCGTGGGCCGGGGTCGCCGCGACCAGGGAATCGGTCACACCGGCGTCGCCGGGCGGGCTTCCGGCGGGTCCACATACAAGGGCTGCACCGGCCGGGGGTCCGGTCCCATGCTGACCCGGCGCCAGGCGGCAGCCGCCACGCCGACCGGCGTGGGCATCCGCGCGGGCAGCAGAAGCACGTCCGCGCCGCGTGCCGCGAGCCGGGACGCCACGGCGACCGCGGCATCCCCGGCCACGGAAACCGGGCCAGACGGGTCCGGCAAGGCATCGAGCGCCGCCGTCGCGACGTTGGTTCCACGCTCCAGGAACACGCGGCCGCGGCGCGTATCGACCGCCACCCATTGCAGGCGCCCGCAATCCAGGGCGGCCAAGGCTTCGCCAACCGTGACGCCCACCACCGGCACGCCGGCGGCAAGCGCCAGGCCGTGCGCCAGCGACAAGGCGGCGCGTATGCCGGTGAAGCTCCCCGGCCCGACCGTCACGGCCACCATCGCCAACTGAGCGGGCGTGATCCCCGCCTGGCACAGCACCGCCTCCGCCATCGCGGGGAGCGCCGCGACCTGTCCGCGTGCGCCGCTGGCCCGGCGCTCCGCCAAAACGCCGTCCAGCCCGACCACGCCGGCCGAGCAACCAGACAGCGCAGCGTCCAACGCGAGCACCAAGCCGCCGTCAGGACCGGCTACAGACCCCATGATCACAGCGCGGCAGACGCAACCCTGCCAGCCCGCCCCGGCGTGGAGCCAGGGCAGCGCCGGTCCAAGCCGTCACGGCGAGGCCGATGAGGCCGCCGCTGCGCACCTCCGGGCGTGATGGCCGGGTGCCGGGCGCGTCAGGCCTCGACCTGCTCGACCGAAGTGACCTCCGGCACGTAATGCCGCAACATGTTCTCGATGCCGTGCTTCAGCGTGGCGCTGGACGACGGGCAGCCGCTGCAGGCGCCTTGCATGTGCAGGCGCACCACGCCCTCGCGGTAGCCGCGGAACACGATGTCTCCGCCGTCGCTGGCAACGGCCGGGCGGACGCGGGTGTCGAGCAGTTCCTTGATCTGATCGACGATCTCCTGATCCTCGGGCGACACGTCCTCGTCCACCGCCGCGCCGCGGCCCTCGATCACCGGCCGGTTGGCCACGAAATGCTCCATGATCGCGCCGAGCACCTGGGGCCGCAACGCCTGCCACTCGGCGATGTCGGACTTGGTGACGGTGATGAAGTCGCCGCCGAGGAACACGCGCGCCACGCCGGGCAGGGCGAACAGCGCGGTGGCGAGCGGGCTGCGGCCGGCCGTGTCCGGCCCGGCGAAATCGGCGGTGCCGTCGCCCATCACGTCCCGCCCCGGCAGGAACTTGAGCGTAGCCGGGTTCGGGGTGCCTTCGGTCTCGATGAACATCGGTTTGCCTTGATGTGAAAGCTGAGGAGGTGAAGACTGGGGAATGCGGACTGGTGGGGTCCGGATGCCGGTACATGTGGCCAAAAGCGGTGCCTGATGCAAGTGGCAGGGGAAAGCCGCGCCGCTTACTCCGCCGCCTGCTGCACGGGCCGCCGCGCCCTGAGCCGCCGGATGCGGCGGGCGTCGGCGTCCAGGATACGGAACTCCAGCCCCGAATCATGGCTGATCACCTCGCCCCGCGCCGGCACCCGGCCAGCCAGGGTGAACACCAGGCCGCCCACGGTGTCGATGTCGGCCTGGCGCTCGTCCTCTGTCAGCGTGTGGCCGAACCGCGTCTCGAAGTCCTCGATGGACAGCCGGGCATCGAGGTCGAGCGCGCCGTCCGGGCGTTCGACGATCATCGGACCCTCGATCTCGTCGTGCTCGTCGGCGATGTCGCCCACGATCTCCTCCACCAGGTCCTCGATGGTGAGCAGGCCGTCGATGCCGCCGTACTCGTCCACCACCAGCGCCAGGTGCATCCGCGCCTGGCGCATCTGCAGCAGCAGGTCCAGCACCGGGATCTGCGGCGCCACCATCAGCGGCAAGCGCAGCAGGGCCTCAAGGTTGAACGCATCGGGACGGCCGATATAGGCGAACACGTCCTTGATGTGCACCATGCCCACGATGTCGTCCAACTGCTCGCGGAACACCGGCAAGCGCGAGTGGCCCTCCCGGCGGATTTGATCCAGCGCCTGTTCCAGCGTGACATCGACCGGCATGGCCACGATGTCGGCCCGGGGCACCATCACGTCGTCGGCCGACTTGCCGCGGAGCCGCAGCACGTTGGCGATCAGCGCCCGTTCCTGGCGGTCAAGCTCGGGCACGGTGCCGTCCGTCTGGCTGTCGTCGGCGGATTGCTGGACCAGCTCGGCGATGCTCTCCCGCACGTTGTGCTCGGGATGACGCCCGCGCAGCAATTGCTGCACCCGGTTCAGGAAGCTGCGTTGGGACACGCTCATGGCCGGCGCCCAGCCCTGCGCCACGGGTCGGGCACGCCCATGCGGCGCAGCAACCGCGTTTCCGCCATCTCCATGCGCCGGGCCTCGCCGGGTTCCGCGTGGTCGTAGCCGCGCAGGTGCAGCGCGCCGTGCACCACGAGGTGGGCCAGGTGATGCGACGGCGGGCGTCCGGCCGCCCGCGCTTCCCGCCGCACGACGCCCAGGGCCAGGATCACGTCCCCGGTCGCGAAGGTCAGCACGTTGGTCGGCTTGTTCCGGCCGCGGTGCCGGGCGTTCAGCCGCTTCACCGCCAGATCGGACGCGAGGACCACGGTTCCGGCGCCCCCGGCGGCCCGCGCGGCCCGGCCGGCGATCAGCTCGGCGCGCGGTGCGAGCCTCCGCCACCCAGGATCGGCCACGATGATGGCAGGATCGTTGCTAAGCCCCGCCGAAGCGGGGCCGCGTCTGCTGTCAGGGTCCATGGGCGTCCTGGATGTCGGCTGGCGGCTCGGTCCGCGGCCGTCCGCGCGGCCCGCGCTGCCCGGCCTCCGGTAGCCCCGCATCGCGCTGGGCCTGCGCCCGCTGCTCGTAAGCGCCGACAATGGCGGCGACCAGCGGGTGGCGCACCACGTCGCGCACCCCGAACCGGGTGATGCCGATGCCGGGCAGGCCGTCCAGCGTGTCGAGCGCGTCGCGCAGCCCGCTGCGCTGGCCCGGCGGCAGGTCGATCTGGCTCAGGTCGCCGGTGATCACCATGCGCGTGCCCTCGCCCATGCGGGTCAGGAACATCTTCATCTGCACGGGCGTCGTGTTCTGCGCCTCGTCCAAGATCACGAAAGCGTGCGCCAGGGTGCGGCCACGCATGAAGGCGAGGGGCGCCACCTCGATCTCCCCGGTGCCCATGCGCCGGATCACCTGGTCGCCTGGCATCATGTCGTGCAGCGCGTCGTAGAGCGGGCGCAGGTAGGGATCGACCTTCTCCTTGAGGTCGCCGGGCAGGAAGCCCAGGCGCTCCCCGGCCTCCACCGCCGGGCGGGACAGCACGATGCGGTCCACGCGCCCGGCTTGCAGCATCGCGACCGCCTGGGCGACGGCGAGGTAGGTCTTGCCAGTGCCGGCCGGGCCGATGCCGAACACCATCTCATGGCGGCCGAGCATGTCCATGTAGGTCGCCTGGCCCGGCGAGCGCGGGCCGACCGTGCCGCGGCGGGTCTGGATCGCCGGCAGGTCGGACAACGGCAGTCGGGGATCGGGATCGGTCTCGGACATGCGGATCGCCGCCTCCACGTCGGCGCGGGACACGCCCTTGCCGCGTTCGAGGCGCTTATACAATCCGGTCAGCGCAGCCTCCGCCGCCTGCACGCGGGCCGGCTCCCCGCTGATCGCGACGCGGTTGCCGCGGGAGGACATGCGCACGCCCAGGCCCTGCTCCAACCGGACCAAGTGGCGGTCATGGTCGCCGAACAGCAACGGCAGCAGCGCGTTGTCGTTGAATTGCAGCGTCACCGCCTTGCCGGGCGGCGCCGCATCGGGAGACGTCGAAGCCGAAGTCGCGGCGAGGATGTTCAAGCGCAGATTTGCTCCAGGTTCAGGGTTCCAGCCAAGGAGTTGGGGCGTCCGTCCACGATCGTCACCGGGGCGACCTGGCCAATCAGCGACATCGGGCCATGAACATGCACCGGCTGAAGGAAAGGTGATCGTCCGGAAAGCTGCCCGGGACGCCGGCCCGGCCCGGTGAACAGCACCGGCATGACCAGGCCGCGGCTTCGCGCGTTGAACGCCGCCTGCTGGTCCCGCAGCAAGGCCAGAAGCGTTTGCAGGCGCGCGTGCTTCACGGCCTCGGCCACGGGCAACGGCGCGCCGGCCGCGGGCGTCCCGGGGCGGGGGGAGTACTGGAAGCTGAACGCCTGCGCGAAGCCGACCCGGCGCACGAGGTCCAGCGTTTGCGCGAAGTCCGCGTCGGTTTCCCCGGGGTGCCCCACGATGAAGTCCGACGACAAGGCAAGGTCGGGCCGCGCCGCCCGCAGCCGCTCGATGAGCCGCAGGTAGTCGGCAGCGGTATGGCGCCGGTTCATCGCGGCAAGCACCCGGTCGGAGCCTGACTGCACCGGCAGGTGCAGGAACGGCATCAGTTGCGGCACGTCCCGGTGGGCGTCGATCAGGTCGTCGCCCATGTCGCGCGGGTGCGACGTGGTGTAGCGCAGCCGCAGCAGGCCCGGCAGCTCCGCCAAGGCCCGGACCAGCCGGCCAAAGCTCCACACGCCGCCGCCCGGCGCTTCCCCGTGCCAAGCGTTGACGTTCTGGCCGAGCAGGGTGATCTCGCGGGCGCCCCCGGCCAGGAGGCGGCGCGCTTCCGCGATCACGGCGGCGGCCGGACGGCTCGCCTCCGCACCGCGGGTGTAGGGGACGACGCAGAAGGAGCAGAACTTGTCGCAGCCCTCCTGCACCGTCAGGAACGCGGTCACGCCGGGGGGCGCCGCGCTGTCCGGCAGGTGGTCGAACTTGGCTTCGGCCGGAAAGTCCGTGTCGATCACGCTGCCGCCCGCCCGGGCGGCGCGGGCCACCATCTCCGGCAGGCGGTGATAGGTTTGCGGACCCAGCACGATATCGACGTAGGGCGCGCGGGCGACGATCTCCGCCCCTTCCGCCTGCGCCACACAGCCGGCGACGGCCAGGATGGTCGGCCGACCCGCCGCCTCCCGCGCCTGCTTGACCACGCGCAGCCGGCCCAGCTCGCTGAACACCTTTTCGGCCGCCTTGTCGCGGATGTGGCAGGTGTTCAGGATCACCATGTCGGCGTCCTCCGGCGTGGGCGTGGGCGCGTAGCCCAGCGGCGCCAGCACGTCCGCCATCCGGCCGCTGTCATACACGTTCATCTGGCAGCCCCAGGTGATGACGTGCAGCCGCTTCAGGCTCGCATCGTTTGTTGCGGTCACAGCCGAGAACGCTCCCCATCCAGCCGGAACCCGGCCAAGTTCCGGGGAGGAATGGGTGGGCGCCCGGCCCGGGTCAAGCGCAGCAGCGTTCCAAAGCCTCCATTTGGTTTTGCCAACTCCAACAAAACCGAGTGTGGCAGATCGGGCGGGAGCCTTGTCAAGCAAAAGCAGGCCGGACCGGCGGGACGCCTTCGGCCGCTGCCGGGGGGTGCGAGGCGGGCCGCACCGGCCGGTTCTGCCGGAGCGCCGCAGCACCCTCCGCCACGGTTTGCCATACCGCCTGTGACAGCGCCTTGCGCGACGCATAGGCGGCCGGATCGACCGGCGCGTGCAGCAGCACGGTGGCGCGCAGCCCGCTGTGCTGCGCCAAGCGCCAGAAATGGCTGGCGAGGTCCATGTCGCCGTACCAGGCGAACACCGGCCGGCTTGCCCGGCCGATGGGCAGCCCGCCCAACTGGTCGTACACGACCGACACCGGCTGGATCAGCGGGCGCTGAACCAAGGAATGGGGACCCAGCCGCGCTTCGCCCGCGCGCATCTCGGCGACCGAGAAGAACACCGAGCGGAACGGCAGCACCCGGGACCCGTCGGAGCTGGTGCCCTCGGGAAACAGGATCAGGTTGTCGCCCGCGTCCAGCCGGTCCCGCATGGCGCTGCTTTCCCGCCCGGTATTGGCGGCGCGGCGGCTGACGAACACGGTGCGGCCCAGGCGGGCGACCGTGCGGATGACCGGCCAGCGGCCGACCTCCTCCTTGGAAATGAAGCAGCCCTCCAGCACCCCGCCCAGGGCCAGGATGTCCAGCCAGGACGAATGGTTCGACGCGAACACCACTGATCGCCCGGCCGGCCGCGCCGGCGTGCCGATCACCCGCACCTGCAGGCCGAGCAGGCGGCACACGCTGGCCCAATACAGCCGGGCGAACACAATCTTGCCACGGCCGGGCAATAGGAGCATCGCGGCCTGGATCGCGGCGGCGGGCAGTGTCCACAGGGCGATGGCGGCGCCCCGCCGCACCGGCCGCAGCCGATGGGTCCGTCGGCGCGGCATCGTCCCCTCAACCGGCGCCAGGATGGGCAGGCGCCTTTGGCGTGCGCGGGGTGCAAGAAGCTTCATGGAACCCAGATATCAATCCGTATGTGTCGGGACAACAACGTGCCCGTGACAATCCCGGGACGGCGGCGGGCGGCGTAGCAGGATGCGCAGGCGAATCTGGCGCGTCCTTGCGCTTTCAGCATTATGCTGCCGCATGTTCAAGGGGACTCCTTGGCCCCGGCGAGTCGTTCTGTTCGCCGTCGTGCTGGCCGTGCTGCACGGCGCCGCCGCGGGCGCGGCCGATCCTCAGCCCTACACCGTTTCGGTTGCGGCCACGGGCAACGCGGCGCTGGACCAGGCGTTGAAGGACAGCTCCAACCTCGTGTCGCTGCGGGACAGCGCCCCGGTCGGCCCATTCGCGCTGGTGACCCGCGCGCGGGACGACGAAGGCCGCCTGTCCACGGCGCTCAACAGCTATGGCCACTACGCCGCCCGGGTCACGATCCGGGTGGCCGGGCGCAGCCTGGACGACCCGACGCTGCCGACGGCGCTGGAAGCCGCGAGCGCCCCGGTCCCGGTGACGGTCGGGATCGACCCCGGGCCGGTGTTCCACCTGCGCCGGGTCGCGCTGGACGGCCAGGTGCCGGAGCAGGCGCGGGCGGCGCTGGGCTTAGCGCCCGGCGCGCCGGCCATAGCGTCCGACGTGCTGGCGGGGCAGGGGCGCGTGCTGGACGCGCTGCGCAGCCAAGGCTACGCGCTGGCCAAGGTCGATCCCCCGGTGGCGACGCTCGACCCTTCGGCGCAGGCGTTGGACGTGTCCTTCAAGGTGAACACCGGCCCGCAGGTCGATCTCGGGCCGGTCAGCATCGGCGGGCTGACGCGGGTGGACCCGGCCTTTGTGCGGCGCCGGCTGCTGGTCCACCAAGGCGAGCGGTTCGACCCGGCGAAGATCGAGAAGGCGCGGCAGGATCTGGCGCAGCTCGGCGTGTTCGCGACCGTGCAAGCCCGGGCGGCCGATCAGGTGGACGCGGCAGGGCAGTTGCCGTTGGCCTTCAACGTGACGGAACGGCTGCGCCACGCCGTGGGCGTCACGGCCGACTACTCGACCGACCTCGGCGCCAGCGCCGGCGTCACCTTCCAGCACCGCAACCTGTTCGGCCAGGCCGAGCAGTTGAACCTGGGCGCCGCGGTGACGCAGCTTGGCGGCAGCGCCACCCGGGGCAGCGGCTACAACGTGACGGCCGCGCTGACCAAGCCGGACGTGTGGCGGCGGGACCAGTCGGTGACGGTGAACTTGCAGGCGATCAAGGAGAACCTCGATGCCTATGACCGCACGGCGGTGCTGGGCGGCGTCACGATCAGCCGAAAGGTCGAGCAGGTCTGGACGGGCAGCGTCGGCGTGCAGGCGCAGCAGTCGCAGATCACCCAGGAGGGCGTGGAGCGCAGCTACACCCTGCTCGCCCTGCCGCTCGGCCTGCGCTACGACTCGACGGGTCCCGAAGGGCTGTTCGAGCCGACGCACGGCATCAAGGCGGCAGCAAGCGTGACGCCAACGCAGGTGCTGGTCGGCCGGCAAGCGACGTTCACCATTTTGCAAGCGTCAGGCTCGACCTATATCAACCTGGGTGCCCCGGGCCGCAGCATCGTGGCACTGCGCGGCCTGATCGGCAGCGTGCAAGGGGCGGGCACCTTCGACCTGCCGCCGGACGAGCGGTTCTACGCTGGAGGGGGCGGCACGGTGCGGGGCTATCGATACCAATCAATCGGGCCGAGGTTCGCGAGCAACCGGCCCACCGGCGGCACGTCGATCACGGCCGCCACGGTCGAGTTCCGGCAGCGGTTCGGCGAAAGCTTCGGCGCCGCGGTGTTCGTGGACGCCGGGCAGGTGTCCAATTCCAGCAGCGGGTTCGGCAGCGGCTTGCGGGCAGGCGCCGGGGTGGGTGGACGCTATTACACGCCCATCGGGCCGGTCCGGCTGGACGTGGCCGTGCCGCTCAACAAGCGGAACGGCGACGACTCGTTCGAGCTGTATATCGGCATCGGGCAGGCCTTCTGATGCGCCGGTTGCTGCGCGCCGCGCTGTGGATCCTGGGCCTGCTCCTGCTGCTTCCGGTCGTGGCGGTTGCGGCCGTCGTGCTGGCCCTGAACATCGGCCCCGGCCGCGTTGCGGCGGAGCAACTGATCAACCGCGTGACCGGCGGCACCGTGGTGCTGGAAGGGTTGTCGGGCCGCTTCCCGGACGCGCTGCGGCTACACCACTTGGAGGTGCGGGACGCGCAGGGCGCCTGGCTGCTGGCCGACGACGTGGCGCTCGATTGGTCGCCGACCCGGCTCCTGCGCCGCATCGCCCAGGTCGAACGATTGGAAGCCGCGCGGGTGCAGATGCCTCGGCTGCCGGCTGCCAGCACCGCCAACCCGCCGCCCACGACCGAGAACAGCCAGCCGTTCAGCCTTCCGGTTCGGGTGGCGGCACAGCGCATCCACATCGCGCGGGCGGAGATTGGCGCCGGCGTGCTCGGCGCGGCGGCTGTGCTTTCGGCGGACGGCGCCGCGGAGGGCGTATCGCTGCAGGACGCCAACGCAAACCTTGCGCTGCACCGGCTGGACGCGCCCGGCGACTACAAGGCGACCGTCCGCCTCGACCCGGCGCGCATCGCGGGAACGCTGGACACCGCCGAGCCGGACGGCGGCTTGATCGCCCATGTCGCGACGCTGCCGGGCCTCGGCCCGCTGTCGATCAAGGCGGGCCTGGACGGGCCGCGCAGCGCCGTCGCGACGAACCTGGCGCTGACCGCCGGGCCGTTGCAGGCGCAGGCCCGGGGCACGCTGGACCTTGAAGGATCGGCGGCCGACCTCGACCTGTCCGCGTCCGCCCCGGCCATGACCCCGCGTCCGGACGTGTCCTGGCAAAGCGTCGCGCTGCAGGCCCGGGTGCACGGGCCGTTCACGGCGCCGGACGCTTCGGGGCAGTTGCGGATCGAGGGCCTGTCCGCAGCCGGCGCCGCGGTGGGGCGCCTTGTTGCGGACATCAAGGGCAATGCCGGCCGGGTTGGTCTCCATGCGACAGCGGAAGGCGTGCGTCTGCCAGGCCCGGACCCGGCGCTGCTGGCGGCTTCGCCCGTGGTGCTGGACGCCGATGCGCGGCTGGACGATCCGGCCCGGCCCGTCACCTTCGCGCTCACCCATCCGCTGCTGACCGTCAAGGGCGACGCAAAGACGGGGGGCGACATCTCGGCCAATGCCGATGTGGCCGCGGCCGACTTGGCGCCGCTTGCCGCCCTTGGCGGGATCGACCTGCATGGCAGCACGGCGCTGCACCTGCGCGCCGCGGTGGCGGGGGGCGTGACCCGGGCGGACCTGGACGGCAAGCTGTCGGTCACCGGCGGGCTGGCGCCGGTGCCGGCGCTGCTGGGCGATGCAACGCTGGGGGCATCGGCGCAACTCGCCGGGTCGGACATCACGCTGTCGCGGCTGGAAATCGACGGCAAGGCGCTGCGCTTGTCAGCGGAGGGCAGCAAGAAGGCGGACGCGCTGGACGTCACCTATCGCCTCGGCTTGTCCGATTTGGCGGCGCTCGCCCCGACCTTGACCGGCGCCTTGGAGGCTGACGGGCACGCGCAGGGTCCAATGGACGCGCTGTCGCTCAATACCACGGTCAAGGGCGAGGTCGGCGCGCCGAACGTGCCGCGCGGGCCGGTGACGCTGACAGCGGCGCTGACGGGCCTGCCGGGCGCGCCCGCCGGGCAGGTGACAGCGGAAGGCACGCTGGAAGGCGCGCCGCTCGCCCTGAACGTCACTGCCCGGCGCGAAGCGGACGGCGCGCTGCACGCCACCATCGAGCGCGCGGATTGGCGCAGCCTGCACGCCGCGGGCACGCTCTTCTTGCCCCCCGGCGCCAAGCTGCCGCTGGGCCAGGTTGACCTGCGCATGGACAAGCTCGACGACCTGCGCCCCTTCATCGGCCAGCCGCTGTCCGGCAGCGTGACGGCCCAGGCCAACCTGGACGCGCAGGATGCCCGGCTCCATGCGGAGCTGCGCAACGCCGGCCTGCCCGGCAACCGTGTCGGCCACGCCGTCCTCACCGCCCGCGTCGCCGACCCCACGACCGATCCGGTGGTGAGCGCCCAGCTCACGGCGGAGGGCATCGACGCCGCGGGCGTGAAAGGGTCCGCCAAGGTGGACGTGTCCGGCCCGCAAGCGGCGCTGGCCGTGCGCACGACGGCCGCGCTGCAAGTCAGCGGCACCGATGCCCAGATCACCGGCGCGGCCGTGGTGGACGCCCCGGCCAAAACCGTGCAGCTCAACACGTTCCAGGTCGCTGCCAAAGGCGAAACGCTTCGGCTGCTGGCGCCGGCGCGGGTCCGCCTGGCCGACGAGGTTTCGGTGGACCGGCTGCGGCTGGGCCTGCGGGATGCAGTGCTGGACGTGGCCGGGCGGGTGTCGCCCACGCTGGACGCGACGGCCACGCTGCGCGCGCCTGCGGATTTGGCGCGGCTCGCCTCGCCGGAGCTTGCGGCGGATGGCACGATTGCGTTGGACGCCCGCCTGACCGGCACGCCGGCGCAGCCATCGGGGACGGTGAAGCTCGCCGCCAACGGGGTGCGGCTGCGCTCCGGGCCGGGCGGGGCGATCCCGGCGGCCAACCTGACGGCCACGGCGCAACTGGCCGGCGGCAGTGCCCGGATCGACTCGCGGCTCACGGCCGGGCCGTCATTGCAGCTCGCGGTTGCGGGGCGCGCGCCGTTGGGCGCCGGGCCGCTCGACCTGCGGGCGACCGGGGCGTTGGACCTTGTGCTGCTCGACCCCGTGCTGACCGCGGCCGGGCGGCGTGCCCGGGGCCGGGTGGCGCTGGACGCGACGGTGGCCGGCACCGTGGCGGCGCCCCGCCTCGGCGGCACGGCGCAGCTTTCAAAAGGCGAGGTGCAGGACTTCGCGCAGGGCGTGCGCATCACCGACATCGCCGCGACCCTGCGCGCGGATGGCGACACGGTGCGCATCGCGAGCTTCACCGGCCGGGCCGGGCCGGGCACGGTGGCGGCGTCCGGCAGCGTCGGCGTGCTGGCGCCGGGGCTGCCGGTCGATCTCACGCTCACGCTGCGCAACGCCCGGCCGCTCGCGTCCGACCAACTGAGCGCCGACCTGGACGCCGACCTGACGGTGCGGGGCGAGGCCGCGGGCGCGCTGCAGGCGGCGGGGCGCATCGGCATCAAGCGCGCCGAAATCCGCATCCCCGAGCGCCTGCCGGCCAACATCGCCGTGCTGGATGTGCGGCGGCCCGGCGAAAAGCCGCCGGCACCGCCTTCAACCAACAGCGTGGTCGGCCTCGACCTCACGATCAACGCGCCGGGCGCCATCTTCGTCCGCGGCCGGGGGCTGGACGCCGAGCTTGGGGGGGAGCTGCGCGTCAAGGGCACGAGCGCGGCGCCGCAGGTGTCCGGCGGGTTCGACATGCGCCGCGGCACCATCAGCGTGGCCGGCACCACCTTGACCTTCACGCGCGGCAAGGTGGGCTTCGACGGCACCGGGGTCACGGGCAAGATCGACCCGACGCTCGACTTCGCCGCCGACAGCACCACGGGCAGCGTCACCGCGACGCTCGGCATTACCGGCTACGCCAGCGCCCCCAAGATCAGCCTGACCAGCGTGCCGGAACTGCCGCAGGACGAGGTGCTCGCCTACCTACTGTTCAAGCGCAGCGCCAAGGAGTTGGGACCGTTCCAGCTTGCCGAGATCGCCGCCTCGGTCGCCAGCCTGACCGGCGTGGGCGGCGGCGCCGGCAACCCGCTGGAAAGCATCCGGAAAGGGCTGGGGCTGGACCGGCTGTCGGTTGGCGGCGGCGGTGGCAACAACAGCGGCAGCGGCACGTCCAGCACGGCGCCCTCCGTGGAAGCGGGGCGGTATGTCCGGCCCGGCGTTTACGTGGGGGCGAAGCAGGGCACCACCGGGAATCAAACGCAGGCGACGGTGCAGATCGACATCTACAAGGGCCTGAAGGCGCAGACCGACGTGGGGACCGGGGAAGGCGGCAACTCGGTCGGGCTGAGCTACCAGTTCGAGTATTAGCGTGCTTAAACGGCTGGGCGGCGCGCCCAATGCGCTCCCGGCCGGAGAAACGCCATGAAACTCACGACGATGGGGGCGCTCGCCGCCGCTCTGCTGGCTGTGCCGGCGTTGGCGCAGCCGCACGGCCCTGCTGGTCCCGACCGTGAGGCGGACACGGCGGCGCGCGCCCCGGCGCCCGAACCCAGCGCGGATAAAACGACCTCCCACACCCTGGCCCTGCCCGGACGCACCCTCGCGTTCAACGCCACCGTCAGCACCATCCGCCTGGCCAACCCGCAAGGCGCCGCGCAGGCCGAGGTCGTCGTGACGGCGTTCCAGCGCGCGAACACGGCGCCGGGCAGCCGGCCGGTGACGTTCGCGGTGAACGGCGGGCCGGGATCGGCGTCGGCTTGGCTGAACCTCGGCGCGATCGGGCCGTGGCGGCTGCCGCTTGCCGGGAGCATCAGCCCCAGTATGCGCCCAGCCCTGGTGGACAACGCCGAAACCTGGCTCGACTTCACCGACCTCGTGTTCATTGATCCCGTCACCACCGGCTACAGCCGGGTGCTCGGCGGGGACGACGTGCGGCGGCGCATGTTGTCGGTGGAGGGCGACATCGACACGCTGGCCAACGTGGCGCGCCGCTGGCTGGAGGCCAACGGGCGGCTGCAATCGCCGAAGTTCATCGTGGGGGAAAGCTACGGCGGGTTCCGCGGCCCGAAGCTGGCGCGGGCGCTGCTGGACCAGCAGGGGGTGGGGGTCAGCGGGCTGGTGCTGGTGTCCCCGGTGCTGGACTTCAACGGGCGGGACGCGCCTTGGGACCCGATGCGCTGGGTGGCCCGGCTGCCGTCGATGGCCGCCGCGGCGCAGGGCGCCGCGGGCCGGGCGGAGGTCAAGGACGCCGAAAGCTATGCCGAAACCGATTACCTGCTGGACCTGGTGCGCGGCGAGCATGACTCGGCGGCGGTGCAACGGGTCAGCGAGCGCGTTGCGGCGCTGACCGGCCTCGATCCCGCGCTGGTGCGGCGGCGGGCGGGCAAGGTGGACTTCGGCGCCTTTACGCGGGACCGGGAGCCAGGCCGGGTCGCCAGCCCCTACGACGCGACGATCTCGGCGGCCGACCCGTTCCCGTCGGCGGCGAACGACAATTCGCCCGATGCAATCCTGGACGCGCTGCGCGGACCCGTCACGAGCGCCATGCTGGACGTGTATGCGACGCGGCTCGATTGGAAGCCGAGCGGGGCGCCGGGACGCCGCTACGAGCTGCTGAACGAGGCCACGGCGCGCGAATGGGATTACGGCCGCGGCAACACCCGGCCGGAGGCGCTGACGCCGCTGCGGCAGTTCCTGGCGCTCGACCCGGCGGCGCATGTCATGGTGGCGCACGGGCTGACCGACCTCGTCACGCCGTATTTCGCCAGCCAAATGCTGATGAACCAGGTGCCGGACGCCGGGGGCGGAAACCGCTTGCAGCTCCGCGTGTATGGCGGCGGGCACATGTTCTACACCCGGGACGCTTCGCGCGCCGCGCTCCATGCGGATGCGGAGGCGCTGGTTGCCGCGTCGTGGGCCACCAAGCCGGACCGGGCGGTGGCCGAGTAATACGGGCAGCACCATTGATTGACCCGTGTGCGGCTGATGGGTTTCACCCATCCTACGGCATGGGTCGCGTAGGATGGGTGAAACCCATCGACGGATGACGGTCATTCAACCAATCCGTCCGTATAACGCCCAACCCGAAGGAGAACACGCCCATGCAGATCGCCGAGCATGTCTTCATCGTCACTGGCGGCGCGTCCGGCCTGGGCGCCGCGACTGCCCGCATGGCCGTCGCCGCTGGAGGCCGGGTGGTGATCGCCGACGTGAACCGGGCAGCCGGGGAGGTGCTGGCGCAGGAGCTGGGCGCCGCCGCCCGCTTCGTTGCGGCGGACATCACGGAGGAAGCGTCGGCGCAGGCGGTGGTGACGGAGGCGGAGGCGGCGTTCGGCGGCCTGCACGGCCTGGTGAACTGCGCCGGGATCGCGATTGGGGAAAAGGTGCTGGGCCGCGACGGGCCGCACGCGCTGGCGTCGTTCGCCCGGGTGATCGCGATCAACCTGGTCGGCACGTTCAACATGATCCGCCTGGCCGCCGCCGCCATCACCCACGGCGCGCCGGGCGCGGACGGCGAGCGCGGGGTGATCGTCAACACGGCGTCGGTCGCGGCCTTTGACGGGCAGATCGGCCAGGCGGCCTATGCGGCGTCCAAGGCCGGGGTGGCGGGCCTCACGCTGCCCATCGCGCGGGAGCTGGCGCGCAACGGCATCCGGGTGGTGACGATTGCGCCCGGCCTGTTCGAGACGCCGATGATGGCCGGGCTGCCGGCGGAGGTGCAGGCGAGCCTGGGCAGCGCGGTGCCGTTCCCGTCCCGGCTGGGCCGCCCGGAGGAGTTCGCGGCGATGGTCCGCGCGGTGTGCGAGAACCCGATGCTGAACGGCGAGGTGATCCGCCTCGACGGCGCGCTGCGCATGGCGCCGCGTTAGCGAGGCGGCAAGGATGGACCCATTGCCAGCCCTGGCGGACGTCGAGCAGGACGAGGGCGTGGCGGTGCTGCTGGCCATTGAAAGCGGCAGCCGTGCTTGGGGCTTCGCAAGCCCGGACAGCGACTGGGACGTGCGCTTCGTTTATGCCCGCCCGACGCTTTGGCACCTCGGCCTGCATGATCGGCGCGACGTCATCGAGCGGTCGCTGCCGGACGACCTCGACCTGTCCGGGTGGGACATGCGCAAGACGCTCGGCCTCCTGCTGCGCGGCAATTGCACGATCCGGGAATGGTTGGCGTCACCGATCCGCTACCGTTCGGAGCCGGCCTTTGTCGATGACCTGCGCCGTCTCGCGGACCAAGTGCCCGGGCGGCGGGCGGCGCTGCACCATTACCGGAGCTTGGCCGAGCAGGTGCAGGCACGCTGGCTGCAACGGTCTCCGGTCCAGTTGAAGAAGTATCTCTACGCCGTGCGCCCGGCGCTCGCGCTGCGCTGGCTGCGTGTGGAGGCCGGTTTCCCGCCGATGGATGTTCCAACGTTGCGGGCCGGCGTTCCGCTTTCGGATGCTGAACGGGACGCGCTCGACGGCTTGCTGCGCCAGAAGGCGCTCGCATCCGAGATCGGTGTTGGCGACACGCTTCCGGCGCTCGACGCCATGATCCGCACCGAAGTGCTGATGGCCGAAGCCGCCGCCCTCGCCGAACCGAAGCTGCCGCCGGATGCGTCCCTGGTGGCGGAAGCGAACCGGATACTGGTCCGGGCCGTGGCGTTCGCGGACGGACGGGTCGGCACCGTGCCTTTCTGAGACCGGCAGAGGGTGGATGACCCGAACAGGGCCTTTTCAGCGCGTCGCCACCAGGAACAGCCGCGGGAAGGGCAGCAGCACGCTGCCGTCCGGCAAGGCGGGGTAGGCGCGGGCAATCCGGCCGCGGTACTCCGCCAGGAACCCGGCCTGCTCGCCCGCATCGAGCGGCTGGAGGAACGGGCGCAGGCCGCTGCCTTTGAACCACTCAACGACGGCCTCCGCCCCGCCGGCCAGCGGGTGGTGATAGGTCGTCCGCCAAACGTCCACTCGCACGCAATGCGGGCGCAGCACGCCATAGAACCAATCCGGCGTCCCCATCGCTTCCCGCGCCCCGGCGGCGTGCGTGAGCTTGCCGGCCCAAGGCCCGTCCGCCGCGACCTCCCGCATCAGCCGGTGCGCCGGCTCGTCCAGGTTGTCCGGCATCTGCACCGCAAGGCTGCCCCCCGGCGCGAGCTTGGCGGCGAGGCGCGGCAGCAGGGCCGCATGGTCCGGCAGCCATTGCAGCACGGCGTTGGCCAGGATCGCACCGAACGGCCCCGGCGCGTCCCATGCCGCGATGTCCGCCACCTCGAACCGCAGTTGCGGCAGCCGGGCCTGCGCCGCCGCGATCATGTCGGGCGAACTGTCGAGGCCGGTCACTTGGGCGTCCGGGAACCGCCGCAGCAGCAGCTCCGTGGAGTTGCCGGGTCCGCAGCCCAGGTCCACCGCGGACGACGCCGCCTGGCCCGGCACCGCGGCGAGCAGGTCGCGCACCGGCCGGGTGCGTTCGTCCTCAAAGGCCGTGTATTGCTTGGCCGACCAGTCCATTGCCTATGCTCCGTCAAAGCGCCCGTTGCACCGCGGCGGCGTGGGCGAGGGCGCGGTCCACCCACGGCCCCGCCGCCGCGACCGCCGGGGCAAGGTCGAAGGCAGCGAGGAGGTCAGCGCCGCGCAGTGCCGGGTCGCGGGCGAGCACGGCTTGCAGCGTGTCGCCGGTGCGGCGTACCTCGTCGGCCGCCTGCTCGACCCGGGCGTGCGCGCCTTCCCGGCCCAGCAGCGGGGCCAGCCGGGCCGCCGCCACGTCGGCGAACAGCAGGCCGCGGGTTTGGCCGATGTTGGCGCTCATGCGCCCGGCATCCACGACCAGGCCCCCCGCCAGCGATGCCGCTTCCCGCAACGCGCCGGAGGCCAGGCCGAACAGCGTGGGCAGAACGTGCCACTCGGCGTGCCACAGGCCCGGCGGGCGCTCGTGCGCGCCCGCCATCGCGTCCAGCAGGGTGGTGACATGGCCCTTGGCGGCCGAGGCCGCGGCCAGGATCACGGTGGAGGACACCGGGTTGCGCTTGTGCGGCATGGCGGAGGAGCCGCCGCGGCCGGGCATCCAGGGTTCGGACACCTCGGCGACCTCCGTGGAGGAAAGGTTCGCGATGTCGGTCGCCATCTTGGCCAGCGCGCCCAGAAGGGTCGCGAGCCACGCGCCGCCCTCCGCGATGCCTGCGCGCCGCGTGTGCCAGGCGATGGGCGCTGCGCTGAGGCCGAGCGCCTCCGCGAACCCGTTCGCAACCGCCGGGCCGTGCGCGCCGAGGCCCGCCAGGGTGCCGACCGGCCCGCCCAGCGAGGCCAGCAGCAGCCGGGAGCGCAGGCCGGGCAGGCGCTCCGCCGCGTCCGCGATGCCCGAAAGCCAGACCGCGGCCTTGAAGCCGAACGTCAGCGGCGCCGCGTGCTGGCCGTAGGTGCGCCCGACGCAGGGCGTGTCACGATGCGCCGCCGCAAGCCCGGCCAGCCCGGACAGAATGGCGTGGAGGTCGGCCGCGACCAGCGCCAGCGCCGTCCGGAGCTGCAGGGACAGCGCGGTGTCCAGGATATCCTGCGTGGTGGCGCCCTTGTGGAACGCCCGTGCCAGGTCTGCCGGCAACCGGGCCTGCACCGCATGGACGAAGGGGATGGTGGGGACGCCGGCCAGCGCGGTCTGCTCGCCCAAGGCGGCGGCGTCGAGGCTGTCGGCGTCTATCGTGGCGATGGCCGGGGCCAGAGCGTCCGGTGCCAGGCCGAACCGCGCCTGCACCCGCGCCAGGGCCGCCTCCGCTTCCAGCATCGCGGAAAGGCGGGCACGGTCGGAGAACACGTCGCGCATGGCAGCGGTCGCGAACAGGGGGCCGAGCAGCGCCGAGTCGATGGCGGAGAACGTCATGCGGACGCCAGGCAAACACGGCCCAGGCGCGCGGGTCAACAAATGCTAGACGCGGCCCCGCAGGCGGTGCCAGCCCAGCAGCGCCGCGTCCACCGGGATCGCCGGCACTTCCCGCAGCCGCCAATACCAACGCTTGCGCAGGCTGGAAGACGCCGCTCCCCGGCTCGGCGGGCAGGCCCGCGCGTCCAGCCCGGCCAAGCGCAGCAGCAGCACGCAGCGCGGCAGGTGATAGGAGGAGGTTGCGGCATAGACCGGCCCGGCATGGCCGCGCAGCAGCCGGGCGCAGGCGCGGACGGAGGATATCGTGTTGGTGCCGGTCGGCTCCGTCCTGATCCGGTCGGACGGCACGCCACGGTCGCGCAGCAGGGTGGCCATCACCTCCGCCTCCGCCGGGCCGTGCCGGCCGACGCCGCCGGTCGGCATGTAAAGGACATCCGGCAGGTGCTCGCCCAAGCGGAACGCCGCCCGCACCCGGTCCAGCATGGCGCCGCTCGGCTGGCCGCCGGGTCGCACGGCGGCACCGAAGATCACGATGACTTGAGACGTGGGCACGGGGGGCATCAGGGTGGGGGCGACAGCAGGACGCGGTTGACGCCGGACAGGGCATCGAAGGTCTGGCGCCAGGCCCGGGCAAAGGCGGCAGCATCGGTGCCGCGCCCCCGCAAGGCCGCCGCGATGCCGCCCACGGTGCGCGCGCCGTCCACCAGGCCGAGGATCGCCCCGGCCAGCGGCGGCAACGGCAGCGGCACGCGCAGGCCGTCGAACAGGAACGGCAGCGTGCCGTCCGGGCGAATGTTGCGGGCCAGCTCCGCCGCCGGCAGCTCCCGCGCCACGGGAACGGCGTCGTCCCGCATCGGATCGGGCATCGGGCGGGCCTCGGCGGTGCGGACGCAGTAGGCGACGTGGGTGCTCATGTTGCCGGTCAGCGCCTCGGCCAAGCCGGCGCGGGCGGACGGGTCCAGGACGTCGATGCGGGCGCGCAGCTTGGGGTCCGGCAGGTAAACGGCGGGGTCGTAGCGCAGCGGCTCCATCAGCGCCGTGACCGCCAGCCCGGCGCTGTCCACCAGGGCGATGAACTCCGGCGCGGTGTAGGCCCGGTCGCGCGGGTTCAGCAGCAGGTCGTACAGCCCGGCGTCGCCGCCGTCGATGTGGTCGCCGAAGTAGGCATTGCGGCGCAGCCAAGCGGACTCCGGCAAATGCCGCATGACCCGGCGCGCCACGTCCAGCCGGGCCGGCGGCGCGTCCCCCTCCGGCGCCAGCCGCCGCAGCGCGTCCTGCAACATGTAAACGCCGGTGCGGCCGTGCGGCGCATACACCATCAGCCCCATCCCGCCGCCCGGCGCCAAGACGGACAGCAGCGCCCGCAGGCCCTCCGCCGGGTCCGGCAGATGGTGCAGCACGCCGCAGCAGTCGATGTAGTCGAACGGGCCGAGGCCCGACCCCGGCAAATCCAGCAGCGACCCCGTGTGCCAATCGAGCGTCAAGCCCCGCGCTTCCGCCCGCGCCCGCGCCACCCCGTGCGCGGCGGCGGAGCGGTCCAGGTAGGACACCCGGCCCGGCCGCCCTGCCGCCGCCATCTGCTGCGCCAGCATGATCGCGCCGTCCCCGGTGCCGCCGCCCGCCACCAGCGCACGCAGCGGCGCAGACGCCGGGCGGGCAGCGCCGAACACCCAATGGTCGATCTCCCGCAGGTGGCTCGGGCTGCCGATGATCAAGCGCCGCGCCTCGTCCCGCGGGTCGCGCTTGGGGTAAGGGAAGGCCTCGTACTGCGCGGCGAGCCTGGCGTCGGTTGCATCCGTCATGGGGAACACCTATCCCGCGCCGATGTGTTCGGCCAAGACACGCGGCGGCGCTGCACGCGGCTATTTCGGCATCGGGGCGGAGGGTGTCTCGAAATCCGCCAACATGGGCGCGCTGCTGCGCACGGGCCACGCCTTCGGGGCGGCGTTCTGCTTCACGGTTGGCGCGGGCTGGGATGCGCGCGCCGGGCGGGCGGCGGACACTGCCGACACGCCCGCGCACGTGCCGCTGTGGCGCTTTCCTGACCCGGGGGCGATCCAGTTGCCGCGGGAATGCGCGCTGGTCGGCATCGAGCTGCTGGATGACGCCGTGGACCTGCCGTCCTTCCGGCACCCGCTGAACGCCGCCTATGTGCTGGGTCCGGAACGGTCGGGCTTGTCCGTGGCCTTGCGTGAACGGTGCCGGTTCGTCGTCCGCATCCCGACGCGCTTCGCCCTCAACCTCGCGGTGGCCGGGGCGCTGGTGATGTATGACCGGCTGCTGCAGCACGGGCGCTTCGCCGAGCGCCCGGTGGCGAGCGGCGGGCCGGGCCAGGCGTTGGCGCCGCCGGAAAGCCATGGCGACCCGCGGTTCCGCCGCACGAGGCCGGATTGGCTGCCAGACGCGACGGAGCCTTGATAGGCCGCTTGTCCTGACTCGGGGCGCACCGTATCTGACGGTCCATGCCCTCCAGACATCTGCTTATCCTGGCCGCTGCGGCGTGGCCATCGCTGGCCCTTGCGCAGCCCAAGGCCGCGGCGCACCCTCCGGCGCATGAACCCGCCCGTTCCGCCCCCGCCGCGCCCAAGCCGATCGGCAAGTTCGAGGATTGGCAAGCCGCCACGCATCAGGAAGGCGGGCGGCTCGTTTGCTACGCCTTTGTCCGCGCCGCCAGCTCGCAGCCGGCGCTGCCGGGCCGGGGCGACGTGGTGCTGACGGTGACGCATCGCAACAACGGGCGCGACAGCGTGGCGATCAGCGCCGGGTTCCCGTATGCCGCCGATGCAGAGGTGCAGATGAGCGTTGAGCAGGCCCAGCTTGCGTTCTACACCGCCGGCCGTTCGGCCTTCGCCCGCGACGGCCGGGCCGCGGCGGCGGCGTTCGTGAAGGCGCGCGAAGCGGTCGCGAAGTCGCCGGGGCCGCGCAACACGACCGTAACCGACACGTTCAGCCTGCGCGGCTTCAGCCCGGCCTATGCCGCCATCAACAAGGCATGTCCCGCCAAGTGAGCACCATCACCACCACGCCCGACCTGACGGATGCCGAGCGCACCCGCATCCTGGCGAAGTCCGCCCTGTTCAACCCGCCGCCCGCGCAGTTGCCGGACGGGCGCCGCGACCTCGTGGGCCTGACGCGCGAGGAGTTGGTGGTTGAACTCGCAGGCATCGGCGAGAAGCCGTTCCGTGCCAAGCAGCTTTGGCACTGGATCTACCACCAGGGCGCGACCGATTTCTCCAGGATGTCCAGCATTGCCCGCCCGTTGCAGGAACGCTTGGCCGAACGCTTCGTGGTCGGCCGGCCCAGCGTCGCCACGGAGCAGACCAGCGAGGACGACACCCGCAAGTGGTTGTTCCGTTTCCGTGACGGTCAGGAAGCGGAAACCGTGTATATCCCCGACCGGCGCGAGGACCGGGGCGCCGTGTGCATCTCCTCCCAGGTCGGCTGCACCCTGTCCTGCCGGTTCTGCCATACCGGCACCCAGCGCCTGGTGCGCAACCTGGGCGCGGCCGAGATCGTGGGCCAGTTCATGGCGGCGCGCGACGCATACGGCGAGTGGCCCAGCCCGCGCAGCGAGACACCGCGCCTCTTGTCCACCATCGTGCTGATGGGCATGGGCGAGCCGCTCTACAATTACGAGAACGTGGCCCGCGCCATGCAAATCGTCATGGACGGGGAAGGAATCGGCCTGTCCCGCCGGCGCATCACGCTCAGCACCTCGGGCGTGGTGCCGATGATGGACCGTTGCGGGGCGGAGCTTGGGGTCAACCTCGCGGTGTCGCTCCACGCCGTGCGGGACGACCTGCGGGACGAGATCGTGCCGTTGAACCGTAAGTACCCCATCGCCGAGCTGATCGCCGCCTGCCGCCGCTACCCCGGCGCCTCCAA
The DNA here is from genome assembly GCA_964235485.1 of uncultured Acetobacteraceae bacterium. Lineage (GTDB taxonomy): Bacteria > Pseudomonadota > Alphaproteobacteria > Acetobacterales > Acetobacteraceae > CAHJXG01. Next base: position 14,480 of record CAXSAZ010000025.1, on the reverse strand, counting down.
TGCCCGGCGCATCACCTTCGAGTACGTCATGTTGCGGGGCGTGAACGACAGCGAGGCGGAGGCGCGGGAACTGGTGCGCTTGATCGCCGGTATCCCCGCCAAGGTGAACCTGATCCCGTTCAATCCCTGGCCCGGCAGCGACTACCGGCCGAGCGGGCGGGAGGCGCTGGAGCGGTTTGCCGCGGTCGTGCAGGACGCGGGCTTCGCTTCTCCGATCCGGATGCCACGCGGGCAGGATATCCTGGCCGCCTGCGGGCAACTGCGGACCGATAGCCGTCGGACCCGCACGGCGGCGTAACGGTCAGGTCAATCCGGACGCCGCATCAGAGCTTTCGAGACGTGAACGGACAGCCGGCAACTTTTCAGGCCGTCCCACGCTGTGGGCCGGCAACTCCAGCCACTGTCCCGAGAAAAACTTGACGAACATTGTCCCCTACATCCTTGTTCTGCTGACCGGGCTGATGAACGCGATACACTCGGGCACCAATGCCAAGCTCAACGAAACGCTGGGTCGTCCGTGGTGGGCTGGCGTGTTCGTGTGCCTGATCTCGGGCGCGGTGCTCCTCGTCGGGGTCGGCTTCGCCCGCGAAAGCTTCCCGGCCGCGGAAACGTTCAAGGCGACGCCCTGGTGGGCCTGGGTCGGCACTGCCATCGCCGCCCTCCCGGTCATTTCGACGCTGTTCTTCGCAGGCCGGCTGGGCGGGGGGGCGTTCAACGGGCTGGTCGTGACGGGCACCATCATATTTTCGATCCTCCTCGACCATTACGGGCTGCTTGGCTTCAGCGTGCACCAGGTAAGCCTTCCCCGTATCATCGGTGCTGTCCTGATGCTGGGAGGACTTGTGCTCGTCTGCCTGTTCTAGCGTCGCCATCCGCCGCCTTGCCGGATGGAGCGAGCTGGCTGACAGTCTCGGCGCATGTCTCAAGGCACCGCTGAACGGGTCGCCTTGCCGCTCGGGCTGCTGGCGGCGGCTGCGTTCCTGTCTTCGGCCGGGGCGCGCGTGGTCGATCCGCTGCTGCACGCAATTGCGACGGATTTCTCGGTATCGGTGCCCGATCTGTGGGTGGTCATCGCCGCCTTCACCTTGCCCTACGGGCTGAACCAGTTGGTGCTGGGGCCGGTCGGCGACCGGTTCGGCAAGCTGCGGGTCATGCTGGGCGCGCTGGTGGCTTACGCGCTGTTCACCGGCGCCTGCGCGCTCGCGTCCGACCTTGCGGGCTTGGCGGTGCTGCGGGCCTGCGCGGGCGCGGCCAGCGCTGGGCTGATCCCGGTCGGCATGGCCTATATCGGCGACGCCGTGCCGTATGACCAGCGCCAGGTGACGCTCAGCAAGTTCCTGACCGGCATCGTGCTGGCGCAGACGCTGGCCGGGCCGGTGGGCGGCGTGTTCGGGCAGTATGTCGGGTGGCGCGGGGTGTTCCTGGTGCTGGCCGCGCTTGCGGTCCTGGTCGCGGCGGCGTTCGCTGCGCGCATCCGCGGCTTGCCGGACCGGCGCAGCCCCGACCGGATGTTCAACCCGGAGAACTACCTCCGCATGGCCCGGCACCGCACCGGGCGCCTGGTGCTGCTGGCGGCGGTGCTCGACGGCGCGATGTTCGTCGGCTGCTTTCCCTACCTCGCGCCCTACCTGCACGAGCATTTCGGCCTGAGCTACGCGCAGGTCGGCCTGATCCTGGCGTGCTTCGGCCTCGGCGCATTGGCCTACACCCGCTTGGCCCGGCCCTTGCTGGCCCGGCTGGGGGAGGGCGGCCTGGCGCTCGCGGGCGGGCTGCTGATGGCGGCGGCCCTGGCGACCGCGGTGGCGAGCGGCCGTGCATGGCTGTTCATCCCAGTGGAACTGGCGCTCGGCCTCGGCTTCTTCATGCTGCATTCCGTCTTGCAGGCCCGGGCGACGGAGATGCTGCCGCAGGCGCGGGCCACGGCGGTCGCGGCCTTCGCCTGCCTGCTGTTCCTCGGGCAGAGCGTCGGCGCGCTGCTGATGGGCGCCGCCATTGCGCGTTTCGGCTACCCGGCGGCGTTCCTGCTCGACGCCGGGTGCATCGTGCTGCTGACGCTGTGGCTGGCGCGGGTGCTGGGGCGCGGGCCGGCATAGCGTTGCCATTGGCGCGGGCCTGACCATCTATGGGGCATGGATGATACGCCTCAAGCCCCAACTGCCGCCGAGCACCTCGCCCGGCATGATGCCGAGCGCACCCCGCCCGCGTCCAAACCCCACGACCCGAAGCTGCCCCCGGAACTGGGCGGTCCCAAAGGGCTGGAGCCGACCCGCTTCGGGGATTGGGAGCAGAAGGGCCGCTGCACCGACTTCTAGGCGGATGCGTTCCGCCGGCGAAGGGCGGCCTTGACGGTGTTGTCCAGCAGGCACGCAATGGTCATCGGGCCGACGCCGCCCGGCACCGGGGTGATGGCGCCAGCGACCGCGGCGCACTCGGCATAAGCGGCGTCGCCGACCAGCCGTCCATCCGGCAGCCGGTTGATGCCCACGTCGATCACGGTGGCGCCGGGCTTGATCCAGTCGCCGCGCACCATCTCCGGCCGCCCCACCGCCGCCACCAGGATGTCGGCCCGACGGCATTCCTGCGCGATGTCCACCGTCCGGGAGTGGGCAATGGTTACCGTGGCATCGGCGGCGAGCAGCAACGCCGCCATCGGCCGGCCCACGAGGGCTGACCGGCCCAGCACCACGGCCCGGGCACCGCGCACTGGCGTCTCGCCCGCCGCCAGCAGGCGCATGACGCCGCTGGGCGTGCAAGGGGCCAGCACGTGAACCCCGTCCTGCAAGCGGCCGACGTTCAGGGGGTGGAGGCCGTCCACGTCCTTGGCCGGGTCGATAGCTTCAAGAACCGGGCGCGGCGGGATGGCCTCGGGTAGTGGAAGCTGCATGAGGATGCCGTCCACCTCGGGATCGGCATTCAGCCGCCGGATCACCGCCATCAACTCGGCGGCGGGCACGCTGGCCGGCAGCCGGATCGTTTGCGCCCGTAGCCCGGCGCCCTGGGCCGCGCGGTCCTTGTTGCGCACATACACGGCGCTGGCCGGGTCGTCCCCGACCAGGACGACCGCAAGACCCGGCGTGAACGGCAGGTCCGCGGTTTGTTCGGCGATCCGGGCACGAAGGGCGGCGGCGACCGCCGTGCCGTCGATGACGCGGGCCATCATCACATGAGCGTCCAAACCCCGGTCACGAGGCCGTTGAAGATCGTCGCCAGCAACGGGCGCGCGACGTACTGCAGCAGCAGGATGGCGACAATCGGGCTGACGTCGATGTTGCCGAAGTTGGGCAGCACGTTGCGGATCGGACGCAGGATCGGCTCGGTCACGCGGGTCAGGAAATCCCCGATGGTCCAGACCAGCCGGTTGCGGGTGTCGAGCACGCCGAAGGAGGCCAGCGTGCTGAAGATGGCCGATAGGATCAGCGCCCACACGAACAGGCCGATGACGGCGTTGAGCAACTGAAAGAGCGCTGGAATCACGTTTGGCCGCCTCCCGGAGAATGCGCGGGACCCTACCGACGCGCCCGGCGGGGCGCAACCGGGCGGAATGTGCAAAGGCCGGCTTGACTTGACCGGCCGGCCTGAGCATTGTCCGCCGCCTGCACGGCGGGGCTGTAGCTCAGTTGGGAGAGCGCCTCGTTCGCAATGAGGAGGTCAGCGGTTCGATCCCGCTCAGCTCCACCACGCCGCGCGGACCCTGCTGCACATGATCGCCGCTCGGCGCGCTGCCGGGCCAGCCCCGGTTTCGTTGAAGCTACCGGCTGGCCGCGCGGCGGGCTACTCATGCTTTCATGCCCAACTTTTCCCTTCCGCCGCTCAGCCCCCGGCGCACGCGGCACATTCGGTTGCTGTCGCTGCGCTGGCAGCGCCGGGCGCTGTTTGTGCTGGGCGGGATTGCCGTGGGCATGGCGGCAGTCGGGCTTGCCCTTGCCGCAGACTGGATGGGCGCGGCGTTCCAGGCAGTGCTGGCATGGCACCCGTTGGCTGTCCTCGCAGTGACGCCCGCGGGCTTCGCTGCATCGAGCTGGCTCGCCCAGCGCTATTTCCCGAATTCCGGCGGCAGCGGCATTCCGCAGGCCATCGCGGCGCGCCAGCTTCAAGGAACGGCGGTGCGGGAGCGGCTGGTCTCGATCAGGGCCGCGCTGGGCAAGGTGGCCCTGCTCCTGCTCGGCCTGCTATGCGGCGCGTCCATCGGGCGCGAAGGGCCGACGGTGCAGGTGGGCGCATCCGTCATGTTCGCGTTGGGGCGCTTGTCGCCGCGGCGGCAACCCGGGCTGATCCTTGCAGGCGCGAGCGCGGGCGTCGCGGCGGCCTTCAACACCCCGCTCGCCGGCATCGTGTTCGGCATCGAGGAAATGAGCCGTTCCTTCGAGTCGCGGACCAGCGGCGTGATCCTCGGCGCCGTGATCGCGGCGGGCGTGACCTCCCTCGCGCTGCAAGGCGACTACACCTACTTCGGCACGACGCACGCCGTGTTGGGCGGGGTGGAGGGATGGCTTGCGGTCCCAATCCTCGGCGTGTCCGGCGGACTCCTGGGCGGCGCGTTCAGCCGCGTGCTCATCCTGTTCGGCCGCGGTCTGCCCGGCCGGCTCGGCGGCGCGATCAAGCGCTGCCGGGTCGTGTTCGCCGCGCTGTGCGGCCTCGTTGTGGCCGCCTGCGGGCTGCTCTCGGACGGGGCGGCGTTCGGCACGGGATACGCGCAGGCGCGGGCGCTGGTGCAGGACGGCGCCGGGCTGCCCGCCGCGTTCGGGGCGCTGAAGCTGCTCGCGACGGCGGCGTCCTCGGTCAGCGGCATCCCGGGCGGCATCTTCGCGCCCTCCCTCGCAGTGGGGGCGGGGCTGGGCGCCAACGTGGCGGCTTTCCTGCCGGGGGCGCCGGCGCCGGCGCTCGTGGTGCTTGGCATGGTGGCTTATTTCGCAGGCGTGGTGCAGGCGCCGATCACGGCGTTCGTCATCGTCGGCGAGATGACGAACAACCACGCCCTGATCCTGCCGCTCATGCTGACCGCGCTGATCGCCTATGGGACGTCGCGGCTGGTCTGCCCGGAAGGTGTTTACCACGCGCTGGCGCACGGTTTCGTCGCGGCCGAGACCGCTCGCCCGGTCAGCCCGGCATCCCGATGAAGCCGGCCGCGCGCTCCGCCACCATCATAACGGCGGGTTGGATGTTGCTGGACGGCACCAGCGGCATCACCGAAGCGTCGGCAATCCACAGCCCGTCGATGCCGCGCACCCGCAACTCCGGATCGACCACGGCGCCGGCGTCGCTGCCCATGCGGCAGGTGCCGCAGGGATGGTACACCGTTGTGCCGGACGCGCGCACGTAGTCCAGCAAGTCATCGTCGGACGAGACCTCCGGCGGTGGCGCCAATTCTTCCAGAACCAGGCCGCTGAACGGCGCGGTGCGGCCCAGCCGGCGGGCGACCCGCGCCGCCGCGACCATCACGCGCTGGTCGCCCGGCGCCGAAAGGTAGTTCGCGCGGATCACCGGCTTGTCCTCCGGGTCGGCGCTGCGCAGCCGCAGCTCGCCGCGGCTGTCGGGACGGCATTGGCCGAAGTTGAACATGAAACCCGGGTGCTTCGGCAGCACGTAGCCGCCGCCGGGCGTCAGGCTGAAGTTGATGAACTGGAACTGCACCTCGGCCTCTTCCGCACCGGGGGTCACGCGGGCGAACAGCGTGGCCTCCGTCGCGCCCACCGCCATGGGGCCGCCGCGGCGCAGCGCGTAGCGGGCGGCCATGCCGGCGGTGCGCAGCCGGCTTGCGGTGATCTCGTTCAGCGTGCCGGCCGGGCGGGTGCGGAAGCCGAAGCGGCTGATGAAATGGTCCTGCAGGTTCTGCCCGACGCCGGGCCGGTGCAGCGCGACCGGGATGCCCAACGCTTGCAGCGCCTCGCCGTCGCCGATGCCGGACAGCATCAGGAGCTTCGGCGTGGCGATGGCGCCGGCGCAGACGACCACCTCCCGCTGCGCCCGCATTTCGGACGTGGAGCCGTCGGCGCGGCGGACCACGCAGCCCACGGCGCGCCCGTTCTCGATCAAGAGCCGCTGCGCCGTGACGCCGGTGAGAACGCGCAAGTTCGGACGGCGGCGGGCGGGGCGCAGGTAGGCCCGCGCCGTGCTGACCCGGCGGCCACGGCGCACGTTCATCTGGATGGGCGCCACGCCCTCGATGGCGCCGTCGTTGGGGTCGCGGTTGCGGGGAAAGCCCATGGCCTCGCAGGCCGCGATAAAGGCGGCGGCGCCGGGCGACAAGCCGTGCGGCTCGCTGACCGGGATGGGACCGCCGGTGCCGCGGGTGGTCCCGGGGTCGCCGGTCCAGCATTCGATGCGGCGGAACGCGGGCAGCACGTCGTCATGCGACCAGCCGCGCGCCCCGTCCTGCGCCCAGCGGTCGTAGTCGTGCGGCGAGCCGCGCAGGAACACCAGGCCGTTGATCGATCCTGACCCGCCCAAGACCCGGCCGCGCGGCCAGGCGATGCTTCGGCCACCCAGTTCAGGCTCCGGCTCGGTGGCGAAGCGCCAATCGTACTTGCCGCTGGCGAACAGGCGGGCGTAGCCAGCGGGGATGTGAATCCAGATATCCCGGTCTTCCGGCCCGGCTTCCAGCAGGGTGACGCGGCGGGACGGATCCTCCGACAGCCGCGCCGCCAGGAGGCAGCCGGCGGTGCCGCCGCCGATGACCAGGGTGTCCGGTGTGTCCAAGCTGCCGGCCTCCCTGCGCCGCAGGTTCCACCCTACCCGGCGCGCGGCCGGGTGCCTACGAAGCGCCGATCTGCTTGGCCGTCCCGCCGCCGAGCTGCTTCTGCCGCAGCGCCGCGAGGCGGTCATTCAGGTTGATGGGCGCGGGCCCCTTGCCCTGGACCTGCGCCATCGCCGCCGCGATGTTCGGGTCGTCCTGCTCCGGCCGGGTCGGCGCGAGCAGCTTGGCCTTGGAGTTCGCCGCTTCCGCGTCGGCCAGGTTGCGCGAAGCGTTGTCCTGCATCGCCTTGAGCGCGACGCTCAGCCCGCTGGTGGCGCTGGACAGCCCGGCGGCCTGGCGCGCGGCCTCGGCCCGTTGCTGCGCCATGTCGCGCTGCTGCTCCGCCCGGCCCATGTCGCGCTGCGCCCGGTTCAGGTCGTCCCGCGCCGACTTCAGCTTCTGCCCCGCCTGCTGGTAGGTGGATTCCAACGAGCGCAGGAAATCCCCGGCATCCACCGCGTCCTCTTTTTCCCGCTCCACGTCGGGCGCCATGGTTTCCAGCATGGACACGATGGTGTGGAGGCTGCGCTCCAACTCGGATCTGCGGGCCGGGTCCGTTTCGGCCTCCATGCGGTGCTGGATCTGCTCAGCGGCAGCCATGCGCTGCTGCGACAGCGTCATGATGGTGTCGGCCTCGCGCTTTTCCTTGTCGAAGGCGATGCGGGCCTGGGCGACCTGTCGGCCGAGGTCGTCCAAGTGCTGCTCCATGGTGCGCAGCTCGGCCTCCGTGGCGGATTTCGGGTCCCAGCGCACGATGGCCTCGACGGCGTTGTTCACCGCCCGGTCGGCTTTTACGCTGACGAGGTTGCGGATGAATGTGATCATGGTGTTCTCCCGTTTGTTGCGTCGTGGGTCATCCGGACATCGCGCCGGCGTTGAGCAGCGCCACCGCGAGCTGGATGCCGATCAGCACCAGGGCGGCGGCGACGTTGCCGGCCTCGATCATTGCGCGCAACCCGCGCAGCAGCGTGGCCGCGACGAAGAACGTCGCGAGCTGGATGACCAGCGCCACCAGCCCCCAAAGCACGATGTCGAGCACCAGCACGCTGCCCGCAAGCGTCGCCGCCAGCGGCAGCGCGAGCGCCACCAGGGTTCCGGCCACCACGATGCCCGCCGCCGCGTTGCCCTGCTGGACCAGGCGCCACTCGTGGAACGGGGTCAGTGCCATGTAGCAGGCCATGCCGATGGCGAGCAGCGCCAAGGTTGCGGCGAACTGGCCGATCAGCACGGGCAAGCCCTGCTGCAGCGTTGCGATGATGCTGTCCATGGGCGCCTATGCGAGTTGGAGCGTGGCGGGATTGAGGTCGATGCCGGCGCGGATTTCGACCCAGGCCCGGCCGCCGTCTTGCATGGCCGCGACCATGATGTATTCGGTGGCGGGCGCCGGGCTGGGGCTGCCGGTCGGGGCGGCATACAGCATGGCCTGGCTCTGCACCGCGCGGCTGCCGGATGGTCCCTCAATGGTTTCCGTGAGCGCGCGTGGGGATACGCGGCCGCTGCCCGGCGCCCAAACGCGGACGTAAGTCTTGCCGTCCTTGGTTTGGAACTCGGACCAGCCGATCATGCCCTCGTTCGGGTCGAGCCAGGCGCCCCATTCGCCGGGATCGGCCGGGGTCACTTCGTCGATGGTGCCGAACAGGCGGCACTCGTCGGGATCGCCGGCGGCATCGAGGTGCAACTGCACCAGGCTGCGCCCGTCCGGCAGGTAAAGCCGCACGAGCTGCGTGTTGCCGGACGCCACCTGGCCGACCGCGCTCACGCTGACCTGGCCGCTCCCTTCGGGCTGCGGCAGCTTGATGCTGCCGCCCGCCAGGATGAACGGCGTGGGGTCGAGCGCCAGCGTCATGCCGACGCGGAATTTCGACGGTTTGTAGCTTTCGCCCGACAGCTTGTGGCGCAGCATGTTGCCGGCGCTTTGCAGGGCGTTGGTCGGGGGCGGGCGCACGGCTGATCCTCCGGAGGGGCCATTGGTGGCGGGGCGGCGTTGGTAGGCGAGAAAGGCAAAGGCGCCGCCCCCCGCCAGCAGCACCGCCCAGACCCAGCCGGAGCCGCCTCCACCGGGCACGGCGGGCGTACGGGCCGGGGGCGCCTTGGCGACCTCGGGCGGGATGTCGGGCGGCAGGGCGCCGGGCGTGCGCGGCTCGCCGTCGCGCGCCGCCAACTGCCGGTCCAGATCGTCCAGCTTGGCGCGCAGGTCGGCATCGCCCTGCGCCCGCTGGTCGGCTTCTTGCCGCCATTGCTGGTAGCCGGGATCGTTCTGGTTGTTGTGGAAGAAATCGCTCGACCCGGACCGGCCGAGATTGCTCAGCAGTGCGCCCAGGAACAGCCCGTCCCACACCCCGAAGCTGCGGTTGCCGCCGAAATACGACGTGGGCGGGGTGGACCAGCCACGGTTGCCGAACCAGCCGGACCGGTCAGGCGCATACGGGCGCGGCGTGTATTGGCGCGTCGAGTATTGCGGCTCCTGACGCTGCGGTTGGAACGTATTGGGCGCGGTCTGGCGCTGCTGCCGGGCATTGTCCTGCTGCGTGCGGTAATTGTTGAACGCGGCGCCGGACCGGTCCTGCGAGAAGCTGCGGTCGCCGGCTGATGATGGCGGCGTCCAAGCCGGCCGCGAATAAGACGGGGAGGGACGGTTATAACCGCCGCTGCCGCCGAACGAGGGGGTCCGGGACACGCTGCTGCCGCCGAACGATGGCGTCCTACTGGACCCGCCGGGCCGGGAATACCCACCGCTGGCCCGGGCCAGCCCGTCCGCGGGCAGCGCCAAGCAGGCGAAGGCCGCGAGCAAAGCCGCCAGCCAGGGCTTTGAACGCTTCCGAGAGGTCCGCACGATCCCTGTCCTCCCGCGGGGGTGCCGCGTTAAGCTCGTCCAAGTGGAAAAGTTCCTGTGCGCGGCGGAAAAGGCATGATGGCACAGGGAGAAAAGGAGCATCGACATGTGGCAGCCCAGCAGCTTCTACCCTGACCCGGCGGTGCAGATCCTGCACCCGAGCTTCGCCAAGTACCGCATCTTCTCGGCCGCCGTCGAACGCCTGGCCACCGGGCTGCGCTGGGCCGAGGGACCGGTCTGGTTCGGCGACGCCCGGCACCTGCTGGTCAGCGACATTCCAAACAACCGCATCCTGAAATGGGAGGAGGAGACCGGCGCGGTCAGCGTGTTCCGCCGCCCGTCCCACTTCGCCAACGGCAACACCCGGGACCGCGAGGGCCGCCTCGTCACCTGCGAGCATGGCGGGCGCCGGGTGACGCGGACCGAGCATGACGGCACCGTCACCGTGCTGATGGACCGGTTCGAGGGCAAGCGGCTCAACTCGCCCAACGATGTCGTCGTGAAGTCGGACGGCTCGATCTGGTTCACCGACCCGCCGTTCGGGCTGCTCGGCGACTACGAGGGCGCGCGGGCGGAGCAGGAACTGCCGCAGAACCTGTATCGCCTCGATCCCGCGACCGGGCAGGCAACGGTGCTGGACGATGCGGTTGCCGGACCCAACGGCCTTGCCTTCTCGCCGGACGAGCGCGTGCTGTACGTGGTCGAGAGCCGGGCCAGCCCGCGCAACATCCTGGCCTACGACGTGACTGGGGACGGGACGCGGATCACCAGGCGCCGGGTGCTGATCAACGCCGGGCCAGGCACGCCGGACGGGTTCCGCCTGGACGAGGACGGCAACCTGTGGTGTGGCTGGGGCATGGGCACGCCGGAACTGGACGGGGTGATGGTGTTCTCCGCCGAGGGCGAACCCATCGGCCGCATCCAGCTTCCGGAACGCTGCGCCAACCTGTGCTTCGGCGGCCCCAAGCGGAACCGGTTGTTCATGGCGGCGAGCCAGTCGATCTACGCGCTGTATGTCAACGCGCGGGGCGCGCGGTGAAGCGGAACACAGTGGCGGAGGCGAACTCCTCGCCGGGGCGCAGCACGGTGGGGGGAAAGGCGGGCTGGTTGGGGCTGTCGGGGAAGTGCTGTGTCTCGAAGCACACGGCATCGCCCTGGCGGTAGCTGCGCCCGCTCGGTCCCGCCAGCGTGCCGGTCAACTGGTTGCCGGTGTAAACCTGCACGCCGGGCTGGGTGGTCAGCACGTCGAGCGTCCGACCGCTCGTCGGTTCGTGCAGGCGGACGGCCTGGCGCAGGCCGGCGCCGGGGCGCAGCACCCAGGTGTGGTCGTAACCCTGGCCGTACAAGATTTGCGGGTCCGCGTCCCGGATGCGGCTGCCAATCGGCGTGGGCGTGCGGAAGTCGAACGGCGTGCCGGCGACGGGCCGGATTTCGCCCGTCGGGATCGAGCTTTTGGTGACGGGCAAAAAGGCGTCGGCCTCGACCTGCAGCAGGTGGCCGAGCACGTCGCCGCTGCCCTCGCCCGCAAGGTTGAAGTAGCTGTGGTTCGTGAGGTTGAGCACGGTCGGCTTATCGGTCCAAGCCTTGTAGTCGAGGCGCAGCTCGGGGCCGTCCACCGTGTAAGTGACGCGGGCATGGAGGGCGCCGGGGTAGCCCTCGTCGCCGTCCGGGCTGAGCAGGCCGAGCGTCACGTGGCGCTCGCCGCTGTCCTCGATGCTCCAAACCTGCTTGCCGAAGCCATGGGGGCCGCCGTGCAGCGCGTTCGGCCCGTCGTTGCAGGCCAGGCGGTACTCGGTCCCGTCCAGCACGAACCGCCCGCCGGCGATGCGGTTGGCGAACCGGCCCGGCAGCGCCCCGAAATGCGGGCTGCGATGCTGGTAGCCGTCCAGGCTGTCGAGGCCGAGCACCACGTTGGCCGCGCGTCCGGCCCGGTCCGGCACCTCCAGGCGCTCGACCACCCCGCCGAACGTCAGGATGCTGACCCGCAACGCGGCGTCGCCCAGGCTGATGCGGTGGACCTCGGCGCCGGCGTCGGTGCGGCCATACGATGCGATCGTCATGCTCGCCGCAACGGCTGGGCGGCCCTGCCGTTCCCGGAGGACTTTGCCGTTCCGGGCAGCGGTCATGCGATTTCGGAATGCGTTGTGCCGGGCCGGCACCGCTAGGGTCCTTTGATGCCAGACGCCGCAACCGAGACTTCGCCCACCGGGGACCGCCGCGCCCGGGCCAACGTGTTGCGGCTTGCGGCGGCGCAGGCGCTGGCGGGGGCCAATGCCTCTGTGGTCTTCGCGACCGGCGCCATCATCGGCAGCACCTTGTCGCCCGACCCGGCGCTCACCACGGTGCCGATCAGCGTGTTCGTCGTCGGCATGGCGGCCGGCACCTTGCCGGCGGGGTGGCTGTCCCGACGCCATGGCCGCCGGGCCGCGTTCATGGCGGGTGGCGGGTGCGGCGTCCTGGCCGGGCTGCTGGGCGCGTCGGCGCTGCTGCTGCAATCGTTCCCGCTGTATTGCCTGGCGACGTTGTGCGCCGGGCTGTATGCCGCCGTTGTGCAGTCGTTCCGCTTTGCCGCTGCGGACGGCGCAAGCACGGCGTTCCGGCCCAAGGCGCTGTCCTGGGTCATGGCGGGCGGCGTGTTCGCCGGCGTGCTGGGGCCGCAGCTTGTTACCTGGACCATGGAGCTGTGGTCGCCCCATCTGTTCGTCGTGAGCTACTTGGCGCAGGCCGTCGTGGCGTTGGTGGCGATGGCCGTGCTGTCCGGCGTGGACCTGCCGCGGCCCGCGCCGGCGGAGCTGGCGCGCGGGCGCCCGCTCGGGGCCATCATCCGCCAGCCGCGCTTCGTCGTGGCGGTGGTCTGCGGCGTGGTCAGCTACACGCTGATGAACCTGGTGATGACCTCGGCGCCGCTGGCAATGCGGATGTGCGGGCTGCCGTTGTCCGCATCCAACTGGGCGATCCAGTGGCACATCGTCGCGATGTATGCGCCGAGCTTCTTCACCGGCAGCCTGATCGCCCGGCTCGGCGCGCGACGGGTCGTGGCGGCCGGGCTGCTGCTGACCGGCACGGCGGCGGTGACGGGGCTTTCGGGCGCGTCGGCCGCGCATTTCTCGGCCGGGCTGGTCCTGTTGGGGCTTGGCTGGAACTTTGGCTTCGTCGGCGCATCCGCCATGGTCTTGGAAGCGCACCGGCCGGAGGAGCGCAACAAGGTTCAGGCGTTCAACGATTTCCTGGTGTTCGGCACGATGGCAGTCGGCTCGTTCTGGTCGGGACACCTGCTGGTCACGCTCGGCTGGGCGGCGGTCAACTGGGTGGTGTTCCCGCCGGTGGCGATGGCGTTGGCCGTGCTTACGGCGTCGGGGCTGGTGCTGCGCCGGCGCGTGCCGGCGGGGTAGTGGGTGCCGATCCGACACTCTTGTCGTAGTCTGCTACTTCGGGGTTTTTGCAGGAAGCCCAATGTGAGGGGCGTCCGACAACAGGCTTGTAGGTCGGTTCGAGACTGCGCATGGCGGTCCATCAAACGAGGCCCAGGCGTTGCACTTCGTGTGTTGGTCGGTTGACAGACTGGTACAGTCGGACCAGGCCGACTTGACGAGCAGCGGCTCCTAGTGAACGATCAGACTGTGCCGGGGTGCCCGCGTTCCGTGGGCTGAGATCATACCCGTCGAACCTGCCTGGGTCATACCAGCGAAGGGAGCCGCCTATCTTGTTCATCATCCAATTTGAAGAGGCTCACTGGTCCCTGGCGTTCGCCAACTGCGTGGCCGTTTCCAGCCCCAGATAAGAGCAAGCTGCCACATCTATGTCGCCCTGTCGCTATATCAACGCTGATGTGTTGCTGCCTAACCAGGTTGTTCGGGGCAGCGTGATGGTCGGTCCGGACGGCAGGATCGCCGCCATCGATGAAGGACCCGGCCCGGGTGACATCGATCTGGCGGGCGATCTGCTGATGCCGGGCCTAATCGAGGTGCATACGGATGGGTTGGAGCATTTCTTGCTCCCCCGCCCCGGCGCCTACTGGCCGGAATGCGCTGCCCTATTGGCCCATGACGGCGCAGTCGCGACGGCGGGCATCACAACCGTGCTGGATGCGATCTCGGCCGGAATGCTGGACGATGACGGGCCACGCCTACGGCATTTCGGGACGACGATCTCGGCGATCAATGCTGGCATGGCCGCAGGCACGCTGCGGGTTGACCACAGGCTGCACATACGCTGCGAATTGCTTTCGCCAAACCTGATGGACTTGGTTGGGCCAGTGATCTCCGACCCGCTGGTCAGGCTGGTGTCGTTGATGGACCACACGCCGGGTCAGCGGGGGGAGCGCGACCTGGGTGCCTTTCGCCGCTACTACCGTGAGCGGTTCGGTTGGTCGGAAGCGGAGATTGATACCTTCATGGCCGCACGCATCCAAAACGGCAGGGCGAATGCCAGACGCAACCGGGAACGGGTGCTGGAACTGCTACGAAGCTTCAGCCTGCCCCTGGCCACGCATGACGACACCACGGACGCCGATGTCGCAGAGGCTGTCGCGGATGGTGCCTCTGTTGCCGAGTTCCCGACCACGATGGTGAGTGCTGCCGCGGCGAAGGCGGCGGGCATGGCAGTGATAATGGGGGCGCCCAACCTGGTCCGAAAGGGTTCGAACTCCGGCAACGTGGCGGCGGCGGACATCGCCCGGGCTGGGCTGCTCGATGTGCTGTCCTCTGATTACGCGCCACATTCCCTTCTGCACGGGGCTTGGCTGCTCCACACCGAACTCGGCTTGCCGCCGCACGCCGCACTGGCCACTGTAACCTCGGCTCCGGCCAAGCTGCTCGGCTTCGCCGACCGGGGACGGATCGAGCCCGGCCTGCGCGCGGACCTAGTGCTCTGTCAGCCTTGATCTGACGCTTTTGGAGCCGACCTGTTGTGCAG
>CAXSAZ010000024.1:0-58108 GCA_964235485.1 uncultured Acetobacteraceae bacterium | reverse complement strand
CCTCAAGAACCTGCTCAGAATGCTCGCTGTTTCACAGCGTTGAACAGCCCTGGGTCGAGGGGGCGGCGGGCGGCCCCATCCGCGTGCTGGTCAACAACGCCGGCGGCGTCGCGGGCCAGGTGTTCCAACCCATCGAGGCCGTTACGGACGCCGCCTGGGATGAAATCCTGGCAGTGAACCTCGGCGCCGCCTTCGCGCTCAGCCGCGCGGCGGCGCCGGGCATGAAGCGGGCCGGGCGGGGGCGGATCGTCAACATCTCCTCGGGCGCCGGGCTGCAAGCGTCGCTGACCGGCATCCAAGCCTATGCCAGCGCCAAGCACGCCGTCATCGGCCTGACCCGGCAGTTGGCGCACGAGTTGGGGCCGCACGGCATCACCGTGAACAGCGTCGCCCCCGGCCTGATCCCCTCCAACCCGGCCAGCGCCGCACAGTGGGAAAGCTACGGCCCGGCGCGGCAGGCGGCGATGCTGGGCGCGGTCGCCCTGCGCCGTCTCGGCACGCCGCAGGACATCGCCAACGCCGTGCTGTTCTTCGCCAGCCCCTTGGCCGATTTCGTCAACGGGCAAATCCTACAGGTGGACGGCGGCAAGTAGCGGTCAGCATCGCGGCAGCGCCCGATCAGGCAACATCCAAGACGGCTTCAGCCTCGATCTCCACCAGGTAGTCGCCCACGAGGCGGCCGACCTCCACCAGCGTGTTGGCCGGGCGGATGGTGCCGAAGGCACGGCCATGGGCGCGCGACACGGGTTCCCAGTCGTCGGCGTTGGCGAGGTAAACGCGCGTCCTGACCACGTCCTCCATGGCGCCGCCCAAGGCCGCCAGGCTTGCCGCGATCTTGTCGAGGATGAAGGTCGCCTGCCCGGCGGCGTTGCCGGCGCAGACGACCTCGCCGCTGCCGTGCGTCGCCGTGGTGCCGCTGACCAGGATGCGGTTCCCGACCCGCACCGCACGGGAATACCCGGCGAGCGGCTCCCAAACGCTGCCCGAATCCACCCGCAGCCGCCCGGGCCGGCCCTCCATCGGCGCCGCGCTGAAAAAGGTCGGCACGGCCGCGAGGTGGTGGCTGAGATCGCCCGAGGCGGTGAGGAACGGCGGCCGGCGGTATTCGTCCCCGCAGTCCCCCGGAACCGGCCTCGCGGCGGACAAGGCCGCGTCGATCCCGGCCAGGTCGTCGGCGTCAAGCGTGAAGGCGAAGCTGCGCAGGTTGTCGGCGCGATGGTCGTTCTCGCCGAGCCTGGCGCCCACGATCACCGCCGCAACCGCGGGATGGTCCAGCACCCAGCGCGTCGCCACGTTGCTGATCGACACGCCGTGCCGCCTGGCCGCGCGATGGACGGCCAGGAGGATGCCCTGGAACAAGGGCCAGCCGCCGATCTCGTCGATGAAGCGCTTGTACTTGCTCTTGCTCCAATCGGGGATCGCGTCGGGCGCCGGCTCCGGCGCGCCGAGCCAGCGTTCGGACAGCAGCCCGCCCGCGAGCGTGCCGTAGGCCAGCAGCCTCACGCCGTGCTGCAAGCAGAACCGGCTCATCGCGCCGGCCGCACGGCGGTCGAGCAAGGAGAACGACACCTGGTTGGTGAGCACCGGGACGTCGTGGTTTACCAGGAGGTTGAGGTGGTCCGTGTCGAAGTTCGTGACGCCCAAATGGGCGATCAGCCCATCCCGGCGCAGTTGCGCGAGTTCGCGCGCCGCGTCGAGGTAGGCGAGGTGCTCGAACGTCCACCAATGGAGCTGCAACAGGTCGATGCGCCCGACCCCGAGCCTCGACCGCGAGCGTTCCACGCCGGCCCGCACCAGCTCCGGCGTCATCGGGCCGGGCGTCGGGCACCACTTGGTGAAGGCCCGGGGCCGCGCCGGGTCCGCGGGATCGAAACGCGACAGCAGGCGGCCGGCGATCACCTCGGCACTGCCGTAATGGTCGGCCATGTCGAAGCTGTCGAAGCCCGCGGCCGCGTAGGCGCCGAGCGCGTCGGCGCCGCGCCCGGGGTCGAGGGGCGTGCCGCCGCGCTCCTGGTCGGCCACCTGCCACAGCCCGGTGACGATGCGGCTGATCGCGAGGCCGGGCGCGAGCGCGATCCGCGGCGGCCCGGCGGCGCCCGCGTGTCCCGAAGCGGCCGTCACTTCGCGCCGAGCTTCGCCTTGAGCGCCGTCACCTCGGCGATGCCCATCTCGCCCGTGGTTGCGATCTTGCCGTCGGCCACCTTCCACAAGCGGAACGGGCCGGTGATGTCGCCGTACCGGTCAAAGCCCACGGGACCGATCACGCCCTCGTAGCGTATCGGCTTGGAATCCTTGATCAGCCCCAGGGCTTTCGTGAACTCGTCCTTGCCGGCGCCAATCGGCGTGCCCCGGGCGTCCGTGACCTTGTAGATGGCGTCGCGGATCGCGGCCGGCTCCTTCGAGCCAGCGGCCGCAATCGCGAGGCCCACGATGGCGGCGGCGTCGTAGGACCGGTCCGCAGCCGGGGCGGCGGGATCGAGGCCCGAGAAGGTCCTGTAGCTGTCCTCGAAGTAGCGGGTCGAGGCCGTCTGGCTCGTGCCCGAGGAGGTGCCGTAGGCCTGCTCCAAGTATTGCGCGCCGACGCTGGAGATGAAGTCGGCGCTGTTCATGCCGTCGTTGAGCAGGAACTTCTGCGGCCCGCCCCCGCTGATCCAGGCCCGCGCCACCGTGGCGCCGTCAACCGGCGTCGAGATCAGGTAAAGGCTGTCCGGCTCGCCTCCCATGGCGGCGGTCGCCTCCGAGTCGTAGCTCGCCTGCTTCTCGTTGTACGTCGTGGTCGAGACGACGCTGCCGCCGAGCGCCTTGTAAGCCGACGAGAACTCCGCGGCGAGGTTCACGCCGAAATCGTTGTTGACCGCGATGATGGCGATCTTCCTGAACCCCTTGTCCACCGCGTAGCGCGCCGCCGCGACGCCTTGGAGGGCGTCGGAGGTGATGGTCCGGAAGAACACCCCGTTGGTCTTGCCATCGCGCCCGAGCTGCGTGAGCGTTGGGGAGGAGGCCGCGGGCGAGACCTGCACCACCCTGGCAGGCGCCGTCACGGCCGTGAGGATGGGGATCGTCACGGACGAGATGATGCCGCCGATGATGACCGGCACATGCTTGACCTGGACGAGCTGCGTCGCCGCGTCCACCGCCAGCGTTCCCGTGCTGTGGGAGTCGCGCGTGTCGGTGACAAGCGTGCAGCCCTGCGCGCCGCCGGCCGCGTTGAGGTCGCGGAACGCCATCTCGACCGCCTTCGCGCCGGCCTGGCCATACTCGCCGGCCGGCCCGGTGAGTTCCATCACCACCCCGACCGGGATGGTGCAGCCCGCCGCACTGGCCGGCCCGGCGGCTGCGAGGAGCGCCGCCGACGCGAGGAGGGCGGCGGCTAGATCGGACGGGCGGGCGGACATGATGGGTGGTCCTCAGTGCGGCAGGGCGTTGAGATTGTATTTCATCACGGCGCCGTGCCGGCCGGTGCGGTCGCGCTCAAGCGCGTAGGCGTCGCCGAGCGGGCCGCACCGCCGGGCCAGCACGGCATCGAGTTCGGCGTGGTCCCCGGCGTTGAGCCGCAAGCCTCCGACCGCCGCGTTGGCGCGCGCATGGGCGGGGCCGCGGGCGCCGATGATGACGGCCGCGACGCCCGGGCGGTCGAGCGCCCACCGGCTTGCCACCGTGGCGATATCGACGCCGTGGCGGTCCGCGACCCGGCGGCACGCGCGCAGCAGGTCCTGGAACAAGGCCCAGCCGCCGAAATCGTCGATGATGAGCTTGTACTTGGTGAGGGAGCGGTTCTCCAAGTCGCCCGTCGGCTCCGGCTGGCCGAGCCAGCGGTCGCTGAGGAAGCCGCCCGCCACTGTGCCGTAGCAGAGCAGCACGACGCCGTGCGCGGCGCACAAGTCGGCAAGGCCGTTCTCAGGCCGGGTGTCGATGAGCGAGTACTGCGTCTGCATCGACAGCAGCGGGACGCCGGCCTCAAGGATGGCGCGGGTGTGGGGGACGTCGAGGTTGGTGCCGCCGACGAAGCGGATCTTGCCGGCGCGGCGCATCTCGTCGAGCCAGCCCATGGCCGCAACGGCGCCCGGCACGGCGTAGTCCCACCAATGGAACTGGACGAGGTCGAGGCGCTCGACCCGGAGCCGCCGCAGGGACTGGTCCACGATGCCCGCGAGGTCCTGCTTCGAGATCGTGGCGAGGCGGTCGAGGTCCGGGACGAGCTTGGTGTGGACCTTGAGGGCACGGGCGGCATCAAGGCCCCGCCGGTCGGCGAGCCGCGCCCGGAAGGCGCCGATCAGGGCCTCGACGCCGGTGTAGATGTCCGCGCAGTCAAACGTCGTCATGCCCGCGTCGAAGGCCGCCTCCATCGCGTCGAGCGCAGCACCCTCGCTGACCGGGCCGTGGCCGCCCGCGAGTTGCCAGTTGCCCCGGATCACGCGCGAGATGGCGTAGCCGGGCCGCGGCTCAGCCTGCTCGATCATCATGGACAGCGGGCAAGGGAACGGCCGTGGTTTCGGCGTGGCTGAAGCGGCGCGTGCCGATGCGGCTGATGCGCAGGCGGCTGCCGCAGTTCGGGTCCGGGCAGGCGATCTCGGCGTCGCTGGCCATCCAATCATGGGGATGGCTCGGCCGCTGCTTGGCGGCCAGCAGCGGCAGCACGGCGGCGAGCGAGTAGATCGAGATGCCGCGGCCGGGCGGCAGCGTCAGCATCTCGCCACGCAGCTCGAAGTGGTCGCCGGGCTTCGCGCCGCAGTAGATCGGCGCGCCTTCGGGCAGGACCACATCGACGCGCAGGTCGAACAGTTCAAAGCCGTCGTCCACGAGCGCCGCCCCGTCCGGATTTCGAGATTGCATAAGGTCCCGCATGGCAGCAAAGGTCAAGCCATGCTCACCCCGCCCGCCGCCGCCCCGTCCCCCCACCCGCCCGCGCCGGGCTTGGCGGAGCCGATCCTGCGCGTCGGGTCGGTGGTGAAGCGCTTCGGCGGCAACGCGGCGGTGGACGGCCTGTCGTTCGACGTGGCGCCCGGCGAAATCTTCGGGCTGATCGGCCCGAACGGCGCCGGCAAGACCACGATGTTCGATTGCCTGGCGGGCAGCCAACGGGTGTCCAGCGGGACGATCCGGCTCGGCGGCCGGGCGGTCGAGGCCCTGCCGACGCACGCCCGCGTGGCGCTCGGCCTCGGGCGCACGTTCCAGATCCCGCGGCCGTTCGGCGCCATGAGCACGGTCGAGAACGTGATGCTCGGCGCCCCCAACCAGCGCGGCGAGGCCATGCTGGCCAACTGGTTCGCCCCCGGCCGCGTCCGCCGGCAGGAGCGCGAAATCCGCGACAAGGCCATGGCGCTGCTCGACTTCCTGACCTTAGCGCGCCTCGCGGCCGAGCCTGCGCGCGTGCTGTCGGGCGGGCAGCGCAAGCTCCTTGAACTGGCCCGCGCGTTGATGGCGGAGCCTAAGCTGCTGCTGCTCGACGAGCCGGCGGCGGGCGTCAACCCGGCCCTGCTCCACGTCATCACCGACCGCATCGAGGCCATCCGGAACCGCGGCGTCACGGTGCTGCTGATCGAGCACAACATGGGCATGGTGGCGCGGCTTTGCTCGCGGGTCCTCGTCATGGCGCGGGGGCAGCGCCTGGCCGAAGGGACGCCGGAGGCCGTGGCGCGCGACCCGCGGGTCGTCGAGGCCTATCTCGGCGGCGCCGCCGGATGAGCGCGGCGCTCCTGGTGGCCGAGGCCCTGGTGGCGGGCTATGAACCCGGCCTGCCCATCGTGGACGGCGCGTCGCTGGCCGTGGCGCCGGGCGAGATCCTGGCGGTGCTCGGCCCCAACGGCGCCGGCAAGAGCACCTTCATCAAGGCGATTGCCGGCCTGGTGCCGGTTGGCGGCGGCGCCGTGCGGCTCGGAAGCCGGGACATCACGCGCGTGCCGGCCCACCGGCGCTTGGCGGAGGGCCTGGCCTTCGTGCCGCAGACCGAGAACGTGTTCACGACCCTGACCGTGGCGGACAACCTCCGGATCGCCGGCGACAGGCTCGCGGACGCACGCGGCGCGGCGCGGCAGGTCGAGGCGATGTATGCGGCCTTTCCGGACCTGGCGCGCCAGCGGACCCTTTTGGCCGGGCGTCTGTCGGGCGGCCAGCGCCAGATGCTGGCGGTTGCACGCGCGCTCGTGGCGTCGCCCCGCGTCCTCATGCTCGACGAGCCTTCGGCCGGGCTGTCGCCGAAGCTCGTCGGGGACGTGTTCGAGCGGCTGTCCGCCATCCGGGGGAACGGGGTCGGCATCGTGCTGGTGGAGCAGAACGTGCGGGCGGCCCTGGCGGTCGCGGATCGCGCCCTGGTGCTGGTCGAAGGGCGCAACCGCTGGGAAGGGCGGGCCGAGGACCTCGCCGACGACCCCGGCCTTGCCGACCTTTATTTCGGCGGCGCGGGACGGCGGGATGCCGGGCAGGCGCCGGGCCGCGCGGCGGCGCGATGACGGGCCTGCAGTTCCTTGTTGACGGCCTGGTGTCGGGCTTCGTCATCGGGCTGGGCGCCATCGGGGTGACGCTGACCTACTCCATCCTGCGCTTCGCCAACTTCGCCCATGGCGAGTTCATCACCTGGGGCGCCTACTTCACCCTGGCGATAGCCGGGCTGCTGGGCGTCGCGACGGGCGGGGCGGGGGCGCCCATCGGCCCGTTCTCGTTCACGGGGCCGATCCTCGCGGCCGGGCTTGCGGCCATGGCGCTGACGGGCGGGCTGGCGCTGGCGCTCGACCGCGCGCTGTTCCGGCGCTTGCGCGAAACGGGCGAGGGCATCGTGGCCATCATGGCGAGCTTCGGCGCCTCGCTGGCGCTGCGCAGCCTCGCCGAGGCGGTCTTCTCGTCCCGCCCGGCCTACTTCACCCGCGCGCTGCAGATCGCCAAGCCTCTGGGAGCCGGGATGCGCATCACGCCGAACCAAGCCGCGACCGTCGTGGCCACCGCCCTTCTGGTCGTCAGCACGCATTTGCTGCTCACCCGCACCAGGATGGGCCGCTCCATGCGGGCCGTGGCCGAGAACCCCGGCCTCGCCCGGGTCAACGGCATCGATGTTGATGGCGTCATCCGGGTCACATGGCTGCTCGGCGGGGCGCTGGCAGCGGCGTCGGGCATCGTGGTGGGGTTGCTGGTGCAGGTGCGGCCGTCCATGGGCTTCGACCTGCTGCTGCCGCTCTTTGCCGCCGCCATCCTGGGCGGCATCGGGTCGGTGCCCGGGGCGGTCCTGGGCGGCCTGGTCGTGGGCTTGTCGGAGGCCGCGGCGGTCGCCTTCGTGGGCGCGCAATGGCGCGGCGCCGTCGCGTTCGCGATCCTGATCGCCATGCTGCTGGTGCGGCCCCGCGGCTTGTTCGGGGCGCCCGGTTGATGCTCGACCTGCTCGGCTACGCCGCTTTCTTCGGCACCACGGCCCTGACCTACGCGGTGATCTGCCTCGGCCTCAACGTGCAATGGGGCCAGACCGGGCTTTTCAACGTCGGCGTCGCGGGTTTCGTGGCCATCGGCGCCTACACGTCGGCCATCCTGACGACGCCCGCGGGCGGCGCCCATCTCGGCGGGTTCGGCTTGCCGGTCGCGGCGGGCTGGCTCGGCGCCATGCTGGCCGCCGCCGGGGCCTCGGCCGCGGTGGGGGCGGTCACGCTGCGGCTCAGGGCCGACTACCTCGCCATCACGACGTTCGGCGTCGCCGTGACGGTACAGCTCTTCTGCCTCAACCAGCAGGGCATCACGGGCGGCCCCTTCGGCATCGGCTTCATTCCGCGCCCCTTCGCAGGCTTGGCGGAACGGCCGGCCTTGTTCAGCCTTGCCGGGTTCGGCCTTTCGGCGCTCGTGACGATCCTCGTCTATGCGGCGCTGGAACGGCTGCTGCGAAGCCCCTGGGGCCGCGTGCTCCGCGGCATCCGCGACGACGAGGCCGCGGCGGCGTCGCTGGGCAAGAGCGTCACGGCGTTCCGGTTGCAAGCCTTCGCGCTCGGCGGCGGCGTCATGGGGCTGGGCGGCGCCATGCAGGCCCACGCGGTCGGCTTCATCGCGCCCGACAACTACCTGCCGGCGCTCACGTTCCAGGTTTGGACCATGCTGATCCTCGGTGGTTCCGGCAGCAACGCGGGGGCGATCCTAGGCGCCGTGCTGCTTTGGGCATTGTGGAGCGGCTCGGGCGCCGCCGTCACCGCGCTGTTCCCGCCGGACCTGCAGGCCCGCGCGGCGGCGCTGCAGCTCGTGGCCATCGGGGTGGTGCTGTCGGGCGTCCTCGTGCTGCGTCCGCGCGGGCTGGTCGGCGCCCCGCCGTCGTCCCGCTGACCATGTTCCTCGGCGCCTTCGACAAGCGCCGGGCGCTCAGCGCGACGCCAGCCGCTGCTCGTAAGCCTGCACGAGCCGCGTCGCCGGAAACAACAGGGCGAAATAGATCAACGCGACCACGGTATAAACCTCAAGAGGCCGATACGTGTCCGCAGTGATCAGCGTGCCCTGGTAAAGCAAGTCCGGCACCGCAATCGTCGAAACAAGGGACGTGTTCTTGAGCTGGGTGATGGACTGGTTCATGAACGGCGGCACCATGCGCCGGACGGCCTGGGGCAACACGACCAAGCGCATGACGTGCCGGGGCCGCAGCCCCAGCGCCCGGGCCGCATCCCACTGCCCCCGCTCGATCGACACGATGCCGCCGCGGAAGATCTCGGCATAGAACGCGCCCGTGTACAACGAGAGCACCGCCGTCGCCGCGACAACCGCCGGGATCTGCACGCCCAGGATGACCGGCAGCGCGTAATAGAACCAGATGATCTGGACCAGCAGCGGCGTGCACCGGAACGCCTCGATCAACCCGACCAGCGGCGCGTTGACGAGACGCGACCTCGACAGCCGCGCCAGCCCAACCAGCAAGCCGATCAACAGGCCAAGCAGGATCGTCCCGGCCGTGTAAGCCAAGGTGACAAGCACGCCGGACACGAACAACGGCGTGTACCGCAGCAGGAACCCGAAGCTCCATTGATAGTCCACCCGGCAGCCGACGCGCTGGCCTTAGAAGCTCAACTCGGACGGCAGGTCGTCCCGCTTCACGCCAAGCTGCTCCAGCCCGGCCAGCAGCCATTCCCGGATCTGGCCGACGCCTCGGTTGTAATCGAGCCAAGCGTCCAGCACTTCCCGGAAGCGCGTGTCGGCTTCACGCTGGATGCCCAGGCTGCTCGGCAGCGCCACCGTGGGACGGGCCAGCAGGTGGTACGGCCCCAGCCCCGGGTTCTTGCCGACGGCGGCCAGCCCGAGCACCCCGGCCAGGATGTCCACGTCCACCCGGCCGGACTGCAGCGCCAGGATGCAGTCGTCGCGCGTCTTGAACCCGATGAGCTGCGCCTTGGGCGCGAACCGGTGCGCGCAGGTGTCGTGCAGCGAGCCGATGTCGAACGCCACCCGGATGTCGGGCTTGTTGATGTCGTCCCACGTCTTCGGGTCGAAGCCCTTCTTCGCCAGGCAACCGAACGGGTTGATGATCGCAGGCCGCGTGAAGCCGATGGCGAGCGCGCGCTGCGGCGTCGGGTTCAGGGCGAAGGCGAGGTCGATCTTGTTGGACTGCAGGTCGAGCACCGAGTTGCCGTAGGTCGATTCGACGTATTCCAGCTTGGCGCCGAACACGTCCGCGACGCTCTTGGCCATCTCGATGGCAGCGCCGCTCCAAGCGCCCGTCATCAGCTCCTTGCGGAAATACGGCAGCTCGCCGGGCAGGGCGGCGATCCGAAGCGTCTTGGTGCGCCCGATGCGCTCGAACGTGCTTTCCTTGCTGTCCTGCGCTTGCGCCGCCGTGGCCAGGCCGGCCACCGGGAATGCTGCGGCAACCGCCGCAAGGGACCGGCGGCGGGTCGTTCGGCTCGTCATGGCGTTCTCCTGTAGGCGCTGCGGAGCGCGGGGCCGCCCTGCGGGGCGGGTGCGGCGGGCTTCACCGGAACCGCGCCGGGTCAAACGGCGCCACCGGGATTTCGGGCGGCCGGCCGGCGACCAACTGCGCCGCCACGCGCGCGGTCCGGGCGGAGGCGACCAGCCCGATGTGGCCGTGGCCGAACGCATAAACCACGTCCGGCGTCGCCCGCGACCGTCCCAGGCACGGCAGCCCGTCCGGCAGGCTGGGCCGGTGCCCCATCCAAACCTTGATCCGGTCGGCCGGCAGCGTGCGCGGCAGGCCGGGGAAGCAGCGCAGGAGGTGGTCGCGCAGCAGGGCGGCCCGCCGCCAGTTCGGCGCCGCGTGGAGGCCCGCGATCTCGACCTGGCCGGCGCAGCGCAAGCCGCCCTCCGTCATCGTGACCGCCATCTTGCCGTCGGACGGCATCAGCGGCAGCCGCGGGCCGGCCTCCGGGGCGCTCAGCACCGCGTGGTAGCCGCGCTCGCTTTCAAGCGGGATGCGGTCCCCGGCCGCGGCGGCGAGCGCCTTGGAATGGATGCCCGCGCTGACGACCGCCGCGTCGCACGCAAGCCGGCCGTCATCGGTTTCCACGCCGCGCAAACGGCCGCCTTCGATCCTGAAGCCGGTCGCGCGCCGCCGCTCCACGGTGGCGCCTTCCCGCCGGGCCAGGGCCACCATGGCGGCGACAAAGGCGCCGGGGTCCCGGCAATGCCCGGCCTCCTCGATCAGCACGCCGAAGCGGTAGCGCCGGTCCAGCGCCGGCTCGCGCTGGCGCATCTCGTCCTCGTCCAGCTCAAGCCAGCGTATGCCGACGGAGGCGCGGATGCGGAAGGCCATCGCTTCGGCCTCGAAGGCGGCGCGGTCCGGGTAGATGTACATCAGGCCCCGCTGCTCGATCAGGTGGCCGACCCCGGCCTCCTCCGCAAGCTTGCGGTGCAGCGCCGGGGCGTCAAGCAGCAGCGGACGCAACGCCTGGGCGGCACGGGTGATACGCGCCTCGGTCCAGCCGGCGAGGAGGTAACGCAGCAGCCAAGGCGCGGCACGGGGCAGGTGCCGCCACCGGATCGAGAGCGGCCCGAGCGGGTCGGCCAGGAAACGGGGCAGCTTCCGCCACGTCCCGGGACCGGCCGGCGGGATGACCGACATGGTGGAAAGCCAGCACCCGTTGCCGTAGCTCGCCGCCTGCTCGCCGCCCGGCTCGCCCGGCTCGATGATCGTCACCCGATGCCCGTCGCGCATCAGTTCCAGGGCGGTTGCCGCCCCCACCGCGCCGGCGCCGATGACGGCGACGTGCCGGCTCAAGCGGGCGCCCGCCTAGACAGGCTGGTTCCGCGTCGTGCTGCCGGATGGGCGATGCGGACCGTGCGGTGTTCCTGGGCCGACAGCATCAATCATCGTTCCTGCTGCGCGTGGGAGCAAAGCTCCGCTTTCTCCGCAAGATGATGCTCAGGCCGGGCCGTCGCCCGTCACGCGCCAGATCACGTTGCCCACGTCGTCCGCCATCAGCAAGGAGCGGCGGTCTGCCCCGAGCGCCACCCCGACCGGCCGCCCGTAGGACGCGCGCTCGTCGGGACTGAGGAACCCCGAAAGGATGTCCCGCGGCGGGCCGGACGGACGCCCATCCTCGAACGGCACGAAGACGAGCTTGTAGCCGCTCAGCTTGCTGCGGTTCCACGACCCGTGCTGCCCGATCGCCATGCCATCCGGAAAGCCCGGCAGCGTGCCCGCCGGAACCCAGCACAAGCCCAGCGACGCGGTATGCCCACCCAGCGCGTAATCCGGCGTCAGCGCGCTCGCGACCGCCTTTGCGTCCTGCGGCACCCGGTCGTCCACGGTTTGGCCCCAATAGCAATACGGCCAGCCATAGAAGCCCCCGTCGCGCACCGAGGTCAGGTAATCGGGCGGAGTCTCGTCGCCAAGACCGTCGCGCTCGTTCACAACCGTCCAAAGCGCGCCGGTGGACGGCTCCCATGCCAGACCTACGGGGTTGCGCAGGCCGCTGGCAAAGATGCGGCTGTTGCCGGTTGCGAGGTCGATCTCGTAGATGGCAGCACGCCCTTCCTCGGCCTCCATGCCTTTGTCGCCGATGTTGCTGAGCGAGCCGACGCCGACGTAGAGCTTCTGGCCGTCAGGGCTCGGCAGAAGGCTCCGCGTCCAATGGCCGCCGGGCTTGAGGTCGACCAGCTTCCGGCCCGGCGCCGTGATCCGGCTCGCTCCCTCGGCGTAGGGAAAGACGACCACGCCATCGGTGTTGCCGACATAGAAATTGCTGTCCAGGCAGGCCATGCCGAAGGGCTGGTTCAAGCCTTCCATGAACACGTCCTGGGTTTCCGCCACGCCGTCGCCGTCCGTGTCGCGCAGCAGGCTGATGCGGTTGGCGCTGTCCCCCACCGCCGCGGCACGCCGCATCGTGCTGATCATGGCGTAGTCGAACACGCCTTCGGCGGGCCTGCTCATTTCCATGGCCTCGGCGACCAGGACGTCACCGCCCGGCAGCACAAGGAGCCAGCGCGGATGCTGGAGGTCCGTGGCAAAAGCGTTGACCTTGAGGCCCGGCGCCGCAACCGGCGTCTGCCCTGGGTTCCATCCCCGTGCCGTCGGCATTTTCAGGGTCGGGATGGCGCCTTGCGGCTTCGCCTCCGGAATGGCGGGAGCGTTCCCCCAGGCCGGTTCAGGCGCACCGTGCTTCAGCCGCCGCATCAACAAAGCCCCGCCGCCGACCAGCGACACGCTTCGCGCAAAGATGCCTGAGAAATCCAACGCGCTACTCCTCGAAGATGCAAACGGTGATTGGAGCCTTCCAGAATTGGAACGCCCGCGTGCGAGGATCGGTTTCCACCCTTGCAAGGCCGCGCGAACAACCGGCAGCGGACCGGCAGTTCTCAAGCGGCAGGCGCGGCTGCGTCCAGCGTGATCCGGTCGATCTCGGCGCGGTCGTCCTCCGTCAGCCTCCACGCCCCGGCCTTGGCGTTCTCCTCGACCTGCTCCGGCTTGGTCGCCCCCGCGATCACGCTCGCAACCGGCGACTGGGCGAGGAGCCAACCGAACGCAAAGTCCACAAGCGTGCGCCCGCGCGCCTCGGCAAAATCGATCAGCTTTTCCGACATCACCCAGTTCTTCTCGGTGAGGTAGCGGTCGGCCAGCCGCTGCGTCTTGGTCAGCCGCGCTTCCCCAGGCAGCGGCATGTTGCGCCGATACTTGCCGGTGAGCAGCCCGCTGGCCAGCGGGAAATACGGCAACAAGCCCAGCCCGTAGGCGCGCATCGCAGGCAACAGGTCCCGCTCGGCCTCGCGCACGACCAGCGAGTGCTCGTCCTGGCAGGACACAAAGCCGGAAAGGTTCAAGGCCTTCGCGGTCCACTGCGCCTCGACCACCTGCCACGCCGGCAGGTTCGAGCAGCCGTAGTAGCGGATCTTGCCGGCGCGCGAGAGGTCGTCGAGCGCGCGCAGCGTTTCCTCCATCGGCGTGCGCGGATCGGGGCGGTGCACCTGATACAGGTCGATCCAGTCGGTTTGGAGGCGCCGCAAGCTCGCCTCCACGGCGGCGAAGATGTAGCGGCGCGAGGCGCCCTCGCTTTCCCCCGTGTCGTCCATCGGCATGCCGAACTTGGTCGCCAGCACGATCCGCTTGCGCGCGTCGCCGAGCACCTGCCCCATGCAGGTTTCCGATCCCCCGCGCTCGCCGTAAACGTCGGCGGTGTCGAACAGCGTGATGCCGACATCGAGCGCCTTGTGGATGACCCGGCGCGTGGCTTCGAGGTCGATGCGCCCGCCGAAGTTGTTGCAGCCGAGGCCCACCGCCGAGACACGCAGGCCGGAGCGGCCGAGGTTGCGCAGTTCCATCGAAGCCTCCTGGGATCGTCGCCGCCCAGAGTGTCGCCGCCCCAGCCCCGTTTGTCACCCTCGCAGCTCCAGCCTCGCGTTCCTCAAACCTTGAAGCTGGCGCGGACACCCTTGAAGAAACCGGTCATCGCATCCCCGGCGATGACGCCGCCCGCGAACACCTCCAGTTCGCCCTGGGCCGCGGGACCGCGCAGCCGGCCGTAAGCCAGCCGCACCGCCACCCCCACCAGCACCGCCCAGCCCGCCGCGGGGAAGACGAGCAGCATACCGGTGGCGAACAGCACGCCGAGCTGCCGCTTCGTGCCGCCCAGGAGTTGCAGCAGCGCCCCCGGCACGGCCCACAAGGCAAGCTGCATCGCCACGCCCGGCGCCGCGCCCGCCTGGATCGTGGCCACATAAACCTTGGCCACGGGGGCAACCAGGTTCTCGGCGAAGTAGCCTTGGTAGGACACCAGCACGACGGCCGCAGCCACCACGAAGGCGAACATCGCCGCGAGGTACTGCTGGAACCGTCCGTCCTGCTCAAAGGCCGGGTCGGCGCCGTGGCCGCGCAGCATGAACCCGGCCTTCAGGTCGTAGCCCATGTCGGCAAAGGCCGGGCCGGTCGCCGCCGAGAAGCCGACCAGCAAAGCGAGCGGCACGGGCGGGAAGCCGATCAACATGCCGATGATCAGGGTGATGAGCGCCACGGCAAAGGCCGGGAACCAGCCGGAGTGCATGGCCGCCAGGCCGACGATCAGCTCATGCACCAGCGCCGCAAAGGCCGCATACAGCACGAAGCCCACCAGCATCCCCGCCGAAAGCTCCGACAAAAGGCCGCCGCCCGCCGCGATCAGCACCGCGATCGCCACATACGCGGCCGCGCCGGCGCCCAAGGCGGGTCCGGCCCCCGGCATCGCCGCGCGCTCCGCGTCCGTGCGCCGCGCCGACATCGCCAGCACCACCTGCGCCAGCGCCACCAGCCCGGCGCCGATCATGATGCCGTGCGGGATGAAGGCCTTCGCGATGTCGCCGCCGGGCAGCCAGCCGGAAAACAACTGCGGCGCATAGCCCCGAAGCAGCAGGCCGACGCCGAACATCGTCAGCGCCCAAACGTTGCCGATGAACGCGACGCCGAAGGCCGACATGGGGATGCCCAGGAAGCCGGTGCCGGCGATCCCGGCCACCACGCCCGCGCCCAGCACCGCCACGCGCTGTCCGCCCTCGTCCCCGGCGCGGATCGCCTCGGCCGCGGCGACGCCGGGCGGCCAGGCGCCCTCGGCCGGGTAGGCGCGGGTGCCGAACAAGCGGTAGAGCATGGTGGCGTCCACCAGCATGGCCAGCGCGACGCCGCCCAGCAGCGGCAGCACCAGGTCCCCGCGCCCCAGCAGGAACGGGATGCCGATGGGCAGCAGCAGGCTGTTGCCCGCCCCGAAGGTCGCGGCGGAAATGGCACTCTGCGCCAGGTTCTGCACGTGGATCGAGCGGAACCGGGTGAACGCCGCCAGCGGCACCCGGGCCAGCGCCATGGCCACCAGCGCGCCGACGATGGACGTGTTGGCCGTGACCCCGAGCGTCACCAGCAGTTGCATCCCGACGATGGCGCCAATCACGCACAGCACCGTCAGCAGCGCCAGCGTGGCAGGCTCGAACACGCGCGGGTGGCGCTCGCGGGCGGAGGGCGGGGAAAACGGGGCCTGCGTGTCCATCGCCGCTACTCCGCTGCCTGGGCTGAAAGATCCGCGCCGTAGATGTCCCGGGCGGCGTGCGGGCTGATCCGCCGGTTGGCCAGGTCGCTGGCCACGCGGGCGGCGGGCCGCGCGCGGGGGTCGCCGTAGCCGGCCCCACCGGCGAACACGATCTCCGCCACCTCGGTCGTGCGGGTCAGGCTGACCAGCTCGCCCACGCCGCAATCGCGCAGCAGCGTGCCGTCCGGCGCCCGCACGCCGGCGAAGGCCAGGCTGCCGGCCAGCCCTCCGGCCAGGCCGGGCAGCACCGCCTTGGCGCCTTCGGGGAACAGCGCCGCCATCGTCGCCGCGCCGTCCTCATGCAGCTTGCGGAAGCGCACGCGCTGGCCCAGGCCGCCGCGCGCCTGGCCGGGGCCGCCGCTGTCGGTCAGGAAGGCTTTCTCCTCCACCAGCACCGGCACCCGCGCCTCGAACACCTCGATGGCGGTGTTGGCGGCGGAGGTCGGGTACAACAGGCCGGACTTGCCGTCCCCCGGCCGCCCGTCCCGCGGTGCGCTGGCCCCTTGGCCGCCGCCCATGAACAGGTGGTCGGCGTAGAAGCGGCCGTCCGCATCCCAGCCCGACACGTTGACCGCCACCGGCAGCCCGGTCGGCGACTGCACCGCCCCCGGGGCCGCCCCGGCCAAGGCGCGGAACACCGCCGGCGCCAGGTACCATCCCGTGCGCGTCCGCACCCCCACGGCAGCCGGGCGGGTGCAGTTGAGGATCGACCCCTCCGGCGCCTTCACCGTGAACGGCCGGTAGCAGCCGGCATTGCCGCGCACGGCGGGGCTGAGCATGCACTTCAACGGGTAGGTCGCGTGCGCCGCGGTGTAGTTCATGGTGGAGTTCACGCCGCCCTGGGCGAGCTGCGGCGGCGCCCCCGCGAAGTCCAGCTCGACCGTGCTGCCGCTTACCGTCAGCTTCAACGGCAGCGTCAGCTCGGCGTCCACCGGGCTCAGCGACACGGCGCTGCTGTAAACGCCGTCGGGCAGCGCCTCGATGGCCGCCCGCATCGCTTGTTCCGAGCGGTCCTGCACGACCGCGGCGAGCGCCCGCAGGTCGGCCAGGCCGTACTCGTCCATGAAGGCCAGCAAACGCTGCGCGCCGATGCGGTTGGCCGACATGAAGGCCTGGATGTCGCCGATCACCTGGGCCGGGTTGCGGACGTTCTCGCCGATGATGGTGAACAGGTCCTCGTTGTCCACGCCGGCGCGGGCGAGCTTCATGGGCGGGATCTGCAAGCCCTCGTCGAAGATTTCCCGCGCCCGCAAGCCGTCGCGCGTGCCGCCGATGTCGGCGACGTGGCCGACCGTGCCCACCAGCGCCACCACCCGGCCGTCGCGGAACACCGGCGACACCACGGCGATGTCGAACAGGTGCCCGGCGCACAGCCAGGGGTCGTTGGTGACCAGCATGTCCCCGGGCGCCAGCGTTTCGACCGGGAAGCGCCCCAGCAGCGCCTTCACCGCGCGCGGCAGCGTCAGGTTGAACACCGGCATAGCGCGCGGCGAGTGCGCCAGGGTTTCCCCTTGCGGGTCCAGCAGCTCGCACGCGAAGTCCTGGCTCTCCGCGATGATCAGGCTGAACGCGGTGCGGATGATCGTCAGCCACATCTCGTCCACGACGGTGGTCAGCCGGCTCCACATGATTTCCAGCGCGATGGGATCGGCCTCGATGGCGGCGCGGCTTTCGGCCTCGGTCATGCCGGGGCGCACCAGGCTCATGGCGCTCGCCGCGCCGACCGTGATGCGCAGGTTGCCGGCCGCGTCCACGCGCAGCGTGTCGCCGGGGGCGATCACCGTGGTCGCTTCCCGCTCCTCCACGATGGCCGGGCCGGCGACTTCCGCCCCTTCGCGCAGCGCGTAGCGGTCATAGACCGGCGTGGCCAGGAAGCCTTCGCCGAACCAGGCCTGCCGCTCCCCCTTGCGCGCCGCGCCCGGCTCGCCCGCCGCCGCCAGCGCCACGCCGGGCGCCGGGCCGGTGACGGACACGCGGAAGCTGACCGCCTCCACCGTCGCCTGCTTTTGGGGCGCGGCGTAGCGGGCGGCGTAGGCGGCCTCGAAGGCCGCGACCAGCGCGGGCAGGCTGCCTTCCGTCAGCGGCTCCGCTGGCAGCCGCACCGCGATCTCGTGCATCTGCCCGGCGAGCCGCATGTCGGCGGTGCGTTCCACCTGCACGGGGCCAGCGGCGCCACCGGCCGCCAGCTCCGCCCGCGCTTGCCGTTCCAGTTCCTGCAACACCTGCTCGGCGTCCTGCAGCCCGGCGCCGGGCACCAGGCGCACCAACAAGGAACGGACGCCGCCCGCCGAGAGCGGCGCCGCCAGGAATCCCAAGGCCGAGGCCGCGCCGGACGCCGGGGGCACCACCAACTCCGCCAAGCCCAGCGCCCGCGCGACCTCCGCCGCATGGGCAGGTCCGGCGCCGCCGAACCCCACCATGGCGTAGCGCCGCGGGTCCTTGCCGCGCTCCACCAGGTAAACGCGGGCAGCGTCGGCCATGCTTTCCACCACCACCTTGTGGATGCCCCAGGCCGCCGCTTCCACGCTCAGCCCCAGCGGTTCGGCCACGCTGGCGACCGCCTGCCGCGCCGCCACGCCGTCCAGCGCCATGGCGCCGCCCAGGAAGAAGGCAGGGTCGTAATAGCCCAGCACCAGGTTGGCATCCGTGACCGTCGGCTGCGTGCCGCCGCGCCCGTAGCAGGCCGGACCCGGCGCCGCCCCGGCGGAGTGCGGACCCACGCGCAGCAGCCCCACCTCGTCGATGGCCGCCACCGAGCCGCCACCGGCGCCGATCTCGATCATGTCGATGGTCGCCGCCTTGATCGGCAGGCCCGAGCCTTTCTTGAACCGCTGTTCCCGTCCCGCTTCCAGCAGCGGCGCCACCTGCGCCCGCCCGTCCTCGATCAAGCAGGCCTTGGCCGTGGTGCCGCCCATGTCGAAGGCCAGCAGGTCCCGATGCCCGGCCCGCGCGCCCAGCAGCGCCGCCGCCAAAGCGCCGCCGGCGGGACCGGATTCCAGCAGCCGGATCGGGAAGTCCCGCGCCGCGCCCACCGAAACCAGGCCCCCCGCCGAGTGCATCAGCCGCAGGGCGCCGCGGAACCCTTCGTCGCGCAGCGCCCGCTCCAGCCGCCGCAGGTAGGTGCCGGCCAGCGGCTGCACGTAGGCGTTGGCGCAGGTGGTCACGAAGCGGGCGTATTCGCCGATCTCGGCCACCACCTGGTGCGATTGCGATATCGGCACGCCCGGCAGCTCCGCCGCGGCGACCGCGGCGGCTTCCTGCTCGTGCCGGGGTTCGCGGTAGGCGTTGAGGAAGCAGATCGCCACCGCCTCCACCCCCTGCTCGCGCAGCTTGCGCGCCGCGCGCCGCACGCCCTCCGTGTCCAGCTTGGTCACCACGCGGCCGTCGCGGTCGATGCGCTCCGCCACCTCCAGCCGGCGGCGGCGGGGCACCAGCGGTTCGGGGTAGGTCAGGAACAGGTCGTAAATGTCGTAGCGCTGCTCCGTGCCGGCTTCCAGCACGTCGCTGAACCCGGCCGTGGTGATCATGCCCAGCCGGGCGCCCTTGCGCTCGATCACCGCGTTGGTGACCAGCGTGGTGCCGTGCACGATCTCGGAAACGTCGCCAAACCCTGCGCCATGGGCGGCGATGATGCGGCGCAGCCCGTCCAGCGCGCCGATGGCCGGGTCGTCCGGCGTGGTCAGGAGCTTGTGCAGGCGCGGGGTGGTGCTGGCGGGGTCCATCAGCACGAAATCGGTGAAGGTGCCGCCGATATCGAATCCGCAGCGCAGGGAGGACGGCATGGCAGCACTCCGGCCAGGTCTGGACGTTGAGGCTGCAGTGTATGGGGGCGCCGGGCGCGTGGCCATGAGGGCGGCGCCGTGTGTCGGGGGGCCGCAGACCGGGATTGCCGTTGTTGTGCCCAGCCTGCCCATGGCGCTGCACAGGCCTCAGCCAGAAGCGGCGGTCAGTGGAACATGCACGCGAACCTCCGGCGCCCACCGGACTCCGCTGGCTGCGACGACGCCGGCAGCGCCGGGCGCAGCAGCGCCAGCGGGTGCTGACGCAGGGTCAGCCCCGTCGCGGTGTAGTCCAGCACCACCAGCCCCGCGCGGCTACGCTGCGCACGGGTGGTCAGGGTCCACATGAGATCGTCCAGCAAGGCTTCGACAACCTGCTGAGATCACAGCCACCCCGGCCATTCAACCCCTGCGCAACCCGTTGCAATCCCGTCCCGAGACGGACGCTAACCGACTCGCTGCCAGTTGCCGCATTTACTAATAAACGGACCAGAAAGCCTCAGAACAGGGAGGTGATCATGCCTCGCCGTACAATGAAAGCCATGCTGCCGACTGTCGCATCGCCAACATAACTTTCAGCGACAGCCCTCCTCCTGGGCGCCCTTGATAGCCATGCAAGCCGACCTTGAACAGGCACCAACATTGGCATATGTCACAGACATATCCCATGGAGGCCGAAGCCGTGCCCCAATCCAACCCCGCACCCCGCCAAGTACGGCTGTTCCGCAACAACCGCAATCAGGCCATCCGCATCCCAGTAGAATTCGAATTGCCCGGCAGCGAGGCCATCATCAGCCGTGACGGCGACCGCCTCATCATCGAACCTGTGCACAAAAACGGACTGGCGGCGCTCCTGGATAGCTGGGAGCCGTTGGATGAGGAGTTTCCGGAGATCGACGATCCTCCCCCGGCGCCGAAGGACATCTTCTGACCGTGCACTACATGCTGGACACAAACACGGTCAGCGAACTGATCCGCAATCCTGCCGGGCCTGCTGCGCAACGCGCCAGGGCAGCAGGGAACGCGGTTTGCGTCAGCATCATCGTGGCGGCGGAACTGCGTTATGGCTGCGCCAAGAAGGGTTCGCCTCGGCTTCTGCGTAGAATAGAGGAATTCCTTTCAAGGGTGCCGGTGCTGCCGTTCAACATGCCGGCCGATAGCGAGTACGGAAATTTACGGGCCGAACTGGAAGCCGTTGGCCGCCCTATTGAATCAAACGACTTGCTGATTGCCGCCCATGCCTGTGCGCTTGGCGCGACGATGGTGACGGCGAACATCGGTGAGTTCCGGCGCGTCCGCGGCCTGAACGTGGAGAATTGGCTGGCGTAGGCTGGTGCAAATGGGCCGCTCAACCCGCGTTGACTCCACCCAACCAACAAACCTAGCCTCGCACGTCCTTGGCTCAGGAGGCCCCATGCGTCGAACCCTGCTCAAAACCGGCCTCGCAGCCCTCATCGCAACGGGCATCCTGGCCATGCCCCACGCCGCGGACGCCGCCGCCCGGGGCGGCAAGATGGTTTATGCGCGCTATGCCGACAGCCTGTTTCTCGACCCGGTGCTGAACGACAACAACACCGACATCTGGGTGCTGACCAACCTCTACGACACGCTGCTCGCCCCCACCAAGGACGGCCTGGGCGTGCAGCCCGGCCTCGCCACGAAGTGGGACACCGCGGCCGACGGCAAGGCGCTGACGCTCACGCTCCGCCCCAATGTCAAGTTCGCGGACGGCTCCCCGCTCACCGCGGCGGACGTGAAATGGTCGCTCGACCGCGCCCGCGACCCGAAGGCCGGGGCGTGGTCGTCCTCGCTCGCCTCCATCGACGGGATCGAGGCATCGGGCGACACCGTGAGGATCGCGCTCAAGCACCCGGACCCGACGATCATCCCGGCGCTGGCCACGTTCAACGCCGCCATCCTGCCGCAGAAGCTGTTCGAGGCAGCACCCGGCGAAACGCCCGAAGACAAGGCGCGTGCCTTCGCCGAGCACCCGGTCGGCTCCGGCCCCTTCATCCTGACGGCTTGGAAGCGCGGCGTCTCGATGACGCTGCGGCGCAACCCGCACTACTGGAAGCCGGCCGAGGATGGCAAGCCCCTGCCCTACCTCGACGAGCTTGAGTTCCAGATCATCCCGGACGACGCCACCCGGCTGCTGAAGCTCAAGGCCGGGGAGATCGACGGCACCGAGTTCGTGCCCTACGCCCGGGTCAAGGAATTGCAGGCGGACCCGGCGCTCCGCATGGAGCTGTGGCCCTCCACCCGCGTCACCTTTCTCACGATGTTCGCGGGCGCGACCACCAAGGACGGCAAGCCCAACCCCATGGCGAACCCCAAGGTGCGCCAGGCGCTGAACTACGCCGTCAACAAGGACGCGGTGATCGGCATCACCACGCTGGGCCTCGGCAAGCCGATGCGCTCCTTCATGTCCGCAACGACGCCGCTGTTCGCGGGCCAGGACCTTTACAAATACGACCCGGCCAAGGCGCGCGCCCTGCTGACGGAGGCCGGTTTCCCCAACGGGTTCGAGACCTCGATCCTGGCGCTGTCCGGCAGCGCGGACGAGGCCAACAACCTGGCGATCGTGCAGCAGATGTGGGGCCAGGTCGGCGTCAAGCTGCGCATCGACCTGGTGGACAGCGCCACCCGCACCGCCCGCTACCGCGCGGAGGACTTCGCCATGCGGGCCGCGCTATGGACCAACGACATCTCCGACCCGAGCCAGGTCACATCCTACGCCGCCTACTACCCCAACATCCATTCGCAGCATTCGCAATGGCGGGACGAGCGGGTGGACGAGCTGTTCGTGAAGTCGCAGCAGGAAACAAACCCCGCCGCCCGCGCCGCGCAGTACAAGGAAATCCAGGAACGCTACTGCGCCGCGGCCCCCATCGTGTTCCTGTACGAGACGCCCTACCCCGTCGCCTTCCGCAAGCAGGCGCAGGGCTTCGTGCAGATCCCGCTCGGCAACAACCTGTTCGAGGCGGCGTTCGTCGATAAGTAGGCCGCCCGCTTGAACCGCGCCGGGCTGGTCGCCGCACGACTGCTGCAGATCGTGCCGACCTTTCTCGCCATCGGCGTCGTGGTGTTCGTGCTGGCGCGGCTGCTGCCGGGCGACCCCGTGAGCGCCATGCTGGGCGACCGCGCGACGGAAGAGGCCGTGACCCGGCTCCGCGCGCAGATGGGGCTGGACGAGCCGCTGTGGACCCAATTCCTGCTGTTCGCCGGGCGCACCCTGCACGGCGACTTCGGCCTCTCCATCGCGCTGCGCGTCCCGGTGACAACGGTGATCGCGGAGCGGCTGCCGGCGACCCTGATGCTGACGGCGCTGGCGACGGTGTTCGCGGTGGGCATCGCCGTGCCGCTGGCCTTTGTCGCGGCGATCCAGGCAGGGCGCTGGCCGGACCTCCTGATCCGGGCGGCGTTCCAGGTGGGCTTGTCGTCGCCGATCTTCTATGTCGGGCTGCTGCTGCTCACCGTGTTCGCCGCCGGGCTGCGCTGGTTTCCGGTGGGCGGCTACGGCGACGGGGTGGCGGGCCATCTTTACCATCTGCTGCTGCCGGCCCTCACCTTGGCGCTCAGCTTCTCCGCGGTGATCATGCGCAACCTCCGGGCGGCGATCCTGGAGGTGTTGCAGGCGGAGTTCGTCGATTTCGCCCGCTCGAAGGGCTTGCCGCGCCGGGTCGTGCTGTTCCGGCACGTTTTCCGCCCCGCGCTGCTGTCCACCGTGACACTGGTGGGGCTGCAGGTCGGCACGCTGCTCGGCGGCGCGGTCATCACGGAAAGCGTGTTCGCCGTGCCCGGCGTGGGCCGGCTGATGGTCGATAGCATCTTCGCCCGCGACTACCCGATGATGGAGGCGCTGACCTTGGTGCTGGCGGTGGTCGTGTCGTTGGCCTTTCTCGTGACCGACCTGGTGCAGATGTGGCTCGACCCGCGGGTCGCCCGGTGATCGGGCGCGTGCCGGCGCCGCTGATCGCGGGGGCGGCGATCCTGCTGGCCTTGCTGGTCTGCGCCATGGTGCCCGGGACCGTGGCGCCCTACGACCCGCTGGCGTTCGACTTCGCGGCCCTGCTGCAGCCGCCGGGGCGGGCGCACCTGTTCGGCACCGACCAGTTCGGACGGGACATCCTGTCCCGCACCATTGCCGCGTCAGCCATCGACCTGCAGATCGCGGTCTTCGCCACAATCGGGCCGCTGCTGATCGGAACGGCCGTAGGATTGCTGGTCGGCTACTACGGCGGGATCGCCGACGCCGTGTTCGGCCGGCTGGTCGATCTCGTGGTGACGTTCCCGTTCCTGGTGCTCGTGATCGCCATCGTGGCGGTGCTGGGGCCGGGCCTGGGCAACATGTATGTCGCCGTCACCGCCGTCGGCTGGGTGTTCTACGCCCGGCTGATGCGGAGCGAGGTGATGGTGCTGCGCGGCCAGGACTACGTGTCCGCCTGCAAGGTGCTGGGCTACGGGGAGGCGCGCATCCTTTTGCGCCACATCCTGCCGAACGCGGCCCGGCCGGTGATCGTGTACTGGATGACCGACATGGCGCTGGCGATCCTGCTGGGGTCGAGCCTGGGCTACCTCGGCCTCGGCGCGCAGCCGCCGGCGGCGGAATGGGGCGTGCTGATCGCCGACGGCAAGAACCTGTTCACCCAGGCGTGGTGGATCGCGGTGTTCCCCGGCTTCGCCATCGTGCTCGCCGGCATCGGCTTCAGCTTGGTGGGCGACGGGGTGGCGGACCTGCTGGACGTGAAGCGGTGATGCAACGTGAGGCGGGGGCGGCGCTGCTGCGCGTCGAGGACCTCCGCGTCGGCTTCGCGGTGCCGGGCGGCACGGTGCGCGCAGTCGGTGGCGTCAGCTTCGCCGTGGGCGCCGGGGAGATCGTGGGCCTCGTGGGCGAGAGCGGGTCCGGCAAGAGCGTGACGCTCCGGGCCATCACGGGGCTGCTGCGCCGCAACGCCACGGTGTCCGGGCGGGCCGAGTGGCGGGGCCGGGACCTGCTGGCCTTGCCGGAGCGGGCGCTGCGCCGGGTCCGCGGGCGGGAGATCGCCACGGTCTTCCAGGAACCCATGGCCGCGCTGAACCCGGTGCTCACGGTGGGCCAGCAGATCGAGGAAAGCCTGGCGGCGCATGGCGGGCTGGACCGCCGGGGGCGGCGGGCGCGGGCGCTGGAGCTGCTCGGCCTCGTGGGCATCGCGTCCGGGGCGCAGCGGCTCCAAAGCTACCCGCACGAGTTCTCCGGCGGGATGCGGCAGCGCGCCATGATCGCCATCGCGCTGGCGGCGCAGCCGACCCTGCTGCTGGCGGACGAGCCGACCACGGCGCTGGATGTCACGATCCAGGACCAGATCCTCAAGCTGCTGACCCGGCTGAGCGCGGAGCTGGGAATGGCGATGGTGCTGGTCACGCACGACCTGGGCGTGGTGGCGGAAACCTGCGCCCGGGTGTGCGTAATGTATGCCGGGCGGGTGGTCGAGGCCGGGCCGGTTGCGGCGGTTTTCGCACGTCCCCGCCACGCCTACACCGCCGCCCTGCTGCGCTCGATGCCCGGAGGGGAGGCGCGGCAGCCGCTGGTCCCGATCCCGGGGCAGCCGCCGCGGCTCGACGAGGCGATCCCGGGCTGCCCGTTCGCGCCCCGCTGCGGCTTCGTCGAGGCACGGTGCTGGACGGAAGCGCCGCCGTTCCTGGAAGTCGCGCCGGCGCAGTGGGCGGCGTGCTGGGCGTCGGAGCGGGTGGCGTGCTGAGCGCGCCGCTGCTGGAAGCCACGGGCTTGTGCAAGCGGTTCCCGCTGCGGCGTTCGGCGCTCGATTGGGCGCGCAGGCGCCCGGCGCCGGCGTTGCGGGCGGTGG
Source organism: uncultured Acetobacteraceae bacterium (assembly GCA_964235485.1). GTDB lineage: Bacteria > Pseudomonadota > Alphaproteobacteria > Acetobacterales > Acetobacteraceae > CAHJXG01. The sequence continues at coordinate 33,037 of CAXSAZ010000024.1, read as the reverse complement.
ACGGCGTGAGCCTGGCGGTGCGCCGGGGCGAAACCCTGGGCGTGGTCGGCGAGTCCGGCTGCGGAAAGTCCACGCTGGCCCGGTGCCTGGTGCGGCTGCACGAGCCGGATGCCGGCGCGATCCGGTTGGAGGGCCGGGACGCCCTGGCGCTGACCGGCGCGGCGCGGCGTGCCTTCAACCGCCGGGTGCAGATGGTGTTCCAGGACCCGTACGGCTCGCTGAACCCGCGCCTGCGGGTCGGCGACGCGCTGGCGGAGGCTTTGGCGGTGCACCGGGTGGTGGCGCGCGCCGCCGTGCCGGACCGGGTGCGGGCGCTGCTCGATCTCGTGCACCTGCCGCGGGACGCCGCCGGGCGTTACCCGCACGAGTTCTCCGGCGGGCAGCGGCAGCGGGTCGGCATCGCCCGCGCGCTCGCGGTGGAGCCGGCGCTTATCATCGCCGACGAGCCGGTCTCGGCGCTCGACGTGTCCGTGCAGGCGCAGATTGTGAACCTGCTGATGGAGCTGCAGGAGCGGCTTGGGCTGGCGCTGCTGTTCATCACGCACGACCTGCGCCTGGTGCGGCACATCGCGCACCGGACGGCGGTGATGTATCTCGGCCGGATCGTGGAGACCGGCCCAACGGAGGCGTTGTTCGCGACCCCGCGGCACCCTTACACGCGCGCGCTGATCGAGGCGGTCCCGCAAGTCGCGCCCGGCGCCCGCCAGCGAGGCGCGGCGGTGCAGGGCGAGCTTCCGAGCGCCCTCCAGCCGCCGGCGGGCTGTCCGTTCCACCCGCGCTGCCCCCTTGCCGAGCCGCGCTGTGCCGTAACTGCGCCGGCGCTGACGCCGCGCCGCACCGGGGCGGACGTTACCTGGCCCGTGGCGTGCCACTTGGCGGGGCCGCCGTTGGAGTAACACGGGCGGCACCATTGATCGACCCATGGGCGGTTGCTGATGGTCACCCATCCTACGCGACCCATGCCGTAGGATGGGTGAAACCCATCGGCGGATGACTCGGCGGGGCCGCCGTTGGAACGATCAGAGCTGTGCTTGAACGGCATCCCAGCACCTCGATGCGCCAACGCCCATCCGTGCCGCAGCCCACCCATGGCGGCTCAGGCGGCGGGCGCGTAGCTGCGCATCTTGCCGGGGTTGAGCAGCGCCAGCGGGTCCATCGCCGCCTTCATCGCCGGCTGCGTTTCGCCGACGCGCTTGTGGCCGGCGCCGTCCTCCAGCGTGTAGAAATGCGGGTTGGCGATCAGCACGCCCCGGCTTTCGTGATGGGCGACGATCTCGGCCATGCGCTCCGCCGTGGTGTAGCGGATCACCGGCAGCCCGCTGCACGTCACGCGCCCGCCGACGCGGATGAACTCCAGGTGCGTCAGCAACTCGTCCGGAAAGGCGGCGCGCATTTCGGCCACCAGCTCGAGCTGCCGGTCGGCCGGGTAAAGGCATTGCAGGTAGGTCACCGTCTTGTCCCGCCGCAGGGCGTGCAGCGTCGTGTGGTTCCAGGTGTACTCGTAGATCGGCACGCGCCCGGCCTCGTCGGACGGCACGCGCAGCAGCTCCCGCCCGCCATGGGCGCGCAGCAGGTCGTCCCAGGGGACCAAGCCGTGCCGGGCCACCATCGCAAGCACGACGTGCTGGCCCGCCGGGATGTCGAGGCCGCGGAACCATTCCGGCAACGGCGCGGCTACGGCGGTGACGAGCTTCTTGGCGATGCCGTCCGCCTGTCCCAGCGCCAGGCCGAAGCGTGCGGCGGCGTCGAAGTCGTCGAACCCGGCCAGCAGGTCCATCCAGGGCTGCGCCGGCGCCATGGCGAGCGTCAGCGCCGTGATGATCCCGGTGGTCCCGTAGGCGTGGTTCACGCCCGCCACCTCGTCGCCGGTCAGGGTCACGACGCGGGGCGCCGTTTCGCACGACACGACCCGCGCGGCCACGACGTTGCCGGCGTCGCGCAGCCCGCCCCAGGTGATCGACCCGGCGCCGCCGCTGCCGCCGGCGATGAAGCCGCCAATGGTCGCCGTCCGCTTGGTGGAGGGGTGCATACGCAGTTCCCAGCCCTGCGGCCGGGTGGCGGCGTCGATGTCGCCCATCTTGCGGCCGGGCTCGACGGTCAGCAGCCCGCCTTCCAACGCGACGATGCGGTCCAGCGCCGTCATGTCGAGCACCACGCCGCCTTCCAGCGGCACGGCCTGGCCGTAGTTGCCGGTGCCGCCGCCGCGCACGGTGAGCGGCACGCGCCAGCGCGCGCATTGCGCGGCGACGGCCACCACCTCCGCCTCGGTGCGCGGGCAGGCGACGATGTCGGCGGTTTTGCGGTCGAGCTGGGCTTTCAGGATGGGGCTGTACCAGAAGAAGTCGCGGCTTTTCTGCCGGACGGCCGCCGGGTCGGTGATGCAGGGGATGCCGCCCAGCTCGGCCTCGAAGCGGGTCCAATCGGCGGGGGCGTTGGGGGCGGGTATGTCCATGGGCCAGGACTAGCACGCGCCATGCCAACGGCGCGCACATGCTGGCCCCGAGGCCCTCAGCGCCGCCATGCCCGGTCGAGCGGCGTGACCCGGCTCACCAGCAGCAGCGCGGCCAAGGTGGCGCCGATCAGCAGCGTGCTGACGGCGTTGACCGTGTTCTCCAGGCTGAACCCCGCCTCGGCGTAGATGCGGACCGGCAGGGTCTGCATCCGCGCGGTGGTGAGGAACGCCGTGACCGTGACCTCGCCAAAGGAGATCAGGAAGCCGAGCACGCCGGCCACCAGCAGCGCCGGCGCCAGTTGCGGCAGCAGCACGCGCAGCAGGATGCGCAAACGCCCGGCGCCCAGCCCGCTGGCCGCGTCCTCCTGCGAGCGGTCAAGCCCCGCGACCGACGCGCGCAGGATGGCCAGCGTGAACGGCGCCACCAGCACGACGTGCACCGCCAGCAGGCCCAGGAAGGGCGGCAGCGCCGTGAACCATTGCAGCAGGCGCAACATGCCCAGGCCCAGCGCGATGCCGGGCAAGGCCAGGGGCAGCATCAGCGCGGCGGCCAGCACGCCGTGGCCACGGCCCCCGCCGCGCGCCAGCGCGAACGCGGCCGGCAAGGACAAGCCCAGCGCCAGCGCCACGGCCGCAAGCGCCAGCACGGCGCTGGTGCGCGCGTCTTCCAGGTAGCGCGGGTTCTCCCAAACACGGCCGTACCACCGCCAGGTGAAGCCGCCGAACGACGCGACCGTCGCCTGCGGCGTGTCGTTGAACGACGACACGACGACGAGCGCCAGCGGGAACAGCAGCAGCACCAGCGCCGCCGCCAGCAAGACGCGGCCCAGCACCGGCGCGGCCCACTCGGCGACGGCAAGGCCGATCCGGCCCAGCCGCACCCGGCGGGGCGGACGCCCGGCGGCCCAGGGCGCCAGCAGGCGGAAAGCGAGGCCAACCGCCGCCGTCGCCGCGACGGAGGCCGCCAGCATCAGCATCGCCACCGCGGCGGCCAGGGGGTAATCGAGGTTCTCCAGCCCTTCCCGCAGCACCACCATGCCGCTGACCCAGACCTTTCGCCCACCCACGAGCGTCGCGGACACATAGGCGGTGCTGGAAAGCAGGAACACCAGCACGACCCCGGCGCGCAGGCCCGGCAGGGACAGCGGCAGCACGACGCGCAGGAAGCGCTCGGCCGGGCCGGCGCCCAGCCCGGCCGCGGCGTCGTGCAGCCGGGGGTCCTGCGCGTCCAGCGCGTCGTAAAGGGACAGCACCATGTAGGGCAGGAACACCTGGGTCAGCGCCACGCCCACGGCGAACCAGCCGAACAGCAGGTTCGGCCGGCCCAGCCCCAGCAGCCCGGCGGCGCCCGCGACCACCCCGCCCGGCGCGAGCAGCAGGATGATGCCGAGCGAGCGCACCACCACGTTGGTCAGCAGCGGCACCAGCACGCAGGCGAAGCCGAGCGAGCGCCACCGCGGCGGCATCCGCGCCAGCCAAAGCGCCACGGGGTAGCCCAGCACGGCCGACGCGGCGGCAACGCCCGCGCCCAGCGCCAAGGTCTGCGCCAGGGTCCGCAGCAGGAAGGCGTCGCCGAGCACCTCGGCGTATTGCGCGCCGGTCGGCGTCAGCACCAAGGGCGCGAACACGTCGCCCCCGGGCTGCACCGACAGCAGCGCCACCGCGCCGAGCGGCAGCAGGAACGCGACGCACAGCCAGGCCAGATAGGGCAGCGCGAGCACTACCCGGCAATCTCCCGCGCGAAGCGGCTGGACCAGCGGGACTGGTTGCGCGTCACCACGTCCCAGTCGAAGTCCACCAGGCGGCCCACGGCGTCCCCGGTGACGAGCTTGGCGGCCAGGCCGTCCGGCAAATCAGCGTTGCGGACGGAGGGGCTGTACAGGATGCGCTCGGCGTAGGCGCGCTGGCAGGCGGGCGACAAGTGCAGGTCCACCCATTCCTCCGCCAGCCGCTGGTTCTGGGTGCCGGTGGTGATGCAGGCGACGTTGCTGGCGATGGCCTGGCCCTCGGCCGGGTCGGCGATCACGATGTGGGGGTTGCGGCTTTCGGCGTAGGCCCGGGTGAAGCTGCCGAACTCGATGCTGGCCGCGCCGACGCCCTGGTCGAACAAGGTGAAAAGCTGGTCCTGGCTCGATTGGAACGCGGCGAACGGCTTCAGCTCGGCGATCTTGCGGAACGCCGGCTCGATGTCGGTTTCGGACCCGCCCCACGCCTTGGCCGACATCAACAGCGCCGCCGTGCCCTGGGCGCCGGGGTAGGTCGGCCAGATCAGCTTGCCGCGCAGCTCCGGCCGCCACAGGTCGCGCCAGCTCGTGAGCGGGGAGGACACCGCGCGCTTGTCATACACCACGGTGACGGGGTTGAACGCCACGCCGTAGCCGCCCAGCCGCGCCGCGGGGAACAGGTGGGCGGCGTTGGGCACCGCGTCGGTCGGCGCCTGCGTCACGCCGTCCTTCACCGCTTGGCGGCTTTCAAAGATGTTGAGGTAGATCACGTCGAACGACGGCCGGCCGCGCTCCGCATAGGCCCGCGCCCGGCGCTCCACCGTGCCGCCCAGCACGAGGCTGATCCGGGCGCCGTACCTCTCCTCCAACGGCTGGACGCAGAACTCGCGCAGGATGCGCTCCTGTTCCCCGCCCCACACGCCCACCGTCAGCTCGCCGCCGCGGGCGGCCGCCGCGCGGGCCGGGCGGATCGCGGGGGCGGCGAGGCTCGCGCCGAGCAGCAGGCGGCGGGATATGGGGGTCATGGCTCCTCCTCATGGATGGCGGCGATGGCAGGGGGCTGGCCCAGCAGCAGCACGGGGGCGCCGGGCGGCAGCAGCGGCTCGGTGGTGGGGCGCAGCACGCGGATGCGGTGCGGCCCGGCGGCCACCTCATAGGAAACGTGGTCGCCGAGCCACGCGGCGTCCGTCACCGTCGCCGCCCAGGCCAGCGGCGCGGCGTCCGCATCCGTCCCGGCCGGCACCAGGCGGAGGCGGGCGGCGCGCAGCACGGCGTGGGTCATGCCGGCGGCAGGCGCAGGCGCGATGGACAGCCCGCCCCCGGCCGTCACGAAGGCGCCCGCCGCCACCCGCCCCGCCAGCACCGTGCGGGCGCCCAGGAAGGCGGCGGTGAACACGCGGCCGGGCCGCTCCGCGAGGTCGGGCGGGGCGGCGCACTCCATCAGGCGGCCGGCGCGCAGCACCGCCACGCGGTCGGCCAGGGCCATCGCCTCCTCCTGGTCGTGCGTCACGAACAGCGTCGTGATGCCGAGGCGGCGGCGCAGGCGGTCGATCTCGGCGCGCATCCCGGCGCGGAGCGAGGCGTCGAGGTTGGACAGCGGCTCGTCCAGCAGCAGCAGGTCCGGCTCGATCACCAGCGCGCGGGCCAGCGCCACGCGCTGCTGCTGCCCGCCCGACAACTGGCCGGGGTAGCGCCCGCCCAGCGCGTCCAGGCCCACCAGCGCCAAGGCGGCGCGCGTGCGGTCGCGGACCTCCCGCGCCGGCAGGCGCCGCGTCTCCAGCCCGAACGCGACGTTGCCCGCGGCCGTCATGTGCGGAAACAGGGCGTAAGCCTGGAACACCATGCCGATGCGCCGCCGGTGCGGCGGCTCGCGCTCCAGGGACCGGCCCGCCAAGCGGATATGCCCGCTGTCCGGCTTGACGAATCCGGCCACCATGCGCAACGTCGTCGTCTTGCCGCAGCCGGACGGGCCGAGCAGGGCGATGCACTCCCCGGACGCCGCGCTGAGTGAAAGCCGGTCCACCGCCACGGCACCGGCATAGGCTTTGCTGAGCGCGTCGATCTCCAATGCCGCCATGGGGCGGAAGCGAGCAAGAACCAGGCCAGGCCCCGGCCTCACCCTGGCACAACGTTTGCAAAACCGATCAGCACCGACCGGCACGGCTGGAGCGGCATGACCAGGGAGGCCCGGATGCGAACCATCTACCGGATCACGCGGCGCGGGGCGGCCGGCGGCGTGCTTGCCTTGGCGGCGGTGGGCACGGCCCGCGCGCAGGCGTCGCTGGACCGCGTGTCCTACCAAACCAACTGGCGGGCGCAGGCCGAGCACGGCGGGTTCTACCAGGCGGTCGCGTCCGGCATCTACCGCAAGCACGGCATCGACTGCGACCTGCGCATGGGCGGGCCGCAGCAGAACCCGGCGCAACTGCTGCTCGCCGGCCGGGTGGACGCCATCATGTCCAACAGCCTGCAGGCGCTGAACTACGCGCGGGACGGGCTGCCGTTCATGTCGGTCGCCGCCATCTTCCAGAAGGACCCACAGGGCTTCATGGTGCACAAGGGCCAGGGCAACGACAGCTTCGAGGCGCTGCGCGGCAAGCCCATGCTGGTCGGCGCCGGCGGGCGGGTCGGCTACTGGCCGTGGCTGCGCGCCCGCTACGGCTACACGGACGAGCAGATCCGCCCCTACACCTTCAACCTCGCCCCGTTCCTGACCGACAAGCGCGCGATCCAGCAGGCGTTCATCTCTTCCGAGCCGTTCGCGGCGCGGCAGGCGGGGGCGGACCCCGGCTTCCTGTTGTTCGCGGACCACGGCTTCGAGAACTACCAGACCACCATCGACGTGGGCGCGAAGTTCGCCGCCGAGCGTCCGGAGGTGCTGCAACGGTTCATCGACGCTTCCATCGAGGGCTGGGCGCTTTACATGCGCGGCACGGAGCGCCCGCTGGCCCACGCGCTGATCAAGCGGGACAACCCGGACATGGCCGACGCCAGCATCGCCTATGCCGACCAGGCGATGGCCGATGGCGGCATCGTGCTGTCGGGGGACGCGACGACGCTCGGCATCGGCGCGATGACGGATGCGCGGTGGGAGCGGTTCGCCGGCGCCATGGCGGCGGCCGGGGTGTATCCGCCGGGGCTGGACGCGAAGCGGGCGTACTCGCTGCGGTTCGTGAACCGCAAGGTCGGGATTTGATCCCGCGCCCGCTGGCGTCGCTGCGGGGCGTCGAGAAACGCTACCGCGGCGGCACGCTGGCGGTGGAGGGCGTGGACCTCGACATCATGCCGGGCAGCTTCGTCGCCCTGCTGGGCGCCAGCGGCTGCGGCAAGAGCACGTTGCTGCGGCTGATCGCCGGGCTGGAAGCGCCGACCGCCGGGCGGATCGACTGGCCGGTCGCGGCGCACGATGCCGCCGGGCGCCCGCAACGCGACGTGTCGTTCGTGTTCCAGGAGCCGACGCTGATGCCGTGGGCCACGGCGGCGGGCAACGTGGCCCTGCCGCTGCGGCTGGCGGGTGTCCGCCGGGCGGAAGCGCGGGAGCGGGCGATGGCGGCGCTGGCGCGGGTGGACCTGGCGGCGTTCGGGGCCGCCTACCCCCGCGCGCTGTCGGGCGGCATGAGGATGCGGGTGTCCATCGCCCGCGCGCTGGTGACCGCGCCGCGCCTGCTGCTGATGGACGAGCCGTTCGCAGCACTCGACGAGATCACCCGCTTCCGGCTCAACGACGACCTGGCGCGGCTTTGGGAGGCCGAGCGGTTCACTGTGGTGTTCGTGACGCATTCGGTGTTCGAGAGCGTTTACCTGGCGCAGCGCGTGGTGGTGATGGCGGCCCGGCCCGGCCGCGTGTCGCAAACCTTCGACGTGCAGGCGCCGGACGGGCGCGGCGAGGGGTTCCGCACTTCCGCCGCCTATGCCGGGCAATGCCGGGCCGTGTCGGACGGTTTGGCGCGGGCGATGGCGGCATGAAAAGGGGGGTGGCGTGAGGGCAAATTTGGGCCTCCGCCTGCTGATGCCCTGCGCCATCGGCCTGCTGCTGCTGGCGGCATGGGAAGGCTTGGTCCGGGCCTACGCCGTGCCGGCCTACGTGCTGCCCGGCCCCGTGGCGATTGCCCGGGCGCTTTGGGCGGACTGGCCCAGCCTGTCGGTGTCGCTCGGCATCACGCTGCAGATCACCGGGGCGGCGTTGCTGGCCGCGGCGGCCTTGGGGCTGCTGATCGCCGTCCTGTTCGTGCAGTCGCGGCTGATCGAGCTGTCGCTGTTCCCCTACGCCGTGATCCTGCAGGTGACGCCGGTTGTCGCCATCGCGCCGCTCATCATCATCTGGGTGGACGACATCCGGCTGGCGCTCTTGGCTTGCGCGTTCATCGTCGCCTTCTTTCCCGTGCTGTCCAACACGACGCTCGGGCTGAACTCGGTGGACCACAACCTCCTCGACCTGTTCCGCCTTTACCGCGCCAGCCGCTGGCAAGTGCTGACCCGGCTGCGCCTGCCGACCGCGCTGCCGTTCTACCTCGCGGGCCTGCGCATTTCGGGCGGCTTGGCGCTGATCGGCGCCATCGTGGCCGAGTTCGTCGCCGGCACGGGCGGACGCGCCTCGGGCCTCGCCTACCGCATCCTGGAGGCCGGCTACCAGTTGCAGATCCCGCGCATGTTCGCGGCCCTCGTGCTGGTGTCGGCCACGGGGATCGCCATCTTCCTGGCGCTCACGGCCTTGTCCCACCTGCTGCTGCGGCATTGGCACGAGAGCGCCATGGACCGGCGATGACGCGCGCAGGCGCCGCGCCGGGGCTTCCGCAACCGCACCCAACGCGGGCATTGCTGCCCGCTTTCCGTGCAGCCGAAGGAAGTGGCCGCCGATCGGATCGTGCTACGCCTGCGGCGCCCGGCGCGCGCCCAGCAGGCTGACCAGCCCGGCCGGGCGCGCCAGCGACACCGCGACGATCAGGCCGCCGTAGATCATCAGGTCAACCCCCTGGCCGCCGCCGCCGAGGTAGCTGCGGGACAATTCGCTCACCGGGATCAGCACCGCGGCGCCCAGCAGCGGACCCCACAGCGTGCCGACCCCGCCCAGCACCGCCGGCAGCGCGATCAGGATGCTGAGGTGCCCGGCGAGCACGCTGTCCGGGTCGATGTAGCCGACATACTGCGCGTAGATCGCGCCGCCCACGCCGGTGAAGAAGCCGCTGATCGCCGCCGCCGCCATCTTGGACGGGAACACCCGCACCGCGAGCGACCGCGCCGCCACCACGTCGTCCCGCATCGCGCGCCAGGAAAAACCCCAGCGACCGCCCTCGATGGCCCAGGCAACGGCCCAGGTCGCGGCGGCAAAGGCGAGGGCCAAGAAGTGGAACGGCAGCTTGCTGGTGCGGAACTGCATGTTGACCAGGCTTTCGCCCTTGAACGGCACGAACACGCCGGTGGCCGCGCCCACCAGCTCCCAGTTGAGGAACAGCAGGTAGCCGATCTCCCCCACCACCACGGTGGCGATGGCGTAGTAGTGCCCGCTCAGCCGGAAGCACGGCCATCCCACCAGCAGCGCACACAGCCCGGCCACCAGCCCGGCCGCGAACATGCCAAGCGTCGGCGGCACGCCCGCCTGTACGAACAGCAGCGTCGAGACATACGCGCCGATGCCGAAATACAGCGCGTGGCCCAGCGAAATCTGCCCGCAATAGCCGCCCAGGATGTTCCAAGCCTGGCTCAGCCCGGCGAACAGGATCGTGATGATGAGCAGGTTCTGCGTGTAAGCGTCGCGGATCGGCAGCGGCAGGGCGGCCAGCGCCAGCAGGACCACGGCGCCGATCCAAAGCTCCCGCCGGCGCCGGCGCAGGATGGCGTTGTCGGCCGGCAGCCTCGCCGCCACGGGAAGGGACACGTCCATCACAGCTTCCCGAACAGGCCGCGCGGCCGGACGGTCAGCACCAGGAGATACACGGCGAACATGCCGACCTGCTTCAACGAGGGTTCGAGCACGAGGGCGGTCAGCGCCTCCACCTCGCCGATGACGATGCCGGCCACCAGCGCGCCGAGGATGGAACCGAAGCCGCCCAGCGCCACCGTCACGTAGGCGATAACGGCGAAGTTCGCGCCGACGGAGGGCGACACGTAGTAGAACTCGATCAGCATGGCGCCTGCGACGCCCACGGTGGCCGCCCCCAGCCCCCAGCCGATGGCGAAGATGCGGTCCCGGTCGATGCCGATCAGCGCCACGGCGTCCCGGTCCTCCCGCGTCGCTTCCAGCGCCCGGCCGAACTCGGTGCGCCCGACCAGCAGCAGCCCGGCGAAGGCCAGCAGGCACACGGCGCTGGCGGCCAGTTGCGGCAGCGGCACGTAGATGCCGGCAAGGCTCACGGTCTTGTTGCTGAGCCAGGTGCCGGACAAGGAGCGGAAATCGCCGCCAAAGGCGAACTGCGCCGCGCCGCGGATGAAGATCGCGAGGCCGAAGGTCGCGAAGATCTGCACCATGCCGCGGTTGAACTGCACGCTCAAGGCGCGTGCGATGATGCCGCGGTAGATCAGCACGCCCCCGCCGAACATCAGCGCGCAGATCAGCGGCAATTGCAGCACGGGATCAAGGCCCGACACCCCGAAGATGACGACGGCGGCATACATGGCGAGCATCAGCAGCTCCCCATGGGCGAAGTTCACGACATCCATCAGCCCGAAGATCAGCGACAGCCCGGCCGCCACCAGCGCGTAGATCAGCCCCATCAGCAGCCCGCTGACCAGGGATTGGGCGAGGAGCTCCCCCGTCACGCGGGCGCGCCGTAGCCGCCGCCGCCCGGCGTTTCGATCACGAAGGCGTCGCCGGGCCGCAGCTCCGCCCGGTCGGTGCCGGTCATCTCCTGCCGGGAGCCGTCGGCGCGCTCGACCCATTGCCGCCCCGGCGCCCCGTCCGCCCCGCCACGGAGGCCGAACGGCGGCACGGCGCGGCGGGATGCGACGACCACCGTTGTCATCGGCTCCCCGAAGCGGATGCGGCGGATGCTGCCGTCGCCACCCGTTTGCGCGCCCGCGCCGCCGGAGCCACGGCGGATGGCAAAGGTTTCCAGCCGCACGGGGTAGCGCAGCTCCAAGATTTCCGGGTCGGTCATGCGGGTGTTGGTCATGTGGGTCTGGACCGCGGACGCGCCGGGCTGGTCGGGGCTGGCGCCCATGCCGCCGCAGATGGTTTCGTAGTACTGCCGGGTCGCGTCGCCGAACAGCACGTTGTTCATGGTGGCCTGGCTGCAGGCCAGGGTGCCGAGCGCCCCGAACAGGGCGTTGCAGGCGGCTTGGCTGACCTCCGTGTTGCCGGCGACCACGGCGGCACCGGGTTCCGGGGACAGGAAGGTGCCCGGCGGCAGCACGATGCGGATCGGCTTCAGGCAGCCGTCGTTGAGGGGCAAGTCCTCGCCGACCAGGCAGCGGAACACGTAGAGCACCACGGCGCGGAGCACGGCGGGCGGCGCGTTGAAGTTGCCGGCGTCCTGCGGCCCGGTGCCGGTGAAATCGACCGTCGCCGTGCGCGCCTCCGCGTCCAGCGTCACCGCCACGCGGAGCGGCGCGCCGTTGTCCATGCGATACTCGAACACGCCGTCGCCCCCCGCCTTCGCCATCGCGGGCGCGATGCGGGCGATGGCCCGGCGCACGCCCTCTTCTGCGTTGTCCATCACGTGTCGCATGTAGCCCTGTACGGTGTCCCAGCCGTATTGATGCACGACGCGGGCCAGTTCCTGCACGCCGCGCTCGTTGGCGGCGACCTGCGCCTTGATGTCGGCCACGTTCACGTCGGGGCTGCGGGCGGGATGGCGCGCGCCGGACAACAGGGCGCGGAACTCGGTTTCCCGGAACGTGCCGGTGTCCACCAGCAGGAAATCGTCAATGACGACGCCCTCGTCATCGAGCGTGCGGCTGTCCGGCGGGGTGCTGCCCGGCGTCGTGCCGCCGATGTCGGCGTGGTGGCCGCGGCTGCCCACGAAGAAACGGATCGCCTGACCTCCTTCGTCGAACACCGGGGTGATGACGGTCACGTCCGGCAAATGGGTGCCGCCGTTGAACGGGTTGTTCAGCGCCACGACATCGCCGGGCCGCAAGGACGCGGCGCGGCTGCGCAGCACGGTGCGCACGCTTTCCCCCATCGCGCCGAGATGCACGGGGACGTGCGGCGCGTTGGCGACCAGACCGCCTTCCGCGTCGAAGATGGCGCAGGAAAAGTCCAGCCGTTCCTTGATGTTGACGCTTTGCGACGTGTTCTGCAGCACCGCGCCGGTCTGCTCGGCGACGTTCATGAACAGGTTGTTGAACAGTTCCAGCAGCACGGGATCGGCCTTCCCGCTGTCCTGCGCGACACGGCTGGGCAGCGGCGCGGTGCGGCGCAGCAGCATGTGGTTGCGCGCCGTGACCTCCGCGGTCCAGCCGGGTTCGACGGCGGTGGTCGCGTTGGCTTCCCGCACCAAGGCGGGGCCGGGCAGGCGGTCGCCGGCGCGGAGGGCGGTGCGGTCGAACACCGGGGCACGGTGCTCGGCGCCGCCGCTCCACATCGAAACGTGGTCGATGGGGTCGGGACCGCCGCCGTCGCGGGCGGCAAGCTCCGGTTCGTCCACGGTTTCGCCCGCGGCGGTCGCCTCCACCGCGACGGCCTCCGCGATCACCGCCCGGTCCGGGGTCGCGAAGCCGAAGCGGGCGCGATGGGCGTCGGTGAAGGCGGCGAGGGTGCCGGGTAAGTCGGTCAAGGGCACCGGCAGCGCGGCCTCGGTCCCGGCGTAGCGCAGGTGGACGGCGCGCTTGATGCCGATGCGCCCGGCGGCGCCCTGTTCCAGCAGCGCGGCGCGGGCAGCGTCGGCAAGCTGGTCGGCCAAGGCGTGCAGGGCCGGCAGCGCCTCGGGCGTGAGCGGCTGCTCCGCCGCCTGCTCGCGCAGCACCGTTTGGTCCGCGAGGCCCATGCCGTAGGCGGACAGCACGCCGGCGTAAGGGTGGATGAACACCGTTTCCATGCCCAGCTCGTCCGCCACCAGGCAGGCGTGCTGGCCGCCGGCGCCGCCGAAGCATTGCAGGGCAAAGCGCGTGGCGTCGTGGCCCTTCTGCACGCTGACCTGCTTGATCGCGTTGGCCATGTTGGCGACGGCGATGCGCAGGAAGCCTTCCGCGACCTCGCGCGGGTCCTGCCGCGGCGTGCCGGTCGCGCGGGCCACCTCGTCGGCCAGGGCGGCAAACTGTGTTCGGACCGTTTCGGCGTCGAGCGGGGCGTTGGCCCCGGGTCCGAAGATCGGCGGGAAGTGCCGGGGCTGGATCTTGCCCACGCACACGTTGGCGTCCGTCACCGTGAGCGGCCCGCCGCGGCGGTAGCACGCCGGGCCGGGGTTGGCCCCGGCGCTGTCCGGCCCCACCCGGATGCGTGCGCCGTCGAAGTGCAGGATGGAACCGCCGCCGGCCGCGACGGTGTTGATCGCCATCATCGGCGCGCGCATCCGCACGCCGGCGACCTCCGTTTCGTATGCGCGCTCGAACGCGCCGTCATACAGCGCCACGTCCGTGCTGGTGCCGCCCATGTCGAAGCCGATGATCCGATGAAGGCCGGCCATCTCCGCCGTGCGCGCCGCGCCGACGATGCCGCCGGCGGGTCCGGACAGGATGGCGTCCTTGCCCCCGAACCGGCCGGCCTGGGCCAGCCCGCCGTTGCTCTGCATGAAGTACAGCTTGACGCCCCTAAGCTCGGAGGCGACCTGCTCGACGTAACGGCGCAGGATGGGCGAAAGGTAGGCATCGACCACCGTGGTATCGCCGCGGGGCACCAGGCGCAGCAGGGGGCTGACCTCGTGGCTCGCGGACACCTGGGCGAATCCGGCCTCCTCTGCCAATGCCTTGAGGCGGCGCTCCATGTCCGGGTATTTCCAGGCGTGGATCAGCGCAATGGCACAGGCCGCGATGCCGTCCGCCCGGGCGGCGGCGAAGGCGGCGCGGGCGGCGTCCTCGTCCAGCGGCTCGACCTCCCCGCCGTCGATGCCGACGCGGCCGGGCAGCTCGGCCACCCGCTCATAGAGCAAGGTTGGCAGGGTCACATGCAGGTCGAACAGCCGCGGGCGCGCCTGGTTGCCGATGCGCAGCAGGTCGCCGAAGCCGCGGTTCACCACCAACAGGGTGCGCTCCCCCTTGCGCTCCAGCAGCGCGTTGGTGGCCACGGTGGTGCCCATCTTCACCTGATCCACCAGACCCGGCGGGATCGGCTCGCCCGGCGCCACGCCCAGCACCGCCTTGATCCCGGCGATGGCGGCGTCGCGGTAGCGCCCGGGGTTCTCGCTCAACAGCTTGTGGGTCGTGAGGCCGCCGTCCGGGGCGCGCGCCACCAGGTCCGTGAAGGTGCCGCCGCGGTCGATCCAGAACTGCCACCCGGCCATCGCGCCGCCCTCCGTTGCCCGTTTGCTGTCCTACGGGGGGCGGCGGGGCGCGACAAGGCCCGCCGCAGCGTGCTACGCCGCCCCACCCGCAGCTTGAGGGCCAACGATGTTACGCCGCCTGATCCCGTTTCTTGGAGCTTTGCTGATGACCCAACCCGCTCTCGCCGCCGATTCCTTCACGACGATGCCGTCCGGGGTGAAGTACCACGACGAGGTGGTGGGCACCGGGCCGCAGCCCAAATCCGGGCAGACCGTTTCCGTGCATTACACGGGATGGCTCGACGACCACGGCCAGCGCGGCAAGAAGTTCGACAGCTCGCGCGACCGCGGCGCGCCGTTCGGCTTCACCTTGGGCGTGCAGCAGGTGATCGCCGGCTGGGACAACGGGGTGGCGACCATGCACGTGGGCGGCAAGCGCACGCTGATCATCCCGCCCGACCAAGGCTACGGCGCGCGGGGCGCCGGCGGCGTGATCCCGCCCAACGCCACGCTGATCTTCGACGTCGAGCTGCTCGGCGTACGCTGAGCGGTGGCCGAGGCTGATCCGCCCGGCGTCGCGGTTGTCCAACACTACAGACGGGGCAACGTCGCGCTGATGTCAAAGAAAGAAGCCAGGGGGTGGGACGAGACAGTTCACC
This sequence comes from uncultured Acetobacteraceae bacterium, assembly GCA_964235485.1. Taxonomy (GTDB): domain Bacteria; phylum Pseudomonadota; class Alphaproteobacteria; order Acetobacterales; family Acetobacteraceae; genus CAHJXG01. Next base: position 17,847 of record CAXSAZ010000024.1, on the reverse strand, counting down.
TGCTCAGCAGCCCCGCCAATGCCGAGCGCCTGATGCGGTCGATCCGCGATGCCGACACAGGCAAGACGACCGAGCGTGAACTGGCAGAGCCGCGCATCCGAGGGGACGCTTCATCGAGGATGGATGGGATGAAGAAGGGATCTTGACCGTTCAGCCGACCTGACCGGCGCCGCGCGCCCCTGGATCACGACAAGATCAGCACGGCCTCCCGCGCCGCCGCATCGTCCAGGACGTGGCGGTTGAAGGCGGCGCGGATGCCGTCAAGCGCCCGCAGCGCGGCCGGGTCGGCCGGGTCGGCCCGGAGGGCGTTGAACAAAGCGAAAACCGCCTCCGTCCAGCCGGTCAGCACGCCGGCGCCGGCGGCGGCCGGGGCGAGCCGGCGCTGATGGCGGAGGCGCGGCTCAAGGAACGCATCCACGGCGGCGCCCGCCGTGTCCAGCCGGGGAAAGCGGATACCCCCCTCCGTTTCGATGCGCGCCGCCATCTTGCGCCAGTCCCCCAGCAGCTCATCGAACAGCACGAAGCTGCGCGTCATGCCGCGGGTGGAGAACTCGGCGTCGAGCTGGTTGCGTAGCCAGTACAGCAGGCCGTGCTGCAGGGTCGAGGCATCCCGGGCGGCGAGCGATTGCGCGACCTCCACCGGGTCGCGGTAGATGAACACCGGGACGGCCCGCGCGCCCACCCGCCCAAGCAGCCGCCACCACAGCGGGAGCAGGCGGCTCATGCGCGGCTCCTTCAACACGGCAAGCTGGAAATCGCCGTAATCCTCGGTGAACGCCGCCTGCAGCCGGTCGGCATACTCCGGGCAGGCCGCCGTGTCGTACCAACCCGGCGGGAACGGCCGCCAATCGTCCCAGGCGCTGCCGGCCCCGGCGAGCAGGCTGTCGTGCAACTGGGCGATGACGACAGGCTCGAAATGTCCCTTCTCGTTGCTGCTGCGCGCGCCCATGAGGCGCTTCGGCAGGGTGCCGCCGAGCAGCCCAAGCGTGCCCGCCAACGCGGACGTGCCGCTGCGGGCGCCGATGACGACCACGACGGTGCGGGCGTCTTTGACCTTGTCGCTGCTGATCATTACGGATTACCCTTGATTCCTTTTTGCTGGCCGGGACAGGAGCTATGGGCCGCTTCGCGTTGATATGAAGGACGACGCCGCAAGTTTCCCGTTGTTGCCGATGAGAGCTGGGGCGCAGCCGAGCGGGCGAATCGGCGCCCGGCCAATTTTGAGGGTAACCCGCGCCGCGGATATGGGTTATGGCAGTCGCTGCGTTCATGGCGCGCCGGAGGCCATCCCGCGCGCATCACTTGGAGGGTGTTCTGATGAAGGTTTCAGCTTTGGCCTGTGCGGCGGTGGTCGGCCTGGCGCTCGCCGGCTGCACGAGCCCGCAACAAGCGTCCCAGGCGTCCCGGCCGACCGACACCGGCAACATGGCCTACCCCACCCCGCAACCGCAGGGCGAGATCGGCAGCACGGCCGCCAGCGGGCGCAGGCCGACCGACACCGGCAACATGGCCTACCCCACCCCGCAGCCGCAAGGCCAGATCGGCAGCACGATGCCTGCCGGCTCGCGCCGGCCGACCGACACCGGCAACATGGCCTACCCGGCGCCGCTGCCGCAGGGCAACGTGGGGACCACGCAAGTCCGGTAAGCATGACTTTGGACGAGGATTGATTGCCGACTCCAGGCCCCGCGTCTGAAACCCTGGAGCGCCGTCGCCCGGCAGGCCCGTCGCCGCAATGGCGCCGCGCCTGAGCGGGCGCGGCAGGCTTGGCCGGGCCGTCCGCATGTTGCGGGGCGGACGGCTGCTGCGTCCGCGCCCAGCCCAGCCCAGCCGCCCGGTGCCCGTCAGCCGCCCGATGGAGCGGCTGGCGGCCGAGCAGTTGTTTTCCCGCGTCGCCGGCACCGCGCCGGTGCAGGGCGCCGTGCGCCTGTTGCGGGACGGGGCGGAGAACTACGCGGCGTGGCTGGACGCCATCGCCGCCGCCCGGCGGTCCATCCACTTCGAGAACTACATCTTCCGCGGCGACGCCATCGGCCAAAGGTTCGCCGCCGCCCTTTCCGCCAAGGCGCGGGAAGGCGTTGCGGTCCGCGTCCTGTATGACTGGATGGGCAGCTTCAGCCAGGTGCCTCGCGGCTTCTGGCGCGACCTGCGCGCCGCCGGGGTGGAGGTGCGCTGCTTCAACCGGCCCCGGCTCGACAGCCCGTTCGGCTGGCTGAGCCGCAACCACCGCAAAACCGTGAGCGTGGATGGCGAGATCGGCTTCGTCGCGGGGCTGTGCGTGGGAGACGAATGGGTGGGCGACCCGGCGCGCCGCCGCCCGGCCTGGCGCGACACCGGCATCGCCATCCAAGGCCCCGCCTTGGCCGACCTTGATGCCGCGTTCGACGAAAGCTGGTCGCACGCCGGCGGGCAGCCACCCGATCCCGCCGCGTCCCCTCCCGACCCAGCGCCGGACGCGGACGCGCAGGCGCAGCCGGGCCAGGTCACGCTGCGGGTGATCGCCAGCAAGCCCAACACCATGGGGCTTTACCGGTTCGATCAGCTCATCGCCGGCATGGCCCGGCGGTCGCTTTGGCTGACCGACGCCTACTTCGTCGGCACGACCGCCTATGTCCGCACTTTGTGCGACGCGGCGATGGACGGGGTGGACGTGCGGCTCCTGGTGCCCGGCGCGTCCGACATCCCGGTGGCCCAGGCGTTGTCGCGGGCCGGGTATCGCCCGCTGCTCGACGCGGGCATCCGGGTGTTCGAGTGGAACGGCCCCATGCTGCACGCGAAAACCGCCGTGGCGGACGGAAGGTGGTCGCGCATCGGGTCGAGCAACCTGAACCTCGCGAGCTGGCTCGGCAACTGGGAGCTTGATGTCGCCATCGAGGACGCGGCCTTCGCGGCCGAGATGGAGGCGATGTTCGAGGCCGACCTGCAGAACGCGACGGAGATCGTGCTGGACCTGGGCCGGGTTTACTCCGCCGCGCCGCGCCGCCGGCGGCAGCGTGCCCGGCGCGGCAGTCCGGGCCGCCTGGCCGCGGGCGCCGTGGGCTTGGGCAGCGCGGTCAGCGCCGCGCTCACCAACCACCGGGCGCTCGGCCCGGCGGAAGCGCGGGTCATGGCGGCGGCGGCCGGCGTCCTGCTGGCGCTCGCCGCCGCGGCGGTGTTCGTGCCGCGCCTGCTCACGGTGCCCATCGCGGTGGTCGCGGCGTGGGTCGGCGTGACCCTGCTGGTGCGCGCATGGCGCCTGCGCGGCGGCGCGGGCCTGACGTCCGATCCCCAGGAAAGCTGAACCATGCTGTTTCGCCGGCCACGCCGCGCCTACGCCACCCAGCCGACGCGCGGGCCGCTCGCCAAGATCGTGAGCTGGAACCTGCTGCGTCTGACCGGGGCCAGCCTGGAGGACGTGGTGCGCCTGGCCCGGCGGGAGCAGCCGAACCTGCTGCTGATGCAGGAAGCCACCCAACGCATCGACGACCTGCCGGCGCGGATCGGCGGCTGCTACTGGCGGGTGCTGCTGCCGGGCCGCATCCATGGGCTGGCGATGTGGAGTCCGGTGCCGCTGCCGCCGCCGGTGGTGGTGGAGCTGCCGGCCGGGGCGATGTTTGAGCGGGTATGCCAGTTGATCGACCTCGGCACCTTCTCGGTCGCCAACGTGCACCTGTCGCACGGGCAGTTGCTGAACCGGCGGCAGTTGCGCACCATTGCCAACCTCCTGCCGCCGCGGGCGGCGGTGCTGGGCGATTTCAACCTGGTCGGCCCGGCGCTGCTGCCGGGGTTTCGCGATGTCGGCCCGCGGGAGCCGACGCACGTGGCGGGCGACATGCTGCCGCTGCGCATCGACCGCTGCCTGGTGCGCGGGCTGGTCTGCACGGGGGCGGAGGCGCTGTCCCGCCAAGCGTCCGACCACCGGCCCATCGTGGTGCGGCTGGGCGCGGCGCCCGCCGGGCTGGCGCGCACGCCGGCCCGGGCGCTATTTTGGCCGGGCGAGCGCCAATCCCACCCCGGCGCCCACCAGCACGCCGCCGGACAGCCGGTTGCGCAGGCGTCCCCGCATCGCCAGCGCGCCGCGCGCCCACGCGGCCGCGAGCGCCCATAGGCTGTCGAAGCCGACCGCCAGCGCCAGGAACACCGCCGACAGCACCGCCACCTGCGCCGCCGCACCCGGCCCCGGGGTGATGAACTGCGGGAAGAACGCGCCGTAGAACAGCAGCGTCTTGGGGTTGGTGAGCGACACCAGCACGGCGCGCCCGAAGATCGCCCGCGCGGACCGCGGCTGCGGCGGCGTTTGCGTGAGGTCGATGGGCGCCGCGCGCCATTGCTGGACGCCGAGCCAGACCAGGTAGGCGGCGCCGATCCAGCGCACCCAAGCGAAGCCGTGGCCGAGGCTTCCCAGCACCCCTGCCATGCCGAGTCCGGTCAGGCCCAACTGCACAGCCGTGGCCGTGCTGGTGCCCGCCACCGTGAGCAGCCCGTAGCGCCGCCCGTAGGCGACCGAGTTCGCCACGATCAACGCGACGTTCGGCCCCGGGATCAGCATCAGCGCGGCGACGGCCAGCACAAAGGCCGGCAGGGTGGAAAGGTCTGTCATCGCCCGACCGTGCCAGAAACGGCGTGCGGCGGTCTATGCCAGAAGCGCGCGCAGCGCCGCCGGCTGGCGCAGCACCAAGCGGCCGTGCCGTCCGCCCAGCACCCCGGCCTCGTGCCATTGGCGGAGCTGCTTGTTCACCCGTTCCCGCGTGGCGGCGACCTGGGCGGCCATGTCGCGCTGCGACAGCGCCAAGCGGATCTGCACCCCGTCGGGCGTGGGGGCGCCGTGCGCCTCGGCCAACGTCAGCAGCAGCCGGGCCAGGCGGGCGGCGAGCGGCGCGAGGGCAAGGTCCTCATACGCGGTACTGTTCCGGCGCAGCCGGTCGCAGAGCAGTTCCATGAACCGCAGCATCAGCTCCGGCCGGGCGCGCAGGAACGGCAGGAAGTCGCGCCGCTCCACGGACAGCAGCAGGCTGTCCGCCATCGCCACCACGTTCAAGCTGCGCGGCCGTCCGTCGAGCAGGGCGATCTCCCCCAGCACCGCGCCCGGCTCCATCAAGCCGAGCGTGACCTCCCGCCCTTCGATGGACACGGCGCCCGCGCGGAGGCGGCCGAGCACCAGGACCAGCAGGGAGCAATCCGGGTCGCCGCGGTGCATCACCACGGTGTCCCGCGCCACCCGCCGCTCCCCGGCAAGGTCGGCCAGGGCCATCAGCTCCTCGTGTCCCAGCACGGCGAACAGCGGCGTGGCCGCCAGCACGTCGCGCTTGGTGGTGCGGGACAGCGCCGGCATCACGCGGCGGCCATGGCATGAGGCTGCCGCATCGCCGTGCCGCAGCCATGCAGGGCGTCTGATCCTTGAATGTCACCCCGCGCGCCACGCACCGTACGTCCGGAATCCCTGGGTTGGCTCCCGGTCGCGATCGGCAGCGCATGGAGACTAGACCGATAAGCGCCGCAGGTGAACCAGGAAGCGTACTCCGTTCGACCTCGATCCGAACGGCCCCGTGCCGCGGCGTGGACCCGCGGGTGACGGAGGTCACAGCCGCGTCGGGCCGGTGCGCGCATAGCTGCCGCCGCGGCCGGGGACGGCCATCAGCAGGGGCGCGCGATGCACATCTCGGATTGGAAGTCGCTGGATCAGGACGAGGAAGCGCAGGACCGCGCCCTTTTGCGGCTGCAGGCCATCCTGCTGACCGCCAGCGTGACGGCCCTTGCCATGTCCATGGCCTTCAACGAAGCGAGCGGGCGCCTGGCCTGCACCGCGCTGGCGGTCGCGCCGTGCTGAACCGTTGATGGACCGCCTCGGCGCCCCGGCGGCGACGGAGCCTCCGCCGGCCGCTCAGCGCCTGGCCCGGCGCGGGGCCAAGTTGGTGTCCGCGGCGGGATTCGAACCCACGGCCCCAGGATTCATCCCACTTCGGCTTTCGCCGCCGCCCCCGCGAAATGGCGCAGCCATTTGCGCAAGGGGGCGTTCGTGGTCTGGACTGTCCCTTCGCCCTGGGCCGCGGCTCCTGCCGAGGCCGTTAGGCGCCGCCCGTCCAGTCTCTACACCGTCCCGACCTTTCGGCCGGACTTGGCTCGGGATCGGCATGGCGCAAGCGCGCCGAAGCGTTCCCCGACTTTGAGCGGATCCACGGCGCCGTTTCCGGGCGCCGCGCCCAATTTCGCAACCAGGAATCCTGTGCTCTATCCTGCTGAGCTACGCGGACACACCATCGCAGCATACAAGCACCCGGCGCGCGCCGGCAAGGGTGGCGGCGGCGGGCGTGCCGGTGCAGACTGGCGGCGCCGCCACGGGGGAACCGCCCATGTCCAAGGTCATCATCAGTTGCGCCGTCACCGGCGCCATCCACACGCCCAGCATGTCGGACCACCTGCCGATCACGCCGGAGCAGATCGCTCAAAGCTCCATCGAGGCCGCGGAGGCCGGCGCCGCCATCATCCACCTGCACGCCCGCGACCCCGAAACCGGCGAGCCGACCCCCGACCCGGCCGTGTTCATGCGCTTCCTGCCCACGATCAAGCAGTCCACCGACGCGGTGCTGAACATCACCACCGGCGGCGGGCTGCAGATGACGCTGGAAGAACGGCTGGCCGCGCCCATGCAGGCGAAGCCCGAAATGTGCAGCCTCAACATGGGGTCCATGAACTTCAACATCTCCCGCGCCGGGGACAAGATCACGGATTGGAAGCACGAGTGGGAACAGCCGTACCTCGCCGGCACGGACAACCACATCTTCCGCAACACCTTCCGCGACATCGAGAACATCGTGAACACCATGGGCCGCGGCCACGGCACGCGGTTCGAGTTCGAGTGCTACGACGTGGGGCATCTTTACAACCTGGCCTACCTGCTGGAGCGCCGCGTGGTGGAGCCGCCGCTGTTCGTGCAGACGATCTTCGGCATCCTGGGCGGCATCGGCGCGGAGCACCGCAACCTGCTGTTCATGCGGGAAACGGCCGACCGGCTGTTCGGGCGCGACTACGTGTGGTCGGTGCTGGCGGCGGGGCGGCACCAGATGGCGTTCACCACGATGGCCGGCATCCTGGGCGGCAACGTCCGCGTCGGGCTGGAGGACAGCCTGTATATCGGCCGCGGCCAGATGGCGACGTCCAACGCGCAGCAGGTCGCGAAGATCAAGCACATCTTGGAAGAGCTGAGCCTGGAGATCGCGACGCCCGCGGAAGCGCGGGCGATCCTGCATCTGAAGGGCGGGGACCGCGTGGGGTTTTGACGATGACCGAGGGAATGGACTTGGGAATGGATTCTGGCGCCCTGCACGCGACGCTGCTGGCGCTCGACACGCATATCGACATCCCCTGGCCCGCCGGCCCGGACTTCTTCGCGGACACGCCGCGGGACCAGACGGGCCGCCGGGTCGATCTGCCGAAGATGCGGGCGGGGGGCATGAAGGCCGGCTGCTTCGCCGCCTACGTGCCCCAAGGGCCGCGCACGCCGGACGGGTGGGAGGCCGCGAGCCGCCGGGCGCTCGCCATGCTGGACGCGATCAACGCCATGGGGCGGCAGGACGGGAACGCCCGGGTCGCCTCCACCGCGGACGACATCGAGGCGGCGCACCGGGACGGCGCCACCGTTATCATCCCCGCGGTGGAGAACGGCCACGCGATGGGCGAGGACCTCGCCATGCTCGCGGCGTTCCGGGCCAAGGGGGCGCGTTACCTGACGCTCACCCACAACGGGCACAACGCGCTGGCCGACAGCAGCAACCCGCGCAAGGACCTGGGCGACGCGGAAACGCTGCACGGGGGCTTGAGCGAGCTTGGCCGGGCGGCGGTGGGCGAATTGAACCGGCTCGGCATGTTGGTCGATATTTCCCACGTGTCGCAGCAAGGGGCGCTGCAGGCGGCCCGGCTGTCGCGCACCCCGGTGCTGGCCACGCATTCCTGCGTGCGCGCGCTGTGCGACGTGCCGCGCAACGTGGACGACCTCATGCTGGACGCGCTGCGGGACTGCGAGGGCATGGTGAACATCACCGCCGTGCCGAGCTTCGTCCGGCCCGGCGCCCGCGCGGACGGCGTGACCGTGTCCGACTACGTGGACCACATCGACTACGTGGTGAAGCGCTGCGGCCTGGGGCATGTCGGCATCAGCTCGGACTTCGACGGCGGCGGCGGGTTCTCCGGCTGGCGCGACGCTTCGGAAAGCGGCAACCTGACCGCGGAGCTGGTCCGCCGCGGCTATAGTGCTGCGGAGATCGCGGCCTTGTGGGGCGGCAACTTCCTGCGCCTGCTGCGCCGCGCGGAGGAGGCCGCCGATGCCGGTTGACATGCCGCGGCTGGGCCAGGGCACCTGGCGCATGGGGGAAGGGCGCCGGCCCCGCGCCGAGGAAGCGGCGGCGCTCAGGCTCGGCATCGACCTCGGCATGACGCTGATCGACACGGCGGAGATGTACGGGGAAGGCGCGGCGGAGGAAGTGGTGGCCGATGCGATAACCGGGCAGCGGGACCGGGTGTTCCTGGTGTCCAAAGTGTATCCGCACAACGCCAGCCGCACCGGGGTGGCGGAAGCCTGCGCGCGCAGCCTGAAGCGGCTGCGGACGGACCGGCTGGACCTATACTTGCTGCATTGGCGGGGCGGGGTGCCGCTGGCGGACACGGTGGCGGGGTTCGAGGCGCTGCGGGACGCCGGGCACATCCGGGCCTGGGGGGTGTCCAACTTCGACGTGGACGACATGGCGGAACTGCCGCCAGGGTGCAGGGCGAACCAGGTGCTCTACAACGTGGGCGCGCGGGGGATCGAGTTCGACCTGCTGCCCTGGTCGCAGGCGCACGGGATGCCGGTGATGGCATACTCGCCGGTGGGACAGGGCGGGGCGTTGCTCCGGTCGCGGGCCTTGGCGGGGGTTGCCCAGCGGCACGGGGTGACAACGGCGCAGGCGGCGATTGCCTGGACGCTGCGGCGGGGCGGCGTGTCTATCCCAAAGGCCGGAAACGGCGCGCATGTGCGGGAGAACGCGGCGGCGATGGAGGTGCGGTTGACGGGGGAAGACCTGGCGGAAATCGACGCGGCGTTCCCGCCGCCCCGGCGGAAGCAGGCTTTGGAGATGCTTTGAGCGCCACCCGTATCGGCCCCATGAAGGAGAGCAAGCCGCGCTTGACCGAGGCCGGCGTCACCCGCCAACGGGGCGGGACCCCGCGCCTGGCGTTCGAGGGCGTGGAGTGCCGCTTCCGCATCCCCCCGTCCCCCAAGCGGGGAGGCGCGTGATGGAACCTCCGTTTGAGTCGCCGGGCTTGCCGGGCTTGCGCGTGCTGGTGGTCGAGGATGTCGCGGTGCTGGCCTGGCGGGTTTGCGACATCCTGGCCGAAGCCGGAGCGGAGGTGGTCGGCCCCGTGCCGGACGTGTCGCGTGCGCTCGCGCTGCTGGACGGGCGCGAGGTGGACGCGGCGGTGCTGGACATGAACCTCGGTGGCGAGACGGCCGAGCCGGTTGCCGATGTCCTGGCCGCGCGGGGCGTGCCGTTCCTGTTCCTGACGGGCTATGCCTGGGGCGACATGGAGGGGCGCCACGCCGAACGCCCGGCCTTGGGCAAGCCGGTCAGGCCTGCGGCCTTGGTCCGCATGTTGGCCGACTTCGCCGCCGGGCGGTAGCCGGTTGCCTGACCGCAAGCGGTCCACAAGGCGGGGCCTTCACGATCCCTGGGCGAGGACCCTTGCCCCGCTGCCGAAGTCGGGATCGTCGCCCGGCCGCAGGCTGTCCAGCCCTCCCTGGCTCCAAAGCAGCGCGCCGATCCCGGATGCGTTCAAAGGGCGGCTGAACAGGAAGCCCTGAACGTGGTCGATGCCGTGGGCCTGCACGCGCGCCAGTTGGCCCTTCGTTTCGACGCCCTCCGCCGTGACCGTGATGGCGAGGCCGCTCGCCAGTTGCGCCACCGCGCCCACGACCGCCGCCGTCCTGGGATCGTGCTCAAGGTCCTGAACGAAGTCGGCGCTGAGCTTCAGCCCGTCCAGCCGGAACTCGCGCAGGTGGTTCAGCGACGAATGGCCGGTGCCGAAGTCGTCGAGCACGAGGCGGATGCCGCGCCCGCCCAGGGCCTTGATAGTGGCCAGGACTTGCGGCGTCGCTTCCAGCACCGCGGTTTCCGTGATCTCCAGCTCCAGCCGGGACGCCGCCACCCCGCATTCCGCGAGCACGGCGTCCACCATCTCCAGCAGCCCGAGGTTGCGCAACTGGTGCGGCGACAGGTTGACGGCCAGGCGCACGGCGTCCGGCCAGCTTGCCGCCGCCCGGCAGGCTTCGCGCAGCGCGATCAAGCCGATGCGGGTGATCAGGCCGTTGTCCTCGGCCAAGGGGATGAAGTCCATCGGCGCGACCACGCCACGGGTCGGATGCCGCCAACGCAGCAGGGCTTCCACGCACACCACGTCGCGGGCGGACAAGCGCACGATCGGCTGGAACTCCAGGAACAAGGCGCCCGTCTCGATCGCCTCGCGCAGTTCGGCCTGCATCGTGGCCCGCGCGGCGTCGCCATCCCTCATGCGCGGCTCATACAGCCTCCATTGGCCCCGTCCGTGCGACTTCGCGGCATACAGCGCGAGGTCGGCGTTGCGCATGAGGCTGGCCGTGTCGCCGCCGTCCCGGCCCACAAGCGTCACCCCGACGCTGGCGCCAACCGTCACGCGGGCGTCCGGCAGCAGAAAGGTCTGGCCCAGCCGCCGGACGATGCGGGGCGCCAGCGCGGCGGCGGCCCGCTCCCCGCCGGAGGACACCAGGATCGCGAACTCGTCGCCGCCCAGCCGCGCGACCAGGCCCTTGTCGCCCACCACCCCGCGCAGCCGCGCGGCCACGGCCACCAGCAGCGCATCCCCGGCGGCATGGCCGAAACCGTCATTGACCGCCTTGAACCGGTCCAGGTCCAGCAGCAGCAGGCTGCCCCCCTCGCCCCCGCGGCGCCCGCAGGCGGCCTGCAGCGCGTCCAGGAGGCGTTGCCGGTTGGCCAGCCCGGTGAGGCTGTCATGGGTCGCCATGTGATGCACGCGCTGCTCGGCGCGGACGATCTCGGTCCGGTCCGACCCGATGCCGCGGTAGCCCTGGAACTGCGCGTGCTCGTCGAAATGCGGACGCCCGGTCAGGCTCCACCAGCGCGGCTCCCCGGCGGCGGCCACAGGCACCAGGAGGTCGCGGAACGCGGCGCGCCCGTCCAGCAGGCGCCGGAGCGATTGCGCCCCGTCCGACGGCTCGGCGCACAGCAGGTCGGACAGGGCGGCGCCGTTCAGCGCGGCGGCCGGGCGCAGGCCCGCCGCCTGCGCGAAGCGCGGCGAAACATGGCACAGCCGGAGCGAGGCGTCGGTTTCCCACAGCCAATCCGACGCGTTCTCCTCGTAGTCGCGCAGGAACAAGCTGATCGTCTGGTTCTGCTGCACGAGCCGGATGCGGCTCGTCGAGCGTTCCAGCAGGGACCGGTTCAGCAACACCATGCCTACGAAGGTCAGGGCGAGGTATCCCACCGTGCCGGCCAGCAGGTAGATGTCGAACGGGTCCTGGCGTCCGCACAGCGCGATCACCGCCGACAATGCGCTTGGGGCCCAGAACGTCAGCGCAGCCGAGAACGGGGCGGCCATGACCGGGGTGGACACCAGCCCGATCAGCAACGCCGCGACCATCCGTTGCTGGCTGAGGTCGTGCCCCCCGGACAGCAGGATCAGCAGCACCCCCCAGAACACGCCGAGCGCGGCCAGGCAACGGAGCGACCGGCGATGGAAGGCGGCCCCGTCGCCGGTGCGCTTCCAACGCTGCGCGTAGAAGACGAGCAGGCCATACAGCGCGGGGATCAGCAGGCACAGCGCGATGCCGCCCGCCCCAAGCTCCTTGCGGAAGTCGAGCGCCAGGATGGCGATGCTGCTGCTGCCGGACACGGCGAACAGGTAGGAGGTGCGCGCAAGCAGCAGGTATTGCTCGTCCTGCACCTCCGCCACGTGCACGGGGCTGGCGACCGGCGGCGTCCAATGCGCCGCGCGGCGCAGCAGGGCCGCCAACGGCCGGAGGCGCACGCGCAGCCTTGGAAGGAACATGCCGGTCCGCGCGCGGTAGCGCCGATACTCCCCGTCCAAGGCGCTGTTCGCGAACTTCGCTTCCTCCTTTTTGGCCGCGGAGACGTAAAGTGCGGCCATGACCGCCGGCACGGTCCAGGACAACAGGCCGGGGCTTGCCAGCGCCGTCGCCGTCCAGAAGATCAGGTAGGACAGGTAGAAGGGATGGCGCGCCAGGCGGTACGGGCCGCTGGTGTCGAGGAACGCCGGGGCGTCGGGCGAGAAGGCCAGCGTGAAGCGCTTGCGGCGCGTGTGGGCGATGCACCACCAGAACAGCAGGAAGGAGGCCGCGCACAGCGCGAACGCCGCCAGCCGCCAGCCGCCCGGCCCGGCGCCCATTCCGTAAAGGAACCAGGCGAAGGCCAGGAGGCTGACAGCCGACACAGCCTGCATACCCAAGGGCATCGCGCCGGACTTCTGGAAATGGAACCTGGCCGCCCACGTGAACGAACCGAAGCAGGCGGTTCCAGCCAGCAGCACGGCCCAACCCAGCCCATCCGTCACGGCCAGCCCTGCATCCGCGGCGGCATGGCGCCGCAACGGACGCCAGCCCGGGCACCCCGCCCAGGCACCCCCTCCGAAGATCCGCGCAGGCGGCTCATGCCGGCCGTATTCGCGTCGTCATCGGCTGCCCGGCCAGGAACGCCGACACGTCGTCGCTTGGGAACGCATCGGGGTCCATCAAAGGGAAGCGGCCACGCACGGTATCGTAATCCTCACGAGTGCAGGCCAGCAGGTGCATGGGGCATATCAACCCAGGGTAGCTGCGGGGCCCGGCGACTTCGCAGTAGCGCAGCCTGCGGTAGAATGCGACATGATTCTTACGAACACAGGACAAAATCATTCTGATATCGCGCTGAATGCCCAACAAGCCCGCGAGCCGGTAAAGCACGAACACCAAGCCCTGGTCGTTGGCGAAGCGCGGACTCCGGACCAAGCGCGTGATCTCAACCGCCTCCATGCCGTGCGTGCTCCTGCGGCACTGCGACAGCAGCCCGTCCAACTCGTCGGGAAAGGTGTCCCGCACCGGCGCCGGAGTCGGGCGGCACTGTGACAGGAAGCAAACGCGCACGGACGCGATCAGCTCGCCGTCCTGGTAAACGGCGACGGTTTCCGTGTTCGGCTGCCCGTCGAACTTGTCGGAGAACAGCTTGTCCTTATTGGGTCTGATGAAGCCGCCATCAAGATAGCAAAGATAACGAAGCGAGTAAACGTCACGCCGCGTCGCGTCATCCAAGGCAAGCTGCGCCGTGTATTGGGGCGAGGCAGCCAGCAGACCCGACGCATGACCGAAGCTCGTCGTTTCTTGTTTGGACATGTTGTGTACCTATGGTTGTGTGATGAGCATGAAGCATCCCACTGGACGCACGGGATGATCCCATTCACAACCTTTTCTCGGAACCGATCCAACTCGTTTCTTGAAAGACATATTGTTGTAATGGCGGTGGGGCTGGACCGGGCGGCCGGCATTGCGGGCCGGGACAACCGGCGCCGTGTATGGTCCTTGTCGCGGCATCCACTGAGAAAAGGACACCTGGGAGCGCCATGGCCGAGTTCAGCCCTGTTCAAACCGTCGATGATTTCCGCACCCTCGATGACGGCGAGGTCCTGGAAGGCTACCTGGACGGCTTCCACGGCGGGGCCGCGCCGGACAGCAGCCGGTCACGCTCCTACTGGCACGGGTGGCGCAACGGCATGGTCGATAGCGCCCGCAGCCTGCCGGACCAGGCGCAGCTCGCCTTGGCGGAGGCGTTCCGCGACCCGGGCCTCCGCCATTAGCGACGGCAGCCTGCGAGGCGTTTGCCTGCGCGTTGGCTCACGAATCGGCGAAGCCCTGAGACGCACGGTTCCGCAACGCGCGGCCTGACCGGCGAACCGATATTGAGTTCCGGCGCGAATCGTGCGCCAAGCTTCCGCCATGGCGCGCCCGGCCCTGCTCATCGTCAACCCGCACAGCCGCCGAGGAACGGACGCGGCCGGGGTGGTCGCGGGCGCGCTGGAGCGCGCCGGCGTGCCGGTCCTGCGCCGCGACTGCGCCGAGGCCCGCAAGCTCCCCGGCCTGATCCGCGAACTGGCGGGACAAGTGGACCGCGTGGTGATCGGCGGCGGCGACGGCACGCTCAACGCCGCGGCGTCCGGGCTGGTCGGCACCGGGCTGCCGCTCGGGGTCATCCCGCTCGGCACCGCGAACGACTTGGCGCGCACGCTCGGCATCCCGACAGACCCGGAGGAGGCGGCGCAGGTGATCGCGGCGGGCCGGCTGCGCCACGTCGATCTGGGCGAGGTGAACGGGCACCCGTTCTTCAACGTCGCTTCCATCGGCTTCGGCGTGGACCTGACGCGGGCGCTGACCCGCGACTCCAAGCGGCGCTGGGGGGCGCTCGGCTACCTGGTGGCCGCGCTGCGCGCCATTGAGCGGCTGAAGCCGTTCTCAGTGGAGATCATCGAGAACGACACCACCCACCGCTCGCGCACCGTGCACATCGCCGTGGGCAACGGGCGGCACTACGGCGGCGGCATGACGGTGTCGGAGCACGCGCGCATCGACGACGGCCGCCTCGACCTGTACAGCCTGGAGGTGGAAAGCTTCTGGCGCCTGCTCCTGCTGGCGCCCGCCTTGCGCAGCGGGCGGCACGGCGCCTGGGCGGAAGTCCGCACCCTTTCGGGGACCGAGTTCGAGCTTCGCACCCGGCGCCCCCGTTCGGTGAACACCGACGGCGAGATCACCACCCGCACGCCGGCCCGCTTCCGCGTCCTGCGCGGCGCCCTTGAACTGTACGTGCCTTGAACGGCCCGCCTGCTGCGGCGGAGCAGGCGCTGGCTGCGGTCGCAGCCGGGGCCGTGCTGCTTGCGCTGCTGCGGGCCGCGGCATGGGCCGGGGTGCGCCATCGGTCGGCGGGCCTGCGCAGCCCGGCGCCTGCGCCGCTCCTCGCCGCGGCGGGCTGCGGGGCGGCGCTGCTTGCGGCGCTGACCGGGGCAGTGCTGCGCGCGCCCGGCGCCGTCACGGCCCTGGACGACGCGGCGAGCGCGCTCCTTGCGCCCTACCGCGCGCCCTGGCTGCTGGCCGCCTTTGTTTGGCTCACCACGCTTGGAACCGGCGCGGCGCTGTTCGGGGTGGCCGTGACCGCGACCGGGTTCCTGTGGGCGGCGCGGCGCGGGGTGCTGGTCCTGCCGCTCTGGGTCACCTTCGCCGGGGCGCAGGCGACGGTTTGGAGCAGCAAGTATATCGTCGGGCGCGCCCGGCCGGCGTTCCTCGACGGCGTGGCCAGTGCCGCCTCGCCCTCCTTCCCAAGCGCGCACGCGACCGCCTCGACCGCCGTGATCGGCTTCGTCGCCTACGCGCTGGCCCGTGGCGTTTCGACGCGCCGCGAGCGTTTCGAGGTCGGGTTCTGGGCGGTCGTGCTGGTGGCGTTTATCGGCTTCAGCCGGGTGTTCCTGGGCGTCCACTTCGCGTCCGACGTGGTGGGCGGCTTCCTGGCCGGCGGCTCCTGGCTCCTTCTGGGCGTGGCCCTCGCCGCCGCGCGCGGCGGCCGGGACCCCGGCCTGCTCGGTCGGTGATCCCCGGGGCGGGAACGGCCGCGGCCTCCGGGCAGCGGCTTGAGCCAGTGCCCGGCGAGGATGTGCAGCTCCTTGCCGCACACCCCGCAAGCCCCCACCGTGAACAACGCCGCCTAAAAACCGTGCCGCGGCGGGCGCGGCCATGAGTGGCGGCCCGCCACGTTGCAAGGCGCGCCCTTGGAGATCGCCCTGAAAGGTGGCCAGATCGGGGGCATCGACATTCTCATCGGAGGCTGCGCGGCTGCGCAGGAACGGCATGACGCAAGCATCGTCCCAAGCGGCGCCCAACCACGAACCGTCCGGGCCGCTGGCCGGCGTCCGGGTGCTCGATCTGTCCCGCCTGGTGGCCGGCAACATGCTGAGCCTGCAGCTCGCGGATTTCGGCGCGGAGGTGATCAAGCTCGAACCCGACAAGGGCGACCCGCTGCGCGACTGGCAGGAAGACGGCATCTCCGCCTGGTGGAAGGTGTACAGCCGCAACAAGCGCTCGGTCCGCGTGGAACTCCGCACGGCGGAGGGCAAGCGCCGCTTGACCGCCCTCCTGCCCACGGCCCAGGTGCTGATCGAGGGCTTCCGGCCTGGCACCATGGAGGCCGCCGGGTTCGGCCCCGATGTGCTGCTGGCGCTGAACCCGAAACTGGTGGTGGTGCGCGTCAGCGGCTTCGGCCAAACCGGCCCCTATGCCGCCCGCCCCGGCTTCGGCTCCTTGATCGAGGCCATGAGCGGTTTCGCGGCCAAGAACGGCTTCGCCGACAAGCCGCCCGCCTTGCCCAACATGGCGCTGGCCGACATGGTGGCCGGGCTGTCCGGCGCGTTTGCCACGGTGGTGGCGCTGCGCGTGGCCGAGCAGCCCGGCGGTGCCGGCCAGGTGATCGACCTGTCGCTGCTGGAGCCGCTGCACGCGACGCTCGGCCCCGACGCGGCCATCCACCGCCTGTTCGGCCGGGTGCCGTCCCGCAGCGGCAACCGGGTCAGCATCACCGCGCCGCGCAACGTTTACCCCACCGCGGACGGCGAATGGCTGGCCTTGTCCGCATCCACCCAGGACATGGCCTTCCGCTTGTTCGCCGCGATTGGCCGGGCCGACATGGCGTCCGACCCGCGCTTCTCCACCAACGCCGCCCGGCTGGACAACGTGGAGGAGGTGGACCGGGTGGTCGGCGCGTTCATCGGCCGGCTGTCCCTGTCCGACGCCCTGGCTTTCTTCGAGCGGGCGCACGTCACCGTCGGCCCGGTGTATGACCCGGCGGGCTTTGCCGCCGACCCCCACGTGCGCGGGCGCGGCGTGCTGGTCGAGGCGCCGGATGCCGACGCCGGGACGCTGCCGATGCACGCGCCGTTCCCCCGCTTGTCGCGCACCCCGGGCGCCATCCGCCGGCAGGCGCCCGCGCTGGGGCAGGACGAGGCCGACATCTTGGGGCCGCTCGGATGAGGCCGGAGGCATCGGATGGGCGCGTGGCCCTCGTCACTGGGCCAGGGCATGGGCCGGGCGCTTGCCACGGCGGTGTTCAGCGGTGTCGTGCCCGGCCGGGCGCAGGCGGCGGCGCGCCGGGCGGAGGCGCTGCACCTGGACGTGGCGGACCCCGGCAGCGTGTCTGCCGCCCTTGCCGGGACGCGGCGCGGCACGGGCCGCTCGACATCCTGTGTTGCTCCGCAACACCCCTCGGCCTACCAAATTTACTGTTTAGCAACGATCTTTGTGATAGCTTCTCCGGCATGTCCCGAAAGGCCATGGGAAAGTAAGTATGGTTATACAATGGTGTAAACAAACGTCAATGTTTGTCGGCATCCCGGTGTGAGATTTGGTTGACGGAAGCCTTGCGCCGGGCGGCCCTGTCTGGCTTTCCGGGAGTTGTTGCCATTGGGAGTTCGGCGGCGCGAGCAGGGCTGGGCGGAGCGCCATGGACACGTATGAAACACTTTGCGCAACAAGAAGATCAAGATGCTGTTCGACCCGCAAAGCATCCCAAAACTGTCTTTGAGCAACGTTATCAAACCGCCTTCGATCACGCTGCAACAATTGCCGGAAGAAGCGAAGCAGAAATTTATTACTCCCCCTTCGTCCAGGGCTGATGATGCCGTGATCATCAGCGTGGATACTGTGTCATCTTATGAGGGAAAAATCATAGCGGAGTCTCTACGAGGGGCGGCTGATTTTATAAATGGCCAGGGCTGTTCAACGCTGTCGTCTCGCCGTCACTGAGTCCGCCCTGCAACACT
>CAXSAZ010000023.1:0-69845 GCA_964235485.1 uncultured Acetobacteraceae bacterium | reverse complement strand
ATCCGCACCGGCCAACACGAGATAAGAGACCAATAGAGATACGTCAAGCAGGAAAGCAAAAGTTTCGCCCCAAAACTCCAACCATGCCCCCACCAGCGCGCAACACCATCCAACGAGGCCGCCCAACCCCGTCACGCCGCAACCCAGCCGCCATCCATCGACAGCGGCGCTCCCGTCATCGTCCGCGCCGCATCCGAACACAAGAACACCACCAAGCCACCAATGCCCTCCGGCGTGGTGAACTGCCCCATCGGCTGCTTTTCCGTGAGCAGCGTGCGCTTCACCGTCTCGATGTCCAAACCCTCATGGGCCGCCCGCGCGTCCAACTGCGCCTGCACCAATGGCGTCAGCACCCAGCCGGGACAGACCGCGTTGACCGTCACCCCCGTGTTCGCCAGCTCAATCGCCGCAACCTTGGTCAACCCGATCAAGCCATGCTTCGCCGCGACATACGCAGATTTCTGCGCACTGCCCACCAACCCGTGCGCGGAGGCGATGTTGACGATGCGCCCCCAGCCTTTGCCGGTCATGCCGGGGATCGCCGCCTGCATGGCATGGAACGCCGCCGACAGGTTGACCGCAATGACCGCGTCCCAACGCTCGGCCGGGAAGTCCTTGATCTCAGCCGTGTATTGGATGCCGGCGTTGTTCACCAGGATGTCCGGCCCGCCCAGCGCCGCCTCCGTCCGCCGCACCAGCCCGGCGACCTGCGCAGGCTGCGACAAGTCGGCCCCGTCATACTCCACCCGGACGCCCAAATCCCGCGCTAGCTCCGCCCGGAGCGCCTCAATCGCCTTCGCCTCGCCAAATCCATTCAGCATCAGGTCGGCGCCTTGCTCACCGAGGCAGCGGGCAATGCCCAGGCCGATGCCGCTCGTGGAGCCGGTGACGAGCGCCACCTTGCCGGACAAGCTCTTTGCGCCAGAAGCCATGAAGCCCTCCCATTGTCGTCCAGGGCAAGCTATGCGTGAACAGGACCCATGCGTGAAGAGCCGAGGCGCGCATGGGGAGAACTCGATGGCCGAGGAAAAGCCGATGGGACGACCGATCCACGACGCCATGGGAGCCGCCGCCGTCCTTGTAGCGCCCTGACGCTCCTCGCCATGCCCACCCTGCCCGCCTTGCTGCCGCTGCGCCATCCCGTGTTCCGGTCGCTGTGGATCGCCAACGTCGTCACGGCGCTGGGCACCTGGATGCAGAACACCGGCGCGGGCTGGCTGATGACCAGCCTGTCGCCCAACGCGCTGAGCGTCAGCCTGATCCAGGCGGCGACCATCACCCCCGCCTTGCTGCTGGCCTTGCCCGCCGGGGCGTTGGCGGACACGTTGGACCGCCGCCGGTTCCTCATCGCTACGCAGGCCGCGACGATGACCGTGGCGTCCGCTTTGGCCGGGCTGACCTATGCCGGGCTGATCGACGCCGCCGGGCTGATCGCGCTGACCTTCGCCATCGGCGTCGGGTCGGCGATGTACCAGCCCGCTTGGGGCGCCACGGTGCCGGAGGTCGTGCCGCGGCAGGACCTGGTGCAGGCCATCGCGCTCAACGGCATTGGCTTCAACCTGGCCCGCGCCCTCGGCCCGGCGCTGGGCGGCGTGCTGGTGCTGTTTGGCGGCCCGGCCCTGGCGTTCGCTCTCTATGCCGCATCCTTTCTCGCCGGCATCGCCGCCCTGCTGGCCTGGCGGCGCACGCCGCAACCCACCGGCTTGCCGCGGGAGCGCCTGTTCAGCGCCATGCGCGCCGGTATGCGCTTCACCCGGCACAACCCCGCCATGCAGGCAGCCATGCTGCGCGCCGTCGCCTTCTTCCTGCCCTGCGCCGCGCCCTGGGCGCTGCTGCCCTTGGTGGTGCGGGCGCAGTTGGGCCTGGGCGCCGGCAGCTTCGGGATGCTGCTCGGCCTTATGGGCGTCGGCGGGGTCGCGTCGGGCCTGCTGCTGCCGGCCTTGCGAGGCCGGGCCGGGCGGGGCGCCACGGTGTTCGGCGCAAGCCTGTTCTCCTGCGCCGGCATGGCGTGCATCGCCAGCAGCACGCATTGGGCGCCAGCCGGCCTCGGCATGGTGCTGTTCGGCATCGGCTGGGTAGCGGCGGCCAGCACCATGCAGGCGGCGGCGCAATTGGCAGCGCCCCCTTGGGTCCGCGCCCGGGCGCTGGGCATCTACCAACTGGCGTTCAACGGGGCCTTGGCGTTCGGCTCCATGCTATGGGGCTGGCTCGGCACCGCGTTCGGCTTGCAGCCGACGATGGCCGGAGCCGCCGTTATTGCCGCCGCCCTCGCCTTTGCCGTACGCGGCTATGGCCTGGACCATTCAGGCACCGCGGCGGCGCAGGCGCCCGCCCCGCCCGCGCCCGAAGACCCGGCGCCCGAACTCGCCTCCATGCTGCCGCGGTCCCACGGCCGGGTTCTTGAAACCATGCGCTACCGGGTCGCCCCGGCGGACCGGGCGGAGTTCTTGGACGCGATGCAGCATGTGCAGCACGCCCGCGGACGCGCCGGGGCGCTCGACTGGCGGCTATACGAGGACGTCGCCCATCCCGACGGCTGGCTTGAAGCCTGGGCCATGGAAAGCTGGACCGACCACCTGCACGAGGCCAACCGCCTTTCCGATTGGGACCGCCTGGTGCTGGCCCGCGTCAGCGCCTTCCACGACGCCGCGGCGCCGCGGCCGTGCCGCTACATCGCCGTCGAGCCTGGTCCGCGCGCATCCGATCAAACGTCACGCGATGCGGCCAGCCTGGCAACGCAGGCTGGCCCCGCGCGTTGAGCGGTTTCACGCAGAATATGGAGCATGACGATGGCTGACCAGCCAAGCGACCTCAAGGATCAGACCCAGGGCGCCCGCCTGCACAAGACCAACAACGACTTGAAAAACAACGCCAAGGCGGTGGCGATGGAGCTGCTGCAAGCCCGCATGGCCGACAGCATCGACCTCGCCCTGATTACCAAGCAGGCCCATTGGAACCTCAAAGGCCCGCAGTTCATCGGGGTCCACCTGATGCTCGACGGTTTCCGTGACCAGCAGGACGAGTGGACCGATATGATGGCCGAGCGCATCACCCAGCTCGGCGGCACTGCCCGCGGCACGGTGCAGGAAGTGAACCGCGAAACGAGCCTGCAGCCCTATCCCACGGACATCTACGCCGTCGCCGACCACATCAAGGCGTTGATCGAGCGTTACGCCGCCTGCGCCAACGCGATCCGCAAGAACATCGAGGATACGGACGAGGCTGGCGATGCCGACACCGCCGACCTGCTCACCGAGGTGTCCCGCGGGCTGGACAAGCAGCTTTGGTTCCTGGAAGCGCACACCCAGGAGCCATCCGGCACGTTCCGTAACTAAAATGTCGCGGGCCGCGTCCGACGCGGCCCGCCCTCGGCCGAAACCCTTGCCCGGCTGAGTGCGAAGCATTAGCTTTGCCTCAGCTTCGGGAACACAACATGAACGACCTGCTTTCGCCGCTGGACAGCAGCCGACCCAGCGATAGCTACTCCGCGCGCGACATCGAGGTGCTTGAGGGGCTGGAGCCGGTGCGGCGGCGCCCCGGCATGTATATCGGCGGCACCGACGAGGCCGCACTCCATCACCTCGCGGCCGAAATCCTGGACAACGCCATGGACGAGGCCGTGGCCGGTCACGCGAGTTCCATCGACGTGTCGCTTGAGGCTGGGAACTGGCTGCTGATCCGCGACAACGGCCGCGGCATCCCGGTCGATCCGCATCCGAAGTTCAAGAACCTGAGCGCCTTGGAGGTGATCCTGACCACCCTGCATTCGGGCGGCAAGTTCGGCGGCAAGGCGTATGCCACCTCCGGCGGCCTACATGGCGTCGGCAGTTCCGTGGTCAACGCCCTGTCGGACGAGATGGAGGTGGAGGTCGCGCGGGACCGCGTGCTGTGGCGGCAAAGCTACCGGCGCGGCAAGCCGGCGACCAAGCTCACCCAGGCCGGCCCGACGCAGAACCGGCGCGGCACCACCATCCGCTTCCACCCGGACCCTGAGATTTTCGGGCCGTTGGCGTTCATCCCGGCCCGGCTGTACCGGCTGTGCCGGTCCAAGGCCTACCTGTTCCGCGGCGTGCGGATTCGCTGGACCTGCGACCCGCGCCTGCTTGCGGGCACGGCCGAGGTGCCGGCAGAGGCCGTGCTGCACTTCCCCGGCGGCCTGCGCGACAGCCTGCAAGAGGACATCGGCGACCTGCCGCGCGCCGTGCCGGAGGTGTGGGCCGGAGAAGCCGACCTGCCCGCCGCCGCGGACGGCAGGACCGGCGGCCGGGTCGAGTGGGCGGTTGCCTGGCTCGAAAACTCCGACGGTTTCCTGCACTCCTACTGCAACACCGTGCCCACCGCGCAGGGCGGCACGCATGAGGCCGGGTGCCGCGCGGCGCTGCTGAAGGGCCTGCGCGCCTGGGGCGAGCAGCGCGGCAACCGCCGGGTCACCCAGGTGACGGCGGAGGACCTGCTGGGCCAGATGGCCGGCAAGCTGTCGGCCTTCGTGCGCGACCCGCAGTTCCAAGGCCAGACCAAGGAGAAGCTGACCAGCCCCGAAGCCGCCCGCCTGGTGGAAACGGCGCTGCGCGACCGCTTCGATCATTGGCTGGCCGGCAACCCGGCCCAGGCCGACAACCTGCTGACCTTCGTGATCGAGCGCGCCGAGGACCGCTTGCGCCGACGCGAGGTGAAGGATGTAAGCCGCAAGACCGCGACCCGGCGCCTGCGCCTGCCGGGCAAGCTCGCGGATTGCACGCTGGAAAGCCGGGACGCCACGGAGATTTTTCTGGTGGAGGGCGACAGCGCCGGCGGCTCCGCCAAGCAGGCGCGCAACCGCAACACTCAGGCGGTGCTGCCGCTCCGGGGCAAGATCCTGAACGTCGCCAGCGCCAGCGCCGACAAGCTGCGGCAGAACCAGGAATTGAAGGACTTGATCGAAGCCCTGGGCTGCGGCGTGGGCGACCGGTTCGACCGGGCCAAGCTGCGCTACGGCCGGGTCATCATCATGACGGACGCCGACGTGGACGGCGCGCACATCGCCTCCTTGCTGATGACGTTCTTCTATCGCGAGTTGCCGGAACTGGTGCAGCACGGGCACATCCACCTGGCCCAGCCGCCGCTTTACCGGCTGACCCAGGGCGCCAAGTCGATCTACGCCATGGACGACGCCGACAAGGACCGGCAAATGAAGCGCGGCTTCAAGGCCGGCAGCAAGGTCGAGGTCAGCCGCTTCAAGGGCCTGGGCGAGATGCCGCCGGCGGCGCTCAAGGAAACCACCATGGACCCGGCGAAGCGCACCCTGCTCAAGGTCGTGGCCCTGCCCGAGAACCGCCACGCTACCAGCACCCTGGTCGAAAGCCTGATGGGCCGCCGCCCGGAACTGCGCTACCAGTTCATCCAGGAGCGCGCCCGCACGGTCGAGGAGATCGATGTCTGACCCGCTGCTGCCCGCGACGGAGGCAACGAGCGCGCGCTTTGCCGCCCTGGACGTTTGGACGTCCCCGGACATCCTGGATGCGCTGCTCGAAGGCCAAATGGCAGCCGTGGCCGCGGTGCGCCCGGCCCTGCCCGCCCTGGCCGCCGCCGCCGACGCCGCGGCCGAGCGCCTGCGGGATGGCGGACGCCTCGCCTATGCCGGGGCCGGCACGTCCGGCCGGATCGCCGTCCAGGACGGCGCCGAGCTGACCCCCACCTTCGCCTGGCCGCGCGACCGGCTGGTGTTCCTGATGGCCGGCGGCGACTCCGCGCTGACCGAGGCGGTGGAGAACGCCGAGGACCGGGACGACCTCGCCCGGCTAGACCTGGCCCGGGCCGGGTTGGGTCCGCCCGATGTCATGCTGGCCCTCGCCGCCAGCGGCGCCACGCCCTACACCCTGGCCTGCCTGCAAGCGGCCCGGAGCGCCGGCGCGCTCACGATTGCCATCGCCCACAGCCCGGGAGCGCCCCTGCTCACCGCCGCGCACCACCCGATCCTGATCGAGACCGGGGCGGAGCCGATTGCCGGGTCCACCCGCATGAAGGCCGGCACCGCGCAGAAGGTCGCGCTGAACCTGTTCAGCACGGCGCTGATGGTCCGGCTCGGCCGGGTTTACCGCGGCCAGATGGTCGATATGGCCGCCCGCAACGCCAAGCTGCGCGCCCGCGCGGTGCGGATGCTGCAAGCCCTATCAGGCTGCACGCCGGACGCCGCGGCGGCCGCGCTGTCGGAGGCGGACGGCACCGTCAAGACCGCCCTGTTGATCCTCCGCGGCCTCAGCCGAGCGGACGCGGAGGCGCAGTTGGCCCGGCACCACGGCCAACTGCGCCCGGCGCTCGACGCCTTACAGACGGCTTAGTTCGCCGATGGGTTGCACCCATCCTACGCGACCCATGCCGTAGGATGGGTGCAACCCATCAGCAACTGCACACAGGTCGATCAATGGTGCCGCCCGCATTATAGCCCGGCCTGCGTCACGAACTTGATATTGAGGTAGCCCTCAATCGCCTCCGTCCCGCCCTCGCTGCCGTAGCCGCTGTCCTTCACGCCGCCGAACGGCACTTCCGGCAAGGCCAGCCCGATGTGGTTGATCGTCACCATCCCCGCCTCCAGCGCCGCGCCGATGGAGGCGGCGGTCTTGGCCGACCGGGTGAACGCATAGCTCGCCAGCCCGAACGGCAGCCGGTTCGCCTCCGCCATTACCTCCTCCATGCCGGAGAACGGCGCCACGAGGGCGAGCGGCCCGAACGGCTCCTCGTTCATCACCCGCATCTCGGACGTCACGCCCGTCAGCACCGTCGGCTCGAAGAAGTTGCCCTTGTTGCCGATGCGCTTGCCGCCGGTGCGGACCTCGGCGCCCTTCTGCACGGCGTCCGCGATGAAGCCTTCCATCGCCTGCACCCGGCGCGGATTGGCGAGCGGCCCCATCTGCGTGCCCTCCGCCATGCCGTCGCCCACCTTGATCGCTTCCGCCGCCGCGGTGAAGCCCTCGACGAACTGGTCGAACACGCTGTCCTGCACCAGGAAGCGCGTCGGGCTGACGCAGACCTGCCCGGCGTTGCGGAACTTCGCCGCCGCGAGCTGCTTCGTCGCCGCCGCCACGTCCGCATCCCCGAACACGATGGCCGGGGCGTGGCCGCCAAGCTCCATCGTCACCCGCTTCATGTGCGCGCCGGCCAGCGCGGACAACTGCTTGCCCACCGCGGTGGACCCGGTAAACGAAATCTTGCGGATCACCGGATGCGGGATGAGGTAGCCGGAAATCTCGGCGGGCACCCCGAACACCAGTTGCACCACCCCCGGCGGCAGCCCGGCGTCCACGTAGCACTGCACCAAGGCCGCGAGCGAGGCCGGCGTTTCCTCCGGCCCCTTCACGATCACCGAGCAGCCCGCCGCGAGCGAGATCGCGATCTTACGGTTGGCCTGGTTGATCGGGAAGTTCCACGGCGTGAACGCCGCCACCGGCCCGACCGGCTCCCGCAGGGAAAGCTGGTACACGCCCTCCGCCCGTGCCGGGATCACCCGGCCGTAGGTGCGCCGCGCTTCCTCCGCGAACCAGTCGATGATGTCGGCGCCGGCCATCGTCTCCACCCGGGCCTCCGCCAGCGGCTTGCCCTGTTCCATCGTCATCAAGGGCGCGATGGCGTCGGCCCGGCTGCGCAGCAGGTCGGCGGCGCGGCGCATGGTCTTCGACCGGTCAAAGGCGGACATGCGGCGCCACACGCCAAACCCGCGCTCGGTGGCGGCGAGCGCCCGGTCGAGGTCAGGCTGCTCCGCGTGTGCCACGGTGCCGTTCTCTTCCCCCGTCGCCGGGTTCATTACCGGGATCGTCTTGCCGGACGCCGCGCCCGTCCAAGCCCCGTCGATGTGCAGCAGCACGTCTGGATAATCCATGTTCGCCTCCCTGAGCATTTTTCCGACCATGCGCCGAAATCACAAGCCAGCCAATGCGGCGGCGCGCGCCTTGGTTCCCCGCCGTTCAAGGGCATATCCGGGACATGCTCGACACCATTGGCCTCCCCATGCCCGCCTTGAACCCCTGGCTGGCCGACGTGACCGCGCCGCCGATCCCGGCGGCGCACGGCTGGGCTGCGCGCTATGACGGGTCGTGCGGCCCGATGCTCGATCTGTGCCAGGCCGTGCCGGGCTACCCGCCGCACCCGCAGCTCCTCCAGCATTTGGCCGATGCCGCCGGCGATCCGGCCTCCGCCAAGTACGGCTTGATCAACGGCGACGCCGCCTTGCGGGAAGCCTACGCCGCGCAGGCATCCGATCTTTACGGTGGGACGGTGCGCCCGGATCAGGTCGCGATCACCGCCGGGTGCAACCAGGCGTTCTTCCTCGCCATGATGTCCATCGCCCGCGCCGGCGACACGGTGCTGCTACCGACGCCTTGGTTCTGGAACCATCAGCAAACCTGCACGATGCTGGGCATCACCGCACGCCCCTTGCCCTGCGCCGCAGCCTCTGGCTTCGTGCCCGACCTGGAGCAAGCGGAGGCGCTGCTCGACCCCAGCGTCCGCGCGGTCGTGCTGATCACGCCCAACAACCCGACCGGCGCCGTGTATCCGCCCGCCGTGATCGAGGGCTTTGCCGCCCTGTGCCGCCGCCGCGGCATCTGGCTCATCCTCGACGAAACGTATCGCGACTTCCTGCCGGACGGCCAGGACCGCGCGCATGGCCTGTTCGCCGACCCCGACTGGGCCGACAGCGTCATCCAGCTTTACAGCTTCTCCAAAGCGTATTGCGTGCCGGGCCACCGCCTCGGCGCGGTCGTGGCCGGGGCGGAGCTGGTGCAGCAGTTCATGAAGGTGCTGGACTGCATGCACATCTGCCCGCAGCGGGCCGGCCAGGCGGCGCTGCGCTGGGCCATCGACGCGCTCCCTGATTGGCGCGACGCCAACCGCCGCACGATCAACGCCCGTGCCGCGGCGATGCGGCAGG
Organism: uncultured Acetobacteraceae bacterium; assembly: GCA_964235485.1. Taxonomy (GTDB): domain Bacteria; phylum Pseudomonadota; class Alphaproteobacteria; order Acetobacterales; family Acetobacteraceae; genus CAHJXG01. Next base: position 60,943 of record CAXSAZ010000023.1, on the reverse strand, counting down.
CTCTCCAGCGTCTGCCCGGCTGGCGCCTGGAGTCGCTCGGCGCCTACTTCGCCTATGTCCGCCACCCGTTCCCCGGCATGCCCGCGGCGGAGGTCGCCGAGGCGCTTGCGGTGGAACGCGGCGCGCTGTGCCTGCCCGGCAGCGCCTTCGGTCCCGGCCAGGAGCAGCACCTGCGCATCGCCTTCGCCAACACGGGCACGGACGCCATTCCGCAGGTGGCCGACCGCATGGCCGGCCTGCGCCGGGCAGCGTAGCAGCAAGCCTGCATTGGTAGGAATGGTGGGCGGTACAGGGATTGAACCTGTGACCCTCGCGATGTCAACACGATGCTCTACCGCTGAGCTAACCGCCCGTCCGGCCAGAGGTTTAGATCAAACGGCCCCGATGACGCAAGGCGGCCCACCGGTCATATGCGTCGGATACGTGACAGACGCGGCGGCTGTGGGTTGAATAGGAACATGGACACCTCAGCCGCGTCGCAGCCTCAGATCACGATGCCGCCCTACCTGATCGTCCGTCCCGCGCGGCAGACCGCCCCGCTGGTGTTCGCCTCGCCGCATTCCGGGCAGAACTACTTGCCGGAGTTCCAGCAGGCGGCGCGGCTTGATCCCGCCAGACTGCGTCGCAGCGAGGACAGCTTCGTCGATGAGCTGTTCGGCCTCGCCCCGTGCCACGGCGCGCCGCTGATCGCCGCCACCTTTCCCCGCGCCTACTGCGACCCGAACCGGGAAGCGTGGGAACTCGACCCCGCGATGTTCGACGACCCGCTGCCGGATTGGGTCAACACCACCAGCGCCCGCGTGGGCGCCGGGCTGGGCACGATTGCCCGCGTGGTCGCGTCCGGAGAGGCCATCTACCGCGACAAGCTGCGGTTCAGCGACGCGGCGGAGCGTATCCATGCCTGTTGGGAACCCTACCATCTCGGCTTGGCCGCGCTGATCGAGGCGACCCGGCAGGAGTTCGGCGCCTGCCTGCTGATCGACTGCCATTCCATGCCGGGCCAGGGCTGCGGGCGCGGCGGGTTGCCGGACGTGCCGGACTTCGTGCTCGGCGACGCCCACGGCACCGCCTGCTCCCCTCGCGTGACCCGGCGGGTAGAGACCGTGCTGACCGGGTTCGGCTACCGCGTGCGCCGCAACGACCCGTATGCCGGCGGCTACGTCACCCGGCACTACGGCCGCCCGCGGGAACACGTCCACGCCCTGCAGATCGAGATTGCGCGCAGCCTCTACATGGACGAGGCGCGTTTCGAGCGGGTCGCCGCGTTCGGCGCCATCCGCCAGCACTTGGGCCAACTGGCCGCCGAACTCGCGGCCTCCGCGGCGGAGCTGCTGGCGGGCTGAACCCACCGCCGCATTCACGGATTGTTCATCGGAGTGCGGCATCCTGCCGGCCATGCGCACCCTGTTCCTGGCCGTCCTGCTTGCCATGCCGTTCCTCGCCCGGGCCGCCGACCTGCCCGCGGCACCCTTTGCCCAATGCCGCGCGGCCATCGCGGCGGTGGAACGCTCGACCGGCGTTCCCGACCGCCTGATGCAGGCCATCGGCGCGGTGGAAAGCGGGCGTCGCGAACCCAGTGGCACCGTCTCGGCCTGGCCCTGGACCATCAATGCGGAGGGCGTCGGCTCTTTCTTTGACAGCAAGGCGGAGGCGGTGGCGGCCGTCACCGCGCTGCGGGCGCGGGGCGTGCGGTCCATCGACGTGGGCTGTATGCAGGTCAACCTGATGTATCACGCCAGCGCATTCTCCTCCTTGGAAGAAGCGTTCGATCCCGGCGCCAATGCCCGCTACGCCGCCCGCTTCCTGCAAAGCCTACAGGCGAAAACCGGGTCCTGGCCCGGCGCGGCGGCCGGATACCATTCCCTGACCCCCGAGGTCGGCACGGACTACGGGCGGAAGGTGCTGGCCGTGTGGGCCAAACCGGACTTCCGGCCGCCGCCCGGCGCGGACCTCCCCATCCGGCAAGCCCTGCTGCAGCCTCCGCCGCGTGCCCCTACGCCTGCCCCCACGCCCGTGCCCATTCCCGCCCCTGTTCCGCCCGCCCCCACGACGGTTGCGTTTGCGCCAACCGCCCGGGTCATCCCGCTGCCCCCCTCGCTCGCGCCGGCGCCGGGCGCGGGCAGCGGCCACGGGCTGGACGCCTACCGCGCCGCGCCCACCCGGCTCGCGGCGCGGACGATGCCGGGACGGCCCAACACGAGCTCATGACGCGCGGCGGCTGAAGCGGCGGGGCTGGATGGCAACCTTTAGATGCTGGCGCAAACCGAAGCTATGCCCTCATAGTGCGGGAACGAACGACGCCGGGGTCCATGCGCTCAACTTCTTCCATGCTTGCCGTTGCCGCCCTGCTGATCGGCTTGGGGTCGGGCGCGACGGTTCTGGCCCAGTCGCCGGGCGGCGCCGGCGTGCCGGTCACGGTTGTGTCGCCCGTCCGGGAGGACGTGCCGGTGCTCGCCCGCGCCATCGGCACCGTGCAGGCGTTCCAGTCCGTCCTGGTGCGCGCGCGCGTGGACGGAACCCTCGACAAGGTGTTGTTCACCGAAGGCCAGCAGGTGCGGGCCGGCGACGTGCTGGCCCAGCTTGATCCGAGACCGTATCAGGCGGCGCTGGACCAGGCGGTCGCGAAGCGGGCGGCGGATGCGGCGCTGCTGACCAACGCCCGCAGCGAGCTGGTCCGCTACGCCGACCTGGCGCAAAGCCAGGCCGCATCCCGCCAGCGGCTCGAACTGCAACGCGCCAACGTCGCCCAGGCCGAAGCCAACGTCCAGGGCGACGACGCCGCGGTCAGCGCCGCGCAGCTCAACCTCGATTTCACCAAGATCACCGCCCCGCTGGACGGCCGCGTCGGCCTGCGCCAGATCGACCCCGGCAACTACATCCGCGCCGCCGACCCGGCCAGCAGCGGCATCGTCACCATCACCCAGATCCACCCCATCGCCGCGCTCTACACCCTGCCGCAGGACATCATGCCGCAGCTCCAGCAGGTGATGCGGGGGGGCAATCTGCAGGTGACCGCCTACAGCTCGGACGACCGGACGGAGCTGAGCAAAGGCGAGCTGCTGACCATCGACAGCGTGATTGACCCTTCGACCGGCACGATCAGGCTGAAAGCGGTGTTCGCGAACGCGGATGACAATCTATGGCCGGGCCAGTTCGTGAACCTCCGCACCCGGCTCGACACGCGCCGCGGCGTCCTGACGCTCCCATCCGCCGCGGTGCAGCGCGGCCAGGACGGGTTGTATGTGTTCGTGGCGAAGCCGGACAACACCGCCGCCTTGCAGCCGGTCGAGGTGGGGCAAGATGATGGACAGGTTGCCGTCATCGACAAGGGGTTGAACGGGGGCGAGCGGGTCGTGCTGGCCGGGCAGTCCCGGCTGTCGGTCGGTGCGCCCGTGGCGGCGACCGAGGCGAAGCCGGCGAGCTAAGCATCGTTATGATGGGTCTATGGAGGAAGCCTAGGCAGGCATTCGTGGCTGGTGCCACGGATGCCTGCTTAGGCCGGGCAAAGGAATGACGCCGTCATGAGCATCTCGACCCCGTTCATCCGCCGCCCGGTCGCGACCACGCTGCTGATGGCGGCCATCCTGCTGGTCGGCATCGCCGCCTACCCGTTGCTGCCGGTGGCGCCCCTGCCCCGCGTCGAGTTCCCGACCATCCAGGTCACGGCAAGCCTGCCCGGTGCCAGTCCGGAAACCATGGCCTCCACCGTGGCCCAGCCGCTGGAGCGGCAGTTCGCGCAGATCGCGGGCGTGGCGCAGATGACCTCCGTGAGCGTCAACGGCTCGACGCAGGTGGTGGTGCAGTTCGACCTCGACCGCAACATCGACGGCGCGGCGCTGGACGTGCAGGCCGCCATCAACAACGCCGGCGGGCAGCTCCCGCGCAACCTTCCCAACCCGCCCACCTTCCGCAAGGTGAACCCGGCCGACAGCCCCATCCTGATCCTGGCGGTGCAGTCGGACGTGCTGCCGCTGATCGAGGTGGACGACTACGCCGACAACATCCTGAGCCAGCAGATCTCGCAGATCGCAGGCGTCTCCCAGGTGTCCATCGGCGGCGAGCAGAAACGGGCGATCCGCGTGCAGGCCGATCCGGGGCGCCTCGCCGCCATGGGCCTGACCCTGGAGGACGTGCGCCAACTGCTGGTCACCACGACGGTGGATGCGCCCAAGGGCACGCTGGACGGGGCGCGGCAGGCGTTTGCGATCTATGCCAACGACCAGCTCACCAAGCCGAACGAGCTGAACAACGTCGTCCTGTCCTGGCGCAACGGCGCCCCGGTGCGGGTGCGCGACATCGGCACGGCGGTGGACGGCCCGGAGAACGCCCGCCTCGCCGGCTGGCAGAACAACAAGCGCGGCATCCAGCTCCTGATTTTCAAGCAGCCCGGCGCCAACGTCATCGACACGGTGGAGCGGATCAAGGAGGCACTGCCCAAGCTGCGCGCCGCCATCCCGCCTTCCGTCACGGTGGAAACCATCGTGGACCGCACCGTGACCATCCGCGCGTCGCTGCATGAGGTGCAGTTCACCTTGCTGCTGTCGATCGCCCTGGTCGTCATGGTGATCTTCCTGTTCCTCCGCAACGTGTGGGCGACGGTGATCCCCAGCGTCACCGTGCCGCTGGCCCTCGTCGGCACCTTCGCCGTCATGTACCTATGCGGCTACAGCCTCAACAACCTGACCCTGATGGCGCTGACCATCGCCGTGGGCTTCGTGGTCGATGACGCCATCGTCATGCTGGAGAACATCTACCGCCACATCGAGGACGGCATGTCGCCGGAGGACGCCGCCTTGAAGGGCGCGGGGGAGATCGGCTTCACTATCATCTCCATCAGCCTGTCGCTGATCGCCGTGTTCATCCCGCTGCTGCTGATGGGCGGGATCGTCGGCCGGCTGTTCCGGGAGTTCGCCATGACGGTCGCCATCGCCGTGATGGTCTCGGCCGTGGTGTCGCTGACGCTGACGCCCATGATGTGCTCGCGCTTCCTCAAGCACCATTCAAACCAGCACGGTCTGCTGTATCGCATGATCGAGCGGTTCTTCGATGCGCTCTTGGCCGGCTACCGGCGCACCCTGGACGTGGCCCTGCGGTTCCAGTTCGTCACGCTGATGGCGTTCTTCGCCACGCTCGCCTGCACAATTTTCCTTTACATCCAGATTCCCAAAGGCTTCTTCCCCACCCAGGACACCGGCGTGCTGGTCGGGCTGACGGAGGCCGGGCAGGACGTGTCCTTCGCCGAGATGTCCCGCCGCCAGGTCGCCGCCGCCCGCGTGATCGCCAGCGACCCGGCGGTTGCCGCCGTGTCGTCCAGCATCGGCGCCGGCCTCGGCGGGCAGACCGGCAACAATGGCCGGATTTGGACCAACCTCAAGCCGTTCGAGGACCGCAATGCCTCGGCGCAGCAGGTGATCGCGCGCCTGCGCCCGAAGCTCGCCGAGATCGAGGGCATCAAGGTGTTCTTCCAAGCGGCGCAGGACATCAACATCGGCGGGCGTCTCGCCAGGACGCAATACCAGTACACGTTGCAGGATGCGGACCTGGCCGAACTCTATGAGTGGACGCCCAAGATCCTGGCGAAGCTGCGGGAGCTTCCCATGCTGCGCGACTTGGCGACCGACCAGCAGGTCGCCGGGACCACCGCGACGCTTACCATCGACCGCGACCGCGCCGCGCGCTTCGGCATTCAGCCCCAGGTAATCGACGACACGCTGTATGACGCCTTTGGCCAACGCCAGGTCGCGCAATACTCGACCCAGGTGAACACGTACAAGATCATCCTGGAGGTGCTGCCCGACATGCAGGGCGACATGAGCACGCTTGGGAAGCTGTATGTCCGGGCGCGGGACGGTGCCGCCGTGCCGCTGTCCACCTTTGTCACGCTCGACACCAAGCCGGTGAAACCGCTCGCGATCTCGCACCAAGGCCAGTTTCCCGCCGTGACCCTGTCGTTCAACCTGGGACCCGGGGCGGCGCTGGGGGAGGCGGTGGACGCCATCAGCGCCGCAGTGGCCGAGCTTGGCGCGCCCGCCACCCTGCGCGGCACCTTCCAGGGCACGGCCCAGGCGTTCCAGGCGTCGCTCGGCACCCAGCCTTACCTCATCGCCGCCGCCCTGATCGCCGTGTACATCATCCTGGGCGTGCTGTATGAAAGCTTCATCCTGCCGGTCGCGATCCTCTCGACCCTGCCGTCCGCCGGCGTGGGCGCCTTGCTGATGCTGATGGTCGCAGGCTACGACCTTTCGGTGATCGCCTTGATCGGCGTCATCCTGCTGATCGGGATCGTGAAGAAGAACGGGATCATGATGGTGGACTTCGCGATCAGCGCGGAGCGCCAGCACGGCGCCGCCCCGCTCGACGCCATCCGTGAGGCGTGCTTGAAGCGGTTCCGGCCCATCCTGATGACGACGATGGCGGCCCTGCTCGGCGGCTTGCCGTTGATGCTCGGCAGCGGCGCCGGGTCGGAGCTTCGGAAGCCGTTGGGCTACGCCATGGTGGGCGGCCTGCTGCTCAGCCAGATCCTGACGCTCTACACGACGCCCGTTGTTTACCTTTACCTCGACCGTTTGCAGCGTTGGCTGTCGCCCGCCCGGCGCAGGGCCATGCCCAGGCTGGCTGACAAGATCGGCGCCACGGCTGACTGATATGGCTCCCGACGCCCTTCCGACCGCGCTCGCCTCCCTGGTGCCGGCCATGCAGGCCCGCGCGGCAGCGCTCGACGCGGAGGAAGCGTTTCCGGAGCAGGATTTCCAGGCATTGCGTGAACTCGGGGCGCTCAAGGCGCCGCTGCCGTCGAGCCAGGGCGGGCAAGGCGCGGGCACTGAACCCGGTGGCATGGAGCTGATCCTCTGCATTCTGACGACTTTGGGACAAGGCAACCTGGCCGTGGGCCGGCTGTTCGAGGCGCATGTCAACGCGGTCAAGCTGATCGCCGCCTACGGCACGCCCGCGCAGGTCGAGCGCGCCGCGGCGGAGGTGCGGGACGGCCACCTGCTCGGCCTGTGGGTTACGGACCCGCCGGACCATGCCTTGCAATTGGACAACGGGTCGCTGCAGGGCAGCAAGGGGCCATGCTCGGGCGCCGGGCACGTCACGCGCGCCTTGGTCACGGTGTCCACCCCGGCCGGGTCGCGGATGGCCGTTGTCGCTGTGGACCGCGGCGTCGCCATCGAGCCGAAGCGGGGCGCCCTGCAAGGGATGCGGGCCGCCGTCAACGGCGTCGCCCACTTCCGGGGCACGCCGCTGGCGGAGGACGCACTGATCGGCGGCCCCGGCGATTACCTGCGGGAGCCGCTGCTGTCCACGGGCGCATGGCGCACCACTGCGGTGACGCTGGGCGGCCTCGATGCGCTTGTTTTGGCGACCCGGGACCAGCTTGCGCGCCGGGGCCACCAGGACGCGCCGCTGCAGCAGGACCGGTTTGGCCGCATGTTGATCGCGCAGGAAACCGCCCGGCTCTGGACCGCCGCCGCCGCGCAACGCGCCGAGGCCAGCGAAGCGCCGACCGCCGACCGCGTTGCCTATGTCAACCTGGCGCGGATCGCGGTCGAGGCCGCCTGCCTGGACGCCATGCAACTGGCGCAGCGGGCCTTGGGCCTCGCGGCCTTTCTGCGGCCCAACCCGGTGGAGCGCCTGCTGCGCGACCTCGCGGTTTACCTGCGCCAGCCCGCGCCCGACTCCGTCCTCACCGAGGCCGCATACCACGCCTTTTCCGCATGATCTCCGCGGCGCAGGCATTCGAGGCCATGACCGCCCTGCCCGTGATGCCGCTCCACGCGGTCACAGGCGGCAAGCCGGCCCTCATCCTGGCGCCGCACGCGGATGACGAGTCCTTGGGCTGCGGCGGCCTGATCGCCGCCGCTTCGGCCGCCGGGCATCCGCCCTTCGTGCTGATCCTGACCGACGGCACGGGGTCGCATCCGAACTCCCGCGCCTACCCTCCCGCTCGCTTGAAAAGCCTGCGGGAGCAGGAGGCATCCAACGCCGTGGGCATCCTTGGCCTTCCGTCCGACCGCATCGGCTTCCTGGGACTGCGCGACACCGCGGCCCCCATGGAGGGCGCCGGGTTCGATGCCGCGGTCGCCGCGATCCTGTCCTTTGTCGAACGGACCGGGGCGGCAAGCATCCTGTCGCCCTGGCAGCATGACCCCCATTGCGACCACCTTGCGGCGCACCTCATGGCCAGCGAGGCCGTCGCACGGTGCCGCGTGCGCCATCTCGCCTACCCCATCTGGGGCTGGACGCTGCCGCCCGACGCCCGGCTGCCCGGCCCGGCGCCCCGTGGGATGCGGTTCGACATCACGGAGCACCTAGCGGTGAAGCGCCGGGCCATTGCGGCTCATGCCAGCCAATACGGGGGGCTGATCCAAGACGACCCGGACGGCTTCCAGTTGCCGCCCAACCTCCTGGACATCTTCAGCCGGCCATACGAAACATTTCTGACTCTGCATGAGCCGCCGGAACGATAACCCCGCGGTCAGGCGCGCTGCCCTGCACGGCCAAGCGGGCGGCACGGCTTCCGCGTAGGCTGGCGACGACGCGCCGGGCTTTCCGGGTTTCATCGGCCAGGTCGGCCACGGGGACGCGAACCGGCGCCAACCTAGCCGCCATGGCCTCGATGGCCTCCCAGGCCATGCCGAACGTGCCCTGCTTCAGCGCCGAGTCCAACGCCGCCGCGTCGCAGCCGAGTTCCCGGGACAGCCAGGACGGCGCGTTCCCCCGTCCCTGAAACAAGCCGCGGACCCCGGCGCGCAGCCGGGCACGCCGGACGCGATTCGCTGCTGGCTCCAGCGCGTCGTCCAGAAAGGCATCCGGGGCCACGAGCCGGCGGCGGATGGTATCCGCCATGCCGCCGACGGCCCGCCCGTCGATGCGGCCCGACACCGTCACGTAGACGTCCGGCGCATGGCGAATCCGGGCATCGGCCCGGCGCAGCGCGGCGAAAAAGGCCCGGTCCTCCCCCACGGCAATGGGCGGCACGCCCCCGGCCCGGCGGAACGCGCCGAGCGTCACGCAGATGCTGGCGCCCGAATGCTCGGTATGCCGCGGCCACGAGTCGGCGGGGTCGGGGTCAAGCAGGTGGTCGATCTCATCCAGCAACGCCGCGTAGGCGCATTCGCGCGCATCGTCCTCGTGCAGGATCGCGGGGATCACCGCGGCGTCGGCAGGGTCGAGAACCGCCCGTCCGGCCACCGCGTCCGCACCTTGGCGGATATGGGCCAAGTTGGCGGCCAGCCAATCCGGCGCGACCTGGCCGTCCGCGTCCGTGCTGAGCAGCACCCCATTCGGCGGCAGCGTGTTGGCCGCAATCTCCATGGCCAAGCGCCGGGCTTGGCCCGCAGTCTGCTGCTTGGATGGGAAGTCGTGCTCGACCACGTTCAGGGCGAAGGACAGCGCGGGCTGCAGTACGCGGGCGATGGCCGCCGTCGCGTCCGTCGAATTGTTGACCAGCAGGACGACGTTGACTCCAGCGCCGTCAAGCCGCTGATCCAATGCCTCCAAACATCGTGCGATCCAGTCCGCCTCGTTATGCGCCGGGATGGCGACAGCAACCGGCAGGTTTGGTCCAGCCAACGACGAGGCGTCCACGCGCAGTTCCACATCTGTTTTGAGACATGTCTAACGATGTGAGACGGTCGCAAGTTGCTGGAAGCCGGCGGTATCGCACGAAGTTTACTCGACGCAGGACAGTTCGGCCCGGATCGCCTCGTCCAACTCGCGGATGCGGAACGGTTTTTGCAGAAATCGCCGGGTGATGGGCTGGGGCAGGAAGTAGCCGGAAATGAGGATGACCCGGAGGTCCCGGAACCGGCGGGCTGCGATGTCCGACAGTTCCAGTCCGGACATGCCGGGCATACGGACATCGGTGACCATCACCTCCACCCCGTCCTGCCGATCCAGCACGCTCAACGCCGCGTGGCCGCTCGTGGCTTGGACCACGGTGTAGCCGAGTTCCTGGAGCATTTCTGCCGAGGTCTCACGCACGGCCTCATCATCGTCAACCAGCAGTATCATTCGTCACCCGCCCTGTTCCTTTCTCTTTGAAAGCACGCGGCACGGGTGACCGGACCGCCACTCGTCGGCCATCAAGACCTCAACTTACAGTTAAGTCAGACCGTTCTTATAGACGAAATACAACGCTGCGTCACGCCTTCATCGCGCACAACAGATTTTGCCATTTCTTGACGAATGGTATGATTACAGGCAAATAACAAAATGGGGAGTTGGCGGAGGGGATGAGATTCGAACTCACGGTACGGCTTGACGCCGTACGGCGGTTTAGCAAACCGCTGCCTTCAGCCACTCGGCCACCCCTCCGCCGGGGTCGTCACACAGCGTTTGCGGCTCCGGTTCTAAGCGTTCCCGCCCGGGCCGTCAAACGGTCACGACAAGGCAACGGCAAAACCCCGTTGCACGCCGGGCCGCGCCATCAGCACGTCGAACCAACGCTTGACGTTCGGGAACTCGTCCAGGCTGACCCGGTGACGCTCATGCCGCCAGGCCCAGCCCAGGATGGCGAAATCGGCAACAGACAGCGCGCCGGCCACGAACTCGACCTGGGCCAGCCGGCGATCCAGCACGCCATACAGCCGCAGTGTTTCCTTGGTGTAGCGCGCCAAGCCGTAACGTTGGTCGTCGCCGTTCACCGTCAGGAAATGGTGCACCTGCCCCGGCATCGGGCCGAACCCGCCCATCTGCCACATCAGCCATTCCAGCACCGGCACCCGCCCGCGCAGATCGGACGGCATGAACTGCCCGGTCTTCTCGGCAAGATAGAGCAGGATGGCGCCCGACTCGAACACCGAGACCGGCGCGCCGCCCGGCCCGTCCGGGTCGATGATGGCCGGGATGCGGTTGTTCGGGCTGATCGCCAGGAACTCCGGCTTGAACTGCTGGTCCTTGGTGATATCGACCACGTGGACCGAGTACGGCAGCCCCATCTCTTCCAGCGCTACGCTGATCTTGCGCCCGTTCGGGGTGTTAAAGGTGTGCAGCTCGATCATGCCGGTTCCCTCATGCTGAAAGCCGTTGCCGCAGCGCCTCGTTGACCAGCGCCGGGTTGCCCTTCCCGGCCATGGCCTTCATCACCTGTCCCACGAAGAAGCCGAACAGCTTGTCCTTGCCCCCGCGATACTCCGCGAGCTTGTCCGGATGGGCGGCCAGCACGCGCTCCACCGCCCCCTCGATGGCGCCGGTGTCGGTCACTTGGCGCAGGCCCTTGCTCTCGACGATGCTGGCCGGGGACTCGCCAGTGTCCACCATCGCCTCGAACACCTCCTTGGCGATGCGCCCGTTGATCGTCCGGTCTGCCAAGAGGTCGAGCAACTGGCCGAGCGCCGCGGCCGACACCGGGCTGTCGCCGATGCCGCGCCCGGTGCGGTTCAGCGCCGCGAAGAAGTCTCCCATGATCCAGTTCGCCGCGAGCTTCGCATCCCGCCCGGCCGCCACCGTCTCGAAGAACGCTGCCGTGTCCTGGTCCGCCACCAGCACGCCGGCGTCGTAGGCCGACAGCCCGTGCTCCGCCACGAACCGGGCACGCTTGGCGTCCGGCAGTTCCGGCAGGCCGGCGCGCAGCCCGGCGACCCACGCCTCGTCCAGCACCAGCGGCAGCAGGTCGGGGTCCGGGAAGTAGCGGTAGTCGTGCGCGTCCTCCTTGCTCCTCATGCTTCGGGTCTCGCCGCGGGCCGGGTCGAACAGCCGGGTTTCCTGCTCCACCGTGCCGCCGGACTCCCAAACCTCGACCTGCCGCGCCGCTTCCGCCTCGATGGCCTGCATGACGAAGCGGACCGAGTTCACGTTCTTCACCTCGCAGCGCGTGCGGAACGGCTCGCCATGCCGGCGCACCGACACGTTCACGTCGGCGCGCATCGACCCTTCCTCCATGTTGCCGTCGCAGGTGCCGAGGTAGCGCAGGATGGTCCGCAGCTTGCGCAGGTAAGCCCCAGCTTCCTCCGCCGTGCGCAAATCCGGTTCGCTCACGATCTCCATCAGTGCGATGCCGGAGCGGTTCAGGTCGATGAAGCTTTTGCTTGGGTGCTGGTCGTGCAGCGACTTGCCGGCGTCCTGCTCCAGGTGCAGCCGGGTCACGCCGATGCGCTTGGCGCTGCCATCGGCCAGCTCGATCTCGACGCTGCCCGCGCCCACCACAGGGTGCGCATACTGGCTGATCTGGTAGCCCGCCGGGAGGTCGGCATAGAAGTAGTTCTTGCGGTCGAACCGGCTGACCATGTTGATCTGCGCGTCCAGGCCCAGCCCGGTCCGCACCGCCTGCGCCACGCACTCCCCATTGATCACCGGCAGCATCCCGGGGAACGCCGCATCGACGAGGCTGACCTGGGTGTTCGGCTCCGCCCCGAACTCGGTGGCGGAGCCGCTGAACAGCTTGGACTGGCTGATGACCTGGGCGTGCACCTCAAGCCCAATCACCATTTCCCACGGGCCGTCGCGCCCCTCGATCACAGCACTCATGCCGGCACCCCCGCCCGGATCGCCGGCAAATGGTGAAAGCCCGCCGCCTGCTCCAGCACCGCGCCCACGGCGAACACCGTTTCCTCGTCGAACGGGCGCCCGAGCACCTGCAAGCCGAGCGGCAACCCCTGCCCGTCCAGCCCGGCCGGCACCGACAAGCCCGGCACGCCCGCCATGCTGGCCGGCACGGTGAACACGTCGTTCAAGTACATCGCCACGGGGTCATCCATCTTGTCGCCCTGCGCGAACGCGGCGGAGGGCGCGGTCGGGGTCAGCAAAGCGTCCACCTGGGCATAAGCGTCCGTGAAGTCCCGCAGGATCAGCGCCCGCACCTTCTGCGCCCGCAGGTAGTACGCATCGTAATACCCGGCCGAAAGCACGTAGGTGCCGATCATCACCCGCCGCCGCACCTCCGCGCCGAAGCCCTCCGCCCGGGTCCGCTCATACATGTCCGTCAGGTCCTCGCCCTCCACCCGGCGTCCGAACCGCACGCCGTCGTAGCGGGCCAGGTTGCTGGACGCCTCCGCCGGCGCCACGATGTAGTAGGTCGCCAGGCCATATTTGGTGTGCGGCAGCGACACGTCCACGATCTCCGCCCCGGCGTCGCGCAGCCAGGCCAAGCCCTGCTGCCACAGCGCCTCGATCTCCGGGGGCATGTTGTCGCTGCGATACTCGCGCGGCACGCCGATGCGCAAACCCCGCACGCCCCGGCGGCAAGCGGCGGCGAAGTCCGGCACCGGACGGTCCGCCGAGGTGCTGTCCCGGGGGTCAAACCCGGCCATGCTGCCCAGCAAGACCGCACAGTCCTCCACCGTCCGCGCCACCGGCCCAGCTTGGTCCAAGGACGACGCGAAGGCCACGATGCCCCAGCGGGAGCAGCGCCCGTACGTGGGCTTCACCCCGGCGATGCCGCAGAACGACGCCGGCTGCCGGATCGAGCCGCCGGTATCGGTCGCCGTCGCCCCCAGCGCCATCCGCGCCGCGACCGCCGCGCAGGACCCGCCGGACGACCCGCCCGGCACCAATGGCCGGTTGTCGCCGCGCCGGGTCCACGGGTTCCGCACGGGGCCGAAGGCCGAGGTCATGTTGGACGACCCCATCGCGAACTCGTCGAGGTTCGCCTTGCCCAAAAACACCGCGCCATCCCGCAGCAGGTTCGCCGTGACCGTGCTCTCGTATGGCGGCACGAACGGCTCCAGGATGCGGCTGCCGGCGGTGGTGCGCACCCCCTCCGTGCAGAACAGGTCCTTGATCGCCAGCGGCAGGCCGAGCAGCGGGCGGTCCTCGCCCTTCGCGAGCGCCGCGTCTGCCGCCGCGGCCTGCGCCCGCGCCCTGTCGGCCGACACGGTGATGAAGGCGTTGATCCGCGGGTTCAGCGCCGCCACGGCGTCCAGGTGCGCCTCCGTCAGCTCCGCCGCCGAGAACGCGCGCCGGCGCAGCCCGTCCCGCGCCTCCACCAAGGAAAGATCGGTCAGCATCACTCGACCACCTTCGGCACGGCGTAGAACGTGCCCGCCCGGTCGGGCGCGTTGCCCATCACCTGCTCCGGGATGCCGCCGTCGGTCACGGTGTCGGGCCGCAGCCGCATCGCCATCTGCGCCGCGCCGGTCAGCGGGTCGATCCCTTCCACGTCCACCTCGTTCAATTGCTCGATCCAGCCCAGGATGCCGTTCAGTTCGCCGGCCAACTGCTCCGCCTCCGCGTTTTCGACGTGGATGCGGGCAAGCCGGGCGATGCGCCGGACGGTCGCGGGATCGAGCGACATGGATGGGTCCTATGGTAAGGTGGTGGCGCAGCCCGCGCCGGGCTGCCGAAGCGCGGGACCATACCGACCCCTATGCCTCTGTTCAACATCGCGGATTTGCGGGGCCGGTTGGCGCCGGGCCAACGGCTGATCGGTCTTGACCCCGGCGCCAAGATCATCGGCGTGGCACTCTCCGATGTCAGCCTGATGTTGGCCAGCCCTTACGGCAGCCTGCGCCGGGGCAAGCTGGGCCAGGCGGCGGCCGAGCTTGCCGCGGTCGCGCGCAAGGAAGGCGCGGGCGGCCTGGTCGTCGGCTGGCCGCTCTCGATGGACGGCACGATGGGGCCGGCGGCGCAGGCGGTACGGGATTGGGCGCTCGCGCTGTCCGACGCGACGGGCCTGCCCGCGGCCTTGTGGGACGAGCGCCTGTCGTCGGCCGCGGTGAACCGCCACCTGATCGCCGAGGCCGACATGACCCGGCGCAAGCGCGCCGCCGTGGTCGATCAGATGGCCGCCGCCTACATCCTGCAAGCCGCGCTCGACGCGAGCCGCACTTAAACCGCTCAGCGGTTGCTGATGGGTTTCACCCATCCTACGCGCCCACATCGTAGGATGGGTGCAACCCATCGGCAGAAGGCGCTAACGCTTTTCCGCGGGACGACGGGCCGCTTAACCCGGCGGCACCGGGTCGCAGGCCAGCGCCGTGGCCCGGGCCAGCACCACCAAGCGCCGCGCCGCCACGCCCGCCGCCGCGGCGTCGCCCAAAGCGTGCGCCAGCAGCGGGCTGGACAGCACGGCCTGCGCGGCGGTGTTGCCGGCGAGGCTGGCGGCCCCCACCAGGGTCGCCGCGGTCGCCGCCCGGCGCAGCAGGCCCAGCGTCCCCAAGGCGCCGGGCCGCACGCCGTACAACGCCGCCACCTCCCGCACCAGCCGCACGCCGCGCCACCCCACGAACAGCACATCAAGCGCCGGGGACGGGATCGCCGCGATGCCTGCCACCGCCTGCACCGCCGCCGCCCGGCCCAAGCGGTCCGCGTCTTCCCGCAACGTCCGGCATGGCCCGGCGCGCAGCAGGGCGAGCGCCGCGTCAGGATCGTTCACGGCCTGCAGCGCCGGCGCCACCGTCGCGCCGCCGGGGACGGTGCGGGACCACGACACCGCCGCCCGCATCATCCGCCCGGCGTTGCCCGAAGCGAAAGCGTCGCGCAGCCCATCGACGTGCCGCAACGCCAGCAGCGCCCGCACCTCCCGTAGCAGGCCCACGCCGATCAGCCCGAACCCGGCGCCCGCGACGCCCAGCGTCGCCCAGCCCAGCCAATCCGCCCGGGCGAACTGGTCCGCCACGAAGTTGCCAACCGACAGCCCGGCCAGGCCCAACGCCAGCACGAGGACGCCCAACAGGGCGAGCGCGGCCGTCCCGGTCCGCGGCGGCACTGGATTGTCCGTCACTACGACGGCAGGGAGCGACGGCTCCAAACGCGGCGCCGGTTCCTCTTCAAGCTCAATCCGCGGCTCAACCCTCATAGCACGTCATCCAGCAGGAAGCAGAGCAGGGCGTCCAGGCCCAGTTCGGGCACGCCGCCACGGCCGCCTTGTGGCGGGCGCAGCGGCTCGAACTCCGGCAGTTGCAGGAACGGATGCGCCCAGAACGCATCGTCCGGCGGGCGGTCCGGCACCTCGCCGGGATAGGAGCGCAGCATCCGCTCGTCGCCGATCCGCCGCCCGCGCACCGCCGACACCGGGCGGCCGTCCAGCGTCCAAACGAAATCCTCGGTGCAGCGAACCGCGGCGATGGCCAGGTGGCTGGTCGGCACCTCGGCCGCAAGGCCGAAGCCGGGCACATCGCCGATATCGCCTCCGGCAACGTTGCGCAGCAGCGCCGCCAAGTTGCCGCGCTGCCGTTCCGCCACGTGGTCGGACTTGGTTGCCGCGAAGGCGACCCGGGACACCACCCGGGGCGGCAGGCGCAGATGGCCCAGCGCCCAGGCGGCCTCGATCCATGACCGGCGCCAACGCAGCGCCCCCGCCGCCGCCGAAACCGCCGCCGCCGCGTCGTCAAAGGCGTCCGGCCCGGCATGGAGCGCCGAAAGCAGATCGACCAAAACCACGATCCGGTCGAGGTTGCCGAACATCGGTTCCTGGAGGTCGCGCTGCACCGCCTGCACATAAGCGGCGTAGCGCCGGGCCAACAGGCTCTCCAGGCCGCCCGTGCCGAGATTGGGGAAGAACGGCGTCCAGGCTGGCTCCGGGCCGGGCGCGGGCATCAGGAAGCGGCCCGGCTGCAGCAAGGACAGCCCGGCGTCCCGCAGGCGGTGCAGGGTGGCGCGATACAGCCGATGCCCGTTCGCCGCCAAGGACTCGTCCGCCGGCGCGCCGGCCGGCAGGGCGCTGTTGAACGCCATGAACTCCGCCACATACGGGGCCATGGCCGGCGCCTGGAAGCGCCGCAGAGCGGCGGCGGACCAATCGGCGAAGCCGGTGCGCAGCAGCGGCAGGTCGAGCAGCCACTCGCCGGGGTAGTCCAGCAGTTCCAGCCGCAGCCGTTGCGGCGGCAGGCTGATCCCCAGCCGTTCCCGCCCGATGACCAGATCGAGCGCCAGCATGGAGGCCGCGCTTGTGCGCTCCGGCCAGGCCGGCGGGTCCCGCGTGAGCGCGGCCAGATGCCGTGGGTGGTCGAACCGCGGCAGCCCGGACGCGCCGGACGGCGCCAGGGCGACCTGGACCCGCCGTCCCTTCAAGCGCCGGGCGAAGCCGGGCAGCACCGGATGCCCCGCGCCAAGCGCCAGCAGGTTCGCCGCCAGCGAGGTCAGGAACGCCGTCTTCCCGGCCCGCGCCAGCCCGGTCACGCCGATGCGGACGGTGCGCCGGGTCAGACGGGCGAGCGGGGCGTCCGGCGTCAGGCGCGTTGGACCAGCTCGACCTTGTAGCCGTCGGGATCCTCGACAAAGGCGATCACCGTGGTGCCGTGCTGCACCGGCCCCGCTTCCCGCGTGACCTTGCCGCCCGCCTTTTTCAGCTCGTCGCACGCGGCATACACGTCCGGCATCCCGACCGCGAGGTGGCCGAAGGCGCTGCCGATCTCGTATGGCCCTTCCTGATCCCAGTTGTAGGTGAGTTCGAGCACGCTGGCGTCGCTCTCATCCCCATAGCCGACGAAGGCCAGCGTGTAGCGCCCGCCGGGCACTTCGTTCCGGCGCAATTCCTTCATGCCGAGCAGCTTCGTGTAGAACGCGACGCTCGCGTCCAGGTCCTTCACGCGGAGCATGGTGTGCAGCAGGCGTGGATTGGTCATGCGCTTGATCCTTGGTCTGAGACAGGGGTTGTTGAGGTGGCGTCGATGCCGAGCAGAAAAAGCCCGGCAGCGTCCGCTTCGGTGATGCACGCGGCGCGATCGGTCAACAGGGTTCCGCCTGCCTCGAACGCCACGCCGCGCAGCCCGGCGGCGGCGGCGGCGCGCAGGGTGGCCGGGCCGACCGTCGGCAGGTCCGCCCGGCGGTCCTGGCCGGGCTTCACCAGCTTGACCAGGACGCCGCCGGGTCCGGGCCGGGCCAGTTCAGCGGCGCGGGCAAGCATGGCGTCCGTGCCCTCGATGGCCTCCACCGCCAGCACGACGCCCTGCTGCACCACGCAGGCCTGGCCGACATCGGCCCGCCCCAGGGCGCGTACCACCGCCGCACCGCGCTCGATGTCGGCCATGGCGGCGGCGTCGGGTGCGACCCGGCCCATCTGGCCGCGCGGCCCCACGGCCTCGGTCAAAACCTCGTGCGCGCCGACGACGCGGAATCCCTCCTCGCCCAACACGCGCACGACCGCCGCGAGCAGTCCGTCGTCGCCGGCAAAGGCGGACCGGCCGATCCGCGCCATGATCCGCGCGCCCTCCGCATCGGGGCGGAGGTCCATCAGCGGCGGACGGCGGACCGGCCCGACCAGCACAAGCTCCGTACACCCGGCGGCGCGCAGCCGGGCCAGGATCTCGCCGGCCGCGCCCATCCGGACGAAGGCATGGGGAAACGCGCCGACCACGGAAGGTTCGGCGAAGCCCCGCAGGGCCACGATGAACACGCCCCGCCCCGCGGCCACGGCAGCGGCGGCAACCCGGCCGGGGAACGGGCCGCCACCCGCCAGGATGCCAAGTGTTGCCATGCTCATCAGCTAAAGCCGCGGTAACGCCACGCCAAATGCTGAAACGCCCGTCAAACGCGGATCAAGCGTCGTTAAATATGCCGCAACCTGAACTTTTTTCATTGCGCTTTGCAAGCCTTCCCGCACTTACTGCATCAGTCACTGGGACATGATCTTAAACAGAGGTGCTTCATGGGTGACGATGAGGTTCTGGCAACATCCAACGGGTTCATCCAGTGCCTGCGAATGCTGGCGGAGGAAGCGTCCATCCTGCAACTGGACCAAACCTCGGCTGCGCTGCAACGGGCGCTCGATACCTGCCATCTTGAAGTGTCCGCCGTCAGGCGCGAGGGCCTTGCCGACCGGATGCCGGCGGGTTTGGCGATCCACTGACCCCAACCGCCGTCCGCATGGGACGTGCAAAGCGGAGCAGCCCCCGGCGGCGCGGGGAAGCCCCGCAGCCCCGGCTGGCCGCAGCGCATGGAAGACGCTCAGGCGTCGGAACGTCAGGACAACGCGCGGCCAGCGTAGAATACGGCCGCCCGTAGCCGTTCAGGGCGCATCGTCGTCCAGCACCGTGGCCGCCGTGCGGATCAGGCCGCGCTTGCTCGGCGCGTCGATGAAGGCGAGCACCTCCGCCACCATGGGATCGTCGCCATAGGCGTCCCGCACCTCGGCCAGGCGCGCGCTGAATACCCCTTCGGACCCGAACAACCGGCGCACGGCCGCCCGCAGCCGGTGCAGCCCGGCGCGGTCCGCCCCGCGCCGACGCAGCCCGATGACGTTCAGGCCCGAAAGCCGCGCCCGGTTGCCGATGACGCTGCCGAACGGGATCACGTCCGCTTCCACCCCCGACACGCCCCCCACCATGGCGCCGCGGCCGATCCGGACGAACTGGTGCAGCGCCGCCGCGCCGCCGATTACCGCGCCCGCGCCGATGGAAACATGCCCGCCCATCACGACGTTGTTGGCGATCACCACGCCGTCGCCGATCTCGCAGTCATGGGCGACATGCACGACCGCCATCAGCAGGCAGTCGGCGCCCACGCGGGTTACGCCGCTGCCGGTGACGGTGCCGCGGTGGATTGTGCAATGCTCCCGGACCTGGGTGCGCGCCCCGATCTCGCACCGCGTCGGCTCGTTGCGGTACTTGAGGTCTTGCGGCGCCAGGCCGACCGTGCAGAACGGGTAGAGCAGCGCCCCTTCCCCGATCCGCGTGTCGCCGTCCACCACCACATGCGACACCAGCCGGGCGCCGTCCCCAATGGTCACGGCGGGGCCGACATGGCACCACGGCCCGACCTCCACGCCTGCCCCCAACTGCGCGCCCGGCTCGATGATCGCGGTCGGGTGCACGCTTGCGGTCTGCGGCGGGGCGGCGTCAAGCGGTCGGGGCATCAGGATCATGCAGCGGCTTTCGTTCCGGCCGAACGATTGCCCGACCCCAGGCGCCATACGTAACGGAACGAAGGCGCACGCACCAACTCAAGGATTGTTGCCGGACGTTGCGGCTATTTGTCCATGATCATGGCGGCGTAGGTCGCCTCCGCCACCGAAACCCCATCCACCAAGGCTACCGCGCTGAATTTCCAAACGTTGCCGCGATGGCGGTTCTTGGTGACGTGGATGCGCAGCGTGTCGCCCGGCACCACCGGACGGCGGAACTTCGCGTTCTCGATGGTCATAAAATACACCACCTTGCCAGCGGCGTCCGCCCCGAGCGATTCGACCACCAGCACTGCCGCGGTCTGCGCCATGCTCTCGATGATGAGCACGCCGGGCATCACGGGGTGGTCGGGGAAATGGCCCTGGAAGAAATTCTCATTGACCGTCACGTTCTTGATGCCGACCGCCGAGTTGCCCGGCACGACATCGACCACCTTGTCGATCATCAGCATCGGGTAGCGGTGCGGGATCGCGTGCATGATCCGCTTGATGTCCAGCACCTCGGCAGTCGGCAGGGCCGCCTTCAGCGAGGGCTTGGGCGCAACATCATTGGGCAAAGGGGAAGTGCCGTCCATTCGGTTTTAACTCGACCCCTCTCCGGTTGGTTCCCCGCCGGTTGCTTCCCCATGAGCCCGGCGCTGCGGACGCGCCAGCTTGCGCAGCGCCACTACGCCGCGGAAGAATTCGCGGCTGGGCTGCGCCGGGCTGCCGATCACGTCGAGGCCAGCGCCCACGTCCGCCATCACGCCGGCCTGCGCGCCGATCCTGGCCTTGCGCCCGATCCTCAGATGTCCCGTCAAACCGGCCTGCGCCGCGATCACCACAAAATCCTCAAGCACGGTTGAGCCGGATATTCCGGCTTGCGCCACGACCACGCAACACCGTCCCAGCCGCACGTTGTGCCCAATCTGCACCAGGTTGTCGAGACGCGACCCGGCGCCGATCACCGTGTCGGTGGCCGACCCCCGGTCAACCGTGCTGTTCGCCCCCACCTCAACGTCGTCCTCCAACAGCACGCGGCCAAGCTGCGGCACCGTCAAGAAGCCCTGCGGCGTGGTGGCGAAGCCGAACCCGTCCTGCCCGATGCGCGCCCCGGGATACACGTAAACCCGGTCGCCCAGGACCGCGTGGCTGATGCTGGCCAGTGGGCCGATCCGGCAATCCACCCCCATCGACACGGCGTCCCCGATCACGGCGCCCGCGCCGATGCGGCAGCGTGGCCCGACCACCGCGCCCGCGCCGATGACGGCCAGCGGGCCGATCTCGGCCGAGGCGTCGCATTGCGCATCCTCCGCCACGACGGCGGACGGATGTACGCCTGGGCGGACCGGCGGCGGCGGGTGGAACAGCCCGGCGACCCGCGCCCAGCCTGCATACGGATCGGCCGTCTCGATCGCCACCGTGCCGGGGGGCACGCGGTTCGCAAGGTCGGGATGCACGATCACCGCGCCCGCCCGGGTCGCCGCCAGCGCATCGACATATCGGCGGTTGTCGAGGAAGCTGACATGCGCAGGCCCGGCCGATTGCAGGGGCGCCACCCCATAGAGCAGCAGCAGCGGCGGCTGGTTCGCCCTCGCCTTTTCTACCACCCCGCCCGCCGCAACCGCGACGGCGGCCAACGGGTGCGGACCGGTCCGGGCAAAGAACCGGTCATCGGCCGCGGCGCTTTCGGGTGCCGGCTGCATGGCTCAGCGACGCGGCGCGGCCGGACCGGACGGCGCGGGCGCAGGCGCCACGGCCGGGGCGGGCGCGGCCGGCTGGGCCGCGGGCGGCGCGGCCTGGGCTGGTGTTGCCTGGGCTGGTGTTGCCGGGGCGGGCGGCGTCGCCTGGGCGGCCACGGCCGAAACGCCGTCGGGCGGCAGGGTCACGCTGGGCAGCGTCTTGTTGATCTGTTCGACAACCGTGTCGGTGATGTCGAACTCGTTGATGTTCAGAGCCACCTGCGCCCGGTGCAGCACCAGGTTCATGCCCCGGCTTTCGGCGACCTGCCGGATCGTCGCAATCAAGATGCGCTCGATCTGCGCCAAGCCGATCTGGGCGGCCTCCTGGATGAAGCGGTTGCGGTCGCGGAACTGGCGCTGCGAGTTGGTGATGCGCTCCTGCAGCTCGCGCTCCTTGGTGCGGATCTGGTCAGCGTTCAGGCTGGCGCGCTGGTTCGCCAGGGCCTGCTGCAGGTCCCGCCAGGCAGCCTGCTCCTTTTGCGCGTCCTCGTTGAGCTTTTCCCGCCGTTCCCCGATCAGCTTCTCGACCTGCTGCGCGGCCGTGGAAGCGTGCATGATGTCGGGGATGCCCAGCACGCCGATCACCGCCGCGGGCGGCGCCGGGCCGCGCGGCAGCGCCGGCAAGTCAGGCACGGGCGGGAGCTGGACCTGAAGCGGCGGCGGCTCCGGCGCGGCTCCGGCGCCCGCGCCTGCGCCCAGCGATGGCGGGGCGACCTGCACGGCGGGCGCCGTGGACCGGGGCGCGGGCCGGGACGGCGCGGGCCGGGTCGCCGGACCGCCTCCGCTTCCGGCGCCGGGCGGGATGAAGTAGCCCGGGTTTTGCTGCGCCGCCGCCGGGGTGAGGTGGGCCAGCGCGCCCAAGGCCAGCAAGGCAGCCGCAACGGCGGCGGAGCGGGTCAGAACTGTCATGCGAACCTCAAAACCGTGTGCCGAACCCAAACCGGAACACCTGGGTCTGGTCGTAGGGACGTTTAACGACCGCCTGGGCGATGTCGATGTTGATCAAGCCGAACGGCGTCCTCCAGGACACGCCGACACCGGTGCCGACGCGCGGCGTGGGGTCCGACACCACCTGGGGCACCACGCCGTTGATCGGCCCAAGCCGCGTCACCTCGCTCAAGGCGCCGATATCGACGAACGCCCGGCCGGACAGGCCGAGGTCGGCGGAAATGGGCAGCGGGAAGCGCAGCTCGGTGGATTGGGTGTAGATCAGCCGGCCGCCGATGCTGTCGTTGGTCGTGCCGCCGAAGAACGGCGTGCCGATGGCATGGGGGCCGGCGCCGCCCGACTGGAAGCCGCGCAGGTTGTCGCCGCCCAGGAAGAAACGGTCGATGATCTGCTCCTCGCGGCCCAACTGCGCCAGGTAGCCGCCGCCCGCCGACAAGGCGATGCCCCAATCCGCGTCGCCGGTGAACCGCTCCAGCGGGATGTAGTAGGTGCCGTCGAGCTTGGTCCGGATGTAGCGGGCCGTGCCGCCCAGCCCGGCGAAATCGGTGCCGAGGCGGATCAGGAACCCCTCGCGCGGCTCCGTCCGGCTGTCCCGGTAGTCCAGCGACAAGGTTTGCCCGATCTGCGACAGCAGCGTCGTGCCGACCTGGTTCTGAATGTAGATGCTGGCACCCTCCTGCACGTCGAAGATGCGCCGGTTGACCAATGAATACGTCCAAGCCTGCCGCAAATGCTCGTTGAACTCGTAGCCGAGCCGGAGCGCGCCGCCGAGCCGCGACTCGTTATACGCCGCGATGTCCTGGTTGTTGTTGTTCACGTTGAACAGGTCGATGCCGGCCACCAAGTTGCGGTCCAGGAAGTAGGGATCGGTGACCGACAGGTCCACCTGGCTGCGCCGCTGCGCCAAAACGCCGTTGACGCTGGCGTCGATGCCGGTGCCGACCAGGTTGCGCTCCCGCAGCCCCACGTTGACCAAGGCGCCCGCGTCCGTCGAGAACCCGCCGCCCAGCGTCAGCTCGCCGGTCGCCTTCTCGTCCACCACCGTGTTCAGCACCGCCCGGTCCGCAGCACTCCCCGGCGACGGCGTGATCGTCGCGCTGTTGAAATAGCCGAGGTCCTGCAGCCGCTGCCGCGACCGGCGCACCGTCGCGGCGTTGAACGCATCGCCTTCCGCCAGCCGGAACTCGCGCCGGATCACCCGGTCCTTGGTGCGCGTGTTGCCGGAAATGTCGATCCGCTCGACATAGACCCGCGGGCCTTCGGTCACGTCGAACACCAGATCGACCGTCTTCTTGGCGCGGTCGCGGGCGATGCGCGGCTTCACATCGACGAAGGCGTAGCCGCGGTTCTGCACCGCGTCCTGGATCGCCTGGGTCGTGCGCTCCACGATGTCGCCGTCATAGGTGTCCCCGGGCGCGATCTGCAGCAGCGGCGTCAGCTCCTCGCCCTTCAGGTTGCGCAGCTTGCTGTCGATGCTGACCTGGCCGATCTTGTAGCGCTCCCCTTCGTTGATCGTGAAGGTGACAAAGAACGCGCGGCGGTCCGGCGACAGCTCGGCCGTGGCGTCGCGCACCTCGAAATCGGCATAGCCGTTCTTCAGGTAGAACCGCCGGAGCAACTCCTTGTCGAAGTTGATCTTCTCCGGGTCGTACTGGTCGCTGGAGGACAGGATCCGGTAGAACGCCTGCTCCCGGCTGTTGATCACCTCGCGCAGCCGGCTCTCGCTGAATGCCCGGTTGCCGACAAACGCGATGCGGCTCACCAGCGTGGTATCGCCCTCGTTGATCTCGAACACCACATCGACCCGGTTCTGATCGAGCCGGATCACCTTCGGCACCACGGTCGCCGCGAACCGGCCACGCCGTGCATACAGGTCGAGCAGCCGCTGGCGGTCCGCCTGCGCCAGTTGCGGCGTGAACACGGCACGCGCGCGCAACTGCAGCTCGCCCCGCAACTGCTCGTCGTTCAGCTTGCGGTTGCCCTCGAACGCGATCCGGTTGACGATCGGGTTTTCCTGCACCTTCACGACCAGCGTGTCGCCCTCTCGGCGCAGGCTCACGTCTTGAAACAGGCCGGTGGCGAACAGCGTCTTGAGGCTGCGGTCGATGCGCTCGGGGTCGAAGGGGTCGCCGGGCTGGACCAGCATGTAGGAGCGGATCGTCCCTTCCTCGATCCGCTGGTTGCCCTCCACCGTGATGGCGGAGATGGCGCCCCCGGGCGCGACGCGGCCGGGTGGAAGCGTGCGCTGGACCGCGGCGGCGCGCGTCGCGCGTCGGACCTGCGCCACGCCCGCCTCACTCACGAGGAGCGGAAGCAGGCAAGCAGTCGCAAACAGCGCGGCGCGTCTTTGGGACAACAGGCAGGTCCTCCAAGGGGCGGGCACGCCGGATGCGGTCGCCATGGCAGCAGGTCCCGGCGTTGTAATGGCAGTGCCGCCCATCGCCAAGGCCCGTGAACACGGCCCTCGCAAATCGCCTGATAACCCTTTGTCCGAGGCTGCTCCGCCGGCCGTCTTGGCTGCGTTAGCCGATCAGCCCGCTTACCCAACGGAACAGGCCCAGGTGGGTCAGGTCGTTCCAGGTGGCGAACACGAACAAGCAGGCCAGCACGGCGAAGCCCGCCCGGTAGCCGTATTCCTGCGCCCGCGGCGGCAACGGCCGGCCCCGCACCGCTTCGACCAGATAGAACAACAGATGCCCGCCATCCAGGATCGGGATCGGGAACAGGTTGATCAGCCCGAGGTTCACCGACAGCACGGCGATGAAGCTGATCAGACTCGACACGCCGAGCTGCGCCACCTGGCCCGACAACTGGGCGATCCGCAGTGGGCCGCCCAGCTCCTCCGTGGTACGGGCGCCGCTCAGCATCTGGCCCAGCCCCGCCACGGTCTGCACGGTCACGTCCCAAGTCTGCTCCACCCCGGCGCCGATAGCCTGCAACGGACCCAGCTTGGCGAACTCCGTCCCGCCGCCGCGCACGCCCAGGAGGCCCACCCGGCGCCCGCCGCCGGCGTCCCGTCCGCCGGCCAGCACCGCCACGGTCTGCTCCTGCCCGTCGCGCAGGATGCGCAGGCTCAGTTCCCGGTCCGGATTCGCCGAAACGATGCGCTGGATGTCCTCGAACCGCGCCACCGCCGTGCCGTCGATGGCCTGGATGCGGTCGCCTGATTGCAGCCCGGCCTTGGCGGCGGCGCCGTCCGCCACCACCTCGCCGATCACCGGAACGGACACCGGGCGGCCCACGGTGGCGAACAGCCCCGCAAACAGCACGGCCGCCAGCAGGAAGTTGGCCACCGGCCCAGCCGCCACCACGATGGCCCGCGACAGCACCGGCTTTTCATGGAACGTCCGGCCCGGCAGCCAGCGCGCCCGCACCTCCGGGGCCACGTCCTCCGGCCGCTCCTGGCCGTGCAGCTTCACGTAGCCGCCGAGCGGCAGCCAGGCCAGCTTCCAAACCGTGCCCAGCCGGTCGGTCCAACTGGCTATGGACCGGCCGAAGCCGATGGAGAACGCCTCCACGTGCACCCCGCGCCAGCGCGCCGCCAAGTAATGGCCAAGCTCGTGCACGAACACCAGCACGCCGAGCACGACGATGAAGGCGGCGACGCTGCGGAAGAAGTCGGGGACGATCATAAAGGTCCTCAAGCCGCCTTGGCGGCGGCGATCTGGTGGGCGGCACGCCGGGCGGATGCGTCCAGGTCCAGCACCGCATCCAAGCTGTCCGCGGCCTGAGGCCCAAGCCGCTCCAGCACGGCCTCTACGAGGGCGGCGATTGCGGTGAACCCCAGGCGGCGGCCCAGGAACGCCTCGACCGCCACCTCGTTGGCCGCAGAAAGGATTGTGGGTGCGCCGCCCCCCGCGCGCAAGGCGTCCCGCGCCAGCCGCAACGCCGGAAAGCGAACGGGATCGGGCGCATGAAACTCCAGCGTGCCGAGCGCGGCCAAGTCCAGCCGCGGCGACTCCGTGGGCAGCCGCCCCGGCCAGGCCAGGGTATGCGCGATGGGCACGCGCATGTCGGGCGCCCCCATCTGCGCCAAGACGCTGCCGTCGCGGAAGTGCACGAGGCCGTGGATCACCGATTGCGGGTGCACCAGCACGCCGATGTCCCCCTCCTCCATCGCGAACAGCCGGGCGGCCTCGATGAGTTCCAGCCCCTTGTTCATCATGGTCGCCGAGTCGATGCTGATCTTGGCGCCCATCGACCACACAGGATGGCGCAGCGCGGCTTCCGGCGTGGCGCGCGCCATTTCCTCGGCCGAGGCCAGGCGGAACGGCCCACCGGATGCGGTCAGCACGATGCGCTCCACCGCGTCCCGGTTGCCCTCCGCCATCGCCTGGAAGATCGCGTTGTGCTCGGAGTCCACCGGCAGCAGGGTCGCGCCGGCGTCGCGCACCGCGCGCAGCATGACCTCGCCGGCACAGACCAGCGCCTCCTTGTTGGCCAGCGCCACCGCGCCGCCGCGCTTGATCGCGGCCAGGGTGCTGGGCAGGCCGGCAGCCCCGGTGATCGCCGCCATCGTCCAGTCCGCCGGCAGCGACGCCGCCGCCAGCACCGCCGCCTCGCCGCTTGCGGTCTGGATGCCGGCGCCGGCCAGCGCGGCATCGAGCGCGGCGTGGCCGGCCGGCTCGGCGATGACCGCCAGTTCGGCCCCGAGCAGCCGGGCCTGCTCCGCCAGCAGGGCCGCGTTGCGCCCGCCGACCAGGGCGCGGACCCGGAAACGGTCCGGGTTCGCGGCCAGCAGATGAACCGTGCTGCGGCCGACGCTGCCGGTGCTGCCCAGCACCGAAACCGTCCGCCGACCCGTTGACCCGTTGCCCGACGCCTTCGGGCTTGCCGCCCCAGCGTTCATTGCCATAACGCCACCCCCCGACCCAACACCAACGCCAGCGCGGCGGCGGTGGGCGCCGCGGTCAGCAACCCATCCAGCCGGTCCAGCAGCCCGCCGTGCCCAGGTATCAGCCGTCCCGAGTCCTTCACGCCAAAATGCCGCTTCACCGCGCTTTCCAGCAAGTCGCCGGCCTGCGCCGACACCCCGAGCAGCCCGGCCACCATCGCGGCCTGCCCAGCCGGCCCCGCCGCCAGCAGCCGGCCCGCCAGTTCCCCCACCAGCATCGCCGCCAGCAGGCCGCCCACCGCGCCGGACCAGGTCTTGCCCGGCGAGATCGCCGGCGCCAGCTTGCGCCCGCCGAGCCACCGCCCGGCGGCGTAGGCGCCCACGTCGCTCGCCCACACCACGAACACCAGGAACAGCACGTTGGCCCGGCCTGCCGCGCCGTCGCCGCGCAGCCAGATCAGCGCCACGCTGGCCAGGCCGACATACAGCACCCCCGCCGCCAGCGCGCGCCGCCCGCTGATCCATCCAACCAGAAAGGCGCCCGCCGCCAGCACGGCCAGCGCCCAACGCTCATGGTCCAGCACGGCGACCAGCCCGGCGAACAGCACGGCCAACGGCACCCCAAGCCCCGGCATCCGCCCGGGCCGCCCGCCGCACAGCGCCACCCATTCATAAGCAAGCCCGCCCGCCGCCGCCGCCATCAGCGCGGTCCAGGCATCGGCACCCAGCCAGATGCACGCCAACGCGGCCGGCGCCAGCAGGGCCGCCGACAATGCGCGCTTGCGCAGGTCGCCCCAACGCTTTGCCCGCTCTGCTTGGCCGTGCAAATCAGGCAGGGCGTGCCCCGAACCGGCGCTCGCGCCGGGCAAACTCGGCCAGGGCGCCGTTGAACTCCGCTTGGCCGAAATCCGGCCACAACACGTCGAGGAAGATCAGCTCGGCGTAAGCCGACTGCCACAGCAGGAAGTTGGACAGCCGGCGCTCCCCGGAGGTGCGGATCATCAGGTCGGGGTCGGGCATCCCGGCGGTGGACAGGAAACGCTCGAACTTCTCCACGGTCAGCGCCGCCGGGTCCAGCGTGCCATCGGCCGCGGCCTGCGCCGCCGCGCGGGCGGCGGCGGCGATCTCGTCCCGGGCGCCGTAGGACAGCGCCATGTTGAGGTTCATCCGCGTGTTGCCGAGGGTCGCGCGCTCGGCGCGGTCCAGCTCGGCCCGGGTTTCCGGCTCGAACCGGGCGCGGTCGCCCAAGATCCGGACGCGGACGCCTTGGCGCGACAGCTCCGCCAGTTCCTGCCGGATGTAATGGCGCAGCAGGCCGGTCAGCTCCAGCACCTCATCCGCCGGGCGGCGCCAGTTCTCGCTGCTGAAAGCGTACAGCGTGAGCCAGCCCACGCCGGCCTCCATCGCCGCCTCGATGGTGCGGCGCACCGCCTGCGCGCCCGCGCGGTGCCCGGCCGCCCGCGGCAGCCCGCGCGCCGCTGCCCAACGGCCGTTGCCGTCCATGATCACCGCGACGTGCTGCGGCGCGGGTCCGACAGGCCCGGACGCAAGCGGCTTCAAGTCCGGTTTACCCAACGCCATCCCGTCACACCTGCCGGATTTCCCGGTCCTTTTCGGACAGCGACTCGTCGATGCGCTTGATGTAGCCGTCCGTCAGCTTCTGCACCTGGTCGGACCAGTCCTTCATCTCGTCTTCGCCGATCTCGCTTTTCTTCTCGAACCCTTTGATCTGGTCCATGCCGTCACGCCGCACCCCGCGCACCGCCACCCGCGCACCCTCCGCGTAGCGCCCGGCCGCCTTTGCCAACTCGCCCCGGCGCTCCGCCGTGAGCTGCGGGATCGGCACGCGCACCACCTGCCCGTCGGAGCCGGGGTTGAGGCCCAACCCGCTGTCGCGGATCGCGCGCTCCACGGCGCCGACCAGCGTGCGGTCCCAAACCTGCACGGTGATCATCCGCGGCTCCGGCACGCCGATGGTGCCGACCTGGGTGATCGGCACCTCCGTGCCGTAGGCCTCGACCTTGACGGGTTCCAGCAGCGCCGGGCTGGCCCGGCCGGTGCGCAAGCCCCCGAAGTCGCGGCGCAGGGTTTCCAACGCGCTGTCCATCCGTCGCGCGAGGTCGGTTCTGAGGGCTTGGAGGTCGGCGGGCATGGTGAAGGCTCCCCGGGCTGGGTTCAATGCGGCTCGATGATGCGGGTGAAGCGGCCCTCGCCGCGCATCACCTGCGCGAACGCGCCGGGCGCATGGATGTTGAACACGATGATCGGCAGGCCGTTCTCCCGCGCCAGGCTGATGCCCGCCGCGTCCATCACCCCGAGGTCGCGGGCCAGAACGTCAAGATATGTCAACTGGTCGTAACGCTCCGCGTCGGGCACCTTGCGCGGGTCGGCGGAGTACACGCCATCGACCTGGGTGCCCTTGAGCAGCAGGTCGCAGTTCATCTCCGCCGCGCGCAGCGCCGCGGCGGTGTCGGTCGTGAAGAACGGGTTGCCGGTGCCGGCGGCGAAGATCACCACCCGGCCCTTTTCCATATGCCGCTCCGCCCGGCGGCGGATATACGGCTCGCACACGCTGCTCATCGGGATCGCCGACTGCACGCGCGTCGCGACGCCTCGGCGCTCCAGGGCGCTTTGCATCCCAAGCGCGTTCATCACGGTGGCCAACATGCCCATGTAGTCGGCCTGCGCCCGGTCCATGCCGCCCGCCGCCGCGGACACGCCGCGGAAGATGTTGCCGCCGCCGATCACCAGGCAGACCTGCACGCCCATCTGCACCACGTCGCCCACGTCGGCGGCGATTCGCGCCAGCGTGTCGGTGTCCAACCCGTATTCCCGCCGGCCCATCAGCGCCTCCCCGGACACTTTGAGCAGGACGCGCTTGTGGGTCGGTTGATTTGGCATGGAATCCTTCTGGGGCCGGGCGGCGGCACGCTAAAGGGTGACGCCGCCCGCCACAAGTTCGGGTCGCCGGTCCCGCCTCATCACACGGCAAGCCCAGCGATTCCGCAACGATTATTCCGCGGGCGGTGACGGGGCCGGCGAGGCGGGCGGCGGCGTGATGCCGGCGGCGGCGGCGACCTCGGACGCGAAGTCCCCGCCGGTCGGCTTGTCAACTCCCTCGCCCAACTGGAAGCGTGCGAAGCCTGAAAGCTTGGCGCCCGCCTTCTTCACCACCGCCCGCACCCGGCTTTCGCCGTCATGCACCCAGACCTGCTCCAGCAGCACGACCTCTTCGTAGTACTTGCGGATGCGCCCCTCGACCATCTTCTCGATGATGTTCTCGGGCTTGCCAGACTGGCGCGCCTGCTCGGTCAGCACGGCCTTTTCCCGCTCCAGCGCCGCCGGGTCCACCGCGTCGATGTCGAGCGAGTCGGGCCGGCTCGCGGCGACGTGCATCCCCACCTGGCGGCCCAGGGTTTCCAAGGCGTCCTGCTCGCTGCCGTCCTCAACCGCGACCAGCACGCCGATCTTGCCCAATCCAGGCTTCAACGGCTGGTGCACATAGGTCGCAACGACGCCCTGCGGCACCGTCAGCACCTTGGCCCGGCGCAGGTGCATGTTCTCCCCGATGGTCGCGACAAGCTGGGTCAACTCGTCCGCGACCGTCCGCCCGGTGCCGGGATAGGGTGCCGCGCGGATCGCCTCCACGTCGTCGCCGACCTCCAGCGCGATCTGCGCCACGGCGGCCACCAGCGCCTGAAACGTCTCGTTGCGGGCAACGAAGTCGGTTTCGGCGTTGACCTCGACCATCGCTGCCTTGTTGGCCATGCTCGCGACCCCAATCAGGCCCTCTGCCGCCACCCGGCCGCTCTTCTTCGCCGCCGCCGACAGCCCTTTCTTGCGCAGCCAGTCGAACGCCGCTTCCGGGTCGCCGCCAGACTCGGTGAGTGCCCGCTTGCAGTCCATCATGCCCGCGCCGGTCTTCTCGCGCAGCGCCTTGACAGCCGCCGCTGTGATCTCCGCCATCTCTCAAGCCCTCCTTACACCGCCGGCTGCTCGGCCGGGGCAGGCTCCGGCACCGGCAGCGCCTCCGGCGGCAGTTCCTCGGCTGCGCCGAGGTCGCGCCCGCTCGCCACCATCTCCGCGCTGATGCCGTCCAGCACGGCGCCGGCGATCAGGTCGCAGTACATGGTGATCGCCCGGATCGCATCGTCGTTGCCCGGGATCGGGTAGGTCACGCCCTGCGGGTCCGAATTGCTGTCCAGCACGGCCACCACGGGGATGCCGAGCTTGTTGGCCTCCTCGACCGCGAGCTTTTCCTTGTTCGTGTCGATGATGAACAGGATGTCCGGCAGCCCGCCCATGTCCTTGATGCCGCCCAGCGCGCGTTCCAGCTTCTCTTGGTCGCGCGTGATGTCCAGCACTTCTTTCTTGGTGAGGCCCTGCACGTCGCCGCCCAGCATTTCCTCGATCTGGCGCAGGCGCTTGATGCTGCCGGTGATGGTCTTCCAGTTGGTCAGCATCCCGCCGAGCCAGCGGTGGTTCACGTAGTACTGGCCGCAGCGCTTGGCGCTGTCCGCCACGTACTCGGCCGCGGCGCGCTTGGTGCCGACGAACAGCACGCGCCCGCCGGCCGCCGTCACGTCGCGCACGGCGCGCAGCGCGCGGTCCAGCATCGGCACCGTCTGCTGCAGATCGATGATGTGCACCTGGTTGCGGACGCCGAAGATGTACGGCGACATGCGCGGGTTCCAGCGCCTTGTGTGGTGGCCGAAGTGGACGCCGGCTTCGAGAAGCTGACGCAAGGTGAAATCGGGCATCGCCATGGGGCGCGTCCTTTCCAGTGATCCGGTTGATCCTCCGCGGGGCCTGGCCATGCGGCACCGGACCCTGGGGGTCAAACCCCGGGAAAGGCACCCCGCGTGTGAATTACCCGCGACGGTCGCGAGCGCGCGACATATGGTGGAGAACGGAGAATGATGCAAGCCGGCAGACGCCGGCACGCTCAGTTCCTGAGCAACTTAGCCCTCTACGGCCCAGGCGTGCCGGGACCGGCCATCAGGACAGGGCAGGCTCCATTTGGACAGCCTCGACCAATCCTTGACCGACGATCCCGCTTTCCCACGACCCAAAGGTCGTGCCGATCCGGAGATGAGAAGGGGCTGTCTGTGGATCGAGGAAGTCCACCCCGACTCTGCGAGTTTCACCGGCGCTCAAAGGCTGCGCCAATCGAAGCCGTATGTCGTGGTTCCGGCCATTCACGACCATGACGCAGCCGAACCACCGGGCCGGCATGGGGGAAGCGCGCCCCCCAGCTTCCGGCGGCGCAAGCTCAATGGTCGCGACGATGTCTGGCAAAGGCTTCATAGCATTCCCAGGAACTGCAGCACCTTCGTCAAACCTCCTCGACCCGCTCCACTCCTGGCACCACCTTCAACGCCTGCGCCAGCCGCGGCGTCACCTGGAACCCGCCGGGGATGGTGATCTCCACCGCCTGCACGTCGTCGATGCGCGGCACCAGCGTAACCCGGCCCCGCCCGCGCGCCTCCTGGGACAGCAGCGCGCGGATGTGCGGCACCGCTTCCGTCCGGTCGAGCCAGATGCGCATCCCGGCGCCCGCGTCGCTCGCCGCCTGCTCCAAGGACACGCAATCGGCGGCGGTGACGCGCAGGCTGTCGCCCTCCATCCGCAGGTCCACGCCCATCAGCACCGCGTTGCCGGCCTTGAGGATGTCCCGCGCGCCGCCCAGCACCTCGCTGAACACCGTCACCTCGTAGCTGCCGCCCTGGTCCGATAGGCGGATCCAGGCCATGCGGCTGCCGGTGCGCGTCGCGCGCTCCTTGGACGCCACGACGCAGCCGGCCATCCGCACCCGGGTCGCGCCGGCCTGGGCCTGGGCCTCCATCTGGCTGGACGGCACCACGCCGAGACGCCGCAGCAAGGGGCCGTAGCTGTCCAGCGGGTGGGCCGTCAGATGGAAGCCCACCGCCTCCGCCTCGTAGCCCAGCCGTTCCATCGGCGGCCAATCCTGCATGGGCGGCAAACGCAGCGGCTCGGGCGTCGGGCCACCGCCGAACAGCCCGGTCTGGCCCGTTTCCGTTTCCTCCGCCTGCGCCTGGGCGCGGCGCATAACCGTCTCGGCGGCGGCGAACATCTGGGCGCGGTTGGGCGCGATGCTGTCGAAGGCGCCGGCGCGGGCCAGGTTCTCAAGCTGCCCCTTGCTGAGCTGGCGCGGATCGACCCGGGCGGCGAAATCGGCCGGGTCGGCGAAGTCCCGGTCGCCCCGGGAGGCCGCCAGCGCCTGCATGGCGGCGAAGCCGATCCGCTTCACCGCGGCGAGCGCGTAGCGGATCGCCTCCACCCCGTCCGGCCCGACCTCCACCCGGAACTCGGCGCCGGAGCGGTTGATGTCGGGCGGCAGCACGCGGATGCCGGTGCGCTCGGCCTCCTGGCGCAGCGCCGCGATCTTGTCGGTGTTGCTGATCGCGAGATTCATGCAGGCGGCGAGGAAGGCGGCCGGGTGGTTCGCTTTCAGCCACGCCGTTTGGTAGGACACCAGGGCATAGGCGGCGGCATGGCTCTTGTTGAAGCCGTAGTCCGCGAACTTCGCCATGAGGTCGAACACCTCCGTCGCCTTCGCGGCGGGGATGCCGCGGGCCGTGGCGCCGTCGGTGAAGATCTTGCGCTGCTGCTCCATCTCCGCGCGGATCTTCTTGCCCATGGCGCGCCGCAGCAGGTCGGCGCCGCCCAGGCTGTAGCCGGCCATGCGCTGCGCGATCTGCATCACCTGTTCCTGGTAAACGATGATGCCGTAGGTTTCGGCCAGGATGTCCCGCACCTCCGGGTGCGGCGCTTCCCAGGGCTTGCCGTGCTTGCGCAGGCAGTACTCCGGGATGTTGGCCATCGGTCCCGGCCGATACAGCGCGCCAACGGCGATCAGGTCCTCGAACCGGTCCGGGCGCATCTGCCGCAGCGCGTCGCGCATCCCCTGGGATTCAAACTGGAACACGCCCCCGCCGTCGCCGCGGGACAGCATGTCGTAGGTCTTGGGATCGTCGAGCGGCAAACGGTCGAGATCGACCGGCACACCCAGGCCGTGCAGGATCGCCACCGCCTGCTGCAGGATGGTCAGCGTCGTCAGGCCCAGGAAGTCGAACTTCACGAGGCCCGCCTGCTCCACGTACTTCATGGAGTATTGCGTCACCAGCGTGTCCGCTTTCGGGTCGCGATACAGCGGCACCAAGTCGATCAGCGGCCGGTCGCCAATCACCAGCCCGGCGGCGTGCGTGCTGGCGTGGCGGTACAGCCCCTCCAACTGCAGCGCCACCTCCATCAAGCGGCGCACGCTTTCGTCGCCGTCGCGCATCTCCTGCAAGCGCCGTTCGCCGTCGATGGCCTGGGCAAGCGTCACCGGCTTTGCCGGGTTGTTGGGGATCAGCTCGGCGACGCGGTTCACCTGGCCGAACGGCAAGCCCAGCACGCGGCCCACGTCGCGCACCGCCGCACGCGCTTGCAGCTTCCCGAAGGTGATGATCTGCGCCACCCGGTCCGCGCCGTACTCCCGGCGCACGTAGTCGATCACCTCGTCCCGGCGGTCCTGGCAGAAGTCGATGTCGAAGTCCGGCATCGACACGCGCTCAGGGTTGAGGAACCGCTCGAACAGCAGGCCCCAGCGCAGCGGGTCGAGGTCGGTGATGGTGAGCGCCCAGGCCGCGACCGACCCGGCGCCGGACCCGCGGCCCGGCCCCACCGGGATGCCCTGCCCCTTCGCCCATTGGATGAAGTCGGCGACGATCAGGAAGTAGCCGGGGAAGCCCATGCCGGCGATGACGCCCAGCTCGTATTCCAGCCGCTCGGCATACACCGCCCGGGTCGCCGCGTCGGCGCCCATCGCGTCCATGCGGCGCACGAGGCCCTCTTGCGCCATGGCGCGCACGGTCTCGTCCTCGGACTGGCCGGGCCGCACCTTGGGGCACATCGGCAGCAGCGGCTTGCGCGTTTCCGCCATCACCGCGCAGCTTCGGGCCACGGCCAACGTGTTGTCGCAGGCGTCCGGCAGGTCACGGAACAGGCGGCGCATGTCGCGCGCCGGCTTGAACCAGTGCTCCGGCGTCACCCGGCGGCGCGCGGCCTCGCTGACTTGCCGGCCGTCGGCGATGCACAGCAGGGCGTCGTGCGCCTCGTGCATCTTGGCAGTGGCGAAGAAGCACTCGTTGGTCGCGACCAAAGGCAGCCGCTGCTCGTCCGCAAGCTGCAGCAGCCCCGGCTCGATGGCCTTTTCCATCGCGAGGCCGTGGCGGTGCAGCTCCATCATGCAGCGCCCAGGGAACGCCTCGGCCAACTGCGCCAGCAGCTTGGCGGCATCCGGCTTGCGCCCTTCGGCCAGCATCCGCGCGACCGGGCCGCGGGTGCCGCCGGTCAGCAGCACCAAGCCCTCGGCATGGTCCAGCAAGGTCTGCAACGGCAGTTGCGGGTCCGCCGGGTCGCCTTGCATGAAGCCCTGGGACGACAGCCGCTGCAAATTGGCCAACCCCGCCGCGTCCTGCGCCAGCGCCACGACCGGATCGGGCGCGAGCCGCGGGTTCTCCGCCCGGGCCAGCGAGACCTGGCAGCCGATGATCGGCTGCACCCCCTTGGCGGCGCAGGCTTGGCTGAACTCCAGCGCGCCGAACAGGTTGCCGGTGTCGGTGATCGCGACCGCCGGCATCTTGGCGTCCTGCGCCGCGGCGGCGATCTTGTCGGCCTTGATCGCCCCTTCGCTCAGCGAATACGCGGAGTGGACCCGCAGGTGCACGAAATCAGCGTGCGGCATCAAAGCTCCTCGATTCGCCCATCCCGCAAGGTTACCCGGCGGTCCATGCGGCTGGCCAGGTCGGGATTGTGGGTCGCGATCAGCGCCGCCACGCCCTCCATCCGCACGGTGCGCAGCAGCTCCTCGAACACCACGTCGCTGGTGCCCACGTCCAGGTTGCCGGTCGGCTCGTCCGCCAGCAGCACGCCGGGCGCGTTGGCCAAGGCGCGTGCGATGGCGACCCGCTGCTTCTCGCCGCCCGACAGCTTGCCCGGCAGGTGCCCAGCGCGCGCCGGCAGCCCGAAGGCGGTCAGCAGCGCCATCGCCCGGTCGCGCGCCGCCCGCCGGGTCCGCCCGGCCACCATCTGCGGCAACACGATGTTCTCAACCGCGGTGAACTCGGCCAGCAGGTGGTGCGCCTGATACACGAAGCCGATGCGGTCGCGGCGGATCGCCGTACGGTCGGTGTCCGGCAACTGCCCGGCGTCCCGCCCATCGACCAACACCACGCCGGCGTCCGGACGTTCCAGCAGGCCGGCCAAGTGCAGCAGCGTGCTCTTGCCGGTGCCGGACGGCGCCACCAGCGCCACGATCTCCCCCGCGTGCAACGTGAGGTCGGCGCCTTGCAGCACGCGCAACTCGCTGTCCCCGCTGCGATAAGCGCGGCTCACGCCTTGCAGCGCCAGCGGCTCATTCATGCCGTAGCGCCTCCACCGGGTCGGTGCGCGCGGCGCGCCAGCTTGGGTAGAGCGTCGCCAACAGGGACAGGCCGAGCGCCATGGCGACGACTTGCGCCACCTCGTGCCAGTTCAGCTTGGCCGGCAGGTGCGTGAGGTAATACACTTCCGGGTTGAACACGCTGGCGCCGGTCGCGGCCTCCACCCAACCTTGCAGCGTCTGGATGTTGAGGCAGAACAGCACGCCCAGCACCACGCCGGCGACGGTGCCGGTCACGCCCACGCTCGCGCCGCACATCAGGAAGATGCGCATCACCGCGCCCCGCCCGGCGCCGATGGTGCGCAGCACCGCGATGTCGCGCGTCTTGTCCTTCACCATCATGATCAGCGACGACACGACGTTGAACGCCGCCACCAGGATGATCAGCGTGAGGATCAGGAACATGACGTTCCGCTCCACCTGCACCGCGGCGAAGAAGCTGTTGTTGCTTTGCTGCCAATCGACCACGCGCACCGGCGTGCCGGACAGCGCGGCCGTGATCGCCCGGCTGACCTCCCGCACCTGCTGCGGGTCAGACACCATGACCTCGATGTGGGATGCGCTTACGGGCTGCTGGAAAAAGATTTGCGCGGCTTCCAACGGCAGGAACACGAAGGATGTGTCGTACTCATTCATGCCGACCTGGAACACCGCGACCACGCGGTAGGCGCGCACCCGGGGAATGGTGCCGAACGCGGTCGCCGCCCCCTGCGGCGACACCAGGGTCAGCTCGCTGCCGACCGTCAGGCCGAACTTCTGCGCGAGGCCCACACCGACTGCAATCGCGTCCTCCCCATGGAAGTCGTCGAGCGTCCCAGCCCGGATGTTGTCGCTAACTGCGCGCATCCGGCGGAAGTCCTCCGGCTGGATGCCACGCACCAGGCCGCCGGCCGATTGCCCGCGCGGCCCCGTCAGCAGCACTTGCCCGTCCACCACTGGCACGGCGGACACGACGCCGGGCACGGCGGCCACCCGCGCCGTGACGGCCCCGTAATCCGTGAGCGCACTGCCGCCGGCGGGGTAAACCCCCAGGTGGCCGTTGAAGCCCAGGATGCGGTTCAGCAGGTCCACCTGGAACCCGCCCATCACCGACATCACGATGATCAACGTCGCCACGCCCAGCGCGATGCCCACCAGGCTGAAGCCTGCGATCACCGACACGAAGCGCTCGCCGCGGCGGGCGCGCAGGTAGCGGCCAGCCACCGCGCGTTCAAAAGGTCCGAACATGCTACGCCATATGGGCGAGCGCCGCGTCCAGCGTAAGCTCCTGCCGCTCCCCGGTCGCGCGGCGCTTCAATTCCACCGTGCCGGCGGCGGCGCCGCGCGGGCCGACGATGACCTGCCACGGGTGGCCCATCAGGTCGGCGTCGGCGAACTTCACCCCGGCCCGCTCTTCCCGGTCGTCATACAGCGCGCGCCCGGGCATGGCGGCGTAAGCCTGCTCGCACAAGGCGCCGGTCGCCGGGTCGCCCTGCTTCAGGTTGAGGATCGCCGCGCGGAACGGGGCGATGCTGTCGGGCCAGATGATGCCGGCGTCGTCGTGGCTCGCCTCGATCAGCGCGCCGACCAGGCGGGACACGCCGATGCCGTAGCTGCCCATGTTGGGCGAAACCGGGGCGCCGTCGGGGCCGGCGACCTGCAAGCCCACAAGCTCGCTGTATAGCGTGCCGAAATTGAAGATCTGCCCGACCTCGATGCCCCGCCCCTCGCGCCGCCGCTCCGCGGGCACCTGCTCCCAGGCGGCGAGGTCATGCTTCTCGTCCGTTGCGGCGTAGGGCGCCGTGACCGCGGCGAAGAAGCGGTCAAGCTGCTCCGGGTCCGCATGATCCACGTCGTCCGCGCCGACGCGGATCGTCTCGACCTCGGCGTCGTAGAACACCTGGCTTTCCCCCGTGGGCGCCAGGATGTGGAACTCGTGACTGAGGTCGCCGCCGATGGGCCCGGTGTCGGCCGCCATCGGCACGGCCTGCACGCCCAGCCGCCGGAAGGTGCGCAGGTAGGCCAGCATCATGATCCGGTAGGAGCGCACCGCGGCGGCGTGGTCCAGGTCGAAGGAATAGCCGTCCTTCATCAGGAACTCCCGCCCGCGCATCACGCCGAAGCGGGGCCGGGTCTCGTCGCGGAACTTCCATTGGATGTGATACAGGATTTGCGGCAGCTCGCGGTAGCTGCGGACCGATTGGCGCAGCAGGTCGGCGATCAGCAGCTCGTTGGTGGGGCTGTAGATCAGGTCCCGGTCGTGCCGGTCCTTCAAGCGCAGCATCTCCGGGCCGTAGGCGTTGTCGCGCCCGGTTGCGCGCCACAGGTCGGCGGATTGCAGCGTCGGCATCAGCAGTTCCTGCGCGCCGACGCGGTCCTGCTCTTCCCGCACCACCTGCGCGATGTTGCGCAGCACCCGCCAGCCCGCCGGGAGCCAGGCATAGATGCCTGCCGCCACCTGGCGCACCAGCCCGGCCCGCAGCATGAGGCGGTGCGAGGCGATCTGCGCCTCCGCCGGGGTTTGCTTGATGGTGGGCAGCAGGGAGCGGGTCAGACGCATCGGAAACCTGTACACAATGGGGCCGCGCGGACCCTACAGGCCCGGCTTTGCCTCCGCCAGCCGCCCCCAGCCGATTGTTGTGTCTTGAAAACGGTTCCGCGCGCATAATTTTTGTGCGACGCACAACCTTTTTCTATTTGATTATACCAGATGTTCCACGAATCCGCGTGACACCGCCCCCCAGTGCAACTATCAAAGAAGGAGTGGCCCGCGCGCACAGGCGGCGCAGCGGGCCGAGTTTAGGGAGGAAACGCCGATCACACGGCAGACCAGGATAACGCCCTGGTCTGCCGTGAAGATCACTTGTTCTCCCCCGCCCCGTCCAGGCAAATCGGCGGCCCGGCGACGATTTTTCCATGCTGTTGCACCGGGTTTGATGCCTAAGTAGGCATGGGGCCAACAATCGCCCATAAATTGGTCAAGGCACGCGGAACGACCACCAATCGCTTCGGATGATCAACATCGCCACACCCCACAACACGGCCGAGATGATGGTGGTCGCCAGCAGCTTGCGCCCGATCAACGGACGCTCCGGCGCGCCGCGCCAGCCGGTGGCCGGGTCGGCGTCGGCCATCGGGCGCGTGCCGAACGGCAGCACGGCGAACAGCACGGTCCACCAAATCAGCGTGTAAAGCACGAACGCCGTGAAGCCGCTCACGTCCCGCCTCCCTCAGACCCGGAGCAGGTGCACGTCCACCATCGGCCGCTTCTGCAGGCGCTTGCCGAGCGCGCGGCGCAGCGCGGCGCGGGCGCCGTCGGCCAGCGCCGAGTCGTCCCGGCGCATGGAGGACGGCAGCCCGGCGACCGCCTGGGTGAACTCGTTGGCGACCCGCGCGGCTTCCGGGTCGTCCGGCTCGAACAGGCCGGGCGCGCTGACCCGCGCCTGCCCGATCATCTTGCCGGCGCCGTCCACCGCGAAGCTGCCCAGCACGACGCCGTTGAACAGCATCCGCCGCCGGGCCGCGAGCACGCCGCCGTTCAGCGGCACCACCCGGTTGCCGTCCAGCGCCAGCCGCCCGACCGGCGCGCTGTCCACGACTTCCGGACGGCCCGGCGACAAGCTGAGCATGTCGCCGTCCTCCAGCATGATCGGCGTGGCGCCGGCTTCCTGCGCCAGGGCGGCGTGGGCCGAAAGGTGCCGCCATTCGCCGTGCACGGGGACCGAGTACTTCGGCTTCACCAGGGCGTAAAGCTGCCGCAGCTCGTCGCGCGCCGGGTGGCCGGACACGTGGGTCATTTCCTCATCGTCGGTGATGACCCGCACGCCGCGGCGTACCAGGCTGTCCTGCACCAGGGTGATCGGCCGCTCGTTGCCGGGGATCATGCGGCTGCTGAAGATCACCGTATCGCCTTCTCCCAACGCGATGTTGGGATGGGTGTCGGCTGCGATGCGCGACAGGGCGCTGCGCGGCTCCCCCTGGCTGCCCGTCACCAGAATCAGCAGGTTGTCGTCCGGTACCGACCCGGCCTCATCCTCCGGCACGAACTCCGGCAGGCCGCGGAGATAGCCAGCCTCCCGCGCCGCCGCTTCCAAGTTGCGGAGCGACCGGCCGACCAGCGCCACGTGCCGCCCAGCGTCGCGCGCCGCCATGACGACGCTCTCGACCCGGGCCACGTTGCTGGCGAAGCACGTCACCGCCACCCGGCCGCGCATCGGGCGGATCAGCTTGGCCAGGCTGCGCCGCACCTCCGCCTCGCTGCCGGAATGGCCATCGACCATGGCATTGGTGCTGTCGCACACCATGGCCAGCACGCCCTCCTCGCCCAAGCGGCGGAATGCGGCCTCGTCGGTCGCCGGGCCGATCAGCGGGTCGGGGTCGAGCTTCCAGTCGCCGGTGTGCAGCACCGTGCCGTACGGGGTGCGGATGGCCAGCGCCTGCGCTTCCGGCAGGGAGTGAGCCACCGGCAGCAGCTCCAGCGAGAACGGCGGCAACTCGATGCGCCCGCCGGACGGGACCGTGTGGATGCGGACCTCGGCGAGCAACCCGGCCTCGATCAGCTTGCGCTTCAGCACCGCCGTCGCGAACGGCGTCACGTAAACGGCGCAGCGAAGCTGGCGCCACAAATGCGCCACCGCGCCGATATGGTCCTCATGCGCGTGGGTGATGACCAAGCCCAGCAATTGGTCGCGCCGCTCGGCGATGAAGCCGGGGTCGGGCATCATGATCTCGATCTCGGGATTGTCATTGCCGCCGAAGCCGATCCCGCAGTCGATCGCCAGCCATTTACCGCCGCAGCGGTACAAATTCAGGTTCATACCGATCTCGCCCGTCCCGCCCAAGGGCAGAAAGGCTAGATCACCGCTGTAAGCGTCCATCTAATCGCCTTCGATTGTTCTTATTCTGTCGCGACTCAATGTGGGTGCGGGGTTCCGGTCCGCCAACAAGCGAAGCCCATTGAGCGTCAGATCGGGGTCGATGCGCTCGATCACCGTGGTGCCCTCGGCCAGCATCGGCGCGAGGCCGCCGGTGGCGATCACCTTGAGGGGCTGGTCGTGCTCGGCGCGAATGCGGGCGACCAATCCTTCGACCAGGCCGACATAGCCCCAATAGATGCCGGACTGCATGGCGGGGATGGTGGACCGCCCGATCACCGCCTGGGGCCGGCCGATGCCGATGCGCGGCAGGCGGGCGGCGGCTTTGTGCAGCGCCTCAAGGGACAGGTTGATGCCCGGCGCGATGACGCCGCCGAGGTAGCCGCCGTCCGGCGCCACCACGTCGAACGTCGTCGCCGTGCCGAAGTCGATCACGATCAACGGGCCGCCGTAGCTCTGATGGGCGGCAAGCGTGTTGAGCAGGCGGTCCGCGCCGACCTCGGCCGGGTTGTCGAGGCGGATGTCAAAACCCCAATCGAGGCTGGACCGGGCGATCAGCGGCTCCGTCGTGAACCATTCGCGGCACAGGCGGCGCAGGTGGTAGAGTGCCGCGGGCACCACGGTGCCGATCACGGCGCGGTCGATCTCGGCGGGCTTCAGCCCGGTGAACGACAGCAGGGTCAGCAGCCAGACGGCATACTCGTCCGAAGTGCGTTGCGGCTCGGTCGCGATGCGCCAAACACCGCGCCAGGCGGCGCCGTCGTGCACGGCAAAGACCACGTTGGTGTTGCCGGCATCGACGACGAGCAGCACGGGCTAGGCATCCCCGTCGATGCGGCGCAACTCGGGGCGGCCCGGCCCGGCTCGGTTCACCCGAACAGCACCCGCGCCGCCTGCTGCGCCGCGGCGACGAGCGGCGCCGGGAACACGAAGAACAAGGCCGTCACCAAGGCGCCGACGCCGGCGACGAAGGACACAGAGGTAGGCCGCGCGTCAAAGGCAGGCTCGGCCGGGTCGAAGTACATCACCTTGATGACGCGCAGGTAGTAGAAGGCGCCGACCACGCTGGTCAGCACGCCGATCACTGCCAGCGTCCAGTAGCCCGACTGCACCGCCGGCAGGAACACGTAGAGCTTGCCGAAGAAGCCGGAGAACGGCGGGATGCCCGCCATGCTGAACATGAACACCGCCATGGCCAGCGCGAGGCCCGGGTCGGACCGGGCAAGGCCGGCGAGGTCGCCGATCTTCTCCAACTGCCGCCCGCGGCGGCGCATGGCGATGATGCAGGCGAACACCCCGGCGCTCATGAACACGTAGGTCGCCATATACACCAGCACGCCGCGTATGCCGTCCGCCGTGCCGACCGCGAGGCCCACCAGCGCGTATCCCATGTGCCCGATGGAGGAGTACGCCATCAGCCGCTTGATGTTGAACTGCCCGATGGCCGCAAGCGAGCCGAGCAGCATGGAAGCGATGGATACCAGGACGATGAGCTGCGTCCATTGCGGGGTGATGTGCCCGAACGGCACCTCCAGCGCGCGCAGCAGCAGCGCGATGGCGGCGACCTTGGGCGCGGTGCTCATGAAGGCCGTCACCGGGGTCGGCGCGCCCTCGTAAACGTCGGGCGTCCACATGTGGAACGGGACGGCGGACAGCTTGAACGCCAGCCCGGCGACCACGAACACCATGCCGACGATCAGCCCGGCGGACACACCCTCCGGCACGGCCAAGGCGCGGAACAACTCGCCGAACTGCATGGTGCCGGCGAACCCGTAGGTAAGCGAGATGCCATACAGCAGCAGCCCGGAGGCGAGCGCGCCCAGCACGAAGAACTTGAGGCCGGACTCCGCCGACCGCAGCTCGTCCCGGGCAAAGGCGCACAGGACGTAAAGCGCCA
This sequence comes from uncultured Acetobacteraceae bacterium, assembly GCA_964235485.1. Taxonomy (GTDB): domain Bacteria; phylum Pseudomonadota; class Alphaproteobacteria; order Acetobacterales; family Acetobacteraceae; genus CAHJXG01. The sequence goes on along the minus strand of CAXSAZ010000023.1, from coordinate 17,462 downwards.
GTGATTGCAGCTCCAGCCCCATGTAGAGCGTCATCAGGCTCGACGCGCTGCACATCACCATCATGCCGACGGTGGACAAGAGGATCAGCACCGGGAACTCGAACCGGCTGATGCCTTCCTGCACGTTGTAGTCGAGCGCCAGCACGGCCGACAGCGCGGCGCCCACCAGGATCAGCAGCTTCATGTAGCTGGCGAACCCGTCCACGACGAACAGCCCGTGATAGGCACTGCCCGCGCCGCTGCCCAGCACCAGGACGCCGGCGAGCACGAGCGCGCCGAGCGCCAGCATGGTGCACAGGAACGCCGGGTCCGGCTTGCGCAGTACGCCGAACACCAGGATTGCCATTGCGCAGAGCGCCAGCACGATCTCCGGCATCGCCATGGCCCAGTTCATGGCGCGGCTCCCGCGAGCTTGGGCGCGGCGAGCGCCGCGGTATGGGACTCCACCATGGCGTGCACGGTGGCGTCGAAGAACTGCGTGAAGCTGGACGGGTAGATGCCCATCCACAGGGTCAGCAGGATCAGCGGCGCGAACACCGCGACCTCCCGCGGCGACAGGTCCAGGATGCCGCGCAGGTCGTCCCGCGTGATCGTCCCGAAGATCACCCGGCGATACAGATACAGCATGTAGGCCGCGCCCAGGATCATGCCGAAGCTGCCGAGGTAGGCCAGATAAAGGCTGACTTTGAACGCGCCCACCAGCACCAGGAACTCGCCTACGAACCCGGCAGTGCCGGGCAGCCCGACGCTGGCCATGGTGAACAGCATGAACACGATGGCGTAGGCCGGCATCCGCTGGGCCAGGCCGCCGTAGCGGGCGATGTCGCGGGTGTGGATGCGGTCATAGACCACGCCGACGCACAGGAACAACGCGGCCGAAACGACACCGTGCGACAGCATCTGGAACAGCGCGCCCTGCAAGCCCTGCGCGTTGAAGGTGAAGATGCCGATGATCACGACGCCCATGTGGGCGACCGACGAGTAGGCGATCAGCTTCTTCATGTCGGTCTGCGCCAAGGCCACCAGCGAGGTGTAGATCACGGCGACGACGCCCAGGGTGAACATCAGCGGCGCGAACTGCTGGCTGGCCTGGGGCAGCATGGGCACGGAGAACCGGAAGAAGCCGTATGCGCCCATTTTCAGCAGCACGCCCGCCAGGATCACCGAGCCGGCGGTCGGCGCCTCCACATGCGCGTCCGGCAGCCAGGTATGGACGGGCCACATCGGCACCTTCACCGCAAACGAGGCGAGGAAGGCAAGGAACAGCCAGAACTGCATCCCCGCGGGCATCGGCGTCTGCATCAGCACCGCGAGGTCCGTGGTCCCTGCGTGGTACCAGATCGCCAGCAGCGCCAGCAGCATCAGGATGGAGCCGGCCAGCGTGTACAAGAAGAACTTGAAGCTGGCATAAACCCGGCGCGGCCCGCCCCAGACCCCGATGATCAGGAACATCGGGATCAGCACGCCCTCGAAGAACATGTAGAACACGATGAAATCCTGGGCGGCGAACATGCCCACCATCATGGTTTCCAGCACCAGGAAGGCCAGCATGTATTCGCGGACCCGCACCGTGATGCTGTCCCAGCTTGCCAGGATGCAGATCGGCGTCAGCGCAGTGGATAGCAGCACGAACAGCACGGAGATGCCGTCCACCCCCATGCGGTAGGCGACGCCGAACTCCGGCATCCAGGACAGGCTTTCCCGGAACTGGAATCCGGGGTCGCTGGTGTCGAACTTGACCCACAGCACCAGGGAGATGGCGAACACGATCAAGCTGGTCCACAGCGCCGCCCAGCGGGCGTTGCTGGCGACCACGGCCTCCTCCCCGCGCACCGTCATGATGAACAAGCCCCCGACCAGCGGCAGCCAGGTCAACAGGGACAGGATCGGGAAGCCGGCCGCGTTCACGCCAGTCATGAGGAAATCACCGGAACAACAGGAAGATGCCGACCAGCAGCACGAGGCCGATCAGCATGGTGAAGGCATACACGGCGATGGAGCCGGTCTGGATCCGCACGACCTGCGCCGAGCTGTCCGTGGTGAGCGCCGCGATGCCGTTCGGGATGCCGTCGATCACCTGGGCGTCGCCGACCTGCCACAAGGTGCGGGCCAGCCAGATCGCTGGGCGGACGAAGATGCGGTTGTACAGCTCGTCGAAGTACCACTTGTTCAGCACGAAGTCATAAACGCGCGGCACCGCGGCGGCCATACGCGCGGGAAGCTCCGGACGCGCCACATACATCACGTAGGCCAATGCGATACCGAGCAGGCCGACAAGGGTGGGCAGCAAGCCGACGATGCCGGGGATGTGGTGCATGTCGTCCATCACCGTGTTGCCGGGGGCGTTCACGATGCTGCCGCGCCAGAACTCCAGCCAGCCTTCGCCGATGAAGGAACCCTCGAACGCGAACCCGGCCACCACGGCGCCGAGCGCCAGGACCACCAACGGACCGAGCATAACGGCCGGGCTTTCGTGCACGTGGGCCAGCTTGTCCGGCGTGGCCCGCGACGTGCCGTGGAAGGTGAGGATCAGCAGGCGCCAGGAATAGAACGCGGTGAGGAACGCCGCGACCGTGCCGCACAGGAAACCGTAGAAACCCACCGCGCTGCCCCGGGCGAACGCGGCCTCAAGGATCGCGTCCTTGGAGTAATACCCGGCGAAGATCGGGATGCCGGCCAGCGCCAGGCTGCCGATCCACATCACGGCGTAGGTCACGGGGATCTTGCGCCAAATGCCGCCCATGTTGCGGATGTCCTGCTCGTCCGACATGGCGTGGATCACCGACCCTGCGCCCAGGAACAGCAGCGCCTTGAAGAAGGCATGGGTGAACAGGTGGAAGATCGAGGCCTGATACGCCCCCACCCCGGCGGCGATGAACATGTAGCCAAGCTGCGAGCAGGTCGAGTAGGCGATGATGCGCTTGATGTCGTTCTGCACGCATCCGATGGTCGCGGCGAACAGGCAGGTGCTGGCGCCCATGAACGCGATGAAGCCCAGCGCGTGCGGCGCGTATTCCAGGAGGGGCGACATGCGCGCCATCAGGAACACGCCCGCCGTCACCATGGTCGCGGCGTGGATCAGCGCCGAAACCGGCGTCGGCCCTTCCATCGCGTCCGGCAGCCAGGTGTGCAGCCCAAGCTGCGCCGACTTGCCGGCAGCGCCGAGGAACAGCAGCACGCCGATGACCTCAAGGGAATGCCAGGTGCCGCCGAGCACGTGGTAGGTGTCGCCGACATGCTCATGCACGCGGGCGAAGATCTCCGGGAACTCGACGGAGCCGAACAGCAGGAACACCAGCGCGATGCCGACGGCGAAGAACAGGTCGCCGACCCGGTTGACGATGAACGCCTTCATCGCGGCGCGGCAGGCGCTCGGACGGTCATACCAGTAGCCGATCAGCAGATAACTCGCGAGGCCGACGCCCTCCCAGCCGAAGAACAACTGCACCAGGTTGTCCGCCGTGACCAGCATCAGCATGGCGAAGGTGAACAGGCTGAGGTAGGCGAAGAAACGCGGGATCGTCGCGTCGTGGCTCATGTAGCCGACGCTGTAGATGTGGATCAGCGTCGCGATGAACGTCACCATCGCGACCATCACCGCCGACAGCGTGTCGTAGCGCAGCGCCCATTCGACGTGGAAGCCCTCGACCTGCATCCAGGTGCCGAGGGAAACGGTGCCGGGCAGCCCTTCCCCGCCCAGGAACGGCAGGAAGCTCAGGGTGCCGCAGATCGCGGCGATGACCATGAGCAGGATGGTCACGGCCTGGCTGGCCTTGTCGCCGATGTAGGGGCCGAACAGCCCGGCGGTCAGTGCGCCCCCCAACGGGGCGAACACAGCGACGGCGTACAGCATCCGCTAACCCTTCATCAGATTGACGTCCTCGACCTGGATCGAGCCGCGGTTGCGGAAGTAAACCACCACGATCGCCAGCCCGATGGCCGCCTCCGCCGCCGCGACGGTCAGCACGAACAGCGCGAACACCTGGCCCGCCAGGTCGTTCAGCGCCGAGCTGAACGCCACCAGGTTCAGGTTGACGGCGAGCAGCATCAGCTCAATCGACATCATGATGATGATGACGTTCTTGCGGTTGAGGAAGATGCCGAAGATGCCGAGCACCAGGAGGATCGCTGCCACCGTGAGGTAGTGGCCGACGCCGATCGTGGTCATCCGTGCTCTCCGGGTCCGGGCAGGCCGACGCCGTGGGTATGCGGCTCGTCGGCCAGCACCGGCTCCGGCTCGCGCTTCGGGCGGATGATGCCGGTGACGTCCGTGCCGGCGCGGAGGCCGACCGGCATGATTTCCAACGTGTCGGATACCTGGCGCGCGTTCTGCCGGGCGATGTTCTGGCGGCGGCTGCTGGTGGCGCGCTCCCGATGGGTCAGCACAATGGCGCCGATCATCGCGACCATCAGGATCAGCCCGGCCATCTGAAACAGGAAAATATAGTCGGTGTAGATCAGCCGGCCCAGCGCATGGGTGTTGCTGACGCCCGCGGGCGTGCTGCTGAGCCGCAGCGCCGAGGCTTGCGGCGCGAACTGCCAGCCGCCCAACACCAGCAGCAGCTCCCCGAACAGCACGGCACCCACCGTCGCGCCCACCGGCAGGTAACGCTGGTAGCCTTCCCGCAACTGGCCGAAGTTCACGTCCAGCATCATCACGACGAACAGGAACAGCACCGCGACCGCGCCGACATAGACGATCACCAGGATCATCGCCAGGAACTCGGCCCCTGCGATCAGGAACAGCGCGGCGGCGTTGAAGAAGGCCAAGATCAGGAACAGGACGGAGTGCACGGGGTTGCGCGAGGTCACGACGGCAGCGGCCGACCCGAGCAGGATGGCCGAGAACACGTAAAAGGCGGCGGTGACGATCATTCAGGGAACCTGGCGGTGAGGCATCAGAGGGACCTAGCGGTAAGGCGCGTCAAGCTCAAGCCGCTTGGACAACTCGCTTTCCCAACGGTCGCCGTTGGAAAGCAGACGCTCCTTGTTGTAGAGCAGCTCTTCCCGCGTCTCGACCGCGAACTCGAAGTTCGGGCCTTCCACGATGGCGTCCACCGGGCAGCTTTCCTCGCACAGGCCGCAATAGATGCACTTCGTCATGTCGATGTCGTAGCGCGTGGTGCGGCGGCTGCCGTCGTCGCGCGGCTCGGCCTCGATGGTGATGGCGAGCGCCGGGCACACGGCCTCGCACAGCTTGCAGGCGATGCAGCGTTCCTCGCCGTTGGGGTAGCGGCGCAGCGCGTGCTCGCCTTTGAAGCGCGGCGAGATCGGCCCCTTCTCGTAGGGGTAGTTGATGGTCGCCTTTTGCCGAAAGAAGTATTTCAGCGTCAGCGACATGCCGGAAAGCAGCTCGCCGAGCAGGAAGCTGCGTGCGGTGCGGTCGAGGAAGGCCATTGGTCGGTTCCTAATCTGCCCGGCGGCATAGGCCGCGCCGGGCAAGAGAGCAAGGGTCAGGCCGGGGGTGTGCCGGGCAGCCAGCCCATGGCCAGCAGCACGCCCGCGGTCAGGATCAGCCAGCCGAGCGACAACGGCAGGAACACCTTCCAGCCGAGCCGCATCAATTGGTCGTAGCGGAAGCGTGGGAAGGTTGCCCGCACCCAGACGAACATGAACAGCACGAGAAGGATCTTGAGGATGAACCAGATCGGGCCGGGCACCCAGGTGAAGGGCGGGAATGGGATCGGGCTGAGCCAGCCGCCGAGGAACAGGATCGTCGTCATCGCCGACATCAGGATCATGTTGGCGTACTCGCCGAGGAAGAACAGCCCGAAGGTCATCGCGCCGTACTCGACGTGGAACCCGCCCACGATCTCGCTTTCCCCTTCCGGCAGGTCGAACGGCGCGCGGTTGGTTTCGGCCAGGATCGAAATGAAGAACACGATGAACATGGGGAACAGCGGGATGAAGAACCAAACGTGTTCCTGCGCCCTCACGATGTCCGAAAGGTTCAGGCTGCCGGCGCAGAGCAGCACGGTGACGATGACGAAGCCCATGCTGACCTCGTAGCTCACCATCTGCGCCGCTGAGCGCAGCGCGCCCAGGAAAGCATACTTCGAGTTGCTGGCCCACCCGGCGATGACGATGCCGTACACGCCCAGGCTGCTGATCGCGAACAGGTAGAGGATGCCGACGTTGATGTCCGCAATGGCCCAGCCATCGTTCACCGGGATCACCGCCCAGGCGATCATCGCTAGCGTCATGGTCAGCAGCGGCGCGATGACGAACAGGATGCGGTTCGCCCCCGTGGGAATGATCGTCTCCTTGGTCAGCATCTTCAGCGCATCAGCGAAGGGCTGCCAAAGGCCGAACGGCCCCACCACGTTGGGGCCTTTGCGCGCCTGCATCGCCGCCAGCACCTTGCGCTCGGCCAAAGTGAGGTAAGCGACGCTCATCAGCACCGGCACCAGCATGGCCAGCGTTTGCGCGACGGTCAGCAGCAGGATGCCGAAGGGCGTAGCGATGAACCCGCTCACCCGTCCTACTCCGCCGCCTGGAGCATGGGGACGGCGTAGGTGCGGGTGCATTCGGCCATGGTGGCGCTGGCGCGGTTGATGGCGTTGGTTTGATAGTAGTCCGGCACCGCCGGCTGCAGCGGCTCGCGGCCGAGGCCCGCCGGGTCGCCGGACGGCCCGGCCTGGTCCGTGCAGCCGCGGCGCGGCAGTTCTTGCAGGGTTTTGAACACCGGGTTCACCGCGGCCAGGCGGTCCCGCACCTCCTGGATGCTGTCGTAGGGCAGCGGCTGGCCCAGCACGGCGCTGAACGCGCGCAGGATGGCCCAATCTTCCCGCGCCTCGCCGGGCGGCTGCGTCGCCACGTAGCCACGCTGCACCCGGCCCTCCGTGTTCACGTAGGTACCGCCCTTTTCCGTGTAGGCGGCGCCGGGCAGGATCACGTCGGCACGGGCCGCGCCGCGGTCGCCGTGGTGGCCCTGATACACGACGAACGTGTTGGCGCCGATGGCGGCCGTGTCGAACTCGTCCGCGCCCAATAGCCACAGCAGGTCCACGCCGCCGCCCAGCATCGCAGGCAGCGCCTTGCCGCCCGGCCCCGGCAAGAAGCCCAGGTCGAGCGCGCCCACCCGGGCCGCAGCGGTGTGCAGCACGTTGAAGCCGTGCCATTCGGGCGTCAGCGCGCCGGCCGAGGCGGCGAGCGCCCAGGCCGCCGCCAGCACAGCCGCGCCGTCAGCCCGGCGCAAAGCGCCCTGCCCGACGATGACCATGGGCCGCTTGGCCCCGCGCAGCATCTCGGCCGCACCGTCCATGGCGGCCACGCCGTCGCCGAGGTGCCGCGCCGCGTAGGTGAGGTCGGCGGGCTGCCCGACATAGGCGACGGGGCAGCCCCCCTGGTTCATGCGCTTGCGGATGCGGGCGTTCAGCACCGGCGCTTCGCGCCGCGGGTTGCTGCCGACCAGCAGGATGGCGTCCGCGTCCTCGATGCCGGCGACAGTCGTGTTGAACGTGTAAAAATCCCGCCGCCCGCCTTCCAGCGCCGCGCCGTCCTGCCGGCAGTCCAGATTCTGCGACCCGAGCGAGGCCATCAGGTCCTTGAGCGCCACCATGCTCTCGGCATCGCACAAATCGCCCGCCACCGCGCCGATGCGCTCGCCGGGTAGGCCCTTCAACTTGGCCGCAATGGCGCCGAACGCTTCCGGCCAGCTCGCCGAGCGCAGCTTGCCGTCCTGGCGCACCCAGGGCTTGTCCAGGCGGCGGCGTTTCAGCCCGTCATGGCTGAACCGCGACTTGTCGCCCAGCCATTCCTCGTTCACGTCCTCATTGGTGCGCGGCAGGATGCGCAGCACTTCGGAGCCGCGGGCGTCCACCCGGATGCTCGCGCCCAGCGCGTCGTGCACGTCCACGCTGTCCGTCTTGCGCAGTTCCCAGGGCCGGGCCGTGAAGCTGTAGGGCTTGTTCAGCAGCGCGCCGACCGGGCAGATGTCGATCAGGTTGCCGGACAGCTCGGTGGTCAGTGCCTTCTCGATGTAGGTGCCAACCTCCATGTTCTCGCCGCGGGAGGTCGCGCCCATCTCTGCGACGCCCGCGACCTCGCTGCTGAACCGGATGCAGCGGGTGCAATGGATGCAGCGGGTCATGAACGTCTTGACCAGTGGCCCCAGGTACTTGTCCTTCACCGCCCGCTTGTTCTCGGCGTAGCGGGAATGGTCCATGCCGTAGGAGTACGCCTGGTCCTGCAGGTCGCACTCGCCGCCCTGGTCGCAGATCGGGCAGTCGAGCGGATGGTTGATCAGCAGGAACTCCATCACGCCCCGGCGCGCTTGGCGCACCACGGGCGTGTCGGTCTTCACCACCATGCCGTCCGCCACGGGGTAGGCGCAGCTTGCCACCGGCTTCGGCGCTTTTTCGACCTCCACCAGGCACATGCGGCAGTTGCCGGCAACGGACAGCCGCTCGTGGTAGCAGAAGCGCGGGATTTCGACGCCCGCGGCCTCGCACGCCTGCAGCACCGATGCGCCGTTCGGGACTTCAACCTCGGTCCCATCGACCGTCAACTTGGCCATTACGCTGTCTTTCTTTGCTGGTGGGCCGGCGGTGCTTACTCGGCCGCCATCGGCAACGGCCGCGGCGCCCGCGCGGCCTTGTACTGGGCGATGCGCTCTTCCATCACCGGGCGGAAGTGCCGGATCAGGCCCTGGATCGGCCAAGCCGCCGCGTCGCCCAGCGCGCAGATCGTGTGCCCCTCGATCTGCTTCGTCACCTTTTCCAGGATGTCGATCTCCTCGATCTCCGCCCGGCCCTGCACCATGCGGTGCATCACCCGCATCATCCAGCCCGTGCCCTCGCGGCACGGCGTGCACTGGCCGCAGCTTTCATGCTTGTAGAACTGCGCCAGGCGGTCGATGGCGCGGATCACGTCGGTGGACTTGTCCATCACGATCACCCCCGCCGTGCCAAGCCCCGACTTCACGTCGCGCAGGCTGTCGAAGTCCATCAGCACGGTGTCGCAGATATCCTTGGGGATCAGCGGCACGCTGGACCCGCCGGGGATCACCGCGAGCAGGTTGTCCCATCCCCCGCGCACCCCGCCGGCGTAGCGGTCGATCAACTCGCGCAGCGGGATGCCCAGCTCCTCCTCCACGTTGCACGGCTTGTTCACATGGCCGCTGATGCAGAAGATCTTGGTGCCGGTGTTCTTCGGCCGGCCCAGCGCCGAGAACCACGCGCCGCCCCGGCGCAGGATGGTGGGCACCACCGCGATGGTCTCGACGTTGTTCACCGTGGTCGGGCAGCCGTACAGCCCCACCGCCGCCGGGAACGGCGGCTTGAGCCGCGGCATCCCCTTCTTGCCTTCCAGGCTTTCCAGCAGCGCCGTTTCCTCGCCGCAGATGTAGGCGCCGGCGCCACGGTGCACATACAGGTCGAAGTCATAGCCCGACCCCGCCGCGTTCTTGCCGAGCATGTTCGCGGCGTAAGCCTGGTCCACCGCGGCCTGCAGGTTGCAGGTCTCGTTGTAATACTCGCCGCGGACGTAGACGTAGCAGGCCGACGCGCCCATCGCGAAGGACGCGATCAAGCAGCCCTCGATCAGCTTGTGCGGGTCATGGCGCAGGATGTCGCGGTCCTTGCAGGTGCCGGGCTCGCTCTCGTCGGCGTTGACGACGAGGTAGGAAGGCCGCCCGTCCGGCGCTCCCTGCTTCGGCATGAACGACCACTTCATGCCGGTCGGGAACCCGGCGCCGCCGCGCCCGCGTAGGCCTGACGCCTTCATCTCCTCGATGATCGCGTCGCGCCCACGGGCGATGATCGCGCCCGTCCCGTCCCAATCGCCGCGGGCACGCGCGCCGTCCAGCGTCCAATCGTGCTGGCCGTAGAGGTTGGTGAAAATCCGGTCCTGGTCGGCGAGCATGGGCGTTACTCCCCCGCAATCGGTATCGTGTTCAATGTCGTCGGCCCGCCCTCGGGTGCCGAGGTGATCCGCCCGATGACGGACCCCGGCTGCGGCTTCTCGCCCCGGCGCAGCGCGCGCAACAGCGCCACGGTGCGGTCGTAGTCGAGGTCCTCGTAGTAATCGTCATCCACCTGCAAGATCGGGGCGTTCACGCAGGCGCCAAGGCACTCGACCTCCGACATGGTGAACATTCCATCGGCGCTCGTTTCCCGCCAACCCTTGATGCCCGTCTCGTCCCGGCAAGCCCGGGTCACTTCGTCCGAGCCGCGTAGCCAGCACGGCGTGGTGCCGCACACCTGCAGGTGATGGCGTCCAATCGGATTGGTGTTGAACATCAGGTAAAAGGTCGCGACCTCGTACACACGGATCGGCGGCAGTTCGAGCCGTGCCGCCACCACGTCCATGGCCACCCGCGGCACCCAGGCCCTGCCGGTCTGCCGCCGCATCTGCCCTTGCACGACGTAGAGCAGCGGCAGCGTCCCACTCGCCTTCCGGCTGGGCGGATACTTGGTCAGGATGGACGCGATCTCCGCCTCGCTCGCCTCGTCAAAGGCGAAGTGGGTCGGCTGCGCCGCCCCTTCCCCGCTCGACCCGTCGCCGATGTTCTCCGACGTGCCGATGCCGACCTGGGACCCGTGCGGCCCCCCGAGATGCTCCGACATGATTACCGGTCGATCTCGCCGAACACGACGTCGATGGAGCCGATGATGGCCACCGCGTCGGCCAGCATATGGCGCTTGGACATGTGCTCGATGGCCTGCAGATGGGAGAAGCCGGTCGGACGGATTTTGCAGCGATACGGGCGGTTGCTGCCGTCCGCGACCAGATATACCCCGAACTCGCCCTTGGGGCTTTCCGTCGCCGTGTAGGTCGTGCCGGCCGGGATGTGATACCCCTCCGTATAGAGCTTGAAGTGGTGGATCAGCGCCTCCATCGAGCGCTTCATCTCCTTGCGGCGCGGCGCGGTGAACTTGCGGTCCTCGATCTTGACCTGGCCAGGCTGCATCCGCTCCAGGCATTGCTGGATGATGTAAACGCTTTGCCGCATCTCGGCCATGCGGACCAAGTAGCGGTCGTAGCAGTCGCCGTTGCGCGCCACGGGGATGTCGAATTCGACATGCTCGTACATGTCATAGGGCTGCGATTTGCGCAGGTCCCACGGCACGCCGCTGGCGCGCAACGGCGGGCCGCTGAACCCCCAGGCCAGCGCCTCCTCCGGCGACATGATGCCGATATCGACGGTGCGCTGCTTCCAGATGCGGTTGCTGGTCAGCAGTTGCTCCAACTCGTCGATGAACTTCGGGAACGTGTCGGCCCAGGCGGCGATCTCATGGGTCAAGTCGCCGGGCAGGTCGCGCGCCACGCCACCCACGCGGAAGTAGTTGCTGTGGTAGCGCGCGCCGGACACCGCCTCATAGAAATGGAGCAGCTTCTCCCGCTCCTCGAAGCCCCACAGGCTCGGCGTGATCGCCCCCACGTCGAGGGCGTAGGTCGTGACGTTCAGCAGGTGGTTCAGCACGCGGGTGATTTCCGCAAACATCGTGCGTATCCACCGGCCACGCTCCGGCGCCGCAATACCGAGCAGCTTCTCCTGCGCTAAGATCCAGGTATGTTCCATGCACATCGGGCTGACGTAATCCAGGCGGTCGAAATACGGCAGCGCCTGCAAATAGGTCTTGTGCTCGATCAGCTTCTCGGTGCCGCGGTGCAGGAGGCCGATATGCGGATCCGCGCGCTCCACCACCTCCCCATCCATCTCCAGGATCAGGCGCAGCACGCCGTGCGCCGCCGGGTGCTGCGGGCCGAAGTTGATGGTGTGGTTATCGACCTCGATCACCTTGGTCGTGCTGACCTTCTCCTCGCCCGGCGTGGTCGGGTGAGTGCCGTCGAAGCCGTGAGTCTGGATACCGTCTGGCATCACTTGCTGTCCTTCATGGCGACCGTGTTCGCTGCCGCGGCCTTTTGGCGGTCGGTATGGGCCTTCTCGTCGCCGGGCAGGGTCACCATGCCCTCCCAGGGCGAGACGAAATCGAAGTTGCGGAAATCCTGGGTCAGCGTCACCGGCTCGTTCACCACGCGCTTCTGGTCCTCGTCGTAGCGGACCTCGACGTAGCCGGTCAGGGGAAAGTCCTTGCGCAGCGGATGGCCGCTGAAACCGTAGTCGGTCAGGATGCGGCGCAGGTCGGGCTGGTCGGCGAAGGTGATGCCGAACAGGTCCCAAGCCTCGCGCTCAAACCACGTCGCCACGGGCCAAAGCTTGTGGACGCTGGGCATCGGCGTCTCGGCGCTGGCAGGCACCACGACGCGCACGCGATGATTCAGCGACACCGAGAGCAGCATGTAAACCACGTCGAACCGCTCCGGACGCTCCGGCCAGTCCACGCCGCACAACTCCATAAGCTGCTCGCAGGAAAACCGGGCATCGTCCCGCAGCACCATCAGCACCGCCAGCAGGTCGGCCCGGCCAACGTGCAGCACCACCTCGCCGCCTTCCAAGCCGCCGCGCACGACGCCGGGCAAGGCGCTGGCCTGCTGCGCCAACAGCGCCGGGCCGGCGAGCGCCGCCTCGGGCACTACGCTGTCCTCAGCCACGCAGAACGGTCCCGGTCCGGCGGATTTTCTTCTGCAACTGCATGATCCCGTACACCAGCGCCTCCGCCGTGGGCGGGCAGCCCGGCACGTAAACATCGACCGGTACGATGCGGTCGCAACCGCGCACCACCGAGTAGCTGTAATGGTAATACCCGCCGCCGTTGGCGCAGCTTCCCATGCTGATGACCCAGCGCGGCTCAGGCATCTGGTCATAAACCTTGCGCAGCGCTGGGGCCATCTTGTTGGTCAGCGTCCCGGCCACGATCATCACATCCGACTGGCGCGGGCTGGCCCGGGGAATGATGCCGAAGCGGTCCAGGTCGTAGCGCGGCATGTAGGCGTGGATCATCTCCACCGCGCAACACGCCAGGCCGAACGTCATCGGCCACAGGCTGCCGGTGCGCGCCCAGTTCACGATCTTATCCAAGTTCGCCACGACAAAGCCCTTATCGGCCACTTCGCCCGTGATGCCCTTGATCACCGCATCCTGTTCCGGGCCGGGCGCCAGGGCTTCCCGGTTCCAGGCGAGGCCGTCCAGGCCGGGCTGCACGCCACCAATCGTCGTCGCACTCATAGCGAGACTACTCCCATTCCAACGCGCCTTTGCACCATTCATAGATAAAGCCGACCGTCAGGACTGCAAGGAAGCCAAGCATCGACAGGAACCCGAAAAGCCCAATATCCGAAAGGCTTACGGCCCAGGGAAACAGAAACGCGACCTCAAGGTCGAAGATGATGAACAGAATTGCCACGAGGTAGAAGCGGACGTCGAACTTGCGGCGCGCGTCGTCGAACGGCTCGAATCCGCATTCATAGGGCGACAGCTTTTCGGCATAGGGCTTCTGCTGCGCCACCAGCAGCGAACCGCCCACCATGGCCATCGCGATGACGCCGCCGATGGCGAGGAAGACCAGGATCGGGAAATACTCGGAAAGCAGCGGCATGGAAGGACCTCGGGGCTGGCAGCGCCATCATGCGCTGCACCTGGATACTAACGGCAAGGTGTCTCCGCCGCCAGCGCCGCAACGGCCCGTCACCCGCCCTTGTGCCGCCTATCATACCCCCTGGCCAACACGGACGGCCTGGTTGAAGGACCGTCATCTGCTGATGGGTTGCACCCATCCTGCGCGGTCCATGCCGTAGGATGGGTGCAGACCATCAGCCGCACTGCGTGAAGGGAGCATGGCGCAGCCGTTCGTCCGAAAGCGGTGAACATGGTTCCCAAGCGGCACGCGGCCAGCCTGTCCATGGCCGCCCCCGCCGAGCGCCATCCCGCCTTGCTTCTTGATGGATCAACCGCTGCTGGCGCGAGAGACGGGGCTCGAACCCGCGACCTCCGGCGTGACAGGCCGGCGCTCTAACCAACTGAGCTACTCCCGCAGCGGCAGGGCGCACGATCTACGGCGCGCGCACCCTCACGTCAAGCCACCATGCGGCTTATTGGCCCCGTTCCTCATGCCGGGCGCGCAGCTTTGCGCCGGCCCGTCCTCCAGGTATGGGCGGTGACGGTTTCGAACCGCCGACCCTCTCGGTGTAAACGAGACGCTCTACCGCTGAGCTAACCGCCCCCCCGGCCCTGCAAGTCCCGCCCCGGACCCCGGGGCGGGCCGTCCATCGTCAGTGCGGCAGCGACGCCACCGGCTGGGCCGCCGGCGGCACCACGGCCTCCGCCGGCTCTTCCCACTCGATGGCCTCTGGCTTCCGGACCAGCGCCTGCTCGATCACCTCGTCCACATGGGCGACGGCAAGGATTTTCAGGTGCTTCTTCACGCTTTCCGGAATCTCCACCAGGTCCTTCTCGTTCTCCTTCGGAATGAACACGGTGGTGATCCCGGCCCGCAGCGCCGCCAGCAGCTTCTCCTTCAGCCCGCCAATCGGCAGCACCCGGCCGCGCAAGGTGATCTCCCCCGTCATCGCCACGTCGCGGCGCACCGGGATGCCCGTCATGATGCTGATGATGCTGGTCGCCATGGCGATGCCGGCCGACGGCCCGTCCTTCGGCGTGGCGCCCTCCGGCACGTGGACGTGGATGTCCCGCTTCTCGAAGACCGTCGGCTTGATCCCGAAGCTGATGCTTCGGCTGCGCACGTAGCTGAGCGCCGCCGACACGCTTTCCTGCATCACGTCGCCCAGCTTGCCCGTGTGCTTCACCGCGCCCTTGCCCGGCAGCATCACGCTCTCGATGGTCAGGATTTCGCCGCCGACCTCCGTCCAGGCCAGGCCGGTCACGACGCCCACCATGTCCTCGTCCTCCGTTTCGCCGTAACGGAAGCGACGGACGCCTGCATACTTCTCCAGGTTCTTGCGCGTGATGGCGATGCGCTTCACCTTCTTGGTCACGATCTCCTTCACGGCCTTGCGGGCCACGTTGGCGATCTCTCGCTCCAGGCTGCGCACCCCGGCCTCGCGCGTGTAGTAGCGCACCAAGTCGCGGATCGCGTCCTCGCTCAGCGTCCACTCCTCCGCCTTCAGCCCGTTGGCCTCGGCCTGCTTGGCGACCAGGTGCCGCTTGGCGATCTCGACCTTCTCATCCTCCGTGTAGCCGGCGATGCGGATGATCTCCATGCGGTCCAGCAGCGGCTGCGGCATCTTGAGGCTGTTGGCCGTGGTGACGAACATCACGTCCGACAGGTCGTAATCGACCTCGAGGTAATGGTCGGCGAACGTCGCATTCTGCTCGGGGTCCAAGACTTCCAGCAATGCCGAGGACGGATCGCCGCGCCAATCCGCGCCCAGCTTGTCGATCTCGTCCAAAAGGAACAGCGGGTTGCTGGTCTTGGCCTTCTTCATCCCCTGCACGACCTTGCCGGGCATGGAGCCGATATAGGTCCGGCGATGACCGCGCACCTCCGCCTCGTCCCGCACGCCGCCCAGCGACATGCGGACGAAGTTGCGCGCGGTCGCCTTGGCGATGCTCTTGCCAAGGCTCGTCTTGCCGACGCCGGGCGGCCCCACCAGGCACAGGATCGGTCCCCGGATCTTCGGGCTGCGCGACTGCACCGCGAGATACTCGAGGATGCGCTCTTTCACCTTGTCCAGCCCGTAATGGTCGGCATCCAGGATGCGCTCGGCTTCGAGGACGTCGTTGCTGACCTTGCTGCGCTTCTTCCAGGGGATCGACAGCATCCAATCCAGGTAGTTGCGCACCACCGTGGCTTCGGCGCTCATCGGGCTCATGGTACGCAGCTTCTTCAGCTCGCCCATCGCCTTTTCGCGGGCTTCCTTGGTGAACTTGGTCTTCTTGATGCGGTCCTCCAGCTCGGCGGTCTCGTCCTTGCCGTCCTCGCCTTCGCCGAGTTCCTTCTGGATCGCCTTGAGCTGCTCGTTTAGGTAGTACTCGCGCTGTGTCTTCTCCATCTGCCGCTTGACACGGTTGCGGATGCGCTTCTCCACCTGGAGCACGCCGATCTCGCTTTCCATGTGGGCGAACACCCGCTCCAGCCGCTCGCCCACGCGCGCCGCCTCAAGCAGTTCCTGCTTCTCCGCAATCTTGAGATTGAGGTGCGAGGAAATCGTGTCGGCGAGCCGGCTCGGCTCCTCGATCTGGTTCAGCGAGACCAAAACCTCAGGCGCGATCTTCTTGTTCAGCTTGATATACTGCTCGAACTGGCCGACCACGGTGCGGCCAAGCGCGTCAAGCTCCTTGGCCTCCCCTTCCTCGTCGGGCATCGCCTCGGTGAACGCCTCGAAGTACGAGTCGGTCTCCTTGAACCCGGTGATGCGGGCGCGGCGCCCGCCCTCCACCAGCACCTTCACCGTGCCGTCCGGCAGCTTCAAAAGCTGCAGGATCGTGGACACGGTGCCGACGCGGTAGATGTCGCCAGGTTCGGGATCGTCCTGCGCCGCGTTCTTCTGAGCGATCAGAAGGATTTGCTTGTCCTCCTTCATCACCGCTTCCAACGCCCGCACCGACTTCTCGCGGCCGACGAACAGCGGCACGATCATGTGCGGGAACACGACGATGTCGCGCAACGGCAGCACCGCCATCGCCTCCGCGGACACATCCCGGCTTGCGACGGACGCAGGCGCCGGCTTCTCGGCATGACGGGACCTAGGGGCCGGTCGCGACTTCTCGGGCCGATCAGACTCAGACATGGGACCTCCTATGGGACAGCCAGGCGCGTTTGCGCCCGCTTCGGCACGCAGAACCGCCTTGATGAACTCGCCTTTGAGGCAAGCGGCATGACCGCCTGCATATTGGCAGCCGAACCCCGGCCGCCAACGGAATGAAAAGGGATAAAGCGTTAGGCGCCGCCTTCAGCCCGTTCCTTGCCGTAGGTGAACAACGGGGCGGACCGGCTTTCGGCCACTTCCCGATTGACGACCACTTCTTCCACGCCGTCGAGGCCCGGAAGGTCAAACATCGTGCTCAGCAGGATCGCCTCCATGATCGAACGCAGGCCGCGAGCGCCCGTCTTGCGGGCGATGGCGCGGGTCGCGACGGATCGTAGCGCGTCTTCGGTGAAAGAAAGCTTAACGCCCTCCATCTCGAACAGCCGGGCATACTGCTTGGACAGGGCATTCTTCGGCTTGGTCAGAATCTCCATCAGGGCGGCCTCGTCCAAATCCTCCAGCGTCGCGACCACCGGCAGGCGCCCGATGAACTCGGGGATCAACCCGAACTTCAGCAGGTCCTCCGGCTCCACCTCGCGCAGGATCGCCCCGGTGCGGCGCTCGTCGGGCGCCCGCACCTCGGCGCCGTAGCCGATCCCCGACCCTTTGCCGCGGGCGCCGATGATCTTCTCCAGGCCGGAGAACGCGCCGCCACAGATGAACAGGATGTTGGTGGTATCGACCTGCAGGAACTCCTGTTGCGGATGCTTGCGCCCGCCTTGCGGCGGCACGGAGGCGACGGTGCCCTCCATGATCTTGAGCAGCGCCTGCTGCACGCCCTCCCCGCTCACGTCGCGGGTGATGCTCGGGTTGTCCGACTTGCGGCTGATCTTATCGACCTCGTCGATGTA
>CAXSAZ010000022.1:0-70892 GCA_964235485.1 uncultured Acetobacteraceae bacterium | reverse complement strand
GCCGGCTTGGTCGCGTGACGGATCCATCACCACCCCGGAACCCAATAAAAGCCTTGACGGTTATTCAACCAAGCCGTCCGTATAAGATGACCAGTTTCAACAAGCCTTGGCTGGGTGCTGTTGCGGCGCGGCACGTTGGCCGCCGGCGCGCGGTGGGTAAGGAAGAAACTGCCGCGGCCGGCTACATCGCGGGTTCAACCGCGCCCTGCTTGACGGCGGCGAGCAGCGCCCGAAGCTCCGCAAGCGGCGCGCGCCAGTCCATGCTGAAGTTCGCCCGTCCGCGCAGCCCATGGTGCCCCTCGTCGGCATCGCGGACATGCTCGCGGGCGATGTAGCGCATAGCCGTCGGGTTCTCGCGGAAATGGCTGTAAAGGTAGCCCTCGAAATGCCCGTCTTCGAGGAAGGTCCGGTTGGAAAAACCGACCCCGGGCTTGTTGGCGATCCAACGGCTTTTGGCCAGGCCGGCGCCAATCGGCGCCAGGAAGGCATCGACGGAGGTGCACCAAAGCACGCTCTCCGCCGGGGTGCAGCCGATGGCGTTGATGAAGCGCACGGTGGGGCAGGCGGCGATGATGCGTTCGGCAATCGCCTGCTCGTCCGCCACGGACATCTTGGCATAGGTCTGGGTGCCCGGCGGCAAGGCGTTCAGGCCATCAATGACGACGCCCAGACGTGGGTGCTCAGCCGCAAGGCTCTGTATGATGTTGATGAAGCCGCCCTCTTGTTCGATCCAAGCCCGGTTTTCAAGCCGTATGGTGATCATCAGCAGCGGGTCAGCCGACCGGCGCAAACCGTCGCGCGTTCTCAGGAACGCATCCGAGACATGCTGTCGGCACCAGGCCTGGACCCGCTCCGCAACGTCCTCGGAAACGTGACGGTCACGCAGGATGAGCGACAAGCCCTGCTGCGTCAGCATCGTGATGAAGGCGTCCTCTCGGCGCGGCAGCTTCAGGACCTGGCCGACCGACCGAAGCTCGTCCTCATACAGCTCGGTGACGCCGCCGAAGAAGTGCCCGCCGTCGTAAGAGGTCAGGATCTTGATGTCGCTTGGCTTGATCAGATCAAAGAGATGCTTCCAGCCGGAAATCACGTTCCAGATGTAGTGCCCGATATGGCCCATCCCCTCCTCTGAGATCATGATGGTCCTTTGGGGGGCCGCAAGGTGGAACTCCACCGCCTCAAGGTTGTCCATGACGCGCTGCATCGTCGTCGCCAGGTCGATCTCGGGCCGCATGTTCCAGCCCACCGTCAGCACGATACGCAGGTCCGGGAAGAACCAGGCCGAATCGGCCGGGGCCAGGCTGATGTCGGGATCAGAGAAGATGATGCAGGTGCGTCCGTTCTTCTGATGCAGGAACGTGTGCAGGTTGATGGTGTCGCGCGCGAGGTCGCGCTCCCCGGTGAACGGGCACAGCACCGGTTTGCCGCCGAGGAGAACGGTCGCAGCCAAATCCTTGACCCGCAGCGAGACCGACGGATCGGCCGCGAATGGGATGTCGGGGGACAAGGCATAGCACGCCTCGCCCACGCCGTCCCGTCCGCGAAGCGTGGCCTGCAGGAACGTGGGCGAAAGGCCGCCTGCTCGCAGAAGGGCGACCGACTCCGCGTCGTCGGGTTCGAGATGGATGATGTTCAGGTTCCAGCGCACCCAGTGACGGGCCACGGTGATCGTCGGGTAGCGGCCCGGTTTCCAGGTGCCAGGGCGCCGGGCCAAGAAGTCCAGCGCGCCCCGCTCAAACGCCGCCATCTCTTGCCTCAGCAGGTCGGTCGGCGCGCTGAACTCGTGGATCCTGTCATGCCGCGAGCAATGGTCGAGGTAGCCCGGCACCCACTCGCCCAGCTTCGCCGAGCCGGCGACGGCATCCGCGAGCAGCCGGTGCCCCCGGGCATAGTCGCCGCGGTCGGCACAAACCCGGCCCACCCATGCTTTCGGCACCGCCGCTTGTTCCGGCGACAGGAAATCAGCCCGGTCCAGAACCGGCTCGATCCAGGCCAGCGCGTCGGACACCCGCCCCAACAGGGCGGCGGAACCCATGAGCGCCGAGTACGACTCGCCATCGCGGAGTTCTCCGGCTCCGCACGCCGCCGAGAAGGCGTCGAACGCCGCCTGGTGTTGTCCCGTGTGGTGCAGGAGCAAGCCCTGTACCTCCTCGATGAAAGACGTGTCATGGAGGGCGCTGCCATCCGAACCTGACAGGTCCCTCAGCGATGTCAGCATCGTCGCAACGTCATTGCATTGGAGCCGCAGGTCCGCATCAAGAAGCCAGAACGCCAAGTTGCCGTTCTGAGCAAGAAGCAGAAGGTTGTAGGCGTCATCGACGCAGAAGATCGACGCAGGCACCCAGGCCCCCGCAGGCCGAGGGCAACCGTTACCGAATTCGACTACTATCCTATACCCTCGGAAAACCAGCTCCATTGATTCATCACGGAACCTTATCTGCCTCGTATGCCTGCAACGCATCTATTCAAAACTTCCTAGAGCTTCTTGCAATGGACTTGGGTTTCACCGGGACGGGCGGCTGATCCAGCCGCATCCTGACCGGCCAGGCGCCCCCGCCCAATGAGGCCCCTGTCACAACCCGTACGCCCCCCGCATCCACCCCGCCGCCCCCGCCAGCCCATCCATCCACTCCACCTCCGGCCGCCACCCCGTCGCCCCGCGGATCAGCGCCGTGTCCAGCACGCTCACCGGCACGTCCGCCGCGCGCCCGCCCTTGCGCACCACCGCCAGCGCCGGGCCACCCAGCACGGCGCCCACGTCGGACACCAGTTGGTTCAGGCTCCGCCCATGCCCGCTGCCCACGTTCATCACCCGGTGCGGCCCGGCGTAGCGCGCCGCCGCGATGAACGCGCGCGACACGTCGTCCACGTGGATGAAGTCCCGCGTCACCTCGCCCGTGCCCCACAGCTCGATGGCCAACCCCGACAACGCCCGATGCAGCATCGCCGCCACCACGCCCTGCGGCTTGAACGGCGACTGGCCCGGCCCGTACGGGTTGGCAATGCGCAACACGTGATAATCCAGCCCATGCAGCCGCCAGAACAGTTCCAAGTAATGCTCGACCATCCGCTTGTTGATGCCATAAGCGGTGATCGGCGCGGTGCCCGCGTGCTCCGGCGTCGGCACGATGGCGGGGATGCCGTACACCGTGCCGCCGGACGACGCGAACACCACCTTGCGCACCCCCGCCGCCCGGCACCGCTCCAAGAGCCGGATCGCCGGCATCACCTGCCCGGCCACGTCGCCGGCCGGGTCGCGGTTGCTGTCCGCGGGCAGGGAGGAACTCGCCAGGTGGAACACCACCTCCTGCCCGCGCAACGCCGCCGCCAGCGCCGCCGCGTCCTCGAACGCCGCTTCCGTCCGCAACCCAGCCTCGCCCCGTGGTGCCGCGGGCAGGCGCCGCCCATAAGCGTGCACCGCCGCGCCCTCCGCCTGCAGCGCCGCGCACAGCGCCCCGCCCAGGAACCCGCCCGCCCCCAGCACCAGGCAGCGCACCCCCGCCATCGCGCCCGGCGCCGGACGCGCCTCGGCCAACGCCATGTCAGGGTGGCTCAACATGCCCAAACTCCTGCAAACCCGGCCAAGCTGCGCGCCGCCGTCCATTGCAGCCCTAAACCGTAATTATTGCGGTGTAAATCATAGAGGCGCCGGGCCGCGTCACCAGCCCGCGCCTTCCCGATGCACCGTGCACCAGCCATGCCCGGCCGCTTCGCACACCGCCGGCAACATGCGCTCGATGGCGTGCAGCGCCGTGCCGTCATACGCCACAGGCTCCCCCGGCAGGTCCTGGGACTCGAGGCCCAATGCCCACAACGGCGCCACCGCGGCCGGACGCGCCCAGAACATCGTGCCGATCGGGAACACCGGCCAGTCCGGCAAGGCGGGCGCCGGCTGCATCCGCGCCGCCAAAGCCTCGGCGACGGGCCGGTTCTTGCTCCAGCCCACGCAATGCCGGTCCTCCGCGAACACGAGGCCGAGTCCCGGGTCGCCGGCGAACAGCGCCCAGATCGCCGAAAGCCCGGCCGCCCCGCCGAGCAGCGTGTCCAGCAGGAACCCCCGCCAGCGGTCGCCCAGCCCGGCATCAACCGAGAGGCTCCGCTTGCCGTGCAGGTGGCCGATCACGTCATACTCCCCGGCCTGCATGAGCGGACCCACTTCGGTCAGGAACGGCCCGATGTCCCGGCCGCGGTTCGGCACCACGACGGTCCGCGCGCTGCCGTTCTTGTAGCCGCGGAACGCATACTCGACCTCGATCCGCCGCGCGTCCGACGTGGTGGTAAGGATCAGGTCCAGCGGCGCCGACCCAGCCCCGCGGGCGGCGGACAGCCGGGCCGCGAACTCGGGCGCAAGCTCGGGGTAGTGCAGATGGACGTGCAGCGCGGCGCGCAGCGGCGCTGCCGGCGGCGCCTCGTCGCCCAGCACCACGCAGCGATGGGTCGGCGAGATGTCCGGCCCCGCGAGCGCCGGGCCGGGCTGCGTCAGGCGGAGACGGGCCACGCCCTCGTTGAAGCCGGGGCAGGGATTGCAGGCCACGATCCCCTTCTGGCCCCGCGACACGTACTCCCGGACGGCGGCGCGCAGCCTCGGCGGCCCCGCGGGCGCGGGCAGGTTGTCGTGGAACGCCGCGTCGAACCGGCCGGACGCGAGCACCGCGTCGGCGGCCTGCATCGCAGCCTCGCGCAGCGCCGCGGCGGTTTTGAACTCCTCGGAGACCGCCGCCACGTAATCGGCAAAGGCGAAGCGCCGCCGCGCCAGCGCCGCGTTGCCCAGGGCGCGCTTGGCCTCCGCCGGCTGCAGCAGCCGCACCAACGCCTTGGCCGCTTCCCGCACGTCGCAGTACGCCACCGCCGCGCCCACGGCGGCCTTGCGGTCCGGCGCGTCCGACAGCGCGTCCACCACGCCGGTCGCCCGGTCGAAGCACACCACCGCCCGCCCGGCCCGCAGCGCATCCAGCGCCACGTTGGGAAACGGGTCGAGCCGCGACGGCAGGTAGAACACGTCCGATACGGCGAACAGCGCCTCCAGGCTGCCCTGCGCCGGCAGGAAGAACACATGGTTCTCCAGGTCGAGCCGGCGCACCATGTCGGCGATCCAGGCGGAGTAGTGCACGTCCGTGCCCGGTGAATAGCCGTCGCCCACCCAAACAAAGCGGATGCCGTCGCCCGCGATCCGGCGCGCCTCCGCCGCGGTCTGCACGAACAGGTCCACGCCCTTGCGCATCTGCACCCGCCCGGCGCCCAGCACGACCTTGACCTGCTCCGCCCCGGGCGCCGCGCCGATCAAGGCCCGGATGTCATCCTCTGCCAGGTCCTCCGCCGCGTTGTCGCCGGGCGGCAGGTTCGGCAGGGCGCCTTGGGGCCGCACCGCCAGGTTGTTGGCCCGGTCCGAGCGGGTGGCCAGCAGCTCGGCCTGCGCGCTGTCCCGGATCAGCGACGCGGGGGTGATCACCCGGTCCACCAGCTCGACCACCGCCGACATGCGGCCGGTCGGCAGGGTGTACTCGGCGAACTCGTGCACCAGCGCAACCGAGGGCAGGTCCGTTTGCAGCGCCGCCGGGGCGAAGGCGTCGGTTTCCACCGAGTTCATCAGCACCGCCGAAAGCCCGTGCGTGTCCTTGAGCTCCCGCAGCAGGTACTCGGCGTCGAGTGCCGAGAACGGCCCCGTCACCACCGCGCAGCTCCGCGCCGCGAAGTCGCGCTCCAACGGGCCGGGGGCGCCCAGGTAGGCCACGACGTTGTGCGTGTCCGCAAAGGCCGCCCCGACGTTCAGCCCGACCAAGGGCGCCCCGGTGCGGGACGCCTCGTGGTTGGCGATCAGGAGGGTCGGCTTGCCGCTGTCGAACTCGGCGTCGCCGCGGGCGATGGAGGAGGTAAAGTCGGGCCGCCCGACCCGCCCTTCTGCCTTGCCGTAAAGCGCGTAGTGGAGGAACGGGGTCAGCCCGCATTGGCGCAGGTCGGGGTGGCAGCGCAGGTAGTATTCGGCGGAGAAGTCCGGCGCAGGGTCGAGGCCCAGGCGGGCGCCGGCCAGGATGTAGTGCCGCAGCGGGTCGTCGGGGACCGGCTGGCCGGGGAACCGGCGCCGGTATTGGTCGAGGTAGTAGCGCTCGTTGAAATGCGCCTGCTCCTCCTGCGTGTGCCGAAGGAGCTGCTGCTCCGTGCAAGGACGCAGCTCCGCGCGGCCGACCTCGATGTAGTGCAGGATGGGCATGGCGTAGCCGGACGCCTCGCCCCCCACGTCCTCATACGCCCGTGCATAGAACGCGCTGTCGAAGGCGTCCCCAATCGTCGCGCGGTGGTTGCGGCTGACCAGGTAGTCCTCGGCGTCCGAAAAGCCGTGCCGCGCCGGGCGCCCGCGGTCCCAGGCGTAGGCCCGCGCGTCGAACAGCCCGCTCGCCGCCACCCGCTCCGCGTCCCGCCGCAGCGCCCGGCGGTTCGGGTAGCGCCGCTCGTCCCGGCCGTGCACGAGGTAGTGCAGCAGCGGGCTGCCGCCGCCCTGCGCCACGTCCGGGTTGGCGTCCCGGTAGAACCGCACGTCGAACGCCAGGGAGGGCGGCAGCAGCGCCGCTTCCCCGGTCGCCAAATAATGCGCCGCCAGGTCCAGCCGGCTGCCGGAAATGCCGAGCGCGCGGGCATAGAACGCCTCGTCGAACAGCGGGTCGGCAGCGACCATCTGCGCCTGTGCCGGCAGCTCCCCCGCGCTTTCGGGAGCGTCGGCGGGATCGGCTTCCTGCTGCCCCGCGCCGTCGTCGCGCCGTCCGGCGCGCCCATTATCATCCCGCCGTCCGGCGCGCTCATTACCGTCCCGCCGTCCGGCGCGCCCACCATCATCCATCTGTGTCCGCTCCCCAGAGCCGGCCGGCCGGTGACGGCGCGGCCGGGTCAACAATAGGTCTGGACGGCGAAGCGCACGGCGCGCTCCACCGCCTGCAGGCCGGACGGCTGTTCGCGCATCTCGACCACCACCCAGCCGCCGTAGCCGATGCCGTCCAGCGCCGCCGCCGCCTCGCCGTGCATGGGGGCCGGCGCGTCGAACGGCCCGATGTCCGGCTCCGCCGCGTGGTAATGCGCAAGCCCGGCGCCGGTGGCCGCAATCTCCGTACCGATGTCGTCGCCGCCCAGGGACACGCAGGCGCAATCCAGGTGCGTCCGCACCGCCGGGTGGTCCGCCGCCGCCACGACCCGGCGCACCTCGGCCGCCCGCACCATGAAGTCCGCGCCGTACTGCGCCGGCACCGGCTCCAGCCCGATCAGCAGCCCCGCCGGCGCCGCGATGCCGCCCAGCACCCGCAGCCGCTCCGCCGCCAAGGCTTCCGCCGCCGCGGGCGGCAGCGCGCCGCGCGCCCGGTTGCGCGGCGCACCCAGCACCGCCACGCCCGCGCCCAATGCCTCCGCCACCTCCGCCACCTGCCGCATGTGCTCCGCGAGCGCCTCGAACGCCGCCGCGTCCGCCAGCAGTTGCACGTCCGGCCGTCCGAACAGGATCGCCTGCAAGGAGCAGACCCGCAGCCCTGCGTCCTCGACCTCCGCCCGGTAGCCCCGCGCCGCCGTCGCGTCCAGACGGTCCCAATCGGCGATCCGGGTGGGCGCGGCCTCGACCCCCTCCACGCCGAGCCGGGCCAGCAACCCCAGCGCCGCCGCGGTGTCTCCCGGCGCCCAGGCGAGGTTGGACACGCCCAACCGCGCCGTCATGCCCGCTGCGCCGCGATGAAGCGCCCCATGGCCCGCAATGCCGCCTCCGCGTCCATCGCGTAGTCCTCGCCGCCGCCGAAGGCCGCGCCGTGCCGGGTCCGCACATCGTAGGCGACCGGCCGCGACTGCCCCCCCAGCGTGCTGCCCGGAAAGAACCGGCCGCGGATTTCCGCCATCGACACCGGCTCCGTCACCAGGTTCACCAGCGGCAGGCCCAGCGCCTGCACCCGGTCGATGTCGTCGCCCAAGCGCTCCAGCGGATACCATTGGAAGCGGGACGCCGGATCGATGTGCTCCAGCCGGTGGCCGTGCAGCAGGTCGAACAGCGCGTTCTTCTTCAGCCCTGGCCCGAACAGCGCCGGCAGGCGGACCACGTGGCACACCGGGAACCGCTCCCGCACCCACTCCTCCAGCCAGGCGCGGTGCAGGCCGTAGGGATGGAGGTCCGGCTCCGGCACCGCGTCCTCTTCGTCCACCGCCAGCGGCGTGCCATACACATCGACGGTCGAGATCAGCACGAACCGCTCCGCCCGCACCCGCTCCAGCCGGCGCGTCAGCCGCTCGATGCCCGCCCGGTCCTCCTCCGGGTGGGCGTTGGCCCACCACTTCACCGCGCTCACCCCGGCGCAGACGATGCGGTTGAACGCCCGGCCCTCGATGGCCTCGATGTCGGCCGAGTGGTAGCCCGCGCCGAACGCCCGCTGCGCCAGCAAGGTCTGGCCCACGAACCCGGTGCTGCCGATCAGCGCGTCCATTATGCCCGGATCTGCGCGATGTTGCGCCGCAGCGAGCTATCGACGTGCGTCCCCGCGTCGAACTGCCCGGCCTCGATGGCAGCCAAGATGCGCTCGGTCGCGAAGAACACCGTGTCGATCTTGCCCGACATCACCGAAAAGGTCCGGCCCCGGCGGAACACGTAGCAGCTCCGGTCGTCGAACCGCCCGACCGGCTTGGTCTTGATGGCCAGTTGCGGCCCCACCAAGCGGAACCGCTCGCGGAACTCCGGCACGTAGCGGGACACCTGGTCCTCCATCGCCTGCGCCTTTTCCGCCACCGTCGCCGCCGACACGCTGTCCCGCACGCGCCGCGCCTCCTCCGGGCTGTCCAGCCGCCCGAGCGGGGTGTGCGGCACGCTGGACAGGGTATAAAGGCCGGGATCCTCCGTCGGGTAGATCGAGCACAGCGGGCCATCCACCAGCGTGACCGCGGGGAAGGGGCCGTCCGTTTCGTAGTACAGCAGGATCGTCGGCTCGTAGAAGAAGCGCATCGGCAGCCCGGTGCGGTGCCCCCAGGTGGCATCGACCAGCACGTCGTAGCGGGTGCCATCGACGTAGATGCCGTCCGCGCGCTCCTCCACCGCGTCGATTCGCTGGCCGAGCTGCAGGCTGTCGCCGAGCCGCTCCGTGAAGTAGCGCCGGGCGCGCTCGATCAGCAGCACCCGCTCCCCCGCCAGCAGCAGCCCGTCCACGCCCCGCAGCAGCACGGAGCTTTCGCGGACCTCGCGGTAGTCGATGCCGGAGGAGGTCATGATGAGGCGGTAGGTCGCGAAGTCGATCAGGCTGTCCTCGCGCGGGACGGCGTAGATGTTCTCGGTGACTTCCCGGCTCAATTGCGGGTAGCGTTCCACGAACCGCATGAACCCGTCGCGCGACTGCGCCCGTGTGCCGTGGTGGCGCGGGTAATGGAAGCCGAGGTGCAGGCGGAACTGGTTGTTGCCCGACGCCTCGTGCATGGCGCGCTCGTTCTGGTCGAAAACCGTCACGTCCAGGCCGAGGCCGCGCAAGGAGAGCGCGATGTGGCACCCGTACCAACCCGCCCCGATGACGGCCACCGACAATGCCACGCACGCCTCCGTCCCGTTGAATGGCCCGAAGCCGGGCCGTGTCGCCGATTGCGCTCATGCCGCTAACCCTGGCATTACGCACTGAGAAGGTTGCAGGAGCCGTTCGGTGCAAGCAAGCGAAATCATCGACCCAAAGTTGCAACACGATCCGCAACCTGGATTTAAGATTGTGCCAATCGCGCAGGTCAGCCTGCCAGACGCGCCAACTCTCGGGCAGCACTGGCAAGCGTTGCACGCGGTGGTTGCCGATGGCTTCACCATTCTCGAGCTGCTGCACGACGCGGGCGAGCGGGCGGAATGGTTCTTCAACGGCGCCGGGCAGCAGTCCAACACCATGGAACCGTGGCCGGACGACACCCGCGCCGCCCTGCGCACGGCGTTCCGCCCGGCCCTCACGGCGCTGCGCGACACGCTGCTGCCGACTTACCCGGTCCGGCTCCCTCCCGCGTCCGAGGCGGCCCTGCACGAGTTCCTGCGCCTCGGCCCGGGGCTGCGCGACGCCGTCGCCTCCGCGCTGCAAGCGGAGGCGCTGCCGGATCCCGCCTTGTGCGACATCGACGCGCCCGGCGCCGCCTTGCCGCCCCATGCTTCGTCATTCGGGGCCGACCCGGCCACCTTGCGCCGGGCCTTGTCCGTCGATCTGCAGGACCGCTTCACCGCCGCCATGCGGGACGGCGCGCTCGTTTGGCCGTCGCCGACGGGCGGGGCGGACATGCCCTGCACCGGCGCCTTCACGCTGGACGATTTCAACAGCCTGTTCCGCTTCGCCGACTGGTCGAGCGGCCTCGACGTGTTCGTGCTGGCGACCGAGCACGTGTCGCGCGTGGCCGGCCTTTGGGTCCCGGCGCACGGCGTCGCCCTTTGCCGGGGCGGCGACCAGAAGCGCATGATGCTGCAGCACGCCCCGGCGCTCGGCCGCTACGTGCTGCACCACCTCGCCTACTTCGCCAGCAGCCTACTTGCCGGCCGCGCGCTGCCGGCCGTGCCCGCCCGCTTCGCCACATTCCTGCGTGGCGGCGGCAGCGCCCACCTCGGCCACCAGCTTTGGAACGAGCTGACCGCCATCGACGC
Source organism: uncultured Acetobacteraceae bacterium (assembly GCA_964235485.1). GTDB lineage: Bacteria > Pseudomonadota > Alphaproteobacteria > Acetobacterales > Acetobacteraceae > CAHJXG01. The sequence continues at coordinate 60,289 of CAXSAZ010000022.1, read as the reverse complement.
GCTGGTCGCGGCGCTGCCGCCGGACCGCCTGCCGGAATGGCTGGTCCCCGGCCAGCCCGGCAACGAGATCGAGTTCTACGGTCCCATCGACGCCCTCTACCCCGAGATCGCCGGCCGGGTCCGCCGCGGCTTCGCCGATCAGCGCGCGCTGATCGCCCACGCCTATGAGAACCGCCTGATCCTGTTCCGCGCGACCCGGGAGCGCATCGGCGCGGAGCTGCGGCGCCGGGTGATGGCCCATGCCGCCCGCGGCGCCCCGGCCCTGCCGCCCCGGGACGGCGCCGCCCCGGGACGGACCATCCTGGTCGGCCTGCGCGTCGAGAACCGCACGGCGACCGACCTTGAGGGCCTGTGCGCCCTGGTGGTCGAGGAGGCGATCCGCTGGCCCGGCAGCAAGTCTCCCGCGCCGCCCGGCGGCAAGGCTTTCGCGCCGCCCGGCGGCAAGTCTCCCGCGCCGCCCCGCGCCGCCCCGCCGGTCACGGTCGTGTTCGACGGCCACAACGCCCGCGGCGGCGCGCGCAGCGACGAGACCATCAGTAGCCACCGCGAGAACGTCGCCAGCCAGTCTCCTTTGGCCGTGGAGCGCGCCGTCGTCGCCGCCCTGCGCGGACGCTTCGCCGGGCAGCCGGTCACGCTGCTGGACACCCTGGGCGAACCCTTGGCCGTGAGCCTCGCCTGGGCGCAGCGTTGCGACGGCTTCGTGGCGCTTTGGGGCGCGGGGCTGGCCAAGTATCGCTGGGCGGCGAACGCGCCCGGCCTGGTCGTCACCAGCCGCTGGAACCTGGAGAACAAGGGCGACCTCGGCCTTTACGACGCCGCCGCCTACATGGCCGACCCCGCGCCGCTGGCCTTTGTGACCGCCGACGCGGTGCAGGACCGTCCCGATGCGCCCATGCTGGTGCCGTTTGACCATCCGAGCTACCGCAACTTCGCCTTCGACCCGGACGCCATGCGCGAGGAGGTCCGCGCCTTTCTCGCCGCCCTCGACGGCCCGCCGGAGGCAATGGCGGCGCTTGCCCGGCGGCCCGGCCAGCGCCGCGGCAGCGTGGACCTCGTGGATTTCGCCGTGCGCGGCTGGGCCATCTGGGAGGATGAGCATCCGGTGGTGCTGGACATCGTGATCGACGGCGCGGTGGTCGGCCGCGCGGCCTGCGACATGCCGCGCCCGGACTTGCTGGCCGCCGGCCTCGGCACTGCGACCGCGGGCTTCGGCTTCGTAATCCCCCCGGCCTTCCTGGACGGTGCGCCCCGCCTGCTGTCGGTGCGCTACGCGGACGGCGTGTGCTTGCCGATGCTGTCGCCCAACACGCCGGACCCTTTTGCGTTCCGCTTGGGCGCTGTGCCGTCAGCGTCCGGATAATGCGCCGGATAATGCGCCGGGCGGACTGCGCCGAGAACGGCCTCGAAAGTGCCGGGGCGGCGGTTCTTCAACGTGGGTCCGAAGTCGCAGCGTGGTGGGAAGGACATCGGTCGTTCGGAGGCTTACGGGCTATCGGTGATGAAGTCTCGCAGCACTGCAAAGGCACGCTCCGGATCGTCTGCCTGAACCATATGCCCGCATTCAGCAAACCGCTCGAAGCGCACCAGGTGCCCTGGAAGGCACCGGGCGATTTCCTCGCTGAGCACGGTTGGGGTGATCGGGTCGCGATCCCCGGTCATCAGCAACACAGGGCATTGAACCATGCCCAAGGCTTGTCGGAAATCCATGCGCCCCTGCTCGTTCGCGGGTCCGTTGAAATGGATTGCTACGGCGTCGCGGATGATGGCACGGCTCAACATGCGGCCGTCACCGGGCGGACGCGCCCGGTAGAGCGGCACGCAAACATCGCGGTAGCGCCGACGCGCTTCAGAACTGGGGGCAAGCCAGTAGGCTTCTGCAACCTGCCGGGCTTCCGGCCCTCCCAAGCGTCCGAATGCGTCGAAAATGGTCGGGAAATCTACCTTGGCGGCGGTGCTGGCCAGGATGAGCTTGGCCGGGTGCCCGGGGTGGCGGGTCGCATAGGACTGGGCGACGAAGCCGCCAAAGGAGGCTCCGAAAACGATGGGCTTCTCGATGCCCAAGGCGTCGCAGAACCCCCGCACATCGTCCCCCCATTGAGCGAGGCTCCATGTGGCGGGATCATCGCCGGAACTCCGCCCGTTTCCCCGATGATCGAGGTAGATGATTTGGACGATATCGGAAAGCGCCGAGAAGGCCGGCTTGTAACCCGTGTGGTCGGAGCCTGGGCCGCCGTGCAGCAGGAGCAGGGTCGGCTTTACCCGCATGGCCAAGCCGTCCGGCACGAGGCCAAGACCCTCGACATCGAAGTAAAGCTTGGCGCCGTTTACTTCAACGAACATGAATTTCTGAACCTTGACAGGAAATTCAGCCATTCTGGCATGATTGCGGAGAAAATCCGATATGGCTCGCAGCGGCTGCATGTGTGAGTGGTGCTTGACTTCAATGGGCTGATACTGAACGCTTGCACCACTCCACCCGCGAAAGCTCCCCATGCCAAGACTGCCCGCCGTCCTCCTCGCCACCCTGCTGCCGCTTGCCGCCGCCGCGCAAGGCACCCCCGTCCGCATCAACGGCACGATCACCGCGCTGGCCAACGACCGCCTCGCGGTCCGCACGGACGACGGCGACGCGCTCGACATCCTCCTCCCGCCCGGCGTCCGCATCGGCGCCGTCGAGGAGCGCACCCTGGCCAGCATCCAGCCCGGCGAGTTCGTCGGCTCCGCCGCCCGGCGCGGCCGCGACGGCAAGCTGCACGCGCTGGAGGTGCACATCTTCCCCGAATCCATGCGCGGCACCGGCGAAGGCCACCGCCCCATGGACGCGCCGGAGCAGACCATGACCAACGCCACCGTGGACGGCATCGCCGCCGCCCCAGACGGCCGCACCCTGCGCCTCCGCTACCCCGGCGGCGAGCAGCAGATCGAGGTCGCGCCCGACGTGCGCGTGGTTGGCCTGCTGCCGGGCGACCGCAGCCTGCTGGTGCCGGGCGCCGCCGTCACGGTGCGCGCCACCCAGGACGGCGACGACCGCCTGACCGCCGTATCCGTGCAGGCCGAGAAGAACGGGGTGAAGCCCCTGCCATGACCGCTGCCCGGGCTGCGCCGCAAGCGTCCGCGCCGCCGGTTTGGGCGCCCCCGGTCGCCGACCCGGTTCCGCGCGGCCTGTGCACGGATTGCGGCGTGTCCCGCAGCAGCACCCCCGGCGATTGCGGCGCCGCCTGCCAGTTCATCGCCCCCGACTACCCCGGCCTCGAATCCCGCGTGCACGGCCGCGCCCGCGATCCCGCCCGCCCGGACGAACTGTTCTTCGGCCCGCACCGACGCATGGTGCGCGCCTCCCTGTCACCTCCGCGGCCCGGCGCGCAATGGACCGGCATCACCACCCGCATCGCCGAGCGCCTGCTGGAAACCGGGGCCGTCGATGCCGTGCTCACGATGGCGCCCCACCCGGACGACCCGTGGCGCCCGGTCCCCGTGCTGGTGACGGAGGCCGCCGGCATGGCGCAGTGCCGGGGCATGAGGATGGGCTACGCGCCGCTGCTCGCGCTGCTGGAGCCAGCGCGGGCGGCCGGCCACCGCCGGGTCGCCGTGATCGGCATCCCGTGCCAGGTCCATGCCCTGCGCGCCCTCGAACACCGGCTCGGCTTCGAGCGCGTGTTCGTAATCGGCACCCCCTGCTCCGACAACACGACGACCGAAAACTTCCACCAGTTCCTGTCCCTGCTGTCCGACGACCCCGGCAGCATCACGTACCTGGAATTCCGCGCCGACTACCATGTGGAGCTGCGCTTCCGCGACGGGCGCCGCCGGGCGATCCCGTTTTTGCGGTTGCCGATCAGCAAGCTGCCCCCTGACTTCTTCCCGCTGACCTGCCGCACTTGCGTCGATTACACCAACGTCCTGGCCGACATCACCGTGGGCTACATGGCAGGCTCCGGCGAGCAATGGCTGCTGGTCCGCAACGAGCGCGGGGAGGACCTGCTGGCCCTTCTGGGCGACGAGCTGCGCACGGCTCCCCTCGGCAGCGCCGGGCGGCGGCAGGGGGCGGTGCGCGGGTTCATCAAGAACGTGGCGCTTGCCGCGGGCGGCCTGCCGGTGCGGGCGATGCCGGGGTGGCTGCGCCCGCTGATGGGCTGGCTGATGCCGCGCGTCGGGCCGCGCGGCCTGGAGTTCGCCCGTGCCCGGGTCGAGATGAAGGCGGCGGAAACCGTGCTGCACCTCCGCCGCCAGCACCCCCGCCGGCTGCGCAGCATGGTGCCCCGGCACGTTTGGGACCTGGTGGCGCCCTACGGCCTCGTGCCTGCCCCGGACGAGTTGCCGCACGCTTCCGGGAACGAAGCGCCCCGCCGCGCGTCATGGGAGCAGCCCAAGTAGGATTGCCCATGCGCGACGACGACCTCCGGCAAAGCAGCAACATCGAGGACCGCCGCGGCATGGGCGGCGTCGCCACCGGTGGCCTGGGCGTCGGCGCCGTGGTGGTGCTGAGCCTGATCGGCTGGGTCTTCGGCGTCAACCCGGCCGTGCTGATCAACGGCGCCGAGCAGGTGGCGGGCACCGCGCCCGTCGCGACCGGAGGCCAAGCCGGCCGCCGCGGCGTGCCCGACGACGAGGTGGGCCGCTTCGTGTCCCGCGTGCTCGGCGAAACCGAGGACGTGTGGTCGCAAATCCTGCCCCGCGAAACCGGTCGCCCCTACGAGCGCCCGGTGCTGGTGCTGTTCTCCGGCGTCACCTCGTCCGGCTGCGGCTCCGCCGAGTCCTCCATGGGGCCGTTCTATTGCCCGCTCGACCGCAAGCTCTACCTCGACACCTCGTTCTTCCAGGACATGCAGCGCCGCATGGGCGGGGGCGGCGACTTCGCCTACGCCTACGTCATCGCGCACGAGGTCGGGCACCACGTCCAGAACCTGCTGGGTCTCTTGCCCAAGGTGCAATCAGCGCAGCGCCAAGCGCGGGGGGAAGGGGACCGCGCCGCCGCCAATGACCTGTCAGTGCGGACGGAGTTGATGGCCGACTGTCTGGCCGGCGTGTGGGCGAACTGGATGAACCAGCGCCACCGCAACATCGACGACAACGACCTGCAGCAAGCAGTCGCCACCGCCACCGCCATCGGCGACGACCGGATCAGCCAGGCCGCCGGCCGCGCCGTGGTGCGGGACAGCTTCACCCACGGCTCGGCGGCGCAGCGGGTGCGCTGGCTCGCCAACGGGCTGCGAACCGGCACGGTCGCCGGCTGCAACACCTTCCAGCAGTAATCAGCGCCGCGCGAACAACGCCCACAGCGCCGCCGCCATCAGCAAGCCGCGTGGCACCGCAAGCTCCTTGTCGCCGCGCCGTACCTCGCTCGCCAGCACGGTGGCCGAGGTCGCCGCCGCGATGGCACCGCCGAGCCGCCGGGTCGATCCGGCCGCGAGCAGCGCGCCGCCCAGCATCTCCGCCATCGCCACGCCGCGCAGCCCGGTCTTGGACCAGCCGAGGTGGTCGAACATGCGGGCATAGCCGCGGTTGCCGATGATCTTGTCCGCGCCCGCCACCGCGAACGCCGCGCCCAGGACGGTGAAGAAGGCGGAGCCGATGCGTGCCATAGGGTTCCTCATGCGATACCGGGCGCTCCAACGCCGGGGACGGCGGTTCGTTCACATCCGGGGAGGCGCCGCATGGCCGTGTTCTTCACCGCCGACACGCATTTCGGCCACGCCGCCGCCCGCGCCTTCTACCGCCGCCCCTTCGCGACCGCCGCCGAGATGGACACGGCCATGGTCGCCCGCTGGAACGCCGCCATCGCGCCCGGCGACGAGGTGTGGCACCTCGGCGACTTCGCCGTGCGCCACAAGGCGCCGGGTCCGCTGCTGGACGGCCTGCACGGGCGCAAGCACCTGATCACCGGCAACAACGACCCGCCCGCCGTCACGGCCCTGCCTGGCTGGGCCGGCGTCGCGCCCTATATGGAACTGGAAGTGGACGGCACCCGCCTGGTGCTGTGCCATTATGCGTTCCGCACCTGGCGCGACATGGCCCGGGGCGCGCTGAACCTCCATGGCCACAGCCACGGCCGCCTGCACCCGCAAGCCCGGCAGTTCGACGTGGGCGTGGACGCCTGGGACTTCCGGCCGGTGACGCTGGCCGAACTGAAGGGAACACGACGCTGACCGTCCTCGTTGCTTCCAAACCCAACATATCCGCCCTGCGGCTGCTTTTGCCGTTCCTGCGCCCCTATGCCGGGCGGGCGGCGGCGGCGGCCGTGTCGCTGGCGCTGGCCGCCGGGCTGGTGCTGCTGCTGGGGCAGGGGGTGCGGCGCTTGATCGACGAAGGCTTCGCCTCCGCAAACGGCGCGTCGCACCTGAACCAAGCCGCCGGCGCCATGTTCGCGGTGATCGTGGCCCTTGGCCTGTCCACTTCCTTGCGCTTCTACCTGATGGCCTGGCTCGGCGAGCGGGTTGCCGCCGACATGCGCGCCGCCTTGTTCGCCCAGGTGCTGCGCCTGTCCCCCGCGTTCTTCGAGACCATGCGCACCGGCGACGTGCTGACCCGGCTCACCACCGACACCGCGCAGCTCCAGGGCTTGATCGGCGCCGCCGTTTCGCAATGGCTGCGCTCCGCCGTGGTCGCGGCCGGCGCCTTGGTGATGCTGGTGGTCACCAGCACCAAGCTCGCCCTCCTGGTCATCGCCGTGGTGCCGCTGGTCGTCCTCCCGCTCGTGGTGTTCGGCCGGCGCGAGCGCAAGCTGTCCCGCAGCGCGCAGGACCGCATCGCCGACCTCGGCGCCTATGCCGAGGAAACCGTGAACGCGCTCCGCACCGTGCAGGCCTTCACGCACGAGGCCGTGGACCGCGCCCGCTTCGGCGCCCGCGTCGAGGACAGCATCGGCGCCGCCCTCCGCCGCGCCCGGATGCGCGCCGCGCTGATCCTGTCGGTGGTGGTGCTGGGCTTCGGCGCGATCACCCTGAGCTTGTGGGTCGGCGGGCTGGATGTCGTGCATGGCCGCATGTCGGGCGGCGAGCTGTCGGCCTTCGTGTTCTACGCGATCCTGGTCGCGACCAGCGCCACCGCCATGAGCGAGCTGTGGAGCGAGGTGCAGCGCGCCGCCGGCTCCGCCGGGCGCATCGCCGAGCTGCTGGCGGAGCCGCCCGGCATCGCCGCCCCGGCCCGCCCGGCGCCCTTGCCCACGCCTGCTAAGGGCCGGGTCGAGTTCGACGCCGTGTGCTTCCGCTACCCGTCCCGTCCCGACACGTCTGCGCTGGATGAGTTCAGCCTCCGCGTCGAACCTGGCGAGACCGTCGCCCTGGTGGGGCCGAGCGGCGCGGGCAAGACCACCGTGTTCCAGATGCTTCTCCGTTTCTACGACCCGGCTGCCGGGCGCGTGTTGCTGGACGGCGTGGACCTGCGCGACGCCGACCCCGGCGCCGTGCGTGCGCGGATCGGCTTGGTGTCGCAGGACCCGGTGATCTTCGGCGCGGACGTGTGGGACAACATCCGGTATGGCCGTCCCGATGCGACGGACGCCGACGTGCGTGCGGCGGCCCGGGCGGCGTCGGCCGGGTTCCTGGACGACTTGCCCCAAGGGTTCGACACGTTTTTGGGCGAGCGCGGCATCCGCCTGTCTGGCGGCCAGCGCCAGCGCGTCGCCATCGCCCGCGCCCTGCTGCGCGACGCCCCCGTGCTGTTGCTGGACGAGGCGACCAGCGCGCTGGATGCCGAAAGCGAGGCCGCGGTGCAGCAGGCCCTGGCTGTGCTGGCGCAGGGCCGCACGACGCTGGTGATCGCGCACCGGCTGGCGACGGTGCGCCGGGCGGACCGCATCGTGGTGATGGACGCCGGGCGCGTGGTGGCGACCGGGCCGCACGAGGCGCTGGTGCGGCAGGGTGGGTTGTATGCGCGGCTGGCGGAGTTGCAGTTCGCGGCGGCTTGACCCGGCGATCCTTGGCTGAGACCGGAAAATCAGAGCGACGCGGCGACCGAGAAGAACGCGCTGCGCCCGGGGTTGGTCCAGAACAGTGGCGTCACCCCGTCGCCCGCCACGCCGGCCAGGCCGATCAGGCTGTGGTTGTTGCTGATGTTGTCCACGTTCACGCGGAAATCCAGCTTGCGCCCGTTCCACACCGGCAGCGTGTAGCCCAGCGCCAGGTTGGCGAAGGAGTAGCTGCGGATCGGGTAGGCGGCCGGCGTGTCCTGCAAGTACTGCGGCCCGATGAACTTGCCGATGATTGACCCGTAGAGCAGGTCGTTGTTCACCACCGCGTGCTGCTGGTGGTACAACACCCCGGCGGCGCCGGTGGTGCGCGGCGTGACCGAGAGCGGGCCGCCGTTCTTCTTCAGGTCGGCGCTGTTGAGGGTGTAGTTGCCGTACAGCGACGCGCCGTAGGCGATCTTGACCGTTCCCTCGAACTCCAGGCCCCGGTAGGTGGCGCCTCCGGAGTTGAAGAACGTGCTGTCGCCGCCGGCCAGGGCGCGGCTGCCGATCCGGTTGGTGAAATCGATGTAGTAGCCGTCGGCGCCGAGGGTGAAGCGGTCCGTCTGGTAGGCGGTGCCGACCTGGTAGTTCCAGGTGGATTGCGGTGTCAGGTTCGCCGGGCTGCTGGTGTAGAGCACGTTGATCGGCGGTGCGAGAAAGCCGCGCGCCGTTTGCGCATACACCGTCCAGTCCTTGCTGATGGAATAGCGCGCATCGACCGCCGGCTGGTAGTCGGAATAGGTCCGCTCGAAGTTCGCCGGCAGCCGAGTGCCGCTGTTGACGGCGGCGTCCAGCGTGCGGGTGGTGGCGGTGAACTTCAGCCCGGGCGTGATGACGAGGCCGGGGAGCGGGGTCAGCGCCCATTCCACGTAGGGCTGCTCCGTGCGCAGGTCGGTATGGTATAGCCGCTGATAGGCGGGCGCGTTGGGCGAGCCCACGGTATACTGGATGCTGTCGCGGCTGAGCACGACCTGCTCGCGCCAGTTCGATGCGTTAATGTAGTCGATCCACACCCCGGCGCGCAGTTGGCCCCAAGCGGTTTCCTTGGTGAGGCGGAGGATGTCGCCGTAGTCGCGGAAGTCATTGTGCTTGGAGTAGCCCGGCACGTCGTTGCTCAGCGTGATCGGCAGGCCGCCCGAGAAGTACTGGTTCCTGGCGGATGTCGTCAGGTTCGGCGTGGTGCCGTTCGGGTCGCGCCCGACCCGGCCGGTCTGGTAGTAGCCGTTGGTGTAAAGCTTGTTGTCCACGCCCCAGCCGTCGCCGAAGCTGGACTTCACGCCGACATACTCGAAATCCGTGGTGTAGTCGTCGTAGTTGTAGCCGCGGTAGGCCTGCGACGTGGGATCGTTGTTCAGGCCGTACTTGGGGCCGAACCGCTGGATCTCCGCAAGCGTCGCGCCATAAGGCGTGTGCACGAAGTTGCGGTCGTAGTTGCCGAGGAACGTCACCACCGTGTTGTCGCCGACCGGCGCCTCGACCTTCACGAAGCCGTTGAGGCGGCGGGTCGTGGTGCCGCTGATCGCGCCGCGCGATTCGACCCGCTGCACATCCAGCGTGCCGCGCGCGCCGTTCAGGGACGCCAGCGCCCCGCTGTCCAACTGCAGCCCGTACAGCTTGGTCCCCCAGGTCCCCACCGTCCCGTACGGGTTCACCCGCACCGTGTTGGAGGGCGAAACCGAGTTGATCGCCACCGTGCCGCCGAAGGTCGCGTAGCCCAGCGTCGATGCGGTGCCGGGGCCGCGGTCCACCTGCACCGACCCGATGTCGTGGGAAAGGAAGTAGGCCTCCGACTGCGGCGCGAAGTTGGTCGGCAGGCCCGGCAGCACGATGCCGTCGAACACCGTGTTGAACTGGGTATACTGGAAGCCGCGGATGGTTTCCTGGTAGTTCTGCTGCAGGCCGCCGCCCACCGGCTCCACGTTCTGCACGCTCGGCGTGAACTGGATGATGCGGTCGTAGTTCTCGGTCGGCGTGGCGTTCTCGCGGATGAATGTGGAGCCGACGACGGAGGTGGGCTGGGAGGCGTCCAGCGGCGCGCGGCTGGGGGCGATGTCCGCCGCGGTTCCAGGCGCCGGGGGCGCGCCGGCGGGCGCGGCCGCGCGCACGGTGCCGATGTCGGCGGGCGCCGCGGCTTGCTCCTGCGCCACCGCCGCCGTGCCCGTCCAGCACCAGGCCGCCGTCCAAAGAAGCGTGAGGGCGCCCGGCCGTAGCCGGCCCGGCATTGAGGTCTCGAACATCGTTGTCAGCCCTTGAGGATTGGCGGTTCTGCGGGAGCCGCTGGCGCAGCGCGCACCGGGCGGGACAGCGGGACGGTTCGGCGGGGGGCGTCAGGTCATCTGCAGCTCGACCCAGACCAGCAGCGGGAGGGTGCGGTCGCCGACTTCCGGAGGCGCCGCCGGGTAGTGCGCATCACGCACGGCGGCCAAGGCGGCACGGTCGAGCAGTGGGCTGCCGGCAGATTGCTTCATCTGGACGTTGCGGACGGCGCCCGACTGGTAGTCCAGTTGCACCTGCGCCCGCCCGGTGAGCTGCATTGCGGCCGCCGCGGCGGGGTAGCGCAGCGCCGCCTGGATCGCAGCGCGGATGCGCCCTTGCAGCGTTGCCGTCGCGGCGGAAAGCCGTGCGCCGCCGACCGGCACGCCCGGCGCCGGCGCTCCCGTGGACGAGGCCGCTGGAAGCGCGGATGTCGGAGTCGCAGCGGCGGCCGAAGGGTGCGCGACCCGTGCCTGTTCCGCTGACGCGCGCCGTGCCGGGCGCGGCGTCACGGGGCGGGGCGGGGGTGCTTGGGGCGGCGCTGCGGGGTTCGCGGGCTGTGCCGCGGCCACCGGGTCGGGCGGCGGAATGGACGGCGCGGCCTCGTCGGCGGACAGCGCCGGCACGGGGCCGGATGGCAGCGGGACGGCGGGAACCGTGGGTTCCTGCGCCGGCGGCGCGGGGTCCGGCAAGGCGGTCTCAGGCGGAGGCGCCTCGGCGACGGCGCCCGGCGGGGATGCGGCCTCCTGTGCGGCGGAGGGCTCGGCGGCCTCCGGTTCAGGCAGGGACGCCGGCGTCTCGACTGCGAGATCAACGACGACGGCCTCGGGCGGCGGCGCCGTGCCGCCCGTCCCAAACTCGAACCCGGCGATGATCGCGCACTGCAGCGCCGCCGCGAGGGCAAGCGGAACCGCCATGCGCCTGTGGCCGGCGCCAGCCGCCGGGCTGGCCCGCCACAAGGGGTGTGCACGCATCGGCGCAGCAGGACCATGCTCTGAACAAACAGGCCGAGAAAGGACCGAGGGCACACCATGCGGCATGATTGGTCGTTACTGCGCCTGCGTCAGCCGGGGCATTACTTTATGATGACATTCGTCTTGTTCAACGATGCTGCGGATCGGCGAGCATTGTCAGATTGCTGCTCCACCGGATTGCCAGTCTAAAAGCATTGTTTCTCAGACCCGCGCCCGGCGTCGGGCCTGTGCCGCAAGCCCCCGTTGGGATGTCACGCTCCAGGTTGACGATGCCTTACCACCAGCACCGTCCCCTCCAACCCCACCACCTCCAGCACAACCCCTGCATCCGGCACCGACCCATCCGCCATCCGCGCCGCCCACGTCCCGTCCCCGAGCGCCACCCGGCCCTCCCCACCCTCGAACCCCACCGCCCGGCAGGTCCGCCCGACCACCCCGGCGCCGGGCGCGTTCACCGCATCAACCCGCGCCCCCCGGCCCCGCACCCGCCAAACGCCGGCAACCAGCACAGCCGTCAGCAGCAGGAACACCGCCACCTGCCAAGCGCCCGAAAGGCCCAGCCCCTCCGTCGCCAACCCCGTCCCGCACGCCGCCAAGCCAATCGGCAACAAAAACACGCCCGGCGCCGCCATCTCCGCAGCGCACCCCAGCAGCCCCGCGACGATCCAGACCGTTCCCGCCGTCATGCGTCGCCGTCGCGAGGTCCCAGGCGCATCGCCTCGATCGCCTGCGCGACCCCACCGGCCAGCGCCCCGGCCTCGATCGGGATCACCAGCGTCCGCCCGCTCGGATTGGCCGCGAGCCGCCCCACCGCCTCCACGTATTTCTGCGCGACGAAGTAGCGCAGCGCCTCGCCCCCACTTCCCTGCGCCGCCGCGGCGACCACCTGCGTCGCCCGCGCTTCCGCCTCCGCCAACCGCTCCCGCGCCGAAGCGTCCCGCATCGCCGCTTCCAGCCGCGCTTCCGCCGCCAGCACCGTCGCCTGCTTCTGCCCCTCCGCCCGGGCCACCGCCGCTTCCCGCTCGCCCATCGCCCGGGCGACCGTGGCCCGCCGTTCCCGCTCCGCCGTCATCTGCAGGTTCATCGCCGCCACCAGGTTCGCCGGCGGCTCGATCTTGCGCAGCTCCACCCGGCTCACCTTCACCCCCCACGGCGCCGTCGCGTGGTCCAGCGTCACCAGCAGCTTGGCGTTGATCTCTTCCCGCCCCGACAGCGCCCCGTCCAGGTCCATCGCGCCGATCACCGAGCGGATGTTGGTCATCGCCATGCTGGTCAGCGCCTGCACCAGGTTCTGCGCCCCATAGGCCGCCTTGGCCGGGTCGAGCACGCGGTAATACATGATCCCGTCCACCGTCACCGCCGCGTTGTCCCGGGTGATCACGGCCTGCTCTGGGATGTCGAGCACGATTTCCTGCACGTTCATCTTGTGCCCGACCCGCTCCACCAGCGGCAGCATCAGGTTGAGGCCTGGCTGCAGCAGCCGGGTAAAGGCGCCGAACCGTTCCACGGTCCAGACCTGGCCCTGCGGCACGGTGCGCACCCCCAGGCCCACCCCGAGCACGACGACGACGGCCAGCACGATCAACGCGGTCAACATAGGGCGGCTCCCAAACACGCCTGGCGGCGCGGCCTTCGTCGCCGCGTCCAGGCCGCATCGAAATGGTTATGAACCGGTCGTCGCGCCACTCACCCGGCGGCGGCACTTGCCGTGCGCCCGGCGGCGGCACTTGACGCGCGCCTTGCCCGCGCGGCGCACGCCCCGTATGACGGCGGCACACCACCGGAGGACGCCCCCCATGGCCGAAGACCCCACGCCCGAAGGCCTGTTCGAGCGCGGCCTGCCGATCCGGCGGGCGGTGCTGGGCGCCGACTACGTGGACGCTTCCCTCGCCGACGCCAACGAGTTCATGTCGGCGTTCCAGCACGTCACCACCGAGATGGTTTGGGGCTACGTGTGGCCGCGCCCCGGCCTCGACCGGCGCACCCGGTCGCTGCTGAACCTCGCCATGCTGACCGCGCTCAAGGCCCCGGCGGAACTCAAGCTGCACGTCCGCGGCGCGCTGACCAACGGCGTCACGGCCGACGAGATCAAGGAGGTGCTGCTGCACGCCACGGTGTACTGCGGCGTCCCCGCCGGGCTGGAAGCCTTCAAGGCGGCGAACGAAGTCCTGGTCGCCGAGGGCGCGGTGTCCGACAAGCCCAGCGCGTCCTGAGAACCACGCCGGATGCAGCGCGGCCAGTGGACGATCACCCTCGAAGCCGATCCCGACCCGTCGCTGCGGGCGAAGATCCTGGAGCCGCTCGCCGCGCACAATGACTCCGCCGCCGGGCCGGGCCGCTGGGACACGTTGGCCATCACGGTGCGCGGCGATGACGGGGAGGTCGCGGGCGGGCTTTGGGGCCGGACGGGCTACGGCTTCCTGTTCGTCGAGCTGCTGGCGCTCGGCCCCGCCCGGGGCCGCGGGCTGGGCCGGGAAGTCATGGCGCTGGCGGAAGCCGAGGCGAAACGGCGCGGGCTGCTCGGCATCTGGCTGGACACCTGGACGTTCCAGGCGCCGGGCTTCTACCCGAAGCTGGGCTTCGTGGAATGCGGGCGGATCACCGAGTACCCGCCCGGCCATGACCGCATTTTCTACGTCAAGCGGTTTGCCGAAGGCTGACGGCCTCCATGCCCAGCCGACCCTGTGCCGCCGCGTATTCCCGCCGGAGCCGCGCCACCAGCTTCGCCACGGGCACCACGGCGTCCACCGCGCCGATGCCCTGGCCGGACCCCCAGATGTCCTTCCACGCCTTGGGCCGGTCGTCCCCGAAGTTCATCGCCGACGGGTCGGACCCCGGCAGGTTGTCCGGGTCAAGCCCGGCCGCCTCCAAGCTCCCCCGCAGGTAGTTGCCGTGCACGCCGGTGATGAGGTTCGTGTAAACGATGCTGTCCGCCCGTCCGTCCACCACAGCCTGCTTGTAGCCCTCCGCCGCGTTGGCCTCCGCCGTCGCGATGAAGGCCGAGCCGATATACGCGAAGTCCGCCCCCATCGCCTGCGCCGCCAGCACCGCCGATCCGGTGGCGATGGCGCCCGACAAGGCCACCGGCCCGTCGAACCACGCCCGGATTTCCTGCATCAGCGCAAACGGCGACAGCGTGCCGGCGTGCCCGCCCGCCCCGGCCGCCACCGCGATCAGCCCGTCCGCGCCCTTCTCGACGGCTTTGCGCGCGAACCGGTCGTTGATGATGTCGTGCAGCACGGCGCCGCCATAGGAATGCACGGCCTCGTTCACCTCTGGCCGCGCGCCGAGCGAGGTGATGACCAGCGGCACCTGGTGGCGCACGCAGACCTCCATGTCCGCGTCCAGCCGGGTGTTGCTGCGATGGACGATCTGGTTCACCGCGAACGGCGCGGAGGGCCGGTCCGGATGCCGCGCGTCGTGGTCGGCGAGCGCGTCCTGGATGCGCTGGATCCAGTCGCCCAGCACCGGCGCGGGCCGGGCGTTGAGCGCCGGGAACGACCCCACCACCCCCGCCGTACACTGCGCGATCACCAGGTCGGGGTTGGAGATGATGAACAACGGCGACCCGATCACCGGGACGGACAAGCGCCCGGCCAGCGCGCGGGCCAGGTTGGGGGGGAGGGGCATGGGGGTTCCTCGGGTTTGCCGCGATCCTGCCACGCCCGGGGCGGGCGCGGTCAAGGGGCGGGCAGGAGGTCCCAGGGGTTGAGGACGGGGACGCCCATAGGCGTGAAGTCGGCGACGTTGCGCGTAACCACGGTCATGCGGTGCACAAGCGCCGTGGCGCCGATCAGCGCATCCCGGTCGGGCCGCGGGTCAGGAATTTTCAAGGACGCAGCAACCGTCGCGATTGTTGTATCAACTGGAAACATGCGAGCCGCAAATGTCGTAAGCACGCACTCGTTCAGCCAAGTACGCATGATGCTGCCCTGTTTGGGGTCACGCCGCTCCAAGAGAAGAATGCGACGCTCAAGCTCAAAAATTGTTATTGTTGAAAGAAATAGAACTGACGCCGGAACGCCTGCCGCCCAGATGGCAGCATTCTTGTCTGCTCTACCGGTTCTGATTTTCCGAAACTCAAGCGTCACATCCGTATCAAGCAAATACATTACGAAAAGTCAGCCGGCTTGGTCACCAGACTCATCGGCTCCGGATCGAACTCAATCTCATCTGCGCCCGGCATATACAGCAGGTCGGCGATGCTTGGCTCGTCGCCACTCAATCTACGATAGTACTCAATCGTCAACAGCACATGCGCCGGCACGCCCCGGTCGGTGATGAACACCGGCCCTTCCTTGGCGGCCCGCTTCGCCCCGCTGGTATCCTGGTTGAATTCCCGGCTGGAAATGGTTGTGATCGCCATGGTGGTCTCCCGACGATAGATGGATAGCAACTTTACTACGCGCTGCATCCCCACACAATCCGCGTTGTGCCACAACCCCGTTGACGCGCACCGTGTTGGGACCGACAAATACCCCCATGAACGGCGCCCATCACGAGGCGCCGGCGGAGGAACCTCATGCCGACCCATCCCGTGCTGCGCACCATGGCCGCCGCCCTCGCCCTCGCCGCCGCCAGCCCGGCGCGCGCCGAGGAGGTCGTGCGCATCGCTTACATCGACCCGCTCAGCGGCTCGCTCGCCGCCACGGGGCAACTGGGCGAGCAGCACTTCCGCTTCGCCATCGACCGGGCGAACGCGAGCGCCGCCGCCGGGCCGGGCCGCCGGCTGGAGCTGGTGCCGCTCGACAACGAGGTCAGCCCGGAGAAGTCGCTGACCCTGCTGCGCAAGGCCATCGACGACGGCATCCGCTACGTCACCCAGGGCAACGGCTCCTCCGTCGCTTTCGCGCTGTCCGACGCCATCGCCAAGAACAACCGCCGCGCGCCGGGCCAGTCCGTGATGTTCCTGAACTACGCCGCCGTGGACCCGGCGCTCACCAACGACAAGTGCAACTGGTGGCACTTCCGCTTCGACGCCGACAGCGACATGAAGATGCGGGCGCTCGCCGACTACCTGGTGAGCCAGTCGCAGATCAAGAAGGTCTATCTGTTCAACCCCGATTACTCCTTCGGCCAGTCGGTGGAGCGCGCGGCGCAGGCCATGCTGGCGAACCGCCGGCCCGACCTGCAGATCGTGGGCACGGAGCGGGTGCCGCTCGGCAAGGTGAAGGACTTCACCCCCTACGTGCAGAAGATGCAGGCCGCCGGCGCCGACGCCGTGGTGACGGGCAATTGGGGCGCGGACCTGGCGCTTCTGGCCAAGGCGGCGCAGGACGCAGGCTACAAGGGCACCCTGTTCACCTACTACATGGGATCGAGCGAGGTCATCGCCGGTGCCGGCACGGGCGGCCGCGGCTCGGCGCAGATCAGCGAGTATCACGCGAACCTCGGCATCCCCGAACTCGAAACGGTGGCGACCGGGTTCGAGGCCAAGTACGGCCAGAAGTTCTTCTATTGGCGCGTGGTCAACGAGATCGACATGCTGGCCGCCGCCATCAAGCAGGCCAACAGCACCGACCCGGCCAAGGTCGGCCAGGTGCTTTCGACCATGGTGCAGAAGACGCCCGTGGGCGAGGCCGCGATGCGCCCGGACAACCACCAACTGCTGCAGCCGATGTTCGTGTCCGTGCTGGAACCCGGCACGAAGTTCACCTTCCCCGACAACAAGATGGGTTTCCGGACCGTCAGCCGCATCGAGGCGGAAACGCAGCGCCAGCCCACCACCTGCAAGTTCCAGCCGCCGGCCTGATCGGGTGGAGCAAGCCGGCCTCATCCTGCTGAACGGCCTGGTTTACGGGCTGCTGCTGTTCATGCTGTCCGTGGGCCTCACCCTGATCTTCGGCATGATGGGCGTGCTGAACCTGGCCCACGCCAGCTTCTACATGCTGGGCGCGTTCCTCGCCTTCACGGTCAGCATCCGGCTCGGCTTCTGGGTGGCATTGGTCGTCGTCCCCGTGCTGGTGGGCGCGCTCGGCGCCGCCGTGGAACGCTACGGCCTGCGCACGGTGCACAAGCATGGGCACCTCGCGGAACTGCTGTTCACCTTCGGCCTCGCCTTCATCATCGGCGAGGTCGTGCCGCTGATCTGGGGCCGCACCCCCGTGCCGTATCGCGTGCCCGCGGCGCTCGACTTCCCGCTGTTCACGGTGGCCGGCAACGCCTATCCGGCCTATCGGCTGTTCATGATGGCCGTCGCCGTCGCCATGTTCCTGGCGCTCTACTTGGCGCTGGCCCGCACCCGGCTCGGCCTCATTGTCCGGGCGGCGCTGACCCATCCGGACATGGTGGGGATGCTCGGCCACGACGTGCCGAAGGTCTTCACGCTCGTGTTCGGCGCCGGCTGCGCGCTGGCCGGGCTGGCCGGGGTGATCGCCGGCAACGCCTACACCACTGAGCCGGGCATGGCCCGCTCGCTCGGCGCCATCGTGTTCGCGGTGGTGGTGATGGGTGGGCTTGGCTCCATCTGGGGGGCGCTCGTCGCCTCCTTGCTGATCGGCTTCGTGCAGACCGCGAGCATCAGCCTCGACATGCCGCTCGGCACGGCGCTGATGCGCCTCGGCATCCCCGTGGACACCGCGGTGCTGGGCGACCTGTGGCAGATCACGATCGCCCGCGTGGCGCCCGTGGTGCCGTACTTGCTGCTGGTCCTGGTGCTGGCCCTGCGCCCGCGCGGCCTCATGGGCACGCGGTCCGCCTGATGCTCGCCCCCGCGCAAGCCGTGCCCGCCCGTCCGCCCGCCAGCGCAGCCCTGCGCGCCGCCGCGCCCTGGGTGCTGGCGGCCCTCGCGGCGCTGGTGCTGCCGCACGTCGTGCCCGGCGGCTTCGCCTTGTCGCTGCTGTGCCGCATGGGCATCGCGGTCGTGTTCGCGCTGTCGTTCAACATGCTGCTCGGCCAAGGCGGGATGCTCGACTTCGGCCATGCGGTGTTCCTGGGGTTCGGCGGCTTCCTTTCCATGCACGCCATGCGGCTGGCGGACACCGGCTGGTGGCTGCCGCTGCCCGCCTTGCCGCTGGTGGGCGCCGTGGGCGGCCTCGCGGCGGCGATCCTCGCCGGCTGGGTGTCCACCCGCCGCGCCGGCACGGCCTTCGCCATGATCACCTTGGGCGTCGCGGAACTCGCCACCGCCGTCGTCCTCCTGTTGCCCGGCGTGTTCGGCGGCGAGGAGGGCTTGTCCGCCGACCGCTCCGCCGGCCCGACGCTGCTCGGCTACGACTTCGGCACGCAGATCCAGGCATACCACCTGATCGCCGCCTGGGCCTGGGCGGCGGCGCTGCTGATGTGGCTCTACACCCGCACCCCGCTCGGCCGCCTCGCCAACGCCGTGCGCGACAACCCGGAGCGCGTCGGCTTCCTCGGCTACGACCCGGCCCGCATCCGCCTGCTGGTGTTCGCGCTGAGCGGCCTGTTCGCCGGGGTCGCCGGGGGCTTGGCGGCGCTGAACGACGAGATCGTGACGTCGGGCATCATGTCGCCGGAAGCGTCGAGCGGCGTCCTCTTGATGGCCTTCATCGGCGGCGTCGGCACCTTTTGGGGGCCGGTGGTGGGCGCGGTGCTAATCACCTTCCTGTCGGTGGCGCTCAGCATCGTGACCGACGCTTGGGTGCTGTATAGCGGGCTGCTGTTCGTGGCGATGGTAGTGTGGGCGCCGGGCGGCATCTCCGGGATCGTGTTGGCGCACGCGCCGCTGGTCCGCGCCGGGCTGGCCGGGCGGCTCTTGCCGTCCTACGCCGCCATGGTGCCGGGCTTGGTTCTGGCGCTGGCCGGCACGGTGGGCCTGGCCGAGCTTGGCTTCCGGCTGCAGGCCGTGCGCAACGGCGCGTCGCCGCGCCCGGTGTTCGGCTTGGCGCTGGACCCGCAGGGCGTGCTGCCCTGGCTTGCCGCGGCCGTGCTGCTGCTGGCTGGCGCGTGGCTGCTGCGCCGGGCCGCGCCGGCGGCCCGGGCGGCGTGGCAGAATGCCAGCGCCCTGGCCCACGCCGCATGACGCCCGCCTTGCAGGTTGCCGGGCTGCACAAGGCGTTCGGCCCCACGAAGATCATCCGCGGCGTCGATCTCGCGGTGGCCCGCAACGAGCGTCACGCAGTGATCGGCCCGAACGGCGCGGGCAAATCGACGCTGTTCCACCTGATTTCCGGCCGGCTGTCCGCCGACGCCGGGCAGATCCTGCTGCACGGCCAGGACATCACGGGCCTGTCCCCGCACGCCATCTTCAACCGCGGCCTGGCCCGCAGCTTCCAAGTGACCAGCCTGTTCCCGCGATTGTCGGTGTTCGAGAACCTGCGCGCCGCCGCCATGCGCACCCACGGCTGCGGCCACGCCTTTTGGCGCCGGCTGGAAGGGTTCGCGTCCCTGCGCCGCCGGGCGGAGGAGGTCTTGGTCCTGCTCGGCCTGGAGCGCCGCCGGGACGTGCTGGCGGGCAGCCTCGCCTACGCCGACCAGCGCGCCTTGGAGATCGGCGTCACCATCGCCGGCGGCGCCGAGACCATCCTGCTCGACGAACCCACCGCCGGCATGAGCCGCGCCGAAACCGAGCGCGCCGTGACCCTGATCCGCCGCGTGTCGGAGGGCCGCACCCTCGTGATGATCGAGCACGACCTGGGCGTCGTGTTCGGCCTCGCCGACACGATCTCCGTGCTGGCGGAGGGCCGGGTGATCGCTTCCGGCCCGCCGGACGCGGTGCGCGGCGACCCGGCGGTGCGCACCGCCTATCTCGGCGCCGCGGCGGAGGCGCTGGCATGATGCTGTCCGTCCAGGGCTTGCAGGCGTGGTACGGCAAGAGCCAGGTCCTGCACGGCGTCACCATGCAAGTGGCGCGGGGCGAGATCGTGGCGCTGCTGGGCCGCAACGGCGCCGGGCGCAGCACGATGCTCAAGGCGATCATGGGCGGCGTCGCGCGCAAAGGGCAAATCCAGTTCGACGGCCGGGAGATCGGCCGCTTGCCCCCGCACCAGGTGGCACGGCTCGGCCTCGGCTACGTGCCGGAGGACCGGGCGATCTTCCCGGACCTGACCACGGCGCAGAACCTCCTGCTTGGCGAGAAGAAGGGACCCGGCGGCCCGTTCGGCCTTTCAGACGCCTACGCCCTGTTCCCCCGCCTGCGCGAGCGCGCGGACGCCCCCGCCGGCGCCTTGTCCGGCGGCGAGCAGCAGATGCTCGCCATGTGCCGCACCCTGATGGGTTGCCCGGCGCTGCTGATGGTCGATGAACCCACCGAGGGCCTGGCGCCCATGATGGTGCAAACGGTGCGCGAATTGCTGGTCGCCGTCGCCGCCCGGGGCGTGACCATCCTGCTAGTGGAGCAGAAGCTCGACATCGCATTGGCGATCAGCCACCGCCTGTACGTGATGGGCCACGGCGAGATCGTGTTCGAGGGCACGCCGGCGAGCCTCGCCGGCAACGCGCAGGTCCGGCGCGAATGGTTGGAGGTTTGAACGACATGGGCAGCATCAACGCGGTCGTGGACGTGCGACACCAGGATGGCGTGGCCGTGGTGGCGATGGACAACCCGCCGGTGAACGCGCTCGGCATCGCCCTGCGCACGGGCCTGATGCAAGCGATGGAACAGTTGCGCGGCGACCCGGCGGTGAAGGCCGTCGTGCTGTGCGGCACCGCCCGCGCGTTCAGTGGCGGCGCGGATATCACCGAGTTCGGCAAGCCTCCCCAGGACCCCAACCTCCGCCAGGTGATCGCCGCGGTGGAGGACATGCCGGTGCCGGTGGTGGCCGCGATCCAGGGCGTGGCGCTGGGTGGCGGGCTGGAGCTGGCGCTCGGCTGCCATGCGCGGGTGGCGTGGGGAACGGCGCGGCTCGGACTGCCCGAAGTCAAGCTCGGCCTGCTGCCCGGCGCCGGCGGCACCCAGCGCCTGCCGCGCGTCGTCGGCCTGGAAAAGGCGCTGTCGATGATCGTGACCGGCAACCCCATTGGGGCCAAGGAAGCGGCCGAATGCGGCTTGGTGGATACCGTGCTGGACGGTGCCTACCCCGACGCGGCGGTGGCCTGGGCGCAAACGGTCACGGAGCGCCGCCGGGTGCGGGACCGCGACGACGCGCTTGCGCCGGTCCGGTCGGACCCCGGCTTGATCGACCGCGTGGCCGCGCCCTTGCTCAAGGCGTCCGGCGCCGCCGCCCCGCGCGCCTGCGTCGAGGCCGTGCGCGCCGCCATGGACATGCCCTTCGAGGACGGCCTCGCCAACGAGCGCCGCCTGTTCGAGCAGTTGGTCACGGGCGACGAGAGCCGCGCCCAGCGCCACGCCTTCTTCGCCGAGCGCGAAGCGCAAAAGGCCGTGCTGCCCCCCGGCACCCGGTCCCGCCCCGTCGCCCGCGCCGCCGTGGTCGGCGCCGGCACCATGGGCGGCGGCATCGCCATGTGCTTCGCCAACGCCGGCATCCCCGTCACCGTGATCGAAACCGAGCAAGCGGCGCTCGACCGCGGCATGGCCCGCATCGCCGAGCTGTACGGCATCTCCGCCAAGCGCGGCAGCATCACCCCGGCCCAGGCCGAGGAGCGCCGGGGCCGCATCCAGGGCCAGCTCGGCCTGGAGGGCGCCCGGGACGCGGACATCGTGGTGGAAGCGGTGTTCGAGGACATGGGCGTGAAAAAGCAGGTGTTCGCCGAACTCGACCGCCTCGCCAAGCCAGGCGCCGTGCTCGCCACCAACACCAGCTACCTCGACATCGATGAGATCGCGGGCGCCACTTCCCGTCCCGGCGACGTGCTCGGCACGCATTTCTTCAGCCCGGCCAACGTGATGAAGCTGCTGGAGATCGTGCGCGGCCGGCAGACCAGCCCCGAGGTGATCGCCACTGCCGCCGAACTCGGCAAGACGCTGTCCAAGGTCGGCGTCGTCGTCGGCAACTGCTTCGGCTTCGTCGGCAACCGCATGTTGGCCCGGCGCAGCGACGCCGCCGAGCGCCTGCTGCTGGACGGCGCAAGCCCCGCCGAGGTGGACGCGGCGCTGACCGCCTTCGGCTTCCGCATGGGGCCGTTCGCCATGGCGGACCTCGCGGGCCTCGACATCGGCATGAGGATACGCCGGGCGTTCGGCAAGCGCGCCCCGGTGTCGGACGCGCTGTGCGACGCCGGGCGCTACGGCCAGAAGACCGGCAGCGGCTTCTACGTGTACGAGGGCCGCAACGCGACCCCCGACCCGGAGGTGGACCGCATCATCGCCGCCGAGTCCGAAAAGCTCGGCATCACCCGCCACCCGGTTGCTGCTGCGGAGATCACCGAGCGGCTGATCTTCCCCATGATCAACGAGGGCGCCCGCATCCTGGAAGAAGGCATCGCCGCCCGGCCCGGCGACATCGACGCGATCTGGCTGCACGGCTACAACTGGCCGGCCTGGCGCGGCGGGCCGATGTTCTACGCGGACCTCGTGGGCCTGCCCCGCATCCGCGACCGCCTGCAGGACTTCTTCGCCGCCACCGGCGACGAGGCGCTGCGCCCGGCGCCGCTCTTGGCCAAGCTCGCCGACGCCGGCCAGGGCTTCGCGGGCCAAAGCGGGGGCGGGGGGGCCAAGGCGGCATGACCCGGCACCCGCACCCCTGGGAAACCAGCTACCCGGAAGGCGCGCGTTGGGACGCGCCGATCCCGACCGGCACGATCCCGGCCATGCTCGACCGCATCGCCCGGGACTACGCCGACCGCCCGGCGCTGGAGTTCCGGGGAAGCCGCATGACCTATGCCGAACTGGGCCAGCGCGCGGACCGGCTGGCGCGCGGCCTGATGGCGCTCGGCGTCTTGCCAGGCGACGCGGTGGCGCTGCTGCTGAGCAACAGCCCGGCCCACCCCATCGCCTTTTTCGGCATCCTGCGCGCCGGCGGCCGGGTGGTGCACCTCAGCCCGCTCGACCCCCCGCGGGCGGTGGAGCGCAAGTTGCAGGACAGCGGCGCGCGCGTCCTGATCGCCGGCAACCTGCCGTCCCTGCTGCCCCAGGCGCTGGCAGCCCGGCAGTCCGGCACCGTGGGCACGCTGATCGTGGCGGAGGACGCGGATTGGGGACCCGGCGGCCTCGATGCCCCGGTGCCGCCCGGCGCCCGCACCCTGCGCGACCTCGACGGGCCGGATGCGGAGTGGCCGGTGGTCGAGCCGGCGGACGTGGCGGTGCTGCAATACACCGGCGGCACCACCGGCGCGCCGCGGGCGGCGATGCTGACCCACGCCAACCTCGTCGCCGCCGTCGGGATGTACGACGCCTGGACCGGCAGCACCGACCGGGCCTACTCGCCCGGCGACAAGGTGCTCGTCGTGCTGCCGCTGTTCCACATCTACGCCCTGACCTCGGTGATGCTGCGGGCGCTGTGGAGCGGGGTGGAACTGATGCTGCGCCCCCGCTTCGACGTGAACCAGACGCTGCATGACATCGAGACCGGGCGCTGCACCCATTTTTACGGCGTGCCGACCATGTGGATCGCCATGGCGAACCACCCCGAAATCACGTCGCGTGACCTGTCGAGCCTGAAAGTCACCAGTTCCGGCGGCGCGGCCCTGCCGCACGAGGTGGGGGAACGGATGGAGCGGATCACCGGGCTGCGCCTCGGCGGCGGCTGGGGCATGACGGAAACCTCGCCCGCCGGCACCAACCTGCCGCTCGACCGCGCGCCGGGGCCGGGCGACATCGGCCTGCCGCTGCCCGGCATCGAGATGGACGTGGTGGCACTGGACGACCCCGCCCGCGTGCTGCCGCCGGGCGAGGTCGGCGAGGTCCGCATCCGCGGCCTGAACGTGACGCCGGGCTACTGGCGGCGCCCGGAGGAAACGGCGGAGGCCTTCGTGGACGGCTGGTTCCTCACCGGCGACATCGGCCGCATGGCGCCGGACGGCATGTTCACCCTGGTGGACCGCAAGAAGGACATGATCATCTCCGGCGGCTTCAACGTGTATCCCCGCACGGTCGAGGAGGCGATCCACGAGCACCCGGCCGTGCAGGAAGCCGCGGTGATCGGCGTGCCGGACCCGTATCGCGGCCAGTCGGCCAAAGCCTACGTCGTGCTGCGCGACGGGGCGGAGCCGCTGACGTTGGAGAGCTTGCGCGAGTTCCTGTCGGACAAGCTGGGCCGGCACGAGCTGCCGGCCGCCCTCGAACTCCGCGACAGCCTGCCGCACACGCCGGTGGGCAAGCTCGCGAAGCGCGAGCTGATCGCCGAACTGAAAGGAAGCTGAACATGGTCGAAGCCGTCATCGTGTCCACCGCGCGCACCCCCATCGGCCGTGCGGTGCGCGGCGCGTTCAACATGACCCACGGTGCGGAGATGGGCGGCCACGCCATCCAGCACGCGATGGAGCGCGCCGGGCTGGAAGGCGCGGAGGTCGAGGAGGTCGTGCTCGGCTGCGCCAACCCGGAGGGCGCCACGGGCGGCAACATCGCGCGCCAGGCGGCGTTGCGGGCCGGCATCCCGCCGGGTGCTGCGGCGATGACGGTGAATCGCTTCTGTTCCTCGGGCTTGCAGGCCATCGCCATCGCCGCCAACCGCGTGGTGTGCGACGGCGTGCCGGTCGCGGTGGCGGGGGGCTTGGAGAACATCAGCCTGGTGCAGACCACGCTGAACCGGCATATGTACAAGGATGCTTGGCTGGAGGACCACGTCCCGGCCATCTACATGCCGATGATCGAAACGGCGGACATCGTGGCCGCGCGCTACGGCATCAGCCGGGACGCGCAGGACGAGTACGCCCTGGAAAGCCAGCGCCGCACCGCCGCCGGGCAGCAGGCCGGGCGGTTCGACGCGGAGATCGTGCCGTTGCCGAGCGTCATGGCGGTCACGGACAAGGCGACGGGCGAGGTCCGCCACGAGGCGGCCAACCTGCGCCAGGACGAGGGCAACCGCCCGGAGACCACGCTAGAGGGCTTGGCCAAGCTGAAGCCGGTGCGCGGCGAGGGTCACTTCATCACCGCGGGCAACGCCAGCCAGTTGTCGGACGGCGCCAGCGCCTGCGTCGTGATGTCCGACAAGGAGGCGGCGCGGCGCGGCCTCCAACCCATGGGCGTGTTCCGCGGCCTCGCCGTCGCCGGCTGCGACCCCGACGAGATGGGCATCGGCCCGGTGTTCGCCGTGCCCCGCCTCCTGGAGCGCCACGGGCTGACGGTGGACGACATCGACCTGTGGGAACTGAACGAGGCTTTCGCGAGCCAGGTGCTGTACTGCCGCGACAAGCTTGGCCTCCCCGCCGACCGCTTGAACGTGGATGGCGGCTCCATCTCCATCGGCCACCCCTACGGCATGAGCGGCGCGCGGATGACCGGGCACGCGCTGATCGAGGGCCGCCGCCGGGGTGCCAAGCGCGTGGTCGTCACCATGTGCATCGGCGGCGGCCAGGGCGCCGCCGGGCTATTCGAGCTGCGATAAGGGAGCGGGTCATGGATCTGAGGTTCACCGCCGAGGAAAACGCTTTCCGCGAGCGGATGCGCGAATTCTTCACGACGCAAATCCCTGCCGACATCCGGGACCAGGTGCAGCGCGGCGAGCACGTGTCGCGCGACCAGCAGGTGACGGCGCAGCGCATCATGAACGCCCACGGCCTCGCGGTGCCGCATTGGCCCCAGGAATGGGGTGGGCAGGATTGGACGCCGGTTCAGCTCTACATCTACCAGGACGAGATGCAGCAGAACTGCGTGCCGGCGCCGCTCGGCTTCAACGCCAACATGGTCGGCCCGGTGATCGCGCAGTTCGGGTCGGACGCGCAGAAGAAGCAGTTCCTTCCGGCGACCGCCAACCTCGACATCTGGTGGTGCCAGGGTTTCTCCGAACCCGGCGCCGGCTCGGACCTCGCGAGCCTGCGCACGACCGCGGTGCGGGACGGCAACCATTACGTGGTGAACGGTCAGAAGACCTGGACCACGCTCGCCCAATACGCCGACTGGATCTTCTGCCTCGCCCGCACGGACCCGGGCGCGGCCAAGAAGCAGCAGGGCATCAGCTTCATCCTGATCGACATGAAGACGCCGGGCATCACGGTGCGCCCGATCCAGACCATCGACGGCGGGGTGGAAGTCAACGAGGTCTGGTTCGACGACGTGCGCGTGCCCGTGGAGAACCTGGTGGGCGAGGAGAACCGCGGCTGGGACTACGCCAAGTTCCTGCTCGGCAACGAGCGCACCGGCATCGCCCGCGTCGGCGTCAGCAAGGCGCGCATCCGCCGCATCAAGCAGTTGGCCGCGCTGGAGCACGTCGGCGACCGCGCGATGATCGAGGAGCCGCATTTCCGCGAAAAGCTGGCGGCAGTCGAGGTGGAATTGAAGGCGCTGGAAATGACCCAGCTCCGGGTGGTCGCCGACGAGCGCAAGCGGGACAGGGCGCTCCCGAACCCGGCCAGCTCGATCCTCAAGATCAAGGGGTCCGAATTGCAGCAGGCGACCACGGAGCTGCTGATGGATGTGGTCGGCCCCTACATTCTGCCCTATGACGACCACGAGCACGGCAGCAACGAGCCGCCCGTGGGTCCCGAGTATGCCGCGGAGGCGGCGCCGACCTACTTCAACTGGCGCAAGATCTCGATCTACGGCGGGTCGAACGAGATCCAGCGGAATATTGTTGCAAAGGCGATCCTTGGGTTCTAACCGGAACCGTCGTGGACATCGCGAGTTGGAACGCGATGCTTGCCATGAAGGAGAAGTCGATGCGTACCCAAATCCGCCATTCCGCCCGTGCCTTGCTGCTCGCCCTCGCGCTGGCCGCCCTGGCACCCCTCCTGAGCGCCTGCAACACCACGGCCGGCGCCGGGGAGGACCTGGGCGCCGCCGGCCGCGCGGTCACGAACAGCGCGGACAAGGTGAAGAACGGCCTGTAGCCGCCTCGGCCGGGGTTAGCGGAGCCGCGCGTTTCGGCTACGCTGACCCCGACGCGCCCCAGGGAGCGTGCACGGGGGGAACGGCATGGACTTCGATCTCAGCGACGAGCAGCGGCTGTTGAAGGACAGCGTGGACCGTATGCTCGCGGACCGCTACGGCTTCGAGGCCCGCCGCGGCTACCGCGCGACGCCGGAGGGCTGGAGCCGGGACATCTGGGCGCAGTTCGCCGAGCTTGGCCTGCTGGGCCTGCCGTTCCCGGAAGCGCAGGGCGGGTTCGGCGGCGGGCTGGTCGATACGGCGATGGTCATGGAAGCGTTCGGCCGCGCCCTGGTGGTCGAGCCGTATTTTGCCACCGTGGTCGCGTGCGGCGCCTTGCTCCGCCACGCCGCGTCGGAGGCGCAGATGGAGGCGCTGGTGCCCGGCATTGCCGCCGGGGAGCGCGTCCTCGCCTACGCGCAGGTCGAGCGGCAATCCCGCCACAGCCTGAACGACGTGGTGACCCGGGCGGAGCGCGACGGCGACGCCTGGCGCATCACCGGAGAAAAAAGCCTGGTGCTGCACGGCGACAGCGCCGGCACCCTGCTCGTCACCGCCCGCACCGCAGGCCAGCACCGGGAGCGCCACGGCATTGGCCTGTTCCTGGTGGGCGCCGACGCGCCCGGCGTGTCGCGCCGCGGCTACCCCACCCAGGACGGCCTGCGCGCCGCCGAGATCACCCTGGCGAACGCGCCCGCGGAAGCCCTCGGCGACCCGGCCGAGGCGCTGCCGATCCTGGAGCAGGCGAACGACGAGATGCTCGCGGCCCTGTGCGCCGAGGCCGTCGGCGTGATGACCGCGATGCACGCCATGACGGTGGATTACCTCAAGACCCGCAAGCAGTTCGGCCGCGCCATCGGCGAGAACCAGGCGTTGCAGCACCGCGCCGTGGACATGTACGTGTCGCTGGAGCAGGCGCGCAGCATGGCGCTGTATGCCGCGATGATGGCGTCGGACCCGAACCCGCTGGAGCGGCAGCGCGCCATGCACGCCGCCAAGGTGCAGATTGGGCGCAGCGGACGCCACATCGGCCAGGAAGCCATCCAACTGCACGGCGGCATCGGCGTCACCATGGAATACGCCGTGGGCCACCACTTCAAGCGCATGACGATGATCGAGCGCGGCTTCGGCGACACCGACAGCCACTTGGCGGCGCTGGCCCGGCTCGGCGGCCTGATCGCCGCCTGAACGGTGGCGTCCCGCCCGCCGATGCTGTAAGCGGTGGCCCGGCATTTTGGAACTGCATCGCATCGAATGATCGGGAAAGCCGTTGCCGCCTTGGCGATTACCCTGGCCGCCGCCCCCGCCCGGGCCGAGCCGGACGCCCCTTATGCCGCCTGCGAGGTCGCCATCGCCGCCGCGCAAAAGGCGCCGCGCATCCCGGACAAGCTGATGCCCGCGATCTCCCGCGTGGAAAGCGGCCGGCTGGACCCCGCAACCAAGCAGGTGCGCGCCTGGCCCTGGACGATCAACGTGGAGGGCGCGGGCTTCTTTTTCGACAGCAAGGATCAGGCGGTCGAGGCCGTGCGCGTTTGGCAGGCCCGCGGCGTCCGTTCCATCGACGTGGGCTGTATGCAGGTCAACCTCCTGCACCATCCCACGGCCTTTTCCAGCCTGGACGAAGCGTTCGACCCGGCGGCCAACGCCCGCTACGCCGCGCGCTTCCTGTCGGCGCTTTACCGGCAAACCAACGATTGGAGCCTGGCGACGGCGAACTACCATTCCGCCAACGCCGACCGCGGGGAGGACTATCAGCGCCGGGTGTTCGGCCGGGTGATGACGCCGATGGGTGCCAAGGGCGCGCCCGCGGCGCCGGCCAGCCCCTACGGCGTGTGGCCGCCGCCCGGCAGCACCTACGCCGCGCTGCCGCCGGTCGAGTTCTCCTTCGGCGCCTTCGCCCCGGCGCCGGGCCGCGTTTTGGTGCAGCTCCCGCCGCTGCGCCGCTAATCCGCTGCTGTCGACGCCAGCTTGTAATCGCGGAACTGCTGGCGCAGCGCCAGCTTGTTCAGCTTGCCCGTCGCGGTGTGCGGCAACTGCTCGACCACCACTACCTCGTCCGGCGTCCACCACTTGGCGACCTTGCCCGCGTAGAAGGCGAGCAGCGCCGCCCCGTCGATGCTGCGCCCGGGCTTGGGCACGACGATCAAGAGCGGGCGCTCGTCCCACTTCGGGTGGCGCGCGCCGACAATGGCGGCCTCGGCCACGTCGGGGTGGTCCACCGCGATGTTCTCAAGCTGGATGGAGCTGATCCACTCGCCGCCGGACTTCACGATGTCCTTGGTGCGGTCGGTGATCTCCATCAGGCCGTGCCGGTCGATGGTGGCCACGTCCCCCGTGGCGAACCAACCCTCCGCGTCGGCGGCGTCGGCGTCCGCGTTGAGGTAGCGCCGCGTCACCCAGGGGCCGCGCACCAGGAGGTTGCCGAAGGTCGCGCCGTCCCAGGGCAGCTCCGTGCCCGCGTCGTCCACGATCTTGAAGTCGAGGCCGGGCACGGCGCGGCCCTGCTTGTACTGCAGGGCCTGGGCCTCCTCCGGCGCCAGGGCGGCGGTGCTGGGCTTCGGGCTGTTGTAGGTGCCGAGCGGGCTGCATTCCGTCATCCCCCAGGCGTGGTCCACCTTCACCCCGTAGTCCCGCGCAAAGGTGTCGATCAGCATGGGCGGGCAGGCCGACCCGCCGCACACCAGGCGCTGCAGGCTGTCGAGCCGCCCCCCGGCCGCGCGCAGGTGCTGCAGCAGCCCCATCCACACCGTCGGCACCCCGGCCGACATCGTGACCCGCTCCCCGTTCATCAGCGCCTCCAGGCTGGCGCCGTCCAGGTGGCGCCCGGGCATGACGAGGCTCGCGCCCACCATCGGCGCGGCATAGGGGATGCCCCAGGCGTTGACGTGGAACATCGGCACCACCGGCAGCACGCGGTCGATGCTGCGCAATCCGAACACGTCCGGCAGGTTGACCGCGTAGGCGTGGATCAGGGTGCTGCGATGGCTGTAAAGCACGCCCTTGGGCCGCCCCGTGGTGCCGGAGGTGTAGCACAGCGCGCTCGCCTCCGCCTCGTCGAGCAGCGGCCAGGCGAAGTCGTCGTCGGCGTCGGCCAGCAGCGTCTCGTAGCACAGCAGTTGCTGGCCCGGCGCCAGCGCCACCTCCGGCATGTCCGCCGGGTCCGCGAGCAAGACAAAGGCGCACACACCGGGGACGAGCGGCGCCACCGCGGCGAGCAGCGGGACGAAGCTGGTATCGGCGAACACGAGGCCGCTCGCGGCGTCGTTCAGCACAAAGGCGATGTCGTCGGGCGACAGGCGCGGGTTCACCGTGTGGATGACCGACCCCATGCCCGACACCGCGTAGTAAAGCTCCAAGTGCCGGTGCCCATTCCAGGCGAGCGTGGCCACCCGGTCCGCCGGCCGCACGCCGAGCCGCAGCAGCGCACGGGCCAGGGTGCGGGCGCGCCGCTCAATCCCGGCATAGGTGGTGCGGTGGATCGCGCCCTCGGTTGTACGGGACACGACTTCCGCCTCTCCGTGGTGGCGGGCGGCGTGGGTGATGATGGAGGAGATCAGCAGCGGCTGCGATTGCATCAAACCGAGCATGGGGCGTTTCCTGACCGAAGAAGCCGTCTGGGTGCGGCGATGGCCCAGGATGGCCGGGTCGGGCCGCGGTGTCACGAGCGTTGCGGCCCAGGGTCGCCGCCTTCCCGTGGCGTCAACCCTGCTTGACGACGCCGGCGAATCAAGTGTTGATCCGAAATGTCCGCCCGGGGTCGGCGGGGAGGACTCCCAGGGATTGCTTGATGCCGAAGCACAAATTCTCGCTGGTCGCCTGCGCGCGCTGGGAAGAGAACGATATTCTGGAATGGCTGGACTACCACCGCGTCATCGGCATCGACCACGTTTACCTTTACTCGAACGACGACGATGCCAGCACGCTCAAGGAGGCCATTGGCCCGCACCTGGACGGTCCCCGCCCGTTCGTCACGTATTGGCACTGGCACCCCAGCAAAGGCCGCCAGGTGCACATGTATCTCCACTTCTTATCGGAACGCCGCTTCGAAACCGAATGGCTCTGCTTCCTCGACATCGACGAGTTCTTGGTCATCAAGGGGCACAACGATCTGCCCCGCTTCATGGCGCCCCTGGAGGCGCGCTTCGACGCAGTTTACTTCAATTGGGTTTTCTACGGAGCAGGCGGGCGTCGGACGCGCCAGCCCGGCAGCGTCCTGATGGGCCTGACCCGCCGGAACTGCCGGGTGAACTGCCATACCAAGAACTTCGTCCGGGCAAGCTTCGCCGATCCGCAGAAGGTACGGCCCAGGTTCGATGCGGGCGCACCTGCGTTCTGGCATTTCTGGGACGACTACTGCCTCCCTGGCCTCCGCGTCTGCGACGTGCTCGGCGTGCCGCTCCTGCACTACACGGACAAGTGGCCGGAGCGGGCGCTCGCACTCGTGGGCCGCCCCGGCTTCCAGGACCATGCGCTGGCGACCGCCTACGTGGCGCACTTCCAGTTCAAGTCCGAAGCGGACTTCCTGCGGCGGGTCGCCCGTGGTGGGAATGCGAGCCAACAGGTTTGGTTGAAGGTCTTCGAGGAAGGGCGGCATGAGGCGCTGCTGGCCGAGAACGACGCGGTGCCCGACACCTATCTCCGGGATTTCTGGGACGGGCAGCAGCCGCGGCGGGCCTGAGCGCGCCAAAAGTTTATGTCAATTGACGACATAGAACGTCTGTGTCACCATACGTCCTATGCCGAAGGCCACGCTGATCCTTCATCGCAAGCGCCGCTACGATGATGGGGCGGTCTTGGAATTGAAGCTTTGGCAGGTGCCCGCCGCCGTTCCGGGATCGGTGCATCTGTTCAAGTACTCACTTTTCTACGGCAACGGCGGGCAGCGGCTGGTTGGCTACGACAACGAGGCGGGCAAAGGCGACCATCGGCACTATGGCACCCGCGAGGAAGCTTATGCGTTCACGTCCTTCCGTCAGATGCTGGCGGATTTCCTGGCGGACGTGCGCCAACTGCGAGGGAGCAAGCTATGAGCGAGGACATGAAAATCGTCGTGGGCGGCACGGCGGAGGATGACGCCGCCGCGTTCCTTGATGCCGTCGAGCGAGCGGAGCGTGGCGAGGCGGTGCATGAGCGGGTGCTGTCTTTCCAAAGCTGGGAGGGCTTGGCCTCGATCATGACCGGGGAACGCTACCGCCTGTTGCGGCACCTGCACGCGCACCCTGAACCCTCGATCAGCGCGCTGGCGCGGGCGTTGGGGCGGCAGTATCGCCGGGTGCATGAGGACGTGACGGTTCTGGAAAGTGCCGGTCTGGTGGCGCGGGATGAAGCCCCGGTCTGGACAACGAGGCAGGGCGCTTTGCGCGTGACTGCCGACGCGATCCAGGCAGAAATCCGTCTTCAATAGATCCTGCTGCCACCAGAAGGCGTGGAGGCGACGGTTGCGAACGGCCAGATGGTTGGTTGGCTCCGCGCCCCCGGCCAGCCGTCCCCAGGCAGCGCAGACCCGTGAGTTGAATCCGGCCCCTCCCTGGCCTACCGTGCGGCCAGGCCACGGAGGGCGCAAAATGTCCGGCTTTGCCAGCACCAACGACCTCGCGGACAAGACCGTCAGCTTCGACGAGCTGGCGCCGGGCTTGTTCGGCTACACGGCGGAGGGCGACCCGAACAGCGGCGTCGTGGTCGGCGACAACAGTGTATTGGTGGTGGACGCGCAGGCGACGCCCTCCATGGCCCAGGACGTGCTCGCCCGCATCCGCGGCGTGACGGACAAGCCGGTCCGCCACGTCGTCCTGTCCCACTACCACGCCGTGCGGGTGCTGGGCGCCAGCGCCTACAAGGGCGCGGAGATCATCGCCTCCGACGTGTGCCGGGACATGATCGCGGAGCGCGGGCAGCAGGACGCCGACAGCGAGATCGGCCGCTTTCCCCGGCTGTTCCGCGGGCGGGACAGCATCCCCGGGCTGACCTGGCCGACGCTCACCTTCCACAAGCGCATGACGCTGCATCTCGGCGCCCGCGAGGTGCAGGTCATCCACATCGGGCGCAGCCACACCGCCGGCGACACGGTGGTCTGGCTGCCGAAGGAGCGGGTGCTGTTCAGCGGCGACGTGGTGGAGTTCGGCGCGACCCCGTATTGCGGCGACGCGCACTTCGCCGACTGGCCCGCGACGCTCGCCGCCGTGGAGGCGCTGGGGGCGGAGGCGCTGGTGCCCGGGCGCGGCCGGGCCTTGCGCAACGCCGCCGAGTGCCGGGAGGCCATCGAGGGCACCCGCGCCTTCACCGCCGACCTGTTCGCCGTCGTGCAGCGTGCCTCCGCCGGCGGCGCCGGGCTGAAGGAGGTGTATGACCAGGCGATGGCGGCCATGCGGCCCAAATACGGGCATTGGGTGATCTTCGAGCACTGTATGCCCTTCAATGTGACCCGCGCGCATGACGAGGCGCGCGGCCTCGACCACCCGCGCATCTGGACCGCCGAGCGCGACGTGGAGATGTGGCGGGCGCTGGAGCAGGGCGCGGCTGCCCTGCCGGCGGACGGCGCGCCCGGGACGCGCTGATGCCGCAGGCCGCCCCCCGCTACGCCGCTGCGCCGCTTCCCTCGGGCACGGCGCATCACCCGGCGGTGGTGGCGGGCGGCGGGTTGGTCGGGCTGACCCTGGCGCTGGACCTGGCGCAGCGCGGCGTGCCCGTGGTGGTGCTGGACGACGACGACACCGTGAGCACCGGGTCACGGGCAATCTGCTTCGCCAAGCGCACGCTGGAAATCTACGGTCGGCTGGGTCTCGGCTCCCGGATGCTGGAGAAAGGCGTCACCTGGAACACCGGCCGGGTGTTCTTCGGCGAGCGCCAGTTGTTCGACTTCGACCTGCTGCCGGAGGACGGGCACGAATACCCGGCCTTCATCAACCTGCAGCAGTACTACGCGGAGGAATGGCTGGTCGAGGCGTGCCAGGCCACCGGCCTCGTGGACCTGCGTTGGCGGCACGCGGTGGCGGCGGTGGACAGCCGGGCGGACGGTACCGTGGTCACGGTGGACACCCCGGCGGGGCCGTATGCCCTGACCGCAGATTGGCTGCTCGCCGCGGACGGGGCGCGCAGCACCGTGCGGCAGTGCCTCGGCCTGCCGTTCGTGGGCAAGTCCTTCCGCGACCGCTTCCTGATCGCCGACGTGGTGATGCAGGCCCCGTTCCCGAGCGAGCGGCGGTTCTGGTTCGACCCGCCGTTCCACCGCCGCCAATCCGCCCTGCTGCACAAGCAGCCGGACAACGTGTGGCGCATCGACCTGCAACTCGGCTGGGACGCCGACCCGGAGGAGGAGCGCCGGCCGGAGCGTGTGGTCCCCCGGGTGCAGGCCATGCTGGGACCGGACGTGCCGTTCGAGCTGGAATGGGTCAGCGTCTATACTTTCCGCTGCCGCCGGCTGGAGCGGTTCGTGCATGGCCGCGTGGTGTTCGTGGGCGACAGCGCCCACCAGGTCAGCCCCTTCGGCGCCCGCGGCGGCAACGGCGGGGTGCAGGACGCGGACAACCTGGGTTGGAAGCTCGCGGCGATGATCCATGGCACCGCCGGCCCGGCGCTGATCGGCAGCTACGACGCCGAGCGCATCGCGGCTGCCGACGAGAACATCGGGCACAGCACCCGCGCCACCGACTTCATCACGCCCAAGACCGATGCCGCCCGCGCCTATCGCGACGCGGTGCTGACGCTCGCGGCGCGGCACCCGTTCGCGCGGCCCCTGGTCAACTCAGGCCGTTTGTCCCGCCCCGCGCACCTGCTGGACAGCCCCTTGAACGCGAGGGACAGCGACGATTGGCCGGGCTGCCTGCTGCCGGGCACTCCGGCCGTGGACGCGCCCATGTCCTTGGCGGGCCGTCCGGACTGGCTGCTGCGTCACGCCGCCGGGCCGGGCTTCACGCTGCTGGCGTTCGGCGGCCCGGCGACGCCCGGCATCCCCGGCCTCCGAACGGTCCGCATTGCGCCGGACGCGCTGCATGATGTGCGGGGCCTCGCAGCGCGGCGCTACGGCGCGTCGCCCGGCGCCTGCGTGCTGCTGCGCCCGGATGGGCACGTTTCGGCGCTGTTCCACCGCTTTGACCGAAACCGCGTGTCCGCCGCCACCCGCCACGCCATGGGGCACGCCGCCGCCTCGGCCGTGCTGGAACGGGTCGCCTGATGCCACTCGACATGACGCCCCGGCTCGCCGACCCCGATGGCGTGTTCGCGGCGCTGGTGGCGGCGCATGACGGGCTGGACCCGGCCGCGTCCCGCCGCCTGGACGCGGCCTTGGTGCTGTTGCTGGCCAACCACATCGGCGACGACGGCGTGGTGCTCGACGCCATCCAGGTCGCCCAATCCGCGGAGGCAGGATCGTGAACGTGATGCGGACCACCGAGGCGGGGCTGACCCACGCCTACCAGACCGGCTTCGGCAACGGTTTCGAGACCGAGGCGCTGCCCGGCGCGCTGCCGGTCGGGCGCAACTCGCCGCAGCGATGTCCCTACGGCCTATACGCCGAGCAGCTCAGCGGCAGCCCCTTCACCGCGCCCCGCGCCAGCAACGAGCGGTCCTGGCTGTATCGCATCCGCCCGACCGTGCGGCATTGGGGCCGGTTCCGCCCGGCCGACGCCGGGATGTGGCATACCGCGCCTTGCGCCGAGGTCGCCATGCCGCCCGCCCCGATGCGCTGGGACCCGCTGCCGTTGCCGGATCAGCCGACCTCGTTCATCGAGGGCATCCGCACGATCACCACCGCCGGGGACGCGGACGCCCAGGCCGGCATGGGCGCCCACATCTACGCCGCGACCCGCTCCATGCAGGACGAGTACTTCTACAACGCGGACGGCGAGCTGCTGATCGTGCCGGAGCAGGGCCGGCTGCGCTTGTGCACCGAGTTCGGCGTGATCGGCCTCGAACCCGGCGAAATCGCCGTGATCCCGCGCGGGGTCAAGTTCCGGGCGGAGTTGCCCGGCGGCCCGTCCCGCGGCTACGTGTGCGAGAACTACGGCGGCGCCTTCACCCTGCCGGAGCGCGGCCCCATCGGCGCCAACTGCCTGGCCAACCCGCGCGACTTCATGACCCCCGTGGCGGCCTATGAGGACCACGAAACCCCGTCCCGCTTGTTCGTGAAGCAGGGCGGCGCGTTGTGGGCTGCCGACATCAACCAAAGCCCGCTCGATGTCGTGGCTTGGCACGGCAACTACGCGCCGTACAAGTACGACCTCCGCCGCTTCTCCCCCGTGGGGCCGCTGCTGTTCGACCACGCCGACCCCAGCATCTTCACCGTGCTGACCGCGCCCTCCGAGACGCCCGGCACCGCCAACGTCGATTTCGTCTGCTTCCCCGACCGCTGGATGGTGGCGGAAAACACCTTCCGCCCGCCCTGGTATCACATGAACTGCATGAGCGAGTTCATGGGCCTGATCTACGGCCAGTATGACGCGAAGCCCCATGGCTTCGTGCCCGGCGGCTTCTCCCTGCACAACGCCATGCTGCCGCACGGCCCCGACGCGGACGCCTTTGCGCGGGCCAGCACCGTGGAGCTTGGCCCGCACAAGCTCGCCGGCACCATGGCCTTCATGTTCGAGAGCCGGCACCGCCAGCGCGTGACACAGTTCGCGGCCACGGCGCCGCAGTTGCAGCAGGATTACCAGGATTGCTGGGCCGGGCTGCGCAAGCAGTTCGACCCGGCCAACCCGAACGCGGGGGTACCCGAGCATGGCCGTTGACCACACCCACGACCCGTCCTTGCAAAGCTGGGTGGCAAGCGCCAACGGGCACCCGGACTTCCCGATCCAGAACCTGCCGCTCGGCGTGTTCGGGCCGCTGGCCGGGGCGCCGCGCGGCGGCATCGCCATCGGCGACATGATCCTGGACCTCCGCGCCGTGCACGAGGAAGGGCTGCTGGACGAGGAGGCGCAGGGGGCCGCCCATGCCTGCATCGGCCCGTCCCTCAACCCGTTCCTGGCGCTCGGCGCCGGGCCGCGCCGGGCGTTGCGCGACGCGGTGAGCGCCCTGCTGCAGGACGGCTCGGACGAGCGCCCGCATCTGCTGCACCGGGCGGCGGACTGCATCCTATACTTGCCGGCGCATGTCGGGGACTACACGGATTTCTACGCCGGCATCCACCATGCGGAAGGGGCGGGCAAGCTGCTCCGCCCGGATGCGCCGCTGCCGCCGAACTACAAATGGGTGCCCATCGGCTATCACGGTCGGGCCAGCAGCCTACGGCCCAGCGGCGCGGAGATCCGCCGCCCCAACGGCCAACGCAAGCGGGCGTCGGAACCCGTGCCGAGCTACGGGCCGAGCCGCAGCCTCGATTACGAGCTGGAACTTGGCATCTGGGTCGGCCCCGGCAACGCGCTCGGCACCGCCATTCCCATCGGCGAGGCGCACGAGCATATCGCCGGGTTCTGCCTGCTGAACGACTGGTCCGCCCGGGACATCCAGGGCTGGGAAATGCAGCCGCTCGGCCCGTTCCTGGCGAAAAGCTTCTCCACCACCGTCAGCCCCTGGATCGTGACGCCCGAGGCCCTGGCGCCGTTCCGCGCTCCCCAGCCGCCGCGCCCGCCCGGCGACCCGGCGCCGCTGCCCCACCTGCACGACCCCGCGGACCAGGACGGCGGCGCGCTGGACCTTGAGCTTGAGGTGCTGCTGATCACCGCCGCCATGCGCAAGCAGGGCTTGGCGCCGCACCGCCTGTCCATCGGGTCGAGCCTGGCGCTGTACTGGACGCCGGCCCAGCTTCTCGCGCACCACGCCAGCAACGGCTGCAACCTGAACCCCGGCGACCTCATGGGCACCGGCACCATCTCCGCGCCGACTCCCGACGGCTGCGGCAGCCTGCTGGAGATCACGGGGGGCGGACGCGCGCCCATCACCCTGCCGTCCGGCGAGGAGCGGCGCTTCCTGGAGGACGGCGACGAGGTGATCCTGTGCGCCCGCGCCCGGCGGGAAGGGGCGGCGCCCATCGGCTTCGGCCCCTGCCGGGGCGTCGTGGCGCCGGCGCTGTAGCTGCGTGAAAAGTTCAATGCCGAGGTATGCCGTGCCCCGTCCCGCTTCGACCACTCCTATGGAAATCAACCCGTCGCAGGCTTGCGAGCATGGCCTCACCCAAGCCCCGGCGGAGAAGCGCCGGCAACGCTGGCTTCAAGAGAATCGGGAAGCCATGGATGCCTGGAACGGGCACGTCGCCCAGCATGGCCTGCCGCTCGCCGCCTATCGCCAGTTCTGATGCCCCGGCTCGACACCCTGCTGACCGGGTTCTGAGCAAACCCACGGCACCGCACCCCCAGCACCCTCACTTGCCGGACGCCCGCGGGGCGGGCAAACTCCGCCCTTCCGGTTGGTCAAAAGAGAGCTTCATGCGCGTCAAGGATGTGAAAAAGGTCGTGCTCGCCTATTCCGGCGGGCTGGACACCAGCGTCATCCTGCGCTGGCTGCAATCCACCTACCGATGCGAGGTCGTGACCTTCACCGCCGACCTCGGCCAAGGCGAAGAACTGGAGCCAGCCCGGCGCAAGGCCGAGCTGCTCGGCGTCAAGGACATCTTCATCGACGACCTGCGCGAAACCTTTGTCCGCGACTTCGTGTTCCCGATGTTCCGCGCCAACACGGTGTATGAGGGCCAATACCTGCTCGGCACCAGCATCGCCCGCCCCCTGATCGCGCAGCGGCAGATCGAGATTGCGGAGATGGTCGGCGCGGACGCGGTGGCGCACGGCGCCACGGGCAAGGGCAACGACCAGGTGCGGTTCGAGATCGCCTACTACGCGCTCA
This sequence comes from uncultured Acetobacteraceae bacterium, assembly GCA_964235485.1. Taxonomy (GTDB): domain Bacteria; phylum Pseudomonadota; class Alphaproteobacteria; order Acetobacterales; family Acetobacteraceae; genus CAHJXG01. The sequence goes on along the minus strand of CAXSAZ010000022.1, from coordinate 21,519 downwards.
AGCCCGACATCAAGGTGATCGCCCCTTGGCGCGAATGGGACCTGACCAGCCGCACCCGGCTGCTGGAATTCGCCGAAACCCACCAAATCCCCATCGCCCGCGACAAGCGGGGCGAAGCGCCGTTCAGCGTCGATGCCAACCTTCTCCACTCGTCCTCCGAGGGCAAGGTGCTGGAGGACCCGGCCGAGGAGGCGCCCGAGGTGGTCTATCAACGCACCATCCGTCCGGAGGACGCGCCGGACCAATCCACCATCATCAGCATCGACTTCGAGCGCGGCGACCCCGTCGCCATCGACGGCGCCCCCCTGTCCCCCGCGGCGCTGCTCGCCCGGCTGAACGAGCTGGGCCGGGCCAACGGCATCGGCCGACTGGACATGGTGGAGAACCGCTTTGTCGGCATGAAGTCCCGCGGGATCTACGAAACCCCCGGCGGCTCCATCCTCCTGGTCGCGCACCGCGGCATCGAGAGCATCACGCTGGACCGAGAGGCCGCGCACCTCAAGGACAACCTGATGCCGCGCTATGCCGAGCTGATCTACAACGGCTTCTGGTTCAGCCCGGAGCGGCGGATGCTGCAGGCGGCCATCGACGAAAGCCAGCGCAGCGTGACCGGCCGGGTGCGGTTGAAGCTGTACAAGGGCAACGTGAGCGTGATCGGGCGGGAAAGCCCCCACAGCCTGTACTCGATGAAAGTTGTGACTTTCGAGGACGACCAGGGCGCCTACGACCAAACGGACGCCCAGGGGTTCATCAAGCTGCAGGCGCTCCGGCTGCGGCTCGGCGCCAGCGCCGGGCGCCGCGGCGGCACGCTTTGACACGGAGACGACCTACCCCATGCCCGTCCACAACCGCATCGCCGCCCTCCAGCCGGAGCTGACCGCCTGGCGGCAGGACCTGCACGCCCACCCGGAACTGGGCTTCGAGGAGCACCGCACCAGCGACGCCGTGGCCGCCAAGCTGACAACCTGGGGCATCGAGGTCACCCGCGGCATCGCCGGCACCGGGCTGGTCGGCACGCTGCGCCAGGGCACGTCCGGGCGGGCCATCGGCCTGCGGGCGGACATGGACTGCTTGGCCATGACGGAGGAAAACGAGTTCGCCCACCGCTCCACGGCGCCGGGCCGGATGCACGCTTGCGGGCATGACGGGCACACGGCCATGCTGCTGGGCGCGGCGCGCTACCTGGCGGAAACCCGCAACTTCGACGGCACCGTGCACTTCATCTTCCAGCCGGCGGAGGAAGGCGGCGGTGGCGGGCGCGTGATGGTGGAGGAAGGGCTGTTCCGGCGCTTCCCCTGCGACATGGTGTTCGGCGCGCACAACGACCCGTCGCTGCCGGCCGGCACGATGCAGGCGGTAACGGGCCAGGTCTGCGCCGCCGCGGACTCGTTCTGGATCAGGATCGCCGGGCGCGGCGGCCACGCGGCCCGGCCGCATCTCAGCATCGACCCGGTGGTGGTCGGCAGCCATATCGTGCTGGCGCTGCAAAGCGCCGTGTCCCGGCGCATCGACCCGCTGCGGAGCGCCGTGCTGAGCATCACCCAGTTCCACGCCGGCAGCGCCGGCAACGTGATCCCGGACGCCGCCGTTTTGAACGGCACGGTCCGCACGCTGGACGCCGATGTGCGGGACGCGATGGAGCGCATCATGGGCGAAACCGCCGAGGCGACCGCCGCCGCCTACGGTGCCGTGGCGACCCTGGACTACGAGCGCGGCTACCCGTCCGTGGTGAACGCGCCCGAACCCACGGCCCGCGCCGTGCGCGCGGCGGAGCGGCTGCTGGGCGCGGGCAAGGTGGTTACCGACGCGCCGCCGACCATGGGGGGCGAGGACTTCTCCTACATGGCGCAGGCGGTGCCGGGCTGCTTCGTCCGCATCGGCCAGCGCGACGGGGACAAGGGCGCGGTCTCGCTGCACAACGCGCGGTATGACTTCAACGACGACATCCTGCCCCTTGGCGCGAGCTTCTGGGCGGGGCTGGTGGAGCAGGAGTTGCGGCGGGGGTAGCCTCCGGCGTGAGCTTAGCTGGCCGGTTGCTCAATCGCCCGGACACGCCGTTCAAGGCGGCTGTGCTGGGAGTGCATGGCGCGCACTTCCTGCACCAGGCCGCTCACGGTGCCGTCAAGGCGCATGGTGATGGCCACCAGCACCGCCATGTCGTCGCGCATCCGGGCCATCTCATCCAGCATTTGCCGCTGCTGGCGTGCGATTAAGCCAAAGTCCACGCTGTCGTTGTCGCTTTCCACTTTGAATCTCCATTCGCCCCTTGGCGCCATTGCCGGCAGCAGATTGTTGGGCGGCTTCACCCCGCCCGGTTGCTCACCAGGTCGTTGACCACGCCCGGGTCGGCCAGGGTGCTGGTGTCGCCCAGCCCGTCGGTCTCGTTGGCGGCGATCTTGCGCAGGATACGGCGCATGATCTTGCCCGACCGGGTTTTCGGCAGGCCCGGCGCCCACTGGATCGCGTCCGGCGCCGCAATGGGGCCGATCTCGCGCCGCACCCAGGCGACCAACTCGCGCTTCAGCGCGTCCGTCGGCTCCTCGCCGTCCACCAGCGTCACGTAGGCGTAAATCCCCTGGCCCTTGATGTCGTGCGGGAAGCCGACGACCGCGGCCTCCGCCACCTTGGGATGGGCGACGAGCGCGCTTTCGACCTCGGCGGTGCCCATGCGGTGCCCGCTCACGTTGATCACGTCATCGACCCGGCCGGTGATCCAGTAATACCCGTCCTCGTCCCGCCGCGCCCCGTCGCCGGTGAAGTACAGGCCCTTGAACGTGGTGAAATACGTCTGCACGAAGCGGGCGTGGTCGCCGTACAGCGTTCGCATCTGCCCGGGCCAGCTATCGGCGATGCACAGGTTGCCCTCGGCCGCGCCCTCCAGCGCCTTGCCCTCGCCGTCCACCAGCACCGGGCGGATGCCGGGGAGCGGCAGGGTGGCGGAGCCGGGCTTGGCCGGCACGGCGCCGGGCAGGGGGGAGATCAGGATGCCGCCCGTCTCCGTCTGCCACCACGTATCGACGATGGGGCAGCGCCCGTTGCCGACGACCCGGTGGTACCACATCCAAGCTTCCGGGTTGATCGGCTCGCCGACGCTGCCGAGCAGGCGGAGCGAGGTCCGCGACGTGGACTGCACGGGACCTTCCCCCTCCCGCATCAGGGCGCGGATGGCGGTCGGCGCGGTATAGAAGATGTTGACCTGGTGCTTGTCCACCACCTGCCAAAAGCGCGAGCTGGTGGGGTAGTTGGGGATGCCCTCGAACATCAGCGTGGTGGCGCCGTTGGCCAGCGGGCCATACACGATGTAGGTGTGCCCCGTGACCCAGCCCACGTCGGCGGTGCACCAGTACACCTCGCCCGGCTGGTAGTCGAACACGATCTGATGCGTCATCGCCGCCCAAACCATGTAGCCGCCCGTGGTGTGCAGCACCCCCTTCGGCGACCCGGTGCTGCCGGAGGTGTAAAGGATGAACAGCGGGTCCTCCGCCCCCATCTCCTCCGGCGGGCAATCCGGGCTGGCGGCGGCGAGCAGCGGCGCATAGTCGTGGTCGCGCCCATCCTGCATCGGCACGCTGCCGCCCGTCACCTGCACGACCACCACGTGCTGCACGGTCGGGCACTGCTTCAGCGCCTCGTCCGCGTTCGCCTTGAGCGCCACGCGGCGCCCGCCCCGGCGTCCCTCGTCCGCGGTGATCAGCACCGTGCTGCCGCAGTCCTTGATGCGGTTCGCCAGGCTGTCCGGGGAAAAGCCGCCGAACACCACCGTATGGACCGCGCCGAGCCGGGCGCAGGCCAGCATCGCCACTGCCGCCTCCACCACCATCGGCAGGTAGATCGTCACCCGGTCCCCGCGCGCAACACCCAAGCCGCGCAGCGCGTTGGCCAGGCGGCACACCTCCCCGTGCAGTTCCCGGTACGTGACCCGGCGCTGCTGGTTCGGGTCGTCGCCCTCCCAGATGATCGCCACCTGGTCCGGACGCTCCGCCAAGTGCCGGTCGAGGCAGGACGCGGAAGCGTTCAGCGTGCCGTCCTCATACCAGCGGATGCTGACATCGCCCTCGAAGCTGGCGTTCTTCGCGCGGGTGGGCGGGCGCATCCAGGCGACGCGACGCGCCTGCTCCGACCAGAACGCTTCGGGGTCGGCGGCGGCGGCCTCTGCCATGGCGCGGTGCTGCTCCGCCGTCACGTGGGCGCGGGCCGCGATCTCGGGCAGGACGGGGTAGGTTTGGTCGGACACGCTGCGCTTCCTCGGCGTTGATTGCTGTTGCCGCCAAATCTACAGCCCGGCGTCGGTTGGCACCAGCACCACCCCGCCAACAATCCGCGCCGGCACCGCCTCCAGCCGGTCGCCGACGCAGGGGCCGTGCACGCACACCCCGTCCTCGATCCCGAACTGCGCGCCGTGCGCCCCGCAGACGATGCGCCCGCCGTCCGCGGAAAGGAACCGGTCGGGCGCCCGGTCGAGCGCCGCGCCGACATGCGGGCAAGCGTTGACATACACGAACACCGCGTCGCCGCGCCGCACGGCGAACAGCCCGGTGAAGCCGCCAAGCGCCGGGCCGAAGCCGCGCGATGCGCCGTCCGGGATGTCCTCCAAGCGGCACAGCGTCCGCCCGGTCACGCCGCCCCCGCCCCCGACTGCGCCATCTCCATCACCTCCTGCCAATGCGCAGGGGATACCGGGCTGACGGACAAGCGGGACAGGCGAAGCAGCGGCATGTCGGCCAGCGCCGGGCATCCCTTGATCTCTGCCAACGTGACCGGCCGGGGCAGCGGGGCGACCGCGCGCATATCGACGCACACCCAGGGGCCATCAGACGCCGTGGGGTCCGGATAGGCTTCCCGCGCCACCTCGACGACGCCCACCACCGCGCGGCCGGTGTTGGAATGGTAGAAGAACGCCCGGTCGCCGAGCCGCATGGCCAGGAGGTTGAGCTTGGCCGCGTGGTTGCGCACCCCGGTCCAAGGCTCGGTGCCGCGCGCCGCCTGCTGGTCCCAGCCGAACACGTCCGGCTCCGACTTCACCAGCCAGTAGGCCACAAGGAATTCCCGATCACGCGCTTCACTCTCAACTGGCGCCCGCCGGCGTCCATGCAAATGCGGTATGTCGCCTGCAATTGGTTTCAACAGCTAACGCTTCTTCTGCAACTCCTCGATGTCGGTCTTCATGCGAAGCACCGAGGTCCACATCTTGTTCACCATCTCGCTGAGGTCCCGCAACTCTTCGCGGTCGCCCTCCGATCGCTTGACCGCCCGCATCGCCGAGAACGACACGACCGAGATGTCGGCCTTGATCGAAGTCAGCGCGTCCTCGACCCGCTCGAACTTCGTCATCACCTCGCCGCGGAACGCATCCATCGACGCCTGCATCGCGGCGACCGCCGCCAGCACCTTATCTTCGTCCATTCTTCCCTCTTATCCGGAGTCTACCGTTCCCCGCTACTCCACCTGGCCCCCGTCCTTGAACACGGTGCGGAAGGGGCGGATAACCGTGCTCTCGAACAACCCGGCGCGGTTGTAAGGGTCGCTGGCGGCGAACCCCTCCGCCGCCGCGCGGTCCACGACATCCACCAGCAGCAGGCTGCCGCAGGGCCGCCCATCCGTGTCCAGCAGCGGCCCGCCGTGCACCACGCGGTCGGCGTAGGTGGTGAGATAGGCGATGTGCGCCGCCCGCGTCGCGAGGCGCAGGTCGAGGCTCGCGGGCCGGTCGGTGCAGATAATGGCGAACAGCATGGCGTCCCCTTCCGTGTGTGCAGCGCACAGTAACCGATCAACAGATGCCTTCAACTCCCCGCGACTCGTGCTATCTTCGACGGGTGGACGCCACAGCATATCCCGCGCGCCCGTCGCGCAGCCTGCACCGCTTCGCCAATCCTGGCCGGTTCCTGCGCGTGGCCGGGCGGGCGCAGCCCTGGCTCACGGCGGCAGCATTGCTTCTGACGGGGGGCGGCCTGTTCTGGGGGCTGTTCGTGGCCCCGGCGGATTGGCAGCAGGGCGACGCGGTGCGGATCATGTACGTGCACGTCCCCGCGGCCTGGCTGGCCTCGGCGGGCTACGTCAGCCTGGCGCTGTGCTCGCTTGCGTCGCTCGTGTGGCGGCATCCGCTCGCGGACCTGGCGGCGGTGGAGATCGGGCCGGTGGGTGCCGGGTTCACCGCGCTGTGCCTGGCGACCGGCAGCCTGTGGGGCAAGCCGATGTGGGGCACCTGGTGGGTGTGGGACGCCCGGCTGACCAGCGTGCTGGTGCTGTTCTTCCTGTATGTCGGCCACATCGCGCTGGTGCGGGCGTTCGACGACCCGAACCGCGGCTACCGTGCCGGGGCGATCCTGGCGTTGGTCGGCGTGGTCAACCTGCCGGTCATCAAGTTCAGCGTCGATTGGTGGAACACCCTGCACCAGCCCGCGAGCATCAAGCTCACCGGGGCGCCGACCATGGCGACGACCATGCTGTGGCCGCTGCTGGTCTGCGCCATCGGCTTCACCCTCACCTTCGCGGCCATCACCATGGCGCGTCTGCGCGCCGCGGTCATGGAGCGCCGCATCCGCGGCCTGCTGCTGGCCGGCGCCGAGCGGCATGGAGCTTCCGCATGACCCACTTGCCCTACATCGCCGCGTCGTTCGGGTTGGGCCTGGCGGTGCCGCTCGCCTTTGCGGCCGGCGCCTGGCAGCGCCTGGCCCGCGCCCGGCGGCGGCTGGCGCAGATCGACCCCCGGAACGCCAGCATGGGGGGCGCGGCATGACCCGCAAGCGGCGCAGGCTTTGGATCGTGCTGGCCTGCGGCCTCGGCCTTGGCTCGGCGGCGACGCTGGGCTTGGCCGCGTTCAGCGATAACATCGTGTTCTTCGTGGCGCCGTCCGACCTCGCGGCCCATGCGGCCGGGCCGGGCCGCACCCTGCGCCTCGGCGGCTTGGTGGAGGCCGGCAGCATCCACCGCGGCCAGGAGCGCGGGGAGCCGGTGGCGCGCTTCCGCATCACCGACGGCCGGGCCGCGGTGGACGTATCCTATTCCGGCATCCTGCCCGACCTGTTCCGCGAAGGGCAGGGGGCGGTGACGCTCGGCATCCTGCAACCCGACGGCAGCTTCCGCGCGCAGGAGGTGCTGGCCAAGCATGACGAGACCTATATGCCCAAGGATGTGGCGGAGGCGCTGAAGCGCACCGGCCAATGGCACCCCGAGCAAGGGCCGCCGCCCCCGGCCGCGACCTGGAACACTTTGGTGCCGGCGCTGACGCCGCAGAAGGCGGGCGGGTAGCATGAACAAAGCGGAGCTTCGTTCGTGATCCCCGAACTCGGCCACTTCGCGCTCGCCTTGGCCTGCGCGCTCGCCTTGGTGCAGACCGTGTTGCCGCTTTGGGGCGCGCACCGCAACGACGCCCGCCTGATGGCCGCAGCCCCCGCCTTGGCGGTCGGGCAGTTGCTGGCGCTGGCCACGTCGTTCGGCGCCCTGGTGTGGAGCAGCGTCGCCAACGATTTCAGCGTGCTGAACGTGGCCGAGAACAGCCACACGCTGAAGCCGCTGCTTTACAAGATCACCGGCGCTTGGGGCAATCACGAGGGGTCGATCCTGCTTTGGGGCCTGATCCTCGCCTTGTGCGGCGGCGCGGTGGCGGCGTTCGGGCGCGGCCTGCCATCTGCGTTGCGGGCACGGGTGATCGGCGTGCTGGGCGGCAGTTCCGCCGGGTTCCTGTTGTTCGCGCTGCTGGCCAGCAACCCGTTCAACCGGCTGTGGCCGCCGCCGCTCGACGGGCGGGACATGAACCCGCTCCTGCAGGACCCCGGCCTCGCCTTCCATCCGCCCATCCTTTACTCCGGCTATGTCGGCTTCGCCGTGCCCTTCGCTTTCGCCGTGGCGGCGCTGCTGGAAGGCCGGATCGACGCCGCTTGGGGCCGCTGGGTGCGGCCCTGGACGCTGGCGAGCTGGTGCCTGCTGACCTGCGGCATCGCGCTCGGCTCCTGGTGGGCCTACTACGTGCTCGGCTGGGGCGGCTTCTGGTTCTGGGACCCGGTGGAGAACGCTTCCCTGCTGCCGTGGCTCACCGGCACCGCGCTGCTGCACTCGGCCATCGTGGTGGAGAAGCGCGAGGCGCTGAAGGTTTGGACGGTGCTGCTGGCCATCGGCACCTTCTCGCTCAGCCTGGCCGGCACCTTCCTGGTGCGCTCGGGCATCCTCAACTCCGTGCACGCCTTTGCCAACGACCCGACGCGCGGCGTGTTCATCCTGGGCCTGCTGGGCCTCGTGATCGGCGGCTCCCTGCTGCTGTTCGCCTTTCGCGCCCCGGCGCTGGCGCCGGGCGGGCTGTTCGCGCCGCTGAGCCGGGAAGGGGCGCTGGTGCTGAACAACGTCCTGCTGTGCAGCATGGCGGCCGTGGTGATCACCGGGACCATGTATCCCTTGTTCGCCGACTTCGTGCTCGGCGCCAAGATCTCCGTGGGCGCGCCGTTCTTCAACGCGACGGTGCTGCCGATGTGCGTGCCGGTGTTCGCGGCGATGATCGTGGCGCCCACCATGGCGTGGAAGCGCGCGCAACTGGCGCCGGCGCTGCTGCGCCTGTGGTGGGCAGCGGTCGCCGCGCTGGCCGTGGGCATCGTCGCGGCGCTCGGCCCGGCCCGCGGCTTGCCGGCCCTGGCGTTCGGCGGCGCGGCCTGGCTGATCCTGGGGTCCTTCGCCGAGGTTATCGAGCGCATCCGGCTGTTCCGGGTGCCGTTCGGGGATAGCGTGGCCCGGCTGCGCGGCCTGCGGCTGTCGATATTCGGCGCGGCGCTGGGCCATGCCGGCATCGGCGTGACGGTTGTGGGCGTCGCTGGCATGTCGCTCGCCACCCAGCAGGTCGTGCTGATGCGCCCCGGGGACACCGTGCAGTCGGCGGGCTACAGTTGGACGTTGGAGAGCCTGCGCAACGAGCCTGGGCCGAACTATGAGGCGCGTGTCGCGACCATGCGGCTGGAGCGCAACGGGCGCGTGGTCGCGGTCATGCAGCCGTCGCGCCGCACCTTCCCCGTGCAGCGCATGACCACCACCGAGGCCGCGATCCACACCAACGGGGTGGCCGACCTTTACGTGGTGTTGGGGGAGGAGCGGGACGACGCCGCCATCATGCGCCTGAACTACAACCCGCTGGCCCCTTGGATCTGGCTCGGCGCGTTGGTCATGGCTATCGGCGGCGGCTTGTCGCTGCTGGACCGCCGCACGCGGGTCGGCGCGCCGGCCCGTGCGGCGGTGCGGCCGCCCGGGTCTGCAATCGCGTGAACCGCCGCCAAGCCCTGCTGCTGGCGCCGTTCGGCGCGGCGGTGCTGGCCGGCGCCGGGTTCTGGACGGTGCTGGGCCGCATGAAGGCCGGCCGGTTCGACCCGCACGACGTGCCGAGCCAGCTCATCGGCCGCCCGGTCCCGGAGTTCGCCCTGCCGGCGCAGGAGCCGGGCCAAGGCTTCGGCAGCGCCGACATCACCGCGCTGCGCCGCCCGGTGCTGATCAACTTCTTCGCAAGCTGGTGCGTGCCCTGCGTCATCGAGCACCCGGAACTGATGGCGCTGTCCCGCGCCGGCCTGCCGATCTGGGGCATCGCCTACAAGGACACGGTTGCCGCCGCGTCCGGCTTCGTCGCCCGGCACGGCAACCCTTATGCCCGCATCGCGCGGGACACCCCGGGCCAGGTCGCCATCGATTGGGGCGTGTATGGCGTGCCGGAAAGCTACCTGATCGACGCTGGAGGCGTCGTGCGCTGGCGCATGGCCGGGCCGCTGACCCCGGAGATCGTGTCCGAGCAGTTGCAGCCCATGCTGCGGGCCATGACATGAAAGCGGGGGCATGAAGGCGCTCGTCCTCCTGCTGGCCCTGCTGTGGAGCGGCGCCGCCTACGCCATCAGCGACCCGGCGGAGATGCTGCCCGACCCGGCGCAGGAAGCCCGGGCGGAGAACGTCGGCCGCCAACTCCGCTGCCTCGTCTGCCAGAATGAAAGCATCGAGGACAGCAACGCCGACCTGGCGCGCGACCTGCGCCGCATCGTCCGTGTCCGCATCGCCGCTGGCGACGCGGACCAACAAGCGACCGAGTGGGTCGTCGCGCGCTACGGCGATTTCGTGCGCCTGCGCCCGCCGATGAACGCCGCAACGGCCTTTTTGTGGGCGTCGCCGGTGCTGGCGGTGGCGGCGGGCCTCGGTTTTGCCCTTCTGTCGCGTCGTCGCGCCCCGGCGGTGCCCCCGCCCTTGACGGAAGCGGAACGCTCCCGCCTGGCCGACCTTTCGCCTCCCAACGCTTCGCCCCCCAACCTTTCACCCCCATGATCTGGCTGGCTATCCTCGTTTTGGCGGCAGCCGCCCTGGCGCCGCTGGCCCTGGTGCTGCGCCGCCGCACCGCCACCCGGGGCGGGCGCGACCCGGCCATCGCGCTGCACCGTGACCAGTTGGCCGAGCTGGACCGCGACCTGGCCGAGGGCCGCATCCTGCCCTCGGAGCACGCCACCGCCAAGCTGGAAGTGCAGCGCCGCCTGCTGCACGCCGCAGAAGCGGCGGAGGACGCGGCGCGCCCCGGCTCCCGCGCCCCGGTGATCGCGGCGTTGGCGCTGGTGCCGGTGCTGGCGCTCGGCCTGTATGTCGTCGGCGGCTCGCCAGGCCTGCCGGGCGCGTCGAGCCGGGAAGCGCGCTCGGCCGAGGAGGACGTGCTGGTCGCCCAGTTGCGGGAACGGCTGGCCGCCATGGACCCGCGCACCGAGCAGGCCCGCCAGGGCCTCGTGCTGCTGGGCAACATCGAGGAGAGCCGCGGCAACGATGCCGCCGCCGCCGCCGCCCTGCGCTCTGCGCTTCAGGCGCGCTTCGATCCGGTGCTCGCCGCCCGCGCCGCGGAGGCCGCCACCCGGGCGGAGGGCGGGGTCAGCGATTCCACGGCGTCCCTATACCGCCGGGCCTTGGCCGCGGCCCCGCCGGATGCGCCATGGCGTCAGATGGTGGAGCAACGGCTCGCCGAGCGCCGGCTTCCATGACGCCCCGCCTGTTTCCATCGGAAGCCAGGTTGTTTTATCATGGGAGCTATGACCCACGCTGTTCCCTGGATGCTTCCGCTCCGTGCCCGCCGCCGCCGTGGCTTGCCCATCGTGAGCGCCATGCGGCCATGACGCTCCGCGGAATGATAGGCTTGGCGCTGTTGGGCGTCTTGGCCGGGTGCGCCCCGTCGCGGCCGGGGTTTCTCGGTCGGCTGCAGCAGGATTGCGACGCCGGCGACCGGGATGCCTGCGTGGTGCTGGCCGGCCCGATGGTGTCGGGGGACCCGCGCCGGCCCTTGTCAACGCCGTCGCGGCCGCGCACGGCGGTGCAGCGCGACGTGGAGGCGATCATGCAGGGCATGGACCGCAGCCGCCCAGGGCTTCGGCTGCGCGCGGAACCGGAGGACGGCGGCTAGTACGGATACGGGCGGGAGTAGCCGCGCCGCACGGCGTCGCGACGGCGGAACCGCTCGCGCCGGAGTTCCTGGCGCCGCCGGAACTCCTGCCGACGCAGGAACTCCTGCCGCCGGAGGTAGTCGCGGCGACCGTTACCATAGTACTGCACCGTTTGCACGGCCGCCTGGTCGGGCACCGCGACCGCCGCCAACGCGGACGGCACGGCTGGTGCCGCATGGACCGGCAGGGCGGGCGCCGTGCCGAGCAAAACGAGGGCGAGAAGAAGATTACGCATGAAACCTGCCGTACTGTGTTCGTGGGGCATGGTGCCCACAAACGTGGCGCAACAATGGCCGCCATATACGGGCTGCAACCCATCAGCAGTTGACGATCATCCAACCAAGCCGTCCGCCTCACCCCGCCCCGATGCCGAGATAGGTCTCGATCACCCGCGCATCCCCGGCCAGCCCGGCGCTCGGCCCGTCCAGCGCCACGCGCCCGGTTTCCAGCACGTAGCCATGGTCGGAGACCTGCAGCGCGGCGCGGGCGTTCTGCTCGACCAGCAAGATGGCGCAGCCGCGGGCGCGCAGCCCGGCGATGATGCCGAACACCTCCCGCACGATCAGCGGCGCCAGGCCCAGGCTCGGCTCGTCCAGCATCAGCAGGTCCGGCCGGGCCATCAACGCGCGGCCCATGGCGAGCATCTGCCGCTCCCCGCCGCTCAGCGTGCCCGCGTGCTGGCGGCGGCGCTCCAGGAGGCGAGGGAACAGCGCATACACCTCGTCCAACGCGCCCCGCGCCGCCGCGCGCCCGGCCCAGCGGTGCCGGAAGCCGCCCAGGCGTAAGTTGTCCTCCACCGTCAGGGTCGAGAACAACTCGCGCTTCTCGGGCACCAGCCCCATGCCGGCGCGGACCCGGCCCTCCACGCCGAGCCGCCCGACATCCCGCCCGCCGAACCGCACGCCGCCCCGGCCGGGATGTACGCCCATCACGGCGTTGAGCAGCGTCGTCTTGCCCGCGCCGTTCGGGCCGATCACCGTGACGATCTGCCCCGGCCCCACGCACAGCGACACCCCATGCACCGCGCCGATGCCGCCATAGCTGACATGCAGGTCCTCGACCTCCAGCACGCTCACGCGGCGGCGCCCAGATAGGCCTCGATCACCGCCGGGTTGACGCGGATGGCGGCGGGGTCGCCCTCGGCGAGCTTGGCGCCGAACTCCATGACCACGAGCCGGTCGCACAGCCGCATCACGAACTCCATGTCGTGCTCAACCAGCAGCACCGTCACGCCGTCCCCGCGCAGGCGGCGCAGCAGGGCGGCGAGGTCGGCCTTTTCCGCATGGCGCAGCCCGGCCGCCGGTTCGTCCAGCAGCAGCAGGACGGGATCGAGGCACAGGGCGCGGGCGATCTCCACCAAACGCTGCTGGCCGAGCGCCAGGCTGTCGCCGGGCTTGTCGGCGTGCTCGCTTAAGCCCACCCGGACGATCTGCCGCCGCGCCTCCGCGAACAGCCGCGCTTCCTCCGCCCGATCCAGGCGCAGCATCGCGGACACGGGACCGGCGACGCCGCGCCGGTGCGCGCCGAGCGCCACGTTCTCCAGCACGGACATGCCCGGCACCAGCTTCACGTGCTGGAAGCTGCGCGCGATGCCGAGCTTTGCCACGCCGGGCGGATGGAGGCCGGTCACGTCGCGGCCCATGAACCGCACCTGCCCGGCGCCGGGCCGCGCCACGCCGGTCAGCAGGTTGAACGTCGTGCTCTTGCCCGCGCCGTTGGGGCCGATCAGGCCGACGATCTCGCCCGCGTCCAAGTGCAGCCCCATGTTGTTCACCGCGACCAGGCCGCCGAACGCCTTGCGCAGCCCGGTGGCGGACAGCACGGGCGTGCCCGGGGCCGGCAGGGTGCGGGCGGGCAGGGGATCGGCGTCCACGTCCACGCGGCGCGGCCGGGCCGGGGGGAACAAGCGCCGCAGCCGCGGCCAAAGCCCGTCCGGCGCGGTTTGCAGCAGGAGGACCAGCAAGGCGCCGAACACGGCCGTCTCGTAGTTGCCCTGCTGCCCCAAGAGCCGCGGCAGCAGGCTTTGCAACTGGTCGTTCACCGCCGTCACCAGCGCCGCCCCCAGCAGCGCGCCCCACACCGACCCGGCGCCGCCCACCACCGCCATCAGCAGATACTCGATGCTGGCGTTCAGCCCGAACGGGGTGGGGTTCACGCTGCGCTGCATGTGCGCATACAGCCACCCCGCCAGCCCCGCCAGCACGGCGGCATAGGTGAAAGCCAGGATGCGTGTCCTCGGTAGGTCCACGCCGAAGCTCGCCGCCGCGGCGGCCCCCCCGCGCAGCGCCCGGATCGCCCGGCCCATCCGGCTGTCCAGCAGGTTGAGCGTCAGCAGCACCGCCAGCGCCACGGCGGTCCAGACCACGACGAAGTACTCGCGGCTCCCGGTCAGCGCCACCCCGCCGATCCGCAGCGGCGGGATGCCGGACAGGCCGTCGTTGCGCCCGAGCACGTCCAAGTTGCCGGCCAGGTAATACAGGCTGACCGCCCAGGCGATGGTGGCGAGCGCCAAATAATGCCCGGACAGCCGCAAGGTGACGGCGCCGAGCGCCAGCGCCGCCGCCCCGCTCGCCAGCAGCGCCGCCGGCAGCGCCAGCCAGGGCGACAGCCCGGCGCCCGTGGTGGTGAGCAGCGCGGAAACGTAAGCCCCGCATCCCATGAACGTCGCCTGCCCGAAGGAGGTCATGCCGCCATAGCCCGTCAGCACCACCAGCCCCAGGGCCACGATGGCGGCGATCCCCGCGTAGTCCGCCAGCGTGATCCAAAAGCTCGGCACGCCCGGTAGGAACGGCACGCCGAGGACCAGGAGGAACAGCAGGGCCGGGAGCAGCCGGGTCATTCCTCCTCCGCCGGGCCGCGCAGGCTGCGCCAAAGCAGGACGGGGATGATCACGGTGAAGACGATCACCTCCTTGAACGCGCTGGCGTAAAAGGAGGACAGGCTTTCGACGCAGCCCACCAGCACCGCGGCGAGCGCGGCTATGGGGTAGCTGACCAGCCCGCCGATGATGGCGGCGACGAAGCCCTTCAAGCCGATCAGGAAGCCGCTGTCGTAGTAAACGGTGGTCAAGGGCGCGATCAGGATGCCGGACAAGGTGCCGATCAGCCCGGCGAGCAGAAAGGCAATGCGCCCGGACAAGGCGGTCGCGATGCCCACCAGCCGCGCCCCCAGCCGGTTCACCGCCGTCGCCCGCAGCGCCTTGCCGGCCAGGGTATGCTCGAAGAACAGGTAAAGCGCCGCCATCAGCGCCAGCGTGCTGCCCACGATCCAAACCGCCTGGCCGGGGATCACCAGGCTGCCCAGGTTGTAGCGCGCGTCGGAGAAGCCTGGGGCACGATAGCCCTCCGGCCCGAAGAACACGAGGCCCAGGCCGAGCAGCACCAGATGCACCCCGATGCTGGCGATCAGCAAGGTCAGCACCGACGCCTCCGCCAACGGCTGGAAGGCGAGGCGGTACAAGTAGGGCGCCATGGGCGTCACGATGGCCAGCGTCAGCAGCGCATCAACCGCAACGCCGGGCCTGCGCGGCGCGAGCACCAGGGCCGCCGCCGCGACCAGCGCCGGAACCGCCAGGGTTTCCAGCGCCAAACGCGACACGCCGCCCGGCGAAAGCACCCGGCGCTCCGCCAGGAGCCCGGCCCCGAACGCCCCCACGCCCAGCACGCCCAGCAGCCACACGCTGCCGGGCAGCCGCCCCTCGTCGAGCGCGGCATAGGTCAGCGCCCCGTAGGCGACGATCTCGCCCTGTGGGATCAAGATGACGCGGGTCACGGCGAACACCAGCACCAGCGACAAGGCCAGCAGCGCGTAGATCGCGCCGTTCACGACGCCATCCTGCAGCAGGATCAGCGCGATGTCCGCGTCCACCCGTGGCCTCAGCCGGCGTGGGTCAGGGCAGCAGCTTCCAGGCGCCACCCTCGATCATCACCATCACCCGGGCGCGCCCATCGAAGCCGTTATGGTCCTGCGGCGTCATGTTGGACACGCCGTGGGTCAGCACCAATTCCTCGCTGCTTTCCAAGGCTTGGCGGAGTGCTGCGCGGAACTCCGGCGTGCCGGGCTTGGCGGTGCGCAGGGCCACGGGGATGGCGGCCTGCAGCAGGAGGCCCGCGTCCATCGCGTGCGCGCCGAAGGTGGCGACGCTGCCCGGACCGTTCGCGGCCTCGTAGCGGCGCACGTAGTCGAGCGCCACCGGCTTGATCGGGTTGCTATCCGGCAACTGCGCCGCGACCAGGATCGGGCCGGCCGGCAGCACCGTGCCCTCCACGTCCCGCCCGCCCACGCGCAGGAAGTCTGCGTTGGCGGCGCCGTGGGTCTGGTAGTACTTGCCGGCGTAGCCGCGCTCGTGCAGCGCCTTTTGCGGCAGCGCCGCCGGGGTGCCGGCGCCGGCGATCAGCACCGCGTCGGGCCGGGCGGCGACCAGCTTCAGCACCTGGCCGGTCACGCTGGTGTCGGCGCGGGCATAGCGCTCGGTCGCCGCCAGCTTGATGCCGTGGGCGGCAAAGGCGCGCGTCGCTTCCGCGAGCCAGCCGTCGCCGTAGGCGTCGTTGAAGCCGATGAAGCCGACCGTTTTCACCCCCGCCCGCTCCATGTGCCCGGCGATGGCGTCGGCCATCAGGCTGTCGTTCTGCGGCGTCTTGAACACCCATCGGCGCTGCGCGTCCATCGGCTCGATCAGCCGGGCGGAGGCGGCGAGCGAAATCATCGGCACCTGCTTCTCCGCCGCCACGTCGATCATCGCGAGCGAGGCCGGCGTGGTGGAGGAGCCGATCAGCGCGTCCACGCCCTCGTCGATCAGCTTGCGGGCATTGGCGACGGCCTTGGTGCTGTCCCCGGCATCGTCGAGCACGCGATACTCGACCGCCTGTCCGGCAATCGTGGAGGGCATCAAGGCGATGGAGTTGCGTTGCGGCACGCCCAGGCTTGCGGCCGGCCCGGTGGTGGAGATGGTCACGCCGATCTTAACCTGTGCCCGGGCGCTTCCGGCGGCGGCCAGGATCGCGGCCAACAGCAGCATGGTCACGAAACGCATGGCCGGATGCACCTCCAAAAACCGCCCGCATGGCCCAAGCGGGCCTTGAAGCGGCGGGCGTTCGTTTGTCTCGCAGTGGTATGGCGCGGCCCGCAGCGTGTCAATTTTTTCAGAACGCGGGTAGTGTCTCGGTTTGAATGTTGTCCGGTTCGTCTGATTTCCGGTGTCCGGGCCGGGCCGCTATGGGCTGGTTTGATGGGTATCAGGAACTACTTGATCGAAGGCGTTTCCGGCACCGGCAAGACGACGGTCTGCCACGAACTGCGGAAGCGCGGTTGCCATTCCATAAATGGCGACACTGAGTTGGCTTATCAGGGCAATCCAAAAACGGGCGAACCCGTGGACGGGCTTGCCCACGAGCACCATATCTGGAACGTGGATAAGGTCAGAGCGCTGACAGCAGACCAAGCCCATGCCGCATCGTTCTTCTGCGGCGGCTCCCGGAATTTCAACAGCTTTATCAATTTGTTTGATCGGGTTTTCGTTCTCGAGGTCGATCTGGACACGTTGAACCGACGGCTTGCCGAAAGACCGGAAACTGAGTGGGGCGGAAAACCTGCCGAACGACAACTCATCAGGCGCTTGCACGCAACCAAAGAGGATGTCCCCAAGGGTGCTGTGGCAATTGATGCTACTGCGCCGATTGAGCGCGTTGTGGATGAGATTTTGGAAAAGCAGTTAAGCCACTAAGTCACGGAGAGGGGCGGAACGGGCCACCAAATTCAAACTGAGGCACTACCAGGGCGCACCGCGTTGCCTCCGCGATGCGTACGGCCTGTGTGCTATCTGGACTTGCGGCGCGGGGCCGCATCCGCTTTAGCCTCGCGGCATGGTTGAACGATCCTTCCTCGCGTCCCTTGTGGCCCTGAGCGCAAGGCGGGCGGGCGCCGTCCTGCTGGTCGGCGCGGTGCTGGCCGGGTTGTCCGCCGGGCTGGCCACGCGCCTGGGCATCACGACCGACATCGACGGGCTGTTCAACGCCAGCCTGCCCTGGAAGCAGCGCGAAACCGAACTGAAGCGCCTGTTCCCGCAACGCGAGGGCCTCTTGGTCGCCGTGGTCGATGCAACGGTGCCGGAAGCCGCGGAGGCCACCGCCGCCGGGCTGGCCGCGGCGCTGGCGCGGGACACGGCGCACTTCCAGCAGGTCCGCCGCCCCGACGCCTCGCCGTTCTTCGATCAGAACGGGCTGCTGTTCCTCGACACGCAGGCCCTATCGACGGTGTTGGACCAAACCATCGACGCGCAGCCGTTCCTGGGCCAGCTCGTCGCCGACCCCAGCGCGCGGGGCCTGTTCGCGGCGCTGTCGCTGGTGGCGGTCGGCGTGGAGAAGGGGGCCGAGCTGGGACCGTTCGCCGCCGCGTTGCGCGGCTTCCACGACTCCATGGCCACGGCGCTCCGCGGCGACCCGCAGCCCTTGTCGTGGCAGCGCCTGCTGGCCGGCCCGGTGTCGGACCTGGGCGGACCCTACCGCTTCGTGCTGGCGAAGCCCCGGCTGGACTTCGGCGCGCTCCAACCCGGCGCCGCCGCGACCCGCGCGCTGCGCGACGCCGCGGCGGCGCAGGAGTTCGTCCGCGCCGCGCAGGCGCATGTCCGGGTGACTGGCGCGGTCGCGCTGTCGGATGAGGAGCTGGCCTCCGCCGCCAACGGCGCCATTGCCGGGCTGATCGGCAGCACGCTGCTGGTGGTGGTCTGGCTGGTGCTCGCGGTGCGGAGCTGGCGGCTGGTGGTGCCGATCCTGCTGACCCTCACCCTTGGGCTGCTGCTGACCACGGCGTTCGCGGCGTTGACCGTGAACCCGCTCAACATGATCTCCGTCGCTTTTGCCATCCTGTTCGTCGGCATCGCCGTGGATTTCGCGATCCAGTTCAGCGTGCGGCTGCGGGAAGCGCAAACGGAGGCCTGTGACCTGCGTACCGCGCTGGCGGTCACGGGAAAGCGGGCCGGGGGGCAGATCCTGGCGGCGGCGGCGGCCACGGCGGCGGGGTTCCTCGCCTTCGTGCCGACCGACTTCAGCGGCGTGGCGGAACTGGGCCTGATCGCCGGCATCGGCATGGTGATCGCGTTCGCCTGCACGCTGGTGTTCCTGCCGGCCGCGCTGGTGCTGTTCCGCCCGCGCACGCCGGGGCAGGAGGTCGGCTTTTCCTGGGCCGCGCCGCTCGACCGCGGGTTGGCCCGGCGACGCTGGCTGGTGCTGGCGCTGAGCGGGGCCGCCGCCGGGTTCGGCCTGGCGTCGCTGCCGCGCCTGACCTTCGACAGCGACCCCCTGCACCTGAAAAATGCCTCGACGGAGGCCATGCAGACGCTCGCGGACCTGGCGGCGAACCCGCTGACCAACCCTTACACCGTTGACGTGCTGGCGCCGGACGCCGCGGCGGCCCAGGCGGTCACGGCCGCGGTGCAGTCGTTGCCGCTGGTGGCGCAGGTGCTCAGCCTGCAAAGCTTCGTGCCACAGGACCAGCCGGCGAAGCTCGCTTTGATCGCCGACGCGGCCGGGCTGCTGGCGCCGACCCTGGCGCCCCGCGCGCCGGCGGCGGCGGTCACGGTGGAGGACCTGCGCCTCGCGGCCCGTACGGCGTCGGCGCAGTTGGCGCGCGTCGTGCCGCGGTTGCCGCCCGACCATCCGCTTGCCGCCATCGCCGCCGACCTGGCAACGCTGGAAGCGGCGGGGGACGAGACGCAATTGGCGGTGAACGGGGCGCTGACCCGCTTCCTGCCACAGCAGATCGCGCGGCTGCGCGCGGCCATGCGCGCCGGCCCGGTCACGCCCGCCGACGTGCCTCCGGACATCGCGCAGGACTGGGTACTGCCGGACGGCCGGATGCGGGTGCAGATCAGCGCCAAGCCGGACGCCGCCCGCGCCGAGGGGCTGCACGCCTTCGTGAACCAGGTCAGCGCCGTGGTGCCCGACGCCGGCGGCCCGGCGCCCACCATCACCGCCACGGCGGAGACCATCATCTCCGCGTTCGAGCGCGCGGCGCTCGGCGCCGTCCTGGCCATCACGCTGATCTTGTTCTTGGCGCTGCGCCGGGTGCGCGATGTGGCGCTGGTGCTGGCGCCGCTGCTGCTGTCCGCGCTGCTGACGGTGATCGTCGCGGCGTGGCTGCCGTTGCCGCTCAACTTCGCCAACGTGATCGCCTTGCCGCTGCTGCTGGGGGTGGGCGTGTCGTTCAACATCTACTTCGTGATGAACTGGCGGGCGGGGCTGCGGTCGCACTTGGCGTCGCCCACGGCGCGGGCGGTGGTGTTCTCGGCGCTGACCACGGCCACCGCCTTCGGCTCCTTGGCGCTGTCCGGCCACCCCGGCACTGCGAGCATGGGTGCCCTGCTTCTGATTAGCCTTTGCTGCACCCTGATCGCGAGCATGATATTTGTCCCCGCCCTGCTTGCCACAATATCGTCACCACGGCGCTAAAAGCCGCCGCAATCCCCAGGCAGTCTTGTGGGCGGAGATAGAAGGTTTTCAGGCTATGGCGTTCGTTCGGACTTGCATGATCATCGTGGCGCTGGTGCTGGGCTGGGTGGCCGTCCGGTCGCAATCGGCGGCGCACGTCGTGCCGACGCAATCTGCGCAGTTCCACGTGCCGGTCGCCTACAGGGCGTCGTAGCTCGTCTGCGCCGCGTTCGCCCGCGCGAAGGCTTCGCGCACCGCGGGATCGACCAGCGCCGCCAACTCCGCCTCATGCTCGTAGCCCGGCATCAGCCGGGTCAGGCGCGCGTCCCGGTGGGTGGCCGGGTGGAAGTAGAGTTCGCTGACCCCGGGCGGCAGGCGCGCGGCCAGCCGGATGACGCGCTCCGCGGTCATGTGGCCGCTCCATGCAATGCCGAAAGCGTGGTCGTTGGTCCGCACCCCGGCCCGACGCGCCTGCGCGCGCAGCACCCGCGTTCCGGCGTAAAGCAGGCGGTCGCTTCCCCGTTGCGCCGTGCCGCAGGCCAGCATGGTGGCGGGCGGCTCGGCGGGAACGCGGACCGCCGGCAGGCCGTGCGCCGCGCCTGCTTGGAGCATGAGCCGCCCAACCGTGGGGTGCAGGTGCATGTGCTTGTGGGCGTTGGCGTGGTCGAGGCGCAGCCCGGTGGCGGCGAAGGCGGCGAACTGCGCCCGGATTTCCGCCGCCAGCGCCCGGCGCGCGCCCCGGCGGAAAAAGTAGTCGATGCCCAGCCGCAACTGATCAGACGGGAATTGCCCGTCCGCGTCCACCAAGCCCGGCGCCGGGCCGACCGCCGGCCCCTCGATCACCACGAGATGCAGCCCGACCCGCAACTGCGGCAGCGCGCGCGCCCGGCGCACCGCGTCGGCGGCGGCGGGGCCGGCGACCATCAGGCTGGCCGTGGTCAGCAGGCCGCCGCGGCACGCCTGCTCCACGGCCTCGTTCACCCCTTCCGACAGCCCAAAGTCGTCGGCGGAGATGATGACCCGTCTGGACGCCAGGGCCGCTAGGCCGCCTTCTGGCGCTCCCGCAAGAATTGGAAGAACTCGACGCCTTCGCGCAGGCGGCGCTTCATCATCTGCGGACTGCGCACCATCTCGCCAACGATGGAGGCGATCTTCGGCGCGCGGAAATAGAACCGGCGGTAGAACTCCTCGACGCTGCCGAAAATTTCCGTATGCGACAAGTGCGGGTAGTGCAGGGGGGCGATCTGCACCCCGCGCTCGTCGATCAGCTCAGCGTGCTCCGCGTCCAGCCAGCCGTTCTGCACCGCCTGGTCATACAGGAACGTGCCGGGATAGGGCGCGGCCAAGCTGACCTGCATGGTGTGCGGGTTGATCTCGGTGGCGAAGCGGATGGTTTCCTCGATGGTCTCCTTGCTTTCGCCGGGCAGGCCGAGGATGAAGGTGCCGTGGATCTTGATGCCGAGTTCATGGCAATCCTTGGTGAACTGCCGCGCGACCTCGATCCGCATTCCCTTCTTGATGTTGTGCAGGATCTGCTGGTTGCCGCTCTCGTAGCCGACCAGCAGCAGGCGTAGGCCATTATCCTTCAGCACCTTGAGCGTCGCCCGCGGCACGTTGGCCTTGGCGTTGCACGACCAGGTGACGCCGAGCTTGCCCAGTTCCCGCGC
>CAXSAZ010000021.1:0-72421 GCA_964235485.1 uncultured Acetobacteraceae bacterium | reverse complement strand
AGCTGGCGCCAGAACCTCCGTCTCCCCTTGATGCTCCAGGAGTCTGCTCTCCACCAGCACCTGACCTCCAAACCGACCCACCATCGGGTCCAGCAAGGCCCTTGCACGTTTGTATGCAAACGTTAGCGTCGCCGGGCAACGAGACGTGTAGGCGATGCGGGACGAGGCAGGCGGCGGAGACTTGCGGCTCACGGTGAACGGCGCGGCGGTATCGCTCCCAGTCGCCCGCGCCACGCCCCTGCTCTATGTCCTGCGCAACGACCTCCGCCTGAACGGCCCCAAGTTCGGCTGCGGCCTGGGCGAGTGCGGCGCCTGCGCCGTGCTGCTGGACGGCCGCGCCGCCCGATCCTGCGTGGTGTCCGCGGGCGCGGCGGAGGGGCGGGCGGTCACCACGCTGGAGGGCCTCGGCTCCACCGCCGCGCCGCATCCGGTGCAGCAGGCCTTCATCGCCGAGCAGGCGGCGCAGTGCGGCTACTGCCTGAACGGCATGATCGTGACGGCCGTGGCCCTGCTCCGCCGCGTCCCGCACCCCACGGAGGTGGAAATCCGCGAGGCCCTGCGCTACAATCTGTGCCGCTGCGGCGCGCACGTCGAGATCCTGCGTGCCGTGCAGCGCGCGGCGGAACTGGCGGCATGACGCCCTTATCGTCCTTGAGCCGATCCGAACTGCTGGGAGCGCCGGGCACGCTCCTGGTGCTGCGCGGCGGCCCGGCGGCGGTGGCGCTGGAGGAGCCAACGGCGGCCTCGCCCGAGCCGGGCGACCCGGACCTGCAAGTCTTCATCGCCGTGGCGGAGGACGGCAGCGTCACCGCGTTCAACGGCCATGTGGACCTCGGCACCGGCATCGCCACCGCCCTGTCGCAGATCGTGGCCGAAGAGCTGGACGTGCCCCTGCACCGGGTCACAACCGTGCTGGGCCACACCGGGCGCACGCCGAACCAGGGCGCCACCATCGCGAGCGAGACGATCCAGGTCGCCGCGATCCCGCTGCGCCGGGCGGCGGCGACGGCCCGGCACGCATTGGTTGCCCGCGCGGCCGGGCTGCTGGATGCCCCGGCGGACACGCTCGCGGTGGTGGACGGCGTGGTCGGCGTGCCCGGCGGCAACCGCCACCTCAGCTACGGCGAGCTGGTGACGGGCCAGCGCATCCGCTTGCTGCTGGACGAGGACGCGGCGCTGAAGCCACCCGCCGAGTACTGCATCGTCGGCCAGTCCGCCCCCCGGATCGATATCCCGGCCAAGGCGACCGGCGCGTTCACCTATGTGCATGACGTGCGCGTGCCGGGAATGCTGCATGGCCGGGTGGTGCGCCCGCCCTATGCCGGGCTGGATGCCGGCCCGTTCGTGGGCAGCAGCCTGCTTTCGGTCGATGAAGCGTCGGTGGCCGGCGTGCCCGGCCTGATTGCGACCGTGGTGGTCCGCGACTTCGTGGGCGTGGTGGCGGAGCGGGAAGAGCACGCGGTTGAAGCCGCCCGCCTGCTGAAAGTGTCGTGGCGCGGTGGCGGCGCCACGCTGCCGGACCTGGAGCGCCCGGAGCAGGCCCTGCGCGCCCATCCCTCCCGCCCGCGCGTGCTGCTGGACCGCGGCGACGTGGAGGGTGCGATAACCGGCGCGGCGACGCCGATGCCGCGCAGCTACGTGTGGCCCTACCAGATGCACGGCTCCATCGGCCCGTCCTGCGCGGTGGCGGACTACCGCGCGGACGGGCTGACGGTGTGGTCGGGCACGCAGAACCCGCACATGCTGCGCGCCGACCTGGCGCAACTGCTGGACATGCCGGAGCACCAAATCGAGGTCATCCGGCACGAGGCCGCCGGCTGCTACGGCCGCAACTGCGCCGACGACGTGAGCGCGGACGCGGCGCTGCTGTCCCGCGCGACCGGCCGCCCGGTGCGGGTGCAGTTGTCCCGCGAGCAGGAGCACACCTGGGAACCAAAGGGTGCCGCGCAGGTCATGGACGTGCGCGGCGCCCTGGACACGGCCGGTGGCGTGGCCGCCTACGACTTCGCCACCCGCTACCCGTCGAACGGCGCGCCCACCTTGGCGCTGCTGCTGACCGGGACCATTCCGCCGGTGCCGCAGGTGTTCGAGATGGGCGACCGCACGGCCGTCCCGCCCTATGCCTACCCGGCGGTGCGCGTCACCGTGCATGACATGGCGCCGGTCGTGCGCGCGTCCTGGCTGCGCGGCGTGTCGGCGCTGCCCAACAGCTTCGCCCATGAGTCCTGGATCGACGAGTGCGCCACCGAGGCCCGCGCCGATCCCGTCGAGTACCGCCTGCGCCACCTGCCGGACGAGCGCGGCGCCGCCCTGGTGCGCGCGGTGGCGGAGCGGGCCGGGTGGACCCCGCGCACGGCACCGGGCAGCGGGGGCGGGGAGGGCGACCTGCTGTTTGGCCGCGGCTTCGCCTACGCCGTGTATGTGCACGGGCGTTTCCCCGGCACCGCCGCCGCCTGGTCCGCCTGGGTCGCCGACGTGGCCGTGAACCGCCGCACCGGAGAGGTCGCCGTCACCCGGGTCACGGCCGGGCAGGACACGGGCCAGATGGTCAACCCGGCCGGGGTGCGCCACCAGATCCACGGCAACGTCATCCAGTCCACCAGCCGCGCCCTGGTCGAGCAGGTGCGGTTCGACGGCGCCGGGGTGACCAGCCGCGAATGGGGCGCCTACCCCATCCTGACTTTCCCGCAGATGCCGGTTATCGACGTGGTGCTGATGCCGCGGCAGGACATGGCGCCGCTCGGCGCGGGCGAGTCCGCCTCCGTGCCCAGCGCCGCCGCCATCGCCAACGCGGTGTTCGACGCGACCGGCGTGCGCTTCCGCGAGCTGCCGCTGACGCCGGAGCGTGTGCGGGCCGGGCTGGGCGCGGACGCCGCGCCGCCGGAACCGAAGCGACAGCGATGGTGGGGCGTGCTGGCCGGGGCGCTCGCCGGTGCGGTGGGGATGGCGGCGACCCTCTTGCCCTGGCGCCCGGCCTACGCGCCCGTCGCGCGCCCCCACCCGTCCGCCTTTTCCACCGCCACCCTTGAGCGCGGGCGTCAGTTGGCCGGCCTCGGCGCGTGCGCGGCGTGCCACACCGGGTCCGAGCTGGCGCGGTTCGGCGGTGGATTGCCGCTCGACACGCCGTTCGGGCGCATCTGGTCCACCAACATCTCGCCCAGCCCCGAGGCCGGCATCGGCGCTTGGTCCTACCCGGCGTTCGAGCGCGCGATGCGGGAGGGCGTCAGCCGCGACGGCCATCACCTGTATCCCGCGCACCCCTACACCTCCTTCGCCGGAACCACCGACGCCGACTTGCAGGCGCTGTATGCTTACCTGATGGCGCAGCCGGCCGTGGACGCCGCCCCGCCCGCGACCCGCCTCCCACTTCCGTTCCGTCTTCGCCCTTTAATGGCGGCGTGGAACGCCGTGTTCCTGCGCCGCGGCGAATGGCGGGCGGACCCGGCGCGCACGGTTGAATGGAACCGGGGCGCTTACCTCGTGGAAACGCTCGGCCATTGCAGCGCGTGCCACAGCCCGCGCAACGCCCTCGGCGCGGAGAAGGGGGGCGGCGCGCATCTGGCGGGCGGGATGGCCGACGGGTGGGAAGCGCCGCCGCTCACCGCGGCCTCGCACGCCCCGGTGCCGTGGACGGCGGGGGCGCTCTACGACTACCTGCGCACGGGCGAGGCGGCGGCGCACGGCTCGGCAGCCGGGCCGATGGCGGACGTGGTGGCCGGGCTGGCGGCGCTGCCGGATGCGGATATCCGGGCGATGGCCGCCTACCTCGCGTCGGTGGCCGGGCAGGAGGGCGCAATCGACGAGGCGGCGCTCGCGCGTGCGGCGGAGGCGCGTAGCCCGGCGATGACTTCTGACAGCACAAGCGCCCGCCTTTATGCCGGGGCCTGCGCTTCGTGCCACGAGGCGGGCGGCCTGGTATCGCTTGCGCTGCATTCCAGCCTGCACAGCGCGCGGCCCGACAACCTGGTCCAGGCAGTGCTGCGCGGCGTCGCGGGGACGCGGACCGCGCCGGGCGCCATGCCGGCCTACGCCGACAGTCTGAACGACCGGCAGGTGGCGGACCTCCTGGCGCACCTGCGGGCGCGCTTCGCGCCGGACAAGCCGGCCTGGACCGGGCTGGAGCGCACGGTGGCCAGGGTCCGCGGCGGCGTGGAGTGATGAATTGCCCGGCCGCGCCCGCCGTTGCGACCCGCCGCCCCGTCAGGCCCGCCGCACCCCGGTGAACTGCACGAGGCCCTTCGGCACGCCGAGGAGGTCCGCCCGGTAGGCAGCCGGCTGGTAATACGATCCCAGCGGCAAATAGGGCACGTCCTGCAAGGCCTGTTCCTGCATCCTGCGGGCGAGCGCAGGCCCATCGGCCTCGTCCTCCGCGAACAGCCACTCGTCGCGCAGCGCTTCCAGCTTCGGCAGGTTCGGCCAGCCGTTGTAGGCGCCGTCCCCGTTGCCGCGCATCAACTGGTGGCTGCCCGGCGTGCTCATGTCGTAGCCGCCGGAGAACGCCGCGAACATGTGCCAGCCGCCCTTGTCCGGCGGCTGCCGGCTGACCGAACGCTGCACGGTGGTGCCCCAGTCGGTCGCGATCACGTCCACGTTCATGCCGAGCTTGCGCAGCATGTCCGCGCCGACCTCCGCGATGGCGTTGATGCGCGGCACGTCCGTCGGCTCCAGATAGACGATCTTCTCGCCCTTGTAGCCGGCTGCGGCCAGTTCGTGCTTCAGGTCGGACAGGTCGTGCTTGCCGCTCAGCGCCTCCATGCCGGCGTCGTTGGCGAGCGGCGTCCCGGGGGTGAACAGGCCGCACTGGCTGTCGAACGGGCCGTTGCCGCCCACGACCGCCTCCATGAACTCCCGCTGGTTCACCGCGCGCAGCACCGCCCGGCGGACCGCGGGGTTGTCGAACGGCGGGAACAACTGGTTGAAGCGCAGGAAGCCGATCAGGCCCTTGGTTTCCAGGACCTCGACCCGGAGCGCGCGGCTGGCCCGGATCGAGGGCACGAGGTCCATCAGCGGCTGCTCCACCCAATCGACCTCCCCGGCCCGGAGGGCGGCGACCTGGGTGGCCGGGTCGGGGGTGGTGATCCATTCCACCCGGTCGAAGTGCGCGACCCGCGGCCCGGCGCAGAAGCTCGGCGTGCCGTCCCGCGGCACGTAGCCCTCGAACCGCGCATAAGCGTTGCGGGCGCCGGGCACGCGCTCGGCGGCCAAGTAGCGGAACGGGCCGCTGCCGACGATCTCGGTCAGCCGGGCGCTGGCCGGGGTTTGCGCCAGCCGTTCCGGCATGATCGCGGCCATCGTGTTGGTCGGGTGCGCCAGCGCGTCGGGCAGCAGGCGGAAGCGCCGCCGGAGCCGGAAGCGGATCGTCTTGTCGTCGGGCGCGGACAGCTCCGCCGTGGCGGCGGCGAGCGCCTGGCCGAAGGCGTCGCCCACCCACCAGCGCCGGATGCTGGCCACCGCGTCCCGCGCCAGCACGGGCGTGCCGTCGTGGAAACGCAGGCCGTCGCGCAGCGTCAGGTTCCAGGTCAGCCCGTCCGGCTCCGTGGCGTAGCCGGCCAGCATCTGCGGCTGGGCGACGCCGGCCTCGTCCACCGCGAACAGGGTGTCGAACACCATCAGGACGTGGTTACGCGTGACAAAGGCGCTGACGGCCGGGTCGAGCAAGGCGAGGTCGGCGTAGGGCACGAAGCGCAGCGTGGTCGCGGCTTGCGCGCGCACCGCCGCCGGGCAGGCCAGCCCGGCCGCCGCGCCCAGCCCGGCGGCCCGCAACAGGGTCCGGCGCCGCATCAGGCCACCAGCCGACGCTCGGCGCGGCATCGCATCAAGGGCTGGATGCGGGTCCCGAACGCATCCAGACCCAGCAGGAAGTCGTCAAAGGTCAGCATGATGCCTTTCACCCCCGGCAAGGCCGCCACCTCGTCCAGCATCGCGGCGACCGCGGCGTAGGAGCCGACCAGGGTTCCCATGTTGAAGTTGACCGGCGACGGGGAGCGCAGCACCGCTGCCGCCATGGAGGTGGTGCCCGGCGACGGGTCCTCCGCGGCCTTGCCGAGCAGGTGGGCCAGCGCGTCCTGGTCGGCGCCGGCCACGTAGTGGTCCCACTTTGCCATTGCCGCCGCGTCCGTCTCGTCGGCGATGACCATGTATAGCATGTAGCTGCCCACGTCGCGCCCGGCGCGGCGCGCGTGCTCCAGCATCCGGGCGGGAACGCCGGCGGCGCGCGCCGGCTCGTTCACGCCCTCGCCGAGCGCGAAGTTGAAGTCGCAATACTGTGCCGCGAACTCCATCCCCCGGTCGCTTTGCCCGGCGGACACCAGCTTGACCGGCGACGCGGGGCGGGGGCTGAGCTTGCAGGCGTCCATGCGGAAGTACTCGCCTTGCAGGTCGGACTGCCCGGTTTCCCACAGGTCGCGCAGGACCCGCACGTATTCCGTGCTGTAGTCGTAGCGCCGGGCGAAATGGTGGTCGCCGGGCCAGAGGCCCATCTGGCTGTACTCGATCTTGTGCCAGCCCGACACGATGTTGACCCCGAAGCGCCCGCCGGAGATGTCGGCAATGGTGCTCGTCATCCGCGCCACGATGGCCGGCGGGATGGTCAGCACCGCGGTGGAGGCGTACAGCTTGATGCGCGAGGTGACGGCGGCCAGGCCCGCCATCAGGGTGAAGCTTTCCAGCCCGTGATCCCAGAACTCCGTCTTGCCGCCGAAGCCGTGCAGCTTGATCATGGAAAGGGCGAAGTCGAAGCCGAATGCCTCCGCCTTCTGCACGACCTGGCGGTTGAGCTCGAAGCTCGGCATGTATTGCGGCGAGGTGGCGGACAGCAGCCAGCCGTTGTTGTTGATCGGGATAAAAACGCCAATGTCCATGGCTGCGCTCCGCGGGCTTCGGTGGGGCGGAGCCTCGCAAGGCTTGTGCCAGGCCAGCCGGGCGGCGGCACGGGCCGGGTTTGTGGCGATTAAGCAACAGCCTGATGGCCAGTGTCTTCGGTCTGGTGGCCAGCGCCTTCGGCGCATTGCCACGGCGCGCGACAAGTGCCAGCACAGGGCGCCCATCGGCGGCGGTGGGCGCGGCACGGGCACACGCGCCCGCATCGGCCCGGGGCCTTGCCTCAGCCGCACGCCTTGGCCTACGGACGCCTGCCCCCAAACACCATGCAGCCACACCATGCAGCCTCACGGAGTGAACCGATGACGAAAGCCCCCGAGAAGAAGAAGGCCCCGCCGAAGGGCGCCACTGTCGAGAAGCCGAAGGCCGGGCACAAGCCGAACGCCTTGCAGCAGCCGTTGCAGCCGTCGGAAGACCTGGCCGCCGTGGTCGGCGAGGGGACGATGGCGCGGGGCGAGGTGGTCAGCAAGGTGTGGGAGTACATCAAGGCCAACAAGCTGCAAAACCCCGATGACGGCCGCGAGATCCTCGCCGACGACAAGCTGAAGAAGGTGTTCGGCAAGGACAAAGTGACCATGTTCGAGATGAACAAGTTCCTCGCCCAGCATCTGAAGTAAGCACGTTTGAATTGAACGGGGCGCGGCACGGCATGGGCCGTGCCGCGCCCCGCGGGCGGCGTCAGTTCACGGTCTGGCTCGGCCGCGCGAAGAAGTCGGACGGGACCGTGTTGGGAAGGCCCTGCACTCGATCCTCCGTCTGCAAGCCCAGCGCGCTGCATCCTTGGCCGCCGTAGTGCGGCAGGGTGCGGACCGTGCTGGCGGGAATGGTGGCGTAAGCGGCCGGCAGCGGCGCGCGGTAGCCGACCAGCCGGCCCGGATCGAAGGCGGACAGCAGCGCCCCGGTCGGCATCCCCGGCGCGTCGTGCGCGCTGAGGAACTGCTGGGTGAAGCCCGCCGGACCCGTTTGGAACTGAGGGTCCTGCGCGCCGGCCAGCCGCGCCGCGGCCTCGTCCGGCAGCGTCGCGAGCGGCGGCAGGCCGAACAAGGAGTTCACCAGCCGGATCACCGAGTTGTGGTCGCCTTCCTCATGCGCGACCGCGTGGGCGCGGGCGTAGGGGGAGATCACGATCAGCGGGATGCGCGGCCCGCGGCTGAGCGGCAGGCCGGCCGGGTCGTAGCTGAGGATGCGGGGCGGCACGTGGTCGTAGTCGCCCTCCGACTCGTCATAGGTGATGACGATGGCGCTTTCACCCCAGTAGGGGCTGCCCGCGATGGCGTTGACCTCTTCCGCGATCAGCGCCTCGCTGATCTGCGCGTCGGAATAGGCGGGGTGGTCGTCGTCGCCCAGGAAGTTGCCGCTGATGTAGGCGGCGTCGGCCGGGCCGGTGGCGTGCGTCGTGTCCGGACGCAGCCCCATGATGTTGTCGTAGCCGCCGCGGACGTAGAACACGCCGCCCGATTTCGGCAGCGCCGCCGCCTGCATGTCGTCGAAGAAGTCGCTCAAGCCGTGCTGGTTCGCGCTTTGCACGGGGTTGTTGGTGACGTAGCCGAAGTACTGCGGCCCGTTGTGGTGGCCGATGTAGCTGGCGTGCGGCACCGTGCGGATGCCGTTGCTGTCCGGCAGCCCCCGCTCCGTCCCGTAGCCGTTCTGGTACCAGCCCCAGCTATACGGCTTCCGGCCCCGCCCGGTGATGAAGGGGATGTCCCCCTGCACGTCCGCGAGGTCGAGGGCCGGGTTGGCGTCGTGCGACGCGACATCCGCCAGCGTGCGCCCGGCAAGCGTCAGCGGCAGCCCGGCGAACGTCAGGTTCGGCGCGACATTGGCCGGCGCGCCGCCCTCGTTCTTGCGCTGCGGCACGCCGCTGGCGGCGCCGGTGTTGGCGGTCGGCTCGATGTTGGCCGGCTGGCTCGGCACGCCCGAATACTGGGCTTGGGCGCCGGGCAGGCCGGGGATCGGGTCGTTGGTGATCGGCACCGCGACCGAGCCGAAGGTGCTGGCGGAGGTCGCGTCCGGGTGCTTCACCCACTGCGTTTCCCCGGACTGCCCGGCGATCATGGCGATGGCGTTCGGCGTGGACGGCCCGACCGTCGTTTGGAAGATGTTGTCGAACAAGGTGAACTTGTTGGCGTAGTTCCACAGGAAGGGGATCGTGTCGCAATCGACGTAGGCCATCGCCAACTCGCCGAACTGCTTCGACTTCAGGGACACGGTGGCCGGCGGGGTCGTGGGGTTGATCGGCGACCCCGCGAAGTACTTGGCCTGCTCGTTGATTGCGAAGCGGTCCATGACGGGCACGCCGTTCACCAAGTGCATCTTGGCCGCCATGCGCGGGTGGCCGTGGTCGATGTCGTCGAGGTCGGCGGCGTTCTGCTCGGTGCCGATGCGGAAGGGCTGGATGGTGCCGGCGCTGCCGTCGGTGTTGAGGATCGCCTGGGTGTTGGTCGCCGGCACGCGGGGCCGGGTCCCGTCCGAGAACAGGCCGTTTGCGCCGCGGAAGGTGCCGAAATAGTGGTCGAAGGAGCGGTTCTCCTGGAACAGCACGAACACGTACTTGACCCGGCGCCGCAGCAGTTGGATCAGCTCCTCGTTCGAGAGCCGCGGCTCGGCGGCGGGGTCGCTGTAGAACGGCGCGACATCCCCGGTGGGATCGGGCTGGCCGGTGACGATTGGCCTGGGGCGTTCGGCGGCGCGCGCCGCCGATAGGGCGAATGGCTGCAGTAGCAGGCCGGCAGCGACCAGGGCGGAGCAGCCCTTGAGGAGCAAGCGTGGCATACGGTCGGGTCCTTTGAAATCCAGAGTTCTTTTATCCCATGCGGCGCGGTGCCTGCTGTTCAGGCGGGGTTACAAGCGCATGAAGTTACGCTTCCTACTCGGCCCCGGGCGGGCAAAGCAGGCCGCCGTCGCGCCAGGACGCATCCAACCCCGCCGGCAGCCGCAGCGGCGAGGCCGCGCCGAGGTTGCGGGCCAGCAAGGCATCATACGTGCCCCCGGCCGCCGCCCGGGCCTGCCAGCCCGGCGCCAGCCCCAGGCTTCCGCCCGGCACCGCCAAGGGTTCCGCCCCGGCGCCCGGCGGCATGAGCGCCCTCATGCTCCACGCGACGACCGCCGCCCACCGTGCGTCGTCCAGCCCGGTGACGGCCAGGATCGGCGTCGCCGAAAGCGGCTCCGGCAGGATGCGGATCGGGCGGCCCCGCGCCTGACCCTCCGCCCGCTGCGCCGCCAGCGCCGTCGTTTCCAGGGCGACGGCCGGGCAGCGGCCGACCTCGAAGGCGTCGAGCATTTCTTCTTCCTCCTGCCAGCCGGAATAGCGGATGGCGATGCCGCGCCCGCGGACATAGGCCAGCAGCGTGCGCTCCGCCCCGGTGCCCGGCTCGACGCAGACCATGGTGCCGGCGAGGTCGGACAGGTGCTGCGCCGGGTGGTCCGCCGCCACCATGACGCCGTTGGTTTGGTGGAACACCGCCGGGCCGGGGAGGGCCGCGTCCAGCAGGTTGTTGGCCTGCAGCTCCGACCCCGTGAGGAACGCCACGGCGTCGTCGCCCCGGCGCAGCCGCTCGAAATCGGGGCCGAGCGCGTAGGGATGGAACTCGATCCGCGCGCCGTCGCCCAGCACGGCGGCGGCGACCGCCCGGCACAGGTCGATTTCGAGGCCCGCCATTCCGCCGCCCTCCGCGGCGGGCGC
The DNA here is from genome assembly GCA_964235485.1 of uncultured Acetobacteraceae bacterium. Classification (GTDB taxonomy): domain Bacteria; phylum Pseudomonadota; class Alphaproteobacteria; order Acetobacterales; family Acetobacteraceae; genus CAHJXG01. Next base: position 61,860 of record CAXSAZ010000021.1, on the reverse strand, counting down.
GGCCAGGCCCGGACGCGGCACGCCGCCGCAGCGCAGCACGCCGGCGGCACGAACCTGGTCAAGCGTCGCGGCCCTGGCCGGGGAAGCAGCCAGCAGCAACGCGATCAGCAGAAATCGAAGCATCGAGGCACCATGATGAGGGGGTCCGCCGGGTTACGGTGCTGCGCGCCGGTTTGGCAAATGACCGCTTTGCGACAGCATCAGCCCAGCCCGCGCAGCTCGGCCACGGTCGGCAGCGCCGCATACGCGCCGAAGCGCGTCACCGACAGCACCGCGGCCCGCTGCGCCGCCGCCAGCGCGTCCGGCAAGGCCCGACCGGATGCCAGGCGCGCGGCCAGCACGCCGCAGAACGTGTCGCCTGCCCCGGTGGTGTCCACCGCCCGCACGGCGGCGGCGGGCAGGCGGTGCAGCCCGTCCGCGTCCGCCCATACGCAGCCCTCGGCACCCAGCGTCACCACCGCGGCGGCGCAGCCCTGCGCCTGCATCCGCAACGCGGCGGCGCCGGGGTCGGCGAGGCCGGTGATCGCCTCCGCCTCACCCCGGTTCACCACGGCGACGGCGCAGAACGGCAGCACCGGCGCAACCGGCCAGCGCAGCGGCGCGGCGTTCAGCATCACCCGCCCGCGGGCTGCCCGCACCGCGGCAAGGGTGGCCGCCGCCGTCAGGTTGCCCTGCATCAGCAGCCAATCCGCCGGCGTCAGCCCGGCCGCGAAGGCTCCCGCCTCGGCCTCGTCCAGCGTGTCGGCGCATCGGCACAGGCTGACGATGCTGTTCTCGCCATCGTCAGCCACCATCACGATGGACACGTCCGTCGGCTCCGGCCGCCGCAGCAGGTGCAGCCGGGCCAGCGGCTCCGCGGCCAGAGTCCCGGCGATGAAATCGGCCTCCGCATCCTCGCCCACCGGGGCGCAGAACCGCACGCGCGCCCCGGCCCGGGCGGCAGCGACCGCCTGGTTCAGCCCCTTGCCGCCGGGCGCGCGGGCGCCGGCCGAGGCCACCGCGGTCTCGCCCGGCCGCGCCAGATGCGCCAGCGCCAAGGCCAGGTCCACGCCAGCGTTGCCCAGGACGAACACCGCGGGCGCCTCCGTCATGCCGGCGCGGCCTCATACGGGGCGGCGTGGAAATCGACCTCAAGCCGCAGCGCGGTGCCGAACAGGTCCGACAACCGCCGCAGGGTGGCCGCGTCGATGCCCGCACCGAACGCATCAACGCCGGCGCGCAGCCAATCCGCCTGCGCCTGGAACTCCGGCGCCGCGTGCAGCCGCACCCAGTCGGCGATGTCGGGATCGGAGATCGGGCGCCGTGCCGCCCGGCCGCACCAGGTCGCATACATCCACTCCGCCGCCAGCATGGTGACGAGGATGTCGAGGTAGGAACCCGTCTCCGCCACGCCGAGCATGAACCCGCCGAACGCCGCCACGGACGGGGGCGCCGCGCCCGCCCTGGACGGCCCGGTGCCGAGCGCCGCGAACACGCGGTCGAAGTAGCCGAGCTGCTCGCCGGCCAGGGCATGGAGCACGCCGCACAGCCAGCGCCGCGCGGCGAAGTCGGGCGCCTTGAGCATGGCGTGGCCGAAAATCAGGATCGCGGTCTCGACGAAGCCGTGCTCATAGGCGACGTAGCGCGCGAACACCGGGCGCGGCAGGGTGCCGGCCTCAATGTCGCGCACGAAGCGGTGCGCCTGCATCTCGTCCCACACGCCCCGGTTGGCCGAAAGCAGGCGCTGCGACAGGCTCGGCTCAGCCATGGTCGCCACAGAACAGGCAGCGCGGGTTCTCGACCATCATCCGCGTGACCTGCGCCCCCGTCGCGCCGTGGCGGCGCAGGCGCGGCAGGAAGTGGCGTTGCAGGTAGGCGTAGCCGAAGCCGCCGTAGCGGGTCAGCATCATCTTGAGAAAAACATCTTGCGACAGCAGCACCCGATCCAACGCGCCGCGGGCGATCAGGCGCATGATCGCGCGGGCGTTGTCCTCGTCGGACGGGCATTGCACGCCCTGGTCGGCATACCAGAAATCCATGCCGATCATGTCGTAGCCCAGGAACGCGCCGCGCTCCGCCAGCGCCGCCTGGTAGTCGGTGTCGGCGCCGGACGGGTTCATGTGGCACAGCACGGTGTGGCGGAGGTCGCCGCCTTCCTCGCCCACCACGTCCAGCACGCGGCCTGCCACGCGGAACCAGCCGGGCAGGTGTACCATCAGCGGCAGCCCGGTGCGGCGCTGCGCCTGCGCCGCCCCGCGCAGCGACTTCTCCTCCTCCGCCGTGAAGTCCGCGGATACGCCGATCTCGCCGATCAGGCCGATGCGCACGCCGGAGGTCCCGACGCCCTCCACCGCTTCCCGCACGATCTCGTCGGCGATGTCGGCGGCGGCCATGCCGCGCACCCGCTCCGGGTGCGCGGCTTGCAGGTAGAACCCGCCGCCCATCACGACGTGCAGGCCCGTTGCCTCCGAAATGCGGCGCAGCGCCAGCGGGTCCCGGCCGATGCCTTGGCAAGTCGGATCGACCACCGTTCGCCCGCCCAGCGCCAACACCTCCGCCAGCTCGGCTATCGCCAGGCGCTCATCGTCCAGGGTGCAGTTGCTGAGGTTCACGAACGGGTCCATGCGCAGTTCGCCCAGGATACCGGGGTGCACGGGGTCGCAGGCGAGGCGGGCGCGCCCTGGCTCCTTCGGCTTGTGCCACCAGCAGCGGCAATCGTTCAGCAAATGCTCGTGCATCAGCGTCACGCCGAGCGCCGCCCCCGGCACCGGGCCGCGCACGGTCATCACCTGGCCGGAGCCGATATGCGCGGGCGAGCGGTCCGTCACCATGCAATCCCCTTCAGCGGACCCGGCGGCGCGTAGCCAGGCGCGCGAACACGCGGGTGTTGAGCCAGATCGCGAGGAGGATGATCGCCCCGGTCACGATCTGCACCAGAAACGGCGAGGTGTGCACCAAAATCAGCCCGTTGCCGATGGCCGCGATGGTCAGCGCCCCCAGCACGGTGCCGACCACCGTGCCGCTGCCGCCCATCAAGGACGTGCCGCCCAGCACCACGGCCGCAATCGCCTCCAGCTCGAACCCCACCGCCGCGTTGGACGAGCCGGAGCCGAGCCGGGCGGCGATGATCAGCCCGGCGCAGGCGGACGCGGCCCCGGTCAACGCGAACACGGACGCCGCGACGCGCTGCGCCGGCATCCCGACCCGCCGCGCCGCCTCCATGTTGGCGCCGACCGCCACCACCTGCCGCCCGTAGCGGGTTTGTTCCAGCGTCACGAACCCGGCGACGGCGACCAGGGCGGCGATGACGGCCGGGATCGGCACACCCAGCACCCAGCCCCGCCCAAGCGCGATGAAGCCCGGCGCGCCGGTGATCGGGATCGAGTAGCCCTGCGTCAGCAACAGCGCGACCCCGCGCAGGATGGACAGCCCGGCCAGCGTCACGATGAAGGACGGGACCTTCTGGTAGGCCGCGAACCACCCCTGCGCCGCGCCGACCGCCGCGCCCCCCAGCAGCAGGCCGGTCGCCGCCAACGGCCAGGGCACCCCGGCTCCCAGCGCCATCGCCGCCAGCGCGTTGGCGAGCGCCACGGTGGAGCCGATCGACAGGTCGATGCCGCCCGTGGTGATCACGAAGGTCATCGCCACCGCGGCGATCAGCATGGGCGCCAACTGCCGCAAGATGTTGAGCAGGTTGCCCGGCGTCAGGAACACCGGCGACGCGAAGGCGAACGCCAGGCAGCACAGGAGGAAGAACGCGGCGATGGACAGCACCTGCGCGTGCTCCAGCAGGAGATCGGCCGGGCGGCGCTGCGCGTCGCGGAGAGCCGGGGCGCTCATGGCCGGGCGCCGCCCACGATGAGCTGCACGACCTCCTCCAAATTCGTCTCGCCCGCTCGGCGCTCCGCCACCTTGGTGCCCTCGTACATGAACGCGATGCGGTCGCACACGCGGAACAGGTCCTGCAGCCGGTGCGTCACCAGCACCACCGCGACGCCTTGCGCCTTGACCCGGTTGATGAGGGCCAGCACCGCCTCCACCTCGGCCACCGCCAGCGCGGAGGTCGGCTCGTCCAGCAGCAGCACCCGGGGCGCGAAGGCGGCGGCGCGGGCGATGGCGATGGACTGCCGCTGCCCGCCGGACAGTTGCGCCGCCTTGGCCCGCATGTTGGGGATGCGGATGCCGAGCGCGTCGAGCATCCGCCGGCCCTCCGCCCGCATCGCCGCCTTATGAAGGAAGCCGCGCCGGGCGATCTCGCGGCCGAGGAACAGGTTGCCCGCCACGTCGATGGTGTCGCACAGGCTGAGGTCCTGATACACCATCTCGACCCGCTGCGCCCGCGCTTCCGCCGGGCCGGCCAGCCGCACTTCCGTTCCGGACAGCAGGATGCGCCCGGCGTCCGGGAGATAGGCGCCGGACATGACCTTGCTCAGCGTCGATTTGCCGGCGCCGTTGTCGCCCACGAGGCCCAGGCACTCGCCGCCGAACAGGTCGAGATCGACGCCGCGCAGGGCGACCTGCGAGCCGAACGCCTTGCCGATGCCGCGCAGCGACATCAGCGGCGCGTCCACGGCCCCCTTTACTTGAACACCGAACGGTAGGGATCGACGTTGGCCCGGGTCACAATGGTGACCGGCACGGCGATGCTGCGCGCCACCGTGCCGCCGCGGGCCAGGGTGACGAGGGCATCGACCCCGGCGGCGGCCATGCCTGCCGGGTCCTGCTGCACCACGGCGACCACGGTGCCCGCGTCGATGCCCCGGATCGCCTGCGCCGTCAGGTCCCAGCCGAAGATCTTCACGTCGCCCTGCCGGCCCTGGCTTTCCACCGCGGCGATGGCGCCGAGCAGCGCCGGCTCGCCGGTCGCATAGATCGCGGTCATGTCGGGGTTGCCGGTCAGCAGCGTTTCCGCGACCGACAGCGCGTTGTCCTGGATGTTGCGGCCGTCCACCACGCCGGCCATCGTCACGCCGGGCTTGCCGGACACGGCGTCCACGAACGCCTTTTGCCGCTGGTTCTGGATGAAGGAGTTCAGCGCGCCGACCACGCCGAGCTTCGCGCGGCCGCCCATCGACGCCGCCATGTAGGGCAGGAACACGTCGGCCAGCATCTGCCCGGCCTTCGCGTTGTCCACGCCGATCTGCGCCTTCTGCGGCCCTTCCGGCAGCACCGCGTCCACAGCGACCACCGGGATGCCCGCGGCGGCGGCCTGCTGGATCGACGGCAGCAGCCCGTTCACGTCGATGGCGTCCACCAGGATGCCGGCGACCTTTTGCTGAATAAAAGTCTCCACCGCGTTGTTCTGCGCGGTCGGGCTGTCGTTGGCGTTGAACACATCGAGCGTCACCCCGGCCTTCTTCGCCGCGTCCTGGGCGCCTTGCAGCATCTGGTTAAAGAACAGCGCCTGCTGGTTGATCTGCACCATGGCGATGGTCGGCCCGGCCGCGCGGGCGCCGGAGATGGCCCCGAGGCCGAGCGCGGCGACGCCGGCGATGACGCCGCGCCTGCTGATGACGATCATGCCGAACTCCATTCTTCAAGCATTACGGGCGCGCCGTCACTCGGCGTAGAAGTCCTCAATTGCAATTTCGATGCCGGGCGGGTCCAGGGCGATCCGTCCCTCGGCGGCGAGCCGGGTCTCGATGCCGCCATCGTCGCGGCGGCGATGGTGGATCACCGCGCGCCGGTCAGCCCGTATGATCAAGTAATGCCGAACCGAAGGCAGTTTGAAGTAGTCGGCCGCGCGCAAACCGCTGTGCGATTTCGCTGGCTTTACCCCGGTATCGACCGATTGCGCGGATGGCCAGAGGGCCTCGACGATGATAACCGGGTTCGACGCGGCCACCTCGTCGCCCGGCATCGGCTCGCCGTCGTTGACGACCGCATGGGGCAGGTAGTCCGTGTCGTCCCCGACCTCGACGGCGAGGCCGTCGCCCAACGCCTCGCAGAGCAGGCCCGCGGCGCGGATGGCCTGATCGAGCGCCAGCCACGCCTGCGCCTTGACCCGCACCTGCCCGATGCGCTGCGGCGCCCTCGCCACGACCATGCCGGCCACCCGCTCCTAACGCCCGCGCGGCTGCGCTTCCGCCCAGCGGCGGAACTCCACGCGGCTTGGGATGACCGGACCCTCGATGCCCAAGTTCTTCATGCAGCACCGCTCATCCCACAAAGCGAGACGCCCCGCCACCGTTTTGCCGTCTGCCGGGCCGCGTGCCATGGATGGCGGGCTGATGGAGACACGCCCCATGCTTCGCCTCGCCCTCGCCGCCCTTGCAACCGTCCTGCTCCTCCCACCCCCGGCGCACGCCCGCGACGCCCTGGTGGTCGGCATCGGCGAGTTCCCGTCCAGCCTGCACCCGTCCATCGACCCGCTGCTCATCAAGACCTACGTGCTGGGCTTCGCCACCCGCACCGTGACCACCTATGACGGCGACAGCAAGCTGATCTGCCTGCTCTGCACGGAGGTTCCCTCCTTGGAGAACGGCCTGGCGCGCAAGGAGGGCGCGGGCATGGCCGTGACCCTCAAGCTGCGGCCGGACCTGCGCTGGGGCGACGGCGCGCCGGTGACGGCGCGGGACGTGGCGTTCACCTGGCGCGTCGGGCGCGACCCGAACGCCGGGTTCAGCAACACGTATCCCTGGACCCGCGCCAGCGGCGTGGACGTGGTGGACGACCACACCGCCGTGCTGCACCTGGACCGCGTGCTCAACTCCTTCGCGCTGTGGGACCAAGTGCTGCCGGAGCACATCGAGGGGCCGATCTACGAGCGGGCCAAGGGTCCCGGCGAGTACATCAACACGACGGAGTACAACCGCAACCCGCTCAACCCCGGCCTGTGGAACGGCCCGTTCGCCATCAGCGGCTACCGGTCCGGCAGCACCATCACCCTTGCGCCCAACCCGCACTGGCCCGGCCCCACGCCGGGTTTCAAGCAGGTGGCGATGCGCTTCATCGGCGACACCGCCGCGTTGCAGGCCAACCTGCTTTCCGGCGACATCGACATCGATTACAGCCTGACCCTCGACCAAGCCTTGGCGCTGCAGAAGCAGTACCCCGACCGCTTCGCCTACAGCTACGCCCCAAGCCTCAACTACGCCCACATCGACGCGAGCGGCACGAACCCGATCCTCGCGGACGTGCGGGTGCGCCGCGCGCTGCTGATGGCCGTGGACCGCCGCGCCATCAACGAGCGGCTGTACGGCGGCAAGGCGGCGCTGGCCACGAGCTTCGTCAGCCCGAAGAACCCGGAGTTCGACCCCTCCGTGCCGCCCGTGCCCTACGACCCGGCCGCGGCGCGCCGCCTGCTGGAGGAGGCCGGCTGGACCCCGGGCGCGGACGGCATACGGCGCAACGCCGCCGGGCAGCGCCTGAGCGTCGAGTTCCTGACCTCGGCGGGCTTCCGGGTGAACGAACTGCTGCAGGCCCTCATGCAGAACGCTTGGAAGGCAGTGGGCGTCGAGGCGACGCTGCGCACCGAGCCGCCCCGCACCCTGTTCGGGCAAACCACCAAGCGCCGGACGTTCCCGGGCCTCGTGATGTACAGTTGGAGCAGCCTGGTGGGCGAAAGCCCCCGCATCACCCTCGGCTCCGACATGGTGCCGACGGAGGCGAACAACTGGAGCGGGTCGAACACCACCGAATTCAGCGACCCGGCGTTCGACGCGGCCATCGCCGTGGCGGACACCGAGCTTGACCCGGCCAAGCGCCGGGCGGCGTGGTCCGCCATGCAGCATATCTACGCCGAACGCCTGCCGGCGCTGCCGCTGTTCTTCAACGTCATCCCGCAGGCGGCGCCGACCTGGCTGCGCGGCTTCGGGCCGAACGCCACCGGGCAGCCCTTCTCCCAGCAGGCCGAGCTGTGGCGGAGCGAGCCATGACCGGCCTCGCGCGGCTGGCGCTGGCACGCGGGGTGCAGCGCCTGCTGGACGGGCTGCACGGCGGTAACGGCCCTGGCGGCGGGGTGGGCGTGGTGCAGGACGGTGCGCTGACAGTGCATTGCTGCGCCGGGCTGGCCAGCCTGGAACTGGGCGTGCCGGTCGGGCCGGACACGGCGTTCCGCGTCGCGTCCGTCACCAAGCAGTTCACCTGCGCCGCGGTGCTGATGCTGGCGGACGAAGGACGCCTGCGGTTGGAGGACGACGTGCGGGAGCACCTGCCGGAGTTCCCGGATATGGGCGCCCCCGTGACGGTCGCGCACCTGCTGCACAACACCAGCGGGGTCCGCGACATGCTCGGCATCATGCGCCTGGGCGGGGCCGCCCTCGGCCAGCCCGTGCGTGCCGACGAGCTGATGGCCGGCATCCTGCGCCAGCGCACCCTGAACTTCGCGCCGGGCAGCCGGTTCCTGTACAGCAATTCCAACTTCCTCCTGCTCGGGCGCATCGTCGAGCGGGTGAGCGGCGAGGCGCTGCCGGCCTTCCTGGACCGCCGCGTCTTCGCGCCGGCCGGCATGACCCGCACCCGGCTGGTGGAGCAGGTTGGCGCGGTCGTGCCCGGCCTCGCCACCGGCTACGTCCGCCGCGACGGCGCCTGGATGCGCGCGCCGCACGCCTTCCCGCTGCACGGGGAGGGCGGCCTCGTCTCCGGCGTGGAGGACTTGGCGCTTTGGAGCCGGTGGCTCGACACGCACCCGGACCTTGCCGGGGCACTCTCGACCGGAGCGCCGTTCGCCAACGGCACGGCGAACCTTTATGCCCGCGGCCAGGTGGTGCGCGATTACCGCGGCGTCCGCATCGTGGGGCATGGCGGGTTGTGGCCGGGCTACCGCACCGAGTTCCTGCGCGTGCCGGACCAGGGCGTCACGATCATCGCCATCGTCAACCGCGCGGACGCCGATCCGTTATTGCTGGCGCACCGGGTGCTGGACCTGCTGCTCGACGCCCGCCCCGGCGCCGCGCCCGCGCCCCAACCCGCCGACCCGGAGGCCGTGCGGCCCTTGGCCGGGCGCTGGCTCGACCCGGCGTCCGGCACCACGCTGGACATCGCCGTGACGCCGGAGGGCACAACCAGCTTCGCCACCTTCGGCCTGCCGTTCGAGCCTTCGGTGCTGCCGGACGGACGCCTCGGCGCCGTGTGCGGCATGGCCTCCTTTGCGCTGCGACCGGTGGACGCGGATACGGTCGAGGTGGAGCTTGATGCCGGGCACGTCGCCACGTTCCGCCGGGTTCCGCCCGGCGCGGCGCTGCCGGATGGGCTGCCGGGCGGCTACCGCAGCGAGGAGATGGACGCGGACTGGACGGTTGAGCCGGACGGCGACGGCTTGCAGGTTAAAGCCCGGGGGCCAGTGACGCGCGGCGGCCCGTGGCGGGTCGAGCCGGTGGAGGGCAGCCGGGTCCGCATCCACTTGCCGGACCTGCTTCCGTCCTGGCTGGACGCGGAGGCGCTGCGGGATGCGGACGGAGCGATCACCGGGCTGCGGGTGAACAGCGGGCGGGTCAAGGACGTGCTGTATCGACGTCAGGCGGATTGTTGCTAAGAAGGCACGATTCTTGCATTGACGCGCCGTCCAATCCCCGGTCTATGCTGCGCTGTCATTAGCCGAGTCCATACAGCCATGCGCCGCTTCCTGCTTGCCTTGCCATTCCTCACGGCGCTCGCGGCGCCGGCGCACGCCAAGGACGAGCTGGTGATCGGCTCCGCGCAGTTTCCCCCCAGCCTGCATCCGACCATCGACCCGACGGTCATCAAGCTCTACGCCCTCGGCTTCGCGCAGCGGCAAATCAGCGCCTACGACAAGGATTGGAAGCCCGTCTGCCTGCTCTGCGCCGAGCTGCCGTCGCTGGAGAACGGCCTGGCCCGCATCGAGGACCTGCCGGACGGCAAGAAGGGCATGGCCGTCACCATCAAACTCAAGCCCGGCCTCCAATGGGGCGACGGCCACCCGGTCACGGCGCGGGACATCGCCTTCACCCTCAAGCTGGCGCAGAACCCGGACGCCGGGTTCAGCAACACCTACCCGTGGGAGCGCGCGGCCTCGGCGGAGGTGGTGGACGACACGACCGCCGTGCTGCACCTGCCGCGGGTGCTGGCGGACTTCATGATGTGGGACCAGGTGGTGCCCGAGCATCTGGAAGGTCCCGTGGCCGCAGCCGCCAAGGCGCCCGGCGACTACATCAACGCGACCCAGTACAACCGCGCCCCCACCACGCCGGGCCTGTGGAACGGCCCCTGGATGGTGACGGGCTACCAGTCCGGCGCGCAGATCGTGTTCGAGCCGAACCCGCACTGGCCCGGCCCCAAGCCTGCCTTCCGCAAGATCACGCTCCGCACCATCGAGAACACCGCCGCCCTGCAAGCCAACCTGCTGTCCGGCGACATCGACATGGTGGCGGGGGAGGGCGTGGGCCTGACCATCGACCAGGCGCTCGCCTTGCGGAAGCAGGCGCCGGACCGCTTCGTCTATACCTTCCAACCGAGCCTCACCTACGAGCACATCGACCTCAAGCTCGACAACCCCATCCTGTCCGACGTGCGGGTGCGCCGCGCCCTGTTGTCCGCGCTGGACCGCCAAACGCTGGTGACGCGGCTGTTCGAGGGCTTGCAGCCCGTCGCCGCCACCTGGGTCAACCCGCTGCATCCCATGCACGACAAGGCCATCCCGGCCGCCAAGTTCGACCTGCCCGGCGCCAAGAAGCTGCTCGCCGACGCCGGCTGGACCCCCGGCCCGGACGGCGTGTGCCGCAAGAACGGGCAGCGCCTGTCCATCGAGTTCGGCACCACCGCCGGCAACCGCCTGCGCGAGCTGGAGCAGCAGGTGATGCAGAACCAATGGAAGGCCGCCTGCGTCGAGGCGACGATCAAGAACGAGCCGGCCCGCACCCTGTTCGGCGAAACGTTGAAGCGGCGCACCTACACCGGCGCGGTCCTGTACGGCTGGAGCAGCACCGTCTCCGAATCGCCCCGCCGCACGTTGGGCACCGACCAGATCCCGAGCCAGGCCAACAACTACGGCGGCGCCAACTACCCGGGGTTCAGCGACCCTGCCATGGACGCGGGCATCGCCCAGGTGGAAGGCGAGCTGGACCCGGAAAAGGCCAGCACGGGGTGGGCCGCCATGCAGCGCATCTACGCGGAGCAGGTGCCGGCGCTGCCGCTGTTCTTCCGCGCCGACCCGCACATCACCCCCAAGTGGCTGCGCGGCTACCAGCCGCTCGGCAACGGCTACTACGTCGGCATCTTCGCGGAGCAATGGACATCGCAGTGATACGGCCGGCTCCGTTGAACGACCGTCACCCGCCGATGGGCACCCATCCTACGGCACGGGTCGCGTAGGATGGGTGAAACCCATCGGCAACCGCATACGGATCAACCATTGATGCCGCCCGCACCAAGTCCGCTCCTGGAAGTCCAGGGTCTGGAAGTCGCCTTCGACCTGCCGGGCGGGCCGCGCCGGGTGGTGGCGGGCGTCGGCTACGTCATCCCGCCGGGCCGCACCCTGGGCGTGGTGGGGGAAAGCGGCTGTGGCAAGAGCATGACCGCGCTGGCGCTCATGGGTCTGGTGCCGCAGCCCGGCCGCGTGTCCGGCAGCATCCGCTTCGAGGGGCGCGAGCTGGTCGGCCAAGGCCGCGCCGCCTGGCGGGCGATGCGCGGCGACCGCATGGCGATGGTGTTCCAGGAGCCGATGACGGCGCTCAACCCCGTCATGCCCGTGGGCCGCCAGATCGCCGAGGCGTTGGTGCTGCATGAAAGCATGGGCTGGCCCGCCGCCGGGGAGCGCGCGGTGGAATTGCTGTCCCAGGTCGGCATCCCCGCCGCGCGGGAGCGGGCCGGCGCTTACCCGCACCAGCTCAGCGGCGGCCAGCGGCAGCGGGCGATGATCGCGATGGCGCTCGCCTGCCGCCCGGCGCTGCTGGTCGCGGACGAGCCGACCACGGCGCTCGACGTGACCATCCAGGCGCAGATCCTCGACCTCATGCTCGCGTTGCAGGAGGAGACCGGGACGGCGATCCAGTTCATCTCCCACAACCTCGCGGTGGTGAGCGAGGTGTCGCACGAGGTCGTGGTGATGTATGCCGGGCGCATCGTGGAGCGCGGCCCGGCCGACGCGCTGTTCGCGCAGCCGCTGCACCCTTACACCATCGGCCTGATCGCCACCTTGCCGGACGCCGGGCACCGGGTGGACCACTTGCCAGTGATCCCCGGCGGCGTGCCGGACATGGGCCGCGCCGAGCCGGGCTGCCGCTTCTTTCCCCGCTGCCCGCGCGGCGACGCCGGATGCCGCGCGGCGGAGCCGGCCTTGGAGGAGCACGCGCCGGGCCAGTGGGCCGCGTGCTTCAAGGTGCACCAATGAGCCTGCTGGAAGTGGAGCGCATTTCCGTCCACTTCCCCCAAGGCGGCGGGCTGTTCGCGAAGGGGCGCGTGCTGCGCGCCGTGGAGGACGTGAGCTTCGACATCCAGCCCGGCGAAACCCTGGCGCTGGTGGGCGAGAGCGGCAGCGGCAAGACCACGCTGGGCCACGTCGTCGCCGGGCTGCGCGCGCCGACGCAGGGGACGGTGCGCTACGCGGGCCAGGCGATCCAGGTGGTGTTCCAGGACCCGTTCGGCGCGCTTGATCCCCGGATGCCGGTGTCCGCCATCATCGCGGAGCCGCTGCGCATCGCGCGCCGCCCGGCGGCGGAACGGTGGCGGCGCGCAGGCGAACTCGCCGCCCAGGTGGGCCTGCCGCCCGACGCGCTCAACCGCTACCCGCACGAGTTCTCCGGCGGGCAGCGCCAGCGCATTGCCATCGCCCGGGCGCTCGCCCCCGAACCGGAACTGGTGGTGGCGGACGAGCCGCTGTCGGCGCTCGACGTGAGCATCGGCAGCCAGGTGCTAAACCTGTTGCGCGACCTGCAACGCGCGCACGGCTTGGCCTACCTGTTCATCTCGCACGACCTGGCCGTGGTGAACCACCTGGCCGACCGCGTGGCCGTGCTTTACCTGGGCCGCTTGGTGGAGCTTGCGCCGCGCGCCGACCTGTTCAGCAAGCCGAGCCATCCCTACACCCGCGCCCTGCTGGACGCCGCCCCGCGCATCGGGCGCCGCCGCACCCGCGGCACGGCGCTGCGCGGCGAGATGCCCAGCCCCCTGGCGCCGCCGCCGGGCTGCGTGTTCCATCCGCGCTGCCCCAAGGTCCAGGCCATCTGCCGCGTCCAGCCCCCCTTACTCGGCCCGGCGCCGGGCCGGCGCAAGGTGCTGAGCGCCTGCCACTTCGCGGAGTAGCGCCGTGGCCCGCTTCCTCCTCGGTCGGACGGTTCAGGCGCTGCTCGTGCTGCTGGTGATGTCGTTCGTGATCTACGGCCTGATCGGCCTGATGCCGGGCGACCCCATCGACCTGATGATGGCGAGCAACCCCGGCATGACGCCGGAGGCCGCCGCGCGCCTCCGCGCCATCTACGGCCTCGACCAGCCTTTGCTGCTCCGCTACGCCCGCTGGCTGTGGGACGCGCTGCGCGGCGACCTGGGGTTCAGCCGGGTCCATGCCCGCCCGGTGCTGGAGGTGCTGCTCCCGGCCTTGTGGCAGACGTGCAAGCTGATGTTGGGCGGCTTCACCATTGCCGTGCTGCTGTCCATGCTGTTGGGCGTGCTGGCGGCGCTGCGGCCCGGCGGCTGGATCGACGGGGCGATCAGCACGGTGGCGCTGGCCGGGGTATCGGTGCCGGTGTTCTGGCTGGCGCTGGTGCTGATCCTGGTGTTCGCCGTGAACCTGCACATGCTGCCGGCCAGCGGCGTGGGCGACGGCACCTGGGCGGACACGTTCTGGCACATGGTGCTGCCGGTCACGACGCTGGCCCTGTCGATCATCGGGCAGTTCGTGCGCTACGTGCGCGCGGCCATGGTCGATGCGCTGCGCATGGACCACGTGCGCACCGCCCGGGCCAAAGGCGCGGGGGAGGGCCGGGTCGTGCTGATCCACGCGCTGCGCCCGGCGCTGATCCCCGTGGTCACGGTCATGGCCCTGAGCTTCGGCGGCTTGTTCGGCGGCGCGCTGATCACCGAAACCATGTTCGCGCAGCCCGGCATGGGGAAGATGATCTACGACGCGATCCTCGGCAACGATTACAACCTGGCGCTCAGCGGCCTCTTGTTCGCGACGCTTGTGACCCTGCTCAGCAACTTGGCCGCCGACCTCGCTTATGGCTGGCTCGACCCGCGGATTTCGGTCGGATGAATGTCCAGCTTCCCGTGCCGCGCCCGCCCGCGGTGGAGGCGCCGCAAAGCCCTTGGCGCCTCCGGCTGCGCCGCTTCCGGCGGCACCGGACGGGAATGGCGGCGTTGGCGCTGCTGGGGGGGATCGTGCTGTTCTGCCTGGCTGCCTGGCCCGTGGAGTGGTGGCTCGGGGTGGACACCACCACCACGGACCTGCTGGCCCGCTTCGACCCGCCGAGCGCCGCCCATCCGCTCGGCACCGATGACGCCGGGCGGGACGAGCTGATACGGCTGATGGTGGGCGGACAGATCTCGCTCTTGGTGGGGCTGATCGCCACCGCGTTCGGCGCGGTGCTGGGCACCGCCATCGGGGTCGCCGCGGGCTATTTCGGCGGGCGGATCGACGCGGTGCTGATGCGCTTCACCGACGGCATGATCGCGCTGCCGCTGCTGCCGCTGTTGATCGTGCTGGGGGCGCTCGACCTGACCAAGCTGGGCTTCTCGCCGGAGTTCGCGCGCTCGGGCGCGGCCGGGTTCTGGCGGGTGGTGGTCATCATCTCCATCGTCGATTGGACCGGCGTGGCCCGGATCGTGCGCGCGGCGACGCTGGCGATCCGGGAAGCCGACTACATCCGCGCCGCCCGGGTCAGCGGCGCGCGGGCGGGCTACGCGATCCTCACGCACGTGCTGCCCAACGTGGCCAGCCCGTTGATCGTGTCGCTCACCCTCACCGTGGGGCGCGTGATCCTGTTCGAGAGCGTGCTGAGCTTCCTCGGCTTCGGCATCGTGCCGCCCACGCCGTCCTGGGGCAACATGCTGAACAACGCGCAGGAATTGGTGACGACGGCGCCGATGCTGGCGATCTTGCCGGGCCTCTTGATCTTCCTGTCGGTGATCGCGGTGAACCTGCTCGGCGACGGGCTGCGCCACGCCTTCGACCCGCGGGGCGAGTAGGGCGCGCCCGGCCGCCGGGCGTCAGCCGTTCTTGCGCCCCTGGCAAAGCACAATCGGGTTGGTGAGCGCGTAGGCGATGCCGTTCGCCTGGTAAACCACCGAGTTCGACACCCCGGTCGGCAGCGTGAAGGCACCGCTGACCACGGATTGTTGGTTGCCCGACGCCATCAAGGTCCAACTGAACGTGCAGGTCTGCGCCGGCGCTTCGGGATCGATGTGGCTGCACAACAGTTCCGCCCCGCCCGCGGCGGCCATGCCCGCGCAACTGAACGGCGCCCGGTCGGCCAGCGCCGGCATACCCGGCCACGCGGCCAGCGCCAACGCGAGCGCCGCCCGCCTCGCCCCTGCACGCATCCGCTTCTGCCCTTTCTCCATGACGGCAACCCTAGCGGAGACTCGTAAGCAACGCTATAATCTACACGACCATGATAAGTGATGCTGTAAACGGGGCGGCCGTCCTGCACGGCGATGGCGAGGAAGCGGGCGGCGGGGAGTCGCGCCTGCCCACGGTCGGTTTCGTCCTGCACGACGTGGGGCGGCTGATGCGCAAGCGCTTCGAGCAGCAAGCCGCGCATCTCGGCTTCACCCGGTCGCAATGGCTGGTCCTGCTGCACTTGGCCAAGAACGAGGGCATCCATCAGGCCGGGCTTGCGGAGATCCTGGAAATCGAGCCGATCACCCTGGTCCGCATCCTCGACAAGCTGGAAAGCCGCGGCCTGATCGAGCGGCGGCAGCACCCGACCGACCGGCGGCTGTGGCTGCTGTTCCTGCATCCCACGGCGCGCTCCAGCCTGGAGCCGCTGCACGCCATCGGCGAGGCCACGCGCGCGGAGGCGCTGGCCGGGGTGTCGGAGGCCGACCGGGCGGCGCTGCTCCGCATCCTTGGCGCCGTCAAGGCGAACCTGGTCGAGGCGTGCATTCGGCCCGGCGCCCGCAAAAAGGCGAGTTGAACCCTCAAGAGCATTGGCAAGTTCATGGACACGAACAACACCAGCATCGTTGACGACGAGCCGCTCACGCGCGTGGAGGCCCAGGCGGCGCCGAAGCTGCCCGGCCAGCCGTTGCCGCCCGTCCGACCCTTCGCAGCCCGGCGCCGCCGCACGCTCCGGCCGCTGCTGTTCGCGCTGCTGCCGGTCGCATTGATCGCCGGCGCGTATGAGTACGTCACCGGCGGCCAGGTCATGGCCACGGACAACGCCTATGTGCAGGCACAGACGGTGGGCGTGTCCACGGACGTGTCCGGCCTGGTCGCCGCGGTCGCCGTGCACGACAACCAGCACGTGAAGAAGGGCGACGTGCTGTTCCGGCTGCAGGACAACTCGTTCCGCATCGCCTTGGAAGGGGCGCAGGGGCAGCTCGGTGCCGTGCGCAACCAAGTGCTGACGCAGCAGGCCGCTCTCAAGCAAGCCTTGTCGCAGGTCGCGCAGGCCGAAGCGGACATCCCGTATTTCGAGACGGTGTTCAAGCGGCAGCAGGACCTGGCGTCCAGCGTCGTCGCTTCGCGCGCCACCTTCGACCAGGCGCAGCACGACCTCGTGAGCGCCCGGCAGAAGGTGGCGGTGGCGCAAGCGCAGGCGCAGGCCATGCTGGCGCAGCTTGGCGACGCGAGCCAGCCGGTCGAGGACAACCCGTTCTACAAGCAGGCCCAGTCCGCGGTGGACGCGGCGCAGCGCGACCTGAACGACGCCGTGGTGCGCGCGCCGTTCGATGGGATCGTGACCAACGTGGACGCGCTGCAGGCCGGCAGCTACCTGCGCGCGTCGCAGCCGGGGTTCAGCCTGATCTCCGACACCGACCTGTGGGTGGAGGCCAGCCCCAAGGAAACGGAGCTGACCTATGTGGCGCCGGGCCAGCGGGCGACGGTCACGGTGGACACCTACCCGGGCGTCGCGTGGACCGGAACCGTGGAAAGCATCAGCCCTGCATCCGGCTCCTCCTTCTCCTTGCTGCCGGCGCAGAACACCACGGGCAACTGGGTCAAGGTGGTGCAGCGCATCCCGATGCGCGTGCGGCTGGACCTGTCCGGCAGCAAGCCGCCGCTGCGGGTGGGGATGAGCGCGGTGGTGGAGGTCGATACCGGCCACGCCCGCGGCCTGCCCCTTGCCCTGCAATCGCTGCTCGACCGGGTGCGGGGCCGCCATGTCTAGCGCGGCGACGCTGGGGGCGGCTCCGCGCGTCGCCAACCGCGGGGCGATCACCGCCTGCGTGATCCTGTCGGTGGTGATGCAGGCGCTGGACACCACCATCGCCAACGTGGCGCTGCCCTACATCCAGGGCAGCGTGTCCGCCAGCGCGGACCAGATCAACTGGGTCCTGACTTCCTACATCACCGCGGCGGCGATCATGACCCCGCCCTCCGGCTACCTGGCTGCGCGCTTCGGGCGCAAGCGCCTGTTGCTGGTCTCGATTGCCGGGTTCGTCGCCGCGTCCGTGCTGTGCGGCCTTGCCGAGTCCCTGGTGCAGATCGTGGGGTTCCGCCTGCTGCAGGGCTTCTTCGGGGCCGCGCTGGTGCCGCTTTCGCAATCCATCCTGCTCGACATCTACTCGGCCGAGGAGCGCGGGTCGGCGATGGCGCTGTTCGGCGTGTCCGTGATGGTGGGGCCGGTGCTCGGCCCGGTGATCGGCGGGTGGCTGACGGACAACATCAGTTGGCGCTGGGTGTTCTACATCAACGTCGGCATCGGCGCGGTGGCCTTTGCCGGGGTCAGCGCCTTTGTGACGGAAACCCGGGCCGACGCGCGGACCCGGCTCGACTGGCTCGGCTTCGGCGCGCTCAGCGTGGCCATCGCCGCCCTGCAGATCTTCCTGGACCGGGGCGAGCAGCTCGACTGGTTCGCCTCGGGCGAGATCGTGATCGAGGCGCTGATCGCCGCCAGCGCGTTCTACGTGTTCCTGGTGCACAGCTTCACCAGCGACAAGCCGTTCGTGAACCCGCGCCTGTTCCTCGACCGGAACTTCGCCCTGGGCATGGTCTTCATCTTCATCGTCGGCATCACCTATCTTGCCTCCATGGCGCTGATGACGCCGTTCCTGCAGACCTTGATGGGCTATCCCGTGGTGACGGCCGGGCTGGTCATGGGGCCGCGCGGGATCGGCACGATGGTGTGCATGTTCGCGGTGGGCAAGCTGATCGGCCGGGTGGAAACCCGCTGGCTGCTGCTGACCGGGCTTGGCCTGACCGCCTGGGCCATGTTCGACATGACGGGATGGACCCGCGACGTGTCGGAGGCGACAATCGTGGTCACGGGCTTCGTCCAGGGCGCCGGGCTGGGCTTCCTGTTCGTGCCGCTGTCGGTGGTGACGTTCTCCACCCTGCCGGCGGCCAGCCGCGGCGACGGGACGGGGCTGTATAACCTGTCGCGCAACATCGGGTCGAGTGTCGGCATCTCCGTGGTCACGGCGTTGCTGGCCGAGAATGTGCAGGTCAACCACGCCGACATCGCCGCCCACGTCACGCCGTTCAACCCGGCGCTGCGTACGCCTGCGATGGAGCAGTGGATGAACCCGCTCTCGGCCGCGGGCCGGGGGCCGCTCGATGCCATGGTGACGACGCAGGCGATGACCATCAGCTACATGGACGATTTCAAGCTGATGATGCTGACGTGCTTGGCGGTGATGCCGCTCGTGTTCCTGCTGCGCCGGTCCGCCGGGCCGGTGGCCGTGGACCACGCCGCCGTGGTGGAGTAAGGACCCCCGGGCGTCGTTCCGGGCACGGCGCGGCCGGACGGCCAGCCCGCCCGGTCCCACCTTGGAGTTCTCCCCGCATGAGCCACGCCCGCACCAGACGCGCAAATCCGGCCCGCTTGGCCGCGCCGCGGGCCTGAACCGTGTCGGAGGCTTTGGCCCGCTGGATCGGGTCCTGCGTGCGCCATGCCTGGGTGGTGCTGCTGGCGGCGCTGCTGCTGGCCGGGGGCTGCGTTTGGCTTGCGAAGTCCAGGCTGGCGGTTTCCACCGACACGTCCCGCTTGTTCTCCGAAAGCCTGCCCTGGCGGCAGCACGGGATGGAGCTGAAGCGCGCGTTCCCGCAGAACGAGGACCTGTTGGTTGCCGTGGTGGACGGCGCGACGCCGGAGGAGGCGGAAGCGACTGCGGCGTCGCTCGCCGCCGCCCTCGCAGCCGACAAGACGCATTTCAAGAGCGTCCGCCAGCCCGACGTGTCCCCCTACCTGGAACGCAACGCCTTTCTGTTCCTGGACCGCCCGCAGCTTTCGGCGCTGCTGGACCAGACCATTGACGCGCAGCCTTTCCTCGGCCAGCTCGCCGCCGACCCGAGCCTGCGCGGCCTGCTCGGCGCGTTGTCGCTGATCGCGGAGGGCGTGCAGGCCGGCCAGGCGAACCTCCAGCCGTTCGAGCCGGCGCTCAAGGGCTTCCACGCCGCCCTGGCCGCGGCGGCGGCGGACCGGCCGGAGCCGTTGTCCTGGGAGCGGCTGCTGGCCGGGCCGGTCGCGGCGCTCGCCGGGCAGTATCACTTCGTGCTGACGCAGCCGAAGCTCGACTACGGCGCGCTGGAACCCGGCGCCGCCGCGACGCAGGCGATCCGCCGCGCCGTGACCGGGCTGGAGTTCGTGCAGCGCGGACGCGCCCATGTGCGCCTGACCGGCTCCGTGGCGCTGGAGGACGAGGAGTTCTCGACGGTGGCGCAGGGCGCCGTCGCCGGCCTGCTCGGCAGCATGGCGCTGGTGGCGGCCTTGCTGTTCCTGGCGTTGCGGAGCTGGCGGCTGATCGTGCCGGTGCTGCTGACCCTGGTGCTGGGCCTGCTGCTGACCACGGGGTTCGCGACGCTCGCGGTGGGCACGCTGAACCTCGTGTCGGTGGCGTTCGCGGTGCTGTTCGTGGGCATCGCGGTGGACTTCGGCATCCAGATCGCCGCGCGCTTCCGCGAGGAGCAGTTGCAGGCCGCGACCCTGCCGGCGGCGCTGGACCGCACCGCGCGCCGGGCGGGCCGCCAGGTCATGGTGGCCGCCTGCGCCAGCGCCGCCGGGTTCCTGGCCTTCACGCCGACGAGCTTCGTGGGGGTGGCGCAGCTCGGCCTGATCGCCGGCGTCGGCATGTTGATCGCGTTCGCCTGCACCGTGACGGTGCTGCCCGCGCTGCTGCTGCTGTTCGAGCCGCGCATCGGCGCGGAGGAGGTCGGCCTGCGGTGGCTGCGCCCGCTGGATGCGCCGGTTGTGCGTTTCCGCAAGCCGGTGCTGCTGTGCTGCGCCATGCTGGCGGTCGCAGGCGCCGCGGCGTTGCCGAAGCTCGTGTTCAACGGCGACCCGCTGGACACCAAGGACCCCACGACGGAGGCGGTCCGCACGCTGCACGCCTTGATGGACGACCCGGTTGCCAACCCTTACACCATCGAGGCGCTGGAACCCTCCGTGGCCGCCGCCGCCGGCATGGCCGAGCGGCTGCGCGGCCTGCCGCTGGTCGATAGCGTGCTGACGCTGCGCTCCTTCGTGCCGGAGGACCAGGCCGAGAAGCTGCCGCTGATCGCCGACGCGGCGGCGCTGTTGGGGCCGACGCTGGACGTGGATGCAGGCCCCGAGCGTCCGGACGCCGCGGCGCTGCGCGAGGCCGCGCAGTCCGCGGCGGCGGCGCTGGAGGGCGTGCGGGACAAGCTGCCGGAGGGCAGCACGCTTTTGGCGATTGCCGGCGACCTCAAGACGCTGGCCGGGGCGCCGGACCATTTCCTGCTGGCCGCCGACGCCGCGCTGACCCGGTTCCTGCCGATGCAGCTCGACCGCCTGCGCCGGGCGCTCGCCGCCAAGCCCGTCACGGAGGCCGACATTCCGCCCGACATCGCCGTCGATTGGGTGCTGCCGGACGGCCGCGCCCGGCTGCAGGCGGTGCCGAAACGAGACGTCATGGTCGGCGACGGCCTGCAGCGCTTCGTGGCGCAGGTGCAGGAGGTCGTGCCGGACGCGGCCGGTTCCGCGGTGACGATCACCGCCAGCGCCGACACGGTGGTGCGGGCGTTCCGCACGGCGGCGATCTGGGCGCTGCTGGCGATCACGGTGCTGCTGGCCGTGGCGCTGCGCCGGGTGCTGGATGTGCTGCTGGTGATGGCGCCGCTGCTGCTGTCGTCCATGCTGACGGTGCTCCTGGCGGTGCTGCTGCCGCTGCCGCTCAATTTCGCCAACATCATCGCCCTGCCGCTGCTGCTGGGGGTGGGCGTATCGTTCAACATCTACTTCGTCATGAACTGGCGCGCGGGGCGGGTGCAGCCTTTGGGGTCGGCCACGGCGCGCGCCGTGCTGTTCTCGGCCCTGACCACGGCCACGGCCTTCGGCTCGCTCGCGCTGTCGCGGCACCCCGGCACGGCCAGCATGGGCGACCTGCTGCTGCTCAGCCTGGGCTGCACGCTGCTGACCACGCTGCTGTTCGTGCCGGCGATGCTGGCGCAGGTGCCGCGCCGGGCCTGATGGCGCGTCGGTTACGGCTGCGCCGGCGGGGGCTGGGCCGCTTGCCGCCAGATGCCCGGGATGGCGTCCCACAGGGCGCGATTGCCCGCCCGCACCTGCGGGCTGGGATGGGCGCTTTCCAGTATGCGCAGACCCTCCAGGACGGGGCGCGCCCGCGCCGCGGTGCGGCCGACGAGCACGGCGGTGTGCAGCCGGGGCAGCAGGGCCAAGGCGTGCGGCAGTTCCCGGAGGCCGGCGGCCCGCTCCGCCGCCGTGACGGTGATCGAGCCGTTCCACCATGGGACCATGTTCCAGATGACCGTGTCGCGCCGCGGCACGCCGGCCTCCCCCATGAAGCGGCGCAGCGCCTTGGGGGTTTCGCCGTGGTTGTCCCGGCTGATGAAGCCGGTGTCTTCGCGGTCCGTTCGGGAGGCCGCCTGGGGACCGGGCTTTTCCAGCAGGAACAGCACCCGCGCCTCCGTGCCGCCGTCCAGGGGGTCGAAGTCCGGCACGTCGGTGCCCGGGCGCCGCAGGCGGGCGACGTAGGCGGCCAGGGGCGCCATGTGCGGCAGGGCCAGCAAGGCGCGGCGCTGCTGCCGGAGCGCCGGGTCGCGCAAGGCGCTAGGGGGATCGCGGGGCGGCTGCATGGTCCGGCGGGTTCAAAGAGGTTCAAACGTGGAATCATTTAACCAAACGAACGGCGCTCGGTTCGCTTGTGTTCGGATTTGGCGAAGAATTTGTCGCGGCCGTGGCCTTCCCTCCCAACCGGACCGCCGTTCCGTGCAACTGTGCGGCCTCCTTTTGCGCTTCACTTTGGTCGCAGAACAAGGAACGCCGCAATGTCCGCTCGCAGCACCATCAGCGCCCTGGCCCACAGCCGACAGGCCAGCCAATTGAAGGAGCAACTGCAAGGCCTGCTGCCGGACAGTGCCAAGCCCGTCGCCGAGGCCGCGACCGAGGGCGCGGGCGCCGGCCTGCGGACGCTGATTGACTACGCCACGCTGGCCGCGGAGTACGGCCAGCCCATCGCCAGCCTGGTGCAGCGGCTGATCGGGCGTGCGCCCGCCGCCCTCGCCCCAGCGTCGCCGCCGCTGCCCCGGCGGGGCGGCCTGTGGCGTCCGGTCGTGGCCATCGGCCTCGTCGTGGGCATTGCGGCGTTCGCCTACGGATATGGGGTGTCCAGGGCAGCCCGGAGTGCCGCCCGGAATGCCTGACACCAACTTTCCCCGCCTTGACGCCCCGGCGGCGCGCCCGGACGTGGAGGTCGGGTCCGCGCCGGTGGCGGACTCGTCCCGTAGCATGACGCTGTTCGTCCTGACCGTGGCCACGCTTTACTTCGGCCGGGAGGTGCTGATCCCGATCACGCTGGCGCTGCTGCTGGCGTTCGTGCTGGCCCCGCTGGTCGGGCTGCTGCGGCATTTGCGGATCGGCCGGGTGCCGTCGGTGCTGCTGGCCGTGCTGCTCGCGGTGGGCCTGGTCCTCGGCTTGGGCGGCGTGATCGGCTCGCAGTTGGCCGAACTCACCACCAAGCTTCCGCAATACGCGGAAACCATCGAGAACAAGATCGCAACGGTCCGACAGGTCACGGTCGGCCGGCTTTCGGCCCTGACGGAGAAGATGGGCAACCACGCCGGGGCGCCCGCGGCCGATGCGCCGGACGGGCCGCAAGCGCCCGCCCCGCCGCCAGCCGCGCCGGCGCCCAATGCCGTTCCGTCAGCCTCCTCGCCGCTTGAGCTGGCCCGGCGCTACCTGTCGCCCGTGCTGTCGCCGCTGGCGACGTTCGGCATCGTATTCGTCGTGGCGATCTTCGCGCTGCTGCAGCAGGAGGACCTGCGCGACCGCCTGATCCGGCTGTTCGGCACCAAGGACCTGCACCGGGCGACGGTTGCCATCGACGACGGCGGGCGGCGGCTCAGCCGGTATTTCCTGACGCAGCTTTGCATCAACACTGGCTTCGGCTGCTTGATCGGCATCGGCCTGTTCTTCATCGGCGTGCCGAACCCGGTGCTTTGGGCCATCCTTTCGGCGCTGCTGCGCTTCGTGCCCTATGTCGGCGCGTTCATCTCGGCGCTGCTGCCGGTGGCCCTTGCCGCCGCGGTCAGTCCCGGCTGGTCGCTGCCGCTTTGGACGCTCGGGCTGTTCGTTGTCACGGAGGGCGTGACCGGCCAGGCCATCGAGCCGCTGGTGTATGGCCACAGCACCGGGCTGTCGCCGTTCTCGGTGATCGTGGCGGCGATCTTCTGGTCGTGGGTCTGGGGTCCCATCGGCTTGATCCTGTCCACGCCCTTGACGCTGTGCCTGGTCGTGCTGGGACGCCACGTTGACCGGCTGGAATTCCTGGATGTGCTGCTGGGCGATACCCCGGCGCTGACGCCGATGCAGAATTTCTACCAACGCCTGCTCGCCGGCGATCCCGATGAGGTGCTGGAGGAGGCGGAGCGGACGCTGAAGCAGCGGTCGCTCTCGACCTACTACGACGAGGTGGCGCTGAAGGGCTTGCAGCTCGCGGCCAATGACAGCCAGCGCGGGGTGCTGACCCATGGGCAGCTTGAGCATGTGAAGCGGATCATCAAGGCCCTGGTCCACGACCTCGCCGGCCATGACGACGTGGCCCCGAAGACGAAGCCGGCCCAGCCCGACGACACCGCGCTGGCCCCGGCGCCGGGGCGGCGCGAGCTGCCGAACAACCCGACGCCGGACGGGGCCGCGCCCGCCGGTGTGGACCTGCCGCCAGCCTGGCGGGGCGAGGCGCCCATTCTGTGCCTGTCCGGGCGCGGCCCGCTGGACGAGGCGGCCTCGGCGATGCTGGCGCAGCTCCTCGGCAAGCACGGCATGGGCGCGCGGCTCACGCCCTACGAGGCGGCGTCGCGCGAACGGGTGGACATGCTCGACGTGGACGGCGTGGCGATGGTGTGCATCTCCTACCTCGACATCGCCGGCACGCCTGCGCACCTGCGCTACCTGATGCAGCGGCTGCGGCGCAAGCTGCCACGCGGCACGCCGATCCTCGTCGGCCTTTGGCCCAACGAGGACGCGGCGCTGACCGACCGGACCGTGCAAACGGAGATCGGCGCCGATCACTTCACCAGTTCGCTCCGCGACACAGTGGACACCTGCTTGAAAGTCGCCCGCGGCCAAGCCTAACGCTGCTTGGGGTCCTGCAGCATCGCTGCCAACGCATCGGCGAGCTGTCCCAGCGCCGCGCTCATGGCGGCGACCAGGCTCGCCGTGCCGGGGCCGGCCGGCTGCACGGTCAAGCGCACCACCCGCGTCGCCGCCGAAGCGCGCGCCCGTCCACGCGACACCGCCACCTGCGCCAGCAGCACCACTTGGCCCGACGGGTCGGCGTCGAACCGCTGGATGTCCATCTCGACCGTCGCGTCCGCTTCCGCCGTGATCGAGCCGGCCGAGGTGAACACGCTGCTGCCCGGCAGGCGGTTGTTCAGGTCCTCCGCCAGGATGCGCGCGATCAGGTCGCCCAGCGGCTCTCCCCACCGCTCCGCGCCCGTCACGCGGAGCGAGTAGGGGCTGTTGCTCCGCACGATCTCCGGGCGGTCGAGGTAGCCGGCCAGGCCCGGGCGGCGCAGTTCGACCTGCGCCGGGCCGCCGCGCCGGGCGGGGCCGGGCACGGCGGCCAGGGTGAAGTACGCAGGCTCGGGCGAGGCGCACGCAGACGCGGCGCCGGCCAGCGCGAGGCCGAGGAGGCCGCGGCGGGAAGGCGTCATCGCGTGGCGCCCAGTCCGCCGCGCCCGCGCACCAGGGCTTCGGGATGGCGGTCGAGGAAGTCCGCCAGCAACCGGATCGAGCGCGCGGTGTCGCCCACCTGGACCATGGCCCGCTCCAGCTCCCGTCCGAATTGCGAGTTGCTGCCGTAGCTCGCCTCGATGGACCCGAAGGTCCGCCCGGCCTTGGCCACCGCGTCCTGCAGGCCCGCGGTGATCTCCGGCAAGCGGCGCAGCGTGGGCGTCAGCCCGGCGTCAGCCTTTTTCACCAGGTCCTGCACGCTGTTCATCGCGCCGGTCGTGGACCGCAGAACGCCGTTGAGGTTCTGCCCGATCTGGTCGAGCGGCAGCCGGTCCAGCTTGCCCGCGATGTCCCCGGCGGCGACCAGGATGTTGTCGAGGCCGCCGCCCTGGCTCGGCAGCACGATGTCGCCGCCATCCATCACCACATCCGCGGGCCGGGCGTTCGGCACGAAGTCGAGCGCCACCACCCGCTGCCCCGTCAGGTAGCTCGCGGTCTGCAACTGCGCCCTCATGCCGCGCTGCACCAGGCGGCGCGTCGCGTCCATGGTGTCGTCGGTCTTCACCTCGTCCTGGCTCATGATGCGCTCGGGCTGCACCTCAAGCCGCACCCGCACCCGCGCGCTGCCGGTGGCCGGGTCCAGTTCCAGGGCGACGCTGCTCACGGTGCCGACCTGGATGCCGAAGAACTCGACCGGGGCGCCGTGCGACAAGCCGCGCACCGAGCTTTCAAAGTAGGTGACGAACGACAGCTTGGTGCTGTAGCCGGCGGCCTGCGCCTGGGCGAAGTCGTTGTAGAGCGGGAACTCGGTGCCGGCCTCCGCCTCCTCGGCATCGGCCTTGCTGCGGCGCGGCGAGTCGAACGCGACCCCGCCGGACAGCACGGCCTGCAGGCTCGCGACCTCCACGTGCAGGCCCTCGCTGCCGATCTGCACCGACAAGCCGGACGCGTTCCAGAAATGCGTGCCGTGACGCACGAAGCTGTCGTATGGGGCGCGGACGAACACCCGCACCGTCACCGGCCCGGTGCCGTCGCCGATGTCGTAGCCCAAGACCTCGCCCACGGTGATGTCGCGGTAGAACACCGGCGCCCCTGGCCCCAGGGAGCCGAGGCGCTGGGCCTTGAGGGCGAAGGTGCGGCCCGGCTCGCCGGAGCGGACGCCGGGCGGCTGCTCCAGCCCGGTGAATTCCAACTGCCGCTGCCCGTCGCGGTTGCCGGGGTCCATCTCGATGTAGCTGCCGGACACCAGGGTCTCGATCCCCGAAAGGCTGCCGGACGCGATGCGCGGGCGCACCACCCAGAACCGCGCGTTGTCCGTCAGGTACGGATCGGCCTCCCGCCGCATACGGACCGTGACGATGACGTGGGACATGTCGTCCGACAGGCGGATGGTCTCGACCTGGCCCAGATCCACCGCCTTGTGTCGCACGCGGGTCTGCCCCGCGGTCAGGCCGTCCGCGCCGCGGAAGGTCAGCGTCAGCAGGCTGCCCTCCTGCGACACGGTGCGCCAGCCGAGCCAGGCGGCGATCACCGCGGCGACGAGCGGGATCAGCCAGATCAAGGAGATGCGGCTGCGCCGGACCGCCGCCGCAGGCTCCTTGGGTGAGGTCGCGTCGCTCATGCCTCAGCCTTTGCCGCATCGCACCCGGTTTGGCCAGCCGCGTCCCACATCAGCCGCGGGTCGAAGCTGAAGGCCGCCAGCATGGTCAGGATCACCACCGCGGCGAAGCATACCGCGCCCACCCCCGGGATGACGGACGCCAGCAGCCCCATCCGCACCAGCGCCACCAGAACCGCCAGCATGAACACGTCGATCATCGACCAGCGCCCCACCGCGTCCACGATGCGATACAGCCGCGTGCGGTCCTTGAGGCGCCCCGCCGCGTGCCGCTGGGTCGAGACCAGCAGCACGGCCAGGCTCAGCAGCTTCAGCACCGGCACCAACATGCTGGCCCCGAACACCAGGAGGGCGAGCGGCCACATGCGATACTCGATCAATTCCTGCACCCCGCCGATGATGGTGCTGGGTTGCCCGCGGCCGAACCGGATCAGGGTCAGGATGGGATACAGGTTGGCCGGGATGTAGAGCACCGCCGCCGCGGCCAGCAGCGCCCAGCTCCGCGCGATGCTGTTGGGCTTGCGGACGCGCAGCGCGGCGTTGCAGCGCGGACAGCGGGCGCCCGGCTCCGCCCGGCTGACCCGGCCGCAACTGTCGCAGCCGATCAGCGGGCCGTCGCCCATCGGCGCCTGGGTGCGCCGACGCCGCCCGATCGCTTCCCACAGCGCATGTTCATCGAGCCAAGCGTCCGTCGCGACCACCGTGAGCATCAGCGCGCCCAGGACATAGAGCGCCACGCCCACCTGCACCTCCGCCATCGCCGCCAGGCGGGTGTAGGCGACAAAGGCGCCGAGCAGGAACACCTCGATCATCGCCCAGGGCGTGAGGCGCTTGCGCCAGCGCTCCATGGCCGCGAGGGTGGACGGCGCGGCATCCAGCCGCAGGCCGATCAGCACGCCGGCGGTCAGCCCCAGCTTCAGCAGCGGCGCCAGCAGCGTGAAGGCCAGCACGACGGCGGCCAGCTCCCACAAGCCTTGGGTCTCGAACGCGCCGGGCAGGGCGATCAGGGTCGTGTCCCGTTGCTGGCCGGCCACGCGCAGCCCGAGCAGCGGCCCGGTGGCCGCCAGCGCGAACAGCACCAGCCCGGTGATGCTGAACGCCAGCGTGGTGCCGAGCGCGTCGCGGCGGCGGCGGCGCAGCAGGGCGCCGCAGCGGTTACACTCGGCGATCTGGCCGGGCCGCATGGCCGGCACGTCCTGGAACAGCCCGCATTCCGGGCATTCCCGCATCGTGGCGTCTGGGCCGGGCAGGTTTTGAAGGGCTATGTCTGACATCTGGGACCAAAACGTGGGGAGGCCGCGCCGCGCGTTCCAGGCGCGTGGGCGGCAGGGGGTTGGCGGGTCGTTGCATAACACATACGGATGCCGGCTGGCACCCCACGCGGCGCGCCCCGGTTGCGGCGGCCCGCCCGCCCGGCTATACCCCTGGGCGCGGCCGACGTAGCTCAGTGGTAGAGCAACTGATTCGTAATCAGTAGGTCCTCAGTTCAATCCTGAGCGTCGGCACCATTTCAACGACTGGGTGGCAGCAGTTCCGTCTGGTGTGCGTGAGTTGTTCGTCTTTTTGTGAATGAACAAAGCCTGGCCTGATCAATGTGCCGTAACACGATTCATGATCGGACTAGGCCGCAAGGCCGCTCAGCCGCTTGTCACGACCCGCCCATCAGGCAAGCCAGCCCAAACCGTCGCGAGACCCCCGACCATCTCCGTCATTGAAGCGAAATGAGGGGAGGCATGAAAGTTTGCCTATCATATTAGCTGAATTTTGATAGGCAAACGGGTTTGAGTTTCGTGCATGTTAACCAAACAGTCTTGTCTCTCACCAAGAGCCAGATTTGCAATGCACTCGCTGCTAAACCAGTTATGAAGACGCATGTCGCTTGACACGTGTAGTCTCGCCGTCCCTCTCAGTCCCGATTTCCGGCCCGCCACACTCCTCGCACCGCGCCTGTAGCCCATCCCGGTGCGTCCGCCTGACCCTTTCACCCATACGAGGGCATCGCGCTTTGACCGCAGGGCTAAGCTGCTCAGCCCCGGGGCAGCCTCAGCTTCCGGCCGCGATCTTGTCCTGCGTTTTGGCGTCGAAATCGCCGGCGTCGTGGCGCTCGTGCAACTGGCTGGACGGTTCGCCGGAAACACGGTTGACCATCCGCCCGCGCTGCACGGCCGGGCGCGCGGCGACGGCCGCGGTCCAACGCTGCAGGTTCGCGTAGTCCTGCACCTGTAGGAACTTGGCCGCGTCCCCGTAAAGCTGGCCCTGCACGAGGGCGCCATACCAGGGCCAGACGGCGATGTCGGCGACCGAGTACTCGCGCCCGCCCAAATACTCGTTGTCCGCCAGGCGGCGGTCCAGCACGTCAAGCTGGCGCTTGGCCTCCATCGCGAACCGGTCGATGGCATACTCGATCTTGGTCGGCGCGTAGGCGTAGAAGTGGCCGAAGCCGCCGCCCAGGTAAGGCCCGCTGCCCATCTGCCAGAACAGCCAAGACAGGCACTCGGTGCGCGCCGCCTTGTCCGTCGGCAGGAACGCGCCGAACTTCTCGGCCAGATAAAGCAGGATCGCGCCCGACTCGAACACGCGGACCGGCGTGGGGCCACCGCGGTCCATCAGCGCCGGGATCTTGGAGTTGGGGTTCACCGCCACGAAGCCGCTGCCGAACTGGTCGCCGTCGTTGATGCGGATCAGCCAGGCGTCATACTCCGCGCCGCGGTGGCCGAGCGCCAGCAGCTCCTCCAGCATCACCGTGACCTTGACGCCGTTCGGCGTGGCCAAGGAGTAAAGCTGCAAGGGGTGGCGGCCCACCGGCAATTCCTTGTCGTGCGTGGCGCCCGCGACCGGGCGGTTGATGGACGCGAACCGGCCGCCGCCTCCCTGCTTCCAGGTCCAAACCTCCGGGGGCGTGTAGTCGGACGACTCGGTCATGATGCGGTTCCGGGCAATGGGTTCGCTTCGGCCACGGCGCACAGCGGGGATGAGGGCGCGGCAGCACGGGTCTGGACCATGCCACCATAACCGCCCCGGCGCGGGCGCGCCAGGGAGGCGGCCAGCACCGGGCGCCTTACTTCCGGCGCGGCAGCCCGAGCCAGCGCTGCTCGACGTAAAGGCCGAGGCAGACCACCGTGACGAACGGTATGCCGGCGATCAGCAGGCGCTCGAACATTTCAAGCATCACTCGTCTTCGCTCCGGTTTTCAGCCTCCGGTGGAGAGATATAACCCATGATGCGAAGCGCCAACAACTCAATCAACGCGGCCAGGAGGCCGCCGGCGCCGACCGTCGCGGTGGTGGGGTGCAGGTCCGGGTTGAAGGAAGGGGCGACGATGGCGGCGGCGAACACGCCGATGGCCACGAGCTGCACGCCGCCGGCAAGCATCTTGCAGCGTTCCAGGCGCACATCCGGACGGCCCGTGCGGCCGATAAGCAGTCGAAGGATCATGGGGGCGTCCTCGTTCTCCGTGGTCCCGAAACGCCCTTTCTAGCAGGTTGTTCGCTGTTTGTTCCAATGATTCCGTCCAGTGATTCCGGGCCGTTCAAGCCGGCTTGAACGGCCCGGCGTCAGCGGGCCGGCGCGTGGCCGAAGAACTTGAGCGTGTCCCGGATCTGCTCGGCGTCGGACTGCTCCAGGACATGCGCGGTCAGCCGCTCGCAGTCGCTGATGGTCGTGCCCCGGACGGCCTGTTTCACCCGCGGCACGGCGGACGCATTGGTGCTGAAGCTCCGCAGCCCCAGGCCGAGCAGCAGCGGCGTCATGTCGGGGTTGGCGGCCATCTCGCCGCACACCGACACCGGGATGCGGCGCGACGCCGCCCCCAGGATCGTCATCCGGATCAGCCGCAGCACGCCGGGGTGCAGCGGGTCGTAAAGCTCCGCGACCTCCATCTCCCCGCGGTCCACGGCGAGGGTATACATGCACAGATCGTTGGTGCCGATGGCGAAGAACTCGGCCTCCGCCGCGAGCAGGTCGGCGCACAGGGCGGCGCCGGGCGTTTCCACCATGACCCCGAGCGGCGGCAGGGCGGCGGGCAGGGCGGCCCCGCGCTCCCGGAGGCGGTCCGCCACGCGCCGGTAGATCGCCTTTGCCGCCCGAAGCTCGGCGACGTTGGTCACCATGGGCAGCAGCACCCGGACCGGACCAGCCTGGGCCGCGCGCAGGATGGCGGCCAACTGCGTCTCGAACAGGTCCGGCTGGCGGAGCAGGAGCCGGATGCCCCGCAGGCCGAGCGCCGGGTTGCTGTCGATCAGCTCCGGCACCATTCCCGCGGTGACCAGGGCCTCGATCTCCTTTTCGCCGCCCCAGTCCAGGACGCGAATGGTCACGGTGTCGCCGGCCATGGTCTCGACGACGTTGCGGTAGGTCCGAGCCTGCTCGTCCTCCGTCGGCACCGTGTCGCGGTTCATGAACAGGAACTCGCTGCGCAGCAGGCCGATGCCGTTCGCGCCGGACTGCGCGACCATGGGCAGCTCGACCGGCAGCTCCAGGTTCGCCTGCAGGCTCACGGCCACCCCGTCGAGGGTGACGCATGGGAGGCGGCGCAGGCGGCTCAGCCGCTGCCGGTCCCGCGCGAAGCTCGCCACCGCCCGGCGCGCGCCGGACAGGCTGGCGAGGTCCGGGTCCAGGATCACGGTGCCCACTACCCCATCGACCACCGCCGTGACCCCGGCGCGCAAACCCGCCAGCAGGCCCGGCACCCCGAGCACGGACGGGATGCCGAGCGCGCGCAGCAGGATCGCGGTGTGCCCGTCCGTCCCGCCCTCCTCCGTTGCCACGCCTGCGATCCGCGCGGGGTCGATCAGCGCGGCGTCGGACGGGCGCAGGCTTTCGGCGATCAGCACGGCGCCCTGCACCGCCCCGGCAAAGGAGCGGAACGGCGCGCGGGTCAGGTTGCGGACCAGCCGGCGCCCGATCTCCCGCACCTCGTCGGCCTGCCGCGCCGCGTGCCCCCCTGCTTCATGCTCATCCGCCGACGCCGCGGCCAGCGTGGCGGCGATGGCGTTCGCTTCCTCCATGACCGCGGTTTCGGCGGAAACCAGCCGGTCCCCAATCCGCGCCCGCGCCCCGCGGATCAGCCGGGACGGGCCGAGCATCTGCAGATAGGCATCGAGCAGCGGCGCGATCTCGCCCTGGCTGTCCTCCGGCAGAACGGCGAGGCGGCTGCGCAGCTTCATCAGTTGCTTGCGCGATTGCAGCACCGCCGCGTCCAGCCGGGCGCCTTCGGCCTGGATGTCGGACGCATGGATCTTGTGCCGGGTCACCTGGGGCGGCGCTTCCGTGGTGCGGAACACCGGGCCGATGGCCACGCCTGCGCAGGCGGCGATGCCGAACAAGCGCCGCTCCGGCGGCAGGCCGCTGCATCCAAGCTGCGAAGGCGGGGGTCCGCCGTCAGTCCTGTTCATGGAACCCGGCTTCCACCAGGGCCGCCAGGGCCTCCACCGCCTCCTTGGCGTCCCAGCCGTCCCCCTGCAGCTCAAGCTGCGACCCCTTGCCGGCGCCCAGCATCATGAGGCCCATGATCGAGCGCGCCGAAACCGCTTGCCCGTCGCGCACCACATCGACCGACGCGCCGTAACGCTCGGCCAGGGTCACGAACTTCGCGGCGGCCCGGGCATGGAGGCCGCGGGTGTTCGAGACGGTCACGGTTCGCGTGACCAGCGTGGGGCTGCTCGGCGGCGGCTCGCTCACCGGCCTACCCGCCGCAGGTGTTCGGCTTCTTGCACGTTTGCAGGACGTGCGACGCCGCGGCGATGTACTTGCGCCCGGCCGCCTGCGCGCAATCGACGCACTCGCCCAGCGTTTGGCTCGACCGCACCTTGGCCAGCTTGACCAGCATGGGCAGGTTGACGCCCGAGATCACCTCCACCCCGTCGCGGCACATCATGGAGATCGCGAGGTTGCTCGGCGTGCCCCCGTACATGTCGGTGAGCAGCACCACGCCGTCCCCCGTATCGACCTGGGCGATGCTTTGGCGGATGTTGGAGCGGCAGCCCTCCATGTCGTCGTCGGGGCCGATGCAGACGGTCGCGACGTTTCGTTGGGTGCCCACGACATGCTCCATGGCCAGACGAAGCTCGTCGGCAAGGCGCCCATGGGTCACCAGCACAAGGCCGATCATCGCGTTGTTCTATGCCTTCCTGATCGAGCGTGGCCCCGGCGCGTCCGGGACGGCGGGATCGCCCGAAAGGTCGCCATCCATTGCATGGGGGGCCGTCGTCGATCCTTCCCGCTCCAGTTCACGATGCGTCACGGTTACGCGCCACTCCCTTTGCTCGGCTTGGTTGCCTGATGGCGCCGGCAGGCTGCGGGCCAAAAGGTTCACGATATGCACGGAACGGTGCCGCCCGCCGGTGCATCCCACGGCGATGGTGGCGTACTTCTTGCCCTCTTGCACGAAGCGGGGAAGGACGAGGGTGAGCAAAGCTTTGACACCGTTAATGAAACCCGTGAAGTCCGGGTCGGCTTCGATATAGGACGCGACCGCCTGATCCAAGCCCGTGCGCGGCCGCAGCACGGGGTCGTAGTGCGGGTTGCGCAGGAACCGCGCATCGAACACCATGTCCGCCTCGCGGGGCAGGCCCGCGGGAAACGCAAAGGACACGAGCGACACCGCCATCCCCGGCTGCTGCACGCCGATGGGCAGGCCGGGGCGGAAGCGGGTCTCGATCAGCTTGCGGAGTTCGGCCAAGGGGAGGTTGGAGGTGTCGATCACCAGGTCGGCTTGGTTGCGGAGCGGCCGGGTCAGCACGGCCTCCTCCGTGATGCCGTCGAGCACGCGGCCTTGCGGCGACAACGGGTGCCGGCGCCGGGTTTCGGTGAACCGCCGGAGCAGCACGGTCTCCTCCGCCCAGGCGTAAACAAGCTCCGGCCGGAGCTTCGGATTCTGGCAGAGCGTCGCGAGGGTTGAGAGCACCAGGTCGGGGTTGAAGCCCCGGCTGCGCGCGTCCAGCCCGATGGCCAGCGGGCGCTCGCTACGGATAACAAGATCGGGAACCATGGTCAAAGGCGGGTTGTCCACCGCCTCGTATCCGAGGTCCTCCAGCGCACGCAGGATGGAGGCCTTGCCGGCGCCCGACAGGCCGCTCACCAGGACGACGCGCAGCACCGTCACGCAAAGGCTCCGGCGACTTGGGACGCCCGTAGCAGGGCGCAGTCCAGCGCCAAAGCCACTCGGATGGGCGCGGAGGGTTCAGCCGGGTCGATGCACACGAGCGGCAGCGCCGTTTCCGCGTGCCGGGCGGGCTTCGGCATCCGCGGCGGCTTTGCCAACTGGACGGCGAGCGCCAGCCGGACCTGCTTCACGAAGGGCCGCCGCATGATGCCGAAACCGCGCACCTCCATCAGGCCCGCCAAGGAGTCCGGCGCCGATGCCCAGCCGTCCTCGATGCAGACTCGGTCGTCCGCGACAAGCGCAAATCCGTGATGGAGCAAGCGCAGCAAGAGATCAGACTTTCCAACGCCCGACGGCCCCAAGAGCAGCACGCCATGGTGGTCGCGGGCGGCGCAGCTTCCGTGAATCTGCATGACCGGCCTTGTGTGGCCCGGATTGGGTCCGAATGGAAGCGTCTTGTCACATGGGTGGGGAAGGGCGCTTTCGCGAACGCCCCTCCAATTCAACCATTCCATGTGGAGCATGTCAGGCGTGCGGCAGGCGCACGATGAAGCGCGCGCCCAGAACCCGGCCCGCGTCGTCCACCCGGTTCTCCGCGGCGATGCGGCCTTTCAGGGCCTCCACGATCTGCCGGCTGATCGACAGGCCCAGGCCGGAATGCTGGCCGAACTGCTCGCCCGCCGGGCGCTCGGAGTAGAAGCGGTCGAAGACGTGCTCCAGCTTGGCCGCGGGGATGCCCGGTCCTTCGTCCGACACGCTGATCTCGACGATGGCCCCGGTCGCCCGCGCTTGCAGGAAGATTTGGCCGTGCGGGGGGGAAAAGCTGCGGGCGTTGCCGATCAGGTTGCGCAGCACCTGGACCAGATGGCCCTCCGTCGCCTGCACCAGCAGCGGCGTGCCGGGCACGTCGAGCACGACCACCGGGTCCTGTTCCCCGCGCGTGGCGTCGTGGATTTCGGCCAGCGTCGCCAGGATCGACCCGACATCGACCGGCTCCGTCTTGGTGCGGGACAGCTCGGCATCGACCCGGCTCGCGTCGCTGATGTCCGTGATCAGGCGGTCCAGACGCACCACGTCTTCCGAGATGATGGTGAGCAGCCGGCGCTGCCCGTCCGGGTTGTCGATGCGGCGCAGCGTTTCGATGGCGCTGCGTATGGAGCTGAGCGGGTTCTTGATCTCGTGCGCCACGTCGGCCGCGAACCGCTCGGTCGCGTCCATCCGGCCCCACAGCGCCACCGCGCTTTCCGTCAGGGCGTGGGCCAGTTGCCCCACCTCGTCCGTGCGATGCAGCAGCGCCGGGGGCACGGTGCCCGAACGGCCGCGGCCTTCCCGCATCTCGTGCGCGGCGCCGGCCAGGCGCAGGATCGGGCGCGCGATGGTCAGCGACAAGTACCAGGACAGCGCCACCGTCAGCACCAGCGCCAGGGCGAACAACCCCAGGATGCTCATCCGCACCGTCAGCAGGCTGTCGTCCACCTCCCGCGCTTCGCGGGTCAGCAGAACGATGCCGACCGTGCTGCGGTTGCGCAGCACCGGCTCCGCCACCGTCACCAGCAGCCGGTCGTCCCCGGTGCGCCGGATGTAGGGCGGCATCTCGCGCCCCGAGTTGGAGCCGATCATCCGCAGCTCCTCCTTGACGTTCGGCTGCCAGTCGATGCCGGCGGCGTTCGGGCTGACCTCCACGAAGGGACCCTGCGCCTTGTGCGGCAGCAGGGACATCAGCCGGTCGTACACCGCGCCCACCGTGTCGAGCGTCCGGCTGCGCACGACCGCGGGCGGCAGCGGCTCCGTCACCACCGCGTCGCCCGCGCCTTCCCGCACCCGGCTGTCCGCGATGAGCTGGCCGTCCGGCGCGTAAAGCCGCGCCTGGGCGTTGGGCGTCGGCTCCGTCAACCGCCGGAGCAGCGGCCGGGCCAGGTCGGGCTGCAGGGTCGGGGTGTCCGGGCTTTGCTCCCGCACCGCGCTTTCGCCGAGCGCCCCGGCGTAGATGCGCGCCTGCTCCCGCAGCGCTTGCACCTCCGCTTCCAGCAGCCCGTTCTGGTACTGGTCGAGGTAAAGCAGCGCCGCCACCAGCAAAGCGAGCGGCAGGGCGTTGACCAGCAGGATGCGGCGCAGCAGCGGCGACGCCCAGCGCGGCCCGGCGGCGCGCGGCCGGCCAGCCGCCTGAGCCGCAGGCACTCCGCCCGCCGCCTCGCCCACCCGTGCCACGGGTGCCGCCACGCTGCCGCCGCTGTCAGGCATGGGCTACCGGCGCCCCCTCACTGGTCCTTGTAGCGGTAGCCGATGCCATACAGCGTCTCGATGTGGTCGAAGCTGTCATCGGTGGTGCGGAACTTCTTGCGCACCCGCTTCACGTGGCTGTCGATGGTGCGGTCATCGACGTAGATGCTTTCCCCGTAAGCCGCGTCGATCAGCTGGTCCCGCGACTTCACCATGCCGGGCCGGGCCGCCAGCGCCTTGACCAGCAGGAACTCGGTCACCGTCAACTGGATGTCCCGCCCACGCCACGCGCATTGGTGCTTGGTTTCGTCGAGCACGAGGTCGCCGCGCACCATGACCCCGCCCGGCGCCGCGCCGGACCCTTCCGCCCGGCTGGTCTCGTTGCGGCGCAGCAGCGCCCGGATGCGCTCGATCAGCAGGCGCTGGCTGAACGGCTTGGTGATGTAGTCGTCGGCGCCGAGCCGCAGGCCCATCAACTCGTCCACCTCCTCGTCCTTGCTGGTGAGGAAGATCACCGGGAGCTGGCTCCGGGTGCGGAGCCGCTGCAGCAGCTCCATCCCGTCCATGCGCGGCATCTTGATGTCCAGCACCGCCAGATCGACCGGCTTCGCGGTCAAGCCCTGCAAGGCGCTTTCCCCGTCCGTGTAGGTGCGGACCAGGAAGCCTTCCGCTTCCAAGGTCATGGACACGGAGGTCAATATGTTGCGGTCGTCGTCAACCAGTGCGATGGTCTGCTTCATGGACGTGTCGCCTTTGTTAACCCAGCCTGAGGGCCGGGCATGGTGGACGCCCGGCGTGCGCGCTCTATGTGGGGATGGACGACGGCGGAATGCAGGGAGCATCGTAATGTCCAGTACCCAGGCCGCCACGCCGACGCCCACGCCCGTTCCGGATGCCCGCGCCCTGCTGCGCGCCGCCCGGGCCGGCACGCTGGCAACCAGCGGCGACGGCCAGCCCTTCGCCTCCCTGGTGACGCCCGCCGCCGCGCCTGACGGCTCCGTGCTGCTGTTGCTGTCCGGCTTGTCGGAGCACACGCGCCACCTGCGCGACGAGCCGCGCTGCGCCGTCATGGTCGCAGGGGAGCCGGTTGAGGCCAACCCGCAGACCGCGCCCCGCTTGACCGTGACCGGGCTGGCCGCGCCCGAGCCTGACCCCGCGCTCAAGGCGCGCTGGGTGGCGCTGCACCCTTACGCTGCGTTCTACGCGGGCTTCGGGGATTTCCAGCTTTGGCGCGTCGCGCCCAAAGCCGGGCTGTATATCGGCGGCTTCGCCAGCGCCACGCGGCTGCGCCAGGCCGACCTCGCCTGGGACCCGGCCGCGGTGGCGGCGGTCGCCGCCGCGGAACACCGTGTCATCGCCCATTGCAACGACGGCCACGCCGACGCGCTCGACCGGATCGCCGCCGCCCGCGGCGCGGACGGGCCGGGGTGGCGCATGGTGGCCTGCGACGTGGACGGCTGCGACCTGGGCCGCGAGGAGGCGGTGCTGCGCGTCCCCTGGTCCGCCCCGGTTTCGGACGCCGGCGGCATCCGGGCCGAGCTGGTCCGCCTCGCGAAAATGGCGCAAGCTTAGTACAAAACGACGCTGGACGGTGGGATACGGCTCGCCTAATAGCCTTGAGAAGCCATCAACATGTCCTTTCCGCGGGCAGAAGCCGTTCCAGGGAGCAAACACCGTGTCCCAGACAGACGCCGCGTCCGCCCTTTCCGGCACGGACGTGTTCCCCGGCAGCAAAGTGCACGCCAACCTGTCGGCCCCGCAGCTCGTCGCCCACGCGCTGCGCCGCAACGAGGGCACGCTTTCGACCGACGGCGCCCTGATCGTCAAGACCGGCGCCCACACCGGCCGCTCCGTCGCGGACAAGTTCATGGTCGATGAACCCGAGACCTCGGCCGAGGTGTGGTGGCGCCACGGCAACCAGAAGCTGGCGCCGCAGCATTACGCGATCCTGAAATCACGCGTCCAGGGTTACCTGCAGGGCCAGGAGCTGTTCACCCAGGACCTGTATGCCGGCGCCGATCCCGCCCACCGCCTCCGTGTCCGCCTGGTCAGCACGGAAGCCTGGCAAACCCTGTTCGCCCGCAACATGTTCATCCGGCCGGAGCCTGCCGAACTGGCCGGGTTCACGCCCGACTACGTGATCCTGCACGCCCCCCGCTTCCAGGCGGACCCGGCCATCGACGGGGTGCGCTCCACCACCGCCATCGTCGTCTCGCTGTCCGAGCGGGTGGTCGTGATCGCCGGCAGCGAGTACGGCGGCGAGATCAAGAAGTCGATCTTCGGCATCATGAACTGGAAACTGCCGGCGGAGGGCGTGCTGCCCATGCACTGCTCCGCCAACACCAGCCGCACCGCGGACGGCAGCCCCGGCGAGGTCGCGCTGTTCTTCGGCCTGTCCGGCACCGGCAAGACCACCTTGTCGTCCGATCCCAACCGCCCGCTGATCGGCGACGACGAGCACGGCTGGGGGCCGAATGGCGTGTTCAACTTCGAGGGCGGCTGCTACGCCAAGGTCATCAACCTGAGCCAGGACGCCGAGCCGGAGATCTATGCCGCCACCCACCGCTTCGGCACCGTGCTGGAGAACGTCGTGGCGGACGCCCATGGCCGGCTCGACCTGTCCGACGGGTCGCTCACCGAGAACACCCGGTCCTGCTACCCCATCGAGTTCATCCCCAACTGCGACCTGTCCGGACGCGGCGGGCAGCCGCGCAACGTGGTGATGCTGACCGCCGACGCCTTCGGCGTGTTGCCGCCCATCAGCAAGCTCAGCCCGGCGCAGGCCATGTATCATTTCCTGTCCGGCTACACCGCCAAGGTCGCCGGCACGGAGAAGGGCATGGGGCGCGAGCCGCAGGCGACCTTCAGCGCCTGCTTCGGCGCCCCGTTCCTGCCGCGCCGTCCGGAGGTGTATGGTGCCATGCTGTCCGACCTCATCGCCCGGCACGGCGCCGATTGCTGGCTGGTCAACACCGGCTGGACCGGGGGCGCCTACGGCACTGGAAGCCGCATAAGCATCGGCCATACCCGCGCCCTGCTGGGCGCCGTGCTGGACGGCAGCCTCAAGCACGCGCGCTATGTGCAGGACCCGTTCTTCGGCCTGATGCTGCCGCAGGACGTGCCGGGCATCCCGAACGAGGTGCTGGACCCCCGCCAGTCCTGGTCTGACAAGGCCGCCTACGACCGCGCCGCCGCCGAGTTGGTGGGCCGCTTCGAGAAGAATTTCGCCACGTTCCAGGGCGCCGCGGCGGAGGATGTCAAAGCCGCCGCCATACGCGCCGCAGCCTGACCCCGATGGCGGAGCTTCCCCCCGTCACCCCGGAGCACTTCGACCGGCTGTATGCCAGCGACCCGGACCCGTGGAAGTTCGCCACCAGCGAATACGAGCGGGACAAGTATGCCGCCACCCTCGCGGCCTTGCCCCGCCCGCGCTTCGCCCGCGCGTTCGAGGTCGGCTGCTCCATCGGCGTGCTGACCCGGCAGCTCGCCGCGCGCTGCGATGCCATCCTGGCCGTCGATGTCGCGGAGGCCGCGCTGCAAGGGGCCGCCGCCCGGTGCCAGGACCAGCCACACGTCCAGTTCGCCCGCATGGTGGTCCCGCAGGATTGGCCCCCTGGCGCCTTCGACCTGATCCTGTTCTCCGAGGTCTTGTATTACCTTGACGATGCCGACCGGGCGGCCGCGGCCCGGCTTTCGCTGCAATCGCTCTTGCCCGGCGGCTCAATCATTCTGGTCAACTGGCACGGCCCGACCGACGGCTTCTGCACCGGCGACGACGCGGCGGAGGCGATGGCCGCCGCCTGCGCTCCGGCCCTGCGGCCCGTTTTCCAGCAGCGCGCGGAGAAGTACCGCCTGGACGTGCTGTCCGCTTGAGCCTTGCCTTTATCCCGGGACGACGTAGCCTTTCTCCCGGACGCAGGACCGGATGGCCTCGCGGATCTGGAACGTTCGCCGCACCGGGGAGCTGATCCAAGCGAGGC
The DNA here is from genome assembly GCA_964235485.1 of uncultured Acetobacteraceae bacterium. GTDB lineage: Bacteria > Pseudomonadota > Alphaproteobacteria > Acetobacterales > Acetobacteraceae > CAHJXG01. The sequence continues at coordinate 21,750 of CAXSAZ010000021.1, read as the reverse complement.
CGGTCTTGGCGTTGCGCTTGTTGACCGCGTCCACCGACGATTGCTGGCACGACGCCAGGTCGGCCTGGTATTTCGGCGCGGAGCGGTCGGTTTCCACCCGCGGCTCATAGCCGTAGCAGCCCGCGACGGCCAGCACACCCAGAAGGACCACCATGCGCCTCATGCCGCCCATCCAGCCGCTTGCCGCCCTTCTGTCAAGCGTGCACCCGTGGCTGCGGGTGCAGCCGTGAACGCGCTCGTCCGCCGCTTCGCCGTGGCGCAAGAGTTGGCTGAGCAGGCCGGGGCGCTTGCGATGCGGATGCGCCCGCCGCCCGGCGCGCCCCAGGCGACACTCAAGGACCGGCAGGACTGGCTGACGGAAGCGGACGGCGCCGTTGAGCGTTTCCTGTCGGACGGCCTCGCCGCCGCTTTTCCGGAGGATGGCTTCTTGGGCGAGGAAGCCGGCCGCACCCGGGACGGCCGCCTGCGCTGGGTCGTGGACCCCATCGACGGCACCAGCAACTACGCCCGCGGCGCGTCCCGCTGGTGCGTCTCGGTCGGCTTGATCGAGGGGGACAATTTCCTGCTCGGCGTGCTGGCCGCGCCCGCCATGGCCGAGACGTTCGCCGGCTGCCAAGGGCAGGGCGCCACGCTGAACGGCGCGCCCATCCGGGTGGCGGCGACCGACCGCCTGGACCGCGCGATCATCGAGGCCGGGTGGTCGCCGCGCGTTGCCGCCGCCGACTACCTGGCGCTGTGCCGCCGGGTGCTGGACGCGGGCGTGATGCTGCGCGCCGGCGGCTCCGGCGCGCTGGGCTTGGCGGACGTGGCGGCCGGGCGGATGGACGGCTATGCCGAGCTGCACATCAACTTGTGGGACTGCGCTGCCGCCTTGGCGATCCTGGTCGAGGCCGGGGCGGCGGTGAGCGCCTTTTTGCCGGGGGGTGCTGCGGCGGGTGGGCCGATCCTGGCGGGGGCGCCGGGGATTGCCTGGGCGTTGGCGGAAGCGGCGGGGCTGCCGGGGCCGGTCGGCACGGCGACCCCGCTCTAAGAAGCGTCCGTCCTCGGGTCACGCGAGGGCACGCGGCTCAAAGAATTCGTCAAATGCAACCGGCAAACGGACAAGACCATCTCCCGAAGCCAACGATGGGCTGGGTCGGCATTCGCGCGCGGGTGCCACATCTGAGACACGGTGATTGCGCTCGTCCGCACAGGCAGGGCGAAGCAATGCACCGACCTCCCAAGTATGCCGGCCTTGCCGGCCTGCCCTGTGCGGATGAAGGAGCTGGTCACCAGTCCGACGAGGCCCGACGTGGCGGAGACCGCCAGGGCCGCCGGAAAGCTCGGAACGACGACGACTACCCGGCGCTGCAAGCCAAGCGCCTCAAGCGCGTCATCCACCGGCCCGCGCGTCCGGCCTCGGCGGGATGCGACCACATGGCCATAGGCGGCGTAGCGGCCGGCGGTGACGTCGCCAGACGCCAAGGGATGCCCGTGCCGAACCACGCCGACGAACTGGTCCTGAAACAGCGACTGGATCATGACCTCCGGCCCCGTGTCGCCGAGCACGCCGATCTCCAGGTCGATCAGTCCCTCCCGCAACGACTGCACGCCCTTGTCGGGCTTGGGAGCGAAGCGCAACTGGACGCCCGGCGCCGCTTCGGTCAGCGCCCCGACGAGCCGGGCTGCAAAGGTCTCGACGAATCCCTCGTTGGCGCGGATGGTGAAAACGCGCTCCAGGGCGGCGAGGTTCAATTCCTGGGCGGCTGGCTGCAGCACGGATCTCACCTCGCCGGCAATAGTCCTGACGCGCTCGCGAAGGGCGATGGCACGCGGCGTCGGCACCAGCCGCCGGCCGGCCCGGACGAGCAGCGGGTCGCCGGTTGCGGCGCGCAAACGGAGCAAGGTCCGGCTCATGGCCGAGTCGCTCAAGCCAAGGACCTTTGCGGCTCCTGCCACGCTCTCCTCGGCCAGCAGCACATCAAGGGCCGCCAGGAGGTTAAAGTCGGGATCGGACATAAGCGACACCTCCTACGGCGGCCTTGCGTGAACTGTGACTCGGCGTTCTATGCAGCTATACATTGCGTCCGCTGCGCCTTCCGCCATGTCTGGCCGCCTTTATCCTGTCCTGACCCACCGAGGGCAGGAGGACACCATGGCCGATCCAGGCACAGCGATCACCCAGTCGCCCGTCAGCGCAAGCGCCGCGCAAGACGGGTTGCCGACACCGCGTCGGCACTACGCGACACTGGCCATCATGGCTACGCTGGTGCTGGTCGTGCTGGATGGCGCGATCGCCAACGTGGCGCTGCCGACTATTGCCGCTTCCCTGCACGTGTCGCCTGCCTCATCCGTCTGGGTCGTCAACGGATACCAGATGGCCTTGGTCATGGCCCTGTTGCCTTGCGCCGCCCTGGGGGAAAGCCTGGGCCTGCGCCGTGTGTTCACGGGCGGGGTCGCCCTTTTCACCGCCGCCTCGCTCCTGTGCTCGCTGTCGCCTTCCCTGCCATGGCTGGTGGCGGCCCGCTTCGTCCAGGGCCTGGGCGGCGCTGCCGTGATGGCGCTGGGCATCGCGCTGATGCGCTTCACCTACCCCCATCGCCTGCTCGGCGCGGTGATCGGCTGGAACGCCACGGTGATCGCCTTGTCGGGGGCAGCGGGTCCGACGATAGGCTCCGCGATTCTGGCCACGTCGAGCTGGCCGTGGCTGTTCGCCGTCAACCTGCCGGTCGGCGCGGTCGTCCTCGTAGCCGCCTTGGCATTGCCGCAGCCTCCCGGAACCGGACTCAAGCTCGACCTGCTGAGCGCGGCACTCAATGCGGCGGCATTCGCTTCCCTTGTCTTGTGCGTGGACCGGGCGGCGAGCGCGCCCAAGCTCGCCGCCGGGCTGCTCGCCGCAGCGGTCGTGAGTTTCGTGGCCCTCGTGCGCCGGGAAATGCCGCGCCAAGCGCCGCTCGTCCCGCTCGACCTGCTGCAGAGCCGCCCGTTCCGCATCTCGGTCATCGCGTCCGTGTGCTGCTTCGCCGGCCAGATGGCGAGCTACGTCGCCCTGCCGTTCTACCTCCAGCACACCCTCGGTCAGGACGTCGTCGCCACGGGCCTGTACATGACGCCTTGGCCCCTGGTCGTGGCCATCGCCGGTCCGATCTCTGGTCGCCTGGCTGACCGGATGTCGAACGGCCTGCTCTGCGCGGCGGGCGGCGCCTTTCTCGCCATGGGCCTCGCGCTCTCCGCCGCCTGGCCGGTCCATGGCAGCCCCTGGCCGCTGGTGCTCTTCCTGATGCTGAGCGGGTTCGGGTTCGGCATCTTCCAGACGCCGAACAACCGCAACATGCTGCTTTCCGCGCCGCGTGAGCGGAGCGGCGCAGCCGGGGGGATGCAGGGCACCGCCCGCCTGCTTGGCCAATCGGCAGGCTCGGTGATCATGGTCCTGCTGTTCACCCTCACGTCGTCCGCAGCCGCGCCCCGGATCGGTCTCGCCGCCGGTGCCGTTCTCGCCCTCGCAGGAGGGCTCGTCAGCGCAATGCGGATCAAACCGTGAAGCGACACGGAACAACGCTCCGAGTGTCTGATCGACTGTCTGTTTTTCCGATTTTGGCGGCATGGCCGCGCCGGGCTACGCGCATCCCCTAATCCTCAATGCGCCGCCAGCCCGTCAGCAGCCGGCGGCTCGCCCGGTCAAAGGAAAAAACATGGCCGCCCCCGCCGCCGGGCTGGTCCGCATCGCGGCTGATCGGCACGCCTTGCAGATGGCACAGCAGCAGGGCGCCCACCCCCCCGTGCGACACGATGGCGATGTCGCCCTCGGCGGCGGCGAGGACCATCGCCTGTTCGACGGCGCCCACGATCCGGCGCTGCGCGTCGGCCGCGCGCTCCCACCCGCGCACGCTTTCGTCCGGGCGCGCGAAGAACTCGTCCGCGACCGCCTCGAACTCGGCCTTGGGCAAGTAGCCGGTCGCGGACCGGTCGTTCTCGCCCAGGCCCTCGATGGCGACGGGATCGATCCCGAGCCGTTCGGCCAGCACACCGGCCGCGTCCGTCGCCTTGCGTTCCCTGCTGGTGAACAGGGATCGCACCCCCGCAAGCCAGAGTCGCCCGGCGGCAAGGCGCATCCGCCGCATCCCCGCCGCCGAGAGCGGCCAACTCGGCACCGGCACCGCCGGGTCGATTATCACCTCCGGGTGCGTGATGAAGTGGACGGTCGTCACCCCGGCGTAAACCGTTCCGGTTCCGCCGACGCAAACCGTTCCGACTCGGCCGACACCAACTCCACCCTCCCGCGCAACACCGCCTCGCGCGCCGCCTCTTCCGGCATCGGCCGTCCCGTCAAGTATCCCTGGACCAGGTTGCAGCCCAGGCGGCGCAGCGCGTCGAGCTGCGCCTCGGTTTCCACCCCCTCGGCCACCACGCCGAGCCGCAGCCGGGCGCCGAGCAGCAGCACCGCCTCCACGATGGCCAAGGAGCTGTCGTCATGGCCCATCTCCCCGACGAAGCTCTTGTCGATCTTGATGCGGTCGAACGGGAAGCGGCGCAGGGTGCTGAGGCTGGCATAGGCGGTGCCGAAGTCGTCCAGCGTGAGGCGTATCCCCTGCTCCTTCAGCGCCTCCATGGTCCGCAGCGCCATGCCGGAGTTGCCGAGCAGCAAGCCTTCCGTCACTTCGATGTCGAGCCGCTCGCCGGGCAGCCCGGCCCCTTCCAGCACGCGGGCCACCTGCTGCGCGAGGTCGGGCTGGCGGAACTGCAAAGGCGAGAAGTTGACAGACAAGCAGACCGGCGCCGCCCACCTTGCCGCGGCGGCGCAGGCCGTTTCCAGCGCCCACCGGCCGAGCGGCAGGATCAGCCCGTTCGCCTCCGCCAGCGACACGAAATGGCCCGGCAGGACCTCCCCGCGCACCGGATGCTGCCATCGCAGCAGCGCCTCGAACCCGCGGATCTGCAGCGATGCAGCGTCGCAGATCGGCTGGTAGGCCAAGGTGAAGTGGCCCCCATCCACGGCGTCGCCCAGGTCGCGCTCCAGCAGGTCGCGCTCAAGCTGGCGCACCTCCATGGCCGGCTCGAACAAGCGGAAAGCGTTGCGCCCGCTTTCCTTGGCGCGATACAGCGCGGTGTCGGCGCTGCGCAGCAACTGGTCCGGGGTGTCCCCGCCGGTGGGATACAGGGCGATGCCGATCGACACGCCCACCACCACGCGCTGCCCGTCGATGTCGAACGGCTGCTGCACGGCACCGAGCAGGCGCTGCGCCAAGGCCAGCGCCGTGGCCGCGGAGGCCTGGCTGCCGAGCGGCTGGATGACCGCGAACTCGTCCCCGCCGATCCGGGCCGTCGTGTCGCATTCCCGGCAGTTCTCCCGCAGCCGGGCGGCCACCGCGGCGAGCAGCTTGTCCCCGGCCCCATGGCCGCGCGTGTCGTTGACCAGCTTGAACCCGTCGAGGTCGAGGTAGAGCAAAGCGAGGCCATGCTCCCCTCGCGCCGCGGCGGCGATGGCGCTGTTCAGGCGCTCCTGGAACAGCAGGCGGTTGGCGAGCTGCGTCAGGTCGTCGTGGTGGGCCACGAAGCGGATGCGCTCTTCCGCCACCTTGCGGAACAGCGCCGGGCGGATGGCGTTGGCGAGCGAGGCGATGTCCGCCACCACCTCCGCCAGGTCCGTCCGCGCGGTGGAAAAGGCGAGCGCGACGCCGAACCGTTGGTCCTGCACCCAGATCGGGTAGCTCACCTGGGCGGCCAGCCCGGAAGCGACCGCGGCGGCGAGCAGCGCGAAGCGTTCCGGCCGCTCGACCTGCGCGTAGATGACGGCGTGCGGCTCGTTGCGGTGGATCGCGCCTGCGGTCATGGAGTTGCTGCGCGTCACCGGCGCGGTGGGCGGCTGGCGGTAGTAGGGATGCTCGTCCGGCCCGTCGCCGTGGAACCGGCTGACCTCCACCAGGCGCTCGTCGGGCTGCGTCAACTGCCAGATGCGGCCGACCGCGGCGCCGTGGTGGCGGCACAACTCGCCCAGCAGGCTGGTCAGCGCCTCGGCGCAGGTTGCCGCTTCCGCCACCAGGCGCAGCATCCGGTCCGCCCGCAGCGCATGGCCCGTGGCGTGCGCAAGCCGCGCAAGCCGGCCTTCCCGTGCGCGGGCCGCGGCGACCAGGCCGGCGATGTCGCCCAGCGCCCCCGCCTGCGTGTCCGTGAGGCCGGCGCGGGGAGCCGGGTCAAGCACGCACAGGAACCCAAGGCGGTCGCCTTCGGACGAGAGCAGCGGCAGGTGGGCCAGGAAGCGCAAATGCGGCGGCCCGGCCACCAACGCATGACCGGCGAACCGCTCGTCCCGCCGCAGGTTCGGCAGCACCGTCAGCCCGGCGCTAACCGTTCCGGTTTCGCCGGCGCCACGGCCCAGAACCGCGTCGAAGCCGGCCGCCGCCTCTGCCTGCTCCTGAGATAGGCCGAACGCCGACAATGCCGAAACGTTCGGGCCTGCTCCCCGGGCGAGCACCGCGGCGGTTGCTTCCGCAACGCGCGCTGCCAAGCGTACGAGGCGATCCAGCACGACGCCCGTTGCGGCGGAAGCAGTGCCCGGCATCGCGGCAGGATCATCGCGACGGTCCACGGCCACGCCCTACATTTCAAGTTCGATCTGATCTTAACCGACGTCGGCCCTGGCTTGGAAGCCCGGCCTGCTGCTGGATGGCCATGACGGGCGGCCCATGCCATCAGGCCACAGGTCGTCGCACCCGCCGCGCCGGCGCTTCACGGCCGCGTGGCGGGGCACTTCCTGTTCGGGGAAAAGCAAGGTGGCTCAGCCGATCCGCGGAGTTTGGACGGCCGGCGCCTGCTGCTCGGATTGGGTGCGGCGGTGCGCCGGCCGGGGCTTGCGCGCCGGGCGGCGGCGCTTGGCCGTGCTGGTGCGCCCATCGGAAAGCGTGCCCGCCGGCGGGGTGGCGTTGGGCGCTTCCGGCATTTGCAGGCCCTGGGGAAACGCCGGCTCCGCCGCCGCGAGCGTCAGGATCGAAACGGCAGCCAAGATCAGCTTGCGCATGGCAACTCCTTGCAGTGCTGCGATGATGCACCCAAAGCCCGTTCTGTCCAATGCGCTGCAAGCCCAAACGGCCGCGCAACGGCGCCCTGCTGGTGCCGCCGCCACGGGGCCTCACGCGGATTTCGGATTGCCAGCGCCCCGGCTTCGTCCGACAAGTCCCGAAAAGGAGAATTTGATTCATGCTTTTGACCGGCCAGACCGCCGTGATCTCCGGCGCCGCCAGCACGCGCGGCATCGGCCGCGCCACCGCGCGCTTGTTCGCCGAGCACGGCGCCCGGGTCGCCATCTTGGACCTGGACCGCGCGGGCGCGTCGGAAGCGGCGGCGTCCTTGCCGGGCGAGGGACACCTGGGCCTCGCCTGCGACGTGACGAACCGGGAAGCGTGCCTGGCCGCGGCCCGGGACGTGCTGGCCGCGTTCGGCGGCGCCGACATCCTGGTCAACAACGCGGGCATCACCCAGCCGGTCAAGTTCCTCGACATCGCGCCCGAGAACTACGATGCCGTGCTGGACGTGAGCCTGCGCGGCACCCTGTATCTCAGCCAGGCTTTCATCCCGTCCATGCGGGAACGGCGGCGCGGCTCGATCGTCTGCTTGTCGTCGGTGTCGGCGCAGCGCGGCGGGGGCATCTTCGGCGGGCCGCACTACTCGGCGGCCAAGGCCGGGGTGCTTGGCCTGGCCAAGGCGATGGCGCGGGAGTTCGGGCCGGACGGCATCCGGGTGAACGCGGTCACGCCGGGCCTGATCCAGACCGACATCACGGCGGGCCGGCTCACCGACGCCATGCGCGCGGACATCCTGAAGGGCATCCCGCTGAACCGGCTGGGCGAGGCGGCGGACGTGGCCGGCGCGTGCCTGTTCCTGGCGTCCGACCTGTCGTCCTACCTGACCGGCACCACCATCGACGTGAACGGCGGCATGTTGATCCATGGGTGAAGAGGGGGCTGAGCGCAATGGCTGACGGGGCGCTGCCTCGGTGAAGGGATGGATGGCATGAGCGGCGCGAACACCCCCGGCACGGTCGGCTTCGTGGGCCTGGGCGCCATGGGCCTGCCGATGGCGCTGAACCTGCTGAAAGCCGGCTACGGCGTGCGCGGCTTCGACCTCAACCCGGCGGCGCTCGACGCGTTGCGAAAGGCCGGCGGCACCGGCGCCGCTTCCGCCGCCGAGGCGGCAACCGGCGCAGACAGCTTGGTGCTGATGGTGGTCAACGCGGCCCAGGCGGAGGCCGTGCTGTTCGACGCGGGCGCCGCGGCGGCGCTGCCCGAAGGCGGGAGCGTCATCGTCATGGCGACCTGCCCGCCGCAGGCGGTCGCCGCCCTGGCGAGCCGGGTGGAGGCGATGGGCCGGCGCTTGATCGACGCGCCGGTGTCGGGCGGGGTCGCAGGCGCCGCCGCCGCGTCGCTCACGGTGATGGCGGCGGCGCCGGGCGAGCACTTCGCCGCGGTGCGCCCGCTGCTCGACGCCATGGGCGGCAAGGTCGTGCATGTGGGCGAACGGCCGGGGCAGGGGGCGGTGGTCAAGACCGTGAACCAACTGCTTTGCGGCGTGCACATCGCCGCCGCGGCGGAGGCCCTGGCGCTTGCAGCCAAGCTTGGCATCGACACGGCGGCGGTGCTGGACATCGTCGGCGGCTCGGCCGCTTCAAGCTGGATGCTGCGGGACCGCGGGCCGCGGATGCTGGAAGCGGAGCCGGAGGTGCGCAGCGCCGTCGATATCTTCGTCAAGGACCTGGGCATCGTCATGGAAGCCGGGCGCGATGCCCGCGCGGCGCTGCCGATGGCCGCGGTGGCGCACCAACTGTTCCTGGCGGCATCGGGCCAAGGCCATGGGCGCGCGGACGACAGCCAACTGATCCGTACTTACAATCAGTTGAACGGCACGGCGGAGAAGCCGTAGCCCTCCGCGCCTTCGCGCCGTATAATAAAAGAGAACGGGAGAAAACGATGGACGACAAGGAAAGCGGGCCGACCCTGGCCCGGCGCGCGATGCTTACGACCGCGGCGGCCCTGCCGCTGGTCGCGATCCTGTCCCGCCGGGGCAGTGCTGCGGAGTTCACCTACAAGTTCGCGACGGGCCAGGACCCCAGCCACCCCGTCAACGTCCGCGCCGGGGAAGCGTTGGCGCGCATCCGCGACGCTTCGGGTGGGCGGCTTGAGATGCGGCTGTTCCCGGCGAACCAGCTCGGCTCCGACACCGACCTGATCAGCCAGGTGCGCAACGGGGGCGTCGAGTTCCTGAACATCGCGACCTCCATCCTCAACACGCTGGTGCCCGCGGTCGGCATCGTCAGCATCGGCTTCGCCTTTCCGGACGACGACGCGGTGTGGCGGGCGGTGGACGGCGAGTTGGGCCAGTATATGGCGGGCCAGATCGCCAAGGTTGGCCTCGTGTCCGTCACCAATCTTTGGGCCAACGGCTTCCGCCAGGTCACGTCCTCCACGCGCGACATCCTGACGCCTGCGGACCTCAAGGGCTTCAAGCTCCGTGTGCCGCCCGCGCCGATCCTGACCTCCTTGTTCCAGGCGCTGGGCGCGTCGCCCACGCCGATCAACTTCAACGAGCTGTACTCCGCCCTGCAGACCAAGGTGGTGGAGGGCCAGGAGAACCCGCTCGCCATCATTGCCACGACGAAGCTCTATGAAGTGCAGAAGTCGCTGAGCCTCACCGGGCACGTGTGGGACGGCTACCAGATCGTCGGCAACCGCCGCGCTTGGGAAAAGCTGCCGCCCGACCTCAAGGAAATCGTGCAGCGCGAGCTGGCCCGGTCCGGCCAGGATCAGCGGGCGGACATCGCCCGGCTCAGCGTCAGCTTGCGCCAGGACCTGGCGGCCAAGGGCATGGCGTTCCACGACGTGGACCGCGCGCCGTTCCGCGACGCGCTGCGTGCGACCAGCTACTACAAGGATTGGCAGGCGAAGTTCGGCGACCAGCCCTGGGCCATGCTGGAAAAGACCTCCGGCAGGCTGGCATGAGCCAGGCCGCAGGGGCCGCGCCGGCGTCGCGGCCGGCCCACGGGATGCTGGACCTGGCCGACCGCGCGCTCGGCTGGCTGACGGAGATCCCGGCCGCGGTCCTGGTGGTTGCCGAGGTGGTGATCCTGTTCGCAGGCGTCGTGTCGCGCTTCGTGTTTGACCGCCCGCTGGTGTGGAGCGACGAGATCGCCTCCCTGCTGTTCCTGTGGCTGGCGATGCTGGGGGCTGCCATCGCGCTGCGCCGGGGGGCGCACATGCGGCTGACCACGGTAGCGGCGATGATGTCGCCGGCGTGGCGGGCGCGGGTCGATGCGCTGGCGGTGGGCGTGCCGCTGCTGTTCCTGGCGCTGCTGATCAACCCGACGCTCGAATACGTCGAGGACCAGTCCTTCATCGAGACCCCGGCCCTGAGCTGGCCCGGCAGCATCCGCGCCGCCGCCCTGCTGGCCGGCATCGGCGCCATGCTCGCCATCGCGCTGCTCCGCTTGCTGCAGCAGGGCTGGCGGGAAACGCTGCTGGTGGCGGCGGCGCTCGCGGCCATCGCCGTGCTGCTTTGGGTCGGCTCGCCGGTGCTGATCGCGGTCGGCAACTGGAACCTGCTGTTCTTCTTCGTGCTGCTGGTGGGCGCGGCCGTGCTGCTCGGCGTGCCCATCGCGTTCGCCTTCGGCCTCGCCACCGCCGCCTACCTCCTGACCACCACCTCCACCACGCTGTCGGTGATCGTGGGGCGGCTGGACGAGGGCATGAGCTCGCTGATCCTGCTCGCGGTGCCGCTGTTCGTGCTGCTGGGCCAGTTGGTCGAGATGACCGGCATGGCGCGCGCCATGGTAGGCTTCCTCGCGGCGCTGATCGGCCATCTGCGCGGCGGGCTGTCCTACGTGCTGCTGGGAGGGATGCTGCTGGTGTCCGGCATTTCCGGCTCCAAGGCGGCGGACATGGCGGCGGTCGCCCCCGTGCTGTTCCCGGAAATGAAGCGCCGCGGCCTGAACGAGGGGGAGATGGTGTCGCTGCTCGCCGCCTCCGGCGCGATGGCGGAGACGATCCCGCCCTCCCTCGTGCTGATCGCCGTCGCGTCCGTCACCGGCGTCTCGGTCGCGGCGCTGTTCACCGGCGGCCTGTTGCCTGGCATCGTGCTGGCCCTGGCGCTCGCGGTCATCGCGCGGCAGCGGACGGAGGACCGGCCGGAAACCCGCGTCGCCCGCGCGCCGATGTCCCTCGTGTTCCGCGCCTTCGTGATCGGCCTGCCGGCCTTGGTGCTGCCGGTGCTGATCCGCGCCGCGGTGGTGGAGGGCGTCGCCACCGCGACGGAGGTGTCCACCCTCGGCGTCGCCTACATCCTGGTCGTGGGCCTGCTGGTGTACCGGGAGTTCGATTGGCGCCGGGCCTACCCCATGCTGGTCGAAACGGCGGCGCTGTCGGGCGCGATCCTGTTCATCATCGGCGCCGCGACCGGGATGGCCTGGGCGCTGACCCAATCGGGCTTCTCCCACGCCTTGGCGCAGGCGATGGGCGGGGTGCCGGGCGGGCACTGGGGCTTCCTGGTGATCTCCATATTCGCCTTTATCGTGCTGGGCAGCGTGCTGGAGGGCATCCCGGCCATGGTGCTGTTCGGGCCGCTGCTGTTTCCCATCGCCCGGGAGATCGGGGTAAACGAGGTGCACTACGCCGTGGTCATCATCCTGGCCATGGGCATCGGCCTGTTCGCGCCGCCGTTCGGCCTCGGCTACTACACCGCCTGCACCATCGGGAAGGTGCACCCGGACGTGGCGCTGCGGCGCATCTGGCCGTACCTGGGGGTGCTGACGCTCAGCCTGCTGTTGGTGGCGGCGGTGCCATGGTTCTCGACGGGGTTCCTGCCATGACGGTCTCGATTTCGGCCGCGCCCTACGACGGCTACGAGTTCCCCCGCGCCCTCGACAGCATGGCGCGCTGCGGCGTGTGCCACGTCGAGCCGGCCTTCATCGTCGGCTACACCGAGCCGTTCGACGAGGCCACGTTCAGCCCGGCGAGCGCCCGGCAGCACCGCGCCTGGCTGGACGCGAGCGGCCTCCTTTGCCATGCCATGTCGTCGCACATCGACTTGGGCCGGGCGGACGCGGTAGACGTGTTCGCCGGGCGGATGGAGTTCGCAGCGGCGCTCGGCGCGCGGGTCATCAACACCAACGCCGCGGCGCGGGAGAACGAGGCGCGGTTCATGGCCAACATCGGCCCCCTTGCGGAGCGCGCGGCCTCGCTCGGCTTGGCCATCGGGTTGGAGAACCCGGGCAACGGGGAGGACAACCTGATGAACGACGCGGCGGAGGGGTTGGCGCTGATTGACCGGCTGGGGCTGCCGTCCGTGCGACTGAACTACGATCCCGGCAACACCGTGTCGCACCGGCCCGGCCGGATCGACGCCGCCGCGGATGCGGTCCGGGCCTTGCCGGGGTGCGTGCATTTTCATTTGAAGGACGTGCGGCAGGACGCTTCCGGCTGGCATTTCGTGGTGCCGGGGCAGGGAAGCATCGACTGCGGCGCGATCATGGACGCGCTGGCCGCCCGGCCGGACCTGCCGTTCGCGGTGGAACTGCCGTTGCGGATGCGGCGGCGTCCGGACGCGCAGCCGGTGCGGGCGCCTGAGCCGGTGCCGCTGCCGGTGATCGAGGCGGCGGTGCGGGATTGCCTGGCCTATGTGCGGCGCTGGGTCGTTTAACGCGCCAGGTTGTCCGGCCCGAAGGAGTGCGGCAGCAGCTCGGCCAGGCTGGTGCGCAGCAACGTTTGCCCGGCGGCATCGACGATGCGGATGACGGTCTCCGGCCCTCCGAACTCTCGCAGCTTTTGCCGGCAGCCGCCGCAAGGGGTGCAGGGCGCATCGCCGCCGCCGGCCACCACCAGTTCGGCGATGCGCCGCCCGCCGGCCAGCGCCATGGCGGCGATGGCGCCCGCCTCGGCGCAGGTGCCTTCGGGGTAGGCGGCGTTCTCCACGTTGCAGCCGGCGTGGATGGCGCCGTCTGGCGTGCGCAGGGCTGCGCCTACGGTGAAGCGGGAGTAGGGGGCGTAGGCCATGGCGCGGGCCGTGAGCGCCGCGTCGATCAGGGGGTCTTGGGGCATCACTGACATTTACAACTCGTGATATGAATGGCTGCTTTGGAACTCACGGAACCGAGTATGCAAAATATCTTACCCGAAGCAGTTGCGCTTGTCCCCGAGTTGGAAGTGTCCAACTTTGCTGGAACCCTGGACTTCTATGTTCGAGTGCTTGGTTTCTCGGTCCTCTATGACCGCCCTGAACGACCTTTTGCGTATCTCGGCTTGGGAGCCGCCCATATCATGATTGAAACTGGCGGGACGTGGATCACAGGCGCACTGACGCCGCCGTTCGGTCGCGGGATGAACTTCCAGATACGTGTTCCGGATGTCGGAGCTATCGCAGCACGGCTTGCACAGGCGGAATGGCCGTTGTTTCGAGAGGTTGAGGACGCTTGGTATCGGCGCGGCGTTGAATTCGTCGGCGCTCGTGAGTTGGTGGTTCAGGACCCAGACGGTTATTTATTACGCTTCTCGCAACCGCTCGGCACACGTCCGGCGTAAGTCCGGCCCGTGTCGCGAGCGGCGGTTTGATGAGGGATCGGTCCGCAGCAAGCGCCGAGCGGTGCAAGACGACCTGCCCTACCCACCGCCATACAGTTCTTCAACCGTGATGACGATCCCAGGCGGGTCCATCGTGATCGGGCCGCCCACGACAACCAGCGTGTCAATGCTGGCGCCAGCCCGGCGGTGGTGGGTGACTATCCGCCGGGTGGGATGGACGATCAGGTAATGCGCGACCGATGGTACCCGAAAGTAGTCGGCCAGCTTGCCGCCAGTGTCCGTCGAGGCCGTGCCGGGCGAGAGCACTTCCACGATGATGACCGGGTTTGGAGCCGCAATAGCCTTGTCGGCCATTGGCTCTCCGCAGTTCACCATTGCGTCCGGCTCGTAGTCGCTGTCGCCGGTTTCCACCGTTGCGCCATCGGGCAAGGCCTGGCAACCAACGCCAGCCACTGCGACTGCGCGGTGCAACGCCCTGTAAACAGCACCTTTGGCCCGAAGATGCGCGCCGCGTTCCGGCGCCATGGCCACGATGCGGCCGTCCACCCGTTCGTAGCGGCCCCTCGGCTGTGCTTCGCACCACTGCCTGAACTCCTCGCGGGAATAGCGCCGGTCCGTTTCGGGCGATGGAAGGATCATCAGGCACTCCGTATCACGACATAGACACTGACATCATGGTCGGCTTGCCAGCTACCAGCAAGCCGCTGGCTCAAATGCACCGAGGTCCACCGCCGCCCAAACGGCAATATGCGTGTCGAGCAGCAGCCTCAGTCTGGCAAGCCAAGCACGCGCCGGCTGAAAGCCGGATCGTCGAAATCGGGCGGCGAACTCACTGTGAGGCCATCAAGCCCGAGTTCGCGGCGGACGATGGCCGCTCTGTCGAAATCCATGCCGGACCTTCTATGCGCCGGGACCCGTTCAACGAAAGGACGGCCATGCCTGGTCACGACAACGCGCTCGCCGCGTGCTGCGGCAGCAGCGGCCTGGGCGAAGCGGGCTTTTGCCTCGCGTATCGAAAGTTCCATGGCAGCCCCCCACAGTGCCGATGCCCTGAGTCAACCGGTGCCTCAACCTAGCACGGCCAAGATTTGTGGCCACCACGTGACCACGCGGCTCACGCGGGCCGATTGTGCATCCAACATTTGCAACAGCACGGGTCGGATACGCTCAACCAACAGGACCGCCGACGCGACCCCATCAACGCTCCTTCACATAAGGCACCCCGCTCGCCCGAGGCGGCACCGTCCGCCCCACGAACCCGGCCAGCAGCACCACCGTCAACCCATACGGCAGCGCCTGCAACGCCTGCACCGGGAACTGCCCGATCCCCGGCACCGCCACCCCTTGCAGCCGGATCGCCGCCGCGTCCAGCAGCCCGAACCCCAAGCAGGCCAGCAAGGTCGGCCAGGGCCGCCAGCCGCCCAGGATCATCGCCGCCAGCGCGATGAAGCCGCGCCCTGACACCATGTCCCGCTGGAACCCCGCCCCCTGCGCCGTCGCAATCGACGCCCCGGCGATCCCGCACAGCACGGAGGCGATCAGCACCGCGGCGCAGCGGAGCCGCGCCACGGACACCCCGGCGGTGTCGGCCGCGGCCGGGTGCTCCCCGCAAGCGCGCAGCCGCAAACCGAAGCGGGTGCGGCCCAAGACAAAGGCGCTGACCGGCACCAACGCGAAGGCCAGATACGCCAACGCCGTCTGCCCGCCCAGCAGCGTGGCGTAGATCCGCCCCAGCACCGGAACCCCGGCCAACGCCTCCGTCCCCGGCAGCGCAATGGGCAAGAACCGGGCGCCGGGCGGCAGCGGCGGCGTTTGCCCGCCCTGGCGGAACCACGTCAGCGCCAGCGTCGCCGTCAGGCCGGAGGCGATGATGTTGATCGCCATGCCGGACACGACCTGGCTGCCGTTCAGCGCGATGCTGGCATAGGCGTGCACCAGCCCGAGCAGGCACGCCGCCCCGATGCCCGCCAGCAGGCCCGGCACGGCCTGGCCCGTGACCGCGGCCACCGCGGCGGCGGCAAAGGCGCCGACCAGCATCTTGCCTTCCAGCCCTACATCCACGATGCCGGCGCGCTCCGACACCAAGCCGGCCAGGGCGGCGAGCAGCAGCGGCGTGGCGAGGCGGAGCGTCGCGGCCAGCACGGGCACGGCGGCGTCGAGGACCTCCATCGCCTCAGCCGCCCCGGCGGCGCAGCAGGTGCAGCAACGCCGGGCGCAGCATGTTGCCCAAGGCGCCGGTGAACAGGATCACCAAGCCCTGGATCAGCACCACGATCTCGGACGGCACGTCCGGCGCCTCGAAGGCGAGTTCCGCGCCGCCCTGGGTCAGCGCGCCGAACAGCAGCGCGGCCAGCAGCACGCCCGCCGGGTGGTTGCGCCCCATCAGCGCCACCGCGATGCCGGTGAAGCCGTAGCCGCCGCTGAAGCCCAGCAGCAGCCGGTGCTGCGCGCCCAGAAGTTCGTTCACGGCGACCCCGCTCGCCAGCGCGCCGGACAGCGCCATGACGAGCACCGTCATGCGCGCCTGGTCGATGCCAGCGTAGCGCGCGACCTCGGCGCTTTCCCCCACCACGCGCAGCGCGTAGCCCCAAGGCGTGCGCCACACCAGCAGCCACACCGCCCCCGCCGCCAGCACGGCGAGCAGCAAGGCGAGGTTGACCGGGGCGGAGCTTGGGAAGCCCAGGGCGGACAGCGACGGCAGGTTCGCCGCCGCCGCGAAGCGCCGGGTCTCCGGCGACATGGACCCCGGCGCGATCAGCACGTTGACGACCAGGTAAACCAGCAAGGACGCGGCCAGGAAATTGAACATGATCGTCGTGATGACGATGTGGCTGCCCCGCCGCGCTTGCAGCCAGCCGGGCACGGCGGCGTAAGCGGCCCCGCACGCCGCGCCGGCGAGGATCGCGAAGGGCAGCAGCAACGCCGCCGGCAGCGCCTCCCCGCTCAGCGCCGCGAGCGCCACGCCGATGCCGGCCAGGATGGCTTGCCCTTCCGCCCCGATGTTGAACAGCCCGCCCTGGAACGCCACCGCCACGGCCAGCCCGGCGAACGCCATGTCGGTCGCGTAATACAGGGTGTACCCAATAGCGTCGGCGGAGCCGAGGCTGCCCACCGCCAGCGCGGTCAGCGCCGCCGCCGGGTCGTTGCCGGTCAGCAGCATCAGCCCGGCGGTGATCACCAACGCCAGCAGCAGGTTCAACAGCGGCAGCAGCGCCAGATCGACCCAGCGGGGCAGGGCGGCGGCGGGCGCTCCGCTCATGCGGGGACGGGCGCGGCGGGCGCGCGCTCCGGCCCGATGCCGGCCATCAGGAGGCCCAGGCGCCCTTCCGTCGCCTCCACCGCGGGAAGTTCGCCCACCACCCGGCCGTCGAACATGACCAGGATGCGGTCGGCCAGCGCCAGGATCTCGTCAAGCTCCACGGACACCACCAGCACCGCCTTGCCCGCGGCGCGGCAGGCCAGCAGGCGCCCGTGGATGGCGTCGATGCCGCCGATATCGACGCCGCGCGTCGGCTGGCCGACCAGCAGCACGGAGGGGTCGCGCTCGATCTCCCGCGCCAGGATCAGCTTTTGCTGGTTGCCGCCGGACAGCAGGCCAGCGCGCAGCGCCGGGTCGGGGGGCCGCACGTCGTGCTCCCGCATCAGCCGCGCGCCGTGCCCGGCGATCCGCCCGGGCGACAGCAGGCCGAGCCGCCCGCGATACGCCGGGTCGCCCTGATGGCCCAGGATGGCCGTATCGGCGGCGCTGGCCCGGCGCAGCAGGCCGCTGCGCAGCCGGTCCTCCGGCACGTGGCCGAGGCCCAGGCGGCGCAGCGTGCCCGGGTTGAAGCCGGGACCGGGAAACACCGTGCGCCCATGCAAACGGATTTCGCCCGCGTCTGGCGCGCGCATCCCGGCCAACGCTTCCAGCAACTCGCCCTGCCCGTTGCCGGCAACGCCGATGATGCCGAGCACCTCGCCGCCGCGCAGCGCCAAGTCGATGCCGCGCACCCGCTCCACCCCGGCGGCGTCCCGCACCACCAGGCCGCGCGCTTCCAGGAACGCCGGGCCGGGCCGCGGCGCCGGGCGGGGCGCGGGCGGATGGAGGCGGCGGCCGATCATCAGCTCGCCCAGCTCGGCGGCCGAGGTCGCGGCGGTGTCCCGGTGCGCCACCATCTGCCCGGCGCGCATCACGGATACGCGGTCGGTCACGGCCATGATCTCGCGCAGCTTGTGGGTGATCAGCAGCACGGTGCAGCCCTGGGCACGGAGCGCGCGCAGCACGCGGAACAGGTCGTCCGCTTCCTGCGGCGTCAAGACGCCGGTCGGCTCGTCGAGGATCAGGATTTGCGCGCCGCGATACAGCGCCTTCAGGATCTCCACCCGCTGCTGCGCGCCCACGGGCAGGTCCTCGATGCGGGCCTGGGGATCGACGCGCAGCCCGTAGGCGTCGCCCAGCCGGGCCAGCTCCGCCCGGGCGCGCGCCGCGCCGCGCGCCAGCAGCGCGCCCCCTTCCGCGCCCAGCAGCACGTTCTCCAGCACCGTCAGGCGCTCCACCAGCATGAAGTGCTGGTGCACCATGTCGATGCCGAGCCGGATGGCGTCGCGGCTGCCGCGGATCGCGGCGGGCTGGCCGCGCACCAGGATGGCGCCGGCGTCGGCTTGGTAAAAGCCGTGCATGATCGCCATCAGCGTCGATTTGCCGGCGCCGTTCTCGCCGACGATGCCGTGGATCGTGCCGGCCTCCACCCGCAAACCCACCGCCCGGCAAGCGTGCACCGCGCCGAACCGCTTTTCGATGCCGCGCAGCTCGATGGCGGGCGGGACGCCCCTGGGGACGGGCGGGGCGCTCCCGGGCGGCGAGGCCAGGTCCCCCACCGTCAGTTCGGGCAGGCGTTGTCGCTCAGGTAGTCGTGCACCTTGATCTTGCCCGCGGCGATGTCGGCCTTTGCCTCGTCGATCCGGCTGCGCATGGCGGGCGTGACCACGCCTGCGTTGTTCTCGTCGAACGCCAGGCCCACGCCGTCTTCCGCAAGGCCCAGCACCTGCGTGCCCGGCTTCCAGGTGCCGGCGCGGGCGGCTTCCAGCGCCGCGCGGGTGGCGACATCGACCCGCTTCACCATGCTGGTCAGCACGCGGCCGGGGTGCAGCATGTTCTGGTTGGAATCGACGCCGATGCTGAACTTGCCGGCGTCCGCCGCCGCCTGCATCACGCCGAGGCCGGTGGCGCCGGCGGCGTGGAACACCACGTCGGCGCCGCGCTCGATCTGCGAGCGCGTCAGCTCCGCGCCGCGCACCGGGTCGGCCCAGGCGGCGGGGGTGGGGCCGGTCATGTTCTGCAGCACCTCGATGCGCGGGTTCACGGCGCGGGCGCCTTCCGCGTAGCCGCAGGCGAACTTGCGGATCAGCGGCACGTCCATGCCGCCGATGAAGCCGACCTTGCCGGTGGCGCTGCGCATGGCCGCCAGCATCCCGGCGAGGTAGCTGCCCTGCTCCTCCTGGAACAGGATCGACTGCACGTTGGGGGCCGCGACCACGGAATCGATGAGGACGAAATGCAGCGCCGGGAACTCGGCCGACACGGTTTTCAGCGCGGTTGCCAGGTTGAAGCCGACGGCGATGATGGGGCTTTGGCCGCGCCGGGCGAAATTGCGCAGCGCCTGCTCTTGCTGGATGTCGTTCTGCGGCTCGAACTCCCGCACCGTGATGCCGCTGGCCCGGGTGAACGCCTCCGCGCCGTCATGGACGCCCTCGTTGAAAGATTTGTCGAACTTGCCGCCCATGGAGAACACGATGGCGGGCGTGATCTCCGCCGCGCGGGCGGCGCCTGCGGACAGAAGCGCGATGAGCGCCGTGGCGAGCAGTCGATGCATCGTGTTGTTCCCTGGGCGATGCGGCGCCGGGCCAGCGCGCGGCCCGGCGCCGTTGAGGCTGTTCCGTTCGGGCCATGCTAAGCATCATTCTGCGGAGCGTGTCCACGCGCAGCAGGCAAGATGATGCGTCCTCAATGACTCCTAAGCAGACATTCGTGGCTTGTGCCATGAATGTCTGCTTAGGACCAAGGCGGTGCGCCATCAATGCGCCGCGCTTTGCGCGCCCAGGCTTTACGCTCTGCCGCGCCGCGGGCGAAGATGCCGGCCATGACGACTCCCGGCGCCCGCCTCGACCGCCTTCTCCAGACCCTGCCGCGCGCCTATCCCGGGCCGGGCGGCGCGGTGGCCGTGCTGCGGGCGGGCGAGGTGCTGGCCCGGCACGCCTGGGGCTGGGCCAACGCCGAGCGGCGCATCCCTTTCACGCCGCAAACGCTGTTCCGCATGTGCTCCGTCACCAAGCAGTTCACCTGCGCCCTGGTGCTGGACGCCTTTCCCGACCCGTCCGCGCTGGACGGCGACGTGCGGGCGCGCTTGCCGCTGCTGGAAGAAGCCCCGCCCGGCGCGCTGCACCTGTGCCACAACCAGTCGGGCCT
This sequence comes from uncultured Acetobacteraceae bacterium, assembly GCA_964235485.1. Lineage (GTDB taxonomy): Bacteria > Pseudomonadota > Alphaproteobacteria > Acetobacterales > Acetobacteraceae > CAHJXG01. Next base: position 1,767 of record CAXSAZ010000021.1, on the reverse strand, counting down.
GCGCGACTACTGGGCGGTGGCGATGCTGCACGGCGCCCCGGCAGAGTCCGCGTTCGGCGACGCGGAGGCCGCCCGGGCGATCGCCGGCACCCGGGCGCTGCAGTTCGCGCCGGGCCGCCGCTATTCCTACGCGAACCAGAACTTCCGCATCCTGTCCGACATCCTGCAGGAGCGCACCGGGCGCAGCTTCGCGGAACTGCTGCGGACCCGCATCTTCGAGCCGGCCGGCATGGGAAGCGCGATCCTGGCCGCCGACACCCGTGCCATGCCGGACGGCACGGAAGGCTACGAAGGCACGCAGGCCACCGGCTTCCGCCCGGCGGAGAACCGCATCCTGTGGACCGGCGATGCCGGGCTGGGCGCCTGCCTCGACGACATGATCGCCTGGGAGCGGCACATCGACAGGACCCGGGACGACGCGGAGGGGCTGTATCGCCGGATGTCCGCGCCGGTCCATTTCGCGGATGGCGCCCCGGCTGCCTACGGCTTCGGGCTGGGCCGGACCACCGAGTGGGGCCGCCCCGCCACCGGCCATGGCGGCGCGCTGCGGGGCTGGCGCAGCCACCGGATGGTTGTGCCGTCGGAGCGCGTCTCGGTGGTCGTCATGTTCAACCACCTGTCGGACGCCCGCGCCGCGGCGGCGGACGCGCTGGCCGCCGCGCTGGGGGAGGGCCGGCCAAAGCCCGGCGCCCCGGTGCCGATGCCGGACTGGCTCGGCGCGTACCTGGAGCCGGAGACCGGTCTTGCCGCGCGGATCGACGCGGCGCCGGGCGGGCAAATCCGGCTGCGCTACGGCCACTCCGCCGAGCGGCTCGACCTTCAAGCGGACGGCACGGCGGGCGGCGGCGGCACCCGGCTGCGACCCGGCGACGGCGGGCTGTGGATGGACCGCCCGGGGGAGAACCACAGTTCCCACCTGCGGCCCTGCGCCGGCCTGCCGGCTGCGGATGTCGCCGGCCGCTACCGCTGCGCAGAACTGGATGCGGAGCTGACGGTGGCCGACGCCGGGGGCGTGCTTTACGGCGGCTTCTCGGGGTTCCTGGGCCAAGGGCGCATGGAGCTGCTCGATCCCATCGGGCCGGACGTATGGGCGCTGCCCTGCCCGCGCGCCTTGGACCATACGCCGCCGGGCGACTGGACCTTGGCGTTCCGACGCGACGCGGCGGGCCGCGCGGCGGGGGTGGAGGTCGGCTGCTGGCTGGCCCGGCGTCTCCAGTACGCGCGCATCGGCTGAGACTTTGCAGAACAAGGGCGGAGGAGTTGTAGGGCGGAAAAGTGTCAGCGCCTTCCGCCGCCATGCAGCGCCGCACGTTGGCGCATGACGCTTCGCTCATGCATCCTGCTGCTGACCGGCTCGGCGCCTAGACTATGCGTAGCGGCGCGCAATGATGAACGGTCCAGCGTGCGATGAAGGCTGGGCGGCAAGCGTCAGGAATAGCAAGCAGACGATCTCACGACTTTTCCATCCTGCCCGAATTCAAAAGTTTCGGCTGCCTTTTGCCCACGGTGATTTCTATAAACGATGGTCAAACTCGAATGACCAACAAATTTTTCGACCATCTCGAATCTAAGATTGGAATTTGCATCAAGCGCTTTTTCCCAATAATCTCGGAGCATTGGCAGACCTTCGACGCGGCCATTTCCAATGATCTTCTGCGCGCGAGGGGATAAGAAGACGATTGACGGCGCATAATGTGACAATATGCGTTCCAAATCGTAACTGCTCAACGCCCCCTACGAGCTGGCGTGTGCGAAGCGGTGCGTGAT
>CAXSAZ010000020.1:0-72713 GCA_964235485.1 uncultured Acetobacteraceae bacterium | reverse complement strand
AGGGCGCGGGCGATGGCGACGCGCTGCTGCTGGCCGCCGGAGAGCTGGCCCGGATACTTCTTGGCCTGCTCGGGGATCTTCACCCGGGTCAGGTAGCTCATCGCCAGTTCCTCCGCCTCCGCCTTCGGCATCTTGCGCACCCAGATCGGCGCCAGGGTGCAGTTCTCCAGGATGGTCAGATGCGGGAACAGGTTGAACGATTGGAACACCATGCCGACCTCGCGCCGGATGGTGTCGAGCGCCCGGGTGTCGTCGGTCAGCTCGGTGCCGTCCACGACGATGCGGCCTTCCTGGTGGGACTCCAGGCGGTTGATGCAGCGGATCATGGTCGATTTGCCGGAGCCGGACGGGCCGCATACCACCACGCGCTCCTTTTGGCCGACGCTGAGGCTCACATCGCGCAGCACGTGCATGGCGCCGTACCATTTGTTCACGCGGTCCAGCAGGATCGCCGGCTGGGCGGTCGTCTCGATGAGGGGTTCGGAAGAGCGCAGCGGGGCGATGGATACGGCTTGGCTCATGGGGGTTCCCTATCTTCGGCACCGCTCCGCGGCGGCGCCCTGTTGCAGCGCAGGCGGCTCAGCGCCGGGCGGTCCGGCGGAATTCCTGCTCCAGCCCACGGCTGTAGCGGGACATGACGTAGCAGAAGGCGAAGTAGATCGCGGCGAGCACGAGGTAAAGCTCGGTGCTGTAGGCTTGCCAGATCGGGTCGGTGATCGCCACCTTGCCGGCGAGCAGCAGGTCGAAGATGCCGATGATGAGGACGAGCGAGGTGTCCTTGAAGAAGCCGATGAAGGTGTTGACCAAGGGCGGGATCACCAGGCGCAGCGCCTGCGGCAGGATGATGAGGCCGGTCTTCTTCCAATAGGACAGGCCCAAGGCGTCAGCGGCCTCGTATTGGCCCTTGGGCAGCGCCTGCAGCCCACCGCGCACCACCTCGGCCAGGTAGGCGCCGGCGAACAGGATGATCGCGACCTGGGCGCGCAGCAGCTTGTCCAGGTTGAAGCCTTCCGGCATGAACAACGGGAACATGACGCTGGCCATGAACAACAGGGTGATCAGCGGCACGCCGCGGATCAGCTCGACATACAGCACGCACAACATCCTGACCGCCGGAAGCTCCGTGGAGCGGCGGCCCAGCGCCACCACCACGGCGAGCGGAAAGGCGAAGGCCAGGCCGAAGGTCGAAAGGATCAGCGTGATCGGCAGGCCGCCCCAACTGTCCTGCGGCACGAACTCAAGGCCCCCCACCCCGCCCCACATCAGCACGCCGATGGCGGTGAGCACCGCGATCCAGATGAGCAGCAGCTCCTTGCGCCAGAACCGGCGCATGGCGGAAACGGCATACAGGCCGATGAACAGCGCGATGACAATGGCCGGGCGCCATTGCTCCTCATAGGGGTAGCGTCCGAACAGGATGAAGCGATACTTGTCGCCGATCATCGCCCAGCAGGCGCCGACCCCCTTCGCGTCCCGGCAGGCCGAGGGGTCCGGCCCGGCGGCCGTTTGCGGCACCGACCACACCGCGTGCAACACGGCCCAATCGAAGAAGCCGGTGGCCCAGCGGGCGATCAGGTAGATCAGCGCCAGGGTCACGGCGGTGGACAGCCAGCCGCTGAACAGGTTGGCCCGCGCCCATGCCACCGGGGCGAAGGGGCCGGCGGCCGGGCGGGCGCGTTCGGCGGCGATGGGGGCGGCGGGAAGGCCGGCGATGGCGGGAACCGGGTCGTGGGCGGCTTCCCCGAGCGCCGCGGTGGTGCGGGTGGTGCTGTGCGACATGTTAACGCTCCACCAAGGCGATCCTGGCGTTGTACCAGTTCATCAAAGCACTGATGGACAGGCTGATGACGAGGTAAACCACCATGATCGCGGCGATGCCCTCGATGGCCTGGCCGGTCTGGTTCAGCGTCGTGCTGGCGACGGACACGATGTCCTGGTAGCCGATGGCCACCGCGAGCGAGCTGTTCTTGGTCAGGTTCAGGTACTGGCTGGTCATCGGCGGGATGATGACGCGCAGCGCCTGGGGCAGCACGATCTTGCGCAGCACCGTGCTGGAGCGGAGGCCGATGGCGCCGCCCGCTTCCCATTGGCCGGTCGGCACGGCGAGGATGCCGGAGCGGACGATCTCGGCGATGTAGGATGCGGTGTAGATGACGAGGCCCAGGGTCAGCGCGCCGTACTCCGGGCTGAGGGTCGCGCCGCCGGTGAAGTTGAAGCCGCGCAGGACGGGCATCTCGACCGCAAACGGCGCGCCGAGCGCCCCCCAAACCAGGAGGGGGAAGCCGACCAGCAAGCCCAAGGCGACCGGCCAAACCCTGGGCCGCACGCCGGTCGCTTCCTGCTGGCGGGTGGCGGTGCGCGACCAGGCCACGGTGCCGACGATGCCCACCGCAAAGGCGGCCAGCGCCCACCAGAAAGGGCCTTCCCACTCGACCAAGGGAAGCTTGATGCCGCGGTTGGACAGGAACACGCCCGGCAGCGGGTGGGCGGCATTGCGCGGCGCCGGCAAGCCTTGCAGCACCAAGTACCAGAACAGCAATTGCAGCAGCAGCGGGATGTCGCGGATGACCTCGACATACACCGCGGCGAGGCGGGAGATCAGCCAGTTCTTCGACAAGCGGGCAACGCCCAGCACCGTGCCCCAGACCGTCGCGAGCACGACGCCGACCACCGCGACCTTCAGCGTGTTGAGCAGGCCGATCAGCAGGGCGCGGCCGTAGGTGTTGATGGCCGGGTCATAGTCGATCAGGTGTTCCCCGATCGGGATGCCGGCGGTGCGGCCGAGGAAGGCAAACCCGGTGGCGATGCGCCGGGCAGCAAGGTTGCGGCTGGTGTTCTGCACCAGGTACCAAACGATGGCCGCGACCGTGCCCAGGATCAGCACCTGCCAGACGATGTTGCGGAAGCGCGGGTCGGACCAGCTCAGGCTCAGCCTTTTCCTGGGCGCGGCCCGCGCGGGCGAAAGGCGGGGATCGACGACAGCGCCGGACATGAGCGGTTCCTTGAGAGTCAAGCCACGGTGGCGCGGCCAAGGCTGGCGATGCGGATGCCATGCGGCCCGTGCCATGGAGGCATGTCACGGCGGCATATCCGCAATCTGCCCTGTTAATCCCCGGCGGGGCAACGGTCCCCATGAACCAATTTCGCGAAAAAGGGCCACCCCCGAACGGGGGCGGCCCAATTTTTGGGCAACTCAGGCGCTTTTCTTGGGCGGTTCAGCGGATCGGCGGCGGGTAGTGCAGGCCGCCCTTGTTCCACAGGTTGTTGATCCCGCGCGGAATGCCCAGGGGCGCCACGGTGCGGTCCCACATCTCGCCGTAGTTGCCGACGCCCTTGATGATGTTCACCGCCCAGCGGTTATCGACGCCCAACGCCTTGCCGAGATCGCCTTCCGTGCCGACGAGGCGGCGGATGTCGGGGTTGGTGGACTTCAGCATCTCGTCGATGTTCTTGCTGGAAACGCCGCTTTCCTCGGCCTGGATCATCGCGAACAGGGTCCAGCGCACCAGGTCGAAATACTTGTCGTCGCCCTTGCGGACCATCATGCCGAGCGGCTCCTTGCTGATGATCTCGGGCAGCAGCACGTGCTCCTCCGCCTTGGGTCCCTGCTGGAAGCGGAAGGACGCGAGGCCGGAGGCGTCGGTCGAGTAGCTGTCGCAGCGGCCGGCCAGGTAGGTGTTCTGGATTTCGGCCAGGTCCTGGATCAGCACGGGGGTGAACTTCAGCTTGTTGAGGCGGAAGTAGTCGGCGATGGCCAGCTCGGTGCTGGTGCCGGGCTGCACGCAGATGGTGGCGCCGTCCAGGTCCTTCACGGACTTCACGCCGGCCGAAGCCTTCACCAGGAAGCCGGTGCCGTCGTAGAAGTTGACGCCAGCGAACTCCAGGCCGAGGTTGGCCTCGCGGCCCAGGGTCCAGGTGGTCGAGCGGACCAGCAGGTCAAGCTCGCCCGATTGCAGCGCGGTGAAGCGGTTGGTGGTGGTGGTCGGCACGAAGCGCACCTTGTTCGCGTCGCCCAGGATGGCGGCGGCGACGGCGCGGCAGGTGTCGGCGTCGATGCCCTGGATCACGCCCTTGCTGTCCGCCAGCGAGAACCCGGCGACGCCGGTGGACACGCCGCACACCAGTTGGCCGCGGGACTTGATGGCGTCGATGGTCGCCGACCCGCTGCCCTGGGCCTTGGCCGGCGGCGAGAAGGCCAGCCCGGCGCCGAGCAGCAAGGCGATCAAGGAGGTGATTCGCTTCATTCAGTAAAACTCCAACGGGTTCACAAAGACGCGCGCCCATGCGGGGCAGGATCGTGCATGGCGGTCAATCAATGGGCAGTCATTCAACGCCTGGTCAACATAAACCGCTGCCGAGGCCGCGCTCCATGCCGGCGAGGCAGGCGGACCGGACCGGTCCGCCTGCGTGGTGACGCTACCTGGTGGCCACCTGGCCGGAGCTGCTCACGGTGACGCGCTGGGTGCTGCCGCCCTTGGTGCATTGGCCGTACCAGGCGCCATCCGCGCCCATGGATAACGCGGACAGGTTGGCGCAGCCGTAGTTGGTCAGCATGGAACGGGCGGCAGGCTCGGTGATGTGCTTGAGCTTGGTGGTGCTGGCGACGCCCTTTTCATCCACCATGACCTGCACCGGCGCCCCGCCCTTGTTGCATTGGGCGTGCCAGATGCCACCGGGGCCGGTGTCCAGCGCGGAGATGTTGGTGCAGCCGAACTCCGTCATGGCGTAGCGGGCGCGGCCTTCGGTCACGTGCTGGACGCCCGTGGTTTGGGAAACCTTGCCATCCTTGTCCATTTTCACGTTGATCGTGCTGCCGCCCTTGGTGCACGTGCCGTGGTATGCGCCGTCCGGCGCGATGGCGACCGAGTGGACGGCGGAGCAGCCAAAGTCTGTCATGGCCGAGCGCGCGTGGCTGGCGGTCAGCGTCGGGGCGCTGCTTGTTTGGGCGAAGGCAAGGCCCGGGACGGCGACCCCGAGCAGCAGCGTGGCAACGAGAACTCTCATGTTTGCTCTCCCTTTACAGCCCAGCGATCCTGCCGGGGATGCAAGAACAATGCAGGGGGAGCGTTGCGTGTCAAGCAATGCTGATACGCTTCCCACCAGGTTGGAAACGGATCGAAAAAGCGGGGAACGGCGGCCTGCGCGGACCGCGCGCTGCCTGGCGGCGGCGCGTCTCAGCGGCCGGATGCCTTCCATCCATGACGGATCAGCGCAGCGTTACCCGTCGCCAGCCGCCCCGGACAGGTCGGACCGTTCGGCCGTGGGTGTTACTCTGCGGCTTGGGCGAACGGCATACCGGTCTCGATTGGCAGGCTCTCGTCGCGGCTCCATTCGTTCCATGAGCCGAAGTACATCCGCACGTCCTGCACCCCGGCCTCGCGCAGCGCCACCAGCGTGTTGGACGCGCGGGCGCCCTTGAAGCAGTAAAGGTACACCGGGGTGGACGGGGTGATGCCGACGGTGTGCGCCTCCGCCTTGATCTCGTCCGGGGCCTTGAACATCGGGCCGGCGGCGGTCGGCTTCATCAGGCGATACCATTCCAGCCAGCGCGCCCCGGGGATGCGGCCCTTGCGCGGGCAGAAGTCAGGGCCGTAGGGGGAGGAGCTGGCGCCGATCCACTCGTCCACGTCGCGCACGTCGAGCTTCACGATGGCGTCGTTGTTCACGGCGGCCAGCATGGCGTCGCGGTCGATCATCATGCCGCTGCCCGCCTCGCTCAGCGGGAAGGGCTTGGCCGCCGGCTCCGCCGGGTCGGTGCTGACGGGCTGGCCGGCGGCGCGCCAGGCCTGCATCCCGCCGTGCAGCACGCGCGCCTTCTCGTAGCCGAGCCAGCTCAGCAGGAAGTAGCCGCGGCAGGACTGGCCGAAGCCGGAGTTCATGCTTTCCTCGTAGCACACCGCCGTTTCCGCGCCGGACAGCCCGGCGGCGCCAAAGGCGTCGGCGAACTTCTGCCGCAGCGCCGCCATGCCCTCCGGCGTCGAGGTCGCGAGGTAGGTGAAGATGTCATGCACGTTGACTGCGCCCGGGATGTGCCCGGCGGCGTAAGCGTCCGGCGAGCGCGTGTCGATCACGACCACGCCCGGCCCCATCATCCCCTGCAGCTCGGCTGGGGTCAGCAACACTTTCTCGGTCATGCTCGAAGCTCCTGTGGCGAGGGTGGGGCGGCGTCAGTGCAGGCGTCCGGGCGTCAAGCGAAGCTCGGGGCGGCTCAGCTCCCCGCGCAGGTGGCGGATGGAGGGGGTGATGATCGCGACGAAATGGCCCTCGCGGATGCGGCGGTTGACCGGCGATCCCAAAAGGTAGCCGCGGGCGCCGGCGTGCATCAGCGCGGCCTGCCCGGCGTCCAGCGTCAGCTCGCTGATGCGTAGGCGGGCCGTCAGCACGGCGCGGAGGTATTCCGGCGCCTGTTCCAGCGGCGTCGCGGCGAGCTGCGCGACTTCCGCGCGCAGCGCCGAGAGTTCGGCAGCGAAGTCGTCGGCGCGGCGGGGCAAATGCTGGTTGGTGTGGCGGTGCGTCACGTCGGCTTCCCGCATCAGGGCGATGCAGGCTTCCGTCACGCCGATGCCCATGCCGGTTTGCAGCAGGATGAAGCCGGCCTTGATGCGGCGGATCATGTCGCCCAGCGGGTCGGCCAGCAGCATGGCGTCGGCGATGAAGGCGCGGCGGAACAGCACGGTGTAGGTGCCGGTGCCCTCCAGCGCCACGAAATGGGCGTTCTGCTTGAGGTCAACGCCGGGCTGGCCGCAGCGGATCATCGCCATGACCCGGTGTTCCGGGCGGTCGGCGTCCACGAACACGGTGCCGAACAGGTGGCCCGGGCCGAGGTTGCTGACCCAAGGGAGCACGCCGGATACCTCGTAGCCGCCGGGCACGCGGCGTCCGCGCAGCTTGAACGTTTCGATGCCGGATAGCGACTTCATCGGGTTGGACAGGCCGGTGCCGCCCATGGCGATGCCGTGCGCGAGGCCGGGCTGCAGTTCGTCGCGCAGCGCGGTGTTGTCCGACTGTTCCAAATACCAGCCGGCGGCGTCCTGGCACCAGGTGCAGAAGGCGGTGGACATGCAGGTCTCGCCCACCGCGGCCATGGCGTCGATGGCGGCGGCGATGCTGGGACGCGGGGCGTGGGCGGCGAGGTGGTGGGCGAACAGCCCGGCGCCGCCCAAGGCGCGCATCGCCCCGGCGGGATACAGGCCGTCGTGGTCGATCTGCTTAACCAACGGCGCCAACTCGGCGTCGATGGCGGCGCGGAGCGCGGCATCGGACGGGAGCGCTGCCTGGGCGCCGGCACGGATCGCGGTCTCGCTCATGGCAACGCTCCCTGTGTGGTCAGACAGATTGGACTTCGAGGCCGACCGGCTTGGTAAAGGTGTTGGCGACCGGCGACCACTTGGTGGCGTGGGCGATCAGGCCGTCGAGGTCCTCCCGCGGCGCGTCGGCCTCCAGGTGGACCTTGGCGCGCACCGCATCGAAGCCGACCGGCTTCGGCGAGGTGTCGCCGGTGCCCCACACGGCGGTGATGTTGATGTCGGCCTCAAGCTCGATCTCCAGCTTGCGCACCGTGATGCCGCGGGCCACCGCGTTGGCGTGGATGCCGACGGCCAAACAGGAGCCGAGGGCGGCCAGCGACGCTTCCGACGGGTTCGGCGCGGTGTCATCGCCGAGCAGGCCCGGCGGCTCGTCCACGATGTAGGGCGGCAGGTCGCGGATCATGTTAAGATGGCGGAACCGGCCCTCGGCGATCGTGCGGCACTTGAGGGTCTTGACGGCCTTGGGGTCGGCGCGGCCCTTGGCGATCAGGCCGTCGAGGCCGTCTTTGTCAATGGGCGCGAGGCAGCCCGTCATGGCTGTGGGGGGCATGGCCGGGGCCTTGGCGGTGGCACTCATCCCTAAAACTCCTTTTTGTGTCCCGGAACAGACCGGTCAGTCTTGGCGACGCCTACGCGAGTTTAAGCAGGATGCGTGCCAAGCACGGTTTGACCGGCGCAGGCTTTGCACCGACACTGCGGACCGCTTTGGCCATGCCGGTGTCAAAACGCAATGGTCAGTATTCGGGCATCGAATGCATCATAAACAGCCATTTTGAAGGGTTTGGGATGGAAGGCGGGTCAACTGCCAAAAACGGAGGCGCTGCCTCGGCGCCCAGTCTGCGCCGGGCGCCGCCGCATGAGCGGATCATCGAGGTGGCCCGCGACCTGTTCTGCCGAGATGGCATCCACGCGACGGGGATCGACCGCATCCTGACCGAGGCGGGCGCGTCGAAGATGACGCTGTATGGGCGGTTCGGCTCCAAGGAGGCGCTGGTCCGGGAGGTGCTGGCGCGGGAAGGCGCGGACTGGCGCGAAACGTTCTTTGCGCTGGTCGAGGCGGCCGGCCCTGACCCGGCTGACCAGTTGCGGGCGACGGTCCCGGCCCTGCGCACTTGGTTCGAGGGGGCGCGGTTCTACGGCTGCCCGTTCATGAACGCCGCGGCGGAGCACAGCAAAGGCAGCAACGGCGGCGAGCCTTGGCTACGGGAGATGACGGCGCAGCACCATGCCGCGATCATCGCGTTCCTCGCTGGGCGGGCGCAGGCGGCCGGCCACACCGAGCCGCGTATGCTGGCCCGGCAAATCCTGCTGTTGCTGGACGGCGCGATTGCCGCGCTGATGGTGAGCGGCGACGAGAGCGTGCTGGACGTGGCGGCGCGCAACCTGCAGGCGGTGCTGCGGACGAGCTGACGCCGATCAGGCCCGGCGCAACAGGAACAGCGCCTGTTCGCCAAACAGGTTGGCGAGGCCGGGGAAGCGGCGCCAGGGCGCTTGATGGCCTTCGTTGTCCACCGCGAGCCAGCGCTCCACGGCGTAGCCTTCCTGTGCGCACAGCGCGAAGAAGTCGCGGATCGTGCAGGGATGGATGTTCGGCGTCTCGTACCAGGGCCGGTCCCAGGTCGGCGTCATCGGCATACGGCCGGACCGCACGAGTTGCCAGCGCACCCGCCAATGGCCGAAGTTCGGGAAGCTGACCAGCGCACGGGTGCCGATGCGCAGCATTTGGCGCAGCACCTCCTGCGGACGCTCGACCGCCTGGAGCGTGCGGGACAGCACCACGTAATCGAACAGCCCGTCCGGGTAGTGGGCGAGGTCGGTGTCGGCGTCCCCGTGCATTACTGGCAGGCCGTGGGCCACGGCGCGGGTGACTTCGGCCATGTCGATCTCGATGCCGCGGGCGTCGCAGCCACGGGTGCGGAACAGGTGCTCGATCAGCGTCCCGTCGCCGCTGCCGATGTCGAGCACGCGGGAAGCGGGCGCGATCATCTCCGACATCAAGCGCAGGTCGAACCGCACCTTGGGGCGGCCGGGCCGGTCGATAGGGGGCGGGTGCGGACTCACAGCCGGGCGTGCTCGGCGCAGCCGGATAGGAAGCCGGACAGGGTGCGGTGGAAGTCCGGCTCGTCCAGCAGGAAGGCGTCGTGGCCCTTGTCGCTGGCGATCTCGACGAAGCTGACGTTGGCGCCGGCGCGGTTCAGCGCGCGGGCGATGGCGCGGGACTGCGCGGTGGGGAACAGCCAGTCGCTGTCGAAGCTGACGATGCAGAACCGGGTGGCGGTGCCGCGGAATGCCCGGGCCAGGTCGCCATCGTGGTCGGCCGCGAGGTCGAAGTAGTCCATGGCGCGGGTGATGGTCAGGTAGCTGTTAGCGTCGAAGCGGTTGACGAAGGTGCTGCCCTGGTGGCGCAGGTAGCTTTCCACCTCGAACATGTCGCCGAACAGGGAGGTCGCGCCCGTGGCGGGGATTTGCTGGCGGCGGCCGAACTTGCGGGTCAGCGCCTGCTCGCTCAGATAGGTGATGTGCGCGGCCATGCGCGCCACCGCCAGGCCGCGGGCGGGGATCGTGCCGTGGCGCCAATACTCGCCGCCCGCCCAATCGGGGTCGGCGAAGATGGCCTGACGCCCGACCTCGTGGAAAGCGATGTTCTGCGCCGAGTGGAAGGCGGCGGTGGCGACGGGGACGGCGGCGAACACCTGGTCGGGGAAGGTCGCGGCCCATTCGAGCACCTGCATCCCGCCCATGGAGCCGCCGACCGCCGCGAACAAGCGGGAGATGCCCAGGCGGTCGATCAGCAGGCGCTGGGCGCGCACCATGTCGCGGATGGTGATGGGGGGGAAGTCCGTGCCCCATGGCGGCGCGTCCGGCCCGTCGTCGCGCGAGCTGCGTGGCCCGGTGCTGCCCATGCAGCCGCCCAGCACGTTGGCGCAGATGACGAAGAAGCGGTCGGTGTCGATGGGACGGCCCGGCCCCACGACCTGGCTCCACCAGCCGGGCTTGCCGGTGCCGGGATGCGGCTCCGCCACGTATTGGTCGCCGGTCAGCGCGTGGCAGACGAGGGCCGCGTTCGACCGGGCGGCGTTCAGCGTGCCGTAGGTGCGGTAAGCAACGGTGACGGAGGGCAGCGACGCGCCGCAATCAAGCATGAAGCGGCCGTCGAAGGTCGCGGATTGCTGGGTGTCGCGGGACGGGATGTCCAGATGATCCATGATGGGGGCTGCATAAGACGCATGGAGTTTGCGGGCAACCTCGGCCTGCGCGTTTGTGACGCGCGGCCTTGCCATGGACGGCTTGCAGGATGTAACGCTTCCGCCATTTGCTTTTCTCATCCCGGAAAGTTTCAGCGACTGTGATGTCCAGTCCGTCCCAAACGCAGCCGGCCGCGCCGGTCAAGGTGCCCGACCTCGCGTCGCTTCGGGCCGAGCTGGATCGGCTGGACGACACATTGCACAACACGCTGATGCGCCGGGCGGAGGTGGTGAAGCAGGTGGCGGCGCTGCGGGTGAAAGGCCCCGTGCCGCTGCGGCCGGGACGGGAAGCCACCATCATCCGGCGCTTGCTGGCCCGGCACGACGGCGGGCTGCCGGCCTTTGGCATCGTGCGTATCTGGCGCGAGCTGCTGGGCACCACGACGGCGCAGCAGCATCCCCTGGTGGTCAGCGTGTGCGAAGCCGGGGGCGACTCGGCCTACCTGGCCCTGGCGCGGGAGCATTTCGGCGCGCTGACTCCGATGCGCCCCCATCGCAGTTCGGCCGAGGCGATGGACGAGGTGCGCACCGGGCGCGCAACCGTCGCCGTGCTGCCGATGCCGGCGGAGGGCGAGGCAGCGCCCGATGCGTGGTGGACCGCACTGCTGCAACCCGGCAATCCGCGGCTGCATGTCGTTGCCCGCCTGCCGTTCTGGACGCCGCGCCCGGAGGGGACGCCCACCGTACAGGGCCTGGCGGTCAGCGCCGCGGCGCCGGACCCGAGCGGCCAGGATCGCTCGCTGCTGGGCTTGGAGCTGGCGGATGCTGACGGCACGCGCTTGGGCGCCGCCATGGCTGCGGCCGAGTTCCATGCCGGGCCGGTGATCGTGCGGCAGAGCGTCAACGGTTCGGCTGCCTGCGCGCTGGCGGAGGTCGAGGGGTTCGTCGGCGATGACGACCCGCGGCTCGCGGCGCTGCGGGGGACAGGGTGCCGGCCCGTGGTGCTGGGCGCCTATGCCGTGCCGGTGGGGGGAGACGCCTGATGGGGCCGCAACCGCGTGGGGGCATCCTCGGCATCGCGCCGTATGTGGGCAGCGAGAGCAAGGCGGCCGGGCCGAACCGAACGATCAATCTCTCGTTCAATGAAGGCGCGTTCGGCGCGCCGCCCGGTGCCCGTGCGGCCTATGCCGCGGCGGCGGAGGAACTGCACCGTTATCCCGACGGCGGCGCGCGGGAATTGCGCCGGGCCATTGGCGCGCGGTTTGGGCTCCATCCCGCGCAGATCGTTTGCGGCGCCGGGTCGGACGACCTGATCTATCAGCTTTGCTTGGCGTATGGCGGCCCAGGTACCGAACTGATCATGAGCCGCCATGGGTTCAGCGTTTATGAGATCGCTGGAATCTATGCCGGCTGTCGTGTCATCAAGGCAGCGGAGCGGCAGTTGACGGCCGACGTGGATGCGATGCTGGCGGCGGTGTCGGCGGCCACCCGGCTGGTGTTCCTGGCCAATCCGAACAACCCGACCGGCAGCCTGCTGCCGCAATCGGAGGTCGAGCGGCTGCGGGCCGGGCTGCCGCCTGATGTACTGCTGGTGCTGGATGCCGCTTATGCCGAGTACGTGGACCGGCCCGACTTCGACGCAGGCGCGCGTTTGGTGGATGCGGGCGACAACACGGTGATGACGCGCACCTTCAGCAAGATCTTCGGCCTGGGCGGCCTGCGCCTGGGGTGGTGCTATGCGCCGCCCGGGATCGCCGATGTGCTGAACCGGGTGCGCAGCCCGTTCAACGTGAGCCTGGCGGCGCAGGCGGCGGGGATCGCGGCGCTGGCCGAACCCGGCTGGATCGAGGCGAGCCGCGCCCACAACACGCGCATTCGCGGCTGGCTCGCGGCGGAACTGGAGCGGGTCGGGGTCCAGGTTTGGCCAAGCGAGGGCAACTTCCTCCTAGCCGACTTCGGCTCGTCTGAAAAGGCCGGTGCCGCCCATGCCGCGTTGAAGGCGCGCGGGGTGATGGTGCGGATGGTGGCGGGCTACGGCCTGCCGCACTGCCTTCGCATCACGGTCGGCACCGCTGAGGAATGCGCGGCTGTGGCCGACATCCTTTCGGAGTTCATGGCCGCGCAGACGGCGCATGTTTGAGCGTGATCGGTGTTCCAGCGCCTCACGCTGATCGGTGCCGGGCTGATCGGCAGTTCCGTCGCGCGGGAGTAACGGGACATGGCGGTCGTCGTGACTTCAGGTTTTACGGCGCTTTGGGATTGGCGCCGCCGGATCGCCGGGCTTTACGCGGCCGTCCGGGCGGAGCCGGACCCACAGCGCGGCTGGAGCTATTGGCGAACCGTGCGCGATGAGATGTTCCGGGACCACCCGCAAAGCCCGATTGAGCCAGGGCGTGGGTTCAAGGGCCTTGGGCTGTTCCCTTATAACCCCGCGCTGGTGTTTCACGTGAAACACTCGGCGATTGCGGATGCTCCTGTGGAGACGTTCCAAGCTGGTGCTGATGGGCAGGTCAACATGCAGCCGTTCGCACGCACCCAGGGTCTGCATTCCAAGCTGGGTGGCGAACTCACATTCTACTGGTTGCTGGGCTACGGCGGCGGCGTGTTCCTGCCCTTTGCGGATGCGACCAGCGGCCGGGAAACCTACGGCGCCGGACGCTATTTGCTCGATACGATCAAAGGAGCCGATCTCGGCAGCACGCCCGATGGATTGACAATCCTGGACTTCAACTTCGCCTACAACCCGTCCTGCGCCTACTCGCCGCGCTACGTGTGCCCTCTGGCGCCGCCAACAAACCGTCTGCCGATGCCCGTCAGGGCTGGAGAGCGTGCTCCGGCATGAGGCGGGTACGCCGCAGGAAGCGCCAGGTCAGCAGCGTCGCGACGGCGATCAAACCCGCGGCCAGGCCCCACCAAGCCCCCTCCACGCCCCAGCCAGCGCGCAGCGTCAAAAACCACGCAGCCGGGAAGCCGACGCCCCAATAAGCCGTCGCCGCGAGAACAAAAGGCACGCGCGTGTCCCCCAGCCCGCGCAAAGCGCCGCCAGCGACGCACTGCACGCCGTCGGCCACTTGGAACACGACCACGACGCTCAGCAACCCGGTCGCGATGGCAAACGCCTCGGCGCTCCCCGGCAGCGCCGGGTCAAGGTAAAGACCAACCACGGCGCCCGGCGCCGCAAGCAGCAGCAACGCCGCCACGCCCTCGAACGCGGCGCCCAGGCCGATGGCGACCAGCCCCGCCCGGCGTGCGCCGGGTTGATCGCCCGCGCCGACGCACCGGCCGACCCGGACGTTTGCCGCCTGGGCAATCGCGAGCGGCACCATGAACGCGACCGACAGGATGTTCAAAGCGACCTGCTGCGCCGCCAACGGCACCGAACCCAGTTGCCCGATCAGCAGCGCGATGGCGAAGAACAACCCGGTCTCGACGGCAAAGGTCGCACTGACGGGAACGCCGAGCCGCAGCATGGCGCCAAGCAGGGGAAAATGGGGGCGCTGCCACGCAACGAAGCGCCGCAACCCCGGGCGGCCATGCAGCAACACCAGCAGGGCAACGGCCCCCGCCGTCAACGATATCGCCGTGGCCAGCGCCGGCCCGCGCAGGCCCAGCGCGGGCAAGCCCCAGGCTCCATGGACAAAGCCGTAGCAGAGCGCGCCGTTGACCACGGCGGAGGCAAGAGAAACCCCCAGCATCATCCCGCCCCGGTCGATGGCCGGCAGGAAAGCGCGCATCAGGCCCATTCCCAGCAACGCGCCGGGCGTGGCCCAGCGAAGAGTGCCCACGAAAACGCCGGCGTCGTGCGCCAGCGCCGCCGGCTCGCCCACTGCCAGCAGCAGCGGCTCAGCCATGCTGAATAACGCGAAGCCGGGCACGACCAGCAGCAGCGCCAGCAGCACGCCGGTCCAATACAGGCCGGGCACCTGCGCATCGTGCCCGGCCCCGCGCGCCTGGGAGACCAGCACGGCCAGCGCCGTCATCACGCCCTGCAGCACCACGCACACCGTGATGAACAGGCTCTCGCCGAGGCCGCCCGCAGCCAGCGCGTCGCCTCCCAAGCTGCCCAGCATCACGGCATCGGTGATGCCCATCGCCATCTGCGCCAACTGCGCAATGGCCAGCGGGCTGGCCAGGCGCATCGTGTCGGCCGCGTGGCGGGCGAGGCTGGCGGCGCGTCCGCGCGGCAGAGGGCCGGTGCCGTCCAAAACAGGTTTCCTTTGAAGGATCAGCCCCGCACAGAAAGCAGGGCCTCAAGTGGGTGTCGCCCAGGTCTTACCAGAACAGCGTTCCCGGCCCACCCTTGAACGGCCCAACCAACTCGGACGTGATCCAGCCGCCGTAGAAGCCGCCCTCCTGCGGGGTCACGCGCTCATCATCAACAAAGCAGGCATCCATCGCGCCGGCATAAACGGCCACATGGTCGCGGATCGGCAGGAAGCCCGGCGAGGGGTCCGGGTAGCCCCAAGCGGCATCCGTGGCGACACGCCCGCCAGCCTTGATGCTGTAGTAGCACGCCAACCCCTTCCATTCGCAGAAGCTGGTCCGCGCCGTCTTCATCAGCACGCCTGGGGTGAATGCGGCGGTCGGCAGGTAGAATCCTGGAGGATGATAGGTTTCCAGCACGCGCCACGCCGCCGTGGTGTCGAGAATGGTCTGGCCGGCGAACACGATCCGCACCCGGCGGCGCGCAGGCTCCAGCCGCGGCGGGCGCGGATACTCGGCGACGGTTTCCCGGGCGTACTGCAATGTTTGTCTCTCACACGGTGAAGCACGGGATATTGCATGGATGCCGGCACTTGCTAAGGGCGGCGGTGCCGATCCAAGCAGGATGGGCAACGGAGGCATGACGGGCAACAACATCCCGTGTTTTTCGTGCGCAGTCCCGTCAAGTTTCCGGACCCATCGCACTTGGAAGCCAACACGCACTCGGCCGCCGCGCTGCGGAACCCCTGGCCGCTCAGCCCGGAAAGCCTGCGCCGGATCGCCACCCTGTCCAGCGACCGCGGCTTGCCCCAGGGTTGCCGTTTCAGGAACGGCTATGGCAGCCACACGTTCAGCGTCATCAACAAGGGCAATGGGCGGGGTGCCGGCGGCGGCCCGCGCCAAGCGGCCGGCCAACTCCGACCCTGTGCCAGCACCGTGGAAGCCGACCCTTGCCGTGGCTCAGGCCGCGGAGTAGCAGCGACTTGGGGCCGGATCGCACCGGCTCCTCAACTTGGCTTCGGTCTCGCCGCGTCGCGCGACCGATTGGGACCGTAAGGGATATACGATGTCAGTGAATGTGCTTTACACAACCTCCGCCACGGCGACCGGCGGGCGCGACGGCCACGCCGCCACCGCGGACGGCGCGCTCGATGTGAAGCTGGCCACCCCCAAGGAGTTGGGCGGCGGCGGCGGCGAGGGCAACAACCCGGAGCAACTGTTCGCGGCCGGCTACAGCGCGTGCTTCCTGGGCGCGATGAAGTTCGTCTCGTCCCAGGGCGGCCCGAAGGTGCCCCCCGACACGACCGTGAACGCCACGGTCGGGATCGGCCCGCGTTCAGAGGGCGGTTTCGGCCTCGATATCGAGCTGGACATCTCGCTGCCGGGTCTGGACCGGGCGGAAGCGGAGGCGCTGGTGGACAAGGCCCATCAGGTTTGCCCGTATTCCAACGCCACCCGGAACAACGTCCCGGTGCGCCTCAAGGTCCTTTAAACGCCGGGCGGGCGCCCTCGATGGGGGGCGCCCGCCGCTTGCGGTTATTATACGATGATCAAATCGTAAGCGTCCCGGCGCGCGCCCGGTCATAACGGGCGGCAACGGCGTCCCAGTTCACCACATTCCACCACGCCGCCAGGTAGTCCGCCCGGCGGTTCCGGTACTTCAGGTAATAGGCGTGCTCCCACACGTCGTTGCCCAGCAGCACCTGGCCCCGCTCCATCAACGGCGTGTCCTGGTTGGGGCGCGCGGTCAGGCCCAGCTTGCCCGAAGGCTCCACCGTCACGAACACCCAGCCCGAGCCGAACTGGCTTAGCCCCATGCGGTTGAACGCCGTCCGCATCGCTTCCATGCCGCCCAGGTCGCGGTTCACCGCCGCCAACAAAGCCCCGGAGGGCTGGCCGCCACGTCCGCCCATCACCTGCCAGAACATGGTGTGGTTGGCATGGCCGCCGCCGTTGTTGCGCACCGTCGCGCGCACGGCCTCCGGCAGTTCACCCAGCCGCGCCAGCAACTCATACAGCGGCCTGCTGCCCAAAGCGGGGTCGTCCTTCGCCGCGCCGTTCAGCGCCGCCACATACGCGGCATGGTGCTTGTCGTGGTGCAGCAGCATCGTTTCCGCGTCGATATGCGGCTCATTGGCCTCCGGCGCGTAGGGCAGCGGCGGCAGCATGAACGGACCCGGCGCCGCGCCGGACACGGCTTGGGCAAAGGCGCGCGGGGCCGCCACCGCCGCGAGGCCGGCGGCGCCAAGAACGGTGCGGCGTGTTGTCGTCATCGAGCTTCTTCCGTTTCCGAGATTTCGTGCGACGGCGCGGGGAACGCCGCCGCCATCAGAGCCATGGTATAAGGGTCGCGCGGGCTGGCGAACAGCGCATCCGCCGGGCCTTCCTCCACCACGCGCCCGGCGCGTAGCACAACGACGCGATGCGCCAGCGCCCGCACCACCGCCAGGTCATGGCTGATGAACAGGTAAGCCAGGCCGTGCCGGGCCTGCAGAGTCCGCAGCAGGTCCACGATCTGCGCCTGCACCGAGCGGTCCAGCGCGCTGGTCGGCTCGTCCAGCACCAGGAGGCGCGGGGTCAACACCACCGCGCGGGCGATGGCGACGCGCTGACGCTGGCCGCCGCTGAACTCGTGCGGGTAGCGCCCCGCCGCGTCGGCGGGCAGCCCCACTTCCTGCAACGCCGCCGCGACCCGGGCCGCGCGCTCGCGCCGCCCCAGCCGAGGTTCGTGCACGCGCAGGCCCTCGGCGACGATCTCCCCCATGCTCATGCGTGGCGACAGGCTGCCATAGGGGTCCTGGAACACGATCTGCATGGTCCGGCGCAGCGGGCGCAGCCGGGATTGCGGCAGCGCCGAGATGTCCTGCCCGGCGAACATCACCCGGCCCGTCGCCGCCTGCATCCGCAGCAGCGCCAGCCCAATGGTGCTCTTGCCGGACCCGCTTTCCCCCACCAGGCCCAGCGTTTCCCCTTCGCGGACCCGCAGGCTCACCCCGTCCACCGCGCGCACCTCGCCCACCACCCGGCGCAACAGGCCGCGGCGCACCGGGAACACGACGCGCAACTCCTCGGCCTCCGCAAGCACGGGCGCCCCGGCCGGCACCGGGGCGGGCCGGCCGCTCGGCTCGGCTGCGATCAACATGCGGGTGTAGGGATGCCGCGGCGCGCGGAACACCTCGGCCACCCGCCCGCTTTCCACGATGCGCCCGTCCTTCATCACGCACACCCGGTCGGCGACCCGCCGCACCACGTTCAGGTCATGGCTGATCAGCAGCAAGGCCAGCCCGCGCGCCGCCTTTTCCCGCGCCAAAAGGTCCAGGATGCCGGCCTGGATCGTGACATCCAGCGCCGTGGTCGGCTCGTCCGCGATCAGCAGCTTCGGGTCGTTCGCCAGCGCCATGGCGATCATCACCCGCTGCCGTTGCCCGCCGCTGAGCTGGTGCGGGAAGGCCTGCAGCCGGTCGTCAGCGTCGGGGAAGCCCACCCGCCGCAGCAGTTCGGCGACGGCGCCGCGGGCTGGCTTGCGGCCATGCAGCGCCCTCGCCTCCGCCACCTGGCGGCCGATGCTGTGCAGCGGGTTCAGGCTGGTCATCGGCTCCTGGAACACGATCCCGGCCGTGTCGCCGCGCACGGCCTGCAGCACCGCGGGCGGCGCGTCCAGCATGGACCTCCCATCCAGCGTGACCGCGCCCGTGCAGCCCGCCCCCGGCGGCAGCAGTTGCAGGATCGACAGCGCGGTCAGCGACTTGCCGGACCCGCTTTCCCCGACCAACGCCAGGGTCTCGCCCTGGCTGAGCGTGAAGCTCACCCCGTCCACCACCCGCCGCGGGCCGAACGCCACCGACAGGTCCCGCACGTCCAGCATCAGGGCTGCTTGCGCGGGTCAAAGGCGTCGCGCACCGCCTCGCCGACGAAGATCAGCAGCGTCAGCATCCCGCCAAGCACGACAAAGGCGGTCACGCCGAGCCAGGGCGCCTGCAGGTTGTTCTTGCCCTGCGCCACCAACTCGCCCAACGACGGCGAGCCGGGCGGCAGGCCGAAGCCGAGGAAGTCGAGGGTGGATAGTATCGTCACCGAGCCGGACAAAGTGAAGGGCAGGAAGCTCAGCGTCGCCACTAGCGCGTTCGGCAGGATGTGCCGTGCCATGATGGCCCCGTTCGACACCCCCAGCGCCTGCGCCGCCCGCACGTAATCGAGGTTGCGCCCGCGCAGGAACTCCGCCCGCACCACGCCCGTCAGCGCCATCCAGGAAAAGGCGAGCAGGAACAGCAGCAAGGTCCAGAAGGTCGGCGTCACGATGCTGCCGAGGATGATCAGCAGGTAAAGCTGCGGCATCCCGGACCACACCTCGATGAACCGCTGGAACAGCAGGTCGGTCAGCCCGCCGTAGAAGCCCTGCACCGCCCCGGCCGCGATGCCGACCACGGAGGACACGGCCGTCAGCGTGAAGCCGAACAGCACCGACAGCCGGAAGCCGTAGATCACCCGGGCCAGCACGTCCCGCGCCTGGTCGTCGGTGCCCAGCAGGTTGCGAAGGGAGGGCGGCGCCGGGGCGGGGACGGGCAAGTTCTTGATGACGGTATCGTAGCGGAACGGGACGGCAGGCCAGAGCATCCAGCCATGCGCGTTGATGGCAGCGGCAAGCTGCGGGTCGGTGTAGTCGGCCTCCGTCGGCAGGAAGTCGTCGCCGAACGTGTCCTCGCTGTAGTCGCGCAGCACCGGCACGTAGAACTGGTCGTTGAAGCGGATCAGCAGCGGGCGGTCATTGGCCAGGAACTCGGCGAACAGGCACAGCAGGAACAGGGTGGCGAAGATCAGGAGCGACCACGCGCCGCGGCGGTGGGCGCGGAAAATCGCGAGCCGCCGCCGGGTAATGGGCGTCATGGTCATGGGCGTCACCGGCGGGCCTCGAAGTCGATGCGGGGATCGACCATTGTGTAGAGCACATCGCCCACGATCTGCAGCACCAGGCCGAACAGCGTGAAGATATACAGCGTGCCGAACATCACGGGGTAGTCGCGGCGGATCGCGCTCTCGAACCCCAGCAGGCCCAGCCCGTCCAAGGAGAACACGATCTCCACCAAGAGCGCCGAGCTGAACAGGATGCCGATGAACGCCGCGGGGAACCCGGCCACGATCAGCAGCATGGCGTTGCGGAACACATGGCCGTACAGCACCCGCTGCTCCCCCGCCCCCTTGGCCCGGGCGGTCACGACGTACTGCTTGCGGATTTCATCGAGAAAACAGTTCTTCGTTAAGATCGTCAGCCCCGCGAACCCGCCCGCGACCAGCGCCACCGTCGGCAGCACCATGTGCCAGGCATAATCCGCCACCCGCGCCGGCCAAGACCACTCCCCCGATCCCGCGCTGGTCAACCCGCGCAACGGAAAGATTTGCAGGAAGCTGCCTCCCGCAAACAGCACGACGAGCAGGATCGCGAACAGGAAGCCCGGCACCGCGTAGCCCACCAGCACCACCGCGCTGCTCGCCACGTCGAACCGGCTGCCGTCCCGCACCGCCTTCTTGATGCCGAGCGGGATGCTGATGAGGTAGATCAGCAGGGTGGACCATAGGCCCAACGAGATGCTCACCGGCATCTTCTGCCCGATCAGCGCCACCACCGTCTGGTCCCGGAAGAAGCTGCGCCCGAAGTCGAAGCTGAGATAGCCGCCCAGCATGGACAGGAACCGCTCGCCCGCCGGCTTGTCGAAGCCGAACTGCCGCTTCAGTTCCTCGATCTGCCGGGCGTCCAGGCCGCGGGCGCCGCGATACGCGCCGCTGTCGCTGGTGGCGCCGGTGATGCGCGCCGTCGCGTCGCCGCCGCGCCCGCGCGCCTCCGCGATGGCCTGCTCCACCGGACCGCCCGGCGCGAACTGCACCACGGCGAAGTTGATGGCGATGATGCCCAGCAGCGTAGGCAGCAGCAGCAGCAGCCGGCGCAGCAGGTAGTTCGCCAATCCTAAACAGCCTTTCGCAGCGTGGGCCAACCCGGATGGGTAAGGCGCATAAGCGAAGCGCCATGCGCCACCGGGCGGCGCCACCGGGAGGCGGATGGCGCTCCGCTTATTCGCGGGACGGTGCTGAGCATGTGCCCTCCAACCTGCACGACGTTGCTCAGTTCACTGGTTTGCGCGCCGTTTCGGCCCGGGCGGACAGGTTCGGGTCGATCCACCAACTGTCCAGCACGAAGCCGTCGCGGATCGGCTGCGTTGGCCGCCCAAAGCGGTTCCAGGTCGCGACGTTGAACCGCTCGTTGTGCCAGTTCGGCACCATATACCAGCCGCGTAGCAGCACCCGGTCCAGCGCCCGCCCGGCGGTTGCCAACGTTTCGCGGTCCTGCGCCGCAATGGCCTTCTCGATCAGCGCGTCCACCGCCGGGTCGCACACGCCGGACAGGTTGCTGCCCCCCGGCGTCTTGGCGCCGATGCAGGAGAACTCGTCCCGCAGCTCGTTCCCCGGCAGGTCGGACCCAGGATAGATCATAGTCGTCATGTCGAAATCGTAGTCGTCCGTCAGCCGCTCGTATTGCGCGCTGTCCACCGTGCGGATGCCGACCTCGATGCCCAGGCGCTGCAGCCATTGCTGATACGGCAGCGCCACCTTTTCCAGGGTGGGATCATGAAGCAAAATGGTGAACGCCATCTGCTTGCCGCTGCCGTCCACCAGCTTGCGATCCTTGATCGTCCACCCGGCCTCTTTCAGCAGCGCCAAAGCCCGGCGCAACCCCTCGCGGTTGTTGCCGGAGCCATCGGTCTCAGGCATCCGGAACGGCTCGGTGAACAAGGGGGGCGGCAGCTTGTCGCGGAACGGCGCCAACTGCGCCTGCTCGCCCGCGTCCGGCAAGCCCGTCGATTCCTGCGCCGTGTTGCCAAAATAGCTGTGGGTGCGGTTATAAACGCCGAAGAACAGGTTCTTGTTCATCCACTCGAAGTCGAACACCTGGCCCATCGCTTCCCGCACCCGGGCGTCAGCGAACATCGGGCGGCGCGAGTTCATGCTGAACCCCTGGATGCCGACCGGCAGGCGGTGCGGGATTTCGTCCCGGCGCACCAACCCGTCGCGCACGGCGGGGAAATCGTAGCCGGTCGCCCATTCCTTCGAGATGTTCTCCTGCCGATAGTCGATCTGCCCGGCCTTGAACGCCTGAAACGCCACCGTGGGATCACGGAAATACTCGATCCGCACCCGGTCGAAGTTGTGGAACCCCTTCCCCGTGGGCCGGTCCCGCGCCCACCAGTTGGGATCGCGCGCATAGGTCACGCTACGGCCCAGCTCGAACTTCTCCACGCGATACGGCCCGCTGCCCAAGGGCGGCTCGGTCAGCGGCTTGGTGAAGTCGCGGGTGGACCACCACTTCTCCGACAGCACCGGCAACCCACCGACGGCCAGCGGCAAATCGCGGTTCTGGTTGGACTTGAAGTGGAACACCACCCGGCGCTCGCTTTCCGCCACCGCGTCCTGCACGTCGGCATAGGAAACGCGGATGGAGGGCCGCCCCTTCTCCATCAGCGTGTTGAACGTCCAGGCTACGTCCCGCGCGGTTACGGGCGTGCCGTCGGAGAAGCGTGCTTCCGGCCGCAGTTCAAAGGCGATCCACATGCGGTCGGCGGGCATCTCAACCGTTTCGGCCAGGTGGCCGTAGCCGGTCGCCACCTCGTCCGCCGAGCCGACCAGCAGGGTTTCCCACACATGGCCGCCCGCCGACCCGGCGCCGGTGCCGCCCACGCCGGGCTGCCACAACGCCCCGGTGCCGATGGCGGCATTGCCCCGCAGGATGTAGGGGTTGAAGCCGTCAAAGCTGCCGACCATCGCGAACACCGCCTCGCCCCCCTTGGGCGCATCCGAGTTCACGTAGGGAAAATAGGGGAAATCCGGCGGCAAGGCGGGGGTGCCGAGCACGGTGATGGCATGGCTGCGCGTTGTTTGCGCCTGTGCGGGCACGGCGAACAGCAGCAGGAACAGCAGGCAGCGCAGCATGGGGCCTCCGTGGTCGGGTCATACGGGCGGCATTGTTGATTGACCCGTGTACGACCGATGGGTTTCACCCATCCTACGAAGTTCATGCCGTAGGATGGGTGCAACCCATCAGCATTTGACGGTCGTTCAACCAAGCCGTCCGTATCAGGCCATAGCAGGGGCGTCACGGCCCGCGTCAAGCCGCCAACAGCGCCAGGGCCGGCGCGAGCAAGGCCGGATCGCCCACCGCAAGCGCGCAACCGTCGCCGTCCGGGTGCAGGGGGCGGCCCTGCCAGTCGGTCATGCGCCCGCCCGCGCCCTCGATCACCGGCACCAAGGCGGCCCAGTCCCAGACCTTCAGGCCCGGCTCGGCGATCACGTCGATGGCGCCGAGCGCCAGCAGCCCGTAAGCGTAGCAATCCCCGCCCCAGGACGTGCGGCGCGCGGCGGCGGCGAGGCGCTGCCAAGCGGCCGTTTGCGCCGGTGTGAAAATTTCGGGCGCGGTGCAGGACAACTCAGCCTCCCCCAGCCCGGCGCAGGGCCGGCAGCCAGCCCGGCCAGGACCGCCGCGGAACCGGGTCGGCTGCCCGGCCACGCCCACCCAGCGTTCCCCGCTGATCGGCTGGTCGATCACCCCCAGGATCGGAACCGCGCCGTCCAGCAAGGCGACCAGCGTGCCGAAGGTCGGCCGTCCCGTGATAAAGGCGCGGGTGCCGTCGATGGGGTCCAGCACCCAGTGCAGCCGGGCCTCCGGGCGGTGGGGGCCGAACTCCTCGCCCAGGATGCCGTGTTCGGGAAAACGCTGTGACAGCACGGCGCGCATCGCGAGTTCCGCCGTACGGTCGGCCACCGTGACGGGGCTTGCGTCGCCTTTCACGTCGGCGCCGACGCCTGCGCGAAAGAACGGTCGGACCGCCGCGGCGGCGACGTCGGCCGCCGCCTCCGCCGCGGCGATCAGCGCCTGCATGAAAGCGTTACTGGCTCCTGCCCCTCGTCGGTCCTTGGCTGGTCGGGCCGCTGGTGGGTCCTTGCGGCTTGGTCACGCCGTTCTCCGTGGCGACGGGCGCTTGCGGGCTGACCTCGCGGGCTTCGGGCGGCTGCTGGCCCTGGTTCTGCACGGCCTGCGACTGGTTTTGCGAGGTGGAGGGCTGGGTCATCTGCTGGTTCTGCGCCCAGGCCGGCGCGGCGGCGAGCAGCAGGAGGGCGGCAATGGCAGCGAAGGCGTGGCGCATGGCGTGGTTCTCCAAAAGGCCGGGGCGTTGCGCCGGCGGATGTGGCTACGTAATGTGCGCCGCACGCTATGCAAACCCTCCGTCATCAACCCTGCGCCATCGCGTGACCCTCCCCGCAAACCCCATCGTCGTGATCCCGTCCCGCATGGCCTCCGCCCGCCTGCCGGGCAAGCCGCTGGCGTGCATCGCGGGCAAGCCCATGATTTTGCACGTGCTCGACCGCGCGCGGGAGGCCGATATCGGCCCGGTGGCCGTCGCCTGCGCCGACCGGGAGATCGCGGACGCCGTGCGGGCGGCAGGCGGCACCGCCGTGCTGACCGACCCGGCGCTGCCGTCCGGGTCCGACCGGGTGCACGCGGCGCTGGCGGCGCTCGACCCGCAGGGCGCGCACGACGTGGTGGTGAACCTGCAAGGCGACTTCCCCACGCTGCCGCCGGGCCAGCTCCGGGCGGTGGCCGCCCCGCTGTCCGACCCGGCGTTCGACATCGCGACCTTGGTGACGCCGATCCTCTCGCCCGAGGAAGCGGCAGCGCCGCAAGTAGTCAAGGCCGCCTGCGCCTTCGCGGACGGGGAGACGGTCGCGGCGGCGCTGTATTTCTCCCGCGCCGCCATCCCCGCCGGCGACGGGCCGCTTTGGCACCATGTCGGCATCTACGCCTACCGCCGCGCCGCCCTGGCCCGCTTCGTCAGCCTGCCGGAAAGCCCGCTGGAACGGCGGGAAAAGCTTGAGCAGTTGCGGGCGTTGGAAGCCGGGATGCGCATCGCCTGCACGCGGGTGGAGCACGGGGCCTTCGGCGTGGACACGCCCGCCGACCTCCTCCGCGCCCGCGCCATCTTGGAGACCCCATGACCCAGATCGCCTTCCAAGGCTTGCCCGGCGCCTACTCCGACCTGGCCTGCCGCACCGCTTATCCCGAGCTGACGCCCTTGCCGTGCCACACCTTCGAGCACGCGATGGACGCGGTGCGCGAAGGCAGGGCGTCGCTCGCCATGCTGCCGTGCGAGAACAGCCTCGCCGGCCGGGTGCCCGACATCCACGCCCTGCTGCCCGGCAGCGGCCTGTCCATCATCGGCGAGCACTTCCAGCGGGTCGAGCACTGCCTGCTGGGCACGCCCGGCGCCAAGGTCGGGGACGTGCGCCGCGTCCACTCGCATTCCGTGGCGCTGGGCCAGGTCCGGGCGATCCTGCGCGAGCTGGACGCGGACACGGTGGTGGAAGCGGACACCGCCGGGTCGGCGAAGCAGGTGGCGGAGTGGGGCCGAAAGGAGGACGCCGCCATCGCGTCCAAGCTGGCGGCCGAGATCTACGGGCTGGACGTGCTGCGCGCCAACGTGGAGGACGCCCCCCACAACACGACGCGCTTCTACGTCATGGCGCAGCAGCCGCACGCGCTGCCGCCGGACCGCACCGACCTGATGACCACCTTCGTGTTCCGCGTCCGCAACGTGCCGGCGGCGCTCTACAAGGCCCTGGGCGGGTTCGCCACCAACGGCGTCAACATGACCCGGCTGGAAAGCTACATGCTGCACGGCGAGTTCACCGCGACGCAGTTCCTGTCCGACGTGGACGGCCATCCCGAGCAGCCGGCCTTGGCGCAGGCGCTGGAGGAACTCAGCTTCTTCACCGCGGAGACCCACATCCTCGGCGTTTACCCGCGCTCGTCGTTCCGGATGCGGCTGGGCGGGGACTGAAAGGCCGTCGGCAAGGTGCCGGCCGCGCTCAACGTCAGGTGACGCAGGCGGCGGGCGGGGGAGAAGGGCCATGGGCGACCGGGTGCGGGTGGGGCTGATCGGCTGCGGCTTCTACGCCCAGAACCATCTGCACGCTTGGCGCGACCTCCAGGCCGCGGGCGCCGACCTCATCGGCGTTTGCGACACCGACGGCGCGAAAGCCAAAGCCGCGGGCGAGGCGTTCGGCGCGCCGTGGTTCACCGACCCCGCCGCGCTGATCGACGGGGCCAAGCCGGACCTCCTGGACGTCACGACCCGGATGGACAGCCACCGGGCGCTGGCCCAACTCGCCGCGGAGCGCGGCGTCGCGGCCGTGGTGCAGAAGCCGTTCGCGCCGAGCTACGAGGATTGCGTCGCCGCCGTGGAAACCGCCCGGCGCCACGGCACCTTCCTCGCGGTGCACGAGAACTTCCGTTTCCAAACCCCCATGCGCCGGGTGGCGGCGGTGCTCGCCTCCGGCGCCGTCGGCGCGCCGAGCTGGGCGCGCCTGTCCTTCCGCACCGGCTTCGACGTTTACCGGACGCAGCCCTACTTCTACGGCGAGGAGCGCCTCGTCATCCTGGATCTCGGCATCCACCTGCTCGACCTCGCCCGCGCGTTCCTCGGCGAGGTCGAGCGGGTGTCCTGCGAAACCCAGCGCCGCAATCCCAAGGTGCGGGCCGAGGACACCGCGACGATCATGCTACGCCACGTTTCCGGGGCGGTCTCGATGGTGGAGTGCAGCTACGAAAGCCGCCGCATCCCGGACCCGTTCCCGGAAACCCTGCTGGAGATCGAGGGCAGTGCCGGCTCGGTGGTCGTCGGCCGGGGCGAGCGCATGACCGTGACGAGCCAGGGCCTGTCCTGGGACGAGGCCATCGGCGGCCCGCTGCTGTCCTGGACCTCGCGGCCCTGGCACGTGTCGCAGGAAGCCGTGCTGCACGCGAACGCGCATATGCTGGACAGCCTGAAGGCGGGCCGCCCGGCCGCGACCTCGGGCGAGGACAACCTGAAGACCTACGCCCTCGTGGACGCCGCTTACGAGGCGGCCGCGACGGGCCGGGCGGTGCGGCCCAAAGCCTGGTCGCCGTCCTGAGAGGGAACCACGGACGCGAGCCTGCCGACGGTCCTCCACGGCACGGACGAGCCGCCGGCTGATCAACCCCGGCCGCCCTCCGCCATCGCCCGCACCTGCGCCGGCGTCGCCCCCCGTTCCCGCAGCGCGCGCAGGCTCAGCGCCCCGTCCCGCTTGCTCAGCCGGCGCCCCGCCGCGTCCGTCAGCAGGGCATGGTGCGCGTAGCGCGGCGCGGGCCAGCCCATCAGCGCCTGCAGCAGCCGGTGCAGCGCCGTCGCCGGGCGCAGGTCCTTTCCGCGCGTCACGACCGTCACGCCCTGCGCCGCGTCGTCGTGCGTGACGCACAGGTGGTAGCTGGCCGGCGCGTCCTTGCGCGCCAGCGCGGCATCGCCGAACCGCTCGGGGCGGCAGGGCACGGCGCCTTCGCCTTCCTCCTCGTAGAACAGCGGACCCGGCGCCGCCGCCAGCGCCCGCGCCATGTGGAGCCGCAGCGCGTGCCGCTCCCCCGCTGCGACCCGGCGCGCGCGCTCGCCCGCGGGCAGGGCGCGGCAGGTGCCGGGGTAGAGCGGCGTCCCGTCCGGCCCGTGCGGGGCGGAGGCGGCGCCCTCCACTTCGCGCAGGATGTCGGCCCGGGTGCAGAAGCAGGGGTAAAGCAGCCCGCGCCCCGCCAGGCCGTCCAGCGCCGCCTGGTACTCCGCCAAGTGCCGGGACTGCACGCGCACCGGGCCGTCCCAATGGAGGCCAAGCCAGGCCAGGTCCTCCTCGACCGCCGCCGCGTGTTCGGGGCGGCACCGCCCGGGGTCGATGTCCTCCAAGCGCAGCAGGAAGCGCCCGCCCGCCTCCCGCGCCCGGCGCCACGCGGCCAGCGCGGAGCGGGCATGGCCAAGGTGCAGCAGCCCGGTGGGGCTGGGGGCGAAGCGCGTGGTGGTGGACGTGGACACGATGGTCATGCAAGGTCGCGGTGTTAACGGCAGCTTGGGCGTTGTCGAGATGGAGAAGGCTGCCGGGCTGTCCGCCAGCACGTGAAGGACCCGGCCGATCCTGCGCACCTTCAACTGGCCGCTACCGCCAGGAGGTGTTCCAGCGCCGGCTGGCGGACGAGCCGGCCATGACCGCGCAGATGAACGAAACCGCATGGGATGACGGTTCCTGGGGGCCGATGTGGTCCTGATCGCGCCGCGCCCGGCCGCGAGGAGCCGGCCGTAGCCACCATAACCCATCAGCCCCGCTGCCCCATCCTTGCTCCCGGCCTCGGCACCGCGCCGTGCGCCCGGCCGGGGGCACGGCGTCCAAGCTGCCCTGGGCGATGCGGCCCCAACAACCCCAAACGGTCCCTGCCATTTCCTAACAAATCAATCATGAGACAAATCGTATTTGTAACGTATTATATGCTTGCGTCAGAAATGATACGGGGATGCGGCATGGACATTCTTTTGATCTGCCAGGGTCGGCTCCTGCGGGATGCGCTGGTCGCGGCCTTGCAGGGCGTCCAGGGGAACCGGGCGTGCGGCGCGTTTTCGCATGAAGCGGTTGAAGCCGCCTTCGCGGCGTTCGCGCCCGCCGTGGTCGTCGTCGAGGCGGCGCACCCCGAGGGCGCCGCGCTGGTCGCCGCCGCCCGGGCGCACGCGCCCACGGCAGGCATCGTCGTCCTGGCCGCGGGCGCGCGGGATGAGGAGTTCCTCGCCTGGGCCGATGTCGGCATTGCCGGCTACCTGGAACCGGACGCCTCGGCTGACGACCTGCTGTCCGCCGTGCGCCGCGTCGGCGCGGGGGAAGTGGCCTGCCCGCCGCGCCTGACGGCCCTGCTGCTGAACCGGTTCGCCGGCCGCTCCCTTGAGCGCGCGGGGCGGGCCGGGCTTTGCTCGCTGACCGCCCGCGAGCAGGAAATCGCCGAGCTGCTGGCGGACGGCTTGTCGAACAAGCTGATCGCGCGCCGCCTGTGCGTCGCCCTGCCCACGGTGAAGAACCACGTCCACAGCATCCTGGAGAAGTGGGACTGCCGGAGCCGGGGCGAGGCCGCGGCCCGTTACCGCCGGCAGGACCGGGACGGTGCCCGGCCAAGTGGCGGCACGGTTGTCGAGCTGCGGACCAGCAGCCTGCCGCATCGTGCGCCGGCGACCTTCAACCAGAAGGCAGCTTGAAGCCGGCGCCGGCGGTCGATGCGGTCCGGCCGGGGCCGCACCTGACCACGCGATGCCCCACCCGGCAGGTGCGGCAACGCCCTTATTGCGACGCGGCAGCCACCGGCTGCGGGTCGGGCGTCGCAGCCGCGGCTGCTGCCCTCAGCTCCGGATACAGCGCTCCCAACGCCAGCAGCACGCCGTTGGTCCAGCCGAAGCCGATCTGGGTCGCATACTCCCCGCCGCCGCCCGCGTCGCCGCCCGTGGTCATGACATCGTATTTCTCGACCAGCTTCGCCTGCTGCTTGAAGCCGGCGATGGTCTTCGCCACCCAGCGCGTCGCGACCTCCTGCGCAAGCTCGGGATAGCGGTAGTTCCGCAGGCCGACCACTGCGATCCATTGCAGCGGCGCCCAGCCGTTCGGGGCGTCCCATTGCTGGCCGCTGGTCACGGTGGTCGTCGCGAGGCCGCCGGGCTGCAGCAGCACGCTTTCCACCACGCCGGCCACTGCCCGCGCCTGCTCGGGCGACGCCACGCCCAGGAACAAGGGATACAGCGTCGCCGCGGTGACGCTGTGCGTGGTCGTGCCCTCGCGCCAAAGGTAGTCGGTGAACACGCCGCCCTCGGCGTCCCACATCAAGCGCTGGATCGCAGCGGCCCGCGTCTCGGCCCGGCGCGCATAGAAGGCCGCACGCTCCGCATCGCCCTTCAGCAGGTATGCTTCCGAGAGCGTTTCCTCCAAATGCGCGAGCAGGCTGTTGAGATCGGGCGGCAGCAGGGCGAGGGTGCGGATCGTGCCCAGGGTCTTGCCGTCGGCGAGCCAGCGCGAGCTGAAATCCCAGCCCGACTCGGCCGCCGCGCGCAGGTTGCGCCAAACCACGCCAGGCGTCCGGCGGGGCGTTTGCAGCGCGGTCCTCACGTCCTCCGCGTAGGACTCGTCGCGCGGGGCCTCGCGTTCGTCCCAGTAGCGGTTCAGCACGGTCCCATCCAGCAGCCGCACCACGTTGCGCACCGCGCGGCCGGGCAGGACCTCGTTTTCGCCCCGCATCCAGTAATCGTATTCCGCCTGCAACTGCGGCAGGTAGTCGGTGTAGGTGGCGGTGCCGTTGTTCCGCGCGATCAGATCGACCATCAAGGCGAAGAATGGCGGCTGCGAGCGGCTGAGATAGTAGCTGCGGTTGCCGTTGGGGATGTGGCCGTAGCGGTCGATCTCGTAAGCGAAGTTCTTGAGCATGTCGGTCGCAAGGTCGTTCCGGCCGTCCACCTCCAGCCCGAGCATGGTGAAGTAGGAATCCCAGTAGTAAACCTCCCGAAACCGGCCGCCGGGGACGATGTAGGGGTAGGGCAGCGGCAGCAGGGTCGAGTAGGCCGGCACGGAGGTCGTCGATTGCTCCAGGACGGGCCAAAGGCTGGAGATGTAGTCGAGCAGGGTTTGGCCGCTCGCCGCCGGGTTGACGGTCGGCCCGGCCGGCGTCGGGCCGGAGAAGTTCGCGGCGACGAAACTTGCAAGGTCGAAGCCCGGCAATGCCTTGGCGGCCTCGTAAGCGGCCACGACATCGGACGGCGCGGCGGATGGCACCAGGTCGGGAAAGGTCTTGCTGTCGGGGAAGAGGCCGGCAAGCTCCACGTCCCAGTAGAAGCCGCCATACTCAAGGGACGGCGGGACCGGGTAGTCCGGCCCCACGGTCTGGGCGCGCAGCCCCGGCGCGAGCGCCAACCACAGGAACACCGCCGCCAGCGGCCGGATCGCTTGGTTGCACCTCATGGACGACGCCTCCGAACGTTTTTGATTGTTCGGACCACAGTAGCCGCGCTATTTGCCCTTACAACAGGAAATGACGGTCTGAGACGCTGTTTGAACGGCTTTGACTTGCGGCGTCGCGGGCTGGCAGGGCTTCGACCGTCAGGCGGCTTGCCGAACCGAGCACAGGGTGACGGTGACGCGCCGCACGCCTACGATCTGGCGCAGGTTGCCCTCTATGACGTGCAGCATCTCCGACGGCATCGCCTCCATCCCGGCCTCGACCAGCAGAAGCGCGCCGTCCCGTCGCGCGCGCACCTTGTCAGGAACGAGGCCACGCCGCGCAAAGGGTGCGAGGACACGGGGAAGCAGGCCAGGCTCGGCGTCGGCCAACACCTCAAAGCGCACGGGCCGGCACGTTACATCGCTTGACAGCGGAAGCATGGAAGCACCTCTGGACAGGTTCGGGGCGGGGCGGCGGACCCGGCTGCCGAACCCCGACGCGCGCGCGGCGTCAGCCCGGCTAGGCAGCCGGGGGGATAATTCGCGCGCTTTGAACCCAGAAGTGCATAGGCAGAGCTTAAAGCCCCTGCGTTCTTCCTGCAAGCTCCAAGCGGGCACGGCTTGGTGTCATCGGCTGGCCGTCCGGCACCGCTCGGCGCCGGGTCAGTCCAGCCGGCGGCCGTGGATGATGATCGACAGAAAGGTCATGGGCTTGCTGACCAGGGTTTCCGGCCCGTGCAGCGCGGCGGAGTCGAACAGCATCGCGTCGCCGGGCGTGAGGCGGTAGGACTGGTCGGCGTGGCGGTAGATGACCTCGCCGGCCAGCATGTAGATGAACTCGATCCCGTCGTGCCGGAAGCCGACATAGGGCGCCGCTTCTTCCTGCAAGGTGATGAGGTAGGGTTCAACCGCGATGGCGCCGCCCAGGGCATGGCCGAGCAGGCTGTAACGGTGCCCGGCCTTGGTGCCGCGCCGCTCGATCAGCACCCCTTGCCCGGCCCGCACAAAGGAGCAGCCGCGCTTTTCCTCGAAGGCCTCGAACAAGGCGGTCAGCGGGACGTTCAACGCCGTGGACAGCGCCTGCAAGGTCGAAAGCGAGCACGAAATTTGCCCGTTCTCGATCTTGGACAACATGCCCACGGAGATGTCGGCCGCCGCCGCCAGGTCCGACACCTTCAGGTCGGCACGCTTGCGCAGGGTCCGGACGGTGATGCCGAGCGACTGCTCCAGCGTCCGGCTGGACGCGGGCGGCGCCGTTGATCCCGTTGCAAGGCTGGGCGGCGTCTCGTCCTGGGCTGCGTCGGGCGGACCCGGTTTCGGCGACCCAAACGTCGCCGGGGTGTCCGCCATCGTCAGCAGTCCAGCGTGGCATCACGCTCCCAGGCGGTCAGGTGGCGCATGTAGCTGTCCCATTCCTGCCGCTTCAGCTTGACGTAGGACGCCGCGAACGCTTCCCCCAGCGCGGTGCGGAGCGGCGCGCAGGCCTCGAACGCGCGGAGGGCGTCGAGCAGGTTGAGCGGCAGGCTGCGCACGCCCTCCACCCCCGCCCCGGCGACGTACATATCCAGGTCGAGCGGCGCCCCCGGGTTCCGCGCCTGCGCGATCCCGTCAAGGCCGGCCGCCAGCAACCCGGCTTGTAGCAAATAAGGGTTGGCTGCGCCGTCGGCCAGGCGATACTCGATGCGTCCGGGACCCGGTACCCGCACCATGTGGGTCCGGTTGTTGCCGCCCCAGCTCACCGTGCCGGGCGACCAGGTGGCGCCGGACGCCGTGACGGGCGCGTTGATGCGCTTGTAGCTGTTCACCGCCGGGTTGGTGAGGGCGCACAGGGCCTCGGCATGGGCCATCACGCCGCCCAGGAACTGATGCGCCAACGGGCTGAGGCCGAGGTCGTCACCGCCCTTGAAGGCGTTCTCGCCGCCGCGCCACACGGACACGTGGGCATGGCAGCCGGAGCCGGTGAGGGTGCTGAACGGCTTCGGCATGAACGTCGCCCTCATGCCGTGCTGCTCGGCGATGCTGCGGACCATGTACTTGAAAAAGGCGTGCCGGTCCGCCGTCACCAGCGCCGGCGCGTAGTCCCAGTTCATCTCGTACTGGCCGTTCGCGTCCTCGTGGTCGTTCTGGTAGGGACCCCAGCCCAGCGCCTCCATCGCGTCGCTGATCGCCGCGATGATGTCGAACCGGCGCATCAGGGTGAGCTGGTCGTAGCAGGGCTTGGCCTGGGTGTCCGCGCCGTCCGCAATGGACTGGCCGTCGGGCGTGATGATGAAGAACTCCGGCTCCACCCCGGTGCGCATCTCAAGCCCCTGCGCTTGCCCGGCGGCCACCAAACGGCGGAGCACGTTACGCGGCGCTTGCTCCACGGGCGCCCCGGCCATGGAGGGATCGGCGGCGAGCCAGCCGACCTCCGGCTTCCACGGTAGTTGGATCAGCGTCGATGGGTCCGGCACCGCCAGCACGTCCGGGTCGGCGGGGGTCATGTCGAACCAGGTGGCAAACCCGGCGAACCCGGCGCCGTCCTCCGACATTCCGTCGATGGCGCGGGCCGGCACCAGCTTGGCGCGCAGGACGCCGAACAGGTCGGTGTAGGCAATGAGGAAGAAGCGGATGCCGCGCTCCCGGGCGACCTCGGACAGTTTCATGGGCTGCCTCCCTGGCCAGGAATCCAGCTCGTGCCGGCCAAGGGCACCCGGGCCATGGCGGCGGCCTCCACGGTGAGCGCCACGAGGTCCTCTGGCTCCAGGTTGTGCACGTGGCTCTTGCCGCAGGCCCGGGCGATGGTCTGCGCTTCCAAGGTCAGCACGGCGAGGTAGTTGGCCAGCCGCCGCCCGCCCAACACCGGGTCGAGCCGGGCCGCGAGCGCCGGGTCCTGCGTGGTGATCCCCGCGGGGTCGCGCCCTTCGTGCCACGCATCAAAGGCGCCGGCATGGGTGCCGAGGGCGGCGTACTCCGCCTCGAACGCCGGGTCGTTGTCGCCGAGCGCCGCCAGCGCCGCCGTGCCGATGCTGACCGCGTCCGCGCCGAGCGCCAGCGCCTTGGCCACGTCCGCGCCGTTGCGGATGCCGCCGGACACGACGAGCTGCACGGTCCGGTGCAGGCCGAGATCCTGCAACGCCTGCACCGCCGGGCGGATCGCGGCGAGGATGGGGAGGCCGACGTTCTCAATGAACACGGTCTGCGTCGCCGCCGTGCCGCCCTGCATCCCGTCCAGCACCACCACGTCCGCCCCGGCCTTGGCCGCGAGCGCCGTGTCGTAGTAGGGCCGCGACGCGCCGACCTTCACGTAGATCGGCTTCTGCCAATCCGTGACCTCGCGCAGTTCCAGGATCTTGATCTCAAGGTCGTCGGGGCCGGTCCAATCGGGGTGGCGGCTGGCGCTGCGCTGGTCGATGCCGGGCGGCAGGGTGCGCATCGCCGCGACGCGCTCCGTGATCTTCTGGCCCAGCAACATGCCGCCGCCGCCGGGCTTGGCGCCCTGGCCGACGACGATCTCGATGGCGTCGGCGGCGCGTAGGTCGGAGGGGTTCATGCCGTAGCGGCTGGGCAGGTATTGATACACCAGGGTCGCCGAGCTTTGCCGCTCCTCCGGGGTCATGCCGCCGTCGCCCGTGGTCGTGCTGGTGCCGGCGATGGTGGCGCCGCGGCCCAGCGCCTCCTTGGCCTGGGCGGACAGGCTGCCGAAGCTCATGCCGGCAACCGTGATGGGGATGCGCAGCTCAACCGGCTTCTTCGCGAACCGCGCGCCCAGCACCACATCGGTGCCGCAGCGTTCGCGGTAGCCTTCCAGCGGGTAGCGGCTGATGCTGGCGCCCAGGAACAGCAGGTCGTCGAAGTGGGGCAGGGCGCGCTTCGCGCCGTAGCCGCGGATGTCGTAGATGCCGGTCGCAGCCGCGCGCCGGATTTCGGCGAGGGTGGCCGGGTCAAAGGTCGCGCTCATGCGTGGGGCCGGGCGCGGCGGCGTCGAAGGGCCTTGGTCCATCAGTAGCTCCCCGCATTGTCCACATGGAAATGATACAGCCGCCGGGCCGAGCCGTAGCGGCGGAACGACCCGGCATCCACGCCGTCGAAGCCCGCCGCCTCCAGCCGGACGGCCAAGGCGGCGCGGTGGGTGTCCCGCATCTCCTTCTCCACGCAATCGGCGCCGAGGCTTGCGACCGAGCCGCGGACGAACAACTGCGCCTCGTAGATGCTGTCGCCCAGGCTGTCCCCGGCGTCCCCCAGCACGGTCAGTGTGCCGGCCTGGGCCATGAACGCGCTCATGTGGCCGACATTGCCGCCCACCACGATATCGACGCCCTTCATGCTGATGCCGCAGCGTGCGGAAGCGTTGCCGCGGATCACCAACAGCCCGCCATGCGCGGTGGCGCCGGCGGCTGCGCTGGCGTCGCCCCGGACCTCCACGCGGCCGGACATCATGTTCTCGGCGACGCCGTTGCCGGCGTTGCCCTCGACCACCACGGTCGCGCCGCCATTCATGCCGGCGCAGTAATACCCGGCATGGCCTGCGATCTCGATGCGGACCGGGGCATCGACGCCGACCGCCAAAGCGTGCTGGCCGCGGGGGTTGAGCACCCGCCAATGGGTACGGTTGATGTCCGGGAGCAGGCCGTGCAGCGCGCCGTTGAGGTCGCGGGTGGTGGCGACGGCCAGGTCGATCTGCTCGCTCACGCTTCCCGCTCCCAGGCATAAACCCGGGCAGGCTCCGGCTCCCACACGCGGGCGCCACCGATGCCGGGCAGGTCCACCAGCGCGCGGTACTCGCTGCCGAACGCCACCCATTGGGCCGTTTCGGCCATCACGGCGGGCTTGCAGCAGACGGGATCGCGTAGCACGGCGAACCCGGTGCGGGTGCCCACCACGAAGGTGTAGAAGCCATCGAGGTCCTTGAGGCCGGCGTGCAGCGCGCCTTCCAGCGTGTCGCCCTCGCGCATCCGCCAGGACAAGTAGGCGGCGGCGACCTCGGTGTCATTCTCGGTCTCGAAGGCGTAGCCCTCCCGGACCAGGCGGCGGCGCAGCGCGTTGTGGTTCGACAGGCTGCCGTTATGCACGAGGCACTGGTCCGGCCCCGTGGTGTAAGGGTGCGCGCCGTCCGTCGTAACGGCGCTTTCGGTCGCCATGCGGGTATGGCCGATGCCGTGGGTCCCGGCCATGGCGGACAGGCCGAACCGGGCGGCAACGTCCGCGGGCCGGCCGATCTCCTTGTAAAGCTCCATCCGGCGGCCCTCGCCGACAACCGTGACGGCCGGGTCGGACGCGAGCGCGGTCCGGACCTCCTCCACCCGCGACGCCGGCACGTGCAGGACCGCGTGGGTGTCGCGCCCGTCGGCGTCCAGCCCCAACCGGGCCGCAAGCGCCGACAGGCCGGGACCGCGGACCGTGATCTTCACGGTGCCGTCGTCGCGCCCGAACACGGCAAAGCCTGCGCTGTCCGGCCCGCGGTCGCGCATGGTCGCGAGCATGGTGGCGAGATGGCTCCCCAACTCGGGTTCAAGGCCCGGGTGCTTGAGGAAAAGGCCGACTATCCCGCACATCGTGCTGCTCCCCGAAGCCAAGCGCCGGCATAGCAGCTTCCGCCGTCTCGTCAATCACAAAGAAACATAGTTTCTTGAGAAGAAAATGCCTCGTGTCCGACGCCTACCGCAGCAGGCCGAGCAAGAGGGACAGGGAGGCGACCGACAAGCTCGTGGCGACCAGGACGGTTCCGGCGGAGATTTCCAGCAACCCTTGGGCGCGCCGGGCCAGCAGGAACGCATTGGCGCCGGTCGGCAGGCCCCCCGTGAGCGTGGCCACCGCAAGCGGCAGGGCAGGCAGCCCAGCCCAGTGGCCGACCGTCCAAACAAGGGCCGGCAGGACCG
This sequence comes from uncultured Acetobacteraceae bacterium, assembly GCA_964235485.1. Taxonomy (GTDB): domain Bacteria; phylum Pseudomonadota; class Alphaproteobacteria; order Acetobacterales; family Acetobacteraceae; genus CAHJXG01. Next base: position 36,323 of record CAXSAZ010000020.1, on the reverse strand, counting down.
CAAGCTTCAGGACGACGCCCACCATCATCTCGGCCCCGAACGCCCTGGCGCTCGGCGCGGGAAGCGACGCGCCGAGGCAGACCAGGGCGAGCGGCGGCGCCGCCGCGCCCAGCATGTGCAGCAACTCGCGCAACACCGCCGGCATCGGCACGCCGAGCGCACGCCAAACAAAGGCGGCCAGGATGGACATGATGACCGGGTTGCGCGCCACCCCGCGCAGCGTGGTACGCAGGATGGAAGCGGGGCGGCGCTGGCCGGTCGTGCCCATCTCGACCAGCATGCCGGCCAAGGGCAGCAGGATCACCGAATGCAGCGCCACGATCGCGAGCAAGGGGGGCAGCGCGTCGCGGCCGAAGGCGGCGGCGACGATGGGGATGCCCATCATCACCACGTTGCCGTAGGCGGCGTTCAATCCCAGCATCGCGGCCCGCGGCAGCGGCAAGCGGAGCAGGCGCGCCGCGGCCATCCCCGCGGCGAACACGGCCAGGCAGGCCGAGAAGTACACGCTGGCGACGCCGAAGATGTCGAACGGCGGCCCGTCCGCAATGGCGCCCAGCAGCAGGGCCGGCATGGCAAGAAAGAACACGAAGTCCGTCAGCCCGCCGAGCGAGGCGGCTTCGAGCAGGCGGAGCCGCCGGGCAGCCCCGCCGATCACGATCAGGGCGAAAACGGGCAGGATGGTCGCGAGCAGGCTCATGCCGCCGGGCGTGGCGCTTGTTGGTCCGCTCGTGTCCGGCAAGCGGGCCGGTTAAACTGCCTGTGCAGCCAAGCAGCCGACGCGCTCAGCGCCCCGCAAGGGAAAGCGTATGCCGACGCTGGATGGCGCCTGGCCCGGACATCAGCAACGTCGGCCTGCGGTGGTCCGGCGCGGAGGCGCCCCCGGGCCGTGGCCGCTCCGCCCGATGGCGCGGCGGGGTCGGCAGGCTGATGCCCATGTCCGGGTCGGCCCGGCGCGCCTCGATGCGCCGTCCCGCGATCCCCGTCTCGTTCACGCCGGCTACCGCATCCTCCACGGCCCGGTCAGGCGCGAGCTGGACGAGGCCGTGGCCAAGCGTTTCTCCCGTGGCCGGGTCACGCGCGAGGTGGGCGCTCAGCACGATCCCGTAGGGGTCGAACGCTTCCGCAAGCTGGGCATCGGTGAAGCCGCGGGGCAGGTTGGCTACGAACACGTTGCCGCGGATCTTGTCAGGTCGCATCGGGTGAGCCTTTCGGTGTTGGTTGCCGCATGTCGCGCCGGGCGTGCCGGGTCACGCACGGCCCAGCCGAGGGACGCTTCCGCTTCTTGTGCAGTGCAACATGGACCGCTGAGGCCGGATGTGCAAGCCGCAGAACACGCGCTTGGCAAGCACGCCCGAAGTGTTGCAGCATCGCAACACAACCCGCCGCCCGCGCTCAGCGGCTGAGCAGGACGCCCAGCATCACCACGCCCAGGGCGATGCGATACCATGCGAACGGCGCGAAGCCGTGCTTGCCGACAAAGCTGACCAGCCAGCGCACGACCGCAAGGGCGGCCAGGAACGCGACCACGAAGCCGACTGCGATCACCCCCGCGCCCGCGGCGTCCAGCGTGTGCCGGTTCTTGAGCAGGTCGTATGCCGTTGCGCCCAGCATCGTGGGAATGGCGAGGAAAAAGGAGAACAAGGTCGCGGTTTTCCGCTCCACGCCCAGCAGCAGCGCGCCCATGATCGTGGCGCCCGAGCGGGACACGCCCGGGATCATCGCCAGCACCTGGAACGCGCCGATGCCGAGCGACAGGGCGGGGGGGAACGCCTCGATGCTGCTCCGCGCCGGGACGGGGCGCACCCGCTCGATGACCAGGATCGCCACCCCGCCCCCGATCAGCGCGACCGACACCACGAAGGGCGAGAACAGCACCTCCTTGATGAAGTCGTGCGCCAGCGCGCCGACCACGGCGGCTGGCAGGAACCCCAGCAGCACCGCCAGGATGAACCGCCGGGCGCCTGGGTCGGCGGGCGCCCGGCGCGCGATGTCGAGCAGCGTCCGCGCGTAAACCGCGAGGATGGCCAGGATGGCGCCGAGCTGGATCACGATCTCGAACACCTTGCCCGGCGGCCCACGGAAGCCCAGCAGATCCACCAGAAGAATGAGATGGCCCGTGGAAGAAACCGGGATGAACTCGGTCAGTCCCTCGACCAAGCCAAGGAGGGCAGCCTGCAGCAGGGTCACAGTGTCCAACAAGCCGATCCTTCGTATCACGGTGCGCCGTGGTCCGGCCCATCCTGGCCATGACAGGGCTTGCACGCCTTTGAGGCACCCGCAAGCCGGGCTGAGCGAAGATTTTCTGCTTTCTTCCGACTTTGCCCCAGTTGACGGCCGAGTCGCCGGCCCTGCTGCGCCAACGCCCTGCTGCACCAAAGCCTGGGCGCGCGGCCAATGCTTCTTGCCTCAGCAGCCCGGCAACGCCGTCAAACTGTACAGCGGCGACGTTGCGCGCGCCGCGCCGCTTGTTTAACAAGCAACGCAACGTCGCCAAATTCGACATTCAAGACGAAATCGTCTCGCTGTCCGAGACTTACTCGCCATTCTGTTGAACATCGGCTTTTGTCCAAACGCAGGTAGCTTCAAAGATGACCGTTCCCCCTTTGCGTTCCCTTACGGCTCAGGCGCTTGATGCCAAGTTTGCGAACAAACAGCGGCGCTATGAGAGCAAGTACAGCGCGTCCTACCTGTACCAGCCCTCGCCGCCGCCCAGGGCTGCAGCGCCTCCCCGGCCGCTCAATCCGATGTTTGACAGCTTGCGGGCCGCTGCGGCGCATCTGGACCTTCCGGAGGAGGGCGGGCAGCACGGCGTACTCGCCGCGGCCCCGGCCGTCCCGGCAAGGCGGCGTCCAATTCGCAGGGCGATGCTTGGCGGCACCGCCGCCCTGGCGTTGTGCGCGCTCGCCGCGGGCGGCTACTACGCATGGGCCGCCCAAGCCTCGGGCGGCCAGGCCGCCATGGGTGCAACCCTGGCCACGCTTGCGCAGCGCTTCCATGACTTCGCGGCCAACCAGAGCCTGTTCCGCACCCTGAGCGAGAAGGTTGCGCTGCTGCGGCCAATCGCCGCGCCGACGCCCGCGGCGGCGCCCGTCGCGCTTGCCGCCGCCTTGCCGGGACGGCCGACGCCGGACGCCCCGGCGCCGGTTCCATCCGCTTCGCCCCCCTCGCTCGCGCCTTCGGCACTCAGCCCAACAGCGGCCCAGCCGCCCGGCCCGTCCAAGCCAGCCGAGACTGCCGCACCCGACGCAGCAGCGGCACCCATTGCCACCGCGCAGCAATCCGTCAACCTGCTCGCCCTGGTGAGGCAGGTGGGCGTGCTCGTGCGCGATGCGCAGGCCGACAACGAAAAGCTGCGCACGGAGGTTGTGAGCTTGATCGGAGGCCTGCAAACCAAGCTGACGGGCCTGGATCAACGCCTGGATGCGACCACGCACGACATGCGCGACGCGCGCAGCGAGGCTGCTCAGCTCCGCACGGAGGTGGCGGTGCTGGCCGATACCCTGCAAGCCAGCAGCAAAGCCTTGGAGCAACGCCTCAGCCTTGCGCTTGCACGCGATCCCGCCGCCGCCGCTTCGGAGCCGGGCAGCCAGCAAGGTGGAGCGGCGCCACCTGCCTCGCCGTCTGCCGAGGACGGCAAGCCCGTTGCCGCCAAGGCCGCGACCACCGACTCCGCGCGCATCGTGCCCGGCTACCACGTGCAAGCGGCGTCATTCGGCGTCGCGGTGCTGAGCAACGTCAACGCGGCGCCGGGACAAGCGGGCGGGCGCTTGGTCAAGGTTGGCGACCAAGTGCCTGGCGTCGGCCGCGTCACCAGCATCACCCCCCATGGGACGTCATGGGTCGTGCAAACGGATCACGGCACCATTCAGTGAAGCCTGAGCCTTCAACCCACGGTGGTTGGAACGGCCAAAGGGCCGTGCGACCGACGCTGGCGAAGCGCGGCTGATGGTCACCCATTCCTACGCGGTCCATGCCGTAGGATGGGTGACCATCAGCGGTTGAGGAGGCCGCGAACGGCCCGGACCTCCTCCTCCACTACCCCGTGCCCGGCGCCGGGCAGGACCTCGACCCGCACGCTGGCGCCGAGCCGGTTGAACACCGCCGCGCTTTCCTGCACCCGGGCAAGCGGGATATGCGGGTCGCGCTCGTGGCAACCCAGGAAAACCGAGGCGCCGGCCAGGCGGGCACCGTAGGCAAACTGCTTCGGCACGTGGCCATACAGCTCGTCCCGGGGCGGCCCGGCAGCCTCGCCGGTTCCGACCAAGCCGCCGGACAGCCCGACGATGCCGTGGGGGCGCCCCGAACGGGCGGCATACTCCAGCGCAAGGCAGGCGCCCTGGCTGAAGCCCATAATCGCGATGCGGTCAGGCCCGAACCCGTCCTCCTCCAGTTGCTCCATCAACCCGTCGAGGACGCCGAGGCCGGACGACAAGCCGGGTTCGTTGGCCTCGACCGGGGCGAGGAAGCTCGCCGGCCACCACGAACCCCCGGCCGCCGCGGGCGCCAGGTAAGCGACATCGGGCAGCGCCAAAGCCTCGGCAAGCCTCAGCATGTCCTCCGGCGACCCGCCGCGCCCATGCGCCATCACGACCGCCAGGCGCGCCCGGGTCAGCGGTGCGCCCGCCTGCGCCACGCGCCCGCCCGCGTGTGGCCCTCCCCTTGCGGCGGCCAGGCCGCCCGGCATCAACCCGGCATCCGGATCGGGGGCAGCACGCGCTCGATGTCGGCTCGGCGCCGCTCATACCGCGGCGGCAGCATGAGACGGGTGCCCAGCTCGGCCGCGTCCTCGTCGGTTGCGAAGCCCGGCGGGTCGGTGGCGATCTCGAACAGCACGCCGCCGGGTTCGCGGAAGTAGATGGCGTTGAAGTATTGCCGGTCGATCACCGGCGTCACGTCAAGCCCGAACGCGGCGACGCGCTCCTGCCATTCCCGCTGCGCCTCGTCGCTCTCGGCCCGGAATGCCACGTGATGGATCGTGCCGGCGCCCTGACGCCCGATGGAGGGCGCGTCGGAGCGCAGCAGGTCGATGACTGCCCCCCGGCCGCCGCCGGGCGCTGCCAGGCGCTGGCGGTGCCCGCTCGCATCCGCCTCCTCGCCAGCGTGCTCGTAGCCGAACAGCCGGGTCAGCAGCCGGGCCGTAGGCTCGGGGTCACGCAGCCACAGCGTCACGGAATGGAACCCGTCATCCGCCGGCGCCCCATCCGCGTCGCCGGCAGGGCCGGCCTCGATCAGCTCGATGGACAGGCCGTCGGGATCGCGAAGCGCGAGCATGGGCTGGCCGAAGCGCGTGGCGGGACCGTCGAAATCGACGGCCTGTTCGGCAAAGCGGGTCATCCAGGCATCAATCCCGCCCTCCGGCACCGCGTAGGCGACGGCGCTCGCCATGCCCGCGCCCGCCCGGCCGGGACCGGCGCCGGCGAAGGGAAAGAACGTGAGGATCGTGCCGGGCGACCCGGCCCGGTCGCCGTAGTAAAGGTGGTAGGTGTCCGGCGCGTCGAAGTTGACGGTCTTCTTCACCAAACGCTGACGGAGCAGGCCGGCATAGAAATCGACGTTGGCCTGCGGCGGGCCGGAGATCGCGGTGACATGGTGCAGGCCGGGAATGGTGCGGGACATGGGGGGCGCTCCTGTGGTCGGAGGGGTGTCGGCGGCGGCCTACGGATACAGCACGCCGCCGGTCGCGCGCTGCGGCGCGTCGCGCTTGACGGGCAGCGGGATGAACTCGGCCTCGTCGCCCGGAACGGTGTCGAAGCGGCCACTGGCCCATTCCTCCTTCGCGGCCTCGATGCGCTCCAAGCGGGAAGACACGAAGTTCCACCAGATGTAGCGCGGCCCCTCCATGGGAGCGCCGCCGAACAGCATGAAGCGCGCGTCCGCGGCTGCCGCCACCGTGATGAGGTCGCCGGGCCGGAGCACCAGGAGCTGGCCAGGCCCGAACGTGTCGCCCGCGATTTCGATCGTGCCGCCAATCGTGTAGATCGCCCGTTCGTCGTAGCCGGCGTCGATCGGCATCCGGGCGCCCGCCTTGAGCTGAACGTCGGCATAGAGGGTCTCGGAAGCCGTCGCGAGCGGCGACGCCGCGCCGAACGCCCGCCCGGCGATCAGCCGCGCCCGGACGCCGCCGGCCTCGATCAGCGGCAACGCCTCGGCGCCATGGTGGATAAAGGCGGGATCGCTTTCCTCCTCCCGCGTGGGCAGCGCCATCCAGGTCTGGATGCCGAACAGGCGCTGCCCGCGCCGCTTGCGCTCTTCGGCGGTGCGCTCGGAGTGTACGATGCCGCGGCCGGCGCGCATCCAGTTCACCGCGCCGGGCTGGATCGCCTTCTCGGTGCCCAGGCTGTCGCGATGCAGGATCTCGCCCTCGAACAGGTAGGTGAGCGTCGCAAGGTTGATGTGCGGATGCGGGCGCACGTCGATGCCTTGGTCGGTCAGGAACTCGGCCGGACCCATCTGGTCGAAGAAGATGAACGGCCCGACCATCTGCCGCTCCTTGGAGGGCAAGGCCCGGCGCACCGTCATCTCGCCGAGGTCCACCGCCCGCGGCACGATCAACGTTTCAACCGCGTCGGCGCTCGCGCGGTCGCCGAGCGTCGGCTCGGGGCAAGGATTCCAGCTCATTCTTCGTCTCCCTCGGCAGTGATGGTTCGCTCGCATCCACGGGGCGAGAACCAAGGCGCCCCGTGAATGCGGGTTATTCCCGGATAAAAGCAAGCAGGTCGGCGTTGATCCGGTCGGCGTGGGTGGTAGGCATACCGTGCGGGAAGCCGGGGTAGGCCTTCAGCACCGCGCCTTGTATCAGCGCGGCCGAGAGCGGCCCAGCGTTTGCGAACGGGACCACCTGGTCGCCCTCGCCGTGCATCACCAGCGTCGGCACGGCGATCCCGTCGTGTTGCGCCTTGACGGCGCCCATCATGCCCTGCCGCCACCAGTTGCGGCGCACGCCCTCCTTCACGTCGGCCCCTTCGCGGTTGTAGCCGTAGAACGGCAGGGCTGCTGGCCGGCGACCTGCCGATCTCGCACATCGCTCAAGGGTGCGGCTTCGCCGACCAGAGTTCGTTCGCCGAGGCGTTTGCGCGCGGCGTCGGGGCTTCGCCTGCCGCTTGGCGCCGGGCGCAACGGTCCTGAGTGGCTGCCCAACTTTCCTTGAGATGACCGGACGGGTAGGAAAGGCGGCCTGGCACGCGCCATAACAGCGGCGCAGTGTTTGGGTGCGGACAGGACAGGAGGATGTTGGCGGAATGCGCGTGCTGCTGGTGTATGCCCACCCGGTCGAGACGAGCTTCAACGCGGCGCTCCGCGACCGGATCGCAGCCTCCTTGTCGCCACGGCACGAGGTCGATCTGCTGGACCTCAATGCCGAGGGCTTCAACCCCGTCATGTCGCGCGCCGAGCGGATGGGCTACCACGACATCCCCGCCAACGTCGCCCCCGTGGCGAACGAGGTCGCGCGGCTGCGGGCGGCGCAAGGGCTGGTGCTGTGCTTTCCCGCCTGGAGCTTCGGCCCGCCGGCGATCCTGAAGGGCTGGATCGACCGGGTGATGCTGCCCGGCGTGTCGCTGCACATCCAGCCGGACGGCCGGGTGCGGGGCGGCCTCACGCATTTGCAGAAGCTCGGCGGTGTCGTGACCTACGGGCAGACCCGGTGGCGGGCGCGGCTGATGGGCGACTACCCGCGCAAGTTGGTCCGCCGCTACCTGCGCCACAGCATCGGCATGGCGAAGCCGGCCATCTTCCACGCGCACTACGCCATGAACATCTCGACGCCGCACACAAGGGCGCGCTTCGTGGCCCAAGTCGGGCGGGCCATGGCGGGGTTCTGACGCAAATCCTGGCACGCAGCCTGCATGAACAAACCAGCATTGCAAGGAGGCTGCCCGATGACGAACATCCGCCGTCCGACCCGCAGGCGGCTCATGGTCGGGGTGGGCGCGGGTGCCGCCGCCTTGGCGTCCGCACGCATGGCGCCGGCACGCGCGGCGCCGAAGCCGCTCACGGTCGGCTTCATCTATGTCGGGCCGAAGGACGACTACGGCTACAACCAGGCCCACGCCGAGGGCGCCGCCGCCATCAAGTCCATGCCCGGCGTCACGGTGCTGGAAGAAGAGCGCGTCCCCGAAACCGACGACGTCGTGAAGACCATGCAGAGCATGATCAAGCTCGACGAGGCGGCGCTGCTGTTCCCCACGAGCTTCGGCTACTTCGACCCCTACATGCTGCGCGTGGCGGCGGGGGAGCCGGGCGTGCAGTTCCGGCATTGCGGCGGTCTGTGGGACAAGAGCAAGCACCCGATGAACACCGGGTCGTATTTCGGCTACATCGGCATGGGGCAGTACCTCAACGGCATCGTCGCGGCCCATGCCAGCAAGTCCAAGAAGCTCGGCTTCGTGGCGGCCAAGCCCATTCCGCAAGTGCTGATCAACGTCAACAGCTTCGCGCTCGGCGCGCGTTCAGTTGATCCGTCCATCACGGTGGCGGTGGTGTTCACCGGCGACTGGTCGATGCCCGTAAAGGAGGCAGAAGCCACCAACGCGCTGATCGACGGCGGCGCGGACGTGATCACCTGCCATGTGGACGGGCCGAAGGTGGTGGTGCAAACGGCGGAGGGGCGCGGCGCCTACACGTGCGGCTACCACGCCAACCAGTCCGCGCTCGCCCCTAAAGGGTATCTCACCGGCGCCGAGTGGAACTGGGCGCAGGTGTACAAGATGTATGTGTCCAAGATGCAGGCCGGCGAAACGCTGCCGAACTTCACACGCGGCGGGCTGGCGGAGGGATTCGTGAAAATGTCTCCCTACGGCCCGGCGGTCAGCGAGGCCGCGCGCAAGCGGGCCGACGCCACGAAGGCCGAGATCATGAAGGGCGGCTTCGCCGTGTTCAAAGGACCGCTCCTGGACAACACGGGCAAGCAGGTGGTCGCCGCCGGGTCCGCCTATCCGGAAACCGCCATCGAGCTTGAGTCGATGAACTGGCTGGCCGAGGGCGTGAAAGGCTCGCTCGCCTGAGCGCGACCGGGGCAGCGGTCGCCGCCGCGCCGCGGCCCAGGGCCGACCGCACCTTCCGGCTGCGGCAGGCGCTGGAAGCGGGGCTGGTGCCGGTGCTCGCGGTGCTGGCGGCGGCGGGCTTGTTCTGCGTGTTCCTGTTGGCGCTGGGCCGCTCGCCCCAGACCTTCTTCCAGTTGGTCTGGACCGGGGCGTTCGGAAGCTGGTTCTCCTGGCGCAACACGCTGAGCCGGGCAGCGCCCTTGCTGCTGACGGCACTGTGCGTGGCGGTGCCGGCGCAGCTTGGCCTGGTGGTGATCGGGGGCGAGGGCGCGCTGGTGCTGGGCGGGTTGGCGGCGACATGGGCCGGGTTGATGCTGGGCGACGCGCCCGGCCTGGTGATCCAGCTTGCCATGGCGGCGACCGGCGCGGCCGCCGGGGCGGCGTGGCTGGGCATGGTCGGCCTGCTGCGCGCCCGGCGCGGCATCAACGAGACGGTGGCCAGCCTGGTCATGGCCTACATCGCCATCGCGCTGTTCAACCAGCTTGTGGAAGGTCCGATGCGCGACCCGGCGAGCCTCAACAAGCCTTCCACCTTTGCCATCCCCCAATCCGCGGCGCTGCCGACGCTGCCGGGCTTGGACGTGCATCCCGGCATCCTGATCGGGGCCGTGGCCTGCGTGCTGTGCTGGCTGCTGATCGCGCGCACCACGACGGGGTTCGCCGCCCGCGTGACCGGCGGCAACCTGCGCGCGGCGCAGTTGCAGGGCTTGCCGGTGGCGTGGCTCATGGTGGGGGCCTGCGCGCTGGGCGGCGCGCTGGCGGGGCTGGCGGGGTTCATCGAGGTCGCGGCCGTGCATGGCCGAGCCAATGCGTCGTTGATCGCGGGCTACGGCTATTCCGGCATCCTGATCGCCTTTCTGGCCCGGCACAACGCGCTCGCCATCATGCCCATGGCCGTGCTGCTGGGCGGCATCGGTGCTGCGGGCGGGCTGCTGCAGCGGCGCATGGGCTTGCCGGATGCGACGGTGCTGGTGCTGCAAGGCATGATCTTCCTGGCGATCCTGGCCAGCGAGACGCTGTACGGCCGCCTGCGTTGGTTCCAGCCCCGGGGTGCCGCATGAGCGCGGTGGAAACCGTGCTGGTCGCCATGCTGGCCGGCGCGCTGCGGGTGTCCACGCCGTTCCTGTTCGTGAGCCTGGGCGAATGCCTGACCGAGCGCGCCGGGCGCATCAACCTGGGCAACGAGGGCGTGCTGGTGCTGGGCGCCATGGTGGCCTACGCCACCTCCTACCTGACCGGCAGCCCGTGGCTTGGCGTGCTGGCGGCGGCGGGCGCGGGGGCGGCATTGGGCGGGCTGCATGGGGTGCTGTGCGCGCTGACGCGGGTGAACGACGTGGCCATGGGCATCGCGATCCTGCTGGCCGGCAACGGGATCGCGTTCTTCTTCGGCAAGCCCTTCGTGCAGCCGAGCGCGCCGGGCCTGCCGGGCGTTCCGCTCGGGGGCTGGTCTTCGGTGCCTCAGATACAAAGCGCCTTGACGGTCAGCCCGCTGTTCCCGTTGGGCGTCGCGGTGGCGTTCGGCATGGCCTGGATGTTCCGGGCCACACGGCTCGGCCTGCGGCTGCGCATCGTGGGCGACAGCGCGGACGCGGCGCGGGCGCTGGGCCTCCACATCAACCGCACCCGGCTGCTGGCGACGTCGGCCGGCAGCGCGCTGGCGGGCATCGGCGGCGCGTTCCTGAGCCTCGTGTATCCCGGAAGCTGGAACGAGAGCCTGTCGTCCGGGCAAGGGCTGATGGCGGTGGCGCTGGTGGTGTTCGCGCGGTGGAACCCGGTCGGCTGCCTGGGCGCGTCGCTGCTGTTCGGCGCCGCCGGGGCGCTCGGCCCGTCGCTGCAGACGGTGGGCGTGACCAGCTACTATTACCTGTTCTACGCTGCGCCCTTCGTGCTGACGCTCCTGGTGCTGGTCGCGACGGTGCGGCCGGGCCGGGCGGTGCGCGGGATGCCCGGCGAGTTGTCCATCGCACGCTGAGGAGGAACACATGAACGGATTAGGCGGCCTCAACCGCTCGCCGAATGGCGTCGTGATCGGCTTGGTGCAGTTGGCACTCCCGGTCATCGAGACCCGCGCCGACATCGCAAAGCAAACCGAGCGCATCGTCGCCATGGTGGCCAAGGCGCGGCGCAACATGGGGACGCTCGACCTGGTGGTGTTTCCGGAATACGCGCTGCACGGCCTGTCGATGGACACGCGGGACGAGGTGACGTGCGACCTGGACGGGCCGGAGGTCGCGGCCATGCGGCGGGCCTGCGTGGACAACAAGCTTTGGGGCTGCTTCTCCATCATGGAGCGCAACCCGGGCGGGATGCCGTGGAACAGCGGGATCATCGTGTCCGACACGGGCGAGATGGAGCTGTACTACCGCAAGATGCACCCCTGGGTGCCCGTGGAACCCTGGGAACCCGGAAACCTCGGCATCCCCGTCATCGAAGGGCCGCGCGGCGTCAAGCTGGCGCTGATCATCTGCCACGATGGCATGTTCCCCGAGATGGCGCGCGAAGCCGCCTACCGCGGGGCCGAGGTCATGCTGCGCACCGCCGGCTACACCGCGCCGATCCGCGACGCTTGGCGCTTCACCAACCAGAGCAACGCCTTCTGCAACCTCATGGTGACGGCCAGCGTGTGCATGTGCGGCAGCGACGGGACGTTCGATTCCATGGGGGAGGCCATGGTGTGCAACTTCGACGGCGCGATCATCGCCCACGGCGCATCCGGCCGGGCGGACGAGATCATCACCGCCGAGGTCCGCCCGGACCTGGTGCGGGAAGCCCGGGCGCATTGGGGTGTCGAGAACAACATCTACCAGTTCGGCCACCGCGGCTTCTCGGCCGTGGCGGGGGGCGCCACGGACTGCCCCTACACCTACATGCAGGACCTCGCCGCCGGGCGCTACCGCCTGCCATGGGAGGCGGAGGTGGAGGTCACGGACGGCACCGGCTGCGGCCTGCCGCCGCCGCGTCGGCTGCTCAAGGCGGCGGAATGATCGCGCAATGATTCCTGCCCACCCCTACGCCTGGCCCTACGACGGCGACCTGTCCGGCACGGCGCTGCTGGTGATCGACATGCAGGCCGACTTCTGCGCGCCCGGCGGCTACGTGGACCGCATGGGCTACGACATCGGCCTGACCCGCGCGCCCATCGGGCCGATCAGCCGCGTGCTGGCCGCCATGCGCGCCCGGGGCGACACGATTGTGCACACCAGGGAAGGGCACCGCCCCGACCTGTCGGACCTGCCGGCCAACAAGCGATGGCGCTCGCGGCAGGTGGGCGCCGGCATCGGCGATCCCGGCCCGTGCGGGCGCATCCTGGTGCGGGGCGAGCCGGGCTGGGAGATCATCCCGGAACTGGCGCCGCTGCCGGGCGAGGTGGTGATCGACAAGCCCGGCAAGGGCGCGTTCTTTGCCACCGATCTGGAATTGGTGCTGCGCACCCGCGGCGTCCGCAACCTGGTGCTGACCGGGATCACCACGGACGTGTGCGTGCACACCACCATGCGGGAAGCGAACGACCGCGGCTTCGAGTGCCTGCTGCTGTCGGACGGGTGCGGCGCGACCGACCGGGCCAACCACGCCGCCGCCCTCGCCATGGTGGCGATGCAGGGCGGGGTGTTCGGCGCGGTGGCCAGTTCGGAGGCGTTCCTGGGCGCCCTGCCGTGACCGCGGCCGGCGTGGAGGCCGTGGGCATCGGCAAGCGCTTCGGCGCGTTCACGGCGCTGGCCGGCATCGACATGCGGGTGCGCCCCGGCACCGTGCACGGCCTGCTCGGCGAGAACGGGGCGGGCAAGTCCACGCTCGTAAAATGCCTGATGGGCTATTACCGCGCGGACGAGGGCAGCTTCCTGGTGGACGGCAAGGAGGCCGCCATCGCCCGCCCGGCGGATGCCGACGCGCTCGGCCTGGGCATGGTATACCAGCACTTCACCCTCGTGCCCTCCATGACGGTGGCGGAGAACCTGGTGATTGCTCGCCCGCTAGTGCCGGCGGTCATCAACTGGGGGCGGGAGCGTGCGGCGCTGGACGCCTTCATGGCGCGGATGCCGTTCCCGGTCCGGCTGGATGCGGTGGTCGGCACCCTGTCCGCGGGCGAGCGGCAGAAGACCGAAATCCTGAAGCAGCTTTACCTGCAGCGCCGCCTCCTGGTGCTGGACGAGCCGACCTCCGTGCTGACCCCGCGCGAGGCGGAGGAGATGCTCGGGCTGATGCAAGGCCTGGCGCATGGCGGCACGGCGACGGTGGTGGTGATCACCCACAAGCTGTCCGACGTGACGCGCTTCACCGACGAGGTGACGGTGCTGCGCCGGGGCCGGCTGGCCGGGCGGGGCGAGACCGCCGGGCTGAGCCGCGGCGACCTGACCGCCATGATGATCGGCGAGCCGCACGCGCCCGCGCGCCCGGAGCGGCAGGGCGGGGCGGAGGCCGCGGTGCGCTTAACCGTCCGCAACCTGCGCGCCACGGGCGACGCGGGCCAGCCGGTGCTCGACATCGCCGCCTTGGACGTGCGGGCGCACGAGATCGTGGGCGTGGCCGGGGTGTCGGGCAACGGGCAGAAGGAATTGCTGGAAGCCTTGGGCGGCCAGCGCCCCGCCGGCGGGGCCGTGCGCGTGGACGGCGCCCCCTACGCCGCGACCCGGCGGCAATCGCAGGCGCTCGGGGTCCGGGTCATCCCGGAGGAGCCGCTGCGCAACGGCTGCGTGCCGGGCATGTCGGTGGTGGACAACCTCAACCTGCGGCTGTTCGACCGGCGGGAGGACGGAGGCCGGCGGCGGTGGCTGGACGGGGGCGGGATGCGCCGCCGGGCCGCGCGGATGATTGCGGGCTACGGCGTGCGCGCGGCCTCGCCGGAAGTGCCGATGGGCGTGCTGTCCGGCGGCAACGTGCAGCGTTGCGTCCTGGCGCGCGAGCTGGACGACCAGGTGTCGCTGCTGGTGGTGGCCAACCCGTGCTTCGGCCTGGACGTGAAGGCGGTGGCGGAGGTGCGCGCCCGGCTGATGGCGGCGCGCAACGCCGGCTGCGCGATCCTGCTGATCAGCGAGGACCTGGACGAAATCCTGGAACTGGCCGACCGCATCGTGGTGATGCGCCGCGGCCGGGTCGTACACGAGGCGTCGGCGGCGGGCGCGGACCCCCATGCCATCGGCGCGCACATGCTGGACGCCCAGGCCGCCGGGGGCGCCAAAACCGAGCCAAGCCCGGCTCTGGCGTGACGCTTGCAGCGTCCGGCAAGCACAACCAAGGAGGCCCGGATGCGCCCCTACCGGATCACTCGATGAAGCCCGCGATCCCCGCGTCCGGCGACTACTGGCTGTGCCGGGCGCGGCTGCCGGACGGGCGGGGGCTTGTTGACCTGCGCATCGCGGGCGGCGCCGTGGCCGCCGTGGCGCCTGCCGGGGCCGCGCCGGGCGGGGTGGACCTGGCGGGCGGGCAGGTTTGGCCCTGCTTCGTCGATGTCCACACCCATCTCGACAAGGGCCACATCTGGCGGCGCACGCCCAACCCGGACGGCACCTTCGCGGGCGCGCTCGCGGCCGTGGCCAGGGACCGGCCGCGCTGGACGGAGGCGGACCTGCGGCTGCGCATGGAGTATGGCCTCGCCTGCGCCCATGCCCACGGCACGGCGGCGATCCGCACCCACCTGGACAGCCGGCACTCGACGGACGGGAACGCTTGGCGCGTGTTCCGCGCGCTGCGCGACGAGTGGGCCGGGCGGGTCGCGCTGCAGGCCGCGTCGCTGTGCCCGTTGGAAGGCTACGACGGGGCGGAAGGCCGGGCGCTGGCCGACCTGGTGGCCGACGCGGGCGGCGTGCTGGGCGGCGTGACCTGGCTCGGCGGCGCGTTCGACGCGCCGCTGCCGCCGGGGTTCCAGGATCGGCTGGACCAGCTCTTTGCCTTGGCGGAGGCGCGCGGCCTCGACCTCGACCTGCACGTGGACGAAAGCGGCGAGGCCGGGGCGCGGGCGCTGGGTGAGATCGCGCGCACGGCGCTGCGCCGGGGCTTCCGCAACCGCATCCAATGCGGGCATTGCTGCTCGCTTTCCGTGCAGCCGGAGAGGTTCGCGCGGGAAACGGTCGCCGCCGTGGCGGAGGCCGGCATCGCCGTCGTCACGCTGCCGATGTGCAACATGTACCTGCAGGACCGCGTGCCCGCCCGCACGCCGCGCTGGCGCGGGGTGACGCTGGTGCACGAGCTGCGCGCCGCGGGGGTGCCGGTGTCCGTCGCGTCGGACAATTGCGGCGACTCGTTCTACCCGTATGGCGACCTCGACATGGTGGAAGTGTTGCGGGAAGCGACGCGCATCCTGCACCTGGACCATTCGCCAAGCTGGTCCGCCGCCGTCCACGCGACGCCGGCCGGGGTGATGGGGCTGGACGCCGGCGGGGTGCGCGTGGGCGGGCCGGCCGACCTCGTGCTGTTCAGCGCGCGCCACCCGCACGAGCTGCTGGCCCGGCCGCAATCGGACCGGGTCGTGCTGCGCCGCGGCCGGGTGCTGGACGCCTGCTTGCCCGACCCCGCCGTGCTGGACGGCGTGGCGGCGATCCCCGATCCAACAAAGGGAGCTTCCGCATGATGACCGAACCCGTCCTGGCCCGCAGCGCCGCGACGTTGCAAGGCTTCCGCATCTCGCCCGGCGACAGCAATTACTTTGCCTGCCTGTTCGACCCGCTGGCCGACGGCGTGAGTTTCACCATGGTGGTCGAAATCTTCGAGCCGGGCGGGCGCACGCCGCCCAACATGCACCGGGAAGCGTTCGAGACCTTCTTCGTCCTCGCCGGCACCGGCACCGCGCGGGCTGGGGACCGCACCCTGCCGCTCGGCCCCGGCGACGCCATGGTGCTGGCGCCGGGCATCGAGCACGTCGTCGAGAACACCGGCGCGGGCAAGCTGTATTGCCTGACGACCATGACGCCGAACGAGGGCTTCGCCGAGCTGATCCGCGCGGGCCAGCCGGTGGAGCTGACGGAGGACGACCGCCGGGTCATCGCCGGCGGGCGCTGATGCCGGCCGGGCGCCTGCCGGTCGTCGGGCCGCGCCTTTGGTCGATGCGGACGGCGGACGGGGTGCGCCTGGACGCCGACGTGTGGGCGCCGGACGCGCTGGGGCGGTTCCCCGTGCTGCTGATGCGGCAGCCCTATGGGCGGCGCATCGCGTCCACCCTCGTTTATGCCCACCCGTCCTGGTACGCGGCGCAGGGCTACATCGTGGCCGTCCAGGACGTGCGCGGCACCGGCAGCAGCGAGGGCGGCTTCGCGCTGTTCGAGACCGAGGAAGCCGACGGCGCGGCGGCGGTGGCCTGGGCCGCGGACCTGCCGGGATCCTCCGGACGTGTGGGGATGTACGGCTTCTCCTACCAGGGCAACACGCAGCTCCTGGCCCTGGCCGGCGGGGCGGCCCTGGGTGCGCTGGCGCCGGCCATGGTGGGATGGGACCTACGGACGGATTGGGCCTGGGAAGGCGGGGCGCCGTTGCTGGCGGCGGGCCTGGGCTGGGGCGCGCAGATGGGCTGGCTGCGCGCGGTGCATGACGGGGACCCGGTGGCCGCCGCGGCGTTCCAGGCCGCCGCCCGCAGCCCGCCGCTGCACGAGCCGGGCCGCGCAATGCCGGAGGTGATGCGCCGGCACGGCCACCTGTCGCATTACCCGGCCTGGCTCGCCCGGCCGTCGCCCGATCCGTATTGGGATGCCATCGCCCCCCGGTCGCGCTTGGCCGGCCACGCGCTGGACGTGCCGATGCTGCATGTGGGCGGGTGGTTCGACCAGATGCTGATGGGCACCCTGGACTGCCATGCCGCCGCAGCGCGCGGCCCGGCGGCGCAGCGCCTGCTGGTCGGCCCGTGGACGCACCAGCCCTGGGGCCGGCAGGTGGGCGCGGTGGATTTCGGGCCGGCGGCAAGCTCTCCCGTGGACGCGGCGCAGGTGGCGTGGTTCGACCGCCATTTGAAGGACCGGGATGCCGACACCGGGCCGGCGCTCACCCTGTTCGACCTCGGCGCCCGGATTTGGCACGGCTTCCGCGAATGGCCGGACCTGTCGCCGATGGCGCTGTATCTCGGCGGCGGCGGGCGGGCCGGCGCGACCACGACGGACGGCACGCTCTCCGACGAACCCGGCCCGGCGGGCGCGGACACCCTTGTGCACGACCCCTGGCGCCCGGCGCCCACGATGGGCGGCCATGCCGGCCAGCCCGGCGGGATGCAGGACCGCCGGGCGGTGGACGACCGCGCCGATGTCGCCTGCTTCACCGCGGCGCCGCTCGGTGCGCCGCTGTTCCTGTGCGGCCGGGTGCGGGCGGAGCTTTGGGTGGAGGCGGACCAGCCCTCCTTTGACCTGTCCGTGGTGCTGTCGATGGTGGCCCCGGACGGGCGGGTGTGGAACCTGACCCAGGGGCACCGCCGCGCGTCCGCGTCCGGCCGCGTCGGCGTGGAGCTGCGCGCCACCTGCGCCACCGTGCCGGCCGGGCACGCGCTGCGCGTGTCGGTCGCCGGCGCGTGCTTCCCCGCCTACCCCGTCAACCCCGGCACCAGCGCGGGGCCGCACGAAACCCGGGCGGAGGACGAGCGCGTCATCACGCTGCGCATCGCCCACGGCGGCGCGGCGGCGTCAAACATCAGCCTGCCGGCGGTGGCGTAACGCCCGGCCCAGCCTGCATCCATTCGTCCAGGTCGAGCCGGTGCACCTCCTCCAGCAGCGCCGCGAGCCGGGCGGCGGCGTGGTCCAGCAGCTTCGCGCCGGCCTCGGCCGTGGCGGCGCTGGCGTCGCCCAGGGCGCCGGCCGGGTGCAGGTCCTGGGTTTCCCAGCCGAAGCCCACCGCGCCTTCCGGCACCAGCACGGAGAACTCGTTCTCCCGCGCGATCCAGCGGGACCGGAAGTCCTCCGCCTTGGCCATATCCACCCGCTCCGGCGCCAGGCGCAGCATGAGGGAGGTTTCGACGAAGCCGCCATGGATGCCGTGGCGCGCTTCCACGGGGTTCACCATCCCGTCCGGCTTGCCGAGGCGGCTCCACAAGCAGGCCACCGCGAACATGCTGGACGAGGTTCGCAGGCGGCGGCACACGATGTCCGCCACCTGCGGCTGCCCGCCGTGGCTGTTGAGCAGCACGAGCTTGCGGACGCCTGCGCGCGCCACGCTCTCCCCGATCTCCGTCCACAGCGCGATCAGCGTTTCGGCGCTGGTGGTCAGCGTGCCGGGAAAGCGGACGTGCTCCACGGACAGCCCGACCGCCTGGGTCGGCAGCACGAGCACCGGCAGCGCGTCGGGCAGCAGCGCGAGCGTCCGGGCCAGCACGCCCTCGTTGATCGTGCGGTCCACCGAGACCGGCAAATGCGGCCCGTGCTGCTCGATGGCGGCCACCGGCAGGACGGCAACCGTGTCCCGCGGCAAGGTCGGGAAGGCGGTCCAGGGGAGGTCTTGCCAGTATCGGGTGGGAAGCATGGGGCAAGACTACGCCCACCTTGCAGCCCTCGTCACCCTACACCTTGCAAGCCCCGGCGGCCGAGCCTGGTTCCAGCCGGTTCCTCACGGACGGGCGGAGGTGAAGGCCGACGCATGGCGAGGCTGCCATGACAAACGAACCGAGCAGCCCGGAAGCAGGCCGCTGGCCTCCGCCGCATCCGCCTGCATGAGCACCGTCCATTCCTGCCCGCCCGGCAGGCGAGCGATGAACCGCCGGGCACTTCCGAGATAGATGAGGTCAACGAGTTCCCCCGGCAGGCCGCCTCCGCCAGCCTCGATCCGCACGCGCTCCGGCCGGACCGCGACGGTCATCTCGTCCCCCGTCGCGGCGGGCAGGCGCGAGGAGACCGGCATGACAACCCCGTTGATCGACACCAGGCAATGGTCGCCGTCACGTCCCACCACCGTTCCCCCGACGAAGTTGGTCTCGCCCACGAAACCCGCGACGAAGCGCGTGGCGGGCTGCTCGTACAACGCGGACGGCGAGCCGACCTGCTCGATCCTGCCTTCGTTGAAGACGGCGATCCGGTCGCTCATCGTCAGCGCCTCGGACTGGTCGTGGGTGACATACAGCACGGACGTGCGCTGTTCGCGGTGCAGGCGCTTGATCTCCAACTGGAGCTGCTCGCGCATCGCCTTGTCCAGCGCCCCGAGCGGCTCGTCCATCAGCAGCAGCGCCGGACGGCATACCATGGCCCGCGCCAAAGCCACGCGCTGCTGCTGGCCGCCGGACAGCTCCCGCGGCAACCGATCCCCATGGCCGGGCAAGCCGACCATGGCCAGCGCCGCACCGACCCGGCGGCCCGCCTCCTCGCGGCCGACGCGCCGCATCTCCAGCGGGAACGCGACGTTGCGGCGGACGGTCATGTGCGGGAACAGGGCATAATGCTGGAACACCATGCCGATGTCCCGCCGGTGGGCCGGGAGGCGGTCCACGTTCCGGCCGTCCAGCACGATGCTTCCCCGATCAGGACGCTGCAGCCCGGCCACCATCATCAGCGTCGTCGTCTTGCCGGACCCGGACGGGCCGAGAAAGGTCAGGAACTCGCCCCGCTCCAGGCGCAGGCTGACGCCGTCAACCGCGACAAGCGTGCGATACCGCTTGCTGACGCCCTCCAACTGCAGGACGGCGCCGCCCGCCTCCGCGCTCAACCCCGCTCCTCGCGATGCCGGGCCGACAGCGCCTCGCAGCCGAGCGCCACGAGGGCCACGACGAAGCAAAGCGACGCGACGGCGGCAATCGTCGGGTCGAAGTCCCCCCGGATGTTCGACCACATCTGGACGGGCACGGTGCGCAAGCGCGCCGAACCGACGAACAGCGTCACGATCAGCTCGTCAAAGGACAGCACCATCGCGAACAGCAGGCTGGACAGCACGGCGGGCGCCAGGAGTGGCAGGGTGACCCGGCGAAAAACGGTGAACGGCGGCGCGCCGGCGACGGACGCGGCCGCTTCCAGCCGCGGATCAAGCGAGCGCAGCGCGGAGCCGACCGTCGCGACGACGAACGGCAAGGTGAGCATGGTGTGCCCGATCACGATGCCGGTCAGCGTCCCGTTGAGGCCAAGCCCGCGATACACGATGTACAGGCCCGCGGCCGAGATCACGCCCGGCACCACGATCGGCGCCATCAGGAACGCGCCGACCAGGCCGGCGCCCGGGATGCCGCCCCGCACCAATCCATAAGCGGCGGCCGTGCCCATCGCGGTCGCAAGCAAGCCGGTCGGCAGCATGACCTGCACGCTGACGACGATGGCATCGACCCAGGCCCGGTCGTGCGCCAGGTTCTGATACCACCGCAACGAGTAGCCCGGCGGCGGGAAGCGCAGGAACGAGGCCGAGCTGAACGAGATGACGAGCACGATCACCAAGGGGGCGATCAGGTAAACCGCCACGGCGGCGCAAACGACGGCCCGCACCGCCCGCCACCTGCCCATGCCGTCGCTCACCGGGCCACCGCCGTCAGCCCCACCAGCCGGTGCAACGCCCCCAGCAGCAGGGCCGTGACGCCCAGCAGCACGAACGACAGCGCCCCCGCGACGCCCCAACTGCCGAGCTGCGCAACCTGGTCCTGGATGAGCTGCGCGACCATGGTCTGCCGCGGGCCGCCGAGCATCGCGGGGATGACGAAGTAGCCGAGCATGCTGATGAACGTCAGCGTGGCCCCGGTCATCAGCCCCGGCAGGCTGAGCGGCAGGTAAACCCGGAGAAAGGCGCGCCGCGGCGATGCCCCCATCGTCATCGCAGCCTGCATCAGCGCCGGGTCGATGCGCTTCATGGAGCTGTAGAGCGGGAAGATGACAAAGGGCAGCAGCGTCTGCACCGCGCCCAGGAGCACGCCCGTCAGGTTGTAGATGAGCGGCAGCGGCGCGTCCGTGACGCCGAGGCCGATCAGCAACGTGTTCAGCGGGCCGCGGCGCTGGAACAGGATGACGGTTGCGAAGCTGCGCACCAGCAGGCTGGTCCAGAACGGCAGCAGCACGATGAACGTCAGCAGCCGCCGCGTTCCGCCCGAGCCATGCGCCATCGCGTGCGCGACCGGGTAGCCGAGCAGCAGGGCAATCGGGGTCGCCGCCGCCGAGATCAGCACGGTGTTCCACAGCACCTGCAGGTAGATGGGCCGCTCCCACAGCAGCACGAAGTTCTGGAAGCCCAGGTCCGGCTGGGTGAAGGCGCGGGCCAGCAGCACGCCCACAGGCAGCACGAAGCCGGCCGACAGCATGGCGACGGCGGGCAGCACCAGCAGCCAAGGCCCTGCACGAAGGGCCGGCGTCCGCATCAGCCGAGCTTCCACGCCGCCCAGCGCTCAATGACCCGTTGCTCGTTGTCCCGCCACCAGGCCGCGTTGATGACGAACCCCTTGCTCGTGTTCTCCGGCGAGGTCGAGAGCCAGCCGCCCAGTTTCGGGTCGATGCCGGCGAAGGCCGCGGGGTTGGTGGGGGCGTATGCGATCAGGTTGGCGAGCTTCGCCTGGTTGTCGGCCCGGGTCATGACGTCGATCAGCCTCATGGCGGCGTTCTTGTTGCGGCTGCCGCGTGGCACCGCCAAGTAATCGACGGACTGGATGTTCTGCTCCCAGGAGATGGCGATGTCGGCGCCCTTCTTGGAGGCGTCGTAGGCGCGGCCATTCAGGATGAGGCCCAAGCTCACCTCCTCGTCCACGAACAACTGCTGCGACTGGGAGTTCGTGGTCCAGAACACCGTTTGCGGCTTGATGGTGTCGAGCTTGCGCAGCGCCCGCTCGACATCCAGGGGGTAAAGCTCCGCCGGGGCCACGCCATCCGCCATCAGCGCCGCTTCGAGGTTCGCAGCGCCCTGGTCCAGCAGCGTGCGCTTGCCGGGGAAGCGTTTGAGGTCGAACAGGTCGGCCCAGGTGGACGGCCGCTTGCCTTGGGGGAAGAGGCGCGTGTTGTAGGCCAGGTTGTAGGACCAGGCGATGCAGCCGACCCCGTATTCATGCCGGAATTGCGGCGCGACGCGGCTGGTGTCAACGATGCCGGCGTCGATCCGTTCCAGCAGCTTGTCGCGCGCTCCGGTCATCAGTTGGTTGATGGTGATGTCGGCCACGTCCCAGTCGGGCGTGCCGCTTTCGATCATGGTGCGGAAGCGCGCCGCGTTCATCGGCCCGTCCTGCACGACGCGCGCGCCCGTTTCGGCGGCGAACGGGTCGCAGTAGCAGACGCGCTGGGCATCCTGGTAGGCCCCGCCCCAGCTTGCAAACACGACCGTCGTGCCAGCCAGATCCTGTGCGGCGGCCGGCCGCGTCCCGCCGCCGGCGGCCAGCGCGGCGGCAGTTCCCAGCAAGCCCCGGCGTGTCAGGGAACCGGTCGGATCGTGGCTCATGGCGCTTTCCCCGGGATGGTGGGCGCCGCCAACAGGTTCTCCCGCAGCGTGCGGCCGGCGTACTCCGTGCGAAACAGCCCGCGGCGTTGCAGCTCCGGCACGACCGAGCGGCAGAACTGCTCGAACATGCCGGGGAACATGGTGGGCGCCAGCACGAACCCGTCGCAGGCGCCCGAGGTGAACATGGTTTCCAGCCGGTCTGCCACCATCTCGGCCGTGCCGACGATCTCGCGTCCGTTGTTCCGCTTCACGGCAGCCTGCGCGAGCGTCAGCCCTTCGGCCTTCATCGCCTGCTCGATCAGGTCCTGCGTGCCCTTCATCCCCTGGTTGCCCTGCAGCGCCGCCAGGTCCTGGCCGGGCGCCAGCTTGGTCAGGTCGGCGCCGAGGCCGGACGAGGAGGCGGCAAGGCTCAGCTCCGGATCGATCAGGCTGTTCAGGTAGTCCGCCCGCTCGCGCGCAATGCTTTCGGTCTCGCCCAGCACGACGGAAACGCCGGGCAGGATCGCGCATTCGCCGGGCGCGCGGCCCGCGGCGTCCATGCGGGCATGGATGTCGTCGCGGAACGCCCGCATCTCGCCCACGTCGCGCTGCGTCGTGAAGATCGCCTCGGCCCATCGGGCCGCGAACCGACGGCCCCGGTCGGAGCTGCCGGCCTGCATGACCACCGGACGCCCTTGCGGGCTTCGCGGGATCGAGAGTGGGCCGCGGGTCTTGATCCAGCGCCCGGCGTAGTTGGCGTAGCGCACCTTCGCCGGGTCCGCGAGGATGCCGGCCTTCTTGTCCTTGACCAGCGCGCCCTCGTCCCACCCGTCCCACAGGGCGAAGCACGCTTCCAGCACCTCGTCGGCGCGGTCGTAGCGCAGCTCACGCGGCGGCAACTCGTCCATGCCGGCATTCTGCGCCTCAAGGTCGGTCGCCGACGTCACGACGTTCCAGGCGACCCGGCCCCCGCTCATGGCGTCCAGCGACCCGAGCCAGCGCGCCAGGTGGTAGGCCGTGTGAACCGTCGTGGACAGGGTGGCGCCGAGACCGAGCCTGGTCGTGACGGACGCCATGACCGGCAGCACCACCGTGGGATCCAGGAAGCTGATCTGCCCGCCGCGGCGCAGGTAAGGATCGTAGCTTCCGCCGTGCACGTCATACAGCCCGAACAGGTCCGCAAAGAAGCAGGCGTCGAAACAGGCGGCTTCGAGCACCCGCGCGATGTGCTGGTACCGGGACGCATCCAAGATGTCGTCGAGCGTGGCTTCCGGATGTCGCCAGCCGCCGACGTGCATGGCGGTGGGGCCGGTCTTGAGATAGGCGACCAGGCGCATCTGGCGACGCGGGACGGTGGCGCGGATCGTGTCCATCCGGCGAGGATTGCATGAAGGCTGGCACGGCACCATCCACCCTTTCATGGCATTCGTAAGATGTCCGCCCACCTTCCCGCCGGCCCGGCGGTAGCGGCCCATGTCGTGCAGCGCAACGCCGCTTGACCCGCTCCTCGCAGGCATGGGCAAGCTGACGCGAAGAGTGAACGCCTCGGCTGTGACCATGAGGCAGGAGTGCCGCCATCATGCCGGGGAGGCCAAGCACAACGCCCTGGCCCAAGTGCAGCAGCAGTTGACGAAAGCCGGCGTGTGGGTCCCACTGGTGCGCGAGCAGCTTTGGGTCGCCTCCGGCCGGCGCGCGCATGGCGTGCGGGCGCACGGCATCTACGGCATGGGGATCTACGAAGGGCTGGACATCACGCTGTCGCAGTAGGAGCACCCCGATGCCCACCACCCTGATCCGCGGCGCCGAAACCGTCATCGCCTGGGACGGCGCCGGGCACGTCACCCTGTCCGATGCCGATGTGGCCTGGACCGACGGCACGCTGACGCATGTCGGCCCAAGGCATGGCGGCCCCGGGCATGGCGGCCCCGGGCATGGCGGCGCCGGGCATGGCGGCGCCGTGGACGCGGAGATCGACGGGCGCGGGCTGATGGTGATGCCGGGCCTGGTGGATGTGCACAGCCATCCCTCCTCCGAGCCGATGCTCAAGGGGCTGACGGACGAGGTGGGCACGCCCGGCCTTTACAACTCGTCGCTCTACGAACACCTCCCGATCTTCCGCCCGCCGCCGGACGCGGTGGCGGATTGCGCGCGGGTGGCGTTCAGCGAGCTGCTCCTGTCCGGGGTCACGACCGTGGTGGACCTGTCGCTGCCCTATGACGACTGGCTGGACGTGGCCGGGGAAAGCGGGCTGCGCGTGGTGATGGGACCGATGTTCCGCAGCGCGCGCTGGTTCACCGCGAACGGCCATGCCGTGGACTACGAGTGGGACGCACCCGCCGGGGAGCGGGCGATGGCGGAGGCGCTCCGCTTGCTGGACCGTGCGGCCCAGCATCCGTCCGGCCGGCTGACCGGCATGGTGGTCCCCGCCCAGATCGACACCTGCACGCCCGGGCTGCTGCGCGACAGCCATGCCGAGGCGGCCCGGCGCGGCCTCGCGTGGCAGACCCATGCCGCGCAGTCCGTCAGCGAGTTCCACGAGATCACGCGCCGCCATGGCTTCACCCCCATCGGCTGGCTGCACCACCTGGGCGTGCTGACGGACCGCTCGGTGATCGGCCATTCCATCTTCTTGGACGACCATCCGTTCACGCCGTGGCACACCGACCATGACCTCCAACTGCTGGCGGAGGCCGGAACGGCGGTGGCCCATTGCCCCACCGTGTTCGCCCGGCGCGGCATTGCGCTGCGCGACATGGGCCGCTACCGCCGGGCCGGCGTGAAGGTGGGCATCGGCACCGACACCTTTCCGCACAACATGCTGGAAGAGATGCGGCTGGCGATGTACTTGGCGCGCACCCAGGCCGGCAACCCGCGGACCCTGACGGGCGGCGAGCTGTTCACCGCCGCCACGGCCGGGGGCGCTGCGATCCTGGGGCGCGACGACCTGGGCCGCCTGGCGCCGGGCTGCCGGGCCGACCTGGTGCTGGTGGACCTGGCGCACCCGGCCATGCGGCCAGGCTACGACCCCCTGCGCTCCCTGCTGTATGCCGCCGCGGACCGGGCGCTGCGCGCGGTTTACGTGGATGGCGCCAAGGTGGCGGAGAACGGGCAGGTGCTGACCATGGACTACAAGGCGGCCGCGGCCGCGCTGCACGAGGCGCAGGCCCGCATGGTCCGGGATGTCCCAAGCCGCGACTGGGCGCGGCGAAGCGTGGAGGAGGTCAGCCCGCGCATGTTTCCCCATGGGTCGCCTCGGCCTTGCAAGGGCCGTTGACCGTCTCGGCCCAGGCGTTGCCCAGACCGTCGCCGACGCTGAAAGCTGCGCAGGATGGTGCTTGGAGCCTCGCTGCACCGATGCCCGCAGGAACAGGAGGCCGGTTTACGTTGGGCTTGCCCGGCACCTATCTTGCTTGGCCATCACACGGATTGGCGCACGCGCAGCTTGGCCCGCTTCCGCCGCCCAAGCCGCGCGCAACGGGGTGCCGTTCACCACTCGTAGGACGGATAAGCGCAGCGTCATCCGTCATGGATAGGAGGCATTCAACCGCTGGCATGACACGCCGGGGCGTGACAGCCACGAAGCGAAAACTCCTGCTCGTGGCTGATACCGTGGTTCAGCCCTCGTTCAGGTGGCACGCGCTGCTGTGCCCCGGCGCGACCTGTTTCAGCACCGGAACCTCGCGGCTGCACCGCGCGAATGCGTGCGGGCAGCGGGGGTGGAAGTGGCAACCGGCCGGCGGGTGGAGCGGGCTGGGTATCTCGCCCTCCATGGCCGTGAAGCGCCGGGCGCGGGCGTCCAGGCGCGGCACCTCGGCCAGCAGGGCTTGCGTGTAGGGGTGGTTCGGGCGGGCGAACACATCTTCGGCGCCGGCCTGCTCCACGATGCGGCCCAGATACATGATGGCGACGCGGTCCGACAGGTGCTCGACCACGCCCAGGTCGTGGCTGATGAACAGGTAGGTCAGGTTCAGGTCGCGGCGCAGGTCCATGAACAGGTTCAGGATTTGCGCCTGGATGGACACGTCCAGCGCCGCCACGGCCTCGTCGCACACCAGGAACTCCGGCTGCACCGCGAGCGCGCGGGCGATGCCGATGCGCTGGCGCTGCCCGCCGCTGAACTGGTGGGGGTAGCGGCGCTTATAAGCGGGATCCAGCCCGGCGCGGCGCAACTGCGCGTCCAAGTACTCCTCGCCCCGCCCCGTCGCCAGGCCGTGCACCCGCGGCGCTTCCCCCACGATGTCGCCCACGCGCATCCGCGGGTTGAGGCTTGAGTACGGGTCTTGGAAGATCATCTGCACGCGCAGCCGCGCTTGTTTCGCCGCCGCCGGGTCCAGGGCTGCGCGGTCCTGCCCGCGATACAGCACGGTGCCGTCCGAGGGCGGCACGATGCCGGCCACCATGCGGCCCAGAGTGCTCTTGCCGCAGCCGCTTTCGCCCACCAGCCCCAGCACCTCGCCCCGGCGTATCTGCAAGTCCACGCCGTCCACCGCGCGCACGACCGGCGCCGGCGCCGCGCCGCGCAGGCGCCGCACGAGCCGCGCCGCGCCGTCCATTTCCTTCTCGAACCGCTTGGACACGCCGCGCAGCTCGATCACCGGCTCCTCCGTCACGCCGGCGCCCCTCCCAGGGGATGGAAGCACCGGTGCGCGTGCCCGGCGCCCGCGGCGAACTCCGGCGGGTCCGCCTCGCATTGGGCGTCGGCGCGGGCGCAGCGCGTGCGGAAGGCGCAGCCGGCCGGCAGGTTCAGCGCGGAAGGGGTCATGCCGGGAATGCCGCGCAACCGCTCGCCGCGCTTGGTGCGGCTGGGCACGGAGTTGATCAGCCCGTCGGTGTAGGGGTGCATGGGCCGGTCCAGCACGTCCGCGACGCTGCCCTTCTCGACGATGCGCCCAGCATACATCACGGCAACATGGTCCGCGAGGCCCGCGACCACCGACAGGTCGTGCGTGATCCATACCAGCGCCGTGCCGAACCGCGCGCACAGGCCCTGCATCTCCGACAGGATCTGCGCCTGGATCGTGACGTCCAGCGCCGTCGTCGGCTCGTCCGCCACGATCAAGGATGGGCGGTGCAGCAGGGCGATGGCAATCGCGACACGCTGACGCATCCCGCCGCTGAACTGGTGGGGATAGGCGTGCAGCCGCTCGTCGGGGCTGGAAATGCCGACCAGGCCCAGCGCGTCCCGCGCCCGGGCGCGCGCATCCGCACGCGGCACGTCCTCATGCGCCTGCACCGCCTCGATCATCTGCGTGTCGATGCGCAGCACGGGGTTCAGCGTCATCATGGGGTCCTGGAACACCATCGCGATGTGCCGGCCGCGCAGGCGGCGCATGGCGGCGTCCGGCAGGCGCGCGATGTCGCGGCCCTCGAACATGACCTGCCCGGCCACCACCCGGCCCGGCGCGTCCACCAGGCCCAGGATGGAGAAGCCCGTCACCGATTTGCCGGACCCGCTTTCCCCCACCAGGCCCATCACCTCCCCGCGCCCCACGGTGAACGACACGTCGTCCACCGCGCGCACGACCCCGGCGCGGGAAACGAAGTGCGTGGACAGGCCGCGCACGTCCAGGGTGTGCCCCGCGGCCACGCTCACCGCCGCAGCCGGGGGTTCAGCACGTCGCGCAGTTGGTCGCCGACCAGGTTGATGCACACGATGGTCACGAGCAGCGCGATGCCGGGGTAGAAGCTGATCCAGTACTTGCCCGACAGCATGTACTGGTAGCCGTTGGCGATCAGCAAGCCCAGCGACGGCTCCGTCACCGGGACGCCCAGGCCCAGGAAGCTCAGCGTCGCTTCCAACGCGATGGCCCGCGCCATCTGGAAGGTGCCGACCACGATCAGGGGAGGCAGGCAGTTGGGCAGCAGGTGGCGGAACACGATGCGCGGGCGGGACAGCGCCAGGCATTCCGCCGCCTCGATATACTCCCGGCGCCGTTCCGCAAGCGCGGAAGCGCGGGCGGTGCGGGCGTAGTACGCCCATTCCACGGTGATCAGCGCCAGCATGACGTTGCCGATGCCCTTGCCCAGGAAGGCCAGGATCATCAGCGCCACCAGGATGGACGGGAAGCTGAGCTGCAGGTCCACCAGCCGCATAATGAGCGTCTCGGCCCGCCCGCCCACGTAAGCCGCGACCAGCCCCAGCGTGGAGCCGATGATCCCCGCCAGGAACGCCGACCCCGCGCCCACCAGCAGGGAAATCCGCAGCCCGTACAGGATGCCGGACAGCATGTCCCGCCCTTGGTCGTCCGTGCCCAGCCAGAACCGCAACCCGCTTTCGCCCACGGACCCCGGCGGCAGCCGCCCGTCCATGATGTCGAGCTGCGCCAGGTCGTATGGGTTCTGTGGCGAGATCAACGGCGCCAAGGCCGCGGCGGCGCCGATCAACACGATCCCCGCCAGCCCCAGCACCGCCATGCGCGACCCGGCGAAGTCCGCCACGAAGCGCCGGAACGGCGTCTCCTCCCGCACCGGAAGCACGGCCCCGCTCATCCCTGCTCGTCCAAGCGCACGCGCGGGTCGAGCGCGGTGTAAAGCAGGTCCACGACCAGGTTGATACCGACGAACAGCAGCACGATCAGCATCAGGTAGGCGACGATCACCGGCCGGTCGAGCAGGTTGATGCTGTCGATGATGAGCTTGCCGACGCCGGGCCAGGCGAAGATGCTTTCGGTGACGACGGAGAAGGCGATGGTGGTGCCAAGCTCCAGCCCCACCACCGTCACCACGGGGATCAGGATGTTCTTCATCACGTGGACGCCGATGACGCGCGACGGGCGCAGCCCCTTGGCCCGGGCGAAGCGCACCCAGTCGGACGGCAGCGCTTCCCGCACGCCCGCGCGCACCAGCCGCATGATGAGGCTCACATTGAACAAGGCGAGGTTCAGCGCCGGCAGCAGCAGGTGCCGCAGCCCGTCCCCGGTCAGGAACGACCAGCCGCCCACCGTTGTCCCCCGCCCCGTGCTGGGCAGCCAGCCCAACTGCACCGCGAACACCAGGATCAGCATCAGCCCCACCCAGAACGACGGCAGGCTGAACCCCAGGATGCTCCCCGCCATCAGCGTCCGCGCCCCGAAGCTGTCCGGCCGCAGCCCGGCATACAGCCCCGCCGGCAGCCCCGCCACGACCGAGATCAGCACCGCCGCGACGGCCAGCTCCAGCGTCGCGGGCAGGCGCTGCAGGATGACCCCGATGGCCGGCTCGTTGAACACGAAGGAGCGGCCAAAGTCTCCGTGCAGCACCCCGCCCAGGAAGGCAAGGTACTGCTGCCACAACGGCTTGTCCAAGCCGAGCGCGGCGATGGCGCGCGCCCGTTCCGCCGCGTCGGCTTCCGGCGAGATCAGGATATCGACGGGGTTGCCGATGACGTTCACGCCCACGAACACGATGACGGTCATCGCCAGCACGACCAGCAGCGCCTGGAACAGGCGGCGAAGCAGCCAGGCGAGCATCTAGCCCCCGAGCTTGGAGTCTGGCCGGGGCTGCACGTCCATCGCCCGGGTTTCCTCGTCCACGCGCGGGAAGTACTGCAGGCTGGCCCGCGTGCCCCAGACGTTCTTCTGGATGTGCAGCGGGATGATGCCGACATCCTCCATCGCCAGCCGCGTCGCTTCCTGCACCAGCGGCTCGCGCGCCTTGTCGTCCGCGGTGGCGAGGGCTTGGGTCAGCAGGGCGTCCACCGCCGGGTTGCTGTAGCGCCCACGGTTGGCGACGCCGTAGCCGCGGGCAGGGTCCACGGTGGCGACCAGGCTGCGGAGCGGGTTGGTGCCTTCCCCGGTGGAGCTGCTCCAGCCGACCAGAAAAGCGGACAGCTCCTGCTTGCCCGCGCGTCCGACAAAGGTGGTCCAAGGCATCGGCTCCACCGCCGTCTGCACCCCGGCGCGGGTCCACATCTGGCCGATGGCCTGGATGATGGCGGCGTCGTTGACGTAGCGGTCGTTGGGGCCGTGCAGCGTCATGCGCAGGCCGTTGGGGTAGCCGGCCTCGGCCAGCAGCCGCTTCGCCCGCGCCGTGTCCCCCTTCGGCGCGTCCAGGCCCGGCACGTAGCCGAAGCTGCCCACCGGGAGGAACTGCCCGGCCGGCACCGCGGCGCCCTCCATCACGCGCTCGGCGATGGCCTGGCGGTTGATGGCGGCGCTGAGGGCCTGCCGCACCCGGCGGTCCCTGAGCGGGTTGCGGTCCAACGCCTCCCCGGCCGGGCCGGACACGTAGGGGCTGGAACCGTCGCGCATGTGGTCCAGCGCGAGGTAAACGATCCGCAGGCCCAATACCTCCGACACCGCGACCCGCTTGTCCCCGCGCAGCTTGGCGGCGTCGGTCGTGGGGATGTTGTCGATCACCTGCACGTCGCCCGCCAGCAGCGCCGCGGTGCGGGCGGCGTTGTTGGACAGGATGCGCGTGGTCACGCGGCTCCAAAGCGGCTTGGCGCCCCAGTAATCCTCGTTCCGCGCCAGCTCGATGCGGTCGCCGGGCTTGAAGGACACGAGCTTAAAGGGGCCGGTGCCGACCGCGGCCTTGCCGCTGTTGAAGTCCTCCGTCGCCATCCCGGCGTGCACCGTGCGGCTGAGCATCATCACCTGGCTGAGGTCGTTGGGCAGCAGGGGATACACGTTGTCCGTCCGTAGCCGGACGGTGCGGGGGTCCACGACCTCCACACCGGTCACGGACTTGGTGTAGATGCTGTAGGAGGACGGGCTGTTCGACACCTTCGGCACGCGGTCAAGGGTGAAGGCCACGTCCTCCGCCGTGAAGGGCGTGCCGTCGTGGAAGCGGACGCCGGGGCGCAGCTTGAACTCCCAGGTGCGGTCGTCCACCAGGCGCCAGCTTTCGGCCAGGCCGGGGATGACCTTGGCATGGGCGTCCGTGTCGGTCAGGCCGTTGAAGATATGCCGGGCCAGGGCGATGTTGGGCGTGAGCGCGTGGTAGTGCGGGTCCATGCTGGTGACGGGCGCGCTGACGGCGATGGTGAGGGCAGGTGCCGCCGGGGACGCCGCGTCCTGCTGTGCCCAGGCCGGGACGGCGAACAACAGCGCAGCCGTGAGCAGGGCCGTCCTGGCAATGTGCATCCGCCTTCTCCTTGTGTTCCCTTCCATCATGGAACATCTGGCCGCTGCGCTCTACCCCGCTTCGCCCGGCAGCGGCAGCACGACGTGCGACGGGCGGTCCGCGTCCAGGAACAAGGTGTTGACCGCCGCCTGCGTCCGCCGCCATGCGCCTTCCGCCTCGCCGGTTTGCGGGTTCAGGTCGTAATGCGGGTAGTCGCTGGCGGCCACGTCCAGCCGGATGCGGTGCCCGGCCCCGAACAGGTCGGCGGTCGGGAACAGCTCGACCGTGACGGCGACGGGCACGCCCGGAACGCGGTCTGGGAGCGGTTGCCGGGGGTTCAGGGTCCCAGGATCAGATGCGGCGTGCCGCGGCCGGCTTCGCGCAGGCCGGCGTAGTTCTCGGCCGCGGTGCGGGGATAGGGATCGTACCAGGACGACATATGCACCGTGGGCACCGCGGCATACCGGTCGTGCCAGCCCCGTGCATGGAGGCCCAGCCGCTGCCAGTACTCGTCGAACGCGCCGTGCGTCCACTGCTCGAACAGGTAGTCCTCGTACTCCGGCGCGTGGCGCACGGGGGAATGGCCGGGCTTCCAGGGCCAGCGAGTGAACCAGGCGGCCAAGGCCTCCGCGGCGAAGGCGGCGGCGCGCACCGGGTCGGCCAACGTGCCCGGCGCCAGGCGGCCCTGGTTGAAGGCCCATGTCGCCTGTTCCAACTCGAACGCCCCGCCCCGGCGGATGCCGCCGTTCCAGGCGCCGAGAACCCGCCGGAGTCCAAGACCTGCGCCGCCAGCCCCGGCGGGTCCAGGCAGCCCAGCGACGCCTGGGCGTGCGCGGCGTAGCTGAGGCCCATCGTGCCGATGCGCCCGTTGCACCAGGGCTGCCGCACCATCCAGGCGCAGCAATCAAAGCCGCCCTCGCCATCGACGAGGTACGAGGCGTTCGGGCGTTCCTGGGCGGCTGGCGGCGCCGTGCATCCCGCGGCGGAAACCCGCGGAACCAAAGGCGCGCCAGCGCCTTTCCTTGAGAAGCCGCGGCCCGTTTTGCGGTCCGCCCCGCCCACCTGATCCCGGCGGCCTTTGCCGCAGCCGCACGGATCGCACTGCATGTCGGAGGATGGAATGGAATTCAGGCGCCTGGGGCAATCGGGGTTCAAAGTGCCGGCACTGAGCCTCGGCACGGGCACGTTTGGCGGTGGCAACGACTTCTTCAAGGCCTGGGGATCAACCGACGCCCAGGGGGCAACGCGGCTGGTGGACATCTGCCTTGACGCCGGGCTGTCCATGTTCGACAGCGCGGACGTTTATTCTGGCGGTCTGGCCGAGGAAATCCTGGGCCAGGCCATCGCGGGCCGCCGGCAGCAGGTCATCATCTCGACCAAGGCGACGTTCCGTTCGGGGGATGGGATCAACGACGTCGGCTCCTCGCGCTCCCACTTGATCGATGCCTGCGAGCGGGCGCTCAAGCGCCTCGGCACCGACCACATCGACCTGTTCCAGCTCCACGGCTTCGACGCCATGACCCCGGTTGAAGAAACGCTGGGCACGCTCGACGACCTGGTCCGCGCCGGCAAGATCCGCTACATCGGCTGTTCCAACTTCTCGGGCTGGCACCTGATGAAGTCCCTGGCCGCCGCGGACCGCTACGGGCTGCCGCGCTACGTGGCGCACCAGGCTTATTACTCGCTCGTCGGGCGCGACTACGAGGCTGAGCTGATGCCGCTGGGGGTGGATCAGGGGGTCGGCGCCGTGGTCTGGAGTCCGCTGGGCTGGGGACGCCTGACCGGCAAGATCCGCCGGGGCCAGCCGCTGCCTGCGAACTCGCGCCTGCACGTCACGGCGGAGCAGGGTCCGCAAGTGGAGGAGAACTACCTTTACGACGTGGTGGATGCCCTGCTGGCCATTGCCGAGGAGACCGGCAAGGCCGTGCCGCAGGTGGCGCTCAACTGGCTGCTGCAACGCCCGACGGTTGCCAACGTGATCGTCGGCGCCCGGGACGAGGCGCAGTTGCGGCAGAACCTGGGGGCTGTCGGCTGGAGTCTCACCCCTGAGCAGGTCGCGAGGCTCGATGCTGTCAGCGCCCGGCCGCTGCCCTACCCTTATTGGCATCAGGCGGGGTTCGCCGAGCGCAACCCGTCCCCGGTCGGATAGCGCACCGCCGCGTCGGCGTCCTGGGTTGCAAGCATCCATCCGGGATACTCGTGCGGCAGTTCGCTGACCTTGTCGAGGCACCGAAGCTCATCCCCGGTCAGGGCGACGTCCACCGCGGCGAGGCTGTTCTCGAGCTGGTCGAGCCGCTTGGCGCCGCTCGCCGTCGTTGAAACGCGCAGCTTCCGGGCCGCGGTCGAGCGGCTGGGCGTGACGCGGCCGGCTGTCAGCCAAGCGGTCCGGCGACTGGAGAGCCGGCTTGGCGTGGCACTCGTCCAGCGCACCACGCGCAGCGTCGGCCTGACGGAAGCGGGGCGGCAGCTTCACGGGCAGGCTGCGCCGGCGCTTGCCGAGGTCGCAGCCGCGCTTGGCCGTGCCCTCCATCGCGGAACGGTTCTTGTCAGGGCCGCTACTGGCCAGCCTTGTCGAGGCGCATCCCGGCGTGCAGCTCGACGTCACCGCCAATGAAGGAAACGTTTGCGCCTTATCTCCATCGCGGCAAGCTGGCCGCGGTGCTGGAAGGCTACTGCCCGTCCTTTCCCAGCTTTTCTGTATTTCCCCAACCATCGGAACCTCGCGCCGAAGCTGCGCGCGCTGATTGACCACGTTCG
This sequence comes from uncultured Acetobacteraceae bacterium, assembly GCA_964235485.1. Taxonomy (GTDB): domain Bacteria; phylum Pseudomonadota; class Alphaproteobacteria; order Acetobacterales; family Acetobacteraceae; genus CAHJXG01. Next base: position 2,217 of record CAXSAZ010000020.1, on the reverse strand, counting down.
GAACCGTTCCAAAAGAACCGTGCAGGCCGGGAGTTCGGAATGATTGCCGGCGTGAGCGGCCGGCTGCCCCGCTGCTTGCCGCCTTTCCCAACCAGGTCGGCCCGTTGCGGGCCGTGCCGCATCCCTGGACCGACGACTTTCTTCCCGGCGGCGCGTTCTAGGCGTCAACCGACCTGCACCACAAGGAGAACCGCATGACCATACCCCAGCGTGGCCTGAAGCAGCACCTTGCCGCGGGCGGCAAGGCCGTCAACGGCTGGTGCTCCATCCCTTCGGCGGTCACGGCGGAGATCGTGGCGCGCGCCGGCTACGACACCGTCACGATTGATCTGCAGCATGGGCTGATCGACTACCAGATGGCTTTGGCCATGCTGCAGGCGGTGGACGGCCAGGCCATGCCGACGCTGTGCCGGGTGCCTTGGAACGAGCCGGGCATCATGATGAAGGCGTTGGACGCCGGGTTCACCGGCATCATCTGCCCGATGATCAACACCCGCGAGGAAGCGGAGCGCTTCGCCGCATCGTGCCGCTACGCCCCGGCCGGTGCGCGGTCGTTCGGACCCACCCGGGCCATGCAGGTGCACGGCGCCGATTATGCCCGCACGGCCAACCAGTTCATCACCACCTTTGCGATGATCGAGACCGCGCAGGCGATGGACAACCTCGACGCGATCCTGGCGGTGGACGGCATAGACGCCGTGTATATCGGCCCGGCGGACCTGGGATTGTCGCTCGGCTTCGCGCCGACCCTGCTGCCGGAGCCTGCCGTGCGGGAGGCCATCGCCGCCATCCGGGACAAGACGGTCCAAGCCGGGAAGCTCGCCGGCATCCATTGCGGCTCGCCCGACATGGTGGGCCAGATGCTGGCGGCGGGCTTCCACTTGGCGACCTTGCTGACCGACGCACGCATGTTCACGAACACGGTGGCAACGGCGCTGGCCGAGGCCCGCGCCGTACGCCCGTTGCTCACCGAAAGGCAGCCTGATGACGCATAAGCCTCACCTGGTTTCAGGGGTCGGCGGGGCATGGGCGCGGTCCGCACGCCGGCCCGGCACAGGCGTGGGGGCATCGCCAACCTGTTCGGCTGAGATCGCGGTGGGGTGGCACAAGGGCGGCGTGCTGGCGGTCACGCCACGGCCCACACTCCTCTTACCTTGCGGGCCAGCCAGCGAGCCGATAATCTGCATCTACGGCGAGTTCGGCGTGCGGCTGGAGGACATCGTCACCGTGACCGAGCAGGGTCCGCGCTGGTTCACCCAATCCTGCCGCTCCGTCCATGACCGGTTTGGCATCGGCGCCTGATCTCAGAGGAGCAATCCTGACGCAGCCCCTCCTCACCGGCGGCCGCTTGCTCGACCCGGCTTGCGACGAGCTACTGGATGGCATGGAGATCCTTGACTGGGAAGGCACTGTCCGTGAGGTGTCGAACCAGCCGATCCGGAGCGAGTCGGCCACGCATGTCAACCTGGGCGGCCGAACAACAATTTGGCCGACTGAAGCGGACGGGTTTCGGTTCTGGGCAGCGTGGGGGTTTGCCCTCGGCCAGCGAGTTGCACAAACCTGGGGAGCGGGAAAGTGTAAACTCGGAGCATTACACCGCGCCGTCGCGCGTCAGGTCCGGCCCTTGCTCGACTCACTCGGCCACGACCGTCTTCTGCTCCGGCTACAGGCGCGACTTTAGACTGTAGCATCGAGGTAGGTCGAACAAGCCCGCAAGCCCGTCCGCGTTGAAGCGGTGCATTCAGTCGCACAGCGTTTGCCGGTCCATGCCGCAGGTTTTGGCCGCGTCCTCGCACGACTGCCCTTCCATGACCCATGCGCCACCGGGCGGCAGCAGCCAACCCATGCCGGTGCGCCCGGCAACCGCGCAAGCCGTCGCGAGGCCGGCGGCGAAGCCCGCGAGCTGGGCGCCCAGCGCCGGCACCAGCAAGGAGAACAGGTGCGCGATGAGGCCGATCTAGGCGAACAAGCCGAGCCAGGGGGCGGCCAAGGTGACGAAGCGTCGGCTGCGCCACAAGGCGGCCCCGGCAGCGGGCTGGCCAGGCTTGGGAGCGGGCCGGCGCCGGGGCGTTCGGGGCGTTGCCGTCTGGAAGTAGCCCCATGGTGGCTAGACCAGATGTTTGCCTGAGAAGGGGTGACCCGCAGGGCTATCGCATATAGACCTTCCTGATTACGCATGAACCTCAGCCAGTTTCAGGAGCTGATAGGGCATGGGCG
>CAXSAZ010000019.1:0-76442 GCA_964235485.1 uncultured Acetobacteraceae bacterium | reverse complement strand
ACTCAACCGTGAAAGGCGGCACCAAATGTGTCACAATCAACGGATTGCTGCTTAGGTAGGTATCCTGGACGTAGCCGTCGGCCATGCCGCCGGAGATCCCGCCCGAGGCGCAGCGGCAGATCGATGCAGCGAAAGAGGCGGCCGGTGCGGTTGCTGTTCCTGCCCGGCTGGTTCGGCCGCATCCGGTCGTCGCGGCATGGCTGGCAGAACGCGAGGAGGACCGCTTGCGCGCCCGGCGCGAGCGCGATCCGTGGCGGCGGAGCCTGGCCCCGCCTGACTGGACGGAGAGCGAGCGGCGCCGGCATCGATAAGCGTGCGCTGATGGCCGCATTGCGGGTGTGAGGCTGCTTTGGTTTGCTTGGCTGCATGGAAGCATGTTGGCTTCCGAGGCTGCCACAGTGGCAGCTACAGGGGCGCGGATCGAGCTCGTAGGCGAGCGGCGGCGCGTGCATGACACGGCGTTCCGTGCGTGGGTGGTTGCGGAGGCATCGGCGCCCGGGGCGCGGATGCGGGACCTGGCGCGCCGGCATGGGCTGTGCACCAGCCTGATCTACCGTTGGCGCCGGGACGCGATGCCGCAAGAGACGGCGGTGGCTGCGGTCCGGCCCAAGGCAGCCGGGCTGACACCGCCGGGTGGGGCCGACCGCTCGGGTTCGTGCTGATCGGCGTGTTCGCCCGCTCGGACGACGGCGGGCCTGCGCTGGTGGCGGGGTCGCCGCATCCCTTGGAGGCGCGGTCATTGTCGGGCCACGCGCCGCTGCCGCGCCCGGCGATGGAGGACCGTCCAGGCGTGATCGAGATCGACCTGGCGGACGGCACGCGGCTACGGGTGGATGCGTTTGTCAACGAGCGTGCGTGGCGGCGGGTGCTGGCCGTGCTGCGGGCGTCATGATCGCCGTCGCCCCTGGGACCTGGGTGTATCTGGCTTGCCGCCCGGTCAGCATGCGCTAAGGGTTCGACGGGTTGGCGGCCCTGGTCGGGCCGGTGCTGGAGGCTGACCCGTTCTCCGGCCACCTGTTCTTGTTCCGATTCAAACGAGCCGGTTATTTGAAATGTCTCTACTGGGACGGGACCGGCTTGTGCCTGTTCGCGAAAAGGCTGGAGGCCGGCCAGTTCGTGTGGCCGCCGATCATGGACGGGGGCCTGGTGCTGACGCCGGCGCGGCTGGGCCTGCTGGTCGAGGCGATGGACTGGCGGCGCACGGTGGCGCCCGAGGCGGTCTGACCCCATGCGGATTGCATAGAAGGCTGTACGGCAAGGGCCAGCTTTGATACGATCCGGCCATGTCCTTAGCGAGCGCTCCCCTGCCGACCCGGACGCGCTGCGGCTGTTCGCCGCGGGCCTGCAGGCGGAGCTGGCGCGGAAAAACATCGAGATCACCATCACCGCGCGCGATGCCGAGATCCACGCCAAAACGCTGCACATCGAGAAGCTCAAGATGCAGCGGGCCGTGCTGCGGCGCGCCCGGTTCGGCCGATCGTCGGAAAAGCTCAACCGCGACATCGAGCAGCTCGAGCTGCTGATCGGCGAGCTTGAGGAGGAGCAGGCCGAGGGCGACGCCCGCGCCAGCACAGCCGATCCTGCCGGGCCGCAGCCCCAAGCCAAGACACGCGAGCGCAAGCAGCCGGTGCGCCGGCCGCGCGAGATGGTCACCCACGAGCCGCCTTGCACGTGCCTCGCGCAAATCGCATCGCGATTTCGCTGGGCTGCGGCAGTATTTGGACAGCGGCACCATGTTCAGCCGGATGGGCCAGGACGAGCGCGAGGGGCTGGAGTATGTGCCAAGCAGCTTCAAGGTGATCCGCCACGTTCCGGCCCAAGCTGAGCTGCCGGGCGTGCGAGACGTTCGTCCAAGAGCCATGCCGGCGCTGCCCATTGAGCGCGGCCGGCCGGAACCCGGCCTAATCGCCCACGTGCTGGTGTCCAAGTACTGCGACCACCTGCCCCTGCACCGCCAGACGGTCATCTATGATCGCAAGGGCGTGGAGCTCGACCGCTCGACGCTGGCCGACTGGATCGGGCAGGCTACGTTCCCAGCCGCAAACGCTTCGCGTTTCGGCGAGCTCTCGCCCTTGGCCGAGGCGATCTGCCGCTACATCCGCGCCGGCGCCGCTGCACGCCGACGACACCACCGTGCCGGTGCTCGCCCCGGGCCTCGGCAAGACCAGCACCGGACGGCTCTGGGTCGTGTGCGCGACGAGCGGCCCTGAGGCTCGCCGGTGCCGCCAGCGGCGTTCTACCGCTACTCGGCCGACCGCCGTGGCATCCACGCCCAGGCACTGCTCGGCACCTGCCGCGGGTTCCTGCACGCCGACGGCTACACCGGAGAAACGCGAAGCGTTTGCTCCGGGTTCGACGCGCTCTATGCCCCGACCACGCCGGCGGGCGACGCGTCGCTGGTCAAGGTGGCATGCTGGAGCCATGCGCGTCGGAAATTCTACGACGTCCACCACGCCACCGCGTCGCCGATCGCGCTCGAGACCTTGCAGCGCATCGCCGCCCTGTTCGCCATTGAAAGCGGCATCAAGGGGCAGGCACCCGAGCGTCGCGCCGCCGCGCGCCAGGAACACGCCCGCCCATTGCTCGACGAACTCAAGGTATTTTTCGACACCTCGCTCGCCCGGATCAGCGGCAAGAGCACGCTCGCCCAGGGCATCCGCTATGCCCTGTCACGATGGGCGGCGCTCAAGCGCTACACCGCCGCTGGCCGGCTTGAGATGTCCAACAATGCCGCCGAGCGCGCCATAAACCTCCCGTGTTGAGCAGGAAGAACTATCTCTTTTGCGGGTCCGATGCCAGAGGCCAGCGCGCCGCCTGCCTCTACACCCTCCTCAAAACCTGCAAGATGAACGGCATCAACCCGCAGGCCTACCTGACCGACATCCTCGGGCGCATCGCCAACCATCCCATCCAGCAAATCGACGCCCTGCTCTCCTGGTTCTGGACACAGTAGCCGAACCCGACGTCAGACCTGAACCATCAAAGCCAAGGCCCACGGCTGACGCTTACTCTTACGCGGCACCGTTTCGTAGGACGGATAAGCGAAGCGTCATCAGTCATGGACGGGTCAAGGCATTCGGCCGCTGGTATCAGACCGGAACTGGTTCAGCGCCGCATCCATGTAGATCGTGCTCCAAAGCACAACGACGTTCACCACCCAGCCCAAAACGACGCTTCCACGCTGCGCGCCCTCGACCGGACGCCCACGTCCGAGCAGGAAGAGCGGCTCTCCCACTTCTTCCGGCTCGGCCTTTCCAGCTTGCGGCAGATGGCGCACGCGGAGTTGGGCTGTGAGGCGATCAGGCTTTTGGTGGCGCGTGATGTCGATCACTGGTGCGAGCGCTGCACCTGATCGCTGGCCGAGGCGGACTTTCCCAAGCCATCCCACGCGCCTGGTTTCACATCTGGCGGATCACCTGTCCGCGGTGTGGTGAGCGCGTGTCGCCGGCACGGTCGGCGGAATGAACAAGGACAGCCCGGCTTCGGAAAACATGGCTTCTGGACGGGTTTAAACCTTCCGGCACCGCGCGACGGCAATCATCCAAGGTCCCCAAGCTGGTTATAGTTGGTTTAGCCGGCGGTGGATACGCGAACATAGGCGAAGGTGCGAGGCATGGGCCGAACTTGTCCGAAAAGGATGTTTAGAATCCGCTTTATATCTGAGATATTGGGCAGTTATTTTGCGGATGGCATGTCGGATCCTGCCCGAAACCGGTCGGTTCCGGACAGGACTGCAACTCCGCGTGGCCATCCCGGCTCGGTTCGTGCAGTCACCACCCGTGTCGCGTCCAGGCGACCTTGCACGGGACTTGCAAGCAGGTTCGGGGAGGTGTTCTCCATGGCTCCGCTCGACCCGCAAGTGTTGTCCATCAAGCGACCTCACCTGGAGCGCTACAAGCGCGCGGCCTCGCACGGCCTCATCGTTGAAACCTACAGCAGCGACGCCGGCGTCATGTGGTCACAGGGCGCCCTGCACCGCATCTCGATCAACCGGACTGCCCACGGCCGGTATGCCTACCGATACGACGGGGGCGCGTTCCGGACGATGGAGCGTCCGGCCTTCACGCTCGGCCTCCAGCCCGCCGGCAAGCTTCTGGAGGTCGAGGGCGACGGGGCTGACTACATCTCGATCTTTCAGCACCCGCGCGTGTTCTGCGACGCCGGGTGGACCGGCGGCGTCGGCGGCCTGGGGGACGAGCGGCAGTTGAGTGCGAGGGCGGACGCCATGACGCTCCATTTGGCGTTGGCGCTCGCGGCGGCTGCCCAGGCCGGCGACGCGGCCGATCCGCTGACGACCGAGCACCTCGGCATCGGCCTTGCCCGCTGCGTGGTCAGGCTGCTCGGCCTGCGGTCAGACCCGGAGCGCGAGACGACACCCTTGGACGCGCGCAGGCTGAGGCGCGTGCTCGATTGCATCGAGTCCGAGCTGGCCCGGCAAGACCTGACCGTGGCGGTCCTGGCCGAAGCAGCCCACATGAGCGTGTCGCAGTTCAGCCGCGCCTTCAAGCAGGCCCTGGGCGTCGCGCCCCACCAGTTCATCCTGTCGCGGCGCATCGAGCGGGCTTGCCGCCTCCTGGTGGACGGCAGCGCCCCGCTGTCGCTGATCGCCTATGCCGCCGGCTTCTCCAGCCAAGCCCACTTCTCAACCGTGTTCCGGAAGCGGACGGGAGCGACCCCGAAGCAGTTCAGGCAGTCGCGCCTGGCCTGACCGCCACCGGACAGCAGGTTCAAGCAAAGCAAATGCAGGATCTTGAAAGCCGCGCCGTTCCGGGCATGGGAGCCTCGGCATCGGAGACCTTCCATGACGACCTTCGCGCAAACTCATCCCATCACGGACATCTGCTTCCTCGTCGCGGACGTCGAGCGGGCCAGCGCCTTCTACGTGGACAAGCTCGGCTTCAAGCCGCGGCGCGGCGCCCCAGGCTTCGCGGATTTCAAAAGCGCCTTCGTGCTCGACGCCATCCTGAACAAGAACAAGATCGACCCTTCCAGCCTCGCCGTCACCAACATCGGGTTCGACATGACCCCGCTCGTGACGGGCCAGGTCGACGCGGTGACGGGGTGGATCACCAACGCCAAGGCGCTGTCGGTGATCGGCCCCGACCGCATCGACCTGCCGATGAAGGACACGGGCCTGCCATCCTACGCCAACGTGTACTTCGCCACCGACGAGGCTCTCGGGCACGACGCGGAAACGCTGGCAAAGGCCCTGCGCGCCATCGCGAAGGGGTGGGCGTGGACGCACGACCATCCCGAGGACGCCGCGAACCTCACGGTGGACGCCTACCCGCAGCTCGACCGCGACGTCGAACTCAAGACGGTGCCGCGCATCCTGGCGCTCAGCTTCGATGCGGCCACCCAGGACAAGGGCTGGGGCACGTTCGACCCGGCCGCCCTTCAGGAGCAGATCGCGGCCTATGACCGGATCGGCCAGTTCAAAGGCGGCGCTCCCAGGCTGGAGGACTGCTGCACGGACGCGATCCTGACCATGACGGCGGGCGAACGACCCAAGTTCGCGTGACAGGGGGCATGGATCCCGCCACCACCGTGCCGGCCATCGACGCGAGAAAGCTGGCGTTTGGCTACCCGCTGCGCGGGAAGGCCGTGCCGGTGCTGGCCGACCTCGACCTGACGGTGCCGCCCGGCGAGTTCCTGACCATCCTGGGTCCGTCCGGTTGCGGCAAGTCGAGCTTCCTGCGGGTGGTGGCCGACCTGCTGGCGCCGCTCGCCGGGCACCTCGCCGTGCTGGGCCGGCCGCCGGGCGAAGCTCGACGGCAGCGCCAGGTGGCTTTCGTGTTCCAGGACGCGACGCTGCTGCCTTGGCGCACGGTGCGGCAGAACGTCGAGCTGCCGCTTCAGGTCGGTCCCGCCCGCGGCAGCAAGCCTCGTCCGCCGCCGTTGGCGACTGGCTGACCCTGTTGGGCTTGTCCGGCCTGGCCGACCGCTACCCGCACCAGTTGTCCGGCGGCCAACGCCAGCGCGTCTCGATCGCGCGCGCCCTGTTGTGCGACCCGGCCGTGCCGCGGAGCGCGCGCACAAACGTCGTGGTCTTCCAGTGCCCGTGCGGCACCGCGGCCTGGCACCGTTCGCCTCGCGCGGCACGACCACGGAGCCGTGCCATCTTTGTGTTGGCCCCGCTTTCATCCACAAAGATCAGCCGCTCGGGGTCGAGCTCGAGCTGGCCGTCGAACCAGGCCTGCCGGTGCCGCGCCACGTCCGGACGTTCCCAGCGGCAAACGCTCCGCGTTTTCGCGAGCTCGCGTGCGCCTGCCGGTCAACTGTCAGGCCATCTTTGTCACCACTTCCCGCAAACCTCGTGGACCCGGCCGCCCGTCTCCCGGCCGCCCTGGTCGATCTCGCGCGTCAGCCGATCACGGTTGCCCGGTACTGGTCACCACGGGCCAGCAGCCTGTCGCGAAACTCGCACAGCACGCTGCGATCAAAGCCTGGGTCGGCCAGGTCAAGCGCCAGCAAGTATCTCCAGTCGATCCGAGCACGCACGGCTTCCGCCGCTTGCCGGTCGCTTAGCCCTTCGCGGAACTGCATGAGCGTCACCAGCGCGAGCCGCCACGGCGCATAAGCCGGCTGCCCGCGCTTGGGACAGAGATCGGCGAAGTCGGCATCCGCAGCGAAATCCGAAGGATTTGCGCGTGAATAACGTGCCGAGCCGGTCGTGCAGGATCAGATAGGGATTGCGGGTTTGGAACGCGGCGCAGGCCACCCGGGCAGTGTCGTCGGGCACGGGCGGGATCGGCGGTTGCGCTCGAAGCGACATGGGCGCTTTCTGGGCTGAGAACCACCCAACGCCGCCAGCCCTGCCAAGCTCCCGAATTCGCTACCAGCGTCACACGGTTTACCAGCCGCCGCAACAAACCGGCAGCACCAAACGAACCGCCGCTGCGTGCGTCTCGGTCGCCGCAAGCCCCCACCCCGCCTTGAGTTCCCCCCGCCTCCGCGCCACATATGCACCCTCCCTGCAAAGGACCCCCATCATGACGACCGAACTCGCAACCCTCGGCGGCGGCTGCTTCTGGTGCCTGGAGCCGGTGTTCCTGTCGCTCCGCGGCGTGCATGGCTCCGTGTCCGGCTATGCCGGCGGCACCGTGCCCAACCCAACCTATGAGCAGGTTTGCGGCAAGCGTACCGGCCATGCCGAGGTCGTCCAGGTCACCTTTGACCCGGCGGAAATCAGCTATGCCGACCTCCTCCGCGTGTTCTTCACCATGCACGACCCGACCACGCCGAACCGCCAGGGCGCGGACGCCGGGCCACAGTACCGTTCGATTATCCTGACCCACTCGGACGCTCAGGCCGAGACCGCCCGCGCCGTCAAGGCGGAGATCGACGCCGCCCACGTGTGGGACAACCCCATTGTCACCGAGGTCGTGCCGCTGACCACGTTCTACCGGGCCGAGGACGAGCACCAGGATTACTACGCCCGCAATCCTTGGAGCGGCTACTGCCGCGCGGTGATCAACCCCAAGGTGGCCAAGCTCCGCAAGCTGTTCAGCGACCGCTTGAAGCAGCAAGCCGCCGCGTAACGGAGGCTGCCCGCGCCGCGCGCTGCCACGCCTGCCGCGGCCGGGCGAGGGGCAGCGGCGACGCGGGCGTGCGGCATGGGGCGCCTGGTCGGCACCGGCCTGCTTTTCAGCGCCGCCGCGGCCGGGCGAAGGCCAGCAGCGCCACCGCCACCGCCACCGCCGCCGGCAGTGCCGCCCAAGCGTTCCCGCGCATCGCCAGCGCCGCGGCCCCCGACCAGGCCGCGTCGATGGCCGCACCCAGCAGCCCGACGCCCGCGCTTCCTGTTCTCCGCGCGCCGAGGTCGGTCCGCCGCGCCGGGGCAGGATGCCACACCCCCAGCAGCAGCCCCGACGCTGCCACGCCCGCGACGCCGCCCAGCAGCGGCAGCGTCAGCCCCGGTTGCCACCACGCCGCCGCTCCCGCCGGGAGCGCCGCCACCGCCGCCGTCCCCAGCCCGGCGGCGACCATCTTCGCCGCCTGCACGGCGCCGGGCGGCACAGGGGCGGTGGCGGCCAGCTCCGCCCCCTCGTCCGCGCCGGCCACGGTGGCCATCAGCAGCCGCGCCACGCTTCCCGCCACGAACACCGTCACCGTGCCGAGCCAGACCGGCGCCATGCCGCCGCCGCCCCACAGCCCCGCCGCGGCGGGCACGGCATAGATCAACGGGTAGGCCGCCCGCCCCAGCAGCCCCGGCGTGCGCCACAGCAGCCGCAGCTCCTTGCGCAGCAGCGCCCCGGCCGGTCCGCGGCGGAACCGCCCGGTTTCCACGCCCCGCCCGACGGCGCGCGACGGTTGGAACCCCTCCCCCGCCGCGGCGCCGCGAACGAATTGCCGCTCCAGCCCCCAGGCCGCAGCCCCCGCCATTCCCACCCCCAGGAACGCCACGGCCAGCAACGGCCCTGGCTCCCCCAGCAGCGCCCGTGCCGGCCACCAGCCCGCCCCGGACGGCACGTTGCAGCACGGCGGCGACAAGGCGTCCCACGCCGCCGCCTGCAGCCACGGCGGCAGCAGCACGGCCGATTGGCTGCCCAGGAACGCCAGCCCGCCCACCGCCATGCCCGCAGCAGCCAGCACCCGCCGCGCCCGCCGCAAGCCGATCCCCGCCACCAGGCCGACCGCCCCCGCCGTCCCCACGGCCGCGGCCACGAGCGCCAGGACGCCCACCACCGGGTAGGCCGCAAGCCATCCCGGCTCCCCCAGCACCGCCATCCCGTTCGCCGCCGCTCCGCCCAGCAGCAGCCACGGACCCGCCACCACCGCGGCGACGCCCCCCAGCCGCGCCGCCAGCACCCGGCGGAACGGCACGGGCGAGGCCAGCAGCCAATGGAGGTCCCGCCGCTCGAACAGCGCCGCCAGCGCCGCATCCAGCGCGTTGGACAGCATGAGCAGCCCCGCCGCCAGCAGCGCCGCGTTGGCCAGCGCGATCCGGCCCGGCAGCCCCGCCACCACCTCCCGCGCCACCCACGCCGCCCCAAGCCCGCCCGCCTGCGCCGCCAGCACAACCGCGAGCAGCACCGCGCCGGGCAGCGCGCGGCCCCGGCCCCAGCGCCGCCATTGCAGCAGCAGCTCGTAGCGCAGCAGCCAAGGCACCGAGCCGGGCGCGCTCCTCACGCCGGGCGGCCCACCAGCGCCAGGAACAGGTCTTCCAGCGTGTCGTGCCCCGGGTGGCGCTCGCGCAGCTCGGCGAAGCGCCCGACCTCCAACAGCCGTCCCCCGCCGATGATGCCGATGCGGTCGGCCATGCGCTCCGCCACGTCCAGGATGTGGGTCGTGAGCACCACGCTGCCCCCTGCCCGCACCCGGGCGCGCAGCAGGTCCTTAACGTCCCGCGCCGCCGCCGCGTCCAGCCCGGTCAGCGGCTCGTCCAAGACCAGCAGCCGGGGATCGTGCAGCAGCGCCCCGGCCAGCATCGTTTTCTGCCGCATCCCGCGGGAAAAGCCCTCGCACCGCTCCGCCCGGTGCGGCCACAAGCCGAGGCGCTCCAGCAGCTCCCGCGCCCGCGCCGCGGCGTCCGCCGGGGGCACGGACCACAGGCCGGCCACGAACTCCAGGTATTCCAGCGGGGTCAGCTTGTCGTACAACAGCGGCTCGTCCGGCAGCCAGGCCGTGATCCGCTTGGCCGCCAGGGGGTCCGCCAAGGCATCGACGCCGAAGATCCGCACGGTCCCGGCATCGGGCCGCAGCAGCCCCACGGCCATCCGCAGCGTGGTGGTCTTGCCGGCGCCGTTGGGACCCAGCAACGCGAACACCTCGCCAGGCTCCACCAGGAGGTCCAGCCCGTCCACCGCCGCCACCCGGCTGAACGCCTTGCGCAGCCCGCGCAGTTCCAATGCGGGCAAGCCGGGGGCGGGCAAGCCGGGGGCGGGCAAGCCGGGGGCGGGCAAGCCGGGGGCGGGCAAGCCGGAGGCAGGCACGTCCGGGGCACCGGCCATCAACTGCATGAACCCGGCGCTCCCCATGCTTCCGCGAGGCCGGGAGCTTACGCCGGGCGGCGGCCCGCTGGCGAGGGGCGGCCTACTACCCCAGCCGGGCCAGCAATTGGCTCAGCTCCTGCAGGCCCGGCACCCCGGCCTTGCCCATCGCCGAGCGCACCTGCGCCTGCACCGTGCTGGCCGACACGCCGCGCCCGGCGGCCACCGCCGAGACCTGCTGCCCGGCCGCCACCGCAATGGCCACGTCCGCCTCCGCCCGCGTCAGGCCGAACAGCGCCGCCACCCGCCGCGGGCTGGCCGGCACCCGACCCAGGTGGCGCAGCGTCAGCAACGCCTGCCCCGGCACGCGCTCCCCGTCCTCCTCCGTGGGCAGGTCCCCGTCCGCGTCCTCCGGCGGCACCATCCGGCACACCGCCAGCGCCACCGCGGAGCCGTCCCCCGCCCGCATCAGCATGTCGCCCCCGAGGCCGCCCGCCGCCGCGTCCGCCACCAAGCCCTGCAAGTGCCGCGTCGCCGCCGGGTCGAGCGCCTGCAACGCGCCCCGGCGGCTATCGAGCTGCAAGCCCACGCTGTCCGCCAGGCGGCGCGCGGCGGGGTCGGCGTGGACCACGCGCCCGCCGGCCGTGACCAGCATCACCCCGGTCTCCGCAGCCTGCAGCGCCGCCGCGTTGGCTGCCTGCACCGCCTCCGCCGTGGCCAGCCGCGCCCGCAGCCGCACCGCCCGGCGCAGGTGGGCGGCGAGTTGGGCGGCGATTTCCCGCTCGGCGTCCGTGGCCGGGGGCGGCACGGGGCGCTCCGGCCGGGCATAGGGCGCCGCCTGCACCAGGGCGGGCCGCGCCGGCTTCACCGCGTGCCGGCTCCAGCCGGGTGCGGCCAGCGGCGCGGCGTCGTCGTTGTCCGCCATCACCACCAGCGACGGCGCCATCCCGCCCGCCGCGGTCGCCTCCGCCCAGGCCGCGGGCCACAGGGCCGGGTCGAGCGCCGCCTCGTACAACCGAGACAGCAAAGGTTCCAAATCTGACTTCGCGACCATCTTGCGTCCTCACCGGCCTGGTGCCGGGGCAGCCCAGGCTTTATCCATTAGAAAACACGGCGCCGTGAAACCTACAATTGCATTCAACACCGGTTTGTGACCTAAGCCACTGATGTGACATTCTTTTCACGCTAATAACGTTCTTATAGCGCGGCCGATCATCGCAACGGTTGTTGGGCTGGCGGAATTACCCAGCGCCTCGATGCGGCATCGCCGCAGTCGCTCCAGCCCGGCGGGAAGCCCAGCATCCATTCGGCGAACCCCGGGTGCAGCCGCCCACCCACTGCGTCGTTCAGTTGGCAGGCCCGGCGGCGGTGCTGCTGCCGGGGGCTGCCATCCTTCCAATCCCGTGCCACCGGCGTCGGCAGCAGCGGCTTGCGCCACCAGCCACACCCGGGCGCGGCGGTGCGGCGCCCCGGCATGGACAGCACCCACCACGAGCGGCCAGCAGGCGTAGCCCGCAGCCTCCAACTCAGCGAGCACCCGGTCCGCGCCCCGGCCTCGGAGGCCAGGAACATTCTCAGCCACCACCCAGTCCGGTCGGCACTCGGCGACCAGGCGCGCCATGTGGGACCACAAGCCCGAACGCTCGCCCTCGATCCCCGCGCCGCGCCCGGCGAGGCTGATGTCCTGGCACGGGAAGCCGCCGCACAGGAGTTGGGGCCGTGGCACCCCGTCCGCCTGCAGCCGGGCGGCGGACAGGGTGCGGATGTCGCGATACACGGGCACGCCGGGCCAGTGGCGCGCGAGCACCCGGCGGGCGAAGGGCGCGGCCTCGCAGAACGCGACGGTCCGCATTCCGGCCCAATGAAGCCCGAGGCTGAAGCCTCCGATGCCGCTGAATAGGTCAAGGACAGTGATCTCCGGGGGCGAGGGTTGCATCCCCAAGGTGTTCGAATTGTGACGGCGGGAAAGCAAGCGATCCTTTGCGCTTACGCATCGTCCGGCGGGCGGCTGCATCCAACCCGTGCCCGCGCCGTTGGGGGCGGGACACAGGAGCATCGCCGATGGCCCCCACCCCACCCCCTTCCGCGCCCCAAGCCGCCACCTTCGGCTACCCGCCGCTCGACACGGTGAAGCCGGTGGCGGACGACGTGTGGATCGTGGACAGCCTGCTGCCCGGCGCGATTGGCCGGGTGCTGCCGGCGCGCATGACGGTGATCCGGGTGGCGGACGGGCTGCTGCTGCATTCGCCCACGCGCTATGGCCCGGCGCTGCTGCAGGACCTGGAGCAGCTCGGCCCGGTCCGCCACCTCATGGCGCCCAACCCGGCGCATTGGATCAGCCTTCCGGATTGGCAGGCGGCTTGCCCGGGCGCCACGACCTGGGCCGCGCCGGGCCTGCGCAAGCGGGGGCCGGTGCGCAAGAGCGGCGTGCATTTGGACCACGACCTCGGCGACCGCGCGCCGTCCGAATGGGGCGACGCGATCACCCTCGCCACGGTGCCGGGCGGCTTCGGGTTCCAGGAGGTGGCGCTGTTCCACCGGGCGTCGCGCACGCTGGTGCTGACCGATCTGGTGGTGAACCTGGAAGCGCCCATGCTGCCGGCGGCGGTGCGCCCGGTGGCCCGGCTGCTCGGCATCCTGGCGCCGGACGGGATGCCGCCGGCCTATTTGCGGGGGGTGTACAAGCTGCGGCGCCGGGCAGCGGCGGCGGCGGCGGAAACGCTGCTGGCGCTGGGGCCGGAGCGGGTGATCTTTGCGCACGGCAGGTGGTTCGAGCGGGATGGGGCGGCGGCGCTCCGGCGGTCGCTGCGGTGGCTGGTGGGGTGAGGGGCGGCGCGGGGTTGCGGTGTCCCACGCCGCTTGCGGCTACTGCCGGTACTGGCCGGCGGTGGCCGAGATTCTCGTCGGTTTGATCCGCGTGGACGGAGTTTCCGGCTGCGCCGCCACCGGCATGAGGCGGATCGGCGCGTCGGGACCGTTCGACGGGGCTTGCAATGCCATAGGCGGCGTAGCCGGGGCCGGGCTGGCCGCCAAGTCGACGCGGATGTCGTCGGGGTAGCTGTAGTTGGCGCCCGAAGCAGCGTCCACGACAACGCCGATCACGCCGCCCGCGATAATATTGCCAAATGTCGCGCCGCCGAAGCTTGGGGCGCGCGAAACCGTCGCGGTTTGGTAGCCGTCCTTGGCGCAGGTCACGGATAAGTCGTTTTTGCTCTTGTCCAGGCGCACGCTGCCCGGCGTCGCGGGGATCGCGCCGACCCGCGCGCCGATCCGGTCCAGTGTGCAGCTTGCCCCGGGCGGGTTGGTGGACACCGTCACGTTTTGACTGCTTCCGTTCACAAGCGTCGCACATGCGGAAAGCATTGCGAGCGGGAAAACGCAAATTGTTTTAAGCATATGCCACCTGTTGCTGAAGACATAATTATTATCACATTTTCGTTACCAATACGCAGTTATGACTTGTCGTGTTTATTCAGCTTGGTTTTTCGGGTTTCTGCCGAGCGCTGAAATGCAGTTTCTCTGCCCCATAACGGCGCGGTTCGGGGCCGTGGAGGCCACGCTCGTTGCACACCGGGGTTGCTGCCGGGCGTCGCCGGCCGTCAGCGACTTGAAGCTGCTTAAGCGGGCAGCCACCCGTCCGCGAGCACATCCGCGAGGGGCCAGGGGCAGGCTTCCGGGAAAGCATCAAAGCCCGTCTCGCTGACCGCCAGCATCACCGCGTCGCCCCATGCGCCCTCGACCCAATCCGGGTCGCTCAGCAAAGGACGGAGGCTCGGCGTTTCCTTGAGCTTGCGCAGCACCTGCTTGCGCTGTTCGCGCACCGTGCGCTCCCAGCTTCCGCCCCGACGCTCAGGTTGGTGCTGCCACTTCAGGAGGTGGGCCAGCAACACGGCCATGCGGCTCGCCAACTCGCGCTTCTCGCTCTTGCCCACGTCCTCGATCTCGTCCGCGATGTGTTCGATGTCGAGCTGGTCGAACTGGCCTTGGCGGAGCAGGCGGGCCTGCTCAACGGCCCACGCCATCACGTCTTGGTCGTAGCCGGTGGGCATCGTGGTGTTCCAGTGCAGCAAGAACGGAACCGGGGCCTGATCTGGCCGCCTTCAGGATAGCGAGACGCCGTGCCCGCGCCACCGCCAGGAAGCCTGGCGCCGCTCAGAAATCCAAATCCGCGTAATGCCCCGGCGGCATCACCCCCGGCACCCGGTCCGCGAGCAGCGCCCGGAAGCTCGGACGCGACTTCATCCGCGCGTACCAGTCCCGCGTCGCAGGCGACACCGACCAGTCCACGTCGCTCGCGAAGTCCAACGCCGACAGATGCGCCGCCGCCGCGAAGTCCGCAAGCGACAGCGTGGCCCCCGCCAGCCACGTCCGCTGCTCCGCCAGCCAGCCGATGTAGCCCATGTGGTCCCGGAGCGCGGCGTAGCCCGTCCGCAGCAGCGCGCCGTCCGGGTTGCCCCGGCCCATCAGCCGCTTCATGAACTTCTCGCCCAGCAGGTTCGCCGTCACCTCGCGCGCCATCTTGCCGTCGAACCAGGCCAACAGGCGACGCACCTCCACCCGCTCCGCCAGCGTGGCGCCGAGCAGGGAGGGGGCGTCGGGATAGGCTTCCTCCAGGTACTCGCAGATCACCCCGCTGTCCGGGATCGCCAGCCCGTTCTCCTCGATCAGCGTCGGCACGGTGTTGGCCGGGTTCAGGGCGAGGTACTCGGGTCGCCGCTCCCACACCTTTTCCAACTGCAGCTCGAACGGCAGCCGCTTCTCGGCCAGCACCAGGCGGACCTTGCGGGCAAAGGGCGACAGCGGCAGGTGGTGCAGGACGCGCATGGTGTCCGCTTATCGCATCCCGGGCGGCGCGCGCCAACCGCTGCTTCAGATCAGCGCGAGCAGGATCATCACGATGCCCAGCGCGGATGCGCCGAAGGCCACGGTGCGCGCGACGGGGATGCCCGCCGCATACAGCGGCACGTAGGCCAGCCGCGCCCAGAAGTAGAGATGCGCGCCCACCACCGTGAGCCACCCGTGCCGCCCGGCGGCGTGCGCCGCGAGCACGGCGGCGGCGAAAAAGGGAAAGGTCTGCATGTAGTTGGCGAACGCCCGCTGCACCCGCGCGCCGACGCCGGTGAGCGGCTTCTGCTCGTCGCGCGGGCTCATGTTGTAGGCCAGGCCGTGCTGCCGGGTGGTGAAATGCCCCGTGGCCACCACGTGCACGAGGCCGAGCACGACCGCCCAGGCGAGCAAGGCGAGTTCGGTGGTCATGGGGGGTTCCCTTGCACGTTCGCGGCGGCAACGCCGGGCGGGCGAGGCGGGTTGCGCGTGGGGCCGGCGTTTGCGGCGAGCGCACCGATCCGGTTCCCGGTCATTTCCGGCAAAGCACGAAGCGGCGCCGCGCCGCCGGCGTCCTTGATGCCTCCGAACGGGCGGACGCAACGGACGCGCGCGGATGAGCGGCGCTTGGGTCACGGACGCCCGCAACGCCTCTGCCGTGGCCGACGCCAAATGAAGTTTTGTTTTGCAAACGATCACTTTTTGTTCTAATGCTATGGGCTTAGAGCAGGAGTGGCGCTGATGAGTTGGGAGGATCAAGGACGGCAGTGTTCACATGTGGTTCGGGCACGGGACAGCGGCCAATAAGGTAAAACAGCCCGCGCCCGGCTCGTCCGTGGCCGGGCAAAGCACGGCTGACCGTGTTTTGGCCTTGCCTATGGCGCGCTGGCGTCGCTTCCGGCGGCCCGGCGTGGGCAAGCGGAGGCGCAATACAACAGCGGCACCCTGCCCCGCTTAAGGGAGGCCATGGCGGCCTGGGTGCGCGGCACCGCGCTCAGCCGGGCGGCCTTTGGGTCTTGGCTGTTCGGGCGTAGTGCCGATGATCCCGTGGTGCGCAGCCTATACGGCGCGGCCCTCGGCGTCGTGACGGCGACCAGCCACGACGACCTCCGGGAAGCGTCCGGCAAGCTCGCCGAAGCGATGGAGGCAGTTGGAATCGACCGCTG
The DNA here is from genome assembly GCA_964235485.1 of uncultured Acetobacteraceae bacterium. Classification (GTDB taxonomy): domain Bacteria; phylum Pseudomonadota; class Alphaproteobacteria; order Acetobacterales; family Acetobacteraceae; genus CAHJXG01. Next base: position 60,520 of record CAXSAZ010000019.1, on the reverse strand, counting down.
GCCGCAGTTCGTCGCCGACGCCCAGGCACGTGCCCGCGACCCGGCTACGCAGGCCGCCATCGAGAAGAGCCGGCAGCCGCCTGATCCCGCCCGTGACGCGATCCGGCCGGTTTATCCGATTGAGACGCTGCTCGGCGTCGGCGCTGCCGCCGCCAAGGGAGCAGCCGCCGTGGCCCGCGCCCTGGCCGGAACCGGCCTGAGACAAGCCGTGCCCGAGAGCCGGCCATCGGCTGAGAACGCGGCTAAACCAGAAAGCAAAACTGCTGGGAATGAAGAAATGGGCACGGTTGGGGAAGCGGAGCAGGCCATCCCACTAAGCCGATCTCGCTTCGGCCACACCTTCGACAAGCATGGGCAGGATGCCACGGCATTTTTGACGAACCGTGCCAGGGCCATGGGAACGCCAAATGGGCAGTTCTTAGACAACCAAGCTGCGGCGCGTTTCATTCAGAAAAATCTGGACAAAGCGAAAGGTGGCCCGGTTTCCCTTCCCGTGCCAGAAGGGTTCCCAGCACGTATCATCAATCCGGATGGCAGCTTTTCACCGGCGCGAGCAATCCGCCTTATACCCGGTGGCAAAGGCGTCAAGACGGCATACCCCGAGCCTTGAGGACCACGATGACATACCTGACCAAGCAAGCGATGACGGTTCTGAACCAAGCGCTGCGCCTGCGCGCGACCGGTCGGGAACAGGACTGGGACATCGAATTGGCGGACCCGGACCGGGTGGATGAGTTCGTTTCCTACGCTGAGAAACACGCCTTGAGCGGGGATGAGAAACACGCCCTCCTGGCGCTCATCCTCGGCTCGCTTGAGGACCTGGCCAACAGGGAGGCGGTTTCCTCGACGTTATGGGACAGGGTTGCGCGCCTGCTTCGGGCGGACCCAGGCTTGCACGCCGACTTGGTGGAGCAGTGGGGACCGAAAAGCGACGGCCTGGACGGCTTCGCCATCTCGCCGTTGCTGCACTCGCTTTGAGTGCGGGCACCACCGTCAAAGCCGCGAGGCAGGCCAATGATCCCAACCCTGAACCCTCCCTTGGTCGTGGCAGAACAGGCTTTGCCGAGAAGAAACCAGATCGGATCGGCCCGGATGGAGCAGGACGGCACGGTCGTCCTGCGCCTTCGGACAACAGCGCGGGCCGGCGTCGGCGATGCGGAGCTGCGCTCCCGGCACTTCCGACTACAAGCGGGTCCGCAAGCATCTGCCGCCCTTGGCGCCGAGGACGCCCGTTCCTGTGTTTGACGACCGAGATTGAAGCTCGGCCCGCCCGCGGCCTCGCTGCCGGTGCTGACCGACAAGCCCGGCCAGCGCCGGCAGCAAGGGAAAGCGGACCAGCCAGGCCGTCACGCCACCCCCCGGCGTCACGGCCCGTCCTCCTCACGCCCGCAGCGCCTCCGCCGCATCCGACAACGGCGCCTCCAGGTACTTCACATACTCCTTCGGCACCACCTGCCAGAACCGCCCCAGCGTCTGCCCCCAATCCAGCAGCAGCGACGCGGCATACCGGCTGTGCGTTTCTTTCGCGTGCCGGGCCACCAGGCCCCGCAGCACCCGGTCCCAATGCGCCGACCCCACACGCTGCCAGGTCAGCGTGTCCGGGTTCACCCGCTTCTCGAACATCCCCTCCGCGTCATAAACAAACGCCACTCCCCCGGTGAACCCGGCGCCGAAGTTGTCGCCCACCGCGCCCAGCACCACCACCGTGCCCCCCGTCATGTACTCGCAACCATTGGAGCCGCAGCCCTCCACCACCGCGACCGCCCCGCTGTTGCGCACCGCGAACCGCTCCCCGGCTTGCCCGGCCGCGAACAGCTCGCCCGCCGTGGCCCCATACAGCACGGTGTTGCCGATGATGGTGTTGGCTTGGCTCACCAGTGTGCTGCTCGGCGCCGGGCGCACCACGATGGTCGCCCCGGACAAGCCCTTGCCCACATAGTCGTTCGCGTCGCCCAGGACCTCCAGCTTCAGCCCCTGCACCCCGAACGCGCCGAGCGATTGCCCGGCCGTGCCGCGCAGCCGCACCGTGACGTGGCCGGGCTGCAGGCCGGTCATCCCGTACCGCCTGGTGATGCGCGATGACAGCTTGGTGCCGATGGCGCGGTGGGTGTTGCGGATGTTGTACTGTAGCTGCATCTTCTCGCCCCGTTCGAACAGCGCGGCGGCGTCCCCGATCATCTGCGCGTCCAGCGTTTCCGGCACCTCCGTCCGCCCGGCCTGCGTGCAATAGCGTGCGTGCGGCCCGGGGTCCGCCTGGGCCAGCAGCGGGTTGAGGTCAAGGTCGTCCAGCAAATCCGACCCCCGGCTCACCTGCTGCAGCAGGTCCGTCCGCCCGATCACGTCCGTCAGCCGCCGCACGCCCAACGACGCCAGGATGCCGCGCACGTCCTCCGCGATGAAGGAGAACAGGTTGATCACCTTCTCCGGGCTGCCGTCGAACTTCTGCCGCAGCGTGTCGTCCTGGGTGCACACGCCCACCGGGCAGGTGTTGCTATGGCATTGCCGCACCATGATGCAGCCCATGGCAACCAGGCTCGTGGTGCCGATGCCGAACTCCTCCGCCCCCAGCATGGCCGCGATCACCACGTCCCGCCCGGTCTTGATCCCCCCGTCCGTGCGCAGCCGCACCCGGTGGCGCAGCCGGTTCAGGGTCAGGACCTGGTGCGCCTCCGACAGCCCCATTTCCCACGGCAGGCCCGCATACTTCACGGAGGTTTGCGGGCTGGCCCCGGTGCCGCCGCTGTGGCCGCTGATCAGGATGGTGTCCGCCTTGGCCTTGGCGACACCCGCCGCGATGGTGCCGATGCCGGAGCGCGACACCAGCTTCACGCACACCCCGGCATCCGGATTGATCTGCTTGAGGTCGTAGATGAGTTGCGCCAAGTCCTCGATGGAGTAGATGTCGTGGTGCGGCGGCGGGCTGATCAGCGTGACGCCCGGCGTCGAGTGCCTGAGCTTCGCAATGAGCGGCGACACCTTGAACCCCGGCAACTGCCCACCCTCGCCGGGCTTGGCGCCCTGGGCCATCTTGATCTCGATCTCGCGGCAGGCGTTCAAGTACTCGGCCGTGACCCCGAACCGTCCCGACCCCACCTGCTTGATCGCGGACGACGCATTGTCCCCGTTCAGCCGGGGCGTCGCGCGCTCCGGGTCCTCGCCGCCCTCGCCGCTGTCGGACCTGGCGCCGATGCGGTTCATCGCGATGCTCAGCGTCTCGTGCGCCTCCGGGCTGAGCGCGCCCAAGGAGATGCCCGGCGCCACCAGGCGTTTCCTGATTTCCGTGATGCTTTCCACGTCATCGACGGAGATCGGCTTCACCGCGTCGAACCGGAAATCCAAGAGGTCGCGCAACGCCACCGGCTTCTGCCGCCGCACCCCGTCCGCGTAGCGCCGATACGTCTCGAAGCTGTCCGTCGCCACCGCCGTCTGCAGCGTGTGGATCAGCCCGCCGTCGAACGCATGGACCTCGCCCCGGCGCCGCAGCTTGTAAACGCCCCCCACCGGCAGCGTCGCCGCCTCGCCCGCCCAGGCGGCCTCGTGCAGCCCCAGGATGCGCCGGGCGAGGCCCGACAGCCCGATGCCGGAGATGCGCGACTGCATCCCGGGGAAGAACTCGCCCACCAAAGCGCGGGACAGCCCGATGGCCTCGAAGTTGTAGCCGCCGCGGTAAGAACTGATGACCGAGATGCCCATCTTGGACATGATCTTCAGCAGCCCCTTATCGACCGCCTTCTTATACCGCTGCACCGCCTCCTTCAGCGTCATCGGCCCGAACAGGCCGCGCCGGTGCCGGTCGGCGATGCTTTCCTGCGCCAGGTAGGCGTTCACCGTGGTCGCCCCCACCCCGATCAACACGGCGAAGTAATGGGTGTCGATGCACTCGGCGCTGCGCACGTTGAGGCTGGTGAAGGTGCGGAGCGACTGCCGCACCAGATGCGTGTGCACCGCGCCCGTGGCCAGGATCATCGGCATCGGCGCGCGATCCTCGCCCTGCGCCTCGTCGGTCAGCACCACATGGGCGCAGCCGGCGCGCACCCCTTCCTCCGCTTCCCGCCGGATGCGGTCCAGCCCGGCGCGCAGCCCGGCTTCCCCCTCCGCCACGGGGAAGGTGCAGTCCACCCGGCACGCCCCCTCCCCCATCCGCGCCGTCATCGCCGCGAACTCGGCGTTGCTCAGCACGGGGCTTTCGAGCTGCAGCAGGTCGCACTGGCTGCTGTCCTCGTCCAAGACGTTGCCGAGGTTGCCGAGCCGGGTCTTAAGCGTCATCACCCGCGTTTCCCGCAGGCTGTCGATGGGCGGGTTGGTGACCTGGCTGAATCCTTGCCGGAAGTAATGGTGCAGGCCGCGGTAACGCTCGCTCAAGACCGCGATGGGCGTGTCGTCCCCCATGGAGCCGATGGCCTCGGCGCTGTCCTCCACCATGGGGTGTAGGATCATCTCCAATTCTTCCAGCGTGGTGCCCACCGCGAGCTGCCGCCGCCGCAGCTCCTCCGGCGCGTACTGCACCGTCTCCGGCGCGTCCGTCTTGATGATGCCGTCGAGCCGGGTGATCCCCTTCGTCCATTCCCCGAACGGCTGCCGGGCGGCAAGCAGGTCCTTCATCTCGTCATCGAGGTAGAACCGCGCCGCGTCCAGATCGACGCCCACCGTCTGCCCCGGCCCGACCCGGCCCTTGGCGACGATCTCCGCTTCCAGGAACTTCACCATCCCCGTCTCGCTGCCCACCACCAGCAGCTTGCTGTCCGTGACCGTGTAGCGGAGCGGGCGCAGCCCGTTGCGGTCCAGCCCGGCGATCACCCAGCGCCCGTCGGTGGCGGTGATCGCCGCCGGGCCGTCCCACGGCTCCATGACGGCGTTGCAGTACAGGAACAGGTCGCGGTGCGCCGCCGGCATGGTCGCGTCCTGCCCGACGCTGGCCGGGATCAGCAGCGCCTTGGCCATCGGCGCGTCCCGCCCGGCACGCACCAGCAGCTCGAACACGTTGTCCAAGGTCGCGGTGTCCGACCCGCCCGCCTGCACCACCGGCTTGATGTCCTCGACGAAGCCCTCCAAGGCGCCCGCCGCCAGCCGCGTTTCGTGCGACTTCATCCAGTTGGCGTTGCCGTGGACGGTGTTGATCTCCCCGTTGTGCGCCAGCATCCGGAACGGCTGCGCCAGGCGCCAGGTCGGGAAGGTATTGGTGGAGTAACGCTGGTGGTAGATTGCGAACCGGCTGATGAAGCGCGGGTCGCGGAGGTCCGGGTAGAAGTCGGCCAGGCTTTCCGCCAGGAACATCCCCTTGTAGATGATGCTCCGGCAGGACAGGCTGCAGATGTAAAGCTCCGGGATCTGCGAGGCGATGGCCTGCTTCTCGATCCGGCGCCGGATCACGTACAGGTCGCGCTCGAACGCGGCGCCATCGCCCTCCGCATCGAGGCCGGGCCGCCCGCGGATCATGATCTGCTCGATTTCCGGCCGGGTGGCGTTGGCTTTTTCGCCGATGCAGTCGGTGTGGATCGGCACCTGCCGCCAGCCGTAGATGCCGTAGCCGAGCGCCAGGATTTCCGTTTCCACGATCTGCCGGCAGCGTTCCTGCGCGCTGAGGTCGGTCTTGGGCAGGAACACCATGCCCACCGCCATGCGCCCCGGCGGCTCCTTGTGCCCGGAGCGGCGCACGGCCTCGGCGAAGAAGTCTTGCGGGATTTCGATGTGGATGCCGGCGCCGTCCCCGGTCTTGCCGTCCGCGTCCACGGCGCCGCGGTGCCACACGGCGCGCAGCGCGTCGATGCCGGCCTGCACCACGTCCCGCCGGGCGCGGCCGTCGAGGGCGGCGACGACGCCGACCCCGCAGGCGTCGTGTTCCTGGGCCGGGTCATAGGTGTGTTCGAGGCGCGCGGCGTTGGCGGCCCAGGCGGCGGGGAAGTCGGCCGGAGACTCGGTCATCTTTTGCTCCATCACAACATTTCAGCGACTCGAACGGCGGCAGCCGGGCCGAGGCGGCGCGTCAACACCCGGCCACTGCCTCGCCCAAACCCAAACCTGCGAGCACCACCCGGTTCTCGGCAAAAATCTCGCGGCACGAGTCCCTGCCCCAGACGCGCCTGGCTTGCTCCAGGTCGGCCTCAACCTGCCGCATTTTCGCGGCGGCGCTTCGACGCGCCTCATTGTCTTCGTCGCGCACGACCGAGCGCAGCTCCCTCGTGGTGAGGTGGCGCACCAACACGTCCTCGTATCGTACGAGCAGGGCCGGCAGCTTGGCATACATCCCGGGCGTGACGATGCGATCCACGGCTTCGGCCACCTGCGCCTGGTTTTGATTGTAGGACTTCAAAACTCCAATGACCTTGCCCCGCTTCTCGGCAGCAACGGCGTCGAACGAATATCCAGACTGCGCGCCCACGAGCCATGACCGGGCAAGCCGGTGCGCTTCCTCGCTTGGCCCGGCCTGGGCAAGCAGCAAGACGCCGAAACCGAGCAGGAGCGCCGCGCACAGCAGCGTCCCCGGCCAGTGCATCACTCCGCCGCGACCTGCATCGCCCCCTGCTGCATATACTTGTGCATCCGCGCCGCCGCGTCCCGCCCGTCGCGGATCGCCCACACCACCAGGCTCGCCCCGCGCACGATATCTCCCGCCGCGAACACGCCCGGCAGCATCGTCATCTGCGTCCGGTGCTCCACCTTGAGCGTGCCCCACCGGCTCACCTCCAGCCCCGGCTCGTCCCACAGCCGCGGCAGGTCCTCCGGGTCGAAGCCCAGCGCCTTGACCACCAAATCCGCGTCCAAGGTCATCCGGCTGTCCGTCGCTTCCACCGCCTGCCGCCCGGAGCTGTCGGTCAGGCCGAGGCGCATCCGTTGCACGCGCACCCCCGTCACATGGTCGTCGCCCAGGAACGCTTCGGGCGCGGACAGCCACGCGAACTGCACGCCCTCCTCCTCCGCGTTCTTCACCTCGCGCATGGAGCCGGGCATGTTCGCCTTGTCGCGCCGATACAGGCACGCAACGCTCGCCGCGCCTTGGCGCGTCGCGGTGCGCACGCAGTCCATCGCCGTGTCGCCGCCGCCGATCACCACCACGCGCTTGCCCGCGGCGTTCAGCCGCCCGCTGTCGAACTCCGGCACTTGGTCGCCCAGGCCCTTCCGGTTGCTGGCGGTCAGGAAATCCATCGCCGTCTCGATCCCCGGCAGCCCGGCGCCGGGTCCGCCGATGTCGCGCGCCTTGTAAACGCCCGTGGCGATCAGCACGCTGTCATGCCGCGCCCGCAATTCCGCGAAGCTCAGGTCCCGCCCCAGCTCCACGCCGAGGTGGAACTGGATGCCCCCCTCCTCCAGCAGCTTCCAGCGCCGCAGCACGATGTCCTTTTCCAGCTTGAACCCGGGAATGCCGTAGATCATCAGCCCGCCCACCCGGTCATACCGGTCGTAAACGTGCACCTGATACCCCAGCGTCCGCAGCCGCTCCGCCGCCGCCAGGCCCCCCGGCCCGGCGCCGATGATCCCCACCGATTGCGGCCGTTCCTGCCGTGGCTTCGGCCCCGTCACCCAGCCCTGTTCCCACGCATGGTCGGTGATGAACCGCTCCACCGCGCCGATGGTGACGCTGTCGAACCCCTTTTCGATGACGCAGTTGCCCTCGCACAGCCGGTCCTGCGGGCAGATGCGCCCACAGATTTCTGGGAAGGTGCTGGTCGCGGCGCTGACCTCGTAGGCTTCCTGCAGCCGGTTCTCCGCCGTGAGCTTCAGCCAATCCGGGATGTTCTGCCCGAGCGGGCAGTGCACCTGGCAGAACGGCACGCCGCATTGGCTGCACCGGCTGGCCTGCGCGCTGGCCTGCGCCGGGTCGAAGTCGGCATAGATCTCGGCGAAGTCCTCCCGCCGCATGGACGACGCGCGCTTGTCTGGCTGACGCTGCGCCAGGCTCACGAATTGCAGCATACGGTCAGCCATGGTCACATTCCTCCGATCAAGTCGCCGTGCGGCCGTCTTGCGCCAGCATATTAAGGGTGTCTTGCCGGCTTGGCGATGAGAAAAACAGCAGCTACGTCAGCAGTGCTGCCCTAATTTTCATCATCGGAGCGCCGCTGCCCAGAACAGCGGCAGAGCGGCCCAGCGTATTAGTTCCATAATGGACCTATCGGGCCGGGAATGCCAACGGCATCCCGCAGAGCACGCTGCAACGCCGCCCCGTTGTCAATCGGATCAACCCAATGCCGGACAGTGTGACGCAGGTCACAGCAGAAGCGGCGGCGCCTTCCCTAAGTCTCGGCCGCTTTGCCGGCGCGGGGATCAGTCTCGTTGCTGCCGGGCCAGCGGAGGAACAAGGACCCATGCCTGTTTATCAACTCGGAAACGACGACGATTACTTCAGTTTCTACAACCAGCCGGATTGGGCCAGCAACTCGGCCGTCTTCGGCGGCAACGGCAACGACACGATCACCACGGACGGCTTGTTTTACGCCCCGGCTGACAACCTCTTCATCGACGGCGGCAACGGCGACGACACCATCCAACTCAGCGGGTCCAACAGCGTCGCCTTCGGCGGCAACGGCGACGACACGCTGACAGGCGGCCTCGGCAGCACGTTGATCGGCGGCAACGGCGACGACACGCTGATCAGCCTTGGCGGCGGCAGCGGGATGCAGCCCGGCAGCACCCTGACCGGCGGCCTGGGCAGCGACACGTTCACGCTGGTCAACGATGGCAACCTGGTGGTGCTGAACGACGCCGCGGGCGACGGCGTCGTGTCGGACGGGGACACGTTCAAAGGCCCCATGGACGCGATCACCGATCTCGGGCGCGGCGACCACATCGGCTTTCGCTATTACGACGTGGACACCAACGGCCCGACTGCCAGCGACGCGCCCCTTGCCAAGGTGGACAGCAGCGTGGCGCTGGTGCCGGAGCTTTACACGTACAACTACAACGTCCCTCCCATAAGCCTTTTCCGCCCCGCCATCGGCAGCGCGGAGTATGCGGTGTTCCACGGCACCTTTGCCGGCGGCAACACCTTCACCGTGGGCGCGGACGGCCCGGACCTGTTCGTCGTGTACGACACCCGCACCGGCCCCGACGAGCTGGTCGGCAAGGGGTCGCTGGTGCTGCAGGGCGTGACGGACGAGCGGCTGCTGGACCAGGCCCTGTCGCCCGCGACGGCTCAGGGATCGGGCGGCTGGGGCTACTCCCAGGGCGGGGACAGCGGGGGCCAGGCCGCGGCTATGTCCGCCATCCTCGACCCGAACGACAGCACGGCCGCCATGGGCGTCATCCCAACCTGAACGGCTTGCGTCCCGCCCGGCCTCGGCCAGCGCCGCGGTGGGACGCTCACTCCCGGCCATCCCGTCCGCGCGATAGGCGGCGTGCGCTCTTTCGGGTCTTCGGTCCCGTCCGTCAGGTGCTTGTCGCCGAGGCTCATGGCCCGCCAACGGCTGTCCGCGTTCGGAATTCGTTGCTGGGTGCGTTCATCCCGCCCCCAGCAGCTCATCCAGCGTGGCCGGGCAAGCCTCCGGCACCGGTAGCGGCGGCTGACCGTCCTGAGTGTCGGGCAACCGCCGCAAGGCTTTGCGGTAAAGCTCGGCCACGTCGATGTGCTGGCGCATGGAGGGCGCATAGGCTTCTGCCGCCTCGTCGCGGAACCCCCGTGCTTCCGCCCGCCAATGCGGCACGTCCCGGGATAAGGGCCAAGCCGCGCACTTCAGGTCGTGTAGCAGCGCCTGCACCAGCAGCGACCTCACGGCGGTAAGCTGGCTCCGGCCCACGCTCTCAATCTCCTCGATCACGTTGGCCCAATCGGGCGCTTCGTTCCCCCGCCACCCCCCTGCCACGTCGCGCAGCAGCCGCGCCTGCCGCTCCGACCATTCCAAGATGTCGTCGTTATACAGATCGCCCATCGGCCCCTCCTTCATGTCGGGATTTCCTCCCGCTTTCCCCCGCCGGCGCGGTAGCGGTCCAGGTACTCCGGCACCACCAGCTCCACCGGCGTCGGCACGATGCCCAGATCCTGCAAGCCCGGCATCCCCTCCCCCACCACGTTGTCCCGCCCGAGCAAGACCAACTGGTCCCGCGTGAACGGCTTGCCCGGCACCAGCTCTCCCAACCGCGCTTGCAGCCGCGCCAAGCCCGGCGGCACCTCCACCAACGGCCGGCGCCGGCGCGTTTCCTTCAGGATCCACGCGAGGATTTCCCGGAACGTCCACACCCGCGGCCCGCCCAGCTCAAAGGTCCGCCCGCGCGCCTCGGTCTTATCCAAGGCCGCCATCACCGCGTCCGCCACGTCGCCCACGTACACCGGCTGGAACCGCGTGTTCCCGCAGATCACCGGCATCACCGGCAGCATCATCGCCATGGAGCCGAACCGGTTGAAGAACTTGTCCTCCGCCCCGAACACCAGGGACGGGCGCAGGATCGTGGCATGGGGCATCGCGGCCAGCACCGCCTGCTCGCCTTCCGCCTTGGTCCGCGCATAGGCGCTCGGGCTGTGCGCGTCCGCGCCGATGGCCGACACCTGCACCATCCGCCCCACCCCGTGCGACGCCGCCGAGCGCGCGATCCGCCCGGCGCCCTCCGCCTGGACGCGCCCGAAATCGCCGGGGCGCTTCTCGCTCAACAGGCCGACCAGGTTCACCACGATGTCGGCGCCTTCCGTCGCCCGCTGCACCTGCGCCTCGTTGCCCAGGCTCACATACAGCGGCACCATCTGGCCGACCCGGCCCGCCATCATGGCGCCGCGCGCCGCTTCCGTGCGCCGCCCGGCCACCCGGACGATGTGTCCCTGGGCCAGGAGCCGCTTCACCACGTAGCGCCCGATGAAGCCGCTGCCGCCGAACACCGTCGCCACACTGCGCGTCGCCATCGAGCCATCCTTGCAAGGTTTGCACCCTTACTATGCGGCGGGCCACGCATCCTCAAGGGAGCGGCACCGCCCCTGCGCGCCCGACCCGGTTTGGGAGGACAGGTTGCGCTCCGCCCTGGACCGGCCATCGGCGCGGAGGCCGAGGCAATCCGGCCGCTGCCGCGCGGCTTCGGCACGCTCGACCTGTTCACCAACGACAGCGCCGGCCTGCGTCCTGATCGGACGCCGATCCCGAGGCCGCGCCCGCCATGCGGCGACCCGATCAAATCGGAAGCACATTGACTTCGTTCCTGCTTCGTGGCAATTTGTTGGTTCTCGCGAAATCCGGCACGGGGCGTCCTGTCCATGCAACCAGTTGCGCTGGCCGCTGCCACGGCAGCGACCGCGGCCGCTGCCCCGGCCGCAGCCGCGTCCTCTTTTGGCGACATCACGACGGCGGCCTTGCTTGCCAGCCTCGCCGGCGCCCCCGCCGGCCCGGTGACGCTTCGCGGCACGGTGGACAACACCGCATCCGGCTCGGTGCTGGAGGTCAAGCCGGGCACGGCGCTGGCAGAGGTCAACCTGAACGGCGGCACGGTGCGAGGCGGCACCCTGCGCTTATCCGGCGGCACGCTGCGCTTCAACTCGGAGGGCGCGTACGGCCTGGTCGGGGTTCTGGACGGCGTGGGCGTGCAGGGCGGCGTGTCGGTGGGGACCGGGGGGGCCGACCCGTTCCCGGGCTACGGCGCAGTGCTCGGGCTACGGGGCGGGACGACGTTCGCCGGGCCGTCCGGCGCGGGCCGCGGCACGGTCACGGTGGCGGGCGCCGCGTCCGAGGTGCGCGCGCTGGACGCGGAGGTGCTGGATCACGTCGATCTCCGCTTCATCGCGCCCGCGAACCCTTCCGGCCAATTGCTGACCACCGCGCCGGGCTTGGCGCTTACGCTCGGCCCCGATGCGTTCCTGGACGTGGGGAGCCTCTTGACCGTGGGCGGCGGCGGCACCTTCCGCAATGCCGGCGCGGTCGCGGTGCAGCCCGGCGCCACGCTGGCGGTCGCGCCCGGCACGACGTTGGCCCGCGCCGTCGCCGAAACGCAAGGCGTTTGCGGCTGTGGCAGCCTCAACGTCGCCACCCGCGGAACGCTTTCGCTGAGTTGGACGGGCACCGCCCCGCTGGCCGGCCTCGCGGGCGCGGTTATCGATGGAACCCTGGCGCTGTCGGGGCCGCTGACGACCACGGCCTACGCCGCGGCGCTCGGCGGGGTGTCCGGCGCGGGCGGGGTGAGCTTCAACGGCATCCTCGACAACACGGGCGCCACTTTGTCGCCAGGCGCCACGGTGGCGGGCCGGCTGACGTTTGCGGGCGTGCTGCGCGGCGGCACGGTGGCGGGCGGCACGGTGACGCTCGGCCCGGCCACGACCCTGGACGGCGTGGCCCTGCGCGGCCCGGTGACGCTGGCCGGCACGCCCAGCCCGTCCATCGACACCCCGCCGCCCGCAGTGTTCTTCCGCGGCGGCCTGCCCTTGCTCGGAGCGGACGGCGCCGGGCCGGGGGCGCTGACGCTGAGCCGCTTGTCCTTGCAAGCCACGGACACGGAGCGTCTGGACAACGCCGCCCTGCGCTTGGAGGACGCAACGCTGTCCGCGGCGGACGGGGTGCCCCTGACGTTGGGGGCGGGGCTGGCGCTGGACGTGACCGGCAACAGCGCGCTTGGCAACGCCACAACCGCGGGCAGCGTCACGGTGGAGAGCAACGGCACGCTCACCGTGGATGGCAGCTTTCAAGGCAGCGGCCCGCTGGTCCTGAACCTCGGCAGCCGGCTGAACGTGTCGGGCACGGTGACCACGGCGGGTTTGGCTGCCCTGGCGGGCCGGGCCGCCGGGCCGGGCACGGTGGGCTTGGCGCCGAACGCGACATGGGACAACACCGGGGCGTCCTTGGTGCTGCTGGCGAGCCGGCTCAACGGCATCGCGGCGCTCAACCCCACCCTGAAAGGCGGCGCCGTCACGGCCGCGGGCGGCAGCCTCGATTTCACCGGCACGGTTGTGCTGGACGGCGTGTCCTGGCGCGGCGCTTTTGCGCCCACGGCCCGGGCCGCATACCAGTTCAAGGGCGGCACCGCCGTGCAGGGCAGGAACGGCGCCCGGGCCTTGATCGACCTTGCCGCCAGCGGATCCAGCCTGGAGCTGTCGGGCGCGCTGGACAACACGGACTTGCGAATGGCCGGCGGCGCGCTTTCAACCGCGGCGGACGGCCCGGTACTGCTGGGTGCGGGAACCACGCTGGCCATCGCCGGCGGCTTCTCCACCGTGTCCCCGGCGCGCGGCACCGCTTCGGGGCTGAGCAACGCCGGCACCGTCACGCAGACCGGCGACGCCGATTACGGGACGCTCGCCAACGCCGGAACGCTCGCAATCAGCCACGGCGCCGCCCGCGCGGGCACGCTCGCCAACACCGGCCTCATCACGCTGGACGCCGCGACGCTCACGGTTGGCACGTCCACGGCACTCGGCGGCACCGTCGCCTTTCTGGACCCCACGGCCCGGCTGGTGTTCGGGGGCGGCCCCGGCACCTCCGCATCCATCTCCGCAACCCTGCGCGACTTCCAGAACGGCGACAGCATCGACCTGCAAGGCCTGGCCTACGGCCCCGGCCTGTCCGTCGGCCTGGCCGGCGGCGCCGTGCAGGTCAGCGCGGGCGGCACCGTGGCGGCGCGCTTCGTCCTTTCGGGCGGGACCTACGCCGCAGGCGAGTTCAGCCTCGCGGCCGACGGCGCCGGGGGCACGCTGCTGCGCACCACGCACCGGCTGAGCGCCCCGGTGCTCGCCGGGCCGGGCCGGGATTTCGACGCGGCCTGGTACCTCGCCCGCAACCCCGACGTGGCCGCGGCCCGGCTCGACCCGTTGCGGCATTACGGGGAGTACGGCTGGAAAGAGGGCCGCGACCCCAACGCTTTTTTCAGCACGGCCTGGTACCTGAACCAGAACCCCGACGTGGCCGCGGCGGGCGTCAACCCCTTGGCGCACTACGCGGACCGCGGCTGGCGCGAAGGCCGCGACCCCGGCCCGGGCTTCGGCACGGCCGCCTATCTCCGCGCCAACCCGGACGTGCGGGCGGCGGGCATGGACCCTTTGCAGCACTTTCTTCTGTATGGCCGCGCCGAGGGCCGCGCCGCCGCCCCGGCCGCGCCGCATCCGGTCGGCCCGCAGGACCCGCTGGTGGACCGCGCCTGGTACCTGGCGCAGCATCCGGACGTGGCGACCTCGGGGGAAGACGCCAGCGCCCATTACCACCGGGTCGGCTGGACGCTGGGCTTCAACCCGGACCCGTTCTTCGACACGACGTATTACCTCCGGTCGAACCCGGACGTGGCCGCCGCCAAGCTGGACCCGCTGGCGCAGTTCGAGGCCGCGGGCTGGCGAGAAGGCCGGGAACCGTCGCTCGCCTTCAGCGACCGCCAGTACCTGGCCGCAAACCCCGACGTGGCGGCGACCGGGGCGAACCCGCTGGCCCATTACCTGGCCTATGGCCGAGGGGAAGGCCGCCCGGCCTTCATCAACGCCCCGGAGGCCACGCCCGCCGCGCCGGACCCGTTGATCGACCGCGCCTTCTACTTCGCCCAGGTCGCGACGGTCGTGCCCGCCGGCGCGGACGCGGCGGCCAGCTACGACCAGGGAGGCTGGCGGCAGGGCCTGGACCCCGACGCCTTTTTCGACACGAGCTACTACCTGTCCCGCAACCCCGACGTGCGCGCGGCGGGGATCAACCCGTTGCGCCATTACGAGGACCACGGCTGGAAGGAGGGCCGCGACCCCTCCGCCGCCTTTTCCACGGCCAAGTACCTGGCGGCCTACCCGGACGTGCGCGCGGGCGGGACGGACCCGCTGGCGAGCTTCCTCGCCACCGGGCAGGCGTTGGGGCGGACGGCGTTCGGGGTGTAGGGGCGCTTCCATTCCTGCACGGCCTGAACCGCCCTCATGTGCGCCGTGCCCTTCGTCGTGACGGCCGGGTCAGAGGCCCGCTCACGCCTCGACGCCCGCCGTCGCCCGGGCGAGCCAGTCCACGACGGCGCCGGTCGCTTCGCGCTCGTCCAGGCCGCGCCCGCGCGCCGCGTGAAAGGCGGCGGCCTGCCGGTCCGCGCTGGTGCCGCCGGCCACGATGTCCCGCGCCGCCGCCGCCTCGCCGGCGCAGCCCAGGGCGTCGGCGTCCTCCGCCACCTCCTCCAGCACCGTACCGAGGCAGGCCGCAAAGGGCCGCGCCTCGCCGGTGAACACGTCGATCAGCTCGGCGCGCACCCCGTCGCTCTGCGCGCGCCACAGGTTCTCCGCAACGAGGGCGCGGGACGCGCCGGTCAGGCCCCGGTTCCATTCGGGCCGCCGGTCCGCGAGGCGCACCAGGCAGCGGTACAGCGCGGCGATGGCCAGCGTGTGCGCCAGCAGCGTGCAGCTATCCGCCACCCGCAATTCCAGCGTCGGGTAGCGTATGGACGGGCGCAGCGTCCACCACAGGAAGCTCGCGTCCGCGATGGACCCGGCCCGGGTCATGGCGTCCACGTAGCGCGCGTAGTCCTCCGGCCCGTCGAACAGGTCCGGCAGCCCGGAGCGCGGCATCTCGCCGAACACCGACATGCGGTAGGCCGCCATCCCCGTCGCCCGCCCTTGCCAGAACGGCGAGGACGCGGACAGCGCCAGCAGCAGCGGCATGGCGGGCAGCAGCCGGTTCATCAGATCGATGCGCGCCTCGGGCCGGGGCACCTCCACGTGGACGTGCATACCGCACACCACGCTGCGCCGCCCGGTGATCCGGGTCTTTGCCATGATCTCGTCGTAGCGCCCTTTGGGCGTTTGGCTTTGGCGCGACCAGCGGGCCACCGGGTGGGTGCCGGCCGCGAGCACCAGGACGCCATGGTCGCGGCCGACCTCCGCCAACCCGGCGCGCAGCGCGCCCAACGCCTCGCGCGTGCTCTCGAAGCTGATGGACGGCTCCGACGAAACCTCGATCTGCGATTGCAGCAGCTCGCGCTCCGCCGCCGGCAGGCGGGCCTGGGCCGCCGCGTGGAACGCCGCAACCCGGCGCCGCGGCGTGCCGCGCGTGGCAGCGTCCGCCAGGAAATACTCCTCCTCGATGCCGAACTGGTAGCTCGCGTCCATGGCGTCCCTCCAAGCCTGTTGGAGGGAAGAAAGCACGGGACCGGCACGGGCGCGACCGGAGCCGGGGCTTCGCTGCCGCCCAGGTAGGCAAACCCAGCCGCAAACGTTGCGCGTTTCGGCGAGCCCGCCGCCTTATTGCCGCGTTGGTTCGCCGCCCATGGGGGCGACCATGCGCCGCAGCCGCCGGATCTGCACCTTCTCCTTGAGGCTCATGCGCAGCCGGCGATACGCCGCGCCGTACAGCATGGGCAGGTATTCGTGCTTGGGAAACCGCAGGAGCGATTGCCACATCCGGCTTCGGGGATACAGGAAGCTTCGGAACCGGGCGGTCGATTTCAGCATCGCCGCGACGTAGCGGTCCCGGTCGAGCACGGGATGCAGAAAAGCGTCCCCGCCCGCGCCGGCCAGGTCGTCTTCCAGGACCGGCGGGAACCATTGGTATTGGTCCACGGGGGCGAACTCGGCCAGGGACATGGAATGAAGGCCGGCCCGGGCGATCTCGGTCGGGATGAACACCTCCGCCATCGGCCAGAAGCGGACGGCGCGATCCCCCGCCATCTCCCGCCGCCGCCGGGCCAACAATCGAAGCGCGCGGCAGGAGAACGCCGTCACGCAGATCAACGAACCCTGCAGCTCCTCGAACGCATAGGTTTGCCGATGGTAAAGGGTCCAGAACCAGTCCTGCTTGGGCGTGCGCCGGGGAAGATCAACCAGATCCACCTGCCGTGCCGCCATCTGCTCGACCATGCGCCCGATGCTGGTCCGAACCACGGCGTCGTACTCCACGAACACGTAGTAGTCGTACCCAGGATGCCGTTCCGCGAAATGGTAGTGCACGTAGTCCGGGTTCCACCAAATCAGCGACCCCTTCTCGAACCGGTCGGCGAACCCCGAGGCGGTGATCTCGGCGTTGCTGGTGCGGTGCACGCGGCCGAACGGGACCGGGCCGACGGGGCCGTTGGTTTCGTCGATTGAGACGAAGAAGTCGCCCGGACCCGCCGCTGCCTCGCAGCGGGATGCCTGGCGATGCACGAACGCATCCCACGCATAGGTCTTAAAGATCACGGCGTAGCGCATTCCAGGGCCTTCTTCGTCAGGTCTGCGCAGGCGTTCGATCAAGCGGAGCGTGCTGGGCCAGCACGGGCGGCAGCGCCGGTGGCCCGGCGCGGCGGGACGCGCGGCGGCGGACCGTCCGCGCCGCCCGCGTCAGCTCCCGCCGCACGGCGGTGGTCACTTCCACCAGGTTCAACGGGGTCATGCTGTCGAACAGCGGCAGGCTGACGATGCGGCTGGCCACGTCGTCCGTCACCGGCAGCGCGCCGCCGACCCCATGCTCGGCGAAGTAGTCCTGCTGCGCCAGATGGGGGCTGAAATAGGTGGCGGAGCCGATGCCTTGTTCGGCCAGCGCCGCCGCGATCTCGCCGCGCAAGGGCGCCAGCGCCGGGGGCAGCAGCCCGGGCGCGAACTGATGCGCCTGCGTGCCCGGCAGCTCCGGCTGGTAGGTCAGCTCCGGCAAGGCCTCCCGGTAGCCGCGCATCAGGGCCGCCCGGTGCGACAGGACCTCGTGATACCCGTCCAGGCGGAGATGCGCCAGCAGCGCGCCCACCTCGCTGAGCTTGCCGTTCAGGCCGGGCATGATCGCCGTCCGCGGCTGCGGAGCAGCGCTCCCAGCGGACTGGCCGCGCAAATCGCCGGTCGGCTCGCCGAAACGCGGGGCGTTTGCGGCTGGTTTCGCTGCGAACCCGAAATTGCACATCTGCCGTAGCCGCGCCACCGTGTCCGGGTTTGCGCTGTAAACGATGCCGCCCTCGCCGGTCGAGAACGACTTGGTGGCGTGCATCGAGTAAACGACCGAGCCGGTGAACCCGGTCCCGAACCCGCGCCCGTCAGCCGACGCCGTGCCGAGCGAGGCGGCGGCGTCCACCACCACGGGCACGCCATGGCGCCGGGTCAGCGCCGCGTAGCGCGAAAGGTCAAGGTCGTAGCCGAAGGTGGCGTACGGCATGACGACGGCGATGTCGCTGCCGTAACGGGCGAGCAGCCGCTCCTCGTCGGCGGCGCAGGCGGTCCAGGTTTCCGGGTCGATGTCGCAGAACAACGGCACGAGCCCGCACCACAGGGCGGCCTGGGCGGCAGCGGCAAAGGTGAAGGAAGGCATCAGCGCGTAGCGCGTCCTCCGCGGTTTGCGCGGGGCGCCGATGGCCTGCTGCACCGCAAGCATCAGCCCGATCGTGGCGTTGCACACGGCCACGCAGGCGCCTTCGCCGCCGAACAGGCGGGCAACCATGTCGTGCTCAAGCCGGGTGTTGACGGGGCCGAAGTTGCTGAATACCCCGCTGTCCTCGATCTCGCGGAGCCGCGCGGCGGCCTGGCTCAAAGGCGGCGGGCTTGGGCGGATCAGGGGCACTGCCACGGTTAAACCTCCTCGACGACGGCGGCGGCAAGGCTGGGCGCGAGGCTGGGCGCAAGCCTGGGCGCCCGGCACAGCAGGCCGTCCGGCAGCGCCAAGGCGGCGCCGAACGGCCGCATCACGGCGTCGATGATCAGCGAGCCGACATCGTGCTGCCACAGCCAAAGGCCGTTGGCCTGGCCGCGGAAGCTCGCTTCCCCGCCCAAACGGCCGCGCGGCACGAAGCCGGCGCCGAGGCCGATCCCGAACAAGCCAGGCACGGGCCGCCCGTCGCCGTCCAGCACCCGGCACTGGCCGTCCACCAAGGGCTGCTGCGGCCCGGTCTGCGACAGCAGCGTGACCGGTTGCCCGTTGTGGCCGTACACCGGCAACGCCCGGGGCCGGTAACCCAGGGCGGCGATCACCAGGGCGGCCCCGTCCAGCAGCCGCACGGCACCCGCGTCGTCAGCGAAACCAGCCGCAAACCCTTCGGGTTCCGGCGATTCGGTGACTTCGCGTTTCGGCGAGCCATCAGGCGATTTGCGCGAGGCGCCGAGCCGGTGCAGGCGGACCCGCGGCTCCGGAGGTCGGCCGCCGATGCCGCGCGCCTGCATGACCAGCTCCCGCGCATCCAGCCGGAACCCGGCGAACCGGAACACCTTGCCGCTGATCGGGCAAACGTCGTCCTCCGTCCACTCGGTGTAGTCGTCCGCGAGGGCCGAGGCGCGGTCCGGGTAGTAGATGCGCAGCTCGCGGCGGTGCATCAGGGTGACGCCGCCCGCGCCGAACCGGACCCCCGGCAGGCGGTGCAGCAGGGCGTGGGCGACGGAAGCGGCGCTGGTTGATCCGCCCACGATCACCACCTGGGGGTCGGGCTTGGCCGCCAGCAGGCCCGCCACGCGCTCAAGCCCGCCAGTGGACAGCACGTCGCCCGATTGCAGCAGGCGTCCGGCGCAGCGCTGCACGAGGTTGACGCCGGCCACCGTTTCCGCCGCCAAGCGTTCGACCGGCTGCTCCGCGCCGGTCGCCAGCACGACGTGCCGTGTCAGCAACGCTTGCTCGGCGCCCGTGGCCAGGTCGCGGACGCGGACGCTCCAGCCGCCGGCGGTCCGCGTGACGGAGATGGCGTGGTGGGTTGTCAGGACGCGGCTCGCGGGGTATTCCGCGAACATCCGGCCCATCGCCTCGCCCACCAGCCCCAGGAACTGCCCGGCGTCGCGCAGCGCCACGGTGCCGTCCCCCGCATCGGCCAGCCGCCGGGTCAGAGGATGGTCCGCAAGCCGCGTCAGCGCGGTGTCCTCGTGGCCCAGCAGGCAATCGACAAAGGTGCGGCCGCTGCTGTCCGAGTTGATGGCATAGCCGCCGATCGAGCCAGATCCCAGGCGCGCGGACTGCTCAACGACGGCCACCCCCTCGTCGAGCAGGGCGCCGAGTTCGCCAGCACGGTGCGCCGCCAGAAGCGGGGCAAGACCAGCAGGTCCACCCCCAACGATCACTAGGCGAAGATACTGGCCCTGTTTCCACATGACTGACACCCTTGAAGGACTCGCCAAAGACGATCCTCAACGCCGCGGAAGATTGAAGACTGATTGTGTCGGAAACAGGGCGTTTAAACGCCTGTTACTGCTCACTTAAGCTGACTTGCCGATTATGTGATCGCTAACTTTATCGTGATCGTTACTTCCATGCGGAGTTGCGCCGCCCCAAGCCGCTCGGCAAAGCTTTCCCGACGCGCTCGTCGGCGCGGGTCGCTGCAGAGTTGTTCATGTGACCGCTTGTTAGCATAGGCTGGGATTGATGGCTGCAATGCGGCAGGGGACGTCCATGCAGGGAAAGGCGGTTTTCTCCCGCATGTGGTTTTTATTGCACAGTGCAACCAAGGGCCGGGCCGGGGAAGGCAAACGGCCGCTCCCGGCCCCGAGCCGGCCCCCGCTCCGGACGCGGGCATTTACGGCTCGACCTCCGGCATGGAACCCGGCCATACTTCCTACGGCCCAGTTCTTTCGGCCTGGACGGGTTCCCTGACCACTGAGGCGCCATGCCGATCGGCTATGCTCGCATACCCACCGACCACCAAAGCCTCGACCCGCGGCGCGACGCGCTGCGCCCGGCTGGCCGCGGGTTCCACGAAGACTGTATCGACAGCATGGAGGCGGCACGGCAAAGGTCTTGACCGAGATGGGGAGGCACCACGCCGCCCCCGGCATCACTCGTCCCCATGGAGGTCCGATGCGCCCATCGCATGACAACGGCATGACCCGATCAAACGGGCAGCTCCCCGCGCCGCGCCGTGGCCGCCGCGCCTGCCTCGCGCTGGGCCTGGCGCTGCTGGCCGCCCCGGGCCTCGGCCCGGCGGCCTCCGCCCAGGCCGCCACGCTCCGGATCGGCCACTTCCCGAACATCACCCACGTCCAAGCCCTCGTCGCACGCGGGATGGCGCGCCGGGGCCAGGGCTGGTTCGAGCAGCGCCTCGGTCCGGGCGTGAGGCTGGACTGGTTCACCTACAACGCCGGGCCAAGCGCGATGGAGGCGATCTTCGCCGACAGCATCGACCTCACCTATGTCGGCCCCAGCCCGGCAATCAACGCCTACGCCAAGGCGCGCGGCGAGGACATCCGCATCGTCGCCGGCGCGGTTGAAGGGGGCGCGGCCCTGGTCGTGCAGCCGGACGCCGGGCTGCGGGGGCCGGCCGACTTCCGGGGCAAGCGGATCGCGACCCCCCAGCTCGGCAACACCCAGGACGTGGCCGCCCGCGCCTGGCTCACCGCCGGGGGCCTGCGCGTCACGCCGACCGGCGGCGACGCCCAGGTGATCCCCACCGCCAACCCGGACCAGCTCGCGCTGTTCGGGCGCCGGCAACTGGACGCGGTGTGGACCGTCGAGCCTTGGGTGACGCGCCTGGAAATGGAGGCGGGCGGCCAGGTGCTCGTGGAGGAACGAGAGTCCGTGACCACCGTGCTCGCCTCCAGCGCCAAGCTCCTCCGGGAACGGCGCGACCTCGCCCGGCGCTTCGTCGCGGCGCACGAGGAGCTGACGGCGTGGATGGTGGCCAACCCCGAGGACGCGCAGCGGCTTGCGCGCGAGGAACTGGCGGCGCAAACGCGCACGGAGGTCAAGCCCGAGCTGATCGCGCGCGCCTGGTCCCGGATCGTGCTCACCCCGTCCGTGTCGCGCGATGCGCTGGAAGGCTTCGTCGCGAAGGCCAAGGACGCCGGCTTCCTGCGCACGGCGCCCGACCTGTCCCGCCTGGTCGAGAAACCTTAGCGTGGCCTTGGACATGCCGGCGGCCAACACCGCGCCGCTTGGGGACGAGCGCCTGGGCGAGCTGCTCGTCGAGGGCGTGTCCAAATGGTTCCGCACGCGCCGGGACAGCGTCCACGCCCTCGACGACGTGAGCCTGCACGTGCAGCCCGGCGAGTTCGTCTGCCTGGTCGGCCCGAGCGGATGCGGCAAATCGACCCTGCTCGACATCGTGGCCGGGCTGACCAAGCCGGACGCGGGCCGGGTCGAGGCGGACGGCGTGCCCGTCACGGGGCCGGAGCGGCACCGGCTGGTCATGTTCCAGGAGTCTGCCCTGTTCCCCTGGCTCGATGCGCTCGGCAACGTGCTGTTCGGGCTGAGGCTGGTGCCGGGCCTCGGACGCCGCCAGCGGGTCGAGAGGGCGATGGAGCACCTGCGCCTGGTCAAGCTGGAACGCTTCGCCCGCGCCAACGTGCACGAGCTGTCCGGCGGGATGCGCCAGCGCGTGGCGCTGGCCCGCGCGCTCGCTCCCGACCCGCGGATGCTGCTGATGGACGAGCCGTTCTCGGCGCTCGACGCCCTCACCCGCGAGCAGCTTTACGACGACCTGCAGGAGATCTGGCGGACCCGGCGCAAGACCATCCTGCTCGTCACCCACAACGTGCGGGAGGCGGTTTGCCTGGCCGACCGGGTGGTGCTGTTCTCCCCCCACCCCGGGCAGTTGCGCGAGGTGTTCGACATCCCCCTGCCCCGCCCCCGCGACATCAACGGCGCCGAGCTGTCCGGCTATGCGTCGCGCATCACCGCGGCGCTGAAAAGCTACTACACGCCGGACGCGATGCTGTGAGGCGCGTGCTGGTCGCCGCGCTGTTCTTCGCCGGCCTCGTCGCGGCGTGGCAGGCCATGTCCTGGAGCGGGCGTTGGTCGCCGGTGCTGCTGCCGTCGCCGGGCAGCGTGGCCGAGTATCTCGGTGCGGCGCTGGCGGACGGGAGCCTGCTGGAAGCCACGGGGGTGACGCTGCGCCGGCTGCTGGTCGGCTACGCCATGGGCGTCGCCATCGGGCTGCCGCTGGGCCTGCTGTCCAGTACGTGGGAGGTCGTGGAGGACACGGTGGGCGTGCTGGCGCTCGGGCTGCAAACGCTGCCCAGCGTGTGCTGGATCCCGCTCGCTCTGCTGTGGTTCGGCCAGAGCGAGGGCGCGATGCTGTTCGTGGTGGTCATGGGCACCACCTGGTCCGTGATGATCGCGACCGACACGGGCGCGCGCAGCATCCCCACCGTTTACGCCCGCGCGGCGCGGACCATGGGGTCGGCGGGCTTCCACCGCTGGACGCGGGTGATCCTGCCGGCGTCGCTGCCTTTCCTGGTCAGCGGCATGAAGCAGGGCTGGGCGTTTGCCTGGCGCTCGCTGATGGCGGCCGAGATCTACGTGACCATTCTCAGCGGCTTCGGCCTGGGTCAGCTCCTGCATTACGGGCGGGAGCTGAACGCCATGGAGCAGGTGGTCGCGGTGATGCTGGTCATCGTGCTGATCGGGCTGCTGGCCGACAAGGTGCTGTTCGCGCCGTGGGAACGCTTCCTGCATCGCCGCTGGGGCACGGACGTGCGGGGGGCGTGACGGGGATGCTGACCCAGTGACGCGGCGCGCTTCCACGGGTAGTATCCAACACTGACGACGCAGCGGCTCCCGCCCTGCCCGGCGCAAGAACTCCTGCCCGCCGTGCTGATGGGGGCGGTTGATTGCGACGCCACGGAGGAGGCCGCCCATGCACCGCACTGCCGCTGACCCGCGCTCGCTGCGGCGGTTGGAGGACGGGCGCTTCCTGCGCGGCGCCGGGCGGTATGTGGACGACGTGCCGGCGGCCGGGCACCTGCACGCCTTCCTCGTGCGCTCGCCCTATGCCCATGCGGCCCTGCTCCGCGTCCGGACGGACGAAGCGGCGGCCATGCCGGGCGTTTGCGGCGTGTTCACCGCGGTTGACCTGCTGGACGACGGCATCCGCCCGATCCCCTGCGCCATGGCGCTGCCGCCGGCCGCCGGGCTGGTCGTGCCGCCGCGCCATGCCCTGGCCTCCGGGCGCGTGCGCCACGTGGGGGAGCCGGTCGCCCTGGTCGTGGCCGACACCGCCGCCGCCGCCCGCGACGCGCTGGAGCAGGTGGCGGCGGACTACGACGAGCTGCCGGCGGTGACGGCGCCGGACCATGCTTTGGCGGAGGGCGCGCCGCAGCTTTGGCCGGACGCGCCGGGCAACCTGGCGTTCCATTACCAGCGCGGCGACCGGGCGGCCGTCCAGGCCGCGTTCGCGGCGGCGGCGCACGCCGTCAGCCTGGACCTGGTGAACAACCGGGTCGTCGCCGCGTCCCTGGAAACGCGCACCGCGCTCGCCGAGCACGACCCGGCGACCGGACAAATGCGCCTGCTGCTGAGCGGCCAGGACGTGCACGGCCTCCGGCGCGACCTGGCCCATTGCTTCGGGGTGACGCCTGAGACGATCCACGTCGTCTGCCCCGACGTGGGCGGCGGCTTCGGCATGAAGAACGTTTTGCACCCCGAGCATGTGGCCCTGCTGTGGGCGGCGCGCCGCCTCGGCCGGCCCGTGCGCTGGATCGCCGACCGGACGGAGGACTTCCTGTCCGGGGCGCACGGACGCGGCAACCTGACGCGGGCGCGGCTGGCGCTGGACACGGAGGGCCGCTTCCTCGCGCTGCACGTGGAAACCACGGGCGAGCTGGGCGCCTACGTGTCCGCCCTCGGCCCCGGCGCGCATACGGTGGCGCCCGCGACGGCGATGGGCGGGGTGTATGCCATCCCCGCGGTGTTCATGGACGTGCGCGGCGCCTTCACCAACACCGTCCCGGTGGACGCCTACCGCGGCGCGGGCAAGCCGGAAGCGAACTACGTCATCGAGCGCCTGGCGGACGCTGCGGCACTTCGGCTGGGCTGGGACCGGGTGGCGCTGCGCCGGGCCAACCTGATCCGGGACTTCCCTTACACGAGCGCGCTGGGCACGGCGATGGACACCGGGCGGTTCGGGGACAACCTGGACGCGGCGCTGCGGGCGGCGGACCAGGCCGGCTTCGCCGCGCGCCGGGCCGAGGCCGCCCGCCGCGGGCGCTGGCTCGGCCAAGGGATCGCCTGCTTCCTGGAAACCTCGCGCGGCAAGCCCGGCGAGGACGGCGCGGTCCGCTTCGGGCGCGACGGCACGGTGGAACTGCTGTCGGGCACCCAGTCCAACGGCCAAGGGCACGAAACCAGTTTTTCCCAACTCGCCGCCGCCCGGCTGGGCGTGCCCGTCGAGGCGTGCCGGCTGGTGCAGGCGGACAGCGGGCGCATTGCGTCCGGCGGCGGCCATGGCGGCGCGCGCTCCCTGCCGATGGCCGGCACCGCGCTGGTAATGGCGCTGGACGCCGCGCTGGCCAAGGCCCACGCGGAGGCCGCGCGCCTGCTGCAATCCGCCCCGGCGGCGGTCCGCTTCGCCGATGGCGCGTTCCATAATGCGGAGGGTGCCAGCATCGCGCTGCTTGATCTGGCCCGCACCTTGCCGCCCGGCGCCCTGGATGCCGACGCCCACAACCCGAACGAGGCGTTCGTGTTCCCGAACGGCGCCCACGTGGCGGAGGTGGAGGTCGATCCGGACACCGGAACCGTGGCGCTGCTGCGCTACGTCGCGGTGGACGACTACGGCATCCTGGTCAACCCATTGCTGACCGAGGGCCAGGTCCAGGGCGGCTTGGCGCAGGGCATCGGGCAGGCATTGATGGAGGGGGTGCATTACGACCCCAGCGGCGGGCAGTTGCTCACCGCCTCGTTCCAGGACTACGCCCTGCCGCGGGCGGCCGACCTGCCCCCGCTGGAGGTCCGGTTCAACGAGCACCCCACCGCCCGCAACCCGCTGGGCGCCAAGGGGTCGGGCCAGGCCGGCGCCATCGGCGCGCCGCAAACCGTGATGGCCGCGGTCGCCGACGCGCTGGGCATCGCGCACCTAGACATGCCCGCCACGCCGGAGCGGGTATGGCGGGCGTGCCGGGCTGCCAGGGCAGCCGCGGCCGCGGCGCTGAACAAGGAGGGCGAGGATGCAGCGCAGCTTTGACGTGGTGATCATCGGCGGCGGCGTGATCGGCAGCTCCGTCGCTTACCACCTGTCCGCCAACCCGGCCTTCGCCGGGCGCATCGCCGTGGTCGAGCGCGATCCCACCTACGCCGCGGCGTCGTCCTCCTTGTCCACCAGCGCCATCCGGCAGCAGTTCGCCACCGAGGCCAACATCCAAATGTCCGGCTACAGCATCGGCTTCCTGCGCCGGGTGCGGGAGCTGCTGAGCGTGGACGGCTATGAGGCCGACATCGGCCTGCGCGAACCCGGCTACCTCATCCTGGGCAAGCCCGGCGACATCCCGGCCTTCGAGGCGAGGAACGCGACGCAGCGGGCCTGCGGCGTCAACACCGAGCTGCTCACCCCGGAGGAAGCACGGCACCGCCACCCCTGGCTGCGGGTGGACGACCTCGGCATCGCGTCCTTTGGCCCGGATGGGGAAGGCTGGTTCGACGGCCCGGCGCTGCTGCAAGCGTTCAAGCGCAAGGCGCGCGCTCAGGGCGTCGAGTACGTCCATGGGACCGTGACGGGGCTGGAAATGGCGAACGCCGGGCGGATCGGCGCGGTTCTGCTGGCCGATGGCAAGCAGCTCCTGTGCGGCACGGCCGTCAACGCCGCCGGGCCATGGAGCGGGCAGGTCGGCCGGATGGCTGGCCTGGACGTGCCGGTGGTGCCGCGTCGGCGCTGCATCTTCGTGTTCGACAGCCCGGAGAAGATCCCGCACGGCCCGTTCATCTTCGACACGTCGGGCTTCGTGTTCCGTCCGGAGGGGCATCTGTACATCTGCGGCACGACGCCTTTGGCCGAGAACGCCGCCGACGATTTCGGCCTGGACGTGGACCATGCGCTGTTCGACGACGTGATCTGGCCCGCCTTGGCCCATCGCATCCCGGGCTTCGAGCAGTTGCGGCTGCTGCGGGCCTGGGCCGGGCTGTATGAGCATAACCTGTTCGACCACAGCGCCATCATCGGGCGGCACCCGGAGGTCACGAACCTGGTGCTGGCCTGCGGCTTCAGCGGCCACGGCATGATGCACGCCCCGGCCGCCGGCGCCGGCGCGAGCGAGCTGATTCTGCATGGGGAAGCGCGGTCGGTGGACCTGCGGCCCTTCGCGTTTGAGCGCATCGCGGCCAACCAGCCGATCCGGGAACACGTGTATTGACGGCTGGCGGCACCGGCGGCTGCAAGGGACAGGCCTCCGCTGCAACCCGCGTTCTCGCCCGGCGCTTACATGCCCGATGCCGCGACGGCCAACGGGATCGGCGCCAAAGCCGCGGGGCGCTTCTGCTTAAAGATTAGGAGCTTCGCCATGCTGACTGGGACGGTCCGGCTTGCCTGACCCCGCCCCTTTGCCCCCGGACGCCGCAGGCAAGGACCCCTTCGACATCCACGAGGTTTTCCGCCGCCTGCGCGCGGCCTGCGCCCGCTTGCCCAAGGCGGCGATGTTCCAGCTCCGGGACGAGGGATACGACACCCCTTATGAACAGCTTGTCGCCAGCCTGATCAGCGCCCGCACGCTGGACGAGACCACGATCCCCGTGTGCCATCGCCTGTTCGCCCGCGCCCGCACGCCCGTGGCCATGGCGGCGCTGGACGAAGGCGAGCTGACCGCCCTGCTCCGCGGGGCCACCTTCCCGGAACCGAAGGCGCGCGACATCCTCGCCCTGTCCCGCGCCATCTTGGAGCGCCACGGCGGCACGGTCCCGGACACGCCCGAAGGCTTGACCGCATTCCGCGGGGTCGGCCCGAAGGTGGCGGCGCTGACCTTGGCGGTCGGGTTCAACAAGCCTGCCATTTGCGTGGACATCCACGTCCACCGGATAGCCAACCGCTGGGGCTACGTCGCCGGGTCCACGCCGGAGCGCACCATGGCCGCCCTCGCCGGCAAGCTGCCGCAGGAATATTGGATCGAGATCAACGAGCGCCTGGTGCCCTTCGGCAAGCACGTCTGCACCGGCCCACGGCCGAGGTGCCCGGCTTGCCCGCTATTGTCCATGTGCCGGCAGGTGGGCGTGGGCCGGGCTTAAAAACCCACGCCCGCCGGATCACCCCTCAATCCTTGAATGGGTCGAACTCGCCGTCCCCGGCCATGGCCACCGCGAACGGGCGCAGGCTGTGCTGCACCTGGATCGTGCCGGCGTGCTGCGCCACCACGTCCGGCAGGCGGCGGTAGGCCATCGGGCTTTCGTCCAGGTCGCCCCCGGCCAGCAGCACGCCGCGCTCCTGCAGCCAAGCGTCCATCTGCTCACGCTTGAACAACCGCTTGGCCTGCTGCCGCCCGAACAGCCGCCCGGCGCCGTGGACCGTGGAATACAGCGCCGCCTGCGCGGCCGGGCTGTCCACGCCCTCGATGATCACCGCGTCGTCGCCCATGGACCCGCCCACGAAGCCGCGCTGGCCGGGCCAGGCGGGGGTGGCGCCCTTGCGCACCACCCACAAGTTCCGCCCGTTATGCGTTTCCCGCCAAGCGTAGTTGTGGTGATTGTGCACGCTGTCCGTGACCGCGCCGCCGATGATCCGGCGCACGCGCTCCACCACCCATTCGCGCCCGGCATAAGCGTAGCGGCCGGCCAGTTCCATGGCCGCGACGTAGCGGCGGCCCAGCTCGCTGTCCTCGTCCACCACCGCGGGCGGCACGTTCATGCCGTCCTGGCCGCCGGCGAGCTTCAGGTACTTGGTGGCCGAGGTGTGCCCCAAGCCGCGGCTGCCGAAGTGGACGCCGATCCACACGAAGCCGGCCTCGTCCCGCATCAAGTCCACGTAATGGTTGCCCGACCCCACGGTGCCGAGCTGCGCCGCTGCCTTCTGCCGGTAGGCGGTCATGTCGGCGTCACGCCAAGCGTCCTCGTCGTCGAACAGGGGATGCTCGGCCCGTTCGGCGTTCGTGCGCCCCACGCCGAACGACACCGCCCGGCGGATGTCGGCCAGGATCGCGCCCGCCCGGTCCGCCACCGCCGCATACGGCGTGTCGAGCCGCACCGCCATGTTGCCGCAGTTGTGGACGAACACCCCGTCCGCGAGGGCGAAGTTGTTCAGCCCCGGCACGGACAAGCAAAACACGTCTTCCTGCTCTGCCACGGGTTCGATGGAGATGACCTTGTGGTTGTTCGCGCCGAGCACCAACCGCTCAGCCACGCTGTTCTTGCCACGCTGCCGTCCCGCCCGCAGACCCGCCGCAAGCGTCTCGGCGTGTTCCTTCTTCGCGTGGTAATAAAGGGAGGACGTCGAGATCATTTCGACGCTGCACAGCGGACACGGCGTCGGCCTCCTGGCACGCTCGCGGTTGCGGCGGATCGTGTTCGGGTCAGTGTTGAACCGGAGGAGATGCGAAGAGCCACGCCGCCCGTTGTTCTTGATCGCATGACGAAACTCCTCGGGGCGCCCTTCCATGTAGCCGGTAATGTTGGCCGTCGCCGTGTTCCGGCGCCGCTCCATGAAGCCGTCGTCTCGGCGGGCGCCGATCCAGAACCTTCTGATCGCGGCGATGCGGTTCTCGTGGAACTCAGGAGTGTTGAAGTGCGCCCGGTCCCGCATCCGCGCGTGCATGGCGTCATGGTCAACCTTGCGCAGCGGCTGCAGGTTCAGCGGGTCGTTGTCAGCCGGGGTGAAGTTCCGGTGATGCAGAACCAACTCGTCACCTTGAAGGTCCGGGGCCGGATCGGTCAGCCCGGCGCGATGAACCATCCAGTGCAGCCGCATGAGGCGCCGGGTTTGATTGTTCCGGACCAGTACGTAGCCGTCTCGGTCCGTCGTCGTGTAGAGCGGCATCAGCGACTGGCCGGGCGCCAGGGCATCCGCACGCCGATAGGTGCCGTTCCGAAGCATGAACAGATGATCGGGCGTGCAGCGGATCGACTTGCCGCTGTCCAGCGTGACCCGCACCAGCGCCGCATCGCGGCGGGTTCGTGTGCAGACGCCTTGCGCCGGCACCGGCTTGCCCTTGGCATCACAGGCCAGCACCCAAACCGATTGCCCTTCGCACTCCGCAAGGGTCGGGGTCTGCCCGTTCAGCGTGAAGATGCGGGTGTCACCAGTGAAACAACCGATGTCGAAGCCGACGCCGGAGATGCTGACCTGGCCCTCATAGGCGATCACGCCGCCCACGGGCTGCGCGTAGCCGAGGTGCCCGTCCGCGCACACCACGCCCGCCGCGACACGGCCCACGCCCATGCAGTTGCGCATCTGCGCAAGCGTCGCATCCTCGTGCGGGCCGAACACTTGCAGGGGTGCATCCCGATAGGCGGCGGCCTGCTCGGGCAAGGCGACGGCGGCGATCTCGGCTTGAAGGTGCTCGGCCCGCGCGGCGTCGCGGAAGGCGCACCAGGCGGGCATCCCGCGGCCGCCGGGCGCTTCGCCGGGGCGGGAAACGCGGCTGTCGGGGTCGATGCCGGCGAGGGTGGCCAGCTCGCGGGCGCGGGTCTCGTAGGCGCTGGGGCGACGCATGGTCGTCCTCCTATGAGTTGCCGTTTGGAAAGGTGCTCCGGCAGCCCTTTCAGAAAGCTGCCGGAGTGGTTCACTGGGCGCGGATGAAGTCGGCGATCACGGCGGGCGCGGCTGCGTCGAAGCCCACCACGTCCAACATGCCGGCGTCGGCCGGGTCGGCGATGCTGAACCCGTTCGACACCAGGCCCACCACCACGAGCTTCGCGGCGATGCCGGTCCGCTCGCGGTATTGCCGCAGCGCCTGCGCCGGGTGGATCGCCCCGGCCCAGGTTTCGCTGTCCGTGTAAACCACGAAGGCATCGACCGAGAGGCCCCGCTCCAGCGCATACAGCATCGGCTGCGCGCAGTCCGTGGCGCCGAACGGCAGGCCCGACACGGCGCGCACGGCGTCGTCCAGCCGCATGGACGGCGACAGCGACAACGGCACGAGCGCGTCGGCGAAGCCCATGACATGGGTGCTCGCCTCCGTCGCCGCCGTCATCAGCGCCATCGCCGCCGACGCCTCGCGCGGCGTCAGCGACGACCCGGCGACACGGCCCGCCGCCATCGACCCCGACACGTCGAGCGCCAGCAGCAGCCGCTTGCCCGTCGGCTCGACCGCCCCGAACGCGGTGTAGAAGGCCGCGTTCAGCGCGTCGATCACCGGCTGCACCGGCTCCCATTGCAGGCCGCCGCGGTCGCCCCGGCCCCCCGCGTAGGTGCGCAGCGCCAACAGGATCGCCAGCGGGTGCAGCCGTGCCCGCGCGATGCGGTCCACGTCGCCCAGCGCCGACAGCACGGGCGGCAGCCGCTCGCCGAGCGGCCTCACC
This sequence comes from uncultured Acetobacteraceae bacterium, assembly GCA_964235485.1. Classification (GTDB taxonomy): domain Bacteria; phylum Pseudomonadota; class Alphaproteobacteria; order Acetobacterales; family Acetobacteraceae; genus CAHJXG01. Next base: position 29,594 of record CAXSAZ010000019.1, on the reverse strand, counting down.
ACGCCAGCCACGGTCAGCTTGGCAAGCGAGCGCACCAGCGCCGTGAGCGGCATCCGCTCCAGCAGCGCCTCCCATACCGCCGGGTCGTTCAGCAACGCCGTCGGCACGGCCTCCCGCGGCAGGTCGTGCGCGCGGATCAGCGCCGCCGCTTCCGCCCCCGCGCCAGCCCGGCCAAGCGCCGATGCGGCGCGCGCCAGGGTCGGCAGCGCCTCGCCCTCCGTGCCGCGGCACACCCAGTCGAGCAGCGCCGCACGGTCGGGTTCAACCGTTTCCGGGTGCGCGAGCCGCAGCAGGTCGCGGTGCGACCAGCCGCCGCGCTGGCGATACTTGACCACCTGGTAGGCGAGCCGGTCCACGGGCTGGCTGCCGTACCACGCCCCCACCGCCCGGCGCAGCGCCCGGCCCCAGCCGCGTGTGCCTTCCACGAACCCGGCGAACTCGAACAGGTGCGTGCCGGTCCGGGCCACGCGCGGCAGGGCGAGGAGGGCCGCGCGCCGGGTGGCGAGGTCGTCGGCCGACGCCGCCAGGGCGAGCGCGAACAAGGCCGGGCCGTTCTTCGGCGCGCGGCCGGCCTCGCTGATTGCGGCGATGCGCGCAACGGCGCGGGGGCCATCCGCCGCGACCGCGCGCAGCACCGCTGCGGCGTTGTCGCGCGTGAGCGGACGCTCGCCGGCGTAGTAGCTGCCGCCCTCCGACCCGAGGATCAGGAAACGGTCGAGCCGCGCCCAATCATCGACGGCAAAGGCGTGCCCACCCGCCGCGTTCGGCACGGTGCCGGGGATCGGCAGCGCCTGGGCCGTGGCCGCCGCGGCGCGTCGCGAAAGGATGTTCAGATGGCTGGTCATAGCCCGCCTCGTGTCGAAGTGACCCGGCGGGCATGTGTGGGCGAGGGGTGCTACGGCGTCCGGTCGGACGCCTTCGGACTTGAACCGGCAGCAGACCAGGTAACCCTCGGCCTCCGGCCCGCCGGAGGAATGTCGGAATAGGATGTCATGCGTGGGTCAGCATCGGCCGCAAACTCGGCTGGCGAAATCGACGGACGCGGGCGCACGCGGCGCTTTGCGGTCGTTCAGGTAACGTCATGCCAGCCTCCTTCCTGTTCACCAGCCGGGCGGTCATGGGATCGCCGACGACAATTGCTCTACCAAGCTGAGCTACGGTGCCTTGCAGCGCCGATGGGACTCGAACCCACGACAGATAACCGTCGAACTCCGGCCCGCCCGGGCCAACGCACGCTGCGCGGACATATGTTGCCAAGGGGGTGCCGCCCCTTGCGAGGCTGTGAACCTCCCGGTCCACATCTGGCAGTCTGGAGGATAACCCTTGGCTTCCGGCCCGCGCCATAGCCCCAACGGTCATCAATGCCCGGGTTTGGGAGTTCGTTTCAAGAGAACCCAAACCCATCCGACCCGTCGGTGGCGCGATATGCACGCGCTTGTTCCTGCACGTCAACAAGAAACTTTAGATTTTCTCAAGTTTGTGCCAAGCTGTGAGGCCATGATTAACACCGCCCAAATCCGCGCCGCTCGCGGGTTGCTGAAATGGACCCAAGCCACCCTGGCGCACCGCGCCGCCGTTTCGGCCGTGACGCTGAACATGATCGAGAACGAGACCGTGCGGCCCCGCGAAACGACGCTCGCGGCGATCCGCCGCGCCCTGGAAGCGGGCGGCGTGCAGTTCCTTGACGAGAACGGAACCGGGGTTGGCGTCAGGTTCGCGTCCGTGCCCGGCGCCGGGGTGCGTCAGGGGACGCATCACGGCAACCCGGTCCGGCAAAACCTAACGTGACCGCACGGGGCGGCCGTGTTTCCCTGCAGCGGTTGTCAACATCAGAACTGCCATGTCCGCCGCTTCCATGCGCACGAGCGTCGCCTCCGCCCTGGCCGGTTTCCCGGAAGTCCGCCGTCCCGGCTGGGCAGGACGGGGCGCCGGGATCGCCAAGCTTCCCGTGGCCGGTCCGGCACAGGGCAACGCCTATGGCTGACCTCCGCGTCTTCCGGAGCCGGGCGCGGATCGAGCAGCTCAAGACGGCCGAGCCGCGCTACGAACGGCGGCTTTCCGATCAGATCACAACCGCCTTCTATGAAGCGTGCCGGATCGGCAACCTCGATGCGGCCAAGCACCTGATGCGGGCGCTGGAATGGGAAGTCGCACGCTCAACGCTGCTGTCCAAGGCCGAGCAGCGCGAGGACGGCAACGACGCGGCGGCAGTGCGCGCACGCTACGAGCTTGAGATCAGCAGGAGGCAGCGCGAAACCGCGGCGGAAACGGACGGCTGAGTCCGTCCCGAACGGCGGGCATGGCAGGCCGGCCAGACGCTTGCGGCGCCGTTCGGGCGGAGGCATGGTTGCCATCCTTGGAAGCGGTCTTCAGCATTCCCGAGCGAGCCGTCCTGCAGCCGGGAGCGTGCACGCCGTGAAGACGCCCACCCTGTCCGTCGAGGACCTGACCGACCTGGTGGCTGCCATCTTCGGAAGCCGGGGCATGGCGCCGGCGGATGCGCGGACGGTGGCCGGGGTCGTCGTCGCGGCCGAGCGCGACGGGGCGCGCAGCCACGGCCTGCAGCGGATGCCGGGCTACGTCAGCAGCATGGATTGCGGCTGGGTCGATGCGCAGGCCGAGCCGCGCGTCAAGCAGCGGACCCCCGGCGTCGATCACCGCGCGCACCTGCCGGATCGGGTGCTGCCAGCGGAAGTTCTCGTGCACCATCAGGGGAACGCCGGCGGTCGCGCAGGCGTCCACCATGGCGCGGGCGTCCGCCATCGTGGCCGCGAACGGCTTCTGGCAGATAACCGGCAACCGATGCCGCGCCGCAAGCTCAACCAGGCTCCGGTGGCTCGGAACGGCGGTGGCGATGTCCACGAAGCCGAGCGCCTCCGCGGCCAGCATGGCGGCGGCGTCGGTGTACTGCCGCGCGATGCCGAACTGGCTGCCCAAGGCGGCAAGGCGGGCCGGGTCGCGGTCGCAGATCGCGACGATCTCCACGCCCGCGATGTCCCGCCACGCATGGAGGTGGTTGATCGCGAAGGACCCGCAGCCGATCAATCCGCCGGGCAAGGTGCTGGGCATGGGGTTTACTCGGTCATCGCTGGCCAACAACCCTTTTGGCCCGCCGCCGTTCATGCGGCAAGCCCGGCATGGCAGCTTGCCTTGGCGCGGGAACTCTTTGTCAAGCCGGTTCCAGACGATGCCGCGAGCATGATGCCGGGACAGAGGCGGCCTGCGCCCTTATATCAGGGCCGTCCGGAGCTTCCCGCTCCGCCTCGAACCCTGAAAGGCATCCCATGACGGCTTTGCGCCTGCTCTTGAACATCGCATGGGTCATCTTCGGCGGCGTTTGGATGGCAGCGGCGTGGCTCGTCGCGGGCGTGGTGCTGGCCATCACGATCATCGGCCTGCCATGGGCGCGGGCGGCCTTCAACATCGCGCTCTACACGCTGCTGCCGTTCGGCCACCGGGTCGTGCAGCGGGACGAGCACACCGGACGGGACGACCTCGGGACGGGACCGCTCGGCTTCCTCGGCAACGTGATCTGGTTCGTGCTGGCGGGGTGGTGGCTGGCGATTGGGCACCTCGTCGTCGCGGCCGGGCTGGCGCTCACGATCATCGGCCTGCCGTTCGCGTGGGCGCACCTGAAGCTGGCGGGCATCGCGCTTTGGCCGGTTGGGAGGATGGTCGTCCCAGCGGACGGGCCGCGCCAGGCGGCCTACCCGGCGCGGCGCTGACCGGCGCGGCCAGCCGGTCAGCGCCGCGCGGCGGTCGCGTCGGCCGATGGGCTTGGGCCGGCACGCGGCAAGGCCGGCTGCTCAGGAGGGTCCCCCTTCAACCCAAGCAAACGGGCCGCCGACGCGGCGGTCCAGCCTTGCACGGCGACGGACACGATCACCGCCACGAACACGATATCAAACAACGCCCGCCCGGCCCTGACGCCTGCCAGCAGGGGAATGGTGGTCAGGAAGATCGGCACGGCGCCGCGCAGGCCGGCCCAAGCGACGAACGCCGTTTCCCGCACCGTCCAGCGGAACGGCAGCAGGCAGGCCGCAACCCCGACCGGCCGGGCGACCAGGATCAGCACCGCCGAAACGGCAAGCGCGGGCACGATCACCGGCGGCAGCTCGTGCGGCGTGACCAGGAGGCCGAGCATGAGGAAAAGCGCGATCTGCGCCAGCCAGCCGAGCGCCCCGAAGAAGCGGGTGATGGGCTGCGACGCCGGGTGCTCGGCGTTGCCCACGACCGCGCCGGCCAGGTAAACCGCCAGGAACCCGCTCGCGCCGAGCACCTGCGCGGCCCCGAAGGTCGCGAGCGCGCCGCCCACGGCAAACACGGGGAACACCGACCGCTCCACGTCCAGCCAGCGGAACAGCCGGAGCAGCGCGTAGCCGCTGGCCAGGCCGATCACGGTTCCGCCACCCATCTCCTCCCCGAACAGCAGCGCCGCGTGGCCCGCGTCCATCCCTTCGGGCGCGGTCAGGAACTCGACGAGGCCCACGGTGAGGAACACGCTCATCGGGTCGTTCAGCCCCGATTCCACCTCCAACGCCGCGGACACGCGCGACGGCACCTCAATGCGGGACACGCGCAGCAGGACGGAAACGGCCGCCGCGTCCGTGGGCGCCGTGGCCGCCCCGAGCAGCAGCGCCTCCGGCCAGGACACGCCGAACAGGAGGACGACCGCCGCCCCGACCACGCCGGCGCTGATCGCCACCCCGGCCGTGGCCAGGGCAACCGCGGGCCAGAGCGCCTGCTCGATCATGCCGCGCTCGGTGCTCAGCCCGCCTTGGAACAGGATGGCGGCGAGCGCCAAGCTGCCGACCAGGTAAGCGGTCCGGAAATCGTCGAACTGGATGCCTCCGGGACCGTCCTCGCCCGCCAGCATCCCGATCCCGATGAAGGCCAGCAGCAAGGGCGTGCCGATCCGCGCCGAAACCAGCCCGGCGCAGGTGGCGAGCAGGCACAGCACGCCGGCGGCCAGGATGATCTCGTGGGCTGTTTCCAAGGCGCTTGAACTCCTTTCGGCACGTGTCGCACCGCCATGGCACACCCCGCGTCCGTGCGCGACAGGCCCTCCCCACGTTCAGGCGGGCGCCGTCCGCCGGGTCACCCGGCGAACTCCGCCCGGAGCCGCGCCGTGTGCTCGCCGAGCGCCGGCACCGCGCCGAGTTCGCGCTCGCCGTCGCTGAAGCGCGGCGCGGGCGCCGCCACGGCCACGGAACCGCCGGGGGTGTCGAGCACGACGCGGCGCAGCGCCGGGTGGCGCGCAAAGGCGGCCACGTCGTTGACGAAGCCGTAGGCGGTGTTGGCCGCGCGCAGCCGCGCCGCGCACTCGTCGCGGGTCAGGGCGCGGAAGGTTTCGGCGATGCGGGCGTCCACGGCGGCCCAGTGCGCCACCCGTTCCACGTTGCTCCGGAACCCTTCGCGCGCCGGCAGGTCCGGCTGTTGGAGGAAGCGGGCGCAGAACTCCGCCCATTCGCGCTCGTTCTGGATCGAGACCAGCACCAGCGCCCCGTCCCGCGTCTCGAATGCGCCGTAGGGGCAGATGGAGGGATGGGCCAAGCCGATGCGCCGGGGCGCCTCGCCCGTGCCCTCGAAGCAGAGCAGCGGGACGTTCATCCAATCCGCCATGCCGTCGAACAAGGACACCGCGATGCCCTTGCCCCGGCCGGTCGCCCCGCGCTCGATCAGCGCCTCCAGCACCGCGGCGTGGGCGTTCATGCCGCAGGCGATGTCGCAGGCCGAAACGCCGACCCGGCCCGGCCCTTCCGGCCGCCCGGTCACGCTGCACAGCCCGCTTTCGGCCTGCACGAGCAGGTCGTAAGCCTTCATCCGGGCGTAGTCGCCGCCGTCGCCGTAGCCGGAAATGTCCACGGTGACGAGGCGCGGGTGCCGCGCCCGCAGCGCCTCCGAGCCGAAGCCGGCGCGGGCCGCGGCGCCGGGCGCCAGGTTCTGGACGAAAACGTCGGCGGCTGCGACCAGGCGGGTGAGCAGCGCCTTGTCCTCCGGCGCCTTGATGTCGAGGACCAGGCTTTCCTTGCCGCGGTTCAGCCACACGAAGTAGCTCGACGACCCCTTCGCGGCATCGTCGTAGCCGCGGGCGAAGTCGCCCTCCGCCCGCTCGACCTTGACCACGCGCGCCCCGGCGTCGGCGAGGCGCGAGGTGCAGTAGGGCGCCGCGACGGCCTGCTCCATCGACGCGACGAGCAGGCCTGCCAGCGGCTTCGATCCCGCCATGGTCCCGTTTCCCGTCAAAAGCTGCGCGGCAGGCCGAGCACGTGCTCGGCGACGTGGCTGAGGATCAGGTTGGTGCTGATCGGCGCCACCTGGTACAGCCGCGTTTCGCGGAACTTGCGCTCGATGTCGTACTCGTTGGCAAAGCCGAAGCCGCCATGGAACTGCAGGCAGGCGTTGGCCGCTTCCCAGGACGCCTTGGCCGCGAGGTACTTGGCCATGTTGGCCTGCGCCCCGCACGGCTCGCGCGCGTCGAAGCGGCGGCACGCCTCGAAGCGCATCAGGTTGGCGGCCTCGATCTCGATGTGGGCCTCGGCGATGGGAAACTGCACGCCCTGGTTCTGGCCGATAGGGCGGCCGAACACGGTGCGCTCCTTGACGTAGGGCACGACCTTGTCGATGAACCAGTAGCCGTCGCCGATGCACTCGGCTGCGATCAGCGCGCGCTCGGCGTTCAGGCCGTCGAGGATGTACCTGAAGCCCTTGCCTTCCTCGCCGATCAGGTTCTCCGCCGGGATCTCCAGGTCGTCGAAGAACAACTCGTTGGTTTCGTGGTTGACCATGTTCGGGATCGGCCGGACGGTGAGGCCGCGGCCGACCGCCTGGCGCAGATCGACGATGAAGACCGACATGCCTTCCGACTTCTTCGTGACCTCCGGCAGCGGCGTGGTGCGCGCGAGCAGGATCATCAGGTCCGAATGCTGCACGCGCGAGGTCCACACCTTCTGGCCGTTCACCACGTAGCGGTCGCCCCGGCGCACGGCCACCGTCTTGATCTTGGTGGTGTCCGTGCCGGTTGTCGGCTCGGTGACGGCCATGGACTGCAGGCGCAGCGCGCCGGACGCGATGCGGGGCAGGTACTCGCGCTTCTGTGCCTCGGAACCGTGGCGGAGCAGCGTGCCCATGTTGTACATCTGGCCGTGGCAGGCGCCGGAGTTCCCGCCGCCACGGTTGATCTCCTCCATGATCACCGAAGCCTCGGTCAACCCGAGGCCCGACCCGCCGTACTCCTCCGGGATCAGCGCGGCGAGCCAGCCGGCCTGCGTCAGCGCATCGACAAAGGCTTCGGGGTAGCCGCGCTCCGCGTCGATCTTGCGGTGATACTCGGCGGGAAAGCTCGCGCACAAGGCGCGCACGGCTTCACGCAGTTCCTGGTGGTCGTTCAGCATGGCGGTTCTCCTTGGGCGTTTTCTTCAAGGTGGGACGGCGTGCGAGCCGGAACACCCGCTGCTTGCTGCCGGTTCCGCGGGCGGGCGGGAGCAACGGGTTCGCGCTGGCGCGGCCAAAGGGTCCGGTCGCCATCCAGCCTGCGGCGCGCCAACCGGTTCTTGCCGTTGTCCTTCGGCATGGATGGAGGCCGCCATGAAGCACATCTGATGTAGAACACCTCCTGACATTCCCTTGAAAGTTGTGCTGTGTTGTTCCAAGCACAGTGTAGGCCTGAATCCTCTCGGTCGGCTCTACCCCTATGCCTTTTGCCAGGACTTTCATCTATCGTCGGTAGAAGGCTAAAAAAGACCAAGGGGAGAAACGCATGGGAACCATCACCCGCCGCGGGCTGTTCGCGGCTGCTGCAAGCACGGCCGCCGTTGCCAGCTTCGGAACGGCTTGGGGCGCGGACGCCGCGCCTTGGTCGGCTGACCGCGCCAACCGCTGGTATGGGGCGCAGCCCTGGCCGGTCGGCTGCAACTTCCTGCCGTCCACCGCTTCCAACCAGTTCGAGATGTTCCAGGCCGACACCTTCGACCCCGTGACCATCGAGCGCGAGCTGGGCTGGGCCGCAGGCATCGGCATGAACAGCGTGCGCGTGTTCCTGCACGACCTGCTGTGGCAGCAGGACGCCGCCGGGTTCAAGTCGCGGATCAACCGCGTGCTGTCCATCGCCGCCGCCCATGGCATCCGGCCGGTCCTCGTGCTGTTCGATTCCTGCTGGGACCCGTTTCCGAAGCTCGGCCCGCAGCAGCCGCCAGTGCCGGGGGTGCACAACTCGCGCTGGGTGCAGGCGCCGGGCGCGGCGGTGCTGCAGGACCCCGGCCAATACCCGGCGCTGCAATCCTACGTCGAGGACATCGTGGGCAGCTTCGCCCGCGACCCGCGCATCCTGTTCTGGGACCTGTGGAACGAGCCGGACAACACCAACGGCAACAGCTACGGCCCGCAGGAGCCGCCGAACAAGGTCGCGCTGGTGAACGGGCTGCTGCCGCAGGTGTTCCGCTGGGCGCGCAACGGCGCACCCACCCAGCCGATAACGAGCGCGGTCTGGGCCGGCGACTGGTCGGAGCCGGGCAACCTCAACCAGACCCAGGCCATCCAGCTCGCCTTGTCCGACATCACCACCTTCCACAATTACGGCTTCGTCGAGGACTTTTCCCAGCGGATCGGCTGGCTCCGGCGCTACGGCCGTCCGGTGATCTGCACGGAGTTCATGTCGCGCACCTCGAACAGCCTGTTTGAAGGCAGCCTTGTCGTCGCGCGGCGGGCCGGCGTCGGCGCGTTCAACTGGGGCCTGGTGTCCGGCAGGAGCCAGACCATCCTGCCGTGGGCCTCGTGGCAGCACCCCTACACCACCGCGGAGGCGCTGGGCGGCACCGCCTTCCGCGTGCTGATCGAGCCTGACCAGAGATGGCCATACTCCTACGTTTCGGAGGATCCGCCTGTGTGGCAGCACGACATCTTCCGCCCGGACGGCACGCCGTACCGCACCTTCGAGACCGACCTCATCCGCCAGTTGGCCACCCGCGGCGCATATCCCTGATCGGAGCGGTCCCGGGGGCGGCGTCGGCCGGGCGGTCCGGCCCGCGTCCGCCCCGGGTTCTTGAACGGCGCAGGCGGTGGTAAGGGTCGGGCTCCGCTTGAGGGTTCCCGATTGACCGCGCCCCCGTCCCGCCGGCTGTCCCCCGTTGCCCTGCTCGTCGCCGGGGCGTTCTTCATGGAGAACCTGGACGGCACGGTGATCGCGACCGCGCTGCCGCAGATGGCGCAGTCGTTCGGCACCACGCCGGCTTCGCTCGCCATCGGCATGACCGCCTACCTGCTGACGCTTGCGGTGTTCATCCCGGCCAGCGGCTGGGCCGCCGACCGGTTCGGCGCGCGCCGGGTGTTCATGGCGGCCATCGCGCTGTTCACGGTTGCGTCCGTGCTGTGCGGGCTGAGCCAGGGGCGGTGGGAGTTCACGGCGGCGCGCATCCTGCAAGGGGGCGGCGGCGCGCTGATGGTGCCGGTGGGCCGGCTGGTGGTGCTGCGCGGCACGGCCAAGCCGGACCTGATGCGGGCCATGGCCACCCTGACCTGGCCGGCGCTGGTGGCGCCCGTGCTCGGGCCGCCGGTGGGCGGCTTCATCGCCACCTATGCGTCCTGGCGCTGGATCTTCTTCCTCAACGTGCCGCTCGGCATGGCCGGCCTTGTGCTTGCGTGGTTCCTGATCCGCGACGCAAGAGAGCAGGAGCCTCGGCCGTTTGACAGGTTAGGCTTCGCGCTGAACGGGCTGGCGCTGGCCTTGCTGTTGTATGCGTTCGACCTGCTGGGCCACGCGGCGCCGGGCGGCGGCGCGCAGGCGATGGCCACCGCCGCCGCCGCGCTGGGGGCGAGCGGGGTGGCGGGATTCCTGGCCCTGCGCCATGCCCGGCGGCACGCGCACCCGCTGGTCGGGCTGGGCGCCTTCGCGGTGCCGTCCTTCCGCGCCACCATGACCGGCGGGTTCGTGTCGCGCGTGTCCATCAGCACCCTGCCGTTCCTGCTGCCGCTGCTGTTCCAGGTCGGGCTGGGCATGGACCCGTTCGTGTCGGGGCTGCTGGTGCTGTGGTACGGGATGACCAACCTGGGCATCAAGCCGTGGACCTCCGGCATCCTGCGGCGGCACGGGTTTCGCGGCGTGCTGCTGGGCAACACGCTGGGGAACGCGCTGGCCATCGGCGGGTGCGCGCTGATCGGGCCGGGCACGCCACTGCCGGTGGCGGCGGCGCTGCTGGCGCTGGCCGGGGCCAGCCGGTCCCTGCAGTTCACCAGCCTCAACACCCTGGCCTTCGCGGAGGTGCCGGCGGTGCAGACCGGGGCGGCGAACACCTTGTTCAACACGGCCTTTCAGGCGGCGGTGGGCATGGGCATCGCGCTCGGCGCCGTGCTGCTGCACGCGGCGCAGGCGGCCGGCCCGGCGGTGGGGCTGCACGGTTCCGTGGCGCCGTTCCGCGTCGCCTTCCTGCTGGCGGCGGCGCTGGCGCTCCTGTCGCTGCCGAGCTTCCTGCGGCTGCGCCGGGACGCGGGTTCGGCGGTGAGCGGGCACCGTCCGGGACCGCTGCCTCCGTAGCGAGGTTGCCGTCCTGCGCACGATGGCCGTCCGGCCGGCTCACGCCGAAGCGGCGCTTCTCCGCGCGGTTGCCGCCCGGACCCGCGCCGCAACCTCGTCGCCGTCGAGATACCCGTCACGGTCGCCCTCCTCCTTGGCGGAGAGCACCGACGCCAGCAAATCGGCGCGGGCGGCTTCCTGCTGCCGCAACAACCCGATGCCAGCCGCGATGAGGTCCGCCCGGTCACGGTAGCGGCCCGCCGCCACGGCCTCGGCCGCGAACTGCTCAAGGTCCGGCGGGAGAGCGACATCATCCATGGGCGGCATCATAACCGTTGCCAGGGTCCTCTTGGAAGGACGGTCTGCCCGGCAAGCATCGAGCACCGCCCGAACCAGACACCTCCCGAAAGCGTCAACCTTTCGTGTGAGGGTTGCCCGCCAAGCCAAATGCGCCGACGCTTTCCCGAAAGCGTCCCGCCCAGCAGGGCAAGGGGCGCCAAACAGGGGGAAAACAATGGCCAACCAAGGATTTGGCGCCGGCACCCACCCTGCGGCCGGCGCTGCCGAGGACGCGCCGCCCGTCGGGCGGATCGTCCTGGTCGCGGCCACGGCCGCCCTGGGCGGCTTCCTGTTCGGCTTCGACACCGCCGTCATCAACGGCGCGGTGGGCGCCATCCGGGAATGGTCCCATGTGGGGGACGCCCTGCTCGGCTTCTCGGTCGCGAGCGCGCTGCTGGGGTCGGCCGTGGGCGCTTGGTTCGCCGGGCCGCTCGCGAACCGTTACGGGCGCATCCCCGTGATGCAGGCCGCCGCGGTGCTGTTCTTCATCAGCGGCATCGGGGCGGGCCTGCCCTGGGACATCTGGTCGCTGACCTTTTTCCGGCTGGTGGGCGGCCTCGCCGTGGGCGCGGCCAGCGTCATCGCCCCGGCCTACATCGCGGAAGTCTCCCCGGCGGCCATGCGGGGCCGGCTCGGCTCCTTGCAGCAGATGGCCATCGTCACCGGCATCTTCGCGGCCCTGCTGACCGACTACGCGCTCGCCGCGGCGGCGGGCGGGGCCAGCGGCAAGCTGTGGTTCGGGCTGGAAGCGTGGCGGTGGATGTTCATCTCCGAGGCGCTGCCGGCCCTCATCTACGGCGTGTTCGCCGGGCTGATCCCGGAAAGCCCGCGCTACCTGGTGGCGAAGCAGCGCCTGCAGGAAGCCGCCCACGTCCTGGAACGCTTCGTCAGCCGGCGGCCCCCGCCGGAGGTGAAGATCGCCGAGATCCAACAAAGTATGCAGACGGAAAGCGTCCAGTCGCTGCAGGACCTCAAGGGTCCGTGGCTGGGGCTGCTGCCGGTGGTCTGGGTCGGCATCCTGCTTTCGGTGTTCCAGCAGTTTGTCGGCATCAACGTGATCTTCTACTACTCGTCGGTGTTGTGGCAGGCGGTCGGCTTCACGGAGGCCAACTCGCTGGCGATCACCGTGATCACGTCCGTCACCAACATCCTGACCACCTTGATCGCCATCGTCCTGGTGGACCGGATCGGGCGCAAGCCGCTGCTGCTGGTCGGCTCGGTCGGCATGGCGGTCACCTTGGGCGCCATGGCCTACGTGTTCGCAGCCGCGCCGACCCAAGGACCCGAAGCCGCCCCGGTGCTGACGGACACGCAAGGCACCGTCGCCATCGTCGCCGCCAACCTTTACGTCGTGTTCTTCGGCATGAGCTGGGGGCCGGTGGTGTGGGTGCTGCTCGGCGAGATGTTCAACAACCGCATCCGCGCCTACGCGCTGGCGGTCGCCGCCGCGGCGCAATGGGTGGCGAACTTCGTGGTGTCCCAGACCTTTCCCGCGCTGGCCTCCGCGGGCCTGGGCTTCGCCTACGGTATCTATGCCGCCATGGCGCTGCTGTCCTTCGCCTTTGTGGTGCGCTACGTGCAGGAAACGCGGGGCCGCGAGCTGGAAGACATGGCATAAGGGCCGGGTCAGGGGGCGGGCGCTGCGGGATTGACTTGCCTGGCTGAAACAATCAGATCGGCCTCATTCGGTAGAGCAATCCCTGCCGGGTGGTCCGCGTCCACAGGAGCGCCGCGCCATGGCGAAGGTGAAGAACGTTCTCTTCGTGATGACGGACCAGCTCCGGACCGACTACCTGTCGGCTTATGGGCATCCAACGCTCAAGACGCCGCATATCGACGCGCTTGCGGCGCGTGGGGTGCGGTTCACCCGGGCCTATGTCCAATCGCCGGTCTGCGGCCCCGCGCGGATGTCGTATTACACCGGGCGCTACGTCACGAGCCACGGAGCCACCTGGAACAACGTTCCCCTGCCGGTCGGGGAATGGACGCTTGGGGACTACGTGCGGCCTCTCGGGCCGCGGGTCGGCCTCGTCGGCAAGACCCACATGCGGATCGACCGTGACGGCTTCTCCCGCTTGGGACTGGACCAGGGCACGGCCGCGGGTCGCTACGCCGCGGAGTGCGGCTTTGAGCCTTTCGCGCGCGACGACGGCCTGCACCCCGACTTCATCTACGACCCGGACGCATCCTACGAGCGATACCTCCGCGAGAAGGGGTATGACGGAAAGAACCTGTGGCAGGACTGGGCCAACTCGGGGTCTGACGGGGACGGCGCGCTGCTTTCGGGCTGGCACATGCGGAATGCGCGCGAGCCCGCGCGCATCCCGGAGGAGCACAGCGAGACGGCCTGGACGACGGACCAGGCGATGGCGTTCATCCGGGAGCAGGGCGACCGACCCTGGGTCCTGCACGTCAGCTACATCAAGCCGCATTGGCCGTATATCGTGTCGGCGCCCTACCACGGCATGTACGGCCCGGAGGACTGCGTTCCCGCCATCCGCAGCGAGGCCGAGCGGGAGAATGCCCACCCGGTCTTCAAGGCCTTCATGCAGCACCCCGAAAGCGTGCTGTTCGCCAAGGAGGAGGTGAGGCTCACGGTCGCCCCGACCTATATGGGCCTGATCAAGCAGATCGACGACCACATGGGCCGTCTCATGCGGTTCCTGGAAACCCAGAACCGCCTTGAGGACACGTTGATCGTGTTCACGAGCGACCACGGCGACTACATGGGCGACCATTGGCTAGGCGAGAAGGAGTTGTTCCACGAGCAGAGCGTGGGGGTGCCGCTCATCGTCGTCGATCCTTCGGACGAGGCGCAGGCGGCGCGGGGAACGGTGAGCGACGCCCTTGTGGAAAGCATCGACCTTGTTCCCACCTTCGTCGAGGTCCTCGGCGGCCAAGTCGCCGACCATCGCCTGGAAGGCCGCTCGCTCCTGCCTCTGCTCCGGGGCGGCCCGGGCGTTTCCGCTTGGCGCGACCATGCGGTGAGCGAACTCGACTACAGCTTCCGTCAGGCCCGCCGCGACCTGGGATTGGGTCCGAGCGAGGCGCGCGCCTACATGGTCAGGACGGACCAGTGGAAATACGTTTTCTACGAGCGCCTTCGTCCGCAGCTCTTTGACGTGCGGAACGACCCGCAGGAACTCGTCGATCTCGGCGCGGACCCCGGCTGCCAAGCCACCCTCCGCGAGATGGCCGACCGGCTGTTCGAGTGGTCCCGGCAACGCAAGAGCCGGGTCACGATGACGAACGCGGATGTCGAGCGCCTCTCGTCCTTCGCCGGCAAGCGCTTGATCGGCCTTTGGTAGCTCCCCAACCCAATCCTCAGGAGGCTGGAACAATGGACGGCACCGCCCGCAAGCGCGTCGAGGGTTTCGTGGTGGAGATGGCGGAGGCGGAGGACGCGGCGGTCATCAAGGCCATGGTCGATGCCGCATACTCGAAATACGTGGAGCGCCTCGGCAAGCTGCCGGCGCCCATGACCGAGGACTACGGCAAGCTGGTCGAGACGCGGAACGTTTACGTGTTGCGGGTCGGCGGCGGCGTGGTCGGCTCGATCCTGCTGTCGAGGGAGGGCGACTCGATCAAGGTCAACAGCCTCGTCGTGGATCCGTCGGCTCAGGGGCGCGGCTACGGCCGCGTGCTCATGGACTATGCGGAAGATGCGGCGCGCGCGCAGGGCCTGGCCGCGGTCACGCTTTTCACGAACGAGAAGATGCACGAGAACATCGCCCTGTACCAGCGTATCGGCTTCACCGAAACCGGCCGCAAGGAGGAGGATGGGTTCAACCGCGTGTTCTTCCGCAAGGAGCTCGCGTGACCTTGCGGCGCCGTGAAGCGGGCAGCCGCATTCCTGCCGCCGGGCCAGGTCGATACGGCGTGGGTGGCGGACGGACGGCGAATGTTGACCGGAAAAGCATGGTGCAGCACTTTGAGGCGTGAATGCTTGTCGCACTGTTCTGCCTTCTGCGTTGCACGATGCCCTCGCCGAGCTTGGGACCAAGCTGGAGCGCGGCGACCGCATAGGGAGCGTGGAAGAGGCTCTTGACTTGCTGGCCAGCGTGCCGCCAGCACAAGTCGCCAAAGCCGAAGCGGAAATTGCAACGGCGGCGTGTTTGCATCGTTGGGCGTCGTCGTTGCCGCTCGCAACCTCGCTGTTCCGCCGCCCGACCGACCACGAGCAACTACTCCGAACACCAAAGCTTGAGTACCTGTTCCTCTTTCATCGAAACGGTCACCTTCGCGAAGCAGCCCTGATGAAGCTGTCGGGGGGTTTGCCCACCCCCTTTCTGTTTGCCGCCATCGCATGGCGGCTGAATGACTGGGCAGAGCCGGTACGCCGGGCCGCCGCGCGTTGTGCGCGCCAGTCCTTCCCTTTGACCAGCCCGGATGTGGTGGCCCGGGCTGCCGTGGCCTTGCTGGTCCAGCAAAGCAGTTGGCGGCGTTGGCGCGAGGAGCGCGGGCTTCTCGACCAAGCGTTCGCCCGCACGGACGTTGCTGAGCGCCTGTTTGACATGCTTGTTCGGGGCGTGACCGGTCCCATGCCATCGGTTCTCCGACACGCGCTCCGCACGCCTGCGCTTGACCCTTACCTGAAACGTATCGCGCATGAGGCCGTTCAACCGCATGTGCGTGCCGTCGCGCTGGGTGCGCTGCTTCAAGGCAGGTCCGAGTGGCCATTGGGCTATGGCTGGCAGTGGGTCGATAAGTCCATAGGGCTGCGTCGTCGCGTAACGACCTTCGGTCATCGAACGCTGACCGTTGCTGCTGCACGAGCCGAGTTGATTGCGCTGGGCGTTCGTGATCAATCTGCCGCGGTCCGCCGCGTTGCGCTTGATGGTGTTATGCGTCACCTGATCGGAACGCCAGAAGGGCGGGGGTATGCTGCATTGCTGGTTGCGGATCGCTCCGCATCAGTGCGGGAAAGGGCGGGGTTCATCCTCCGGGATGAAAGCCATGGTCCGTCGTGACAAGTGCCTATCGTGTGTCGAAATTGTCCGGCGTTGAGAAAATGGCCGACAAGCCACGGCGGAGGCCGCGCGCCGCCCCATGACCGTGCCCCGCAGCGCCGTGCGGACGCCGCGAGAAGCAGCGGCCTGCCGATCAAGACCAAACGGGACGGAGACGCATAAATGCCAGGCTTGTTCTTCGAGGAGCTGACGGTCGGCGCCGCGTTCGACCACCCTTGGCGCCGCACCGTCACCGAAACGGACAACGTCCTGTTCTCCTCCATGACCATGAACCCGGCTCAGTTGCACCTCGATGCCCACTACGCCGCCGGGACCGAGTTCGGCCAAGTCATCGTCAACAGCCTGTTCACCCTCGGCCTAACGGTTGGAATGACGGTGAACGACACCACGCTCGGCACCACGCTTGCCAACCTCGGCATGAGCGACGTGCGGTTTCCCCGTCCGGTGTTCCACGGCGACACCCTGGGCGTGCGCACCGTCGTGCTGGCGGCCCGGGACAGCAAGTCACGCCCCAACGCCGGCATCGTCGAGTTCGAGCACACCGCCACCAACCAACGCGGCGAGGTCGTCGCGGTGTGCCGCCGCCAGGCGCTGATGCTGAAGCGTCCCGCCGCGGCGTCATAGCCGACCCGGCGGCGCATCCGGTGACGCTGCGCGCCGCTGCAACCTGGCGGTCCCATGACCAGATGCCGTTCGGCAAGGATGGGACCGACATGCGACTCAGGGACAAAACTGCGATCAGCGGCAACGGCCGGGCCTGGGCGGCGGAGGCCGGGCCGGACACGCGGGGCGCAGCTTGATGCCGGAAGGCACGGGCCGCGCGCAGGCGAAGCGGGCCAAGGCGCCGGCCGCCCCCCATCCCATCGAGGCGCACGGCGTGGTGGGCGACCAGGGCACGGCGGCGCTGGTGGCCGAGGACGGCACGGTGGATTTCCTGTGCTGGCCCGGCTTCGACGGCCCCTCGGTGTTCGCGGCGCTGCTCGACCCGGAGCGGGGCGGCGCGTGGAGCATCGCCCCCGCGCTCGACGGCCCGCGGCGGCGGCAGATGTACCTGCCGGACACCAACGTGCTGCTGACCCGCTTCGCGGCGCCGGGCGGCGTGGGCGAGATCACGGACTTCATGCCCTTCCCCGAGCCGGACGGCTTGCCGCGCCTGGTGCGCCGGGTGCGCGCGGCGCGGGGCGAGGTGCGCTTCGCCCTGCGCTGCGCCCCGCGCCTGGACTACGCGCGGAGCAAAACCCGCGCGGAACCCGCCGAGAACGCCGTCGTGTTCGGCGGCGACGCCGGCCCGGCGCTGCGGCTGTGGGGAACGGTGCCCCTGACCGTCGAAACCGGGGCTGCCGAGTCCGGTCCCGACGGCGGCGCGGCGGTGGCCGAGTTCACGTTGCGGGCGGAGGAATGCGCGGAGTTCGTGCTGGAGGACGCCGCGGAAGCGCCGGGCCAGCCGGACCCGGAGGCGCTGCTCCGGGCCTGCGTCGCCCATTGGCACGGCTGGGCCGCGCGTTCCAGCTACAAAGGGCGCTGGCGCGAGGCGGTGACGCGCTCGGCGCTGGCGCTCAAGCTGCTGACCTCGCGCCGGCACGGGTCGGTCGTGGCGGCCGCGACCTTTGGCTTGCCGGAAGCGCCGGGCGGCGGGCGGAACTGGGATTACCGGGCGACATGGATCAGGGATGCGTCCTTCACGGTGTATGCCTTCATGCGGCTGGGCTTTGCTGACGAGGCCAACGCCTTCATGCGCTGGGTGGGCGCGCGCGCCAAGGGCTGCGGGTCCGACGGGTCCATGCAGATCATGTACGGCGTGGACGGGCACGAACGCCTGGACGAGGCCGAGCTGCCGCACCTGCGCGGCTACGGGGGCGCGGCACCCGTGCGGACCGGCAACGCCGCCTATGGCCAGGTCCAGCTCGACATCTACGGCGAGCTGCTGGACGCCGTCTACCTCGCCAACAAGTACGGCGAGGCGATCAGCCACGAGGGCTGGCGCTATGCGATCCGCACCGTGGACTACGTGTGCGAGCATTGGAAGGAGCCGGACCAGAGCATCTGGGAAATGCGCGGCCCGGCCCGGCACTGGCTGCATAGCCGCGTGATGTGCTGGGTGGCGGTGGACCGGGCGATGCGCCTGGCGCAGAAGCGTTCCCTGCCCGCCCCGCTCGTGCGCTGGCACGCGGCGCGGGACGAGATCCACGCCAGCGTGTGGGACGAGTTCTGGGACGCGGAGCGCGGCCACTTCGTCGCGGCCCGCGGCGCCACGCACCTGGACGGCGCCATGCTGCTGCTGCCGCTGGTGCGCTTCGTGTCGGCCACCGACCCGCGCTGGCTGGCCACGCTGGACGCCATCGGGCGGGAGCTGGCGGAGGATGCGCTGGTGTTCCGCTACCGGGTGGATGACGGCTTGGACGGGCAGGAAGGCGCCTTCACCGCGTGCTCGTTCTGGTATGCCGAGTGCCTGGCCCGCGCAGGAAGGCTCGCGGAAGCGCGGCTGGTGTTCGAGCAGATGCTGGGCCATGCCAACCACCTCGGCCTGTTCTCGGAGGAGGTCGGCCCGTCCGGCGAGCAGCTCGGCAACACGCCGCAGGCGCTGACCCACCTGGCCCTCATCTCGGCCGCGTTTTTCCTCGACCGCGAGCTGTCCGGCGCCGGCGGCGGGACGTGGCGGCCGTGAGGGCGCCGCCATCCCCCGGGCGCTTGCACCGGGCAAGCCGCTCCGACCCTGGCGCCGCCGGCTGAAACCATCCAATGTCAGCGCCGGACATGGGGCGAACCTTCCGGTTGGGATGACGGACATGGATGACGTGGATACCCGGCCCGCGGCGGTCGTGGACGCAGGCTCGGCGGAGGCGGCGGTGGTCGCGCCCAACCCGTCCGACCCTTACTTGCGCGAAGCGCAGACCTTTCCGCGGCTGACCGCCGAGCAGATCGGGCGCGCCGGGACGTTCGGGACCGCGGAGGACCTGCCCGCGGGCACGGTGCTGTTCCGGCGCGGCGACCGCACGGTGGACTTCTTCATCGTGCTGCGGGGCCAGATCGAGATCTACGAGCCTGGACCGGACGGCGGCGACCGGGTGATCACCGTCCATGCCGAGCAGCAGTTCACCGGCGAGCTGGACCTGTTCAACGACCGGCTGATCCTGGTCGGCGGCCGCATCGGGGCGGGGGGCGGCCGGGTGGTCCGCATGAACCGCGCTGCCTTCCGCCGCATGTTGGCCGCGGAGCCGGACATCGGCGAGGTGGTGATGCGCGCCTTCATCCTGCGCCGGGTCGGCTTCATCGAGCACGGCCAAGCCGGCGTCACCCTGGTCGCGTCGCGGCACGAGGGCGTGGGCGAGTCTTTGCGCATCCAGCGTTTCCTGGGCCGCAACGGCTACCCCGTGCGCGTGCTCGACATCGACCGGCCCGGCGCGGAGGGCGAGGACGCGCGAACAATGCTGGCCGTCCACGGCTACGGCCCGGACGACGTGCCGGTGGTGGTGTACGGCCCGGGCCTGGCGCTGCGCAGCCCCGGCAACGCCGAGCTGGGCGCGTGCCTGGGCCTGACGGAAGCGCCGGAACGGGACCGGGTGTTCGACGTGGCCGTGGTCGGCGCGGGGCCGGCCGGGCTGGCGGCGGCGGTGTATGCGGCAAGCGAGGGCCTGGGCACGCTGGTGCTGGAAGCGGAAGCGCCCGGCGGCCAGGCGGCGACCAGCAGCCGCATCGAGAACTACCTGGGCTTCCCGACCGGCATCTCGGGCGGCGCGTTGGCCGGGCGGGCGCAGGTGCAGGCGCAGAAGTTCGGCGCCCGCATCGCCGTGCCCCGCAGCGCCGTGCGGCTGGACTGCACGGCCCGGCCCTATGCGCTGCACCTGGACGACGGCAGCGCGGTGCACGCGCGAACGGTGGTGATCGCCACGGGGGCGAGCTACCGCACGCTGGACCTGCCCGGCTTCGACCGCTTTTCCGGCGGCAACGGCATCCATTGGGCGGCGACCGCCATCGAGGCCGCGCTGTGCGAGCGGGAAGAAGTGGCCGTGGTCGGCGGCGGCAACTCGGCGGGCCAGGCGGCGGTGTTCCTGTCCCGCCACGCCGCCCACGTCCACATCCTGGTGCGCGGCACGGGGCTGGCGGCGAGCATGTCGGACTACCTGGTGGGCCGGATCGAGGCGTCGGACCGGATCACGCTGCACACGGAAACGGAGGTCACGGCGCTGAAAGGCGGGCGGCACCTGGAGCAGGTCGAGTGGACGGACCGGCGCACGGGCGCGGTGGAGCGGCGGGACATCCACAACGTGTTCCTGCTGCTGGGCGCGGTGCCGAACACGGGCTGGCTCGCGGGCTGCGGCGTGGCGCTGGACGAGCGCGGCTTCGTGCAGGTGGGCGCCGAGGCCGGGCCGGACGCCGCCGACCCCGTGTGGTCCGGACGCCGGCCGCACGTGCTGGAAACCAGCCGGCCCGGCATTTTCGCGGTGGGCGACGTGCGCGCCGGCTCCGTCAAGCGCGTGGCGTCGGCGGTGGGCGAGGGGTCGGTGGTGGTGTCCTCCGTGCATCAGGTGTTGGCCGGAGGGTGAGCAAGCGGCCAATAGGATTGGTGAAAGACTGGACGATATAGTCGCATGATGTCACCTGTGACATCATGGCGCTGCGTGTGGTATTCGACACCGATGTCATGGTTGCGGGCCTCAGCAGTGCCGCCGGCGCGTCTCGCCGCCTCCTGCTGGCCGTGCTTGACGGTGAGGTCAGGATGCTGCTCTCGACGCCGCTGCTGGTCGAGTATGAGGCCGTGCTGACCCGGCCAAGCGTGCTCGCCATGGCCGGCGTATCGGCCGAGGAGGTCGTCACGGTGCTGGACGAGTTGGCGGGCCTGTGCGCCCCGGTCGCCTTTGACTATCGCTGGCGACCGCAGGCGCGCGACCCTGATGACGATTTGGTGCTGGACACGGCGATTAATGGTGGCGCCGATGTGGTCGCGTCGTTCAATTTGGCAGACATGGAGGCCGGCGCTCGGCGCTTCGGCATCGCCGTGGAGCGGCCAGGCGTGGTGGTGAGGAGGATCAAAGGATGAGCAGCTTTCCTCTGCGGCTGCCCAACGACCTGAAGGAGCGGGCGGCGGCGCAGGCCGAGGCGGCGGGCGTGAGCCTCAACCAGTATATCACAACCGTGCTGGCCTCGCGCGTCGGCGCGCAGGCCGAAGCCGAACGCAGCTTTGCCGCCCGTGCCACGCGGGCAGCCCCGGGACGGGCGCGCGACATCTTGGCGCGGGTGGGCCGGGGCAACCCACCCCGGCCGGACGACGAACTGGAACCGGCGCCCCCATAGCAAGCTGCAGGCCGCGGCACGCCGGGCCACGGGGGTAGCCAGCACGACGAGCCGGTGAGCGCAGCAGGCACCAGGGGAACATGGATCATGGCTGACGCGCACGCCATCCTGTCGGCGCTGGTGCCGATCATCACGCTGCTCGCCTTTGGCGTCGCCGCCGCAGTCGGGGCGCGTGCCATGGGCCTCAACCCCATTGTCGGCTACCTCCTGCTCGGGCTGGGCCTGAGCGGCGCCGGCATGGGGGTCGCCCTCGACACGGGGACGGTGGCGACGCTGGCCGAGCTGGGCGTGGTGTTCCTCTTGTTCGACATCGGGCTGCACTTCTCGCTGGCGCACGTCCGGGAGCAGGCGGGCGACATCTTCGGCTTCGGGCCGGTGCAGATGCTGGCGGGCACCGCCGGGATCGGAACCGTGGCGCTGCTGTTCGGCTTGCCGCCGCTGGCCGCGGCGCTGGTGGGCGCGACGCTTGCGCTGTCGTCCACCGCCGTGGTGGCCGGGCTGATCGCGGAGCGGCACCAGCAGGGCTGCCCGGTCGGCCTGACGGCGACGGCGATCCTGGTGTTCCAGGACGTGGCGGCGATCTTCCTGCTGATCGTCGCCGGCGCGCTCGGCAGCGGGGCGGCGCTGCTGCCGGCGCTCGGGATTGCGCTGGCCAAGGCGGCGGCGGCGTTCGGCGTGGCGGTGCTGCTGGCCCGGGTCGTGGTCCGGCCGCTGTTCGCGCTGGTCGCCCGCAGCCGGAACGAGGAGGTGTTCACCGCCATGGCGCTGCTGGTGGCGCTGGCCGCGGGCTGGGCTACCGGCACGGCCGGGCTGTCCTTGACGCTGGGCGCGTTCCTGGGCGGCACCATCATCGCCGAAACGCCCTACCGGGCGGTGATCCAGTCGGAGATCAAGCCGTTCCGGGGCCTGCTGCTCGGGTTCTTCTTCATCTCGGTGGGTTTGTCCATCGACCTGCCCAGCTTGCTGCGCTCCTGGCCCGCGGTGCTGGCGGCGGCCGTGCTGATCCTCCTGGTGAAGGCCGCGACCAACGCCGCGGCGAGCCTGCTGTTCCGCTGGTCGGTGCCCGGCTCGATCCAGCTCGGCGTCCTGCTGGCCCAGGGGTCCGAGTTCGCCTTCGTGATCCTGAGCCTGCCGCCGGTGCGCGCGCTGGTGGGCGAGCGGGCCAGCGGGGTGCTGATCACGGCCACCGCGCTGACGCTGGCCGCGACGCCCTCGGTGGCGGAGGCCGGGCGGGCGCTGGCCGGGCGGCTGCGGCGCCGGGCGCAGCGCGTCGCCGACCCCGAGCTGCAGCCGCGCGAGGCGGCGCCGCCGGTGCTCATCGCCGGCATGGGCCGGGTCGGCCGCACGCTCGCCGACGCGCTGATCGAGTTCGAGGTGGGCTACACGGCCATCGAGCGCGACCAGGCCCGGCTGCGCGAGGCCGTGGCGGACGGCTACGACGTGACGTTCGGCGACTTCGCCGACCCGCGCATCTGGGAGCCGGTGATGCTGCACGGCCGCCGCATCAGCGTCGTGACGGCGCCGTCCTTCGAGGTGTCGCGCGACCTGGCGCCGATGGCGCGGGAGCGGTTCCCCGGCCTGATCCGCATCGCCGTCGTGCCGGAAGCGGAAGCGGAGCGATTCCGCGCCATCGGCGTCCTGCCCGTCACCGACCGCAGCCTCCCGCCGGGCCTGGACCTCGCGGCGCAGGTGCTGGCCGAGCTGGGCGTGGAGCCTGAGCGGATCGGCCATTGGATGCGCCGGGAACAGGAACGCACCCTGGCGGGCCGGCAGGCCGTGGCGGCCTGACCGCCGGGCCAGCCATTCCCATCGCGCCGCAACGGCCAGCCTCTGTCGCCACGCTGCGAACGCGCAATCTCGGGGCCATCAAGCCGCGGGCAGGCACCCTGTGGCCTGGCAGGTTCGACGTTGGGCCAAGCCCGGCGCCGACAGCACCGGGTGGATTGCTGGAAGGCCAAGGACCTCAGGCGATGGCCCGCATAAGCAGCGCAAGGCCCGCCTGCGCGGTGACAATGGCAAGCAGCGTCAAGTTCCTCATTTCCGCCCCCCGATGACACAAGCCAAGTGCCTGCTTCCAACTCTGCATGGGTTCCCAGAATTTCAAGCCTGAAGCGCCGAAGCGCCAAGGAAGCGGCTGCAAACCCACGCGGCGGCCTGGACGCCGTTCATGGCCAGGGTCGAGCCGTCAAGGCTGCCCCCACCATCCCGGCGTCACCAAGAGGGAGGACGTGAGCGTGCCCGTGCCCTCGTCAGCGATCACTTGGTGCAGCAATGCCTAGGCATCCATGCAGCTTGGCGCTTCGCCGGGTTCGACGTGGCTCGGCCGTCACCGTTGGCCCTTCCCACGCCCGCTTCTCAGGCGAGGCGCACCGCCCGCCCGCTCCTCATGCTGTCCAGCGCCGCATCCGCCAAGCGCAGGGCTTCACGCCCTTCGGCAAAGCCGGCCAGCGGCGCGGCCCCGGTGTTCACGCAGTCGATGAAATGGTCCAGCTCCGCCCGGTAGGCGTCGGCGTAGCGTTCGATGAAGAAGTCCTGCACCGGATCCATCGCCCGCGTGCGCCCCCCGCCCCAGGCTTCCACCGTGGTGGGGTGCTGGTTGTGCGCTTGCAGCATCCCCGCCTCGCCGAACGCCTCGATCCGCTGGTCGTAGCCGTAGGCGCAGCGCCGGCTGTTGTTGATGTGGACCAGCACGCCGGAGGCCGCGCGCATCACCAGCATGGCCGCGTCGATGTCGCCCTGCGCCTCGATGGCCGGGTCGATCAGGTTGGCCCCCATCGCCTGCACCTCCGTGATCTCGCCCGCGAGGAAGCGCGCCAGGTCGAGATCGTGGATCGTCATGTCGCGGAACAGCCCGCCGGACGCGGCGATGTAGCCCGGCGGCGGCGGCGCTGGGTCGCGGCTGGTGATCACCACCTGCTCAAGCCGGCCGATCTCGCCCGCGGCCAGGCGGTCGCGCAACGCCCGGAACGACGGGTCGAACCGGCGGTTGAACCCGATCATCACCAGCGGCCGAAGCCCGGCGATGGCCTGCCAGCACGCATCCACGCGGGCGATGTCGAGATCGACCGGCTTTTCGCACAGCACGGCCTTGCCCGCCTGCACGCTGCGGGCGATCAGGTCCACGTGGGTGTCGGTGCTGGACGCGATGAACACCGCCCGGACGCGGGGGTTGGCCAAGGCCTCGTCCACGGATTGCGCCTGGGACGCGCCGAGTTCGGCCGCAACCATTGCCGCCGCCGGGCCGGCCACGTCGAAACACGAAACCAACTCCGCGCCGGGGTGGGCGTGGAGGTTGCGGGCGTGCATCCGGCCGATGCGGCCACAGCCGAACAGGGCGAAGCCGATCATGCCGGTTGGGTCTCCTTGGCGGTCGGGGGCAGCCGATAGAACGCGGCGGCGTTGTGACCGAACACCGCGCCGCGCTCGGCGGGCGAAAGGGCGGCGGTGAGGCGGTGGGACCAGTCCCACCACGTCGAATAGTCCTGCCGGGTGGTCAGCACCGGCCAGTCGCTGCCGAAGATCAGCCGCTGCGGCCCGAACAGCTCCAACAGCGTGTCGGCATAGGGGCGGAGGGCGTCGAGCGGGGCGCCGATTGCTGCCTCCGTCACCAGGCCGGACAGCTTGCAGCGGACGTGCGGGAAGGATGCGAGCACCGCCATGGCCGCCCGCCACTCCGCGTGGCGGCCCGCGGCGATGTCGGGCTTGGCGGCGTGGTCGATGACGAGGGGGAGGTCCGGGTGGCGCTCGATCAAGCGCGGCAGGTGGAGGAGGTGGCGGACCCGCGCCAGGGCGTCGAAGGCGAGGCCCAACTCGATGGCGGCGCGGTAGGCTGCGTCCTGTTCCGGACGCAGCATCCACTCGTCGTCCGCGATGTCCTGCCACATCGGGCGGATGCCGCGCAGCCGCGGCTCCTGCGCCAGCGCGGCCAGCCGGTCCGGGGCATCGGGCGCCATCATGTCGATCCAGCCGACGACGCCCTGCACACGCGGGTCGGTTTCGGCCAGGGACAGCAGGAAGCGCGTTTCGGCCTCCGTCGCCGCGGCCTGCACCAGCACGATGCCGTCGATGCCGGCCGCGTCGAACAACGGCGCGGCGTCCGCCGGCAGGAAGTCGCGGTGGATCGGCAAGTCGGGCGTCAGCCAGTCGTAGTCGCCGCGGTCCACCCGCCAATAATGCACATGGGCGTCGATGATCAAGAAGCACCTTGGCAACGGATCAGCCCGGCGTGCCGCAGTTCCAGCCAAAGCGCGTCGGGGATAGGGTGCGCCATGAGGCGCAGATTCTCCTCGACCTCCGCCACGTCGCGGGCGCCGGGGATGACGGTGGCGACGGCCGGGTGCTGCAACGGGAATTGCAGCGCCGCCGCGCGCAGCGGCACGCCGTGGCGGCGGCAGGTGGCCTCGATGGCGCCCGTGCGCTCCAGGACCGCGGGCGAGGCCGGGGCGTAGTCGTATAGTGCGCCGGGCACGGGGCCGGTGGCGAGGATGCCGGAGTTGTAAGGGCCGCCCAGGATGATGCCGATGCCGCGCTGCTCGCACAGCGGCAGGAAGCTATCGAGCGATGCCTGATCCAACAGCGTGTAGCGCCCGGCCAGCAGGAAGCAGTCGAAGTCCCCGGCCTCCAAGAACTCCTGGCAGGCTTCCCATTCGTTCAGCCCGGCGCCGATGGCCCGCACCGCCCCCTGCTCGCGCAAGGAGCGCAGGGCGCGGTAGGCGCCGGCCATCGCTTCCCCGAACCGCTCGCGGTAGGCATTGCCGTGGTTGCGGCGGTCGCAGTCGTGGAGGAACAGGATGTCCACGCGGTCGGTGCCCAGGCGCTGCAAGCTGTCCTCGAAGGAGCGCATGGCGCCGTCGTAGCTGTAGTCGATGCGCGGCGCGAACGGCGCCGGGCGGTCGAACAGGGCGTCCGCGGCGCTGCCGGGGCCGGGGGACGCGCCGCGCGGGAACAGGCGCCAGCCCGTCTTGGTGGACAGCACGGTGTCGTCCGGCAGCCGCCGCCGGGCCGCGCCGATGCGGTGCTGGGCCAGGCCGAAGCCGTAGAGCGGGGCGGTGTCGAAGTAGCGGATGCCGGCGCGGTGGGCAGCCTCGACGGCGGCCATCGCGCCGTCCTCGGTTTGCGCGCGATACATGTTGCCGAGGCTGGTGCTGCCGAAGCCGAGCGTGGTCAGCGCGATGCCGGTGCGGCCGAGCGTGCGGGTGGGAAGCGTCATGGCCGGATCACCCCCTTGCGCACCAGGATGCAGCCGTAGAGCCGCGTTTCCCCGGTGGCGACGACCGCGTAGGCGCTGGCGGCGCGCTCGTAGAAGGCGAAGCGTTCGATGTCCTCGATGGCGACGGCCTGGCCCTGGGCCGCGTCGAGCGCCCGCTGGAAGTCGGCGGCGACCGGCGGGCGGCCTTGGGATGGGGTCATGATTGCGGCGGGGGAGGATACGAAGTCGTCGAGCGGCAACAGGGTCAGCACGGCTTCCAGCACTTGCGGGGCCGGCAGGCCGGGCATGTGGACCAAGCGCCGGGCCATCGTGGCGGCGGGGAAGTTGGCATCGACGATGGCCAACTCGTCGCCATGGCCCATCTCCGCCAGCACGGCCAGCAGCGGCGGCGAGATCAGCGGATGCAGGCCCTTCAGCATGGTCGCGTGCTCCCTATCGGGCGGCGTGGCGCCGCGGTCGCCATTCGGCGTTCATCGTTTGGAAATAGCACGGCTGGCGGGTTGGGGAACAGCATCCTCCTCAAACCGCACAGGATGGCTGTCCGATAAACAAACCTAAACGGACCGGTGGCCACCAGCCCCCATGCTTCAAGACTGAGCTGGCCGAAAGCCACGCTACCAGGAGGGAACCAATCCGACGCTTCCGACCGCTCCAAAGCCAAAATCTCGCTGAGTTGCAAGAACAAGCATAGGACAGCGCGCACGCGCCCCGGCGGCCGTTCCACGTCCATCAGCCCATCTGCCGCCCTCCGTTGATCGAGATCACCGTGCCGGTCACGAAGGAGCCGGCTTCCGAAGCCAGCCAAACCACGGCGCCCGCCACGTCCGATGGCGTTCCGGCACGGTTCAGCGGCGTTTGCGCGATGAAGCTTGCAACACGCTCGTCCGGCCATGCGCCCGTGAACCCGGTGCCCGCGATGAAGCCCGGCGCGATCACGTTGGCGGTGATCCCGCGCGGCGCGAGTTCGCGGGCCAGCGCGAAGGTCAGCCCGTGCAGGCCGGACTTCGCCGCCGCATAGGCCAGGCTGCCGGGATTGCTGCCGCCGGTCTGGGCCGCGATGGAGCCGATGTTGATGATGCGCCCGCCCGGGCTGGACAGCAGGGATGCCGCCTCGTGCGCCATCAGGTAGCTGCCTTTGAGGTTGGTCTCCACCACGGCGTCCCAGTTCGCGTCAGCCTCGGCAGCCGGGGTGCCGAGGCTGACGCCGCGCACGAACCCGGCCGCGTTGACCAACACATCCAGCCTTTCCAGCCCGGCCAGGGCAGACTTGACCTCCTCCCGGCACCCGACATCCGCTCGCCGCCAGGACGCAGCCTGTCCCAACCGTTCGGCCGCGGCCCGAAGCTTGTCCGGGCTGCGGCCAACAAGGGTGACGTGGTGGCC
The DNA here is from genome assembly GCA_964235485.1 of uncultured Acetobacteraceae bacterium. Taxonomy (GTDB): domain Bacteria; phylum Pseudomonadota; class Alphaproteobacteria; order Acetobacterales; family Acetobacteraceae; genus CAHJXG01. The sequence goes on along the minus strand of CAXSAZ010000019.1, from coordinate 1,894 downwards.
TGCCTCGATCAGGGCCTGTGCAATGCCGAAGCCGATCCCGCTACCCCCACCCGTGATCACGGCCTGATGCTGAACGATTGCCATCCCTGCCCCCTCCTGTTCTGCCGTGGCCAGGATGGAGGGGAAGGGCGTGCCGGTCGAATACTGTTGTGCGCCGCCTGTGATACGACAAATGTATCAAGATGCTGAGCCTGCGACAGATGCAGCAGTTCCTGGCCGTGGCTGAAACGCTGAGTTTCCGCCGCGCGGCCGAGCGCCTGAACATGGCCCAGCCGCCCTTGACGGCTGCGATCCGGCAGATGGAGCGGGAGCTTGGCGTCCGGCTGATCGAGCGCGGCAACCGGGTGACCGGTCTCACCGCTGCCGGCCACGTGCTGCAAGAGGAGGCTGGCCGCACCGTGCTCCAGGCCGAACGCGCTATGCTGCTGACGCGCCGTGCCGGCGCTGGGATGCTTGGCTCGCTACGCTTGGGGTTCCTGGCCAGCGCCACGCGCCACATCCTGCCACCCCTGCTGGCCAGGTTCCGCAACAGCTACCCCGATGTGGTTCTGACCTTGATGGAGCAGCCGACCGCGAGACAGGTTTCGGCGTTGCTTGAGGATCGCCAGGATGTCGGCCTCATCGCCTTGCCGCTTCCGCCCGGGACGGAGACGCGCATCACGACCCGGACCCTGCTGCACAGCCAGTTCGTGGCGGCGGTCCCCTCGACCCATGCCCTGGCCGGCGACGACCGACCCCTGAAACTCACGATGCTGGCGGCGGAGCCGTGGGTTCTTTTCCCGCCGGCCGAGGGGCCGGGCCTTGCGTCCGCCATTCTTGGAGCCTGCGCGCGGGCCGGCTTTGCTCCGCAGGTCATCCAGCAGGCAATCCAGATGGAGACGATCATCGGCTTGGTTGCTGCCGGCATCGGCATTTCTCTGGTGCCGGAGCGGCCCCTTGGAGCCAGTCACCCCGGGGTGGTCTTCCGCGCCCTGGCCGGTTCGGGAACACCGATCCCATACCAAGTGGCTTTGGCATGGCGCGTCGGCGAGCCGTCACCCGTCCTCCGGGCCTTCTTAGCTTCCGTTCCAGACACGTCGTAGCCGTCAGCAAGCGTAGGATGGGTGCAACCCATCGTTTTCAAAGCTGCTCCAAGATGCCCACCGTGTGCAATCCATCCCACGAATCATCACGGCCACGCCCTACGACGCCGCGCATTGGCTCTTCCACGCCGTCCTCGTCCTTGCCAGTGGCGGCGAACCCGGCACCATACGCGGATGACCGACTACCGGCGGAACCGCGTGCCTGGCGGGACCTATTTCTTCACGGTCAACCTGCTTGACCGCCGCAGCGACCTGCTTTCCCGATACATCCAAGACCTGCGCGACGCTGTTCGGCACGCCCGGGCACGCGCGGCGTTCCATATCGACGCTTGGGTCGTCCTGCCAGAGCACATGCACTGCATCTGGACATTGCCGAACGGCGACGCGGACTTCTCGTCCCGATGGCAGGCCATCAAGACGGGCTTTTCCAAAAGCCTGCCGCCCGGGGAGCATCGGTCGGCCAGCCGGGTCGGCAAGGGCGAGCGCGGCTTCTGGCAGAGGCGGTTCCGGGAACACACGATCCGGGACGACCGCGATTACGCTGCGCATGTGGATTACGTCCACTTCAACCCCGTGAAGCACGGCCTCGCATCCGAGGTGCGGAATTGGCCCTACTCGTCGTTCCATCGGCATGTCGCGCGCAGCGTTTATCCGGCCGCGTGGGCGGGGGGGACCGTTGGTGTTCCGGAGGCGGGCGAGCGTTTGTGATGGGTTTCACCCATCCTACGTCGGGCTAGAACGCCCGCCGCCCGCGCAACGCCGCCGCCAAGGTCCCGTCGTCCAGCACGTCCAGCGCCCCGCCAATCGGCACG
>CAXSAZ010000018.1:0-76661 GCA_964235485.1 uncultured Acetobacteraceae bacterium | reverse complement strand
CGCTGGCGCCCTGGCCGACCGCCTCCGCCGGCGCGGTGGCGCGGGCGACCGGGCTATTGGCATCCGGCCAGGTGCGCAGCGCCTTGGCCACCAGCGGATCGACGCCGGGGCTGCCCGCCTGGGCGAAGGCCAGGAACGTCGAGCGCATCCCGGGCGTCCAGAACGCCCGCAAGTGGTCGCGGACGCCGGCGCATGCCTGCTCCTCGGGGTAGGTGCGGAAGAAGGCCGCGATTTGGTTGGCCATCTGCGCCAGCTTTTCCGGGGTCATGGGCGCTACTCCGCAGCGTCGAGGGGGGCGGCGATCCGGGTGAGCGACACGTCCTCGTCGAAGAAGCGCGCCTGCCAGTCGGATGGCCGGTTGGTCCGCCGCACCTGCACCGCCGTGACCTTGTACTCCGGGCAGTTGGTCGCCCAGTCGGAGAAGTCGGTCGTGATGACGTTGGCGCCGGTTTTGGCGTGGTGGAAGGTGGTGTAAACGACGCCGGGCTGCATCCGCTCGCTGATGCGGGCGCGCAACGCGATGTCGCCGGAGCGGCTTTCCAACGCCACCAAGTCCCCGTCCTGCACGCCACGGCTTTCCGCGTCGAACGGGTGGATCTCCAATACGTCCTCCTCGTGCCAGCGGCTGTTCTCGGTGCGCCGGGTCTGCGCGCCGACGTTGTACTGAGACAGAATGCGCCCGGTGGTCAGGATCAGCGGGAACAGCGCGCCGGTGCGCTCCTCCGTGGGCACGAACTCGGTCAGCATGAACCGGCCCTTGCCGCGCACGAAGCGGTCCACGTGCATCATCGGCGTGCCCAGCGGTGCCGCCTCGTTGCACGGCCATTGCAGCGACCCTTCCGCGTCCAGCTTGGCGTAGGACACGCCGGCGAAGCTCGGGGTCAGCGCCGCGATCTCGTCCATGATCTCACCCGGGTGGCTGTAGCGCATGGGGAAGCCGAGCGCGTTGGACAGCGCGACCGTCGCTTCCCAATCCGCCAGCCCGCCCAGCGGCGACATCACCCGGCGCACCCGGTTGATCCGCCGCTCCGCGTTGGTGAAGGTGCCGTCCTTTTCCAGGAACGACGACCCCGGCAGGAAGACGTGCGCATACTTCGCCGTTTCGTTCAGGAACAGGTCCTGCACAACGATGCACTCCATCGCCCGCAGCCCGGCGGTGACGTGCTGGGTGTCGGGGTCGGACTGCGCGATGTCCTCGCCCTGGATGTAAAGCGCCTTGAAGGTGCCCTCCACCGCGTCGTCCAGCATGTTGGGGATGCGCAGGCCGGGGTCGGCGGAGATCGGCACGCCCCAGAAGCTTTCAAACATCTCCCGCGCCGCATCGTCGGAGACGTGGCGGTAGCCCGTCAGCTCGTGCGGGAAGCTGCCCATGTCGCAGGCGCCCTGCACGTTGTTCTGGCCGCGCAGCGGGTTCACCCCGGCGCCCAATTTGCCGATGTTGCCCGTCGCCATGGCGAGGTTTGCCATCGCCATCACGGTGGTGGTGCCCTGGCTGTGCTCGGTGACGCCCAGCCCGTAGTAGATGGCGGCGTTGCCCCCCGTGGCGAACAGCCGCGCCGCCGCGCGGACCTCGGCCGCCGGCACGCCGGTCAGCGCCTCCGTCGCCTCCGGCGCGTTGTGCTCCTGCGCGATGAAGCGCGCCCAGCTCTCGAACTCCGCCAGGTCGCACCGCTCCCGCACGTAGTCCTCGGCGACCAGGCCCTCGGTGACGGCCACATGGGCCATCGCGTTCAGCAGGGCGACGTTGGTGCCGGGCAGCAGCGGCAGGTGGTGCTGCGCCTCGATGTGGGGCGACCGCACGAGGTCGATCCGCCGCGGGTCGGCGACGATCAGCTTGGCGCCGGCGCGCAGCCGCCGCTTCATGCGGGACGCGAACACGGGATGCCCGTCCGTCGGGTTGGCGCCGATCACCAGGATCACGTCCGAATGGTCAACGGAAGCGAAGTCCTGGGTGCCTGCCGAGGTGCCCAGCGTGGTGCTGAGGCCGTAGCCGGTGGGCGAATGGCAGACCCGAGCGCAAGTATCGACGTTGTTGTTGCCGAACGCGCCGCGGATCAGCTTCTGCACCAAGAAGGTTTCCTCGTTGGTGCAGCGCGACGAGGTGATGCCGCCGACGCTGTCCCGGCCATGCTTCGCCTGGATGCGCTTGAACTCGCTGGCCGCGTGGGCGATGGCCTCTTCCCACGACACCTCCCGCCACGGGTCGGTGATCGCCGCGCGGATCATCGGCTTGGTCTTGCGGTCCTTGTGGGTGGCATAGCCAAAGGCGAAGCGGCCCTTCACGCAGGAATGGCCCGCGTTGGCGCGGCCGTCCTTGTAGGGCACCATGCGGACCACGGTTTCCCCCTTCATCTCCGCCTTGAAGGAGCAGCCGACGCCGCAATAGGCGCAGGTGGTCACGACCGAGTGCTCGGGCGTGCCCAGCGCGATCACCGACTTCTCGTTCAGCGTCGCGGTGGGGCAGGCCTGCACGCAGGCGCCGCAGGACACGCATTCGGACCCCATGAAATCCGTGCCGCCGGCGGAGATCTTGGACGCGAAGCCGCGGCCTTCCATCGTCAGCGCGAAGGTGCCCTGGATTTCCTCGCACGCCCGCACGCAGCGGGAGCAGGCGATGCACTTGCTGGCCTCGAAGCTGAAGTACGGGTTGCTCTCGTCCGTCGGCGCATCGAGGTGGTTCGCGCCGTCATAGCCGTAGCGCACCTCGCGCAGGCCCACCTTGCCCGCCATGTCCTGCAGCTCGCAATCGCCGTTGGCCGAGCAGGTGAGGCAGTTCAGCGGGTGATCGGAGATGTACAGCTCCATGACCCCGCGCCGCCGCTTGGCGATGCCGGCGTTCTGCGTGTGCACCACGAGGCCCTCTTCCGCCGGGGTGGTGCAGGAGGCCGGGTAGCCCCGGCGGCCCTCAATCTGCACGATGCACAGGCGGCAGGAGCCGAACGGCTCCAGGCTGTCGGTCGCGCACAGCTTCGGCACCTCCGTGCCGACCGTGGCGGCGGCGGCCATGATGGAGGTGCCTTTTGGCACCGTCACCGACTGGCCGTCGATGGTCAGCGTCACCGTCGCCTGCGACACGCGGATGGGCGTGCCGGTGTCCAGTTCGCGGATCAGGGTCATGCCGTGTGTCTCCTATTCCGCGGCCACGGGCAAACGCCCGGCGCGGTCGAAATCCTCGGGGAAGTGGGTCAGCGCGCTGTTCACCGGAACCGGCGTCAAGCCGCCCATGGCGCAGAGCGATGCGTCGGTCATCGTTTCGCACAGGTCGTCCAGCACGGCGAAGTTCTTGGCCGGCTCGATGCCCGCCACGATGCGGTCGATCACCTCCATGCCGCGCACCGCGCCGATGCGGCAGGGCGTGCACTTGCCGCAGCTCTCAGTGGCGCAGAACTCGAAGGCGAAGCGGGCCTGCTGCGCCAGGTCCACCGTGTCGTCGAACAACACCACGCCGCCGTGGCCCAAGAGGCCGCCGGCCCGGGCCATCGCCTCGTAGTCGAGCGGCGTGTCCAGCAGCGCCTCCGGAAAGTACGCGCCAAGCGGCCCGCCGATCTGCACCGCGCGGAACGGACGGCCGCTCGCGGTGCCCCCGCCCCAGTCCTCGGCCAGGCTGCGGACCGTCGCGCCGAACGGGATCTCGACCAGCCCGCCGCGCGCCACGTTGCCGGCAAGCTGCACCGGCAGCGTGCCGAGCGACCGCCCGGTGCCGAACTCGGCGTAGGCGGTGCCGCCGTTCGCCATGATCCAGGGCACGCTGGCGAGCGACAACACGTTGTTGACCACGGTGGGACGGCCGAACAGCCCCTCGATGGCCGGCAGCGGCGGCTTGGCGCGGACCATGCCCCGCTTGCCTTCCAGGCTTTCCAGGAGCGAGGTTTCCTCGCCGCAGATGTAGGCCCCGGCGCCCATCCGCACCTCGATGTCGAAGCCGTGGCCGGACCCCATGATGTCCGGACCCAGCAGCCCCGCCCGGCGCGCGGCCTCGATGGCCCGGCGCATGGCGCGGATGGCGTGCGGATACTCGGACCGGGTATAAACGTAGCCCTTGCTCGCCCCCACCGCCACGGCGGCGATGGTCATGCCTTCCACCAGGCTGAGCGGGTCGCCCTCCATCAACATGCGGTCGGCAAAGGTGCCGCTGTCCCCCTCGTCGGCGTTGCAGACGACGTACTTGCGGTCCGCCTCCGCCAGCCGGACCGTGTTCCACTTGATGCCCGTCGGGAACCCGGCGCCGCCGCGCCCGCGCAGGCCCGACAGCTTGACCTCATCCACGGTGGCCACGTCGCCCAGCGCCAGCGCCCGCTCCAGCCCGGCATAGCCGCCATGGGCGCGGTAGTCCTCCACCGACGCCGGATCGATGACGCCGCAGCGGGCGAAGGTGAGCCGGGTCTGCCCGGCGAACCACGGATGCTCCTCCGGGCGGCCGATGCGCAGCGCGTGCGCGCCGCCGTCCAGCAGCCCGGCGTCCAACAGGCCCGCCACGTCGGCCGCCGCCACGGGTCCGTAGGCGATGCGGCCCTCAGGCGTTTCCACCTCCAACAGCGGCTCCAGCCAGACCGCGCCGCGCGTGCCGGTCCGCACCAGGTCCAGCGCCAGGCCGCGCCGCACGGCCTCGGCTTGCAGGCTCTGCGCCACGCGGTCGGCGCCGAGCGCCAGCGCCGCCATGTCCTTGGGCAAGAAGATGCGGGTCATGTGCGCCGTGCCTCCTCGGTGGCTTCAAGCAGCTTGGCGTCGTCGAGCCGGGCCAGCGGCTCGCCGTCCAGCAGCGCGGCCGGCCCGCAAGCGCACAGGCCCAGGCAGAAGGTGGGTTCCACCGTCAGGCTGCCGTCCCCGGTCGTGCCGCCCCAGGCGATGCCGAGCCGCCGCAGCAGCCGGTCCGCCAAGACCGCCGCGCCCGTCGCCTGGCACGCCTCAGCCCGGCACACCTGCAGGACGTGCCGGCCCGGCGCCGCGCGGCGGAAATCGTGGTAAAACGAAACGACCCCGTGCACCTCGGCCCGCGATAGGTTCAGCGCGTCGGCGATCATCGCCTCGCTCTGCTTCGGCACGTAGCCGAACTCCTCTTGCAGCGCGTGCAGGATCGGCAGCGCGGCACCCTCCATCCCGACATGCGCGGCGATGATCTCACGGGCCAAGGCGGCATCCCAATGCCCGTCCATTGCTGATGGTTGGCTGACCAATGCTGTCACGGCGCTCGCCCGTCCCCTTGGCAAATTCGTATGTGCTTGAACACTATACTCAGCCTGAACCCGCCGCGATCAAGCCCCTGTTCCGAGTGCTGCGATAGCGAAGTCCTATCAACGCGGCCGGAGCCGCCGCGCCTCCGCCAGCAGCGCGGCGGCCAGGACCGGCATCGGCTCCCGGTGGGGCAGCACCAGGCCGATCTCGTAGGTCGCGTCCGGCTCGGTGATCGGGATGCGGCGCAGGCGCGGCGACAGCGCCAGCGTTTCGGCCAGGCTTTCGGGCAGCACCGTCGCCCACCCCCCGGTCAGCACGTGCGCCAGCAGCGTCACCTGCGAGTTGCTTTCCAGCGCCGCCCGCGGCTCCGCCCCGGCGCCGCGCATCAGGCGGTCCATGATGCGCCGGTTCTGCATGTCCGGCGTCAGGAGGCACAGGCGCACCTGGTTCAGCTCCGCCCAGGTCACGCTGCCCCGGCCGCCCAATGCCCCGTCCGCCGCGGTGACGAAGCGGTAACGCTCGGTGTAGAGCGGCACCGCCTGCACCCGGCCCAACGCCTCGTTGTCGAGGTAGGTGATGCCGGCGTCCACCTCCAGGTTTTCCAGCATTCGCAGGATGGCGACGGAGGAATGAGACAGGACCGTGAACTGCAGCGCCGGGTGCCGGAGGAGGCACGGGCCGGTCAGGGAGGGCACGGCCGCCAGGGCGGTCGGGATCACCGCGATCCGCAGGTGGCCCGACAGCCCGGTCCGCATGGCCCGCAGCTCCTGGCGCATGGCGGCGGCGTCGCCCACCAGGCGCCGCGCCCAGTCCAGCACCTTCTCCCCTTCCGGCGTCAGGCCGTGGAAGCGGGAGCTGCGGCGGACCAGCATGACGCCCAGCTCTTCCTCAAGCTGCTTGATCCCCGCCGAAAGGCTCGGCTGCGCCACGCCGCAGGCTTCCGCCGCCCGGCGGAAGCTGCGCTCCCGCGCCACGGCGACCAGGAAGGCGAGCTTGTCGATCACCGGGGCGTGTAAAGCAGCCCGGAGCCGGGTTCAGCAACCCCGAGTGTTCCACGCGGCCAAGCGAACTGTTGCCCAGATACGCCCATCTATGGCGACCAAGCCAAGCCCGATGAGCGCCATCCCGCCAAGCTGGGCAGCAGAGAGATGCTCCCCAAGAATGAAGGTTCCGAGCAGGATTGCGCTGACCGGGATGAGCAGGGTCACAAGGGAAATGTTCATGGTCCCTGCGCTCGCGAGAAGCCGAAAGAAGATGGCGTAGGCCAGAGCGGTCGAGAGCAGAGCGAGGCCGCTCATTGACGCCCATACGCCCGCGGTGGGAAGCGGTAGCTGCCAAGGCCGGTCGAAGACAAGCGCGATTGGCGCCACCATGACGGCTGTTGCGGCAAGCTGTCCGAAGGCCCCCACGGCAGGAGCAATGCCCATACGCTTGAACCTGCGACCGAACACGTTGGCAAAGCCATAGGACAATGCCGCCGCGAGGCATCCCAACATGGCCAGGATCGAGTGCGGCGAACCGTTCAGGGTATCAACGCCTGCAAGGGCGATCACCCCTGCAACCCCGAGCATGACGCCAGCAACTTTGTTGCTGGAGATTTTGTCGTCGCTTGTGAAGCAGTGAGCGACGACAATGGAAAAGATCGGCGTCGTGGCGATCAGGACGGATGCCATCCCGCTTGCAATGGTTTGCTGGCTCCAGGCGATCAGTGCCGCCGGGATCAGGTTGTTGAGCGCGCCCATCCCGGCAAAGGCCGCCCAGATCGGCCAGGGCCGGGGGATCGGGGTTCCACCGATCCGAAGATAAGCCCCCAGTGCTCCCGAGGCGATGGCAAACCTGGCGAGAACCAGCGTGAACGGCGGCACCTCCTGCACGATCACCTTGGAGAAGAAGAACGAGCCGCCCCACAAGGCCGAGAGCAGCACGAGCAGCCCCCAGTCGCCGATGGTCATCCTTGGCTGGTTTTGCACGGGCTGGCACCTCCCCTGTCCCAGACGTGGTATGACGCAGAAGACTTGCGGAGCGCTCGCCGGGATCGGACCTCATCCTCTGCCGGTCAGGTGGATGGTGTATCGTGCCGATATGGCAGACTTGGACGAAGTGGTGTGGGAGCAGGCATGGCGGTCTCGTGACCCGGCCTTTGATGGCCGGTTCTTCATCGGCGTCCGAACCACGGGCGTTTACTGCCGCTGTGTTTGCCCGGTCAGGCTTCCATTCAGGCGTAACATCGACTTCCTGCCGAGTGCCGCCGCGGCCGAGCTGGCGGGGTTCCGCCCATGCCTTCGCTGCCGCCCGGAGGCCGCACCGTTCAGCCCGGCCTGGAACGGAACTCGGACAACCGTCGAGCGCGCGGCCCGGCTGATCATAGAGGATGGAGCATTGGACGGCGGGACCTCTGTGGGGGCCTTCGCAGACCGGCTCGGCGTGACGGCGCGCCATCTGAACCGGCTGTTCGCCCGGCATTGGGGAGCATCCCCATCCGTCGTCGCGCGGACCGCCCGTGTTCAACGTGCCAAGCGCCTACTGAATGAGACCGACCTGCCAATGGCGGAAATTGCGTTACAGGCAGGCTTTGGAAGCTTGCGGCGTTTCAACGCCGTATTCTTCGAGGTCTATAAACGTACCCCGAGCAACGTCAGGCGACCAAGGCCCGAATGTCGCCTTGCTTACGTGTCGCCACCATAGCGAAGGAATTGAAGACTGGCGCGTCCGGCGCTGCTCACGGCGCATCCTTCAACACGCGGTAGGCGCCATCCCGAATCTCCACCATCACCTGGCTGTCCGCCTGGGCGCCGCTGTGGTCCGTGGGGGACAGGCTGAACACGGCCTCCACCCCCGCCAGCCCCCGCACCGCTTCCATGCCGTCGCGGAGCGCCGCGCGGAAGGCGGGCGTGCCGGGCGGGCCGGCCGCCATGGCGCGTGGCGCCGCGGCCTCCACCAGCAGGAACGCATCCCACAACGTCGCGCCGAACAGGCTGCGGCTGCCGGGGCCGTACTTACCCTCGTAGGCCCGCACAAAGGCGAGCGCCGGGGCCTTCACCGGGTTGTTGTCCGGCAACTGCTCGGCGACCAGCACGGGCACGGCGCTGAACATCACGCCGTCCAGCGCGCGGCCCCCCACCCGCAACGTGTCCGGCCCGGCGATCCCCTGCACCGTGTAGATCGGCCCGGCGTAGCCGCGCGCCCGGAGTTCGAGGATCGGCGTCGCCGCCGGGGTGCTACTGGCGGCGACGAACACCGCGTCCGGCCGGGCCGCCAACAGGCGGAGCACCTGCGGCGTGACGCTGCTGTCCGCGGGGTTGTAGCGCAGCTCGGCCACCGTGCGGATGCCGCGCGCCGCCGCTTCCGCGTTCAGCGCGGCGATGTAGCCGTTACCCAGGCTGGTGGCGAACCCGATATGGCCCACCGTCTTGCGGCCGGCGCGCGCCATGTGGTCGGCCAACTGCGCCGCCGCGATCCGCTCGCCGGGGATCGGCTTGAAGGCCCAGCGCCGCGCCCCGCCCGGCGGCTCGATCACCGCGCTGGAGCCGGACAAGCTGATGGCCGGCACGCCCGCGGCGGCGATCACGTCCAGGATGGCAACGGAGGCCGGCGTGGCGGAGGCGCCCAGGATCGCATCGACATGCTCCTCGTCGATCATCTTGCGGGCGGCGCGCACGGCGGCCGTGGCGTCCGTCGCGTCGTCCAGCACCACCCAGCGCACCGGCTGGCCAGCGATGGTTTTCGGCAGCAGGTCGATGGTATTGCGCTCCGGGATGCCCAAACCCGCGCCCGGCCCGGTGAGCGACAGCAGCGCGCCCAGCACCACGTCCGCCCGTGCCGGGGCCATGCCCAAGGCCAAGGAAGCGATCAACGAGAACGCGAGCGTGCGGAGCATTGTCCATTCCCCTCGGGAGCAGCGGCCGGCCTGCCGCAAGCCGTGTTGCATGGGCTGGGTTCCCAGCGCAACCGCGGGGCCATGCCAACTCGCAACCTTGCCCATTGAGTACGCCTGATGGGTTGCACCCATCCTACGCGATCCATGCCGTAGCAACCCATCAACAATTGACGGTCATTCAACCAAGCCGTCCGTATAAGCTCTAGCCCAAACGAGACGGGGAGGACCGCGTGGCTGCGCAGGATTACGAGATGATGGACAAGCGGTTCTCGCGGCTGTTCAACCCGACCGCCCATGTGCACAAGCTTTACACGGGCTGCCATTGGGCGGAGGGGCCGGCCTACTTCCCCGCCCATCGCGGCCTGGTGTGGTCCGACATCCCGGCCAACCGGCTGATGCGCTTTGACGAGAACACCGGGCACGCCGGGCCGTTCCGGCAGCCGTCCGGGAACGCCAACGGCAACACGGTGGACCGGCAAGGCCGCCTCGTGACCTGCGAGCACGGCGGGCGCCGGGTCAGCCGGACCGAGCATGACGGGCGCATCACCACCTTGGCCGACCGCTACGACGGCAAGCGGCTGAACAGCCCCAACGACCTCGTGGTGAAAAGCGACGGCAGCGTCTGGTTCACCGACCCGACCTACGGCATCGACAGCGACTACGAGGGCGAGCGCGCCGAAAGCGAGATCGGCGCGTCCCACGTGTATCGCATCGACCCGGCAACCGGCGCCGTTTCCGTCGTCGCGGACGACTTCGTGAAGCCGAACGGGATCGCGTTCTCGCCCGACGAGCGGCTGCTTTACGTCGTCGATACCGGGCGCACCCACGGCGAGCAGTTCCCGGCGCATATGCGCGTGTTCGAGGTGGGCGGCGACGGCCGGCTCGCGAAGGGGCGCGAGTTCGCCGCCTGCACCGCCGGGCTGTTCGACGGCTTCCGCTTGGACGAGGCCGGGCGCGTCTGGACCAGCGCCGCGGACGGCGTGCATTGCTACGATCCGGACGGCACGCTGATCGGCAAAGTCCGGGTGCCGGAGGTGGTGGCCAATGTCTGCTTCGGCGGTCCCAAGCGGAACCGCCTGTATATCTGCGCCACGACCTCGCTTTACGCGGTGTTCCTGTTCACCAACGGCGCCCGGACGTTCTGAACCCCGTCCCTGCACGCCGCAATAGGCCGTATCCGTACTTTCAAGCGTAAACCGGCTTGCGCCCTGGCGTACGCAGCCACACTTGCGCAACATCGACCGCTTGATTCAGGCAACCGGCTGACTGGAAGCAACGCGCGCTCCCGCCGACCGTGCGGGAGGGCGCCATGCCCGACATTCCTTCACGACCAACGCCCCGAACCGTGCGCAACCGGTTGCTGCGCCTCCTGCCGCCCGCCGAGCTGGACCCGACATCGTGGCCGCGTCCTTCGGCCCAGGCTATTCCGGCGACATCGGCGTTGCGCAACTGAACGGGGGCGGCGTGTTCCTGCGCGGCCAGTACAACAGCTACCCCGCCGGCGCCGTGGAAATCCCGATGCTGGTTCCGCAAGCCTGAGCGCATCGGGGCGACAGCCGCCGCTCAATTCGACGCCGCCAGCACCCGCCGGTCCGCGATCCGGCGGGTGAAGCGTATGGCGTCCAGGTGCTCCAGCAGGGGCACGCTGTACTTGCGCGAGATGCCGAGCGCCTTGCCCGCCTCCCCCGCCGCCAGCCCGGCGCCGCCGAGCAGCGGGCGCAGGCGCTGCTTCGCCAGCTCGATGGCGTCCTGGTGGAACAGCAGCTCGCGCTTCTGCACCTTGTCCACGGCGCGGACCACCACGCCCTCGCGGATCAGCCGGTCGGCCAGGCGGCGGGCACGCGGGTCGGGCACCACCACGCCGATGTCGGGCGGGCTGAGGCCGGCGCGGCGCAGCGTGTCGGCCATGCGCGCGGCGCTTGCGGCCTCCTCGTCCGCGCGGGCGCGGTCCCGGTTCGGCGTGGGCAGGCGCACGCCGCCGCCGGTGCGAAGAAGGGCGCCGCGGCGCACCAGCTCGGACACGGCGTCGTCCAGCACGGCACGCCCGGCCCAGGGCAGCAGCGCCGCCAGGCGGTCCGGCGGCACCTCCGCGTCCCGCCCCGCCAGCGCGCCGGGGAGGGCGGCCAGCACGCGCTCCCACTCGCTTTCCCCCACCACCACTCGGCTGCGGCCCAGCACGGCCGGAAGCCGTGGCAGCAGGGCCGCCGCCCGCGCTTCCGCCACGCCCGCCAGTTGCGCCAAGCGTTGCAGCGCCACCCCGGCGGCGCCGGCCGCCGCCACCTCCGCCGCCACGATCCCCGCCGGGTCGGCGTCGGCGAGGGCGGCCAGCCGGGCCAGGGTGCGCGGCGCATGGCGGCGCAGGCGGGACGCCGCCGGGTCGATCACCCGTCCGCCCGCCACCGTGAGCGGCGGCGAGATGCGGCGCAGGATGAACCGCTCCCGCGCCGGCACCGACACCGGCGCGGCGCAGCGCAACTGCGCCAGCGCCGCCCCGCCCGGCGGCAACTCGTCGCAGTCCAGCAGGCGCAGCCGCGCTTCCACCTCGTCCGTGCCGAACAGCAGGGTGAGTTTTGTTAGTGTCGGCAAGGGTGGCGCGCCCTCCACCGAGCGTAGCGCGACCGTCAGCCAGTCGGAGGGCGGCAGCAGCCCGCGCGCCGTGAGCGCCGCGCCGCGGGCGATGCCGTCCGGCGCCACGTCCCGCAGGTTCACCGCCAGGCGCTGGCCCGGCAGCCCCCGCGCCGTGCGGACGCCGTGCACCTGCAAGCCGCGCAGGCGGACCGCCCGCCCGTCCGGAACTGCCGCTACCTCGTCCGTGACCGCCAGCGGCCCGCGGCGCAGGGTGCCGGTGACGACGGTGCCATGGCCCGCCACGCTGAACACGCGGTCAACCGGCAAATAGGGGAAACCGTCGTCCTCCCCGGGCGCCGCCGGGACCACGGCGAGGAGGGCGTCCCGCAGCGCGTCCATGCCCTGGCCGGTGTGGGCGGAGGTCAGCACCGTGGCACTTACCTGCATCCCGGCCGCCCGCGCCAGGGTCGCCGCCGCTTCGGTCGCCGCCTCGGCCTCCCCCGGCGTCGCCAGGTCCGCCTTGCTGACCGCCACCACGACGCGCCGCAAGCCGAGCAGGCCCGCGATGTCCAGATGCTCCACCGTTTGCGGCTTGATGCCCTCGTTCGCCGCCACCACCAGCAGCGCCGCGTCGATGCCGGTGGCGCCGGACACCATGGTGCGGACGAACCGCTCGTGGCCGGGCATGTCGATCAAGTCGATGGTGGCGCCCCCGGCTTGCAGGAACGCGAAGCCGAGCGCGATGGAGATGCCGCGGCGGCGCTCCTCCTCCAGTCGGTCGGTTTCCATGCCCGTGAGGGCGCGGACCAGCGCGGTCTTGCCATGGTCCACATGGCCGATCACGCCCACCACCGCGCGCTTCGCGTCCGTCATGCCGCAAGCGCCCGCTGCACCGCCGCCGCGACCTCCGGCACTTCGTCGTCGCCCACCGTGAGCATGTCCAGCAGCACCCGGCCCTCCGCGACCCGGGCGATCACCGGCGGACGGCCATCGCGCAGCGCCGCCTTGACCCGCTCCGGCCCATCCACATGCAGACCCACGCCCATGCTGGGGATGCCCACGTCCGGCAGGGTGCCGCCGCCAGCGAAGCCGGTGGTCGGCTCCGGCCGCGCCTGGGGGCCGAGCAGCGCCGCCAGGCGGTCGGCGCGCGCCTGCAAGACTGCCGGGGCCTGGCCCATGGCCGCCAGCGCCGGCACGGTCCCGCCGTCCCGGTGCAGGCGCAAGGTCGCTTCCAGCGCCGCGAGCGTCAGCTTGTCCAGCCGCAACGCGCGCAGCAGCGGGTGACGGCGGAGGGCGTCGATGGCGGCGGCCCGCCCCGCCAGCAGGCCCGATTGCGGGCCGCCCAGCAGCTTGTCCCCGCTGAACGCCACGACATCCACCCCCGCGGCGATGCTGTCCTGCACCGTGGCTTCCGCTGGGCGGCCCCCAAGGCGCAGGTCGGTCAGCGCGCCGCTGCCCAGGTCGTGCGCCAGCAGCAGACCGCGCTCCCGCGCCAAGCCCGCCAACTCATGCAACGGGGTGTCCTCGGTGAAGCCGGTGATGCGGAAGTTGCTTTGGTGCACCTTGAGCAGCACGCGCGTCGCCGGGGAAACGGCGCGGGCGTAGTCGGCCAAGCGCGTCTTGTTGGTGGTGCCGACCTCCACGAGGCGCGCGCCGCCCTGCTGGATCACGTCCGGGATGCGGAAGCCGCCGCCGATCTCCACCAGCTCGCCGCGGGACACCACGACCTCGCCGCCCGCCGCCAAGCCGCTCAGCGCCAGCAGCACGGCGGCGGCGCAGTTGTTCACCGCGAAGCCGGCCTCCGCCCCTGTCAGCCCGCGCAGCAACGGCTCGATCCCCGCGGTGCGGCTGCCGCGTTCCCCGGTGGCCATGTCGAATTCCAGGTTGCAGTAGCCCGCCGCCGCCATGGCCGCCGCCGCCGCCGCGGGTGCCAAGGGCGCGCGGCCCAGGTTGGTGTGCAGCACGATGCCCGTCGCGTTGATCACCCGGCCTAGTCTCGGCCCCTGCCCGGCTTGCAGCAGCGCATGGGCACGGTCCAGCAAAGCGCCCGGCAGCACCGGCCCGCCCTCGCCCCGGCGCAGCGCCGTCCGCGCTTCCTCCAAAGCCTGACGCAGCGCCGTCACCGCGGCGGCGTGCGGATGGGCCATCAATTCGTGCCCTTGCCCCAGTTCCAGCAGCCGTTGAACCTGCGGCAGGGCGCGGAGGCTTGCCCCGGCGCGTTCATCCATGCCTATCCCTGCTCCCATTCCCGGAGGACACATCTTGGACTATACCACGACGCGCCCGACACCCAGGTTGACTTCCCTGGCCCATGGCGGCGGCTGCGGCTGCAAGCTGGCGCCGGCGGTGCTGCAAGAATTGCTGGCCGGGCTGCCGCAAGCCCAAGTGTTCCCCAACCTGCTGGTCGGCAGCGAAACGGCGGACGACGCCGCCGTGTATCGCCTGACGGACGAGCTGGCGCTGGTCGCCACCACCGACTTCTTCACGCCCGTGGTGGACGACCCCTTCGAGTTCGGGCGCATTGCCGCGACCAATGCGCTGTCCGACATCTACGCCATGGGCGGGACGCCGATCCTGGCGCTGGCGCTGCTGGGTATGCCGCTGGGCAAGATCGGCACGGCGGAGGTGCAGCAGATCCTGGCCGGCGGCGCCGCGGTGTGCCGAACGGCGGGCATCCCGGTGGCGGGCGGGCACTCCATCGACAGCGCCGAGCCGATCTACGGGCTGGTGGCGCTGGGCACCGTGCACCCCGGCCGGGTGCTGCGCAACGGTGGCGCACGGGAAGGCGACGCGCTGGTGCTGACCAAGGGTCTGGGCGTCGGCGTGTTCAGCGCCGCGCTGAAGCAGGGACGGCTGCCGGAGGAGGGCTACCGCGCCATGATCGCGTCGGCGACGCAGTTGAACGCCGTGGGGCGGCAGGTGGCGGCGCTGGACGGCGTGCACGCCATGACGGACGTGACCGGGTTCGGGCTGCTGGGCCACCTGCTGGAGATGTGCCGCGGCGCCGGGCTGGCGGCGCGGCTGCGCGTGGGGGACGTGCCGGTGCTGCCGGGGGCCGCGGCGTTGGCGCAGGCGGGCTTGGCCACCGGGGCGGCGGGGCGCAACTGGGCCAGCTACGGCGCGGAGGTGGCGCTGCCGGGCGGCCTGCCGGACTGGCGGCGCGGGCTGCTGTGCGACCCGCAAACCAGCGGCGGCCTGCTGATCGCCGCGGCGCCGGACGCGGTGGGCGCGGTGCTCGGTCACGTGCGCGCGGCCGGGTTCGCCCAGGCGGCGGTCGTGGGCACGATGGCGGCGGGCGGGGGCGTCTCGGTCATTGAATGACCATTCGGCGCGGGGGTTGCGGACTCCAGGGTGGCGGGCGGTCCCGGGCCATGCCACCTTGATGCGATGGAGGCGATTGGGGTCTGGTGGCCTCCCTGGTCTTCAAAACCAGCGGCCCGCCGAAAGCGGGCGGTGGGTTCGATTCCCATCCGCCTCCGCCGCCCCGCGTCGCAACTGCCGGCTGGCCTGCCAGCATCAATCCGCCGCAGCTTGCCCCCTATCTTCTTGGGGCCGCAGCGTAGCGCCTTGGCCATGGACAGGACGTGGAACGGTGCGGCGGCTGGTTTCGGGACCCGCATCGCGCCTACGCCCCGCGGGAAGGGCGTCCCCGCGGGCGTATCGCCGCGGAGATACGCCCATGACCCGCTTGAAGGCCGTGCTGAAGGCGCTTTCCGACTCGTAGCCGAGCGACATCGCGGTTTGGGCCAGCGGGTCGCGGGTGTTGGCCAGCCTGTCCCCGGCCAGCATCATCCGCCAGCGCGTGAGGTACTCAATCGGCGTTTCCCCCACCTTCTCGCGAAAGCGCTGGGCGAAAACCGACCGCGACATGCCGGCCCGGCCCGCGAGGTCGCCGAGCGTCCAACGGTGCGCCGGGTCCGCGTGGATCGCCCCGATTGCCGCGCTCAGCCGCGGATCGGACAAGGCGAAGAACCAGCCGACCCGCCCTTCGGGCTGCTGCAGCAGGTGCAGGCGCAGGGCCTGCACCAGCATCATGTGCGCGAGGTGTTGCGCCACCAGGGAAGCACCCGGCCTGTCCTCGCGCAGCTCCTCCATCATCCGCTCAATCGACCAGCGCAGCGCGGCCTGGTCGCTCCGCGCCTCGATATGGACGATGGGCGGCAGGGTCCGGAGCAGGACCTCGGCGTGGCGTCCATCGACGGCGAAGCGGCTGCCGACGAGGAACACGCCGCCGCCGCCGTTGTGCGTGACGATCCCGCCGCGCCGGGCCGGGGAGAAAACCGCGGCCGCAAGGACAGGTTCGACGCCCAGGCCGCTTCCAAGCCGGAACGGGCGCCCGCCCGGCAGCACGAAGCAGTCGCCGGACCGGAGCCGCACCGGATCGGCGACCCCCTCCACCGCCAGCCAGCAGGCGCCGCCCGTCACCGCGTAGCATTTGATCCGGCCCGCCAGGTCATCGAACTGGACGGCCCACTCGCCGCCCGCGTCGAAGCCCGCCGAGACGGAGCTTTGGGGCTTGAGCAGGGACAGCACATCGGACAGCGGGTCCAAGCAGCCTCCGGACGATTGCGAATAAAACACCGACGATGGCGCATAGGTATTGCAGATTGCGCGGATTATCTACCCGGCGCGGCCTGCTTCACCCTCCGGAGAACCATCATGATCGTCGTCACCGCCCCCACCGGCAACATCGGGCACCGTGTCGTGGACAACCTGCTCGCCGCCGGCGCGCCGCTGCGCCTGGTCCTGCGCGACGCGGCAAAGCTTTCCGACGCCGTGCGCAGCCGCGTCGAGGTCATCGAAGGGTCCCACGGCGACGCCGCCGTGGTTGACCGCGCCTTCGAGGGCGCCGACGCGGTGTTCTGGCTCGCCCCGCCGGACCCGTGGCGCACGCTGGAAGAAGTTTACCTCGACTTCACCCGCCCCGCGGCCGAAGCGTTCCGACGCCACGGGGTCAAGCGCGTCGTCGGGATCACCGCGCTCGGACGCGGCACGGAATGGGCGGACAAGGCCGGCCTCGTCACCGCCTCCATCCGGATGGACGACATGATCATGGCAACGGGCGTCGCCTTCCGCGGCCTCGCCATGCCGTCGTTCATGGACAACGTCCTGCAGCAGGCGGCGCCCATCAAGGGCCAGGGCACCATGTTCGGCCCCATCGACGCCGACAAGAAGCTGCCGACCACCGCCACGCGCGACATGGGCGCGGTTGCGGCCAGGCTGCTGCTCGATGGCGCATGGACGGGCCAGGAGGAGGTGCCGGTGCTCGGCCCCGAGGATCTGTCCTTCAACGACATGACGGCGGTCATGTCGGACGTATTGGGCAAGCCGGTCCGCTACCAGCAGGTCCCATTCGATGCGTTCAAGGCGCAGTTGGTCGGGCGCGGCATGTCGGAGTCCTTTGCGCAAGGCTTTGCCGACATGATGCGGGCCAAGAACGACGGCATGGACAACGCGGCGCCGCGCACGCCGGGCAGCAGCACGCCGACGAGCTTCCGCCAATGGTGCGAGGACGAGCTCAGGCCGGCCATGTCCCGCTGAGCACCGCCCGGGGAAGGAACGTCATGAGGATGGCCGGTCACGCGCCGCCGCCGGTCCGGCCGAGCCGGCGCCCCACCCAGCCCCGCGCCGCATCGAGGCTGGCGAAGCTCGGGTGCTCCGGGCCGTCCAGCGTGCCGAACCCGTGCTCAAGGTGCCACCGCCCCGCAAGCGCGCCGTGCTGGCTGGACAAGCGCACCAGCACCGCCACGAGCCGGTCGTTGCCGAACACGAGACACCCTTCCTCGTCCTCGCCCTCCGTGTCAACGCGCACGGGCCGCAGCACCAGGGCGGCGGCGCCGTTGTCGGGGACCGCCGCGGGCCAGACGGGCCAGCCGCCGGACGGGGGCACCGCGGCGGCCCGCCTTGGCCCGTCCTCCCCGCCGGAGCCGGGTCCCGGCGGGTCGCGGTCCGGCTGGCCGGGGTCGGCGGGCCTTGCCTCCCCGGGCTGCCGGCAGGCGCTCGACAACTGCCGGGTGAGCTGCCCTGCTTGCTCCGCGTCCCGGGCCGCATGGGCAAGCTGCTGGGCCTGCAGCGCGCTGCTCGGGTTGGCACGGGCCTGCTCCAGGCTGCCCGTCACGCCGGCGACCAGGCGGTTCAGCGCGTGCGCGATGCCGGCGGCCGTGCTGTCCAGCGCATGGAGGCGCCGCGCCGCCGCCTCGGCCTGGCACCGCTTCGTCACGTCGAGCTGGCTGCCGAAGAAGTAGAGCAGGTCGCCCGCGTCGCTGAACACCGGGCTGAGATGCAGCGCGTTCCAGAACCCGGTGCCGTCCTTGCGGTAGTTGTAGAACTCGACGGACACGTCCACCTTTGCCGCGATGGAGCGCCCGACCTCGGCCGCCGTCGCCCGGTCGGTTTCCGGCCCTTGCAGGAAACGGCAGTTCCGGCCCAATATCTCCTCTTCCGGGTAGCCGGTCAGGTCCTCGAAGGCGCGGTTCACGAACACCAAGGGGTTGTCGGGACGGTTCGGATCGGACAAGCACATCGGCACGGGCGACATCCGCACCGCGGCGAAGAACAGGTCACGGCTGCCGGAGGGCTGGCCGTCGTGGACGGGGTTGCGCCCTTGGGGGCCGATGGATACCTTCTCATCCGTGTCCTTGGTCATCACGCCGCGCCTGTGCTTCTTGGCCAGGTCGTTGTGCCCGGCTTTCACCATGGTCCGTTGGCACGAAAGACCGATGCCATCTTATCTGGTTATATGCAAAACAGGTATCACGATGTGTTCGATACGAAGCGCAGGCGAGGCGGTGCAGGCACGCTCCTGGCGGGTCGCCGCGGCGCCGGGCGCCGTGGCAGGAGGCATGGAGGTTTCGCCGCGGGAAAAAGGGCGAAAGCACACGCGACTTCCGGCCGCCCGCGCCCTGGATCACATGCAAGCGATGCAGGACCATAAGGCACCGGGCCGAGCGTTGACACTTCTTCACGGTGCCCCTTGTGAATGTTAGCTTTCCTACGTTCATGAGCCGTTCTCTGCGGCGCCGCGAGGTTCTGCCATGTCCACCCCGTTCATCCGCAAGCTGGAAGCGTTCGGCCCTTTGCCCGACCGGGACAAGCGGGCGCTGGAGCTGGCCACCGGGCGCACGCGGCGGGTGGGCGCCGGCCGTGCCCTGGTGCGCGAAGGCGACTCCCCCACGGAATGCCAACTGATCCTGCAAGGGTTCGCCTACCGCCACCGCACGCTGGACGACGGGCAGCGGCAGATCATGAGCTTCGAGCTTCCGGGCGACCTGTGCGACCTGCACGGCTTCCTGCTGGGCCGCGCGGACCATGCCGTCGCCACCCTGACCCCGTGCATGGTGGCGACGCTGCCGCACGAGGTGCTGGCGGATTGGCTTGAGGCCCGGCCGGCGGTTGCGCGCGCTTTGTGGCGCGGCACGCTGGTGGACGCCGCCGTTTTCCAAACCTGGCTGCTCAACATCGGCCGCCGCACGGCGCGCGGGCGGATCGCGCACATGCTGTGCGAGGTGCTGCAGCGCCTCCAAGCGGTTGGGCTGGCCGAGGATGGCGGCGGCATGCTGCCGATCCCGCCCGCGGAGATCGCCGACGCGCTCGGGCTGTCCGTCGTGCACGTCAACCGCACGCTGCGGCGCCTGCACGGCGAAGGGTTGATCACCTCGGATGACGAACAGGTCACCATCGCCGATCCGCCGGGCCTGCAGGCCGCGGGCGGATTCGATCCCGCCTATTTGTTCCTCGGCGGCGGCGCGGGCGCGTCGAACGCGTCGGGCGGCGTCGGCGGCTGCTAAGCCTGTTCGAGCGGGGCAAGCTCGGGCGCACCGGCATCGACTGAACGGTCGGACCCGACATAGGCGACGAGCCTCGCCTTCATCTCCGGGAGAAAAGCCTCGCCAGTCAGCCGGGCCATGCGCCGCTCCGCCCGGGCGATCCCGGCACCCAGCCGTTCGAGCATCATGCGGCCAGCAGGGGTGAAGGCGATGAGCTTGGCGCGCTGGTCCAGGGGATCGGGTCGGCGCTCCACCAGCTCGAACGCCTCAGCCTTGTTGACCAGCTCCAGCATCGCCTGCTTGGTCATCCTGGCGCGCGCGGCAACCGTTGTCAGCCGGGTGCCGTCGAGGTCGAGGTTGCGGAACAAGGCGAGCTGCACCTCCTCGACCACCTCGAAGCCCCCGTCCTGCGCTTGGTGCAGCATGTCGCGGACAAACACCCGCGTGGCCGTGGACAGCACGCGGCCCACGCTCCGCGTCCGCCAGGCCGCGTTCGCGTCCGCCAGGCGTTCCTCGGCAGGCCCCGGATCGGTTTCAGCGACGTAGGCGGCCAGCTTCTGCTTCATCTCGCCGACAAAGGCGCTGCCGGTCGCGGCGGCCAGGCCGCATTCCGCTTGGGCCACGCCTTGGCGCAGCCGGTCGAGCAGAAGCAGGCCGTCCGGCGTGAAATGGATGAACTTGGCACGGCGGTCGCCGGCGTCGGGCCGGCGCTCGACGAGGCCGAGCAACGCCGCCTTGTCCACCAGCTCCATCATGCCCTGCTTCGTCATGCTGGCCCGCGCGGCGATGGCCGTGAGGCGGGTGCCGTCCAGGTCCAGGTTCTGGAACAGGGCCATCTGCACCTCCGTCACGGCAACGGCCCCGCCCTCGTTCACGTGGCGCAGCTTCTCGCGCACGAACCGGTCGGCCGCCGAGAACAGGACGCGCCCGACGTTTTCCGTCCGCCACGACATGGCCAGTCCCGACACCCTCACGCTCCATCATCCATGACGCGGCGATGCCGTAGCGCGGCGGCCGGCAGGGTTCAACGGCGGCCTTCGTGGCCGCGGTCAGGCGAGCAGCGCCTGCAGGATCGCCCGGTACTCCTCGGAGGTGGGCCTGTAAGGGCTTGCGGCGTTGAACGGGCTGCGGGCCGGAGCGCCGCCGCGACGGCTCCGGCCCGTTCCAGCCCACGGTCGCTCAACAGCAGCGGCCGGCGGACGCCGAGCCATGCAAGCTCGCCGGGCAGGGCCGACAGCGCCCCGGCGCCGAACACCAGGCGTGGCAGGGGCAGCGGCGCCGCCGCCGTCATGGCTGCGCCGCCGCGCCGGCCTGCAACGCCCGCCACACGCGATGGGGCGACGCCGGCATGTCCAGGTGCGCCACGCCTTGGCTGCGCAGCGCGTCCATCACGGCGTTCATCGCGGTGGGCAGCGAGCCGACCGTGCCGGCCTCGCCCACGCCCTTGGCGCCGAGCTGGTTGGTCGGCGAGGGAACCGGCGCCGAGTGGATCGTCACGTGCTTGGCAAGGTCGGCCCGCGGCATGGCGTAGTCCATGAAGCTGCCGCTCAGGAGCTGGCCGTCCTCGCCGTAAAGGCATACCTCGCCGAACACCTGGCCCAGCCCTTGCAGCAGCCCGCCCCAGATCTGGCCCTCGACCAGGGTTTCGTTCACCACCGTGCCGCAATCGTCGATGGACACGTAGCGCACGAGGTCGGTGATCCCCGTGTCCGGGTCGATCTCCACCTCGGCCACGTGCGCGCCGGACGGGAAGGCCATCGGCGCGGGCAGCTCCGCGCGGCTGTCGAGCGCGCCGGGGTGGCGGCGGGCCAACTCGGCAAGGCTGACCGAGCGGTCGGTCCCCGCAATGGTGAACAGGCCGTCCGCATAGGCGATGTCAGCCTGCGCCGCTTCCAAGGCGTCGGAGGCGAGGGCCAGGCCCTTCCGGATCGCCAGGCCCGCCGCTTCCACGCTCACCGACCCCATCGACATCAGGCTGCGCGACCCGAACGCGCCGCCGCCCTTCAGCGCCGGCCCGTCGGCCCGGCCGGCGCGCAGGGCGATGCGGGCCGGGTCGATGCCGAGCGCCCGGCCGACCAGCTCGGGAAACACCGTTTCATGCCCCTGGCCGGACGAAACGGCGACCTCGTGCAGCAGGATGGAACCGTCCTCCCCGAAGGTCAGCATCGCCTCGTCCGTGGGCGACACGCCGCCCGCTGGCTCGATGAACACGGCGCAGCCGATGCCGCGCAGCTTGCCCCGGGCGGCGGCCTCGGCGCGGCGCGCGGCGAACCCGTCCCAATCCGCCTCGGCGACGGCCGCCTGCAGCAAGGCCGGGAAGTCCGCGCTGTCATAGGAGATCGGCATCGGCGCGGCGGCGAGCTTGTAGGGGAAGGCGTCGCGGGGAATGAAGTTGCGGCGCCGCAGGTCCAGCCGGTCCATCCCGGTCTGCGCGGCGGCCTCGTCCACCAGGCGCTCGACGACCAAGGCCGCATCGGGCCGCCCGGCGCCGCGATAGGCGGTGATCGGCACCGTGTTGGTGACCGCAAGCCGCGTGCGTCCGAACGCCGCCGGGATGCGGTAAGCCCCCGTGGCCATCAGGCAGGCGTTGAGCGTGTTGGTCGCCGCCCCGGCGGCCGAGGGGTGCGCGCCCACGTCGCACACCCAGTCCTGCCGGATGCCCAGGAAGCGGCCTTCCGCGTCCAGCGCCAACTCGGCCTGCATGGAGACGGCGCGGCCGTGGAAGTCGCTGAGAAAGGTTTCCGACCGGCTTGCGACCCATTTCACCGGCCGCCCGACCTGCCGGGACGCCAAGGCGAGCGCGGCATACTCGGGATACGCATGGCCGCGGATGCCGAAAGCGCCGCCGACATCCTGCGCGTGGACGCGGATGCGCTCCGTGGGCACGCCGGTCAGCGCCGAAAGGCTTTGCCTCATGCCGGTCATGCCCTGGCTGCTGCTCCACATCTCCAGCACGTCGCCGTCCCAGGCCAGCAGCGCGGCCTTGGGCTCTATCGGGTTGCCGACGACCCGGGCGCTTTCCTGCTGCAGCCGCACGACATGGGCGGCGCCCGCGAAGGCGGCGTCGGTCGCGGCCTCGTCGCCGTACTCGAAGGCGAAGCAAAGGTTGCCCGGCACGCTCTCGTGCAGTTGCGGCGCGCCGGGCAGGAGGGCGGCCCGGGCGTCGGCGACGGCCTCGAACGTGTCGTAGTCGATCACGATCAGCTCCGCCGCGTCCTGCGCGGCGTGGGCGGTTTCGGCCACCACCAGCGCGACCGGCTCGCCCACGAACCGCACCCGGCCCTGGGCCAGCGCAGGGGACTTGGGGCTGCGGAGCGGCTCGCCCGGCCCCTTGAGCAGCATGAAGGCTTGGCCGCGCGTGTAGCCGGCCGCTTCCATATCGGCCCCGGTGAGCACGGCGAGCACGCCGGGCGCGGCGCGGGCGGCGTCCAGGTCCAGGCTCACGATGCGGGCATGGGCGCGGTCCGCGCGCAGGAACGCCGCATGGGCCTGCCCCGCCTTGTCCCAGTCGGCGGTGTAGCGGCCGGCCCCGGTGACGAGCCTGCCATCCTCCCGCCGCCCGTCGAATGCGTGTCCCATGCCGCCTCCCCTGCTTGCGATGCCCTGTCTTGTTCCTGCCATTGCGGCGGTGTTGCAACCCAGGCCGTGAAAGAAGTAAGGCAACTTGACCAAATAAATCAAGCGCCACCCGCCAGGACGGGCAGGGCGCGGCGGCACAGCCGGCAGGCCTTGAAGACTGCAACTGGCAAGCGGGGCAGCGACGCTTCACAAGCTGCACCGTCCTGCGACGGTCTGCGCCGCGCGTCCGATGCTGTCGCTGGGATCGTTATCCAATGCGCAATGATTGCCGCTCAGCCCGGCCGCTTGGCACCGCGGAGGGGGCCGCCTGCTTGCCGGGTGCCAGGGTGTCACGGGCCGCAACCCGGCCGGCCCCCTCCGCCAGCCGACCGGGCGCGTCGGCAGGGAGGAAGCAGGTCCGATGTCATGCTTTCAACACGGCAACGGTGGGGGCGGCCCGCATTCCAGCGGCATAGGCTACACAGACTCACCCCGCCCTTCCCCCTCAAGCCCGACCGGTCTTTGCCGCCGTGGACGCATAGCCCTGCAAGGACCAGGTTCGCTTATCGCGTCCCTGGCCGGGCAACGGGCGGTTTCGATCCGACCTCGTTGCAGACCAACGATGCACGATGCCGCGATGTGAAGTTATCGGCTGCGATAACTGTCGGACATCGGAGAAAGGGCCGAGTGGCGCCGCCGCTCACTCGCGCACCAGCCTGACATCGGCAGAAGCCGATGCGCCCGCCCCATCAACAACCGTGAGGTGCGCGAAACCAGGGCCAGAAGGTGTCCAAAGCGGGCGGCGCTCCGGCAGCGGCACGCCGTCCGCCATCCATCGGTAGGGCGGCGTGCCGCCCGCCGCGTGTAGGCCAATCGGGGCTGACGGCGCGAACGCCAACTCCACGTCGCCCGGCGGGAACATGATCCGCAGCGGCGCACGCGGCGCGCGGCGGCTCAGCGCCGGGGCCAAGCGGGGCGGGTCGGCCATCCCCGCCGCGTCGTCCGCCGGTTCCTCCGCCGGCAGCAGGCCGAAGGCGCGGAACAGGATCGGCCCGGCCGTTTCCACCCCGGTCGCGCCCGGCCGCGGCGTGTTGTCGGGACGGCCGACCCAGACCACCACCGTGTAGGCCGGCGTGAACCCCGCGGCCCACGAATCCCGGTGGCCATACGACGTTCCCGTCTTGTAGCCGACCGGGTGCCCCGGATCGGGCGCGACGCCCGGCGGCGCAGGCTGGCCGCGGAGGATGCCGGCGACGGCGCCGGCAGCGCGGCGGCTGAACAGACGCGGCGGCGTCCCGGGCGCCGCAGACGCCCCGACCACATGCGGCGCCACCACCGCGCCGCCGCTCGCCAGGTCGGCGTAAAGCCCGGCCAAGTCGAACAAGCTGATCCCGCCGCCGCCCAGCGCCAGCGCCGCCGACGCCCCAGCGCCACGCGGCAACCGCAGCCGCGCCCCGGCCGCGAGCCGCCCGGCGAACACGGCAGGCCCGATCCGCGCCAGCAGCCGGACCGCCGGCCGGTTGAGCGATTGCCGCAGCGCCTCCGCCGCCGTCACCGTGCCATGCTCCGCGCGGTCGAAGTCGCGCGGCGCATAGAAGCCCAACCGCAGCGGCCCGGCATCCAGCGGCGTTTCGGGCAGCGCCAGGCCGTTATCGAACGCCATCCCGTAGATGAACGGCTTCAGCGCCGAGCCGGGCGAGCGCGGCGCCCGCACCATGTCCACGGCGCCGGCCGGCCCGAAGAACCGCGTGCCGCCGAGATAGGCCAGCACCGCGCGGTCCTCGTTGCGGATCACCACCATCGCCATGTTGGCATCCGGTCCCAGCCAGGCGGCTTCCCGCGCCGCCAAGGCCTCAACCTCCCGCTGCAGGTCCGCGTCCAGCGTGGTGTTCGTGCTGCCGGAATGTGCCGCGGCCAAGTGCCGCGCGAGGGCCGGGAGCGCCCATGGCCGAACCGCCGTCGGCACAACCGGCGCCGGGTCCGCCGCCGTTGCCAGCACCCGCGCCGCGCCGCGCCAAGCGGCGTCCGGAAAGCGGTCCGGCCGCCGCCGCGCCGGGCTTTGCGGCAGCGACACCAGCAGGGCCGCCTGCGACCGCGTCAAAGCGGCTGGCTCGCAGCCGAAATACAGCAGCGACGCCGCCCGGAAGCCCTCGACGTTGCCGCCCATCGGCGCCAGCGTCAGGTAAAGCCGCAGGATCTCGTCCGGCCCCAGCCGCGCCTGCAACTGCAATGCGCGCAGGATGTCGTGCGCCTTGCCCCCCAGCGTGCGCGGATGCGGCTCCAGCAGCCGGGCGACCTGCATCGCGATTGTGGACCCGCCCGACACGACCCGCCCGTGGCGGACCGCCTGCCCCGCGGCGCGCATCAGCGCCAACGGATCGACCCCGGGCACCATCCAGAACCGCCGGTCCTCCCGCGCCAGCAGCAGGGGCACGATGTCCCGCCCCACCTGCGCCGGCGCCACCGCCAGCCGGATCGCGCCGTCCGACGCCGCCCGCAGGTTCAGCACCCGCCCCGAGGCATCGCGCAGCTCCGCGGAAAGCCGTCCCGCCCGCCCCATGTCCGGCGGGAACGCCCGGTCCAGGGCCAGCGCCGACGCCACGAGCAGCGCCGGCGCCAGCCAGGCCAGGCGCCGCCATCTCACCGCGGCGCCACCTCGGTTTGACGGGCCGCCGTCCGCGCCATCACGTCCGGCCGGTACATGTCCTGCACCACCGTTTCCGGCTGCACGAAGCGCCCCGGCGTCACCGCGCGCACCACGTAGGCCACCCGGAAGCTGCCCGCGTCCAACGCGCCGGCCCGGTCCCGGTCGAGCGGCCTGTCTTCGTCGCGCCCCAGGTCGAACGCCGCCACGAACCGGTCGTCCCGCTCCTCATGCGCGCGCAGCCCGGTGAGCTGCCCCAGGAACGGGTAGCTGTCCTCCCGCAGCACCGGCGCTTCGATCTCCAGCCCGGCCGGCAGCAGGTCGCTCACCACGACGCGGCGGAACTCGTCGCCCTCCGCAGCGCCGGTCAGCACCACGAGGAAGCGGTCGGTTTGCCGCAGCCCGCTGTCGTCCAGCGGGTCGCCGTTCAGCGTCAGCGCCTGCCGATGGATTGAGAACCCGTTCGCCATCGCCCCCGGGTCGGCCGTCGGAGCGCCGCGCACGGTGACGGTGCGGAACACCGGCCCGTCGCCGGCATTGCGCACGCTGGCCCCGCGCGCAACATGGTCTGCGGAGGGCGACACCGCATAGGGCAACGCCACCGCCTGCGCCGGGGCGCCATCGACCGACAACGACCGGCTGCCGCCCCAGCGCGCCAAGGCGTGGGCGGCCGAAAGCAGCCAGGCCTTTTCCTGCGTGTTCATCCGTTCCGGCGCCAGGTTCGCCCGGCGCAGCCGGTTCAGCAGCGAGGCCACCACCGCGTCGTGGCCGGTCTCGGCGGCCACCGCCAGCACGCCCGCCTCGTCCCGCAGCGGCGTCCAGAAGAACGCAGCCCGCCACCAGTCCGGCACCGCCGGGGCGTCCAGGTTGGCGACGGCCAGCGCGAAGGTCGCATCCGACGCCGCCGCCATGCCCATCAGCGATTGCGCGCCCGCCAGCTCCGCCAGCGACAGCGGCGAGGCCAGCCCCACATCGCGCCACGACACCGCGACGGGTCGCCCATCGGCTTTGCCCCATTCCAGCCCGCCGGCCAGCTCGCGCAGCCGCGCCGGGTCGATCCGGTCGGTGCGCGCCAGCACATACGCCGCATAGGCGCGCGTCGGCGGCGCCGGCTCCGAATGGACGCTGCCGAGGTCGGCCGCGTCACCGTCCAAATGCCGGTCGATCCACTGCGCCGACGCCCCCGTGACCCGGCCAGGCACGTCGAACCCGGCGTCCCGCGCCCGCAGAAGGAAGTCGAGCGCATACACGTTCAGCCACACCGACCCCGCGCCGTCCCCCGCGCGCCACAACCCGAACCGCCCCCCGGCATCCTGGCGGTTGACCATCGTGTCGATGGCCGTCTGCACCCGCTGGCGCAGCGCCGGGTCGCCGGCCGGACGGCCCAGCAGCCGGGCATCGTTGAAATACAGCAGCGGCAACGCGCTCGACGCCAACTGCTCCGTGCACCCGTACGGATAAGCGTAGAGCGATTGCAGCAGCCCCGGCACGTCCAGCAGCCCATCCGCCGAGTATCCGACCGTGACCTGCGCGCTGCCCGGCACGAACGCAGCCAGCATCGCCGGATCGACCGTGTAGGTTTCGCCGGGCCGCTGCGTGTCCGTTTGGCTGAGCACCAAGTCCGCATGGGGCGAGCGCACCGCGATGTCCCATCCATGCTCGACCTGCATCCCGCCCGGCCCCGTCAGCACCGCCCTCAGGTGCCCAATCCCCACCTCCACGCCTTCCAGCG
Source organism: uncultured Acetobacteraceae bacterium (assembly GCA_964235485.1). GTDB lineage: Bacteria > Pseudomonadota > Alphaproteobacteria > Acetobacterales > Acetobacteraceae > CAHJXG01. The sequence continues at coordinate 49,344 of CAXSAZ010000018.1, read as the reverse complement.
CCACCCGGACTTCGCGCCGCTCGCCCGCGTCCAGGTGGATATCCTCACCCTGCAACCCCGGCAGCCGGACCGCGCCGCCGGCGGTCAAGGCCAGGCGGTAATCGCCCGCCGGTCCATCCGTATTGTGCAGCGACGCCAGCGTGTCCGCCCGGTCCCCCGGCGCCAGGAAACGCGGCAGCGCCATCTCCGCCACCACCGGGTCGCGCACCGTCATGCGCGCTTCCGCGTGCCCGGCCGCCTCGCGGTCATACGCGACGGCCATCAGCCGCAGCTCGCCGGCGAAGTCCGGCAAGTCCAGCGTCACGGTCGCGTTTCCCTGCATATCGAGTTCGACCGGCCCTTGGAACAGCGCCACCACGCGCGTCGTCGTCACCGGCAGGCCCCCGCCGCCCAGCGCCGCCCCGTCATCGCCGCCTTCCCGCAGCGCCCCGGCGCCCGCCTGCCCGACCAGCAGCCGCCCGTAGCTGTCGCGCAGGTCAAGCCCGAACCGGGTCCGCCCCAGCAGCGCCGCCACCGGGTCCGGCGTGGCGAAGCGCGTCAGTTGCAGGATACCCTCGTCCACCGCCGAGAGCGTGACAAACGCCCGGCCATGCGCGCCCGCCACGTGGACGGCAACGGGCACCGCCCGCCGCGGCGCCGTGATGGCCGGGCTTGCAACCGAGACCGCCAGCGTATGCGGCGCCGGGTCGGTGGCGACCCATGCAAGGCCCATCGCCCGCACCGGGTCATGCGCGCCCGCCGCCGCCGCGAGCGGCCGGAACGCCTCGGCCAGCACATGCACCCCCGGCCCCCAGTCCGCGCTGGCCACCAGATCAACCGTCCCGCCATCTGCCGAAAGCGCCAGGTCGCGGCGTTCCAGCACCCGCCCCGCGCTTTCCACGACCACCCGTGCCGGCCCGGCGAACGGCCCGCGCACGTGCACGCGCACCGCCTGGCCGACGGCTGCCACCGCCCGGTCGGCCGCAACCTCCAACTGGTCCGGCACGTCGGTCGCGTCGGGCCGCGCGCCCCAGCCGACCGCGAACGCCGCGCTGCTGGCCGCCCCGCTGTCCCGGTCGGAAACGACCAGCCGGTAATTGCCCCATTCCAGCACGCGCTCCAGCCGCGCCGGGCCATCCGCCGCAACGTCGAGCGTGCCGTGCGCGATGTCGTCCTCGGTCGTGTATTGGTGGAACAGCCAGCCGCCACGGCCCGCCTCCGGCCGCCACCAATTCCAGTGCGGGGTGAGCCGCACCATGCGCCATTGCAGCCCTGGCCGCGCGACCGGCTGGCCGTCGGCGGCAAAGGCCCGCACGTCGAACTGGCTGCTGTCGCCGGCATTCACCCGCCCGGAGAACATCGGTCGCAGCCCGACCAGCACGGGATGGTTGCGCAGCGGCACCGACACGCTGTCCCGCACCGCCCGCCCGCCAGGCTCCGTCAGCCCGGCGTCCAGCACCGCCCGCAAGGGTGACGCGATGCCACCCGGGAGCTTCAACGCCGCATCAACCGCGACCTGCCCGGCGGCGTCCGCGTCCGGCAACTGCAGCACCTGCACCGCATCCGGAACCGCCTCGTTCGGATCGCCGAAGCTGTAGCCAGCCGCGTCCGCGACCGGGTGCTCGTCCCTCACCAGCGTCACCGTCCCTTCCGCGTGTAGCCCGGCGGCCGGGGCGCCATACAGGAACCGGCCCGCAATGGCGGCGGTCAGGCGCGCACCCGGCGCCAAGGGCTGGCCCGGGCCGGTCAGCGTGACCGCCAACTGCTGCGGCACGAAGTCCTGCACCGCGACCGTCGCCCGCCCCACCGCCGGCAGGCTTGGGTCCAAGTACGCCTCAACCGTCCAGTTCCCCTGCGCCGCCGACGCCGCCAGCGCCAGGCTGCGCTGGAACCCGGACGCCGGCGCCGGGGGCAGCGTCGTCCGGCTGGCCTCCACCCCGTCCGGCCGCCGCAACACCAGCATCAGCCCGGCATCATCCACCGCTGCCAGGCCCCGCTGGCGCAGCAGCGCCATCACCTGCACCGTCTCGCCCGGCCGGTAGATCCCGCGGTCGGTGTAAACATAAGCCTCCACCGGACCCGGCGAGACGCGGCCTTCCGCGCCCCGGTCCGACAGGTCGAACGCCGGCCCTCCCAGCTCCTGCACCGCCATGTCGCCCGCATCGGTCCGCGCCAGCACCACGGAGGGCACGGCAGCGTTCCGGCCCCGCAGCAGCCCCGGCGGGAACACCGCCTCCCCCTCGGCCGTCGTCGCCGCCTCGCCCAACACGTCCTGCGCCACCGACAGCAATTGCAGCCGCACCCCGGGCATCGCCGCCGCGCTGCCCAGCGAGCGCACGCCCACGCGCAGCCCGTCCAGGCCCCACATCGTGCTCAGCCCCAAGTCGGTGCTCAGCACCCAGTGCCCGGCAATCGCGATGCGGTCTTCCTCCGGGTCCCATTGCCCGTCCGGCCGCGTGAGCGCCACAGGCGGCGAGGCCGCATCCTCCGCCAGCACGATGAACGCGCCGGGCTTCGCCGGATCGACGATGCCAGCGAGCGGAAAGGCGGTCTCAACCGTCTGGTTGCGGCCGGGATTGGCTTGCATCGTCCCCGACCACACCTCCGTCGCCTTGCTCGCCACCAAGTTCCGCAGCTCGTAGAGCATGAAGGACTGCTTGGCCGGGTCCGGGCGTGCCGTGCGCTCCCCGTCGGCCGCCATCCCGGCCGTGAGCCGCCGCTCCGACACCCGCAGCACCCGGACCCGCACCCGCGCCACGTTGATCGTCTGCACCGTGACGCCGGTGCTGCCCTGCCGCGGCAGAATCCAGCCCCGACCGCCGACCGCGACCGTCGGATCGCGGTCCGGCACATCAAGTTCGGCCGTCTCGTCCGCCCCCTGCCGCCCGCCATCTGCGAACGCCAGCCCGGCCCGGAGCGTCAGGCTGTAACGCGCCCCGTAGGCCAGGCCCGACACGCAGATTTGGTCTCCACGGGCCTCGATGCTGGCGCGCACCGCGGGCTTCACGGCCACGTAGTCCGAAGCCGGGCGGTCGGCCTCGGCCGCCACCGGCTTGGCCAGCACGAGGCATCCCCGCGCCGTGTCGCCCGATACATCCGGAACGGCCGACAGGATCGAGTGCCGGGCGCTCTCCGCGCGCGCAGCGCCGATGGTTGCGGCGACGACGATGCTGGTGACGGCGATGCGGTTGAACACGGTCAGGCTCCCGGCGGAACGGTGGATGGCAATGCCGAATCCGCCCATACTGCACGGGTTCAATCCGAGTGCGCAACATTGACTCAGGTGGGTGGGTGCGAGGCGCATGGCGCTGGTCCGCACGTCGCGACCCGGCCACCAGGCCGTCAATGGAAGCGTTCTCGTCCAACGCTTCCCCTTGCCGCCCGCGCCTGTTGGTCAGCGCGGGCGGCAAGGAGAAGCGCCCCGGCCTGCTGGCCGGGGCGCCCGCCTCGTCAGCGCACCCGGCGGTTGCCGAGCGTCACGTCCACGGTGTTGCCCAAGCTTTGCTGGCCGCCGCCGCCGTCCGCGGTGATGCCGGTGTCGAGCTTTGGCGCCGCCGTGGCTTGCGAATGCTCCGCCATCCTTTGCGCAGGGGTGCATGCGGCCAAAGCCAAGCACGCGAGGGCGAAAGCGGTGAAGTTGCGGGTGGTGGTCATCAGGCGTATCCTTGCATTAACGCGCGCATCGAACGCCCGCACAGCCGCCCTGTTCCCCTCCCCGCCTGGTCACGACCGGTAGTATCGCTTCGCCCGGCGCTCCGCCTCCTTGGCCGCGTCCTCCGGCGTCGAGTCCCCCGTGCTGGCGGCGGCGACCATATCGACCATCACGTAGTCGGCCATCACCGCCCCCGACTGCTCCGTGATGGCGCCGGGCCAGGCGTACCAGCGGCACTTCTCCATGGTTTCCTTGTAAAGCCGGATCTTCGGGTCGCCGCTCCACGCCGCGCTCTGCTCGTACGCCCGCAGCGGCTGGCCCCAATAGCCGAAGCTGTCGGTCAGCCACTTGTCGTATTGCGGGGCCTCCATCATGAAGGTCAGGTAGGCCTTGGCCGCGTTCGGATACTTGCTGTGCTTGAACGCCATGGCGTTGATCGCGAGCGCCCCGTGCGTGACCACGCCGGCCGGGCCGATGGGCATGTAAGCGTGGCCCATGTCCGCCGCCATCGCCGCGATCCGGGGGTCCTGGCTGTTCTTCGCGGAGTAGTACAGCGACACCCCGTTCTGCGTCACCCCGATCTCCCCGGCCAACAGCGCCTTGTTGTTGCCGGTGTCGAGCCAGGAGTTGGTGCCGGGGATAAAGGTCTCATACAGCGCGCGGCCGTATTTCAGCGCCTCCACCGTTTGCTTGCTGTTGATGGTGACGCGGCCGTTCTCGTCCGTCATTGCGCCGCCGTGCGCCCACACCAGCCAATGGCAATAGGCGCTGGCGTCCCCCACCGCGTGCCCCAGCGCGAAGCCCGCCGGGTGCCCGGCCTTCTTCATCTTACGGCACAGGTCGAGGAACGGGTCGAGCGCGGTCGGGAAGGTGTCGTAGCCCGCTTCCTTGATCCAGCTTTCCCGATACATGGCGAGGCCGCCGCTCGCGCCCATCGGGATGGCGATCCATTGGTCCGTGCCGAACTTCTTGCCGTATTTCTCGGCGAGCGGATACCAGCCGCCGTACTTCTTGCCCAAGTACCCCGCGATGTCCGTGAGGTCGAGCAGCTTGTCCGCATACAGATGCGGGTCGTCGGTCCAGCCCACCACCACGTCCGGCCCGGCGCCGGTGTTGGCCGTCACCGCCGTCTGCGGACGCAGGTCCTCCCAGCCGGAGAAATCGACGCGCACGGGCACGCCCATCGTGTCCGCGAACCGCTTGGTGTTCTCGCGGAACACCGCCTCGTCCGGCTCCACGAACTTGGCCGGGCGGAGCACGCGGAGGCTGGCCCCCTTCTCAATAGGCAGCGCGGGCGGGGTCGCGTCCGCGGTGGGGATGGCGGCGCGGGCGGTGCGGCCCAGCAGGCCGGCGGCGAACGCGCCGGCGCCGAGGCCCAGGCCGCGTCGGGTGATGTCGTGCATGGCGTTCAGTCTCCCTTTTTTTATAGTTTCAGCAGATTGGCCCGGCGGTGGCGCGCAGTTATCTCAGCGGCAATGTGGCCTGGACCGAAGCGCAGGCCTGAATAGGCCAGGTCGTTCCAATCCTACAACCAATCGCGAATGCGCTCCCCATGACGGCGCAGATGCCGATGGTCCAGCGGCGGGCATCCCGGCGCAGTTCAGCGCGCCAGGCGTCATGATCGAACGGCTCGATTGTGGTCATAGACGGCCCATCAAGTGCAGCACGAGGCCTGCCACGGCAGCCCCCGCGGCGAAAGCGGTGCTAAGCCCGGCAACCAGTTGCACCACGAACTTCCTCGTCTCCCATTCGAGCTGCTTCTGCTGTGCAGCCATATCGGCACGCATCTGCTCGATGTTCACCGTCATCTCATCCACCCTCAATGCGTGCTCAAGCTCTTCCTGCTCCTGCGTCAGCGGCACTTTACACCTTCATCCGCAACGGCAACAGGAAACACGAACCCCCACCCTCACATAGCCCTTCATCCCGCCAGCCGCGCCCCCGTGTCCCAGTCGAACAGATGCACCAGCGCCGGGTCGGCGGTCACGGGAAGCTTCTCGCCGGGCTGGGCGGCGACGCGCTCGCGGAACGCGCCCATCACGGCCAAACCGCCGGGCTGCGCGCCCAGATGCCCGTGCACCTGCGTTTCGCTCCCCGTGGGTTCCACCACCTGCACCAGCAAAGGCACGCCGCCGCCGTTCGCCAGTTGCAAATGCTCCGGCCGCACGCCGTACACCGCCGGGCGGCCCCACTGACCGCCCCCGCCGCGCGGACCCGGCGGCAGCGGCCACAGGCTGCCGCCCTCCGCCCGGAAGCCGCCCGCTTCCACCGTGCCGGGCAGGAAATTCATCGCCGGGCTGCCGATGAACCCGGCGACGAAGCGGTTCGCCGGGCGGTCATACAGGTCCAAGGGCGAGCCTTGCTGCTCCACCTTTCCTGCGTTCATCACCACGATCTGGTCGGCCATGGTCATCGCCTCGATCTGGTCGTGGGTCACGTAGATCGTGGTGGTGCGCAGCCGCTGGTGCAGGTCCTTGAGTTCCGCGCGCGTCTGCACTCGGAGCTTGGCGTCCAGGTTGGACAGCGGCTCGTCGAACAGGAACACCTGGGGGTCGCGCACAATGGCCCGGCCCATGGCGACCCGCTGCCGCTGCCCGCCCGACAACTGCCGGGGGTAGCGGTCGAGCAGCCCGTCGAGGCCCAGGATCGCCGCCGCCCGCCCCACCCGCTCATCCATCGCGGCGGCGGGAGCGCGGGCCAGCCGGAGGCTGAACGCCATGTTGTCCCGCACGGTCATGTGGGGATACAGCGCGTAGTTCTGGAACACCATGGCGATGTCGCGCTGCTTAGGCGGCACGCGGTTGACCACGCGCCCGCCGATGGAAACCTCGCCGCCGTCGATCTCCTCCAAGCCCGCGACCATGCGCAAGAGCGTGCTTTTGCCGCAACCGGAAGGGCCGACCAGCACGGTGAAAGCGCCGTCCGCGATCTCGATGCTGACGCCGTGCAGCACGGGGGTGGCGCCGAACGCCTTTGTCACGCCGCGTATGGAAACGGTGGCCATGGTCGGATGGGTTCCCTCGCTGCGGCCTCGCCGGGCCGTTTTTTGGGCAGCGTAGGGGAGATGGACCGGGTTCGCCAGGGGTGGCAGCACCACCGCAAGCGGCGCCGCACAGGCAAGATAAACCCACCGTGCGTTCCCCCTCGAAACGTCGGTTGTCGTCGCGTATCACAACCTAAAGTAGAATGACACCATGCATTCTCCTACCCAACCAAGCGCCGCACCACCAGCCATCAACTAGCGCGTGATCCAATTCTGTAGTAATGAACCTCATGCGCTTCAACCGCCCGGCCCGGCCGCTTCGCCTGCGCATCCGGACCTACCTGCTGCTCCTGGTGCTGGGGTCGGCGATGCCTTTCGTGCTGCTGTCCGCCATCCTGGCGGTCCGCACGGCAGGGGCGCAGGACAAGCGATTCGGCCAGGATGTCGTGTCCGTCGCCCGCGCCCTGTCGCTCGCCGTGGACAGCACGGTTGCGCCCCTGCAATCCGCGCTGGAAAGCCTGGGCCGGTCCCCCGCGCTGAGCCGCGGCGACCTCCTCGCCTTCCGCTTGGAACTCAACGCCGCGGCGGCGCTGCTGGGCGGCGCCGTGCAGCTCAGCGACGCGGACGGGTGGAGGCTGCTCGACAGCCGCGACCCGCCCGGCGCCGCCATGGCCGGGCGCCGCGCCATGCCCGCCTACGTCGCGTCGGTCGCCGCCGGCGGGCGGCCCCGCATCTCCGGCATCTACCGCAGCACGGTCACCGGGCAGATGGTGGCGACGGTGGACGTGCCCGTGCGCTTCCCCGGGCCGTCCGGCCCGGAAGCGCAGGGCGTGCTGGCCGCCACCATCGACCTCCAGGCGATCGACGCCCTGGTGCGGCGGCAACTGATGCCGGACGGCTGGCGCGGCGCCATCATCGACGGGGATGGGCGCTACGTGCAGCGCACCCGGAGCGACCCGTCGCTGCTGGGCCAGCCCGCCATCATGGCGTGGGCGGAAGCGGCGCGGCGCACCCCGTCCGGCTGGCTGCACAGCGTGCTGCAGGACGGGGTGGACGGCTATGTCGGCTACGCCACCTCGCCCGCCACCGGCTGGACCGTGGGCATCGGCGTGCCGGCGGAGCTGGTGCGCGCGCCGCTGCTGCACACGCTGCTGTCCATGCTGTCGCTGGCCGGCACCTTTGCCCTGCTGGGCATGGCGCTGGCGCTGTTGCTGGCCCGGCGCGTGGCCCGGCCGGTGAGCGCGCTGGTCCGCCTCGCCGCCGACCCGGACGCGACGCCGCCCGCTGCCGGGGCGAGCGGCTCTGCCGCCACCGGGTTCAGCGGCATCACGGAGCTGGACGAGGTGGCCCACGCGCTGCGAAACGCCGGCGCCGCCCGGACCGCGGCGGAAGCGGCGCGGCGCGAAAGCGAGGCGGAGCTGCAGGCGGCCACCGACCTCAGCCCGCAGTTCTCCTGGACCGCCGACCCCATGGGCCGCCTGCTGGACGTGAACGAGCGCATCGCCGCGCTGACCGGCCTCCCTCCCGACCGGCTGCGCGAGGTTTGGCTCGACATGGTGCACCCCGAAGACCGCGCGGGCGTGCAAGCCGCCTGGGGCCGCAGCGTGGCCACGGGCGAGCCGTATGACCACGAGTTCCGGTTGCGCCTGGCCGACGGCGGCTGGGGCTGGTTCCGCGCCCGCGCCGCCGCCCGGCGGGACGCGGCGGGTCGGCTCGTGCGCTGGTACGGCACGACGGAGGACGTGGACGCCCGCCGCGCCGCCGTGGACGGCCTGCAGCGCCTCACGGACGAGCTGGAAGCCCGGGTGGAAACGGAGGCCGCCGCCCGGGAAGCGGCACAGAACCGGCTGAACCAGGCGCAGCGGCTGCAGGCGCTGGGGCAGTTGGCCGGCGGCATCGCCCACGACTTCAACAACATGCTGCAGGTGGTGGGGGGCGCGCTGGCGCTGATCCAGCGCCGCCCGGACGACGCAGCGCGGGTGGCCCGCCTCGCGGCCACGGCGGAGGACGCGACGGAGCGGGGCACGGCGATCACCGGGCGCCTGCTGTCGCTCACCCGCCAGGGCACGCTGCGCTCGGCGCCGGTGGAGCCGTTGGCGCTGTTGTCCGACATGGCCTCCGTCCTGTCCCACACGCTGGGCGCAGCCATCGCGATCCAGGTGACGGCGGCGCCCGACCTGCCGCCGCTGCTTGCCGACCGGCGGCAGTTGGAAACCGCGCTGATCAACCTCGCCGCCAACGCCCGGGACGCCATGCCGGGCGGCGGGCGGCTCACCTTGTCCGCCACCCTGGAGTTCAACCCGCAGCACCTGAGCATGGAGGTGCTGCCCGGCGCCTTTATCCGCATCGAGGCCACGGACACCGGCATCGGCATGGATGCGGACACCCTGGCCCGCGCGTCCGAGCCGTTCTTCACCACCAAGGACGTGGGCCGCGGCACCGGGCTGGGCCTGGCCATGGCGCGCGGCTTCGTGGAGCAGTCGGGCGGCGGGATGCGGATCGAAAGCGCCCCGGACCGCGGCACCACCGTGGGGCTTTGGCTACCCTGCGCGCCGGGCACGGCAGCACAGCCCGGGTCCGAGCCGCCGCGCGTGCCGCGCCGCCGGGGCCGGGTGCTGCTGGTGGAGGACGACGCCCCCGTGCGCGCGACGCTGGCGGAGCAGTTGCAGGAACTGGGCTTCCGGGTGCTGGCGGCGGCGGACGGGGCGGCGGCCCTCACGGCGCTGATGGGAGGTGCGGAGGTGGCGATGCTGGTATCGGACCTGACCATGCCGGGCATGGACGGGGTGGCGCTGATCCGGGCGGCGCAGCGGATGCGGCCCGGCCTGCCCGCGATCCTGCTCACGGGCTACGCCGGCGGGGGTGCCGCGCTGGACACGGCGGAAGGGCTGGATGGCCCGGTGTCGTTGATGCAGAAGCCGGTGTCGGCAACGCAGTTGGCCGACCGGATCGCGACGGTGGTGGAAAGGCGGGGCGGGCCGGTGGTGTGAGGAATGGGGTGTAAAGCATCCCGACACTCGCTGCTTGGTTGCTGGACTCACTTCCCACAATATCAAATGTTTAGTTCATTGGCATGGATCTTGGATTGGCCACCACTTGAGGTTGCGGACGCCGGGCCGGGCCGAGACAGTGTAGGAGTTCAACCATGCGCGTTTTCGTGGGACTTGCGGCGCTGTCCGCCCTTCTTGCCGCCCAGGGGGCGGCGGAAGCGGCCACCCTCAGCTACAGCCAATTCTTTCCCGGCAACAACAACCTCGATCCCGCGCTGAATCCGCAGGATTTCGCGACAACCGATTGGGACGGCACGACGCAGGACGTTGTGCTGCCACAGTTCGACCCGGCGCTCGGCACGCTCACCGGCGTTGACCTGCTGCTGTATGGCAACATCGTCTCGTCCGGGTCGTTGCAGAACAAGGGCGAGACCACGGCCGACGTCGAGCTTTACTCCGCGGCGCTGAACATTTCCGTGCTGGCGCCGGGGCTTGCGGCCCCGCTCATCGTCAGTCCGGAATTGTTCAACTTCACCAACGCAAGCGTGGACGCCGGCGACGCCCTGACGTTCGGCCCGATCAACAGTTCTGCCATCAACTCGGCCACGGCCAGCACCTTTGCGCCCTACCTCGGCACGGACAACCTGACCTTCCCGCTGTCCACCATAACGGAGTCCAGCTCGGCCACCACCGGCGGCAACCTGGAGATTGCCCAGACCACGAGGGCGCGGGCGGAGGTCACGGTCACCTACACCTATGACGTGGTGGCGGCGGAGGTGCCGGAGCCGGCGTCGGCGGCGCTGCTGGGGGCGGGCCTGCTGGGCATCGGCCTGTTGCGCCGGCGGTCCTGACGCCGCGCGGCGGCGGCCACGAAAGGGAAAGGAAGCTTCCATGCGCCATGCCTCCACAATGGCCGCCACCGCGGCGGTGGCGCTGCTCGCGGCGGTTCCGGCCTCCGCATCCGTGATCACCTACAAGGCCTGGTACTCCGCTGCCAACGGCCCTGACCCGGCGACCGCGCCGCAGTTCTTTACCCAAACCGACTGGAATGGGGTGTCCCAAAAGATCCAGGTGCCGCAGTTCGATCCCACGCTCGGCACGCTGACCGGGGCCACGCTCTCGCTTTACGCGGACGCCAACTCGACGGGGTCCCTGCAGAACACGGGCGCATCCACGGCCACGGTCAGGTCCTACGTCGCCAACCTGCGCGTGCGCCTGCTTTCGCCCAGCAACAACACGACCGGCCCCGGCATCACCACCCCTGCCACCAACTCCACACCTTACCTGCTGGAAGCCTTGCCGCCGCTCATCAGCGTGGCCAACCAGTCGCTGGCGCCGGGCGCCAAGCTGCCGTTCAGCCAAACCGGCACCAGCGCCGCCAGCAACACGCTGGACCTGTTCGCGCAAACGGGCACCTTGCCGTTTTTCCAGGGCAGCGGCGTGGCGACGCTTCCGGTTTACACGGGCACGCGCACGGTCGCCAACGCCACCGGCGGCAACCTGGTCATCACCCAGAACACGGCGGCGCGGGCGCAGGCGGTGGTCACCTACACCTACACCGCGGCGCCCCCGCCCCCGCCGCCGCCGGACCCGGTGCCGGTGCCGGAACCGAGGACGGCCGCCCTGCTCGGCGCGGCGCTGCTGGGCCTGGGCCTGATCCGCCGGCGATAAGGCCTGGGGGCGCGGCTGCGCCGCCGCAGGGCTTGCAACCGGGGGCGCCGGGGCAAGTTGGGGCTGCATGGATCACTGGTTCTGGCGGCGGGCGGGGATGCGGGCGGGCCTCGCCTTTGGGGCGGCGATGGGCGGCAGCCTGCGCGCGGACGGCAAGCGGATGGACCCGGCGATGTCGGCCGTGGTGCGCTTCGTGCGCCGCCGGGTGCCGCGGCCACAGCCGATGGAGCACACGCGGACGGAGTACGCGGCGCTGTTGTCGCTTGCGGGCCTGCGCGGCGATCCCGGGGCCATTGCGGGGCCGCTCGCGGTGCCCGGCCTCCCGCCGGGGCGCGAGTACAAGCCGAAGGGACGCGCGGCGGGCGGCACGCTGCTGTTCTTCCACGGGGGCGGCTTCATCATGGGGGCGCCGGCGCTGCGCGACGGCCTGTGCCGGCGGATCGCGGCGCGCACCGGGCTGCGGGTCGTGTCGCCCGGTTATCGCCTGGCGCCTGAGCACCCGTTCCCGGCGGCGCATGACGACGCGCGGGCGGCTTTGGACTGGGTGCGCGGCCGGGGCTGGGCCGGGCCGCTGCTGGTGGGCGGCGACAGCGCCGGGGCGAATCTCGCGGCGGGCTTGGCGCGAAACGCGGAGGGCGTGGACGGCCAGGTGCTGATCTATCCCGTGGTCGATATGGTGGAAGCGGACGCGGCGCATTCGGAAGGGCATTACCCGAGCCTGCATCTGTTCGCGGAGGGCTTTCTGCTGACGGCGGAAGCGATGCGGGCCTGCGCCGCGGCGCTGATCCCGCCAGGCGCGGAGCCTTCGGACCCGCGGCTGTCGCCGATCCGGGCGGACCTGTCGCGGGCGGCGCCGGCCTTGATCACGGTGGCGGGGTTCGATCCGCTGCGCGACCAGGGCACGGCGTATGCGGCGGCGCTGCAACGGGCGGGCGTGCAGGCGGCGGTGATCGAGGAGAACGCGCTGGTGCACGGGTATGCGGACTTCGCCGGGCTGGTGCCGGAAGCGCGGCGGGCGGTGGACCGGATCGTGGCGGGGATCGAGGGATTGGCGACGCCATGACGCCGCACCCTCCTGCGGTTCGGGGCCGAAACGCAGGCTTCAGGCCCGGACCGTCCCGTAGCTGACCACCGCGCCGGTTCGACGCCAAGCAGGACCAGGCTGGAGCGGTGGCACGGGCGACCCGCACCGCCGCGGACGATGCCCGGCGTCCTCGGCAGGCTCCCCGCCCGGCACGGGTCAGTCACGCTGTCAGGCGCCGAGCAGCCGGCTTGGAAGGCGGTCACACCGGCCGTGCCACCGCCTTGAAGAACGTGTAGCAGAACACCCCGTCAGGCTCGGCCGTCCGGTGCAGCGCGCGGGTGCCGGCATCGAAGGCGTCCGGCGTGGCGAGGCCCGCGGCGAGCGCGCTCTCCCGGATGCCCTCGACCATCGCCGTGAAGGTGTGCCGGATGAAACCGTCCGCCAGATCAGGCCTGCTCGCGTCCACATAGACCATGCGCGGCGAAACCCGCACCGCCTCGAAGCCGGTTCCGGCCAGCAGCGGGTAGAGCCGGCGCCCGATGGTCGCGTCCCCGCCTGCCCGGCGCTGCAGCTCCACCTGGCACGCGATGGCGGCGCGCGCGGCCTCGCTTTCGGGATGGAAGCATGTGGAGCCGTGGTCGCCCTCGATGACGGTGATCGTGCCGCCTGGCCGGAGATGGGAACGCAGGGCCACGAGCGCCGCGGCAGGGTCGGGCAGGTGTTCCAGCACGAAGCAAAGAAGGACGTGATCGAAGGACGCCGGGGCGAAGGGAAGCGCGCGAAGGTCGGCCTGCCGGAACTCGACGTTGCCCAGGCCCGCCGCCGAGACCCGTGCCTGCGCCTCCGCCAGCGATGCCGCCGACACGTCCACGGCGGTGATGCGCGCGCCCGGGCTGCGCCGCGCGAGTGCCACCGTCTGCGCCCCCGTGCCGCAGCCCGCTTCCAGCACCGCGCTGCCGTCCGGGAAGGCCATGTCCGCGTGCAGCAGCTCCTCCAAGGTGCGCGCCTGGTCCGCGAGCCGCGCCACTTCCCGCCCGTCGTAGCCGTGAACGTAGCCGCCCATGCGCCTGTTCTCCCTGCAGGCCGTTGCTTCCACAAGCAGGCGCGGGTGTCTTGAACGGGATTGCAGCCCCGCCTCAGGCGAGGGCGGCCCGGTAGCGGCCAGGGGTGATGCCGAACTGGCGGCGGAAGGCGCGCGTCATGTGGCTTTGGTCCGCAAAGCCCGCTTCCAGTGCCGCCTCGGCCGGAGCGCGGCCCGCGGCGAGGATCTGCCGGGCAAGCCGCACCCGGCGCTGGAGCAGGTAGGCGTGCGGTGTCACGCCCGTTTCGCGCGTAAAGCCGCGCAGGAGCTGGAAGCGGCTCACCCCGGACAGCGCCGCCAGTTCAGCCAAGGTGGCCGGCACCTCCGGCGCCTCGTCCAAGTGCCGCCGGGCCACCGCCACGGCAGGGGATGCCCGGGGCACCGGGCGCGGGCGCGTCCCGTGCCGCAGCAGCAGGTGAGCCAGTGTCCGCAGCAGGTCCTCCTCCAGGGCAAGCGGCTCCGGCGCGGCGGCGGTCGCCCGCACGAACAGGCGGGCGAACAGGCCAGCAAGCACCGGGTCGCGCAGGGCGGGGCGCGCGATCTCCGGCCGGTCCTCGCCTTCCTCCGCCAGCTCGCGCGCGACAAGGGCAGGGTCGAGGTAGAGCATCCGCCAGCCGCGCGCGCCGCCAATCGGGGCGCCGTCGTGCATCTCGCCCGGATTCACCGTGATCACGTCGCCGGCCTTGGCCTCCACCCAGCCGATGCCGCTCCATGACCGCTGCGCGCCGGCATCCATCACCCCGATCCCAAAGCCGTCATGCGCATGGCGCGGAAAGGCATGGCCGGTCAGCAGCGTCATCGCCTCCACGCCCGGCAGCGCGCAGCGGTGCTGCGCGACCCTGTGCATCCGGCCTGGCGTCAGGTCGGGCATCCCCTCTGGTCTGGGTGTTGCGGTTTGCGGGCGCCGGGTCATCGCCGAAAAGCAAACCTGGCTTCAAGTTGTCAGGCTGGGGGCATCGAGGACGTAACGCCGATGTGCGACCTCGGCCTGCCGGGACCGGTACCATTGCGGCTCCTCGCCAGCAACCTCGAAGCCCAACCGGATCAGGATGCGGCCCGATGCGGGGTTGTCCACGGCATGGCCCGACAAGAGACGGCGCAGGCCCAGCGCGCCCAGGGCGAATTCCCGCACCGCGGCGGCGGCTTCGCCAGCGAGACCCTGGCCCCACCAGGCCCGGTCGAGCCAGTAGCCCAACTCCCCCGCTCCATCCCGAATTTCGTCCACGTCGGCACATCCGATGATGCGCCCGTCGAGGACAAGCCCGAACCGGTAGGCCGTGCCCGCCAGCCACTCGGCTTCATGCTCCTCCAGCCAGGCTTCGAGGCCGGCGCGGCCGGGCGGATAGGAGGCCATCCGCAGCATACGCGCCACGTCCCAATCCGACTGGATCTCGTGGACCCGGGCGGCATCACTGGGCACGAAGCGGCGCATGACCAGGCGGGGAGTGCGTAGCTGAGTGGTCGGCATCACCGGGCCGGGATTCGGGCAAAAAGCGCGTTCAAGCCCTTCGCCATCGTCGGATGGGCCAAAATCCCGGTCGTTGACCGCGATGCAGCCGCGCCAAACCGCCTCGCTCCCGCCGCCCCATGCCTGAACCGTATGCTGGACCTGAGACGCCTGATCTCCGTCCGCATCGCCTGGATCACGGCCGGGGCTGGGGCGACTGCGCTCACGCTTCCGATCCGTGCGTGGCCGCCGGCGCGCCGAACATCCTTTCGCAGTAATCCTTGAGCAGTTCGGGCCGGCTCGCCGGGCCACGGAAGGCGATGTGACCGTCCGGACGGATCAGGACGAGGGACGGCAGGCCATCAAGCGCATACGCCGCGTGCGCACGCGCGTCCATGTCCGAAAGAACGGCCGCGCTTCCTGCCTCAGCCTTCGCAACGAGCGGCCCGGCCAGGACCAGCCGTGGCCGCACGCACTCCCAGCCCGCGACCTCGGCCAGCGCCTTCACGAGCTGCTGTCCCGCGCCGTCCTTCCGGCCGTCGAAGGCGAGCAGCGGCCACCCCCAGCTCCGGCCATCGGCGTTGTAGATATGGGAGAACAGGTTCGTCGCGCGGCCGGCCTCGTCGGTCACCTCGGCGTCCGGGGCACGGTCCCCTGCATGGGGCACATGGGCGCGCAGCAACTGGCGCAGGCCGATGTGGTCATCGTTCAGCGGGCTTTTCGGGTAGCTCACCGAAAGCTGCTGAAGGTCGTCGGTGCCCTGGATGCGGGAGCCGATGTCCGGCACGAGCTTCGCCCCGACATCGAGCGCAAAGTCGGCGACGGGACCGCGATACGCGACACGCCGGAACCCGGTGGCCTGCTGCTCGTCGAGGCGGGCGTGCTCGCCCCCCCGCTCGGCGCCGTAGGAGTCGAGCACGACCGGCCGGGCGTGGCCGCCGAGCGTCATGGCCAGCCGCCACGCCAGCGTCACCGCATCGTGGAAGCCGGCGTTCATCCCTTGGCCGCCAATCGGCAGCGTGGTGTGCCCGGCGTCGCCGGCAAGGAAAACGCGCCCGCGCGCATAGCCCGGGGCCGTGCCGTGCTGGAACCGGCTATGGCTGAACCAGACCGGATCGGAAAGCGTGAGCGTGTCGTCCTCCGTCACCTCGCGGGCGAGGGCCTGGATCTCCTCCAGCGTCGGATCGCGGTCCGGCACGCCAGCGTCGTCCTGGAGGAAGAACAGGCGATGGTAGCCTCCCCAAACCGGCAGCACGCCGCAGAAACCGTTGTGGTAATAGAAGAACCAAAGCTGGTTCGGCTCCGTGGGACGGCGCCAGCGGAGCTTGGCGTCCACCTGGCGGTTGATGCGGTCCGGAAGGCGCTCCGTTTGGAAATCGAGGCCGACGGCCTTGCGCACGGTCCCCTCGTTCCCGTCCGCGCCGACGAGGAACCGGCACCGCAGCCGTTCGGACGATGCGGCGCCGGCCCCGTCCTCCCCCGCCGGGCGCTTGAACTCGACGTCCACGCCCTCCCCGTCCTGCTCGATGCCGACCACCTTGCAGCCGCGCTCAACGGGGGCGCCCCGCTGCGCGGCGATGTCCGACAGGGTCGTTTCGATGACGTCCTGGCCGCTGTAAAGGACCTTTGGGTAGGGGCTGGCAACTTGGTCGATCTCGACGGGGTTGACCGGCCGCCCGTTGAGCACCGTGTTGATCTCGTCGATGCGATACGCCTTCTCCGCCAGGGCGTCGAGGACGCCGATGCTTGCCAGCAGCTCCTGCGTCCGGGCCCAGAAGTTGTTGGCCCTGGAATAAGGCTTCGGCTCGGTTTGCTCTTCCAGGATGCGGCAGCGCACGCCGTGGTGCCGCAAGGCGCACGCCAGGGTCAGTCCGACAGGCCCGGCCCCGACGATGAGCACGTCGGTGTCGCATGGCGCCTGGGTGGGGGGTGCGGGCATGGTCGTGGAACTCCGGATCAAGGCTCAGGCCGCGCAAAGGCCGGGAACGGCGAGCTTGCGGAACAGATGCGGGCTGACCCTCGCGCTCGGCGGATACGCGCCCAGCGCTTCCCGGAACGCGGGGTTGGTGAACGCCGCCTTGAAGTGCGCCGCAGATTCCCACGCCGCGCAGTTCAGGAACACGCCGCTGCCGGCGATGCCCCGGTGCATCTGGGTGGAGATGAAGCCGGGCTGCCGCTTCATCACCTCGGCATCCCGGGTCCAGGCGGCGAGCATCCGCTCCGCGTCCTCCGCAGGAACGGTGAGCGTGTTGACGAGGATGACCGGGCCGCCGTCGTCCTCAAGCTGTTTGGTGATCGTGACCACCGGGTCCATTTCGATGAGCATCATGGCCGGCTGCTTTCTGCTGTGGATGGTTTGGTTTCGTCGCGCCCGCCGGGCGGCCGAGACGCCGCCGCAACTCGCGCAGGGTGCCGCCCGCGGCCTCAACGTCCTGAGCCGTCAGACCGGCGGTGAGGTCGTCCGCCCAGCGCTCCTGGCGCTGCATCGCGGCCCGGTAGGCGCTCTCGCCCGCCTCCGTCAGCAGCACGAGCATGGCCCGGCGGTGGTGCTGGTTCGGAGCGTGCCGGACCAGCCCGTCCTTCTTCATCTCGTCCACCAGGCGCTGCACCGACTGGCGCGTGAGGCCCATGGTCCGGGCGAGGTGCGCCACCGGCTGGGGCACGGGGGACAGGGCGATGGCGCCCAGCACCTGCCACCGCGCGCTGGTCAGCCCAAGGTCGCCGACAAGCGCGTCGCCTGCGGCCAGCAGGTCCCCGTTCAAGCGGAAGACCTCCAGGATGAGATCGGTCACGGCCAGCCGGGCGGCGGGATGATCGGGGGGTCGGTTCATGTAAGCAAGCTGGCATATCGACAGTTTGCTGTCAAACTGCGTCTGTGGCGGGACATGGCTGGGTGGTCAGGCCTCGTGCCGCGCCGCTTCCGGGTTGTGCCCGCGATGCCCACGACCGGCTTGCCGGTCGATGCCTGGCCCGAACCGGCCCTTGCGCCGCGAAACCATAGCTTGCTATAAACTCCGATTTAATAGCAAGCTATGACAGGAGGACCTGACCATGTATCGTGTCCTGAAAGCCTTTCATCTCCTTGGCCTGGCGATGTTCCTGGGCAGCATCCTGGGCCACGTCGTCGCCGGGTTCGAGGCGGGACAGCCGGGGGCGGCGTCCTTTCTGTTCGCGCGCCAGGACGTTTCGCTCGCCACCCAGGTCCTGACGATGCCGGGCCTCCTGCTCACCATCGCCAGCGGCTTCGGCATGGCGGCGGCGGGTCGCCTGTCCCCGTTGCGCCAGCCCTGGCTCGGCGTCCATGCGGGCCTGGGCCTGCTGGTCCTTGTCCTGGCGGTCTGCGTCCTCGTGCCCGTGGGCCGAACGATGCTGCACGACGCCGCCGCCTTGATGGAAGGGCCGGACCCTGCGATGATCGCCCAGGTTCTGACCATGAAGCGGATCGAGGGCGCGGCGGGCGCGGTCAACCTCGTGCTGACGCTCCTGATCCTGTCGCTCGGGGTGTGGAAGCCGCGGCTTCTCGTCCCGCGGCGCCGCGCCGAGGCGGCTGAGTAGGATACGGGTGGCCTTCCGTCGTCACGCAAGCCTGGGATACGTCGTCAACCGGCTGGCGCGCCTGCTCGCCCGGGCGTTGGAGCGGCGGCTCGCCGAGTTCGGCGTCCCGCTGGGCCAATTCCCCGTCCTGCTGATCCTGTGGGAAGAGGAAGGGCTGACGCAGACCGAGATCGCCCGGCGGCTCGACTTCGAGCAGCCGACGATCGCCAACACGCTGAAGCGCATGGAACGGGACGGAATGGTGACCACGGCGCCCGACCCTGCAAGCCGGCGGCGGGTGCTGGTTTTCCTGACCGAGCGGGCGCGCAGCCTCCAGGCGCCGCTCACGGCCGCGGCCCAGGACATCAACCAGCACGTTTGCGCGAAGCTGTCCCCCAAAAAGGTGCAGGCCCTGTTCTCCACCATGGCGGAGATCGCGGGCGGGATCGAAGCCGAGATCGAGAAGGCGGAACGACCACCCCTCGCCGCCGGCGAGGAGCGCATCCGGGACGGGGCCGCGCCATGACCATATTCATAGGACTCGCGGCCTTTCCCGTGCCCGGCTGACGAAGCTGATGGTCCATGACGGCGCGGGCGCGTCCGTGGGGCTGCGCATCGCCGGCTTTCCCGGAAGCGGCTGCGTTTGGGGCTGGACGTTCGACGGGCTGCGCCGTTGCTGGTGCTTTGCCGAGGCGGGGGCGAACGGAGCCGCCCGTGCCGCGTTCGGGGGCGGGTGCCGCCGCCGCGGCGATGCCCACCACCCAAGGAGCCGCAAGGATGAGCGATGGTAAGCCTGCCCAACAGGACGACTTCGACAGCTTCGAGCGCCTGGTCGAGGGTGTGCTGCAATTCCGCGAGCAGGTGTATCCCGGGCGTCAAGCGGAGTTCCAACGCCTCGCCTCCGGCCAGCACCCGCACACGCTGTTCATCACCTGCGCCGACAGCCGCGTGGTGCCGGAGATGATCACCCAAACCGACCCGGGCGAGTTGTTCGTGTGCCGCAACATCGGCAACATCGTGCCGGCCTACGGGGATATGATGATGGGCGGCGTGTCCGCCATCGTGGAGTTCGCCTGCACGGCGCTGGGCGTGTCCCACGTGGTGGTGTGCGGCCATTCCGATTGCGGCGCAATGAAGGGCCTGCTCAGCCCGGACGACGCCGGGCTGCAGCGGATGCCCACCGTCGCGTCCTGGCTGCGCAACGCCGAGGCCGCGCGCAGCGTGTTGGAGGTGACGCGGCCCGGGCTGGAGGGTGCTGCCAAGGTGCAGGCGCTGGTGGAGCAGAACGTGCGCACGCAGATGCAGCACCTGCGCACCCACCCGGCCGTCGCCGCCCGGGTGGCCGAGGGCAGCCTGTCCCTGCACGGCTGGGTGTATGAGATCGAGGATGGGACCGTGTGCACGGTGGACGAGGCCGGGGGCGAGCCGGTGCCCTTGGGCCGCGCCGCCGCGGGCGGGCGACAAGGGCAGTGATCATTTCGCGGCGGCTCGACGCTTCCCGCATCCTGCGCTCGATTGGCCGGCCGCTCGGCTTCCTCCTGGCCTATGATGTCGCGGTGACTGCCCTTTACGTCGTCTGGGACCAGCGCTGGGTGGGGTTGGAGGACTTGCCCATCGGCCTCCTTGGCAGCGCGCTCGCGGTGATCCTCGGCCTGCGCAACAACACCGCCTACGCGCGCTGGTGGGAAGCGCGCTCGCTTTGGGGGAGCGCGGTCAACAACTCGCGCTCCTTTGCGCGCGGCGTTTTGGCGATGCTGGGGGACGGCGAGGCCGCCGCGGCGCGCGGGGCGGCCCTGGTGCGCCTCCAGATCGCCTGGGCGCACGCCCTGCGGTCCGCTTTGCGGCGGCAGGACCCTTGGAGCGAGCTGGAACGGCTGCTGCCGGCTGCGGCGCTGGCCCGCGTGCAAGGGGCGGCCAACGTGCCGACCGCGCTGCAGGCCGAGCTGGCGCGGTCGCTGGCCGAGGCGGACCGGGCCGGCCGGCTGGACTCGGTGCGGCTTGCAGCGCTTGATAACACGCTGTCCGAGCTGGCCAACGCGCAGGGTGGGCTGGAGAAGATCAAGAACACGCCGCTGCCGCGCCAGTTCGAGCAGTTCCCCCGGGTGTTCGTGGGGGCATACTGCCTGCTGCTGCCGGTCGGCCTCGTGCACGACCTCGGGGCGGCGACCCCGTTCGGCTCCACGGTGATCGGCTTCGCCTTTTACGCCCTCGCCCAGATCGGGCGGGACTTGGAGGATCCGTTCGAGGGCACGGTGCACGACGTGCCGATGTCGGCGATCACGCGCACCATCGAGGTGGACCTGCGGCAGATGCTGGGCGAGCAGGAAGCGCCGCGCCCGCTCGCCCCGGTGAACGGGGTGCTTTGGTAGCGGCCCGGCGGCCAATCCCCGGCTGTCCATCATTGTGCAGCCGCGAACACGGGCTATACCTGCAGGCGTCGGCGTGGCCGTCCAGGGCACGGCCGGCGGACCCTCACCCCCCCCTGAAGACACCAAGGATGCACGGAATGTCGCTGTCTGCCCGCATCGAGAGGCTGCCGTTCACGCGGTTCCATTGGCATCTCCTGATGATGGGCGGACTGGGCTATTCCTTTGACGGCCTGGATGCGGCGGTTGTCGCCTTTGTGCTTCCGGTGCTGCGCCCCGCTTGGTCGCTGACCAGCATCCAGGTCGGGTTCCTCGGCAGCGCGACGTTTATCGGCTTCTTTTTCGGCGCGCTGTTCGCCGGGCTGATCGGCGACGCGATTGGGCGCAAGGCCGTGATGATGTGGGCGCTGGTGCTGTATTGCGTCGCCTCCGTCGCCTGCGCCTTCACGCAGGGCTGGCCGACGTTCCTGGCCTGCCGCGTCGTCGCGGGCATGGGCACGGGCGCCGAGTCCGCGATCATCGCCCCGTTCCTCACCGAGTTCGTGGCGGGCCGCTACCGCGGGCGGTTCACCGGGTCGCTGGCCGGCTTCTTCTCCTTCGGCTTCGTGGGCGCGGCGCTGCTCGGCTACTTCGTCGTGCCGCAGCACCCCGATGCGTGGCGCTGGGTGATGGTGCTCACCGCGACCCCAATCCTGATGCTGCTGTGGTGGCGCCGGTCGCTCCCGGAATCGCCGCGCTGGCTGGCAAGCGTCGGCCGCACCGCGGAGGCCGATGCCATCCTCACGCAGATCGAGGACAAGGCGCGGCGCGAAGGGCATACGCTCGGCCCCGTTGCCGACGGGCCGCCGGCCGTGTCGGTTCCGCAAGGCTCCTTTTTCGGCAGGCTGGCCTTGCTATGGGCGCCGGGCCTGCGCCGGGTCACGGCGATGGCGTGGCTGATGTGGCTCTCGATCACCTTCAGCTACTACGCCTTCTTCACCTGGATTCCGAGCCTCTTGGTCGAGAGCGGCATGACGATCACCCGCAGCTTCGGCTATTCCATCGCGATCTACCTGGCGCAAATCCCCGGCTACTTCTCGGCCGCCTTTTTGAACGAGCGGATCGGGCGGCAGGCCACCATCGCCAGCTACATGATCCTGGGCGGGCTGTCCGCTGTCGCCTTGGCGCTCAGCCATTCCGACAACACGGTCATGCTGGCCGGCATTTGCCTGTCGTTCTTCATGAACGGCACCTATGCCGGGGTTTACGCCTACACGCCGGAGATTTTCCCGACCGAACTGCGCGCGACCGGGATGGGAACGGCTTCTGCCATCGGGCGCCTCGGCGCCATCGCGTCGCCGGTGCTGGTGGGCTGGCTGTATCCGCATTTCGGCTTCGCCGGCGTGTTTGGCATGACGACCGCGGTGCTGCTGGTCGGCGCGCTCGCCGTGCTGGTCATGGGGGTCAAGACCCGCAACCGCTCGCTTGAAGACATCACCGCCGAGGAACTCGCGCACAGGAACGTCGCATGACGCGCGCTGACGCTGGGCGTCACGCGGGCGCTGACGCTTCGCGTCACGCCGGGGGCATGGCGGAGGCGCTGCAAAGGGTTGCCGCCGCCCAGGCCGCCGCGGGCCAGCCCGGCGCCACGCTGCAAGCCCTCGCGGACGCCCTGGCCGGCACGGTGGGCTTCAAGCTGTTCACCGTGCTGCTGCACGACCCGGCGGTGGGCGAAATCCGCCGGGCCTACAGCAACATGCCGGCGGAGTACCCGGTGGCCGGTGCGAAGCCGATCACCGACTCGCCCTGGATGCAGCAGGTTTTGCGGCGCGGCGAACCCTATGTCGGGCGGGACCGGGAGGACATCCGCGCCGTGTTCTTCGATTACGAGCTGATCTGGTCGCTCGGCTGCGAAAGCGTGCTCAACCTGCCCGTGCGCTGGGACGGGCGCGTGCTTGCCGTGCTGAACCTCCTGCACGAGAGCGATTGGTACAACGACGTCGATCCCGGCGCCCTGCTGCCCCTGGCGCAGCTCGCGGTGCCCGCCCTACAATCCATGCAGCGGGAGTGAGCCGAGCCATGCAGACACTGTTCCTGAACGCCGCCATCACGGACGCCACCCGGCCCGAGCCGCGCGAAGGCCATGTCCTGGTGGAGGACGGCGTGATCCGCGACACCGAGGCGCGGCCCGGCGCCTCGGAGAACCGGGAGGTCATCGACCTGCGGGGCCGCACGCTGATGCCCGGCCTGATCGACTGCCACGTCCATGTCGTGGCCAGCATGATGAACCTCACGATGAACGCGCAGTTGCCGGACGCCATGGCCGTGCTCCGCTCCTTGCCGATCATGCGGGGGATGCTGGACCGCGGCTTCACCACCGTGCGCGACGTGGGCGGCGCGCCCTATGCCTTGGCGGAGGCGGTGGAGCAGGGCCTGGCGCCGGCGCCGCGCCTCGTGGTGTGCGGCAAGGCGCTGTCCAAGACCGGCGGCCACACCGACGGACGGCCCCGCTACGACACCCACGACCCCACGCGCTGGGAACGGAACTTCGGCGCGCTCGGCCGGGTGGCGGACGGGGTGGACGAGGTGCGCCGCGCTTGCCGCCAGGAGCTGCGCCAGGGCGCGCAGTTCATCAAGGTGATGGCCAACGGCGGCGTGTCCAGCCCGACCGACCCCATCGCCTGGCAGGGCTACTCCGTGGCGGAGATGACCGCGGCCGTGGAGGAAGCGCAGGACGCGCAGACCTACGTTTCGGCGCATCTCTACACGCCGGAGGCCATCGAGCGCGCCTTGCGTTGCGGCGTCCACTCGCTGGAGCACTGCAACCGCATCGACGCGCCGACTGCCCGCCTGGCGGCGGAGGCCGGGGCGGTCGCGGTGCCGACGCTTGTGACCTACGAGGCCCTGGCGCAGGACGGCCCCGCGCTCGGGCTGCCGCCGGCCTCCATCGCCAAGATCGAGGACGTGCGCGCGGCCGGGATGGGCAGCCTGTCCATCTTGCGGGATGCCGGGGTGACGATGGCCTTCGGCACGGATTTGCTGGGGGAAACGCATGTGCGGCAAAGCGAGGAGTTCGCCATCCGCGCCCGCGTCCTGCCGGCGGCGGAGATCGTTGCCAGCGCCACGACGGTGGCCGCGCGCTTGATCGGCATGGAGGGCAGGCTCGGCGTCGTTGCGCCGGGCGCGGTCGCCGACCTGCTGGTGGTGCAGGGTGCGCCGCTGGAGGATGCGGCGATCCTGGCGGACCATCAGCGGAGCATCCTGATGGTCATGCAGGCGGGCGTCGTTCACCGGCGGGCGGAGGTTTGAGGAGGGTAGCGCAATTGCAGGCCAGACGGCAGATCGTCACCGGGTCGGGCGAGCAGTCCGGCACCAGTTGCCTTGCCCGCCTTGGGAAGCGACCGTCACCAGGTCGCCTCTACGGAACCGTATGGGTTCGCGCAAAGCATCATGCCGTCCAGCCGGCCGTGTCCGACACCTCGAACCATGCCTTGTCCTCGGCCTGACTTTCGGGCGTTTCCGCGTCGCGGATCACCCGCGCTTGCCGGGCGCACTCCTGGGCGAAGCCTGCGGCCCGCGTGTCCGGCACCTAGATCTGCACCGGCCGCAGCCCGGCTGCCCGCAGCTTGTCACGCCGGCGCCGCACGTGCTCGGCCCCTGTTCTTGTGCCAGCCATGCGTTGCATGTAACAGGTCGGGGGCGTTGCGACCAGGGTCGGGCGCCCGAGTGATTGCGCCCTCTCCGGGTGCCTGCGCAGGGCTGGAATTCAAGTCCTCGCGGATCCTATGCTGCCTTTCGGCTCGGTCCGCCTCCAACGACTGCCCTTCTACTCTGCTTCCACTGCCGCCCGCTTTCCATAATTTAGGATTATTGGCCTAGTCCTGGGCTGCGCCTATTCGGGAGTATCCAAGCGACGCTGCCCGTGCTGTCCTTCCAGCCTGCCGATGCGCACAGCTAGGTCCGACACGGACGCGATAGCCACCTGCGAAGCCGCGGCCCCGGCCGCAGCCTTTGCTTCCACGATCACCACATCCTCCCGTGCCTCCAACCGAGTGACGCGCTCTTTCAATCCCTCGATGTCCGCCGTAAGCTTGTCGAAAGCCTTCCTGTACTTCTCATCTAAGGCGAGTAACTGATCGACAGCACGAAGGGCTTTAAGGATATCGTTCAGAGCCACTCTGTTCACTCGACATTTAGACGTGCAAGGATGCGGTCCATTCCGCGATGTGCTTCGGCAAGCCGACTATCGAACGAGTCTAGGAGAGCTTGATCTTGCACATCAAGAGTCCAAGCCTCTTCTTCTTTGGATTGAGCAGCAGTAATGTTATTTTCCAGGGGCGGACGCTTAATCGCAGCTCTCTTCTTTATGTCTTCCACGCCTCTCGAAAGCAATCTCGCCATGTGGGTGAGCGCAAGAACCGCATCTGCGGCTTCTGAAAGCCCGCTAGGTGAAGGCGCGGAAACAGGACGCGGGACGACTGCGGGCGGAGGTGCTGCACGCTTGGTTGCTGCACGCTTAGTTTCGGGCTTCTGTCTCTCGGTGGCCATGTTCGGCATCCCCTAGCTCTGATCCATAGATATGGCTTCTTTGGATGTCGCGTCCATCGGACCCGATAGTTTTGCCCGCAACCCCGGTCAGGTTTGACCCGGTTTGCCGAGGCGACAGATGACTGAACCTATCCTGGCGCTCGACCTGGGCAAGACCGGCTGCCGCGCCGCGCTTTGGATCGGCGCGGCCCGCTCGGAGGCGGAGGGCGTGGGCGCGCCCGGCTTGGCGGCGCCGGGCGGCGTGGCGGCGGCGGAGCGGGCCGTGCTTGCCGTGGCCGAACCGTTGCTGCGGGCGGCAGGCGTCGGGCGCGTGGGCCGGGCCTGCATCGGCGCCGCCGGCGCGCTCGCGGCCCCGGCGGCGGCGGCCCAACTTGCGGAACGCCTGGCGGACACGTTGCCAGCGGACGAGGCGGCGGTTGCCAGCGATGCCATCGCTTCCCACGCGGGCGCGCTGGGCGGCGGCGAGGGCGTCGTGCTCGCGGTCGGCACGGGGAGCGTGGCGCTCGCCTTGGGCGGCGGCGCGATGCGCCGCGCGGACGGCTGGGGGCCGCTGCTCGGCGACGAAGGCGGGGGCGGATGGATTGGCCTGCACGGCTTGCGCGCCGCGTTGCGGGCTGTGGACGGCCGGGGACCGGGCACGGCGCTGCGCCCGGCGGCGGAGCGCATTTTCGGACCGCCCGCGGGCTGGCCGGCGGCCGTGGACAGCGCAAGCGTCGCGGCCCGCTTCGCGCCGGAGGTGGCGCGGGCGGCGGCGGCCGGGGACGGCGCGGCCAGGGCGATCCTGCACGACGCCGCCGGGCACCTGGCGGCCACGGCCCGGGGCGCCGCCTCCGCGCTCCCGCCCGGTGCCCCGTGCGCGGTGGTCGGTGGCCTCCTGCGCCTCGGCGCCCCGCTGACCGACCGGCTGGAGCGCCTGCTGGGCGAGGCCGGGTTGAGGCTCGTCCCTGCGCAGGGCACGGCACTCGACGGCGCGCGCCTGCTCGCCACCCACACGGGCTGGCCGCACGAGGCGCATGTCACGCGCTGCCGCCCAGGCCCCAACGTGGCATGAGCCTTGCAGCGCCGCCCGTTATGTTCTCAGCTTGCAGTTGGTCCGTTGAGGCAAAGGAGATCAGAATGGGTATTCCGAAGCTGCTGCTTGCGGTCGGCCTTGTTTGCGGCCTGGCGACCGGCATGGGCGCCCGCACGGCGGAGGCGAAGGAGTGGAAAACCATCCGCTTCGGCATGGACGCGAGCTACGCGCCGTTCGAGAGCGTGAACCAAAAGGGCGAGATCGTCGGGTTCGAGGTCGATTATGCCAAGGCGATCTGCGCCAAGCTGGAAGCAACCTGCACATTCCAGAACCAGGATTGGGACGGCATCATCCCGTCGCTGCTGGCGGGCAAGTTCGACGTGATCTTTTCCTCCATGAACATCACGGACGCGCGCAAGGCGAAGGTGATCTTCTCCGACGTGTATTACGCGACGCCGCCCGTCTGGGTCGGCCAAGCCAGCGAGAAATCCACCGATACCAGCCCAACGGCGCTCAAGGGCAAGTCCATCGGCACCCAATCCTCCACGATCCATGCCAATTTCCTGGAGAAGTTCTACCCGGACTCGGACATCAAACTGTACCCGACCCAGGACGAGCCGAATCTCGACCTCGCCAGCGGCCGGCTGGACTACGTGATGGGCGACGTGCTGGTGGAGCAGGATTTCGTCAAGACCAAGGGCAACGGCTGCTGCAAGATCCTGTCGGAGGTCAAGCGGGTGCCAGGCATCCACGGCCCCGGGGTGGGCGCCGCCTTCCGCCCCGGCGATACCGACCTGCAGGCCATGTTCAACAAGGCCATCGCCGAGCTGGACGCGGACGGGACCTACCAGACGCTTGCGAAGAAGTACTTCACCATCGACATCCGCGGGAAATAGCCGGCCATGGGCGCCGCCGGCCTGCTGTTCGGACCGGACGGCTGGGGCGCGCTGCTGCTGCGTGGCGCCCTTGTCACCGTGGCGCTGGCGCTGGTGACGGCGCCGTTCGGCTTTGGCGGTGGGTTGGCGCTGGCGGGGCTGAAGCTGTCGCGCTGGCGGGCGGTGCGGGGGCTGTCGGAGGCTTACACGACGTTCTTTCGCGGCATCCCGGACCTGCTCGCGCTGTTCATCGTGTATTTCGGGCTGCAAGCCTTGCTGGACCACGCGCAAGCGGCTTTGGGCATGGGGGCGCGCTTGGAGCTGAGCGCATTCGTCGCCGGGGTGATCGCGCTGTCGGTGGTCGTGGCCGCTTATTCGGGGGAGGTCTGGGTGGCGGCGCTGCGCACGGTGCCGACCGGCCAGGTCGAGGCCGCACGCTCCCTGGGGCTGGACCGTAGGCGCGCGTTCTTCCTGGTCGTGCTGCCGCAATTGGGCCGGGTCGCCTTGCCCGGCCTCGGCAACATTTGGACGGTGTTGCTGAAGGACACGTCGCTGATCTCGACGCTCGCGGTCACGGACCTGCTGCGCGCAGCGTCGGAGGCCAGCAAGAACACCACGCGGCCGATCCTGTTCTACGGCGCCGCGGCGGCCATCTACCTCGTGTTCAGCCTCGCTTCCAACGCCGGGCAGGCGATGCTGGAACGCCGCGCCAACCGGGGGATCGCGTGATGGACGCGCTGCACGGCCTGCTCGGCTTCGTGTTCAACACGGAGCTGCTGTCGCAGTACGGCTGGCGGCTGCTGAGCGGCGTCCGGATCACGGCGGAGGTCGTGCTGCTGTCGTGCAGCATCGGCTTCGTGCTGGCCACCCTGATCTGCCGCGCCCGCACCTCGCGCAACGTGGCGTTGCGGGGCCTTGCTGCCGGCTACATCGCCGTGTTCCGGGGCACGCCGCTGCTGTGCCAGCTTTACCTCGTGTACTACGGCGCCGGCGAGGTCCGGCCGTGGCTGACGGGCGCCGGGGTGTGGTGGTTCTTCCGCGATGCGTTCTACTGCTGCATCCTGGCGTTCTCCTTGAACACCGCGGCGTATCAGGCCGAAATCCTGCGCGGCGCGCTCGGCTCCGTACTCCGGGGCCAAAGGGAGGCCGCGGCGGCGCTCGGCCTTTCGCCGTATCGGGCGGCGCGGCATGTGGTGTGGCCGCAAGCGTTCCTGGCGGCGCTGCGCCCGCTCGGCAACGAGCTGATCCTGGTGATCAAGGCCAGCGCGCTGGCGGCCATCGTCACCTTGCTGGACCTCATGGGGCAGACCCGGCTGATCTTCGCCCGGACGTTCGACTTCTCGGTCTATCTCTACGCGGCGCTGATCTACCTTGCCGTGACCGAAGGCATCCGGCGGCTGTGGAACCGGATGGAGCGCGCGGCCTCCAAGCACGTGCGGCAGGCCGAGCCGCCCGAGGCCGCCAAGCCTGCGCCGCGCCGCGGCGGGATGCCGATCCGATCCGCCGAGGCCGTGCCGCCGGGGTAAGAGGACGGAGCGTGAGGAGGGGCGCCATGCCTCCGATCAGGCGCGCACCAAGATGACGCCAAGGATCAGGAGCGCCACTCCAGCCAGCCGGACCGGGGTCACCGAGTGCTGCGGCAGGCCAAGCAGGCCGATGTGGTCGAACGTCAGCGCCCCAAGCATCTGGCCGACGACGATCAGCGCGAGCACCGTCGTCGCCCCAAGCCGGGGCACCATGAGGATTGCCGTGCCGATGAAGGCCGCGCCGAACAAGCCTCCTGTCCACGACGGCCAGGACGCGCGCGCGGCCATGGCGCCCGTCAGCCGCGGCTCGCCGGACGCGGCGATGGCTGCCAACATCGCCATCGCGCCGACGAAGTAGCTGATAAATCCCGTCCACCACGGCGAGCCCAGCTCCGCCCGCAGTCTCGCGTTGAGAACCTGCTGCAACGCGACGCTGACCCCAGCGCCCACGACAAACAAGTGGTATGCGGCGTTGCTGTAAAGCCCTGACATCACGTTCCCCCTGTCTCATTGAAACCGGGTCTAACCGCAACTCACCGCCGCGTCTGGCACGTTTGTGACCCCAGCCAGCCTGAGCGGTAGCGGCCCGGGGTAATGCCGAAAGCGCGCCGGAAGAAACGGCCAAGATGGCTCTGATCACTGAACCCGGTCTCGGCAGCGATGGCAGCGATGGCCTCGCCGGCCCTGAGCAGCCCGCGCGCATGGTTCAGCCGGGCCATAAGCCAGAATGCATGAGGCGGCATCCCGTGATGCTTGCTGAACATGCGGGAGAAGCCTTCGCGGCTTGTTCCGGCTCGTGCCGCCACCCGGCTCACGGCCTCGCGGTGCACTGTGCGGATCGGAACGGCGCCGCCCATCGAGGCTCCTTGTTTCTCCCTTTGCCGGTGCTTGCGAAACGCTGCGCCTAGCTCCGTCCAGCGAACCTGACCCGTCCGGCACCAAAGACGCTCGACATCCCGTAACGCCGCGGCTGCGTTGCACTCTCCCGCCGGCAGGTAGGCGTTGAGGCAGACAACGCCGGACGGCTCCGCCAAGGACCGGTGCGCGACGCCTGCGGGGATCAGGGCGCCCTGACCGGCCGCAAGCGCGATGACCTCGCCCCCGATGACAAACCTGCGCCTGCCGAAAACGACGAAGGTGATCTGGTCCTCGCCGTGGAAGTGCGCCGGAAGCGCGACCTCGCGGCCCTGCAGCGTGCCCAGTTCGACGATGCCGTCCACCGCCGGCCGCCAATAGGTCCACCCGGCGACAGCGGGTCCCCACGGTGCCGACGTTCCGTCTTGATGATCAATGCGCTCGACGTGGCGCTGTCTCGTCCCGCCCGGCATGGGAGTTTGGGACGTCCGACCGCTCCGCGAGCCGCTCACCCGACCGGCGGGCGGTGCGCGGCGTAGCCGAATTGCCGCTCCAGCGCCAAGCCCACCGTGAGCGCCGGCGCCTCGTCGAACAGCCCGCTCCATAGGCAGACCGTGTGGGGCACGTCGTGCTGCGGCCCGGCCTCCTCCGCGCCGAGGTCCAGCCTGGCCCGCGCCAGCGACAACGCGCCGCGGGTGGGCGCGCGTTGCAGCCCGGTGGGCAGGCACAGGCAGGGATGGCCGGTAAAGTTGGTGATGACCAGCATCGGGCCGACCTGGCTCGGCCCGATCACCGCGTCCACGCCGCGGAACATGGCGGCCGTCGCCTGCATGACCATCGAACGGAACCGGTCAAGCTGCACATGGTCCACCGCGGACAGGAAGCGCGCCTTGCGGAAGGCATTCGGCCACGCCTCCTTGGCTTGCCAGATCAGGGCGTCGTCGCGGTCCGATAGCGTCAGCGCCTCAAAGGAGGCGGCGGCCTCCGCGAACAGCACGCTCATCAGCGCGTCGTAGGGCAGGTCGGGCCGGGTCAGCGGCACCAGCTCCACCCCCAACTCGCCCGCCGCTTGCAGCGCCGCGCGGTCCATCTCGTGCCCTTCGGCGAAATCCGCCTCGATGTAGCCCAGCCGCAGCCCGGCCGCCGGGCGGGCACCGTCCCAGCCGAAAGGCGCCGCGATCTGCGCGGGGTCCAACAGGTCGGCGCCGCGGATCGCGTCGAGCACCAGCGCCGCATCCTCCACGCCCCGGCAGATCGGCCCGATCTTGTCGAGCGACGGGCACAGCGCCATGGCGCCCCGGCGCGACACCCGGCCAAAGGTGGGGCGCAGCCCGGTCGTGCCGCAGCGCGTCGAGGGCGCCACGATGGACCCCAGCGTTTCCGTGCCAATCGAAAACCCGACCAGCCCGGCAGCCGTCGCCGATGCGGAGCCGGCGCTCGACCCGCTTGACCCTTCGGCAGTGTTCCACGGGTTGCGGGTGCGCCCGCCATGCCAGATGTCGCCGTAAGCCAGCGCGCCCACCGTCGTCTTGCCCAGCATCACCGCCCCCGCGTCGTGCAGCAGAGCCGTGACGTGGGCGTCCTCCGCGGGCACCCGGCCCTGATACGGCTCCGCGCCCCAGGCGGTCTCGACGCCCGCGGTGTCGATGATGTCCTTCATGCCATACGGGATGCCGTGCAACGGGCCGAGCCACTCGCCGCGCCGAGCCATCCCATCCAGCGCCGCGGCGCGCGCCCGGGCGGCGTCCGCCGTCACCGTGGCAAAGCATTCGAGTTGCGGCCCGATGGCGGCGATGCGGGACAGGTAGATGTCGGCCAGCCGCGCGGCGGTCAGGTCGCCGCGGCGGAGCCACGCGCCCTGGTGCGTGACCGGCGCGTAGGCAATGGCGGCGTCATCGCCAGGCATCGCCGGGGCGTCGTCGGCCAGGCGCAGCCCGTCCTCCCGCGGCGGAACGTGCCCCGGCAGGCGCGGGTCGAAGCGGCAGGAGGGCGCCAGCGTCGCCGGCAGCGGCACCGCGCGCCGCCGCAGCGCAAGCTCCGTTTGCGCGAGCAGGTTGTCCGCCATCAGCGCGCGCTCCGCCTCCGTGTAGCGGACGCCGAGCAGGCTTTCCGCGGCGGCGATGGTTGCGGTTGACGGCACGGCCGCCGCGTCGAAGTCCGCCATCGCGCCGCGCTCCCCTCGTTGCGTGCCGTCGGAGGCTACAGCCGCTTCGCCCTGGACGCTACTCCCGCCGGGCTGCTACCCGGCCGCAAGCCGCCGCGCCGCCTCGCCATGCCGCTGCATCAGCCCGGCCACGTCCAGCCCTGGGATGGAGCCGTCCTCCACCACCCAGCGCCCGGCCACCATCACCCGATCCGCCCGGGACGCGCCGCAGAGCACCACCGCCGCCAAGGGGTCCCCCGCGCCGGAAAACCGCAGCTCGTCCAGGGTGAACAGCGCCAAATCCGCCGCAGCCCCCACCGCGATGCGCCCCAGCTCCGGCCGGCCGAGGCAGTCGGCGCTCCCCTCGGTGGCCCAGCGCAGGGCGTCGCGGTGGCTCACCGCCTCGATCCCGTTCGCCCCGCGCTGCAGCAGCAGCGCCGCCCGAATTTCCTGCATCAGGTTCGATCCATCGTTGGAGGCCGAGCCATCCACGCCCAGGCCGACCGGGACGCCCGCCGTTTCCAACGCGCAAACCGGGCAGGTGCCGGAGGCGAGCAGTTGGTTGCTGCACGGGCAATGCGTCACCCCGACCCGGGCGCGCCCGAGCCGCGCGATTTCCTCCGCGCCGAAGTGGATGCCGTGGGCCAGCCAGGTGCCCGGGCGCAGCCAGCCGCACTCCTCCAGGTAGTCGAGCGGCGTGCAGCCGAAGCGGTCCTGGCAGAACGCGGCCTCGTCCACGGTTTCGGCCAAATGGGTGTGCAGCCGCACACCCCGCTTGTCCGCCAAGGCCGCCGTATCCCGCATCAGCCGCGTGGTGACGGAAAAGGGGGAGCAAGGTGCCAGCGCGATCTGCAGCATGGCGTGCGGCGCCGGGTCGTGCAGGCGGTCGATCAGGCGGCTGCTGTCGTCCAGGATGGCATCGGCGTCCTGCACCACGCTGTCGGGCGGCAGGCCGCCGTCCCGTTGCGACAGGTCCATCGAGCCGCGGGTCAGCACGGCGCGAAGGCCGAGGCGCCCCGCTGCCGCCGCCTCGATGGCGATGGCGTCCTCCAGGCCCGGCGGGAACACGTAGTGGTGGTCGGTCGTGGTGGTGCAGCCGGACAGCAGCAGCTCGGCCATCGCGACGGTGACGGCGGCGTCCAGCGCCTCCGGCGTCAGCCGCGCCCAGACCGGGTAAAGCGCCTGCAGCCAGCCGAACAGGGTGCGGTCCAGGGCGGCGGGGAAGCACCGGGTCAGGGTTTGGTAGAAATGGTGGTGGGTGTTGATCAGGCCGGGCAGCACGACGTGCCGGCTGGCGTCGAACGCGGTGGCGGGCCGGCCCGGCGCGGCGCCCGCGGCCAGGAGTTCGACGATGCGCCCGCCCTCGACGACGATCCCGCCCGGGGCGTCGCCGAGCACGGCCAGAGGATTGCGGAGCCACAGGGCGGGAGGGGCTTGGGTCATGGCGGCATCGCAGGGCAGTTGCCGCGGGGATGCAAGGGCAAAAGTTGTCCGGGAAACGCGGCGCGTGCCGTCCGGCCGGGGCGGGCCAGGAGAATGGGATGGGTTTCGGCAACGGATTGTGCTAACACCGTTATGATGTCAGAACGGAACTGTCGCCCTGCGCCTGGCCTTTGTCACCATGGCCTTTTGCTGACCGGCATTGGCTTTCGGCCCGGTGTGCGCCGGACGGCCATGGGAATGGCGGACCGCACCCTGTGATCACCTTGCGCGCAGGCGGCTTCTCGATACGGCGGCGTTGCTTCGCGCTCGCCGGGGTGGGCGCGCTTGGCGCGGCGGCGGCCGGGCGGCGGCAACCGGCCCACGCCCTGTCGATGACGCGCGAGATCGCCGACATGACATGGGTGGAGGTGCGCGACGCCATCCAGGCGGGGTTCGGCACCGCCATCGTGCCCAGCGGCGGGCTGGAGCAGAACGGCCCGCACATGGTCATCGGCAAGCATGACCGCATCGTCGCCTCCGCCGCGCGCCGGATCGCCGCCGAGCTTGGCGACGCTCTGGTGGCGCCCGTCGTTTCCTACGTGCCCCAGGGCGGCTACGACCCGCCGACGGGCAACCTGGCCTTTCCCGGAACGATGGGCGTGCCCGGCCCCGTGTTCGCCGCGGTGCTTGAGGGCATCGCCCGCAGCCTCAAGCTGGCCGGCTTCAAAACCATCTGCTTCATCGCCGACCATGGCGCCTCGCTCGCCGGGCAGGCCGAGACCGCCGCCAAGCTGAGCGCTGAATGGGGCGGCAGCCCGGCCGTGCTGGCCGTCGATTCCTACTACGCCGACGCCGCGGAAACGGCCTTCCTCCGGGCGCAAGGCGAGTCCGACGCTGCCATTGGCGAACATGCGACGGTTGCCGACACCTCCGAACTGATGGCCGTCCACCCCGGCGGCGTCGATCTGTCGCGCCTTCCCGCAAGCCCCCAATCCTTCGCGGGCCTGGGCGTGGTCGGCGACCCACGCCGTTCGACGGCCGCCCGGGGCGACGCCTTGATGGCGCTCAAGGTCGGCGCGGCCGTGGCGCAAATCCGCGCGGCGACCGGCCGCGCGTCCGGCTGAACGGACCTCGCCATGCCGACCATCCAAACGATCCTCGCCCAGCTCGCTGCCGCCACCTTGCCGGCGCTGCGCAACTGGGCCGTGCTGGCTGTGGTGTTCACGGCGCTCTCGACGGTGGCCGCGGCCTGCAACAAGGCGCCGCCGTGGTGGCGCAAGCCGGACCTATCGACCGACCTTTGCTGGGCGGTGGTGCCGCAACTGCTTTACCGTTTCGCGCATACCGCGATGCTTGTCCTCGGCATCGCGGCGCTTTACGGCATTACCGACCCCGATGGACTCGACCGCTTCTTTTCTGAAGGCGTGGGACCGCTCGCGCGCTTGGGGTTCTGGCCGCAGGTGGCGGTGTACCTGCTGGGCAACGACCTGGTGATGTACTCCACGCACCGCCTGTTCCACAGCGCGCGCCTGTGGCGCTTCCACGCCGTGCACCACTCGTCCGAGTACCTGGAATGGACCTCGGCGACGCGGGTTCATCCCATCGACACAATCCTGCACGGCGTCTTGGCGGACGTTGTCATGCTGCTGCTGGGAGTACCGCCCGAAGTGCTGGTGTGGCTGATACCGTGGACCGTCGGTTCCTCGGCGCTCGTGCATGCAAACCTCAATTGGGATTTCGGGGTGTTCCGCTACGTGCTGGTCAGTCCGGTCTATCACCGGTGGCATCACACGAGCGCGGAGCGCGGCGGGAGCAGCAACTTTGCTGGCACCTTTCCGCTGTTCGACATTCTTTTCGGCACGTTTTACCTACCCAAGGGGCAGCGTCCCGACCGTTACGGGGTGGATGACCAGCATTTTCCGAAGGATTTCGTCGGGCAAATTCGGCATCCTTTTGCGCCTGCGCACGGTGCGAGAACGCTGGGCCGCGGCCCAGCGGAGGAGATGCTTGGTTCCGTGCAGCAGCTTGGGGAGTGATGGAATCCGGAGTCCTTGCCTGCGTGAGCCGTCCCGGCGTTGGCCTGTCTTTCGCTACCCACCTTTCTACGCAAAAACGTAACGTGTGAGCTGTGGCAATGCTTCAGCAGTCAGTTTCTGAGTTAAGGGCGTTGCATCTGCCTGCCGTTAGTCCTCCGTGGATTGCGGCGATCGCGATGCTCGCGCTTACTCTTTTTGGTCCGGGGGTGCTCAGGGACGGCGACAGCTTCTGGCATCTGGCCGCTGGCGAATGGATGCTCGCCCACAGAGCGGTCCCGCACGAAGACCCTTTCTCCTATACCTTCGCCGGCGCCCCTTGGGTGGCGCATGAGTGGCTGTCCGAGGTTCTAATGGCGGCTTCGTTCCGCGCGGCGGGGTGGAGCGGTGTGGTCGTGCTGACCGCGCTCGCGGCAGCGCTCGCCATGTTCCAGCTTGCCCACCATCTCGGGCGCTGGTTGCCTGCGGGGCCGAGCTTGCTGCTGCTGTTGCTCGCAGGCTCCTGTATCGCATCATATCTGCTTGCGCGGCCGCACATCTTGGCTTTGCCAGTCTTAGAGACTTGGATCGCCGGGCTGTTTATCGCCCGGAGCAAGGGGGGCGTGCCGTCCTGGCGCCTGCTGCCAGTGATGTGCCTGTGGGCCAACCTGCATGGCGGCTCCATCCTCGGGCTGCTCCTAGTGGTGCCGCTGGCATTGGAGGCGGCATTGGCAGAGCCAGCCGCGTGGCGCACCGTACTGTCGCGTTGGGGAGGGTTCCTGCTCACTGCGATTGCCGCTGCCATGCTGACGCCGCACGGTTGGGCTGGGTTGCTGTTCCCCTTCCAACTCATGAGCATGACCGAGTTGACCAAGATCGTCGAATGGCAGCCGATATATTTCGGTACGTTGCAGCCATTGGAGTTGGTGCTGGTTACCGGCCTTTACGTGACGCTCACGCGCGGGGCGCGCCTGCCGCCGGTGCGTCTGCTGATCCTGCTCGGATTGCTCCACATGTCGCTGCACCACACGCGCCATCAAATGCTGGTTGGTGTGATCGTGCCGCTGCTGATTGCCGGGCCGCTGGGCATGGCCCTGCCGCCAGACCGGGCAGAACGCCGCGCCGAACGATGGCGGACGGGCGGGCTGGCTGCCATGGCCGGGCTGGTCGCGTTGCGGCTGCTGCTACCAGTCGTACGGGTGGACGGCCCTGCGGCGCCCATCACGGCGCTTGCTCATGTACCCCCTGCTCTAGCAGCGCAGCCGGTATTCAACGACTATGCCTTCGGTGGGTATCTGATTTTCGCTCATGTTCGGCCGTTCATCGACGGGCGAATGGACATGTATGGCGATGCGTTTATGCGCCAGTACCTGTCAGCCACCCAGCCCGAAAAAGCGGCGCTGGATAAGGCATTTCGCGACTATGGCGTACGCTGGACTATTCTTGCGTTGGATAACCCTGCAATCGGTCTGCTGGATGCCCTGCCGCACTGGTGCCGCCTTTACGCGGACGATGTGGCGGTGGTCCACGCAACCTCGTGCTGAGAGTTCAGACCGCCATAACAACTTATTACGTTTAAACAACAAAAAACTCTGGCGTTCCTGCGCGAGTTGTTCCTTTATGCGAGGGAGTTTGTGAGCAGGAGTCGGAAAACGATGTTGCAATACATCAACAAGCTGATCGAACTGAAGCGCGACGAAAAAGGCGTGACCGCGCTTGAGTACGGCCTGATTGCCGCGCTGATCGCCGTTGTGGTCATCACCGCGGTCAGCAGTCTTGGTTCAAACGTAAATGTGGCATTCCAAAAAGTTTCTAACGCTGTTAGTAATGCTAACAAATAGCTACCACCTAGCCCATGTTCACCACTAGTTCTGGATTAACCCTCCGTGCTTGCGCACCCAGTTCTGGCGGCCCTAAGCGCCTCCATTCTACTGGCTGCTGTGCTACACGACATCGCGTTCCGCACGATCCCTAATTGGATGCCCGCGACGCTGCTGGCACTCGGCATCGGCATCAGGACGCTGGACGGCGGCCTGTTGCCGGGCCTGCTGGCCTGCGTCCTGATCCTGTTCGGCGCCGGGTTCTGCTGGCGGCGGGGCTGGATGGGCGGCGGCGACGTCAAGCTGCTGGCGGCTTGCGGGGTATTGGCTCCGCCCGGCCTGCCAATGGTGATGCTGCTAGACGTGGCGCTCGCGGGCGGCGTCCTGGCGCTGCTGTACCTGGCGCTGGGCCAGGTGCTGGCGGCGCCGGGGGCCGCCTGCCCGCCCGGGCGGCTGCGCGGCATCCTTTGGGAGGAGCGCCGCCGCATCCACAGCCGCAGCCCCATGCCCTACGCCTCCGCCATCGCGGTCGGCGCGCTGCTGGTTCTTTATAAAGGATAGGTCCATGCTGCTCCGTCTCGCCCTGTATGCGATGCTGTCCATCGGCGTCATCGGCGGCGGCATGGTCGCATGGACGCTGCTCGCGCCGTCAGCGCCGGCCCCGGTTGCCGACGCCGGCGCGCCCCCGCCGTCGGCCAAGGCCGCGGTGCTCGTCACCGCCCGCTCGTTGCGGGGCGGGTCGCTCATCAAGCCCGAGGATCTCGCGGCGCAGGAAACGGTGCGCGCCGACATCCCGCCCGGCGC
Organism: uncultured Acetobacteraceae bacterium; assembly: GCA_964235485.1. Classification (GTDB taxonomy): domain Bacteria; phylum Pseudomonadota; class Alphaproteobacteria; order Acetobacterales; family Acetobacteraceae; genus CAHJXG01. The sequence goes on along the minus strand of CAXSAZ010000018.1, from coordinate 11,621 downwards.
CAGCCTGGACACCCCGCAAGGCCGCGGCAGCCTGACCGGCGCCATGGTCCGGCGCAGCCTGGGCGAAGGCCAGCCGATCCTGCCCGGCGACGTGGTGCACCCCGGCGACCACGGGTTCCTCGCCGCCGTGCTGGGTCCGAACATGCGCGCGGTCACGGTGGCGGTGGACGCCGTGAGCGGCACCGCCGGGCTGATCTGGCCCGGCGACCGCGTAGACCTGATCCTCACCCAGGCGCTGGACGACCCGAGCCGCGCCGCCGGGCAAAGGGTGGCGGCGGAAACCGTGCTCAGCGACGCGCGGGTGATCGCGGTGGACCAGCAGATCGTCCAAGGCCAGTCGCCGGACGGCGCCGCCTCCGCCAACCGCACCGACCGCACCGCCACGCTGGAAGTTACCGCGTCCCAGGCGGAGCGCGTGCTGGTGGCGGGGCGGCTCGGCAAGCTGTCGCTGTCCGTGCTGGCCGCCGACCGCACCGCCCCAGCCACAACCTCGTCCGCCCCGGCGTCGAGCGCTGCCGCGCCTTCGGTCAGCCGCCCGGTCGGCGCCGGCGTCACCTGGGCCGGCGACGTGTCGCCTGCGCTCGGCAGCGGCGCGGCCCGCAGCGCCCCGTCCAAGGTCCAGGTGTTCCAAGGCGGCGGGGACAGCAAGGAGTACCATTTCTGATGCCCCGGCTTGAGACGCGGAGGCCGGCCCATCGCGGACGGCTCGCGGCGCTTGCTGCCGCCGCGTCCCTCGGCACCGCCCTGTCCGGCCCGGCGGCCCGGGCGCAGACCGCGCCGCCGGCGGACGAGGGCATGAGGCTGCCGGCCGCCGCAGCCCGCCCCGCGGACGCGCGGCCCGGCGGCGTGACGGTTCCGGTCGCGCCCGGCCCTTCCGTTGACGCCCCGAACCAAGGGCGGCTGGCGGCGCTGACGGTGGAAGCCGGGCTGGGCCGGGTGGTGAACCTGCCCGGCGCCGTCGCCAACGTGTTCGTCGCCGACCCCCGGATCGCCGAGGTGCGCCCGGCCAGCCCGAACACCCTGTTCGTGTTCGGCGCGGCGCCCGGCCGCACTACGCTGGCCGCGATGGACGGCTCCGGCCGGGTGGTGGCGCAATACCAGGTGACGGTGCGGCCCGCCGCCTACACCGCGGCCGAGGCCGCCAGCACCATTAGCCGGGTTTTGCCGGGCAGCGGCATCCGCGTCGAAACCCTGCCGACCGGCCTGGCCGTCAGCGGCCAGGTGGCGACCCCCGCAGACGCCGCCCGCGTGGTGGAGCTGGCGCGGTCCTTCTTGACGGAAAAGCAGGCGGTGACCAACCGGCTGACGGTGGCGTCGGCCACCCAGATCAGCCTGCGCGTCCGCATCGCCGAGATGTCGCGCAGCGTGTCGCGGGAGCTTGGGATCAACTGGCAGGCCCTGCAGGGGCTGGGCCGATACGCGGCCATCGGGTTTGCGACCAGCAACCCCGTCACCTTGGCCGCCGCGCCGACCGTGCTGGCCGGGGCTTACGCGGACCGCAACTTCGGCCTCAACGCCGTGATCGACGCGCTGGCGCAGGACAATCTGGCGCACCTGCTGGCCGAGCCGAACCTGACCACGATGAGCGGCGAGCCGGCCAGCTTCCTGGTCGGCGGCGAGTTCCCGATCCCGGTCAGCCAGCAGAACAACTCCATTTCCGTGTCGTTCAAGCAGTACGGCATCAACCTGTCCTTCGTGCCGACGCTGATGAGCGACGACCGCATCAACATCCATGTGCGGCCGGAGGTCAGCCAACTGACCAACCAGGGCGCCGTGCAGATCAGCGCCGGCACCAACAGCATCAGCATCCCGGCGCTGACGACGCGCCGCGCCGACACCACGGTGGAGGTGGGCAGCGGCGATAGCTTCGCCATTGCCGGGCTGCTGCAGGAAACCGTGAGCCAGGGGAACAACGCCGTCCCGTGGCTGGGAGAAATCCCGATCCTGGGGGCGTTGTTCCGCTCCGACACCTTCCAGCGCAACGAGAGCGAGCTGGTGATCATCGTGACGCCCTACATCGTGCGCCCGGTCAGCGACCCCACCGTGCTGCGCCGGCCCAACGACGGCTACACGCCGCCCAACGACCTGGAGCGCATCCTGCTGCTGCGGCAGGTGGGGCAGCCCGGGTTCGTCAGGCCGACGCGCATTTCCGGCGCCGCCGGGTGGATTGTGCAATGAGGCGGGCCGCGCGGCTTGCCGCCGGGCTGCTCCTGGCGCTCTTGTCGGGCTGCGCCGGGCCGGACCCGTATGGCTTCCCCTACACCTGGCGCCCGACCGGGGCCAACGACGCCAATCTCGCGGTTATGGCGGCCCGCCCGGCCGATCTCGCCCGCGGCCGCGGCACCGGCCCGGCCGACGGCCAGGTGGTCGCGGCGGCGGTGGACCGGCTGCGGTCCGGCCGCGTGAAGCCGCTCGCGGGCGGGGATGCCGGCGGCGCGGCGTCCGGCGCGGCGGGGAACTGATGGCGGCCGACGGCGCCCTGCCCGGCTTGCCGCGCGACCCGGACGAGCCTTGGGCCGGCGGCAGCGACCGCGTCGCGCTGATGGCCTTCGTGAACGAGGCGACCACGGAAGCGGTGCTGCGCGACAGCCTGTCCGACGCGGTGCCGGAAGCGGTCGAGATCGCGCGGGGCGGCATCCGCGCCGCCATCGCGGCCATGCAGAAGCAGGCGACCCCGCGCTGCCTCATCATCGACGTCACCGGCGTGGACGAGCCGCTGAGCGCGCTGCGCGACCTGAGCCAGGTGGTGGAGCCGGACGTCAAGGTGCTTGTCATCGGCGAGTTCACCGACGTGGACTTCTACCGCGAGGTCACGCGCGGCATGGGCGCCCGCGAGTACCTGGCCAAGCCGCTGACGCGCGACATGGTGGTGCGGCTGTTCATCCCGGTCATCGTAGGCCAGGCGAACACGGCGCAGGATGTGGCCGGCGGACGGGTGATCACCATCACCGGCGCACGCGGCGGCGTGGGCGCTACGACGATTGCCGTGAACCTGGCCTGGCACTTCGGCGTGCTGCGCAATCGCCACACCGTGCTGCTGGACCCCGACCTCCACATGGGCAGCGCCGCCCTGTTCGTGGACGCAGCGCCCGGCCCCGGCCTGCGCGCCGCGCTGGAAATGCCGGACCGCATCGACGACCTGTTCGTTGAGCGCGCGTCCGTGGCGCTCAAGGACCGGATGCACGTCCTGGCCGGGCAGGAGTCGCTGACCGACCGCCCGGCCTGTGCGCCCGACGCCGGCCCGCGCCTGCTGGCGGCGCTGCGCCACCGCTACAACTTCATCGTCGCCGACGTGCCGTTCCAGCCGGTGCCGCTGTATCGCGACCTGCTGGACCTCGCGACGCAGCGGGTGATCGTGTTCGAGCCGACGCTCGCCGGGGTGCGCGACACGCTGCGGCTGCGCGCGCTTTACAGCAACCACAACCAGGCGGAGCGGACGGTGCTGCTGCTGAACCGCGACGGGATGCCCGGCGGCCTGACGCGCGCCCAAGTGGAGGACGCGCTGGAAGGCCGCCCGGACCTGGTGATCCCCGACCTGCCCAAGCGCCTGGCCGACGCCGCCAACCTGGGCGACCCCGCCACGCGCCATCGCAGCTTCTTCCGCCTCCGGGTGAACGACCTGGCCCGGCTGGTGGCCTTCAACCGCCTGCTGGACAGCGGCACCGCGGCGCCGCCCCCGTTCAAGCGCGGCGCCGACCGCAAGCGCGCTTGGCAGATCTGGAAGAAGGCATCGTGAGCGCGCTGCCGACCTTTGGCCAGCGCGTGGCCGGGCCGCCGCCGCCCGCCCGGGCCGGCGAGGAGGCGGAAGCGCAGCCGCGGGCCGAGCAGGGCCAAACCCACGCCGCCGCCATGGCCGAGATGCGCACGCTGTGCCTGACGCGCATGGACCCCATGGCCGTCGCCTCCACCCCGCCCGACCGGCTGGCGCTGGAGGTGGAAAAGCTGATCGCCGACATCGCCACCGAGCGGCGCATCCAGATGAACGGCCGCGAGCAGCGCAGCCTCGCCGCCGAGCTCGTGCACGACATGCTGGGCCTGGGGCCGCTGGAAACGCTGCTGCAGGACGACGGGATCGCCGACATCATGGTGAACGGCCCGCACCGCGTCTTCATCGAGAAGCGCGGCAAGGTGGAGCTGTCGCCGGTGCGGTTCCGCGACACCGCGCACCTGTCCAACATCTGCCAGCGCATCGCCGCCGGCGTCGGCCGGCGGATCGACGAAAGCAGCCCGATGGTCGATGCCCGGCTGAAAGACGGCAGCCGCGTCAACATCGTCTTCCCGCCGCTGGCGCTGGACGGGCCTTACATGTCCATACGCAAGTTCAGCAAGAAGTCCATCGACTTCGCCAAGCTGATCGAGTTCGGCGCCATGACGCCGCCGGTGGCCCGCGTGCTGGAGATCGCCGGGCGCTGCCGGCTCAACATCATCATCTCCGGCGGCACCGGATCGGGCAAGACCACCCTGCTCAACGCCTTGTCGCGCATGATCGACCCCGGCGAGCGCATCGTCACCGTGGAGGACGCGGCCGAGCTGCAATTGCAGCAGCCCCACGTGGTGCGCCTGGAAACCCGCCCGCCGAGCCTGGAAGGCCGCGGCGAGATCACCCAGCGCGACCTGATGCGCAACGCGCTGCGTATGCGCCCCGACCGCGTGATCATCGGCGAGGTCCGCGCGAGCGAAGCGTTCGACATGCTGCAGGCGATGAACACCGGCCACGACGGCAGCATGTCCACCATCCACTCCAACACCACCCGCGACGCGCTGACGCGCATCGAGAACATGGTGCAGATGGGGTCCATGGGCCTGCCGTCCCGCGCCATCCGCACGCAGATCGCCGGCGCGGTGCACCTGATCATCCAGGCGGAGCGCCAGCGCGACGGCGGGCGCCGCGTCACCCAGGTGTCGGAGGTGTGCGGCATGGAGGGCGACGTCATCATCATGAACGACATCTTCCAGATGGAGAACCTCGGCACCGGGCCGGACGGGCGGCTGCGCAACATCTACCGGGTCAGCCGCGCGCGGCCCGGCTTCCATTCGCGCTTGCAGTATTTCGGGCTGGAACGGGCCTGGGCGGCTGCGATGGAGGAGGCGGGATGACCGCCTCGCCCGTCCTGCTGGTATCGCTGCTCCTCGTGGGCCTCATGCTGATGGGCCTGGCCAGCGTGGCGCTGCTGCGGATGCAGGCACGGCAGGAGCAGGCGCGGCTGCGCTTCGCCCGCGTGCTCAGCCCCTACCAGCGGCAGCGCGCCGGCACGGAAGGGGCGCCCACCTCCTCCGGCGTCGCCCTCGCGGCGACGGCGGAAGGGCTGGGTCCCAAGCTGGCCGCCCTGTTCGGCTTCGACCCGGACTTGGCCGACCATTACGTGCTGCGTCCGTGGGTGGCGCTGGCCGCGACGCTGCTGGGCGCCGTGGCGGCCGCGAAGATCGGCGCCGGGCTTCTCGGCACGCTGGCCTGGCTCGGGCTGCCGGTGGCATGGGTCGTGCTGAGCCGCGCCTTTTTCAACTGGTGCCGGCAGCGCCGGGCGGATGCGCTGTTCCAGCAGTTCCCCGACGCGCTGGCGATGATCGTCCGCGCCGTGCGGGTCGGCATCCCGGTGACGGACTCGATCACCGCCGTGGGCCGCGAGGTCGAAGCGCCGACCGGCCCCGAGTTCGCCCGCCTCGCCGAGGAGCTGGCCATCGGCATGACGTTGGACGACGCGCTCCGCGCCATGGCGGAGCGCAACAAGCTGCAGGAATACCGCTTCTTCGCCACCGCGCTGTCCTTGCAAAGCCAGACCGGCGGGGGCTTGAGCGAAACGCTGGAGAACCTGGCCGACGTGATCCGCAAGCGCGTGGCGGTGAAGCAGAAAGGCCACGCGCTGTCGGCGGAGGCGAAGATGAGTTCCATCGTGCTGGGCGCGCTGCCGCCGCTCGCCGCCGCCGGGCTGTGGGTCATGAACAGCGCCTACATCACCATACTGTTCACCGATCCGCTCGGCCAGAAGATCCTGGCCGGCGCGATCCTGATGCTGGGCCTGGGCGTCATGTCGATGAAGACGCTGATCCGGAAGAGCCTGTCGTGACGGCGCTTGCCCTCGTTTGCGCGCTCGTCGCCGTCCTGCTGTGGGGCGCGACCGAGGCCGTGCTTTACCAACTACGCCGGCAGGAGCGCCTCAGGGAGCGCCTGCTGGCGATCCGCCGCCCCCCCGATGCGTCGGCCCGGGTGGAGTCGTCGCCGCAGGCGCGCGGCCTCGTCGGGATCATCGGCGCCGTCGGCTCCGGCGTGGCGCGGAGCGGCCTCTTGTCGCAGAAGACGATGGCCGAGCTGACGCTGACGCTGAGCGCGTCCGGCCTGCGCGGACCCGGCGCGCTCGGGGTGTTCGTCGGCGCCAAGCTGCTGCTGCTGATCCTCATGCCGCTGCTGGCATTCGCCGTGCTGCAGCGTTTCGAGTTGTCGCCGCTGATGCGCAACGTCAGCATCGCGGGCGCCGCCTTGGTCGGGCTGCTCGGCCCGGACTGGTGGGTGCGGCGCCGGCACAAGCAGCATCTCGACGCGATCCAAGCAGGCCTGCCCGACGCGCTGGACCTGATGGTGATCTGCGCGGAGGCCGGGCTTGGCTTCGAGCCGGCGCTGAACCGCGTCGCCACCGAGATCCGCCAGGCGCACCCCGCGATCAGCGACGAGTTCGGCAAGACCGCGAGCGAGCTGCGCGTCGTGTCTGACAGCCGGGTGGCGCTGATGAACATGGGCACGCGCACCGGGCTGGACAGCATCAAGCGCATGACCTCCATGCTGGCGCAGACCATGCGCTACGGCACGCCGCTGGGCGACGCGCTGCGCGTGCTGTCGGCCGAGATGCGCCACGAGATGCTGATGCGGTTCGAGACACGGGCCGCGCGGCTTCCGGTGCTGATGACCATCCCGATGATCCTGTTCATCCTGCCCTGCATCTTCCTGATCGTGGGCGGCCCGGCGGCGATCCAAGTCATGAACTCGATGCGGTGATGCCCATGGCAACCATGACCAAACCGTTTCTGCGCTGCGTGTCGGGGGGCCTGCTCCTCCTGATGACGGCCTGCTCCTCACGGCCGCAAAAGGCGGTGGAGGTCGTGCCGGAGATGCCCCTGGCCAAATGGACGCCCAGCCTGCGCTTGGCCGAGGCCGCGTCGTCGGCCGGCGCGCCGGCGATTGCGCTGCAGGTCAGCGACCAGCTATTGGCCAAGAACCCGCGCGACGCCGAGGCCTGGGTCCGCCGGGGCGACGCGCTGAGCGCGCTGGGCCGCAACGGCGAGGCCGCCACCAGCTATGCCAGCGCGCTGGAGATCAAGCCGCGGGACACCAAGGCCTTGGTCGGCCTCGGCCGCGCCCGCCTGCAGCAGGACCCGGCCGGCGCGGAGGCCATGTTCGCGAGGGCCTTGACCCTCGACCCGCGCGACGCCGCGGCGGCGAGCAACCTGGGCGTGGCGCGCGACCTGCAGGGCCGCCACGCCGCCGCCCAGGAAGCCTACCGCACGGCGCTGGGCATCACCCCGTCCTCCGTGGCCGTGCAGGTCAACCTCGGCCTGTCCATGGCGCTGTCCGGCGACGCGCCCGGGGCGGTGCGGATGCTGCAGCCCCTCGGCACCGCGCCCGGCGCCGCGCCGCGGGTGCGCCACGACCTCGCGTTGGCCTTGGCGCTGGACGGGCGCCGGGCGGAGGCCTCGACGGTGCTGGCCGCCGACCTGCCGGCCGAGCAGGTGCGCGGCACCTTGGACGGGTTCGAGGCGCTGCGGCGGTGACCGGCGCCCTCCCCTCGCGCCCGGCCCGCGCCGGCTTCGCGCTCGCCTTGGCGTTGCTGACCGTTTTCGCGGGCCGCGCCGCTGCCAACACGTCCTGCGTGGAGGCCGCGGCGGCGGCGGAGGCGGGGGCGGGCATTCCCGCCGGGCTGCTGCTGGCCATCGGCCTTGTCGAGAGCGGGCGCACCGTTGCTCCCGGCCAGCGGGCGCCATGGCCCTTTGCCATCCAGTCCGGCGGCGCCGGGCGCTACCTGTCCAGCGCCGAGGAGGCGGTTGCCGCGGTGCAGGCCTTGCAGGCCGGGGGGGTGCAGTCGGTCGATGTCGGCTGTTTTCAGATCAACTTGATGCACCATCCCGACGCTTTTCCCAGCCTCGCCAGCGGCTTCGACCCGATGACCAACGCCCAGGCCGCCGCCCGCTTCCTGGCGTCGCTGCGCGAGGAGCTTGGAGCGTGGGAGCCGGCGGTGGCGGCCTACCATTCCCGGACGGACGCGCTGGGGACGCCCTACCGCGACCTGGTGCTGGCCGCCTGGCGCGGCACGCCACCGCCGGCTGCGGCGGTGCGGGCGGTGGCGGGCATTCGCGTTTGGGGGCCGGCGGGGGAGATCGATTTCAAGGCCTCGTCCGGCCCGGTGCTGGTGTCGATGGCCGTTCCCATGCCGCGCACGTGGGTGCGGATGCCGCGCGTGGTTACGGCGTTGGCGCGCTGAATGGTGGGGCGGCGTGCTTGGTGGATTGGCATAATTTCAGAACGTTTAGCAACAAATTTCATCTTGTGCCGAACCCTCTACAGTTGCACCCATGATGAAATCTTCAGGGATGCTGCAAGGGGTTTTGGCAAGTTGAAGAACTGCCCTCAACGATTGGCTCACCTTTTACTGGTGCAGGCGGCGCTGACGGTCTCGCAATTGCGCCGGGACCGGCGGGCCGTAGCGGCTCTCGAGTTTGCCATTGTCGGGCCGGTGTTCTTGGCATTCTTGTTCACCGCGTTTGGGGTTGGGCTGATCGGCTTCTACCAACTTGCGCTCGATGATGCCGTGCGGGATGCAAGCCGGCAGATCCAGATTTATGGACCCGCCGCCACCAGCAAAAGCAAGTTCGTCAGTGCCGTATGCCAGACTTTCGGCTATTTGGCATCGGACTGCACGACAAGGCTGACCTACAACGTCCAAGCCAGCACGGCGACGGCGGGATTTGCCGGGCTTTCCCCGGCGACGCTCCCTCCTTCCGGCAAGTTCAGTAACACCTTCTTCGACTCAGGCACCCTTTACGCAGGTGGAGTGAACGTACTAGTACAGGTGTCCTATCCGTTGCCGTTCACCCTGCCCTATATCGGGGTGCTGGTCACCACCACCGGCACCAACTCCGTCGTGTCCACCAGTACGATCCGCGTGGAGCCATGGGGATGAGGCGAAGCCTCTCTGTTTGCCGTGATCTGTGGCATGATCGGTCTGGTGCCGCCGCGCTCGAGTTTGCGGTTGTCGGATCCACTCTGGTTACTCTCATTCTGGGAACGGTTGAGGTCTCAAATGCGATCCGGCTGCAGGCCAAGGTGGAAGTCACCGCCGGCCAGCTTGCGGAGTTCGTCGCCGGGCAGTTGTCGGTGGTCTCCGGGCAATGGTCGGCGACGGCTGCATCCGGCACGCTGGCTGATCTCTGCAACGGTGCTGCGATGAACCTCGCGCCCTATCCCGTGGGCGCGCTTTCGGCGGATGTCGTGTCGCTGACCAACGATCGCCCGAGCAACCGGGAAACCGTGTCACGGTGGAGTTGGTCCTGCCGGTGTTACATCAACATGCCATCGTCGGATACTAAAACGAGGACCTATTTAGATTGGGAAAGCACCTCGACCTGTGCGACAACAGTGTCGAGCGCACTGACTCTACAGTCGGCATTCAACCTAGCCAACAAGCCAACCTCTCTGCTGTCGAAAACAGGAACGCCTGCAAAAGATACGAGCGACAACGAAAACCTGAAATACGGATACTCGGCAATCGTCGTAAAAGCTCAATATAGTTATACGAACTTTGTAACTTTTTTTCTAGGCAAGAAAATCAACTTCTCGGCCGTGGCCACCGCCCGGCCGCGGTCGAACACAATGATCACATGCAAGAACACAGATGGCACATCATGCTAGGCAACCTTTTGAGATTGTTTCTGAACGGCTGCGGCCGACCTTTCCGGGCGTTGCAGCGCGGGGTTGAAGGCCAGGTCTTTGACCAGCGCGGCACTGTGGCGCTCTCGTTTGCCGTCGCGGCGCTGCCGATTGCAATCGGGATTACCGCAGCCGTGGATTTTGCCGGCCTGACTGCCGGGCGCGCTGCCTTGCAGCGCGCCGTTGATAATGCCGCACTTTCCGGAGCAGCCTCCTACATCGCCGATAAAGCCGCCCTTCAAAAGGTGGCGGTTTTTACGGCGAGGAGCGCGTTTTGCAGCGCGACGGCTGCGCTGCCTGCCGGCTTCACGATCAACGCGTCGTCGGACAACATCCCGTGCAATACCGCGCAGGGCGCCAACGTTTGGGCCGGCATCACCGGTTTTCAAACAGGAACGCCCGGCGTTTCCGATGTGCCCGGCTGTGCATCCGGCCAAACGACCCCACTCGTGTCCGGCTACACCTGCGCCTTCGCGGTGACGGTGACAGCGACGGCCACGACGAACATGACATTCGCTGGCTTGCTGGGCGCATCCCATACGCTCTCAGTAACCGCGACGGCCGTGAACCCCTTCATCGACCTAAATCGTGCGCTGTCATCAACCTTCACGGCGGACGCCTGGAACGCGAACAGCGTATGGGTTTACCCTTTGCTGCTGGACGACGATGGACAGCCGGACTTTTCGTTAGACTCCGGTGCTCGACCCGAGACCGGCGCCTGCACTGGCGATCCCGGCGGGCAGGGATATTGCGGCTTCTACTCCATGATCGCTAGCAACAAGTATAGAACTTGCACGAGCGCGTCATCTCCATCCTGCACTTTGCCGGACGGCACAATCTTCATAGAGGGTGGCGCCGTAAAGAATATTCATGCGTCATCTGCCGTTATCACCGCGACAACGCCGCTCGGCATCGCCCTTCAAAGTGCTGCAGGTGGTTTTCAAAATGAACCTAAAAGCAAAGACCGAATTGGTTACAATGTGTATGGATATAGAACAACGACAGACGAAAATGGCGATGAAAAGATTGTTCGAGTATTACCGGATAACTGCACCTATCCTGCAACTGTTATTTATGATACTGTAGCACAAACTTATGATAAAAACAAGAGACCTTTGCTTGTTGACTCTAGGGGAAATTGGACATTGCCAACTCACTGGTTTTACTCATCTTATTTAACTAACAATCAGCCTCCAAGTCAGAGTCTTTTGAAGGCGCAGGCCATCCTACAAAACGTCAGATCTGTGCCTGAAGTCAAATTTGATGCAAACGACCAAAATGGCATAAACAATCCCACAACGTGCGATAACGCAGCAGCAGGCAAGGTCGTTCCTACGAGTTTCAGAACGAAATATCCAGAAACTGACCTTACAAATTGCAGCCTCTACATCGCCATAGACCCGACTGGCCTAAACAGCCCACAACCCGACCCTTCTTTCAACGGGAAATGTTTCTCTCCCTCCGCAACACCCGGTCAAAAATATGCAACATTAAGTTGCCAGAACTACGGCAAGAGTAGTTTTGCTTTCTTCTGGAATGACATGGGAGGAACCGCTGGAACCGACGATAAAAAATACGATGACGCAAATCTAGTCATCAAATGTGCCGCGAGTCCCAAGATCATCCTGATCAACTGACGTTTTGGGAGGCTAACCCATCCTATTCAGCGCGCTGAGGTTTATTCCGCGAGCTGAGCGGCGGACATGGT
>CAXSAZ010000017.1:0-78135 GCA_964235485.1 uncultured Acetobacteraceae bacterium | reverse complement strand
GCACCTACCTCGACCAGATCGCCGCCGTCGTGCGGCAGGACATCGTGGACATCATGCTGCTGTCGGCCTCCAACCTGGAACGCCTGACGGAAGAAGGCGTGTTCCGCGGCAGCGCCGTGCAGCCCGCCATACGCGCCAACGAGGCCACGGATTGCTGGGGCGGGCTGCGCGGGGGGCGCTACACGCACCACCCCTCGCGCAACTTCCGCACGGCGAAGCTGCCGCGCGTCATGCACGGCACGCTCCACCCGGCGCCGGGCGCGCCGGTCACCGGCACCGACCTGGGCCTCTACTCCGTCACCTTCAACAACGATCTCGACGCGGACATCGCCTCCTTGCAAGCCTTCGCCGAATTCCGCGACGAGGCGGCGGCGTGCGGCTTCCGCTATTTCCTGGAAGTGTTCAACCCGAACGCGCCGTCCAACCTTGACCCGGCGGACGTGCCGAAGTTCGTCAACGACCACATCCTGCGCGCGCTCGCCGGCGTGGTGCGCGCGGACCGCCCGCAGTTCCTGAAAATCCCGTTCAACGGCCCGGCGGCGATGGAGGAGCTGGCCGCCTATGATCCGTCCTTGGTCGTGGGCGTCCTGGGCGGCGGGGCCGGCACCACGCGCGACACGTTTGAGCTTCTGCACCAGGCGGAGAAGCACGGCGCCCGCCTCGCCTTGTTCGGGCGCAAGATCAACCTGGCGGACTCGCCGCTCGATATCGTCCGGTTCATGCGCGAGGTCGCCAACGGCACCATCAGCCCAAAGGAGGCCGTGAAAGCCTACCATGGAACGCTGCAAGCGCAGGGCATCAAGCCCAGCCGCCCGCTGGACGACGACAGCGCCATCACGGAGGCGGTGTTGAAGCAGGGATAAACGGACAATCCCCGCTCAGCCCGGCAAGGACTGGGCGGGACGGCCTTGCAAATGAGAATGAGACGCAGTAGCACGAGGCGGAAGCCTGCGTGCCAGGACCGCCATGCGCATCCGGTCTCACCTTATCCTTTGCCGAGGTTCACATGAAGCCACGTCTCTCAACTGTCATCGCCCTTGCCGCATTGGCCGTTGCCTGGGCCGGCCTTCCCGCCCGCGCCCACGCGCAGGGCGGCGCCCCGTCCTCAGCCGGCGAGGGCATCACCGTTTACAACGCCCAACACGTCAGCCTGGCCAAGTCTTGGGCGGATGCGTTCATGGCTGAGACCGGGATCAAGGTGACGCTGCGCAACGGCAGCGACACCGAGTTGGGCAACCAAATCGTCCAGGAAGGGGCGGCCTCGCCGGCCGACGTGTTCCTGACCGAGAACTCGCCCGCCATGGCGCTGGTTGACAACGCCGAACTGTTCGCCCCGCTGCCCGCCGACGTCCTCCAGGAGGTGCCAGCCGCATTCCGCCCGTCGAACGGCCATTGGACCGGGATCGCGGCCCGCAGCACGGTGTTCGTTTACAACAAGGCCAAGCTCGCGCCTGACCAGTTGCCGGCGTCGATCCTGGACCTGGCCAGCCCGGCTTGGAAGGGCCGCTGGGGCGCGTCGCCGGCCGGCGCCGATTTCCAGGCCATCGTCAGCGCGATGCTCGAACTGAAGGGCGAGGCCGCGACGCTCGCGTGGCTCAAGGCCATGAAGGCGAACTCGGTCGCATACCGCGGCAACGGCACGGTGATGAAGGCGGTGAACGCAGGCCAGTCCGACGGCGGGGTCATCTACCACTACTATTATTTCGGCGACCAGGCCAAGACCGGCGAGAACAGCGGCAACGCCGCCCTGCACTATTTCCGCGGCGGGGACCCCGGCGCATTCGTCAGCATCTCCGGCGGCGGCGTGCTCGCCACGAGCCGGCACAAGGAGCAGGCCCTCGCGTTCCTGAAGTGGATCGTCGGCAAGGGCGGCCAGGACGTCCTGCGCGCCGGCGACTCCTTCGAGTACGCGGTCGGCACCGGGGCCGCATCCAACCCGGCGCTGGTTCCCTTGGCCGAGCTGCAGGCGCCGAAGGTGGACGCGGCCAAGCTGAACAGCAAGAAGGTGACGGAACTGATGACGCAGGCCGGGCTGCTGTAGGGACGGCCCACCGGCGCCCCGCAACCGGCCATGGCTGCCATGATGCGTTCCCTGACGAACCCACCGCGCGGCGCCCGAAGAGTCCCGGGCGCCGCGATCACGGTTGCGGCCGTCCTGGTCTCGCTGTTCAGCCTGGTCCCGTTGGGCTTCGTGGCCGTTGTCACGGTGCAGACGGGGTGGCCCACGGCGTCCGCCCTCCTGTTCCGCCCGCGGGTCGGCGAGCTGCTGCTCAACACGGTTCTGCTGGTCGCGTGCACCGTGCCGCTCTGCATCGGCCTGGCCCTCGCGCTTGCCTGGCTGACGGAGCGGAGCGACCTGCCGGGATGCCGCCTTTGGGCCTGGCTCGCCGTGGCGCCGCTGTCGGTGCCGGCCTTCGTGCACAGCTATGCCTGGATCACGCTGGCGCCGGGCCTGCACGGCTTGCCGGCCGGCGTGCTGATCTCGGTCGCCGCCTACTTCGCGTTCCTGTATCTCCCGGTCGCAGCCGCCATGCGCAGGCTCGATCCCGCCCTTGAGGACGCCGCGGCGTCGCTGGGCCTGCCGCCGTGGCGGGTGTTCTGGCGCGTGGTGCTGCCGCAACTCCGGCTTGCGATCTGCGGCGGCTCGCTGCTGGTCGGGCTGCACCTCCTGGCGGAGTACGGCCTGTACGGCATGGTCCGCTTCGACACCTTCACTACGGCCATCGTTGACCAGTTCCAGTCGTCCTACAACGGACCCGCGGCCAACATGCTGGCCGGCGTCCTGGTGGCCTGCTGCCTCGGCCTGCTCGCTTTGGAGGCTTGGATACGGGGCGGCGCGCGTTACGCCCGCGTGGGCGGCGGCGCGGCCCGTGCGCCTGCGCGGTTCCGCTTGGGCCGGGCCACGGCTGCTTGCCTGCTGCTGCCGGCCCTGGTCGCGGCGGTCACGCTGGGCGTGCCGCTGGTGACCCTGGCCCGCTGGCTGGTCCGGGGCGGCGCAGGGGTGTGGCGGGCCGACGAGATCGGCCCCGCGCTGGGCCAAACGCTGCTGCTCGCGGTTGCGGGCGGGGTGCTGACCACCTTGGCCTCCATCCCGATGGCTTGGCTGTCGGTGCGTGCCCCGGGGCGGCTGCAGCGGGCGGTGGAAGCGGAGAACTACGTCGTCGGCTCCTTGCCCGGCGTGGTGGTGGCGTTGGCGCTGGTGACGGTCACCGTGCGCGTCGCGATGCCGATCTACCAAACGGTTGTCACGGTCCTCCTCGCCTATGCCCTGCTGTTTCTGCCGCGCGCGATGCTCAGCCTGCGCGCCAGCATCGCCCAGGCTCCCGTCGAGCTGGAGCAGGCCGCCGCCGCCCTTGGCCGCCCGCCGGGCCGGGCGCTGTGGGCGACCACCATCCGGCTGGCGGCGCCGGGCGCGGCGGCGGGCTTGGCGCTGGTTTCGCTCGGCATCACCAACGAGCTGACCGCGACGATGATGCTGGCGCCGAACGGCACGCAAACGCTGGCCACCATGTTCTGGTCCTACAGCACCGAGATCGACTACGCCGCCGCGGCACCCTATGCGGCCATCATGGTGCTGTTCGCGTTGCCGCTCACCTGGCTGCTCCACGCCCAGTCGAAGCGCGTCGCGGGCCGGTGACGTTTCTTGTGCTGCAGTCGGTGTGCAAGCGTTTCGGCGCGGTCACGGCGCTCGACGACATACGGCTCAGCGTGCCGCAAGGCGGTCGCGTCGCGATCCTGGGGCCGTCCGGCTCGGGCAAGACGACGCTGCTGCGGGTCGTCGCCGGGTTCGAGCCGCCCGACGCCGGGCGCATCACCCTTGCGGGGGACGTGCTCGCCGACGGCCGTTCCGCCATGCCTGCGCACCGCCGTGGCGTGGGCGTCGTCGCGCAGGACGGCGCGCTGTTCCCGCATCTGAGCGTGCGCGACAACATCGGCTTCGGGCTGCAGGGCAGCGCCGCCGGGCGGGGCGGCCGCGTCGCGGAGCTGATGCGCCTCGTGGAGCTGGACAGCGCCATGCTCGACCGCCGCCCCGACGAGCTGTCCGGCGGCCAGCAGCAGCGGGTGGCGCTGGCCCGGGCGTTGGCCCGGCAGCCGCGGCTCATGCTGCTCGACGAGCCGTTCTCGGCGCTCGACACGGCGCTCCGCGCCAGCACGCGCCGGGCGGTGTCGGAGGTCCTGCTCCATGCCGGCGTCACAACCGTGCTGGTGACGCATGACCAGGCGGAGGCGCTGTCGTTTGCCGACCAGGTTGCGGTGATGCGCGACGGGCGGCTCCTCCAGGTCGGCACGCCGCAGGAGGTGTATCTCCGCCCGGTGAGCCGCGGGGTGGCGGAGTTCCTGGGCGACGCCCTTATCCTGCCGGCGGAGCTGGCGGACGGAATGGCGGAGTGCGCGCTCGGCTGCATCTCCGTGGACGACGCCCGGCGGGCGGGACGGGCAACGATCATGCTGCGCCCGGAGCAGATCAGCCTGGCACCCGTGGCGGGGGCGCCTGGCGTGCCGGCCTGCTCGCGGCCCTGCGTCGGCGAGGTCCTCCAAGCGGAGTTCGCGGGCGCCGTTTGCACCTACGTCGTTCGGGTGCTCCATCCCGGACCCGGCCCGGCCGGCCCGCTTGTGATCAGGCAGCCGAGCAACAGGGTCCTCGGCGTCGGCACGACCGTTCGCGTGACAATCTCGGGACATGCCCACGTGTTCGCCGGACCGGATTGATCCGTCCCGCGACTGAATAAGCGTCCCGTCCCAGAAGGCCTCAGCCGCAAACGCCCCGCGTTTCGGCGTTGAACATTAATCAACACAACAAGGCCTCATAGCGGCGGGGAACCATGCTATCACGGTCCTGTGAGCTTTTTGGCCCAAAGCCGAGGTCCGCCAATGGGGTTTGTAGTGGGTCCAGATCAAGTCCAGCCGCGGCCTGCCCGCATCCTGCTCGTGGAAAACGATCTGTTGCTGCAGGATGTATTCGGATCGGCCCTTGCTTTGCAGGGCTACGAGGTGGAAACGGCGTCCGACGGCTTGAACGCCCTTTGGAAGACCCGGGAAAGCAGCTACGACCTGGTGCTTTGCGATTACAAGCTGCCGGACATCAACGGGCTTGCCATGGCCAGGCTGATCCGCGACCTGGTGAACAAGGCGGCGCGCCCCGTGCTGGTGGCGCTGACTGCAGCGCCGGCCCTCCTGATGAACGAGGCCCTGCATGGCCGTGCGTTCGACGAGGTCGTCGCAAAGCCCGTCGATCTGGAAGAACTGGTTTCCATCGTTCGGCGCCACCTCGATGCGCGCATCGGCCCCGCGACGCGGAGCGCCGACGGGACTCCGGGGAGCCAGGTGGGGTGCAACGCCGATCCTGCGGCAAGCCAGGAGGACCATCCGTCGCCGCCCTGCATCCTGGTCGTGGAGGATGACGAGGTGCAGCGTTCCGTGCTGCGGTTCGTCCTCGAAGGCTCCGGCTTCTCGGTCAAAGTCGCCGTGGATGGCTTCCACGCCGTCCGCATGTTTCGCGAAGGCGCTTTCGACCTCGCATTGGTGGATTACCAACTGCCCGAGATGGACGGGCTTGCGACCGGCAAGCTGATCCTCGACCTCGTGAGCGGGGATCACCGTCCCCGGATGATTGCGTTCACCTCGGCGCCCAGCAACCTGGCCGGAAGGCTGGCAGGCATCGACAACGCATTCGACGAGGTGGTCGCGAAGTCCGATGGCCTGCCTGCGCTGCTTGCGGCCCTGGAACGCCATCTCCGGTCGTCGCCGCGGGCTGAAACGCGGCGCGCGGCCGAGGTCGTGTTCCCGTCCGCCGCGTAAGCATTGCCGACATGCCCCACAGGGCGCAGACAGACCGGCTCATGGACCGCCAGGACGGGATGCGCCGGTTCGGCCGCAAGTCGTTGGCCGCGGCCGGCGCGACCGGGCTGCTCGCCGCCGTCCTGCTCGCCTTCAGCGCGGCCGAGCTGCCGCGCCAGCAACGCGAAGCGTCGCGCCGGGTCGAGCACACGCTGCAGGTGCTGGAACAGGTGGCGACGTTCAACGCGGACCTCGCCACGGTTGCGAGCGAGGGGCGCGGCTTCCTGGTGGACCGGACGGCCGACAGCGCCGGGCGCTTCGAGGCCGCGTCCCGGCAGGCGACGGACGACCTTGCCGGCCTGCGCGCGCTCACGGCCGACAACCCGGCGCAGCAGGCCGCGCTGGACCGCCTCGACCGCCTCGTGGCGGGGCGCATCGACCACCTCGGCGAGATCATCAGGCGCGTGCAGGCCGGCGACGAGAACGGCGCGGCGGACTTGGTGCAAAGCCAGCGCGGCCGGGGGCTGGCGGACCAGATCCGCGACGCGGTGGACGGCATCCGGGCGGAGGAGCGCCGCCTGCTCGGCGTGCGCGACAAGGCCAAGCGCCGCGCCCAATGGCTGACCGTGGCCACCCTGGTCGGATGCGGCGTGCTTGCGGCCGCAAGCGGCCTGGTCGTGGTCGCGCTGCTGGTCGGCCGCAAGCGCGAGCGCGCGCACTTGGCCGAGCTGCAGGACAGCGAGGCGCGCTTCCGCGCCTTGTTCGAGCAATCGCCCCTGCTGATCCACGTCTTCGACCCGGCGGGGCAGACCATCACCGTCAACCCGGCCCTTGAGCGCGCGTTCGGCGTCCCAGCGCAGGCGCTGCGCACCTACAACGTGCTCCAAGACCCGCAGCCGCGCCAGAACGGCACGCGCGAGCTGCTGGAACGGACCTTCGCGGGGGAGGTCACGCGCGCCCCGCCGGTCCGGCACGACGCGGCGGCGGTGCTCGGCCAGGGCGAGGCGCCGTGGGTCGAGGTGACCGGCTACCCCGTCAAGGATGCGGCGGGCCGCGTCCGCGAGGTGGTGCTGCTGTCGCACGACGTGTCCGAGCGCGTGGCGGCCCAGGAGCGGGCGCGCGAAGGCGAGACGGCGCTGCGCGAACTGAACGGGGAGCTTGGGCGCCGCGCCGAAGAGTTCCAGATGCTCGCCGACAACATCCCGACGCTGTGCTGGATGGCCCGCGCGGATGGGCACATCCATTGGTATAACCGGCGCTGGTACGACTACACCGGCACCGATCCCGAAAGCCAGGAAGGTTGGGGCTGGGAGTCGGTGCACGATCCGGACGTCCTGCCGGAGGTGGCCGGGCGCTGGCGGCGCTCGCTGGCCACCGGCGAGCCGTTCGAGATGACGTTCCCGCTCAAGGGCGCCGACGGCGTGTTCCGCCCGTTCCTCACCCGCATCGTGCCGATCCGAGACGCGGAAGGCCGGATCACGCGCTGGTTCGGCACCAACACCGACGTCACGGAGCAGCGCGAAGCGGAGCAGGCGCTCGCGCGGCACCGCGACGAGCTTGAGCGCCTGGTCGAGGCGCGCACCGTGGAGCTGTCCGCAAGCGAGGCGCGCTTCCGTCTGTTGACCGAGCACGCGAGCGACATGGTGTCCCGGACCGGCCCGGACGGGACGCGGCTGTACGTCTCGCCTGCTTCGGCGCGCATCTTCGGCGTGGCGCCCGAAGCTCTCCTTGGGCAGCACAAGCTGGAACGGTGCCTGGTCCCGGAAGACCGTCCGGCGTTGGCCGCGTGCCTGCAGCGGCTCCTTTCCGGCTCGGTTGAGGAGGACACGGTGGTTTACCGCGTGCTCCATCCCCAACGCGGGATCGTTTGGGTGGAGGTGACGGCCCAGGTTTTGCGCGATCCGGCCACGGGCGCGCCCGACGGCTTTGTCGCGATTTCGCGCGACGTGACCGAGCGACGCGCCGCGGAAGCGGCGCGCGAGGAAAGCGAGGCGCGCTACCGGATGCTCGCGGACAACACGAGCGACGCGATCACCGTGCTCGACCTCGATTTCCGCCGCACCTACGCTTCGCCCGCGTGCCGGAAGGTGTTCGGCTACGCGCCCGAGGAGATGCTCGGCCACGAGCCGGCCGCGACGGCGCACCCGGACGACCGGGACAAGGTTTATGCCCGGCTGCGCCGCCTCGCAGCCGGCGAGGCCGAGGGAGAGCGGGTCATCAACCGCATCCGGCACAAGGGAGGGCACCTGATCTGGGTGGAAGCAGGCTTCAGCCTCGTGCGCGACGCCGAGGGCCGGCCCGCTTCCATCATCTGCACGCTGCGCGACGTGTCCGAGCGCCAAGCGCAGGCCGATGCGCTGCGCACGGCCAATGCGGAGCTGGAACGGCTGGCGCGCCACCTCGCGCGGGCACGGGACACGGCGGAGCGGGCGAGCCGGGCCAAGTCGCGCTTCCTGGCCGGCATGAGCCACGAGCTGCGCACGCCGCTCAACGGCATCCTGGGCTATGCGGAGCTGCTGCGCTCCGAAGGTGGGCTGAACACGGCGCAGGCGGCGCGCGTGG
Source organism: uncultured Acetobacteraceae bacterium (assembly GCA_964235485.1). Classification (GTDB taxonomy): domain Bacteria; phylum Pseudomonadota; class Alphaproteobacteria; order Acetobacterales; family Acetobacteraceae; genus CAHJXG01. The sequence goes on along the minus strand of CAXSAZ010000017.1, from coordinate 69,795 downwards.
ATGCGATGCTGGGCGCCGGGCAGCACCTGCAGGAAATGATCAACGACGTGCTCGACCTGTCCGAGATCGAGGAAGGGCATGTCGGGCTGCGGCCGGCCGCGGTTGACCTGCGCGGCATCGCGGAGGCTTGCCTCGGCCTGGTCCGCCCCGCGGCGGATGCGAAGGGGCTGACGCTGACGATCGGCATGGCGCCCGGCACGCCCGGCAGCGTGTTCACCGACCCGACCCGGCTGCGGCAGGTGCTGCTGAACCTGCTGGGCAACGCGGTGAAGTTCACGGCGGAGGGCGCGGTCGGGCTGCGGCTCGCGGCGGCTGGGGACCGGCTGCGGATCGAGGTGGCGGACACCGGGCCTGGCATTCCGGCTGAGCGCCGCCACAGCTTGTTCCAGGACTTCGAGCGCCTCGGCGCCGAGGCGACGGCGGCGGAGGGCGCGGGCCTCGGCCTCGCCCTTTCGGCCCGGCTCGCGGCGCTGCTGGGCGGGCGCCTGGGCCATGAGGACAACCCCGGCGGCGGCAGCGTGTTCTGGCTGGAGCTGCCGCTTGCAGCGCCCGAGGCGGTCCCCGCCCCGGCGCCCGCGCTCGTCGGACCCGGCCTGCCGGACGCCGCGCCGGCAGCCGCCGCGGCCCATCCGCTCCGCGTCCTCGTCGTGGACGACGTGGCGATGAACCGCGACATCGCCGGGTCGTTCCTGCGCGCGGCCGGTCACGAGGTGGCCTGCGCAGAGGGCGGCGGCGAGGCGGTCGAGCGTGCCGCGGCCTCCGACTTCGACGTGGTGCTCATGGACGTGCGTATGCCCGGGATGGATGGACTTGAGGCAACCCGCCGCATCCGCGCGCTCGCCGGCCCGCGCGGGCGGGTGCCGGTCATGGCCCTGACCGCGCAAGCCTTCACCGAGCAGGTGAGCGAGTGCCGGAAAGCCGGCATGGACGGCCACTTGGCCAAGCCCTTCACGCCGGATGCGCTGCGCGACGCCGTGGCGCAGGCCGCGGCCGGGCCACGGCAGGGCGGGGCTGGGACGCCGCAAGGGGCCAAGGACCAGCCGGCCGCCGCGGCGCCCCCGTCCAACGCTGCGCCGGCAACGCCCGCGCCCGGCTCGGAGCTGCCGGTGCTTGATCCCGTTGCATTCGGGCGCACCGCCGGCTTCTTGTCGCCCGCGGCGCTTGCTTCCTACCTTCAAACCATTGCCGAGCGCGGCGAGGCGCTTCTGCGCGTGCTGCACGCGCCAGGCGCCCTTGCAAGCACCGGAGCCGACCTTGCCGCGGCGGCGCACACGCTTGCGGGCAGCGCGGGCATGTTCGGCTTCGAGCGCCTCGCCACGGCGGCCCGCGGTTTCGAGCACGCCGTCCAGGCAGGCGCCCCGGACGCGCAAACGCTTGGCGACGGCCTCGCCGCCGCGATCAAGGCCTCGCTGCTGGAAATCTCCGCCCGCGTGCCGGGCGATACCCTACGTTCCGAGCAGCACCGGCACGAAGATGTCCTCGCACGTCATGCGCCGCTTTGAGAGCTCCTGCTTTAAGTGGTGGCGGAGGTAGGCGTCACTGGCTGGGCGTCACGCCGTGCTCGTCGGACAGCATCCCCTTCGGCATCCCGGTCGGGCGAGGCCGTCACCCCATCGGAACTCGCCCGCGCCGGCGACATCCATCCGATGCAGGTTTCGCTCATGCTCAGGGCGCTGGAGGCCAAGGGAAGGGTCGCGCGGGCGCGCAGCCCGTCATGATGGAAGTGCAAGGACGGCTGTTCGGCGAGGAAGGGTTGGCGGCCCCCTGCTGCACATCGGCCATCACCACCCGGACGACGCCGCATAAACGGCCTCGGACCGCTACGGCTGGGAGCCTGCCGCCCGACCCTGCCCGACCATGGCCTTCAGCGTCCTCAAGGCCGGTGCGCCCACATGGTGCGCCAGGGGGATCAGCACGCCCCCAAGGGCAAGGCCGAGAAGGCCGGAGCAGGCCGCAGTGACCAGCCATTCCGCCGCGCCGCCAACCGCCGGGAGCGCCCCGGCGGCCCATGCGGCGGCGCCGTGTACGAGGTGGGCCGGCCCCGCCGCCCCGAACTCCTCAAGCCCATGCAGGATGATGCCGCCACCGACCCACAGCATCGCCGCCGTGCCGACGACGCCCAAGGCACGCAGGAAGGGCGGCATCCCGATGACCAGGCCGCGGCCGACGCCGCGCGTCACCGGGCGCAACGCCCGGTCGGCCCCGGTGGCGGGACCACCCGCCGCCCCGCTCCGCAAACCCAGCAGCGTGGAAACCGGCCTCTCGTTGCCGGCGAGCGAAACGCCCACGTCGTCCGCCTTCACGATCAAGCCGACCACGCCATAAACCAGGGCGGTGATGCCGAGGCCGACCACAGCGAGGATCACCGCCTGCGCCAGAGTGGAGGAGGCGGACAAGGACGCCAGGGTCAGCGCCATGATCTCGGCGGACAGGATGAAGTCGGTCTGGATCGCGCTGCGCACCTTTTCGTCTTCCAGGCGGCGCGGGTCCTGGGGCGCCGGCCCGGCGGGCACGTCCTGGTCATGGGCCTCCGTCGGCCGCAGCGCGTGCCAAATCTTCTCCGCCCCTTCGTAGCACAGGTAGGCGCCGCCCAGCATGAGCAGGGGCGTGATGCTCCAGGGTGCGACGAAACTGAGTGCAAGCGACGCCGGCAGCAGATAAAACAGCTTGTTCTTCGCCGAGCCGACGGCGATCCGCCACACGATCGGCAGCTCGCGCGACGCGGCGAAGCCTACGACGTAGCGAGGGGTCACGGCGGTGTCGTCGATCACCACGCCCACCGCCCGGGTGCCGGCGCGGGCGGCCTGGGCGGACACGTCGTCCAGCGACGCCACCGCGACCTTGGCAAAGCCGACAACGTCGTCCAGCAACGCAAGCAGTCCTACACTCACCAAGCGCCCCTTTCAGCCCGTGCGGGATCGTAATGCGGACCGGAGGCCGGGGGAAGCGACGCGCGGCCGAGGTGGACCTTATTGCGGGCTGGGCTTGACCGTCTGCCAGGGCGAGGACGGCGGCGACGACGGGGGCCGTGCGGCCTGCACCATCATCAGCTCCCCGACGTTTTCCGGCGTCACCAAACCGACCAAGCGCCCGCTCGCGTCGGTCACGCCGGCCGCGGGCGCGCCGCTTTCCTGTAGGGCGCGCAGGGCGTCCTCAAGGCTTTGGCGGTCGCGCACCAGGGGGATCGGGGCTTGCATCACGTCCAGCACGGGCGCATCCGGACCGCGCTCGCGCAGGGCATGGATCATGCCGTTGCGCGTGAGCACGCCGCGCAGCCGCCCGCCGCCGTCCACCACCGGGAACTCGTGCTGCGTCGTGCGGATCAGGCATTGCACGGCATCCTCGACCCGGCTCGCCGGCGACAGGCTCTCGAACTGGGTGATCATCGCGTCCGCCGCCAGCATCCCGCGCGTGGCCTGCCGCATCTGCACCGCGTGCCCTTCCGAGGAAGCGCCGAGATAAACGAACAAGGCGATGAACAGCAGGATCGCGTTCCCGCTGACCAGGCCAAGCAGCCCCAACAGCACGGCGAAGCCCTGCCCGACCACAGAAGCGATCCGCGTCGCGCGGGCGTAGCCGAGCCGGTAAGCGAGCAGCGCCCGCAACGCCCGGCCGCCGTCCATGGGAAAAGCGGGCAGCAGGTTGAACAGCGCGAGGAACAGGTTGGTCGAGAGCAGGCGTGCCGCCAGGCCGACGCGCGGGTCGTGCAGGTCCGTGCTGTCCGCAGGCAGGCCGCCGAGCACCGCGAACAGGACGGCCGCGATCACGAGGTTCACCGCCGGGCCGGCGAGCGCCACGACCAGCTCCTGGGACGGCTCCTCTGGCACCCGTTCCAGCCGGGCCACGCCGCCGATGGGCAGCAGGGTGATGTCCGGCGTTTGGATGCCGTAGCGCCGGGCCGCGAAAACGTGGCCGAACTCGTGCAGCAGGACGCAAACGAACAGGAGCACGGTGAACACGACGCCCTCCACCGCCGCGGCCTGCCCACCCCGGGCGTTGTTCGTCACCCCGATCCAGACCAGGAACAGCAGAAAGGTGAGGTGGACGCGGATCACCGTGCCCTTCACGGTGCCGATGGGAAGGGACCAGGTCATGGGGTCGTTCTCCGGGTGCTGATCCCTCCAGGACGCATGAAGGCGGCAGAAGATGCAAAGGCGACGGGCTGGCTCCCGGGGACGTGCGGGCGCGGCGGCATGGCGGAGCGCCGCGTCACGCGCCGTCCGGGAACGCCGTGCGGAGAAAGCGCACAAAGGCCGCCACCTCGGGGCTGACCAGCCGGCGGGAGGTGTGCAGGACCCAGACCTCCACCGCCCGCTCCACCGCCGCGCCCCACTCGGCCAGGCGCCCGGCCGCAAGGTCTTCCGCCACCATGGAGCGCGGCAGGAGCGCCGCCCCGGCGCCGGCCCGAACGGCGTCGCGAACCATGAGCGGCGACGACAGGCGCAACACCGGGTCAGCCCGGATCGCGATGGCGTGCCCATCGCGGCCGGCGTGCCATACCGGCTTGTCGGGCGCGCCCGTCAGCACCTCCTCGCCGTCATGAAGGGCAAGCCCGGCACCCCGCGCGAAACGATGGTCCCGCTCGCGAAGCGGGAAACGCTGGACGCCTGGGCCATGGCCAAGGCCGACGTCATGCGCTCCCTGTGGTACATCCCCCGCGCAGAGGGTCCCGCCGGTACCGTGGCGCTGCTTGAATGCGCCGACCAGCGCGAGGCCGAGGCGCGGTGCCGCGCCCTGCCTTTCGTCGTCAACGGCGTGGTCAGCCTGGAGATCATCCCGCTGGCTCCGTGCACCGCCTATGAGATGCTGTTCGGCCAGGAACAGCCAGGCACCTGACGAGAAGCAGCGTCATGCCCGGGCGGGGCGCAGGCGGACCGGCGCCCAGGCGCCCTCCTGTTCCAGCGCCGCCTCGCCGGTGCGGGCGAGTTCCAGGCTGGCGATCAGCGTGCTGGCCAGCGCCGCCCGGCAGCGCAGCGCGTAGCCGGGCGGCTCGCGCGCGAGTGGCGGCAGCAAGCCCGCCAGCGTTGCGGCGCGCCCCTCGCCCGCCCCGGCCAGCACTGCGAGCCGTTGCCGCACCAGAGCCAGGGCCTCCGGCACCCGCCACAATGGCAGCGGCGGGGGACGTTCGTTCTGCGCCGGGCGCGGCTGGCGCAGGGCGGCCAGGCAGGCGCGGAACAACGGCGCCAGCTCCGGCGCTGCAAACCCAGCCGCAAACGCTTCGCCCCGCCCGCCGCGCACCCAGGCGTCGCGCCCGAGCTGCGGCTGCGCGTCCAGGGCGGCCACCGCCGCGCGGACCCCTTCCATCCGGGCCAGGCGCGCCGAAAGCGCCGCCGCCTCCTGCTCGGCCTGGGCGGCTTCCTCCGGGCTGCGCAGCAGCAGCAGGCGCGACTTGAGCCAAAGCAGCCACGCCGCCATGACCAGCCAGTCGGCGGCGCGCTGCAGGCCGACGCGCCCCAGGTCCGCGGTTGCCAGGAGATACTGGTCCGCAAGGTCGAGCACGGACACGCGGGCCAGGTCCACAGCCTGGCGGCGCGCGAGGTGGAGCAGCAGGTCGAGCGGCCCCTCGAACCCGTCCAAGCGCAGCAGCACCGTGTCCGGCGCTTCCTCCGCCCGCGCGGGGCCAGGCGGCGCCGTCAGCAGGGCCGGGCCGGCGGTCAGGGCGCGCCCGGCCCGTGCCGGACCCTGCCGCCGCGGCGCGGCGCCCTGGCGGCCGGCGCGCCCGGCTCCGCAAAGCCGTAGTCCGGCCGCAGGTCGAAGCACAGCCCGGGCCAGCGGACGCGCAAGGAGGCCAGCGCGCGCCACGGCGACCAATCGGCGGAATGGAAGCGGAAGCAGGCGGCCGTCCGTGCTTCGGCGGGGCGGCCCTGTTCGCCGGCGCCGGGCGCGTCCTCCGCGACGCCGCGCAGCGGCCAGGTGGTGCCCCAATGCTCCCACAGCCAGGCATCCGCTTCCGGCGCGTCCGGCCCGAGCCGCAGTACCGCCGGCGGCACCGGCAGCAGCGCATGGAGATCGAGCGGCACGAGGGAGGGCTGCGCCTGCGCTTGCAGAGCTTGCGCCGCGGCGGCGAGCTGCCCGGCCAGGACGTGCGCGCCCTCGACGGAGATGCCGCGCCGGCCGGGCGGGGGCGCCACGAGCTGGCCGAACCAGCCCTCTTCCAGCTCCGACGCGCGCAGCGGCCAGGGGATGACGCCCGGGCCGGCCGCGGCGGCGCGGAAAGCCGAAAGCAGCGCGGCCGGCCCGGCCACCCACAGGCGGTGGGCCAGCCAGTCCGGCGTCGGCAGGCACAAGGCGGCCGAAGCGCGCGGCAGCGGGGCCGCAAACTCAGCCGCAAACGCTTTACGTTTCGGCGGGGCCGCCTGCCATGGCGGCCGTCCCCGGGGCCGCTTGGGCAGCGGCGCCACCGGTTGTGCGCGGCGGTGCGCCCCGGGGGACCGCGGGCCGCGGGTCGTCACCCCCGCTACAGCCCGAGCAGCCCGGCGGGGCTGTCTTGGACCAGCCGCGCCCTGCGCACGTAGCCGCGCATGGTTTTCAGGTCGCGGTGCCGGGTGTGCGCCATGATGTGCTCGTCCCGCGCGCCCGCCTGGTAAGCCTCGGTGACGAACCCCGCCCGCAGCCCGTGCGGGCTGAGCCGTTCCCCGCTTGGCGCCCGCAGCCCGGCCTGGGCGGCGCGGCGCAGCAGGATTTGGCGCACCGCGTCGGGGTGCAACGCCGCATCGGACAGGTTGCCCCAGCGGTCCACCCGGCGGAACACCGGCCCGTAGCGGCAATCCACGGCTTTGATCCAGGCTTCCAAAGCGCGCACCGGGCAGGTGTCCCGCCCTTTGCCGCGGGGCAGGCCGAGCCAGTCGCCCTCGCCCGCCGGGTCGCCCTTGGCGCGCGGCAGCAGCAGGCGCAGGGCGCCGTCGCTCCGGAACTGGAGGTGCTCGCGCGCCACCGCAACCAGCTCCGACCGGCGCAGGGCGGCGGCGAGGCCCAGCAGAAGCAGCGCGCGGTCCCGCAGGCCGGTCAGCCCGGCGTCGCAGGTGGCGACGAGTTGCTTGACCTCGGCCGAGCCGAGTGCTGCCGCCTGCCGGGCCGGCACGCCATGCCGTCGCCCCATGCCGCGCAGCGTGGCCCGGATCAGCGGGTGGGCGGGGACCCAGGCCGCGCCGGCGAGCTTGTGGCGCTGGCCGATGGCGACCAAGCGGCGGCGAAGGGTGGCGCGGCCGTGGGTGGCGGCCATGGAGGCCAGGTAGGCGGCGACGCCGGCCGGGGCGGCCGGGAGCGGCGCCCAGCCCGCGTCGCGGCACCAAGCCTGGTAATGCGCCCAGTCCGCCTCGTAGGCGCGCAGGGTGGCCGGGGCCAGCGCGTCCTGGGCATAGCCGCGCGCGGCGTCCAGCGCAGCGATGCCCGTGCTGGTCGGCGTCGGCGGGACTTGGTTCCCCTCAACCGGCAGGGCTGGGCGGCGGGTTTGGTGGTCCGGGGACAGCGCCATAGGCCGAAGTTTGCGGAGGTGATTGTGGCAAATCAACCTATAAATCTATCACACGCGGTAATGAACAGTTATCGCGTGTGAGGCTGGACGCCCCCAGCCCCGTGCCATGGCCCGTCAGGCCGCGCCGGAACCGCCGGAGTTGTCAGAAAAACGGCCGCCTGCGCCCGGGTCGGCCCCCTCCCCTGCCCCACCGGACCCCGCGGACAGCGGCAGGCCCACGCCCGGCAGGTCGCGCAGGGTGCGCAAACCGAACTGGGCCAGGAAGCGCGGCGTCGTCGCCCACAGCGTCGGACGCCCCGGCGCGTCCCGGCGCCCGACCGGGCGGATCAGCCCGGCGTCGAGCAGCGTGTCCATGCTGCCTTGGCCCAGCGACACGCCGCGCATCACCTCGATCTCCGGCCGGGTCACCGGCTGGTGCAGGGCGACCAGGGCCAGCACCTCCAGGGCCACCCGCGGCAAGCGTCGCGGCGGCGCCATCGCCCGCCGGAGCCGGTCCGCAAGGTCGGGCGCCGTGCGGAACGTCCAAGCACCGTCCGTCTCGGCCAGCACCACGCCGCGCCGGGCGCAGCGGGCCTGCAGCGCGTCCAGCACGAGATGGGCGTTCTGGCCCGGGGGCAGCAGCGGCGCCAGGGTGCGCGCGGTTACCGGGTCGGGGCTTGCAAAGACGTAGGCTTCCGCCAGGCGCAGCACCTCTTCCGGCACCGCGCCCGCTGGCTCAAACGGGTCGGACATGGGCCAGCATCGCGCAAACAGGGCAGACGGGGCCAGGCCGAGGCGGCGGCGCTATGGCTGGTATTCGGGAGGCACCTGCAGGTTGTTTGCCGGGTTCGTGTCGTGCCGGGACATGCGCGTGACCAGCTCGCCGCCGACGAGGGGCTGCAAGTCGGCCTCAAGCGCGTCCGCAGCCTCCTTCGCATAGACCTCGTTGCCGGAAACGTGCAGCGCAAAGGTCCTGATGTGCTTGGCACGCTTGGCAGGGTCATCCACGGTGGCCTTCGTCCACTTGTAAAGCGGGAAGTTCTCGGGGCCTGCCTTCTCAGCCTCCGCGACGTAGTTCTCGAAGGCGTCGAACTGGCTGATCAGGGTTGCGTGGTGCTTGTCCAGGATAGCCGTCAGCGGCTCCAACGCCGGATGGTTGCGATCCTTCCGCGCCGCCTCGGCCAGCTCGTCGCCCAGGTAAACCCGAAGCTGATGCTGCCATTGTTCGCTCACCGTGCATCTCCGTTGTTCGTGACCGGGAACTCCGCGCCGCGTCGAGGCGGCACGACCGGACATCCCAAGTTTCCACGGGCGCCGGCCTCCATCCCTTCTCGCGATGGAAGAGGATGGGGTCAATCGGAAGCGGCAGGGCGGACCGCAGCCGCGGCCACGTGCCGCCGACGAGGCTGTGACCCGGCTCAAAGACGTGCGGGAGTATGCGGGCGCGGGCCACACGGTGGTCGTGCAGCAGAACGCCGGGTCTGGCATCGGCGCAACCTACGAGGGACACGGCTGGGCCGGCGCCACGGTGGTGGACACCGCGGACGCGGCGTTCGCCGCCGACATGATCGTCAAGGTCAAGGAGCCGCAGCCGGCGGAATGGGCGCAGCTCCGGGAGGACCAGATCCTGTTCACCTTCCCGCTCCTCGCGGCTGACCCGGAACAGGCCAAGGGCCTGCTCGCGTCCGACTGCACCGCCGTCGCCTATGAGACCGTGACCGACGGCCAGGGCGGGCTGCCGCTGCTCGCGCCGATGAGCGAGGTCACCGGCCGCTTGGCCGTGGAAGCGGCCGGGGTGAGCCTGCGCCGTCATGCCGGGCGTGCAGTCCGCCCGCATGGTGGGTGCTCGGCGGCGTGGTCGGCACGCAGGCGGCGCGCATGGCCGTGGGACTCGGCGTGGAGGTGACGGTGATCGACCGCTCGCTGCCCCGCCTGCGCGCACTCGACGAAACGTTCGGCGGCCGGGTCCGCACCCGGTTCTCGACCCGGGCGGCCATCGAGGGGGAGGTTTACGCGGCGGACGCCGGGATTGGCGCGGTGCTGATCCCGGGCGCCAGCACGCCCAAGCTGGTGACGGCGGGGATGCTCAAGGGCATGAAGCGGGGGCCGTGCTCGTGGATGTCGCGATCAACCGGGGCGGGTGCTTCGAGACCTCGCGCGCCACGACGCACTCGGTGCCGACCTACGGGGCCGACGGCACGGTGCATCACTGCGTGGCCAACATGCCCGGCGCGGTTCCGCTCACGTCCAGCTACGCCCTCAGCCACGCGACGCTTGCCCCCGGGCTTGCGCTGGCGGCCAAGGGCGCCCGTACCCTTCTCGAAAATGTGAATCTGCAGGCGGACCCGAACATCCACCGCGGGCAAGGTGACCCATCCCTCGGTTGCCCGGAGCCTGAGCATGGAGTGCCGCGCAGCCGGGGAGGCGCTGACCCGGGTGGCGCCGTGCTGAGCTTCGGCAAGCTGATTGGTTGGATTGCCGAACCCGTGACCGCAAAACCAGTGCTGCCGAATTTTCGCGTGCGTCGCACAAGTTTCCGCTTGCGGAAATGTACAAAAAGCATAGGTTCACGTCCGCGAGGCGGTTATGCCGTCTCGCGGACGTTTCCTCCCTAAACTTGGCGGCACCTTCGGGTGCCGCCTTTTTTATGGCCGGACAAGCATGATAGGTGCAAAATTTTTGCCCGGCAACCAATACTTTTTTGGCTTGATGGGCGGGCCACCCTGATTGGCTCAGGCTTCGCCGGGACCGCGCCGCTCGCATCTGCCGGGTTGCTCCCCCTCGGCTGCCTGTTCCGGCCTCGCTAACCAACGGCCTTGGCCGGGCGCGTCAGGCGGGAAAAGGCCTGCAAGGAGCGTTCCACGGCGTCCTGTTCCAAGCCCTCCGCGATGAACACGATGCGGGAGCCGCGTTCCGTGTCCGGCCAATCCGGCAGGTGCTCCGGGGCATGGATGACGTGCTGCACGGCGTGGATCGCGACCGGCGTTGCGCTGTTCTCCACATGGAGGATGCCTTTCACCCGCAGCAGCTTGTCCCCGTGCCGGTGCGCCAACATGCTGAACCACAGGCCAAAGGCGTGCCAGTCCAACTCGCCCGACAGGCGCAAGCAGAACGAGGTGATCGCGCCGCCACCGTGACGGCTGCCCTTCGCGCCCGGCGGCCCTGCCCCTCCCTGCATCCAGTGCCGGGCCTCCGTCATCCGGGTCTCGGCCGCGTGGATGTCCTGGCCGATCAGGATGTCCGGATCGACGGCGCCGTGGACGGCCTCCACCACCGGGGCCGCCGGGTTCAGCCGGCGCAGCGCGTGGCGGAGCCGGACCACCGCGCCGGGGGCGGCCAGGTCCGTCTTGGTGACGATCAGGCGGTCGGCGATTGCCGCCTGCCGCGACACCTCCGCGTGCCGCGCGAGGCCTCGTTCCGCGTGCAGGGCGTCCAGCGTGGCCACGATGTTGCCGGGCCGGAAGTGCCGGCGGATCACCAGGTCCGCGGTGAGGGTCGCAAGGATCGGCGTCGGGTCCGCGAGGCCCGTGGTCTCGACGATCACCCGGCCGAACGGCGGCACCTCGCCGCGCTGCCGGCGGGCATGAAGGTCGCGCACCGCGCGGCTGAGGTCGCCGCGGATGGAGCAGCAGATGCAGCCGCTGGCGAGCAGCACCGGCGCCTCGTCGAGCGCGCCGACCAGCAGGTGGTCCAGCCCCACCTCACCGAACTCGTTGATCAGCACGGCAGTGTCCGCAAAGGCCGGGTCGCGCAGCACGTGGCGCAGCACCGTTGTCTTGCCGCTGCCCAGGAAGCCCGTCAGGATGTTGACCGGCAGGCGCGCGTCACCCGGCGGCATGGCGCTCCAGCGCGTCCAGCAGCGCCGGGTCCAGCGGGTCGAGCGGCACGCCCGCCATCCGCTCCGCCGCCGGCCACAGGTCGGCGAGGCCCTGCACGGTCCCGGTCGCACCCGTGCGGTTGCGCAGCAGGAACGCGCTCCCCTGCCAGTCGGAAAGCCGAAGGCCGTAATGCCGGAGCACCGCGTTGCCGAGCGCCACCCGCTGACGCCGGGCCTGGCGGCGGAGCCAGGGCACCGCCGACGCGGGCGGCGGCTCCCCCGGGCGTGCAAGGCCATCCGCCCAATGGGTGCCGTCGCCGAGCGTGCCGCACAGGCCGCACATGCTACTTTTGGCGCGGCTGGCGGCGGGCGAAGTCGTCGGCGATCTCGTCCATGGTGACGAACCTGACGCCGGGGTGGCGGATCATGTGGCTGTAAAGGCGCTCCAGCATCATCAGCACCTGCGGCCGCCCGGACACGTCGGGATGGATGGTGATGGGGAACACGGCGTAGTCGTACTCGCGATACACCCAGTCGAACTGGTCGCGCCACAATTGCTCGATGTCGCGCGGGTTGACGAAGCCGTGGCTGTTCGGCGCCTTCTTGATGAACATCATGGGCGGCAGGTCGTCCAAGTGCCAACTGGCCGGGATCTCGATCAGGTCGGTTTCCTGCCCGCGCACCAGCGGGTGCATCCAGTCCTGTGGCTGCTTGGCGTAGTCGATCTTGGTCCAACTGTCGCCGACGCGCACGTAGTACGGCTCGAAGTCCTTGTGCATCAGGCTATGGTCATACTTGATCCCCTTTTTCAGCAGCAGCTCGTTGCTGACGGGGCTGAACTCCCACCAGGGCGCGACGTAGCCGGTAGGCCGCTTGCCCGACAGCTTGGTCACCAGGTCGATGCACTTGTCGAGCACGGCCTCCTCTTGGTCCGGCGTCATCTCGATGGGGTTCTCGTGGCTGTAGCCGTGGATGCCGACCTCGTGCCCGGCCTCCACCACCGCGCGCATCTGGTCGGGAAAGGTCTCGATGGAGTGCCCGGGGATGAACCAGGTGGTCTTGATGCCGAAGCGCTCGAACAACTTGACCAAGCGCAGGCTGCCGACCTCGCCGGCGAACAGCCCGCGCGAAATGTCGTCCGGGCTGTCCTCCCCGCCATAGGAGCCGAGCCATCCGGCCACCGCGTCCACATCCACCCCGAACGAGCAGAAGATTTCCTTGGCCATCGCGTCCTCCCTTTCCCCATCAGCGCCCTGAGCCTGTCAGGTTCCCGCCGGGGCGGCAACGCTCGCGGCCGGGCTTGCGGCGGGCGCCTGCGGCACGCAGGATATGCCGATTGCCGGAAGGAGTTCAGCGATGCCCACGCGCCTGACCGTCGATATCAACTGCGACATGGGCGAGGGCTTCGGCGCTTGGACCATTGGCGAGGCCGGCGACGAGGCGCTGCTGCCGCTGGTCAGCTCCGCCAACATCGCCACGGGCTTCCACGCCGGCGACCCGAGCCTGATGGACCGCACGGTGCGGGAAGCCGCGGCGCGCGGCGTCGGCATCGGGGCGCATCCCGGGTTCCGCGACCTGCAGGGCTTCGGCCGCCGCCACATTGCCGCCGCGCCCGAGGACCTGGCGCATGACGTGCTGTATCAGGTGGGCGCGCTGGACGCCTTCGCGCGCCGGCATGGGCGCCGCTTGCAGCACGTGAAGCCGCACGGCGCGCTGTATATGCACGCGGCGCGCGACGAGGCGTTCTCCGCGGCGCTGGTGGAGTGCGTGCAGCGGTTCTCGCCGGACCTGCTGCTGTACTGCATGGACGTGTCCGTGACCTGCGCCGTCGCCGGGCGCGCCGGGCTGCGCACGGTGCGGGAGTTCTACGCCGACCGGGACTACGACCGCTCCGGCTCCATCGTGTTCGCCCGCCGGGTCGGCCGGCCGGACCCGGGGCGCGTGGCCGACAAGGTGCTGCGCGCTTGCCGCGACGGACGGGTGGAGACGGTCGAGGGCGACGTGATCGACGTGGCGTTCGAGTCGATCTGTTTCCACTCCGACACGCCCGGCGCGTTCGAGCTGGCGCGCGCAATGCGGGACGCGCTGGCCGCGGACGGCATCCGCATCGCCCCGCCCGGTGCCGGTTGAGGAGCACGACGCATGGCAACGACCACGGTTCAGGCCCCGCTGCCGGGCACCTTCTACCACCGCAGCGCGCCCGACCAGCCGCCGTTCAAGGCGCCGGGCGACGCCGTGACGCCCGGCGACACGCTGGGCCTGATCGAGGTGATGAAGACGTTCACGCCCGTTGCCGCCGAGGCGGCCGGGCGGTTCGTGCGCTTCCTCATCGACGACGGCGACGCCGTGATGGCCGGCGAGCCGTTGTACGAGCTTGAGACCTGACCGATGGGCCTGCGCAAGATCCTGGTCGCCAACCGCGGGGAGATCGCGGTGCGGATTGTCCGCGCGGCGCGCGACCTGGGCATCCGCACCGTGCAGGCCGTGAGCGCCGCGGACGGCGCCATGCTCGCCGCCCGCATGGCCGATGAGACCGTGCCCATCGGCCCGGCGCCGGCATCCCGTTCCTACCTGAACCGCGACGCGCTGGTGGCCGCGGCGCTCGCCTGCGGGGCCGACGCCGTGCATCCCGGCTACGGGTTCCTGTCCGAAGACCCGCGCTTCGCGGAGGCCGTGGCGGCGGCGGGGCTGGTGTTCATCGGCCCCGACGCCGCGACGATCCGGCGCATGGGCGACAAGGCCGCCGCGCGCGACGCCGCGGTGGCCGCCGGGGTGCCCACCGTGCCCGGCAGCGCCGGCCGGGTTCCGGACGTGTCGGCGGCGCTGGCGCTGGCGGAGGGGATCGGCTTTCCGTTGCTCATCAAGGCGTCGGCCGGCGGCGGCGGGCGCGGCATCCGGGTATGCGAGGACGAGGCCGCATTGGCGCGGCTGTTCCCGGTGGCCGCCGCGGAGGCGCTCGCGGCGTTCGGCGACGGCGGGCTGTACCTGGAGCGGTTCGTGTCCCGCGCCCGCCACATCGAGGTGCAGGTGCTGGGCGACGGCGCGGACGTGGTGCACCTGTTCGAGCGCGAATGCTCCTTGCAGCGCCGCCGGCAGAAGATCTGGGAAGAAGCGCCGGCCCCCTGCCTCGGCGACGCGGCCCGCGCCCGGCTGTGCGCCGCGGCGGTGCGGCTGGCCCAGGGCATCGGCTACCGCGGCGCCGGCACGCTGGAGTTCCTGTACGACGAAGCCGGCGGGGAGTTCTACTTCATCGAGATGAACACCCGCATCCAGGTCGAGCACCCCGTCACCGAGATGGTCACCGGCATCGACATCGTGCGCGAGATGATCCGCATCGCCGGCGGCGAGCCGCTTGGCATCGCCCAGGCCGACGTGTCCTTGCGCGGCCACGCGGTGGAGTGCCGCATCAACGCCGAGGACCCCGCCCAGGACTTCCGCCCGGCGCCGGGCCGCGTCACCGGGCTGACGATCCCCGGCGGCCCCGGCGTGCGCTTCGACACCATGCTGTACGAGGGCTACGACGTGCCGCCGTTCTACGACTCGCTGCTGGGCAAGCTGGTGGCCTGGGACGAAACGCGGGCCGGCGCGCTGGCGCGGATGCGCGGCGCGCTGGGAGAGCTGGCGGTGGCGGGCCTGCCTACCACGGCGGCGCTGCACCGCCGCCTGATCGACGCGCCGGATGTTGCCGCCGGCCGCGTCCATACCGGCTGGCTCGAAACCTGGCTGGCCGCCGGGCCACCCGATCCCACCGCGGAGGCAACATGACGGCGCGCTATTCCTTTGGCGGCGACGAGCACGTCTTCGTCGAACTCGACGAGGCGATGTCGCTCGGGGCGTTCTTCGCCTCGATCTCGATGGCAAAGGCGGTGCGCGAAAGCGGCATCCGCGGCGTCACCGAAATCTGCCCGGCCAACGCTTCGCTGCAGGTGCGCTTTGACCCCGACGTGATCGCGCCGGATGCGCTGCTGGGCGAGCTGCGGGCGCTGGAGGCCGCGTCGGGCCAGGGCGAAAGGACGCTCGCCACCCGCATCGTCGAAATCCCCGTGCTGTACGACGACCCTTGGACGCGCGAAACGCTGATGCGCTTCCGCGAGCGGCACCAGGACCCCGGCGCCACCGACCTGGAGTACGCCGCCCGCATCAACGGCTACGGGGGCACGGACGACTTCATCGCGGCCCATGCGGCGGCGCCGTGGTTCGTTACCATGGTCGGCTTCGTCGCCGGGCTGCCGTTCATGTACCAGATGGTCGAGCGCGCCCGGCAGATCGAGGTGCCGAAATACCTGCGGCCCCGCACCGACACGCCGCGTCTCACGGTGGGGCATGGCGGCTGCTTCGGCTGCATCTACTCGGTGCGCGGGGCGGGCGGCTACCAGATGTTCGGCATCACGCCCATGCCGATCTACGACCCGGCGCAGCAGGCGGGCTACCTGCGGGAGTTCATGATCTTCTTCCGGCCCGGCGACATCGTGAAGTTCCGCCCCGTGGGGCGCGCGGAATACGACCTGATCGTGGCGGACCTGCCCGCCGGGCGCTGGGCGCCCACGATCCGCCCGGCCGAGTTCTCGCTCGCGGCGTTCGAGGCCGACCCCGCGGGGACCAACGCCCGGCTGCTGGAGACATTGCATGGCCATTGAGGTGATGAAGCCCGGCCTGTCCACGACGGTGCAGGACCTCGGGCGGCCCGGGTACTACCACCTCGGCATCCCGCTGTCCGGAGCGATGGACCGTGCCGCCTTGCGGGCGGCGAACCTGCTGGTCGGCAACGAGGAAGGCGCGGCGGCGCTGGAAGCCGTGTTCCTCGGCCCGGAACTGCGGTTCACGTCCGACGCCCTTGTCGCGGTCACGGGGGCCGACCTGCCGCCGAAGCTCGACGGACAGCCGCAACCCGGGTGGACCGCGTTCCGGGTGCGCGCCGGGCAGGTGCTGGGCTTCGAGTTCCTGCGCCGGGGCGCCCGCGCCTACGTGGCGGTGGCCGGCGGCATCGACGTGCCGCCCGTGCTGGGCAGCCGGTCCACCTACGTGCTGGGGGCGCTGGGCGGGCTGGACGGGCGGACGCTGCGGGCCGGCGACACCCTGCCCGTGGGCGTCCCGGCGCGCACGGCCGCGGAAGGGCAAACGGTGCCGGAGGCGCTGCGGCAGCCGGCGGCGGCGGCGGGCGCGCTCCGGGTGCTGCCGGGGCTGTATTGGCACCGGCTGGCCATGTCGGCGCAGGAGAGTTTCTTTGCCGACACCTGGAAGGTCGCGCCGGAAGCGGACCGGATCGGCTACCGCTTCCGCGGGGGGCGGGCGCTGGAGTTCGTGCCGCGGGCGCCGCCGTTCGGCGCCGGGTCGGACCCGTCCAACATCGTGGACAGCGGCTACCCCTACGGCTCCGTGCAGGTGCCGGGCGGGACGGAACCGATCGTGCTGCACCGGGACGCCGTGTCGGGGGGCGGCTACTTCATGCTGGGCACCGTGATCTCCGCCGACATGGACCTGATCGGCCAGATGCAGCCGCACACGCCGACGCGCTTCATCGCCGTCGATATGGAGCAGGCGCTGGCCGCCCGGGCGGAACGCGCGGCGCGGCTGCGGCAGATCAGGGAGGCGCTGCGGGCGTCCTGACAAGGCTCCCGCACGCCTGCGTCTGTGCGTGATACGGGCGGCGCCATTGATGACCCGTGTGCGGCTGATGGGTTTCACCCATCCTACGCGACCCATGCCGTAGGATGGGTGCAACCCATCAGCGGGTGACGGTCATTCAACCAAGCCGGCCGTATGAGCCTCCTCTCCGTAAGGGATCGGCGTCGCGTGCCAGCCGTCGCGCCGCTTGGCCCAGAACGTTTCCCGCAAACGGGACGAAAGCGGCCCGGGCCGGTCGTTGCCGAGGATGCGCGGGCCGAGGCGGCTGATCGGCATGATGCCGCCGGCCGTGGTGGAACAGAAGATTTCCTCCGCCTGCTCAAGGTCATCTCGCGAAACCGGCCGGATGTCATGGGGAATGCCGAGTTCGGCGCAAAGCTCCTTCACCGAGAGGCGGGTGATGCCTTCGAGCGCGCCGCGCGGCGGGCTGACCACGGTGCCGTCGATCACGGCGAACACGTTGAAGCCGGGGCCTTCGGTGAGAAAGCCCTCATGGTCCAGCAGCACCGCCGTGTCGAACCCGGCGTCATGGGCCTCGAAGCTGGCCTTGGTCAGATCGCCCCAATGGAAGTTCTTGACCGTCGGATCGACCGAGTCGTCCGGGATGCGCGGCGTCTTGGCGATCAGCGCGTGAACGCCGCGCGCCTGCTGTTCTTCGGTGAAAAGCCAAACCCAGGGGATCGCGAAACAGGCCAGATAAGCGCGCCCGTAGGCCGGATGGTAGGGCAGGCCCGGCAAAGGCTTGCCGCGCAGGCAATCCATCGCGACGTAAGCCTCCCGCAAGCCGGTGCGCTGGACGAGGCCGGTCAGGATGCGGGCGATGTCCTCGTCGCTTTCCTGCGGCGTCAGGCGCAGCTTGTCCATCGACGCGCGGAAACGCCTGATGTGGTCGTTTAGGCGGAAAAAAGCGCCGTAGTACACGCCAACGACATCATAGGTGACGTCGGAGCGCCGATAGCCCCAATCCGTCATCGGTATCTTCGCATCCTTAATCGGAGAAACCTGGCCGTCCACGTAGGCGGCCCCCAGTGACCAATCCGGCACGCTCGCGCTGTCGTCCATGACCTCGAACTTCTCTTGGTGGTTCCGGCCGGGCCGCGCCCGGTTCTGCTCAGGCGGCGCCTCCGCTTGCGGCCGAAGCCGCTGCGACCCGTTTTACGCTTGAGGGCTGACCGCCGCCAGCCTTGCGTTCGGCCAGGCGAGGCGGCCCGGCGTCGCCCCGCCTGGCCCGTGGTCCCCGCGGGGCTGGGCAGGACCCGCCGCAAGCGGTCGCGGCAGCCCGTTGCGGCGCGCGCGTGCTTCCGGGCGCCGCTTCTTTGCATCTGCCGCCGCAAATTGCAGGAAAGCGGGTTGACAGGCACATGCCCCGCATCAGGGCTGTGCTCGATTGCACGGCGGAAACGTTTCGCCGCATGGCATGGACCGCTGAAGCGGGGCTTGCTGAACCCGCCCCTGGACGCCCGCCTCGATCTCGCCGAAACGCGAAGCGTTTGCGGTTGGGCCACAGACCTCCCCCTGCAAGCAGCCCCGCGCCATCCGCTTGACGGTGCACTTATGCAGGCCGCTTCCAAAGATTCGTCTTCCCATCCAGGGTTGCGCCCCCAATCTGGCCGGGATGGACGCAGTGTCACAGGAGTGCGGATCGGTGCGAAGGCGTTGCAGGGGAGCCGCGGCTGCCCTTCGCTTCCCAGCGAACTCAACCGGCGACAGCAAGTGAGCGCGCGCATGGGCCATCACCCCGGCGTCCCCCTGACGGCCGTTGCGCGGCGTGCGGCGAACGCCTTCCGGGACGGTCCCGGCCTCGGCGCGATGCTCCGCGCCCGGCAGATCCACCGCTCGAACCCGGCCCTTGCGGCCGAAATCCGTGCGGAACTCACCAGGCCTTGCCGCCCGGGCCAAGGCGCGCCGGCCACGAACCTCTCAGCCCACGCGGAACCCCCGATCCACTCCTAACCGTCCTGGAGCTTTTTCCATGAGCATGAACGTCAGCGAGTTCGTTTGGCAGCGCCTGGGCGAGTGGGGCCTCCGCCGGGTGTACGGCTACCCCGGCGACGGCGTGGGCGGCCTGGACGTGGCCCTCGAAAAAGCCAAGGACAAAATGGAATACATCCAGGTCCGGCATGAGGAGATGGCGGCCTTCATGGCCTCCGCCCATGCCAAGTTCACCGGCCAGGTCGGCTTGTGCTACGCGACCTCCGGCCCCGGCGCGATCCACCTGCTGAACGGGCTGTATGACGCGAAGATGGACCACGTGCCGGTCGTCGCCATCGTCGGCCAGCAGGCGCGGGCGTCCATCGGCGCGTCGTACCAGCAGGAAGTGGACCTACAGACGCTGTTCAAGGATGTCGCCAGCGATTACGTCGCCACCGGCACGGTCCCGGCCCAGGTGCGCACCTTGATCGACCGGGCGGTGCGCATCGCCCAGACCCGGCGCTCCGTCACCTGCGTCATCCTGCCGAACGACCTGCAGAACGAGACCTACGAGGAGCCGAAGATGGTACACGGCTTCACGCATACCGGCACGGGCTTCCCCGGCGAGTCCAAGGTGCCGGAGCAGGGCGCGCTGCAGGCCGCGGCGGCCGTGCTGAACGCGGGCAAGAAGGTCGCGATCCTGGTCGGCGCCGGCGCGCTGTCGGCGACGGACGAGGTGATCGCGGTTGCCGACCGGCTGGGCGCGGGCGTCGCCAAGGCGCTGCTGGGCAAGGCGGCGCTGCCGGACGACCTGCCCTACGTCACGGGATCGCTCGGCCTTCTGGGCACCAAGCCGAGCTGGGACCTGATGAAGGGGTGCGACACCTTGCTGATGGTCGGCTCCTCGTTCCCCTACAGCGAGTTCCTGCCCAAGCCTGGCAGCGCCCGCGGCGTGCAGATCGACATCAAGGGCGAGAACCTCAGCCTACGCTACCCCATGGAGGTGAACATGGTGGGCGACAGCGCCGCCACGCTCGCGGCGCTGCTGCCGCTGTTGCGGCAGAACACCGACACTTCCTGGCGGGACAAGATCGCCGACGGGCTGAAGGACTGGTGGAAGGTGCTGGAAGCGCGGGCGATGAGCTCGGCCAATCCGCTCAACCCGCAGCGCGTGTTCTGGGAGCTGTCGCCCCGCCTGCCGGACCAGGCGATCATCACCGCCGACAGCGGCTCGGTGGCCAACTGGTATGCGCGGGACATCAAGATGCGCCGCGGCATGAAGGGGTCGCTGTCCGGCAGCCTCGCCTCGCTGGGCGCGGGGACGCCTTACGCGATGGCGGCCAAGATGGCGTTCCCGGAGCGCACCGTGATCGCCTGCATGGGCGACGGCGCGATGCAGATGAACGGGCTGAACGTGATGATCACCATCTCCAAGTACTGGAAGCAGTGGTCCAACCCGCACTTGATCGTGCTGGTGCTGAACAACCGCGACCTGAACCAGGTGACGTGGGAGGAGCGGGTGCAGCTCGGCGCCGGCAAGACCGAGAGCACGCAAAGCATCCCGGACTTCCCGTATCACAAGTATGCCGAGCTGATCGGCCTGAAGGGCATCTTCGTCGATGACCCCGAGAAGGTTGGGGCGGCGTGGGACGAGGCGCTGGCCGCCGACCGGCCGGTGATCCTGGAAGCCTACACCGACCCCAACGTGCCGCCGCTGCCGCCGCACATCACGCTCAAGGACGCGGCGCACTTCGTGACCATGCTGGGCACGGAGCCGGAGCTGGGCAGCGTGCTGGTGAACAGCGCCAAGGAGCTGCTGGCGACGGTGCTGCCGGGCAAGGGCTGAGGCCCGTGCGGCCGGATGCGCGGATCGGCCGGATGCGCGGATCGGCCGGATGCGCGCCCGGGACGTGTTCAGGCAGGAGAACGACACCAGCCACCTGGCCGGCACGGCGCGGATGGGGTTCAACCGTGACAGCAGCGTGGTGGACGCCGACTGCCGGAGTTGGGACGTGCCGAACCGTTGGATGTGCGACGGCTCGGTGTTCCCGACGACGGGCGGCGTGAACCCGTCGCTCATCGCCATCGCCCTGCGCACCGCGGACCGGATCGGCGCCCTGACCGCGCGGGGCGCGCTGTAGGCCCGCCGCGGCCCAGGCTTCGACCACCCGGCAGCGTCAGCTATGCAGGATCACCACGCTCATCGGCGGCACGGTGAGCGTGTCCGTCATGCCGGCCCTGACCCGGATCGTCGCGGACACGCCGGGGCTGGCGCGGCTCATCTCCCAGCGGTTGATCGTGCCGGCGTTGCGGGGCAGGCGGCCGAGGACCACCGGCCCTGACAACGGCGAAGCGCCATGGTTCACGATCATCACGCCCACCTGGTCGCCGTTGGCAACCGCGAGGGCGGAGGCGTCGGCGCCCGCGAGCTGTGCGGAAACCTCCGCCCCGCCCATCACCGCCGCCGCCTTCAACAGCAGCCGCCCTTGCGGGCCGATGCTGTAGTCCTCGCGGATCACGCCGTACTGCCCGTCGCCGAACATCTCCCAAAGGGCGCCCATGTCGAGGCCCAGGCCGGTTTGGAACGCCGTGAGCATGAAGTAGGCGGCGAACACCGCGCCGACCGGCCGCTGCTGGCGGACCTCGTTGGCGGCGTTGAAATCTATGTTGTACTCCCCGATGAAGATCGGCGCGTCCGCCGCGGCGGTGCCGGCCAGCGCGGTGCGGGCGGTGCGCATGTCGTCGGCCGAGCGCGTGTTGAACAACTGCGCGTCCGTCAGCACCTCCCCGGCGCCCATCCCGTAGCGGTAGGCATGGAAGCACACGGCCCCGATCCTGTCCCCGCACCCTTGGGCGAAGGAGGTCAGTCGGCCGCCGTTGCACCAACTGTCCACGGGGCCGATCATGCGTATGGCCGGATCGACCGCGTGGACGGCGCCGGCGGCTGCGTTGAACAGGCCGCAATAGCTGTCGATCGGCAGCGCGTCGTTCTCGTTGCCGACCTCGATCCCCCAAACCTTGAGGCCGGCTCCCTGCAGCCGCCGCACGACCTGGGCGCACATGGAGGCGTAGTCGGCGGGGCTGCGCCCGTCCAGCCGCACGCCGACGATCAAGCGGCAGCCCGGACGGATGAACTTCGCCGCGTTGCGGGTGAAGTTTTCGAGGACTTTCCAGTTCGGCGCATCCACCCCGCGGGCGAAGATCGCGTCGCTCCAATAGTCGGAGCCGGTGCTGCCGACGCCCGCGTTGCTGTTCAATCGAACAAGCGGGGGCGCGAGGCGCGCGGCGGCGGCCAGGAACTTCGGATCGGCGCACAATGCGAAGTCGCGGTTCTGCGGCGCGGCGCAGGCGATGCCCCAAAGCGTGGCCGGGGCCATCCGGCCTGTCGGCGCCCCGAAGTCCACGGTCAGCAGGTTGCGCGTGGCGGCGGGAGCGGCGCCGGGCGGATGGGCGGCGACTTGGGTGGCAAGGCCGGCCAGAAGCTGCGCGGCGCTGGCTCGGAGGGATTTCAGGATTGGGGCCACTGGACGCCTTTCAGGTATGGACTCTGGGAGCTGCCCGGATCGGCTGCGTTGCGTTCTGGGGTTGAACGGCCCTGCTGTCCCGTCCTGGCCGCGAGGCTGCGCAGGTTGGCCATCCAGAACCCACCCTTCTACCGCGGCGCCAGCCAGGCCACGCCTGCCATGGTCGCCAGCGGCACCAGTACCGTGGCCTCGCGTCCATGCCCGGTGCGAACCAGAACGATCTCGATGGCCAGCAGGACGGCCACGACGGCGACGTTGCGCATGTCGCCGAACAGCGTCTTCAAGAACGGACCCATCACACAGCCTCCCGGCGCACCCGCGCACGCATCGCCGTCGCAACCGCCAGCCCGGCGGCCAGGTAGAACGCGGCAAGGATCAGCAGCGTCCAATCCGAAAGCGGCCAAACCTCGGACCCGCCGATGCCCTCCATCGTCCAGTAGGTGCCAAAGGCGACGACCATCGCCCCGACCGTGAACTTGATGGCGTTCTCCGGCACCCGCTGCAGCGGCGCGCGCACCGCCGCGCCCACGGCGCAGGTCAGCAGCAAGGCCGCAATCGCCGCCCCGCCGCTGCTCACCATGCCCATGCCGCCTGTCGCCTTCATGCCGAGCGCGACCACCACCAGCCAAACCTCCAGGCCTTCGAGCAGCACCCCCTTGTAGGCGACCATCCAGTTCGCGACCCAATCGCCGCTCAGCCGGGCGCGCGTCTGCTCGAACTCCAACGCCTCGTCGTGGAGCGCCTTCAGCCCGGCATGGCGCGCCATCGCCTTGGCCAGCCAGCGCACCCCGAACAGCAGGAGGAACACGCCGACCACAAGCTGCACGGAGCCGAGGTCGATGCCGGTGGCCAACACGCTCCCGGCTGCCAGGGTCAGCGCGGCAAGCGTCGCCAGCCCCGCCGCCGCGGCGCCGATGGCCGCACGCCAGCCGATGCTCAGGCTGACGGCGAGCACGATGGTGAACGCCTCCACCCACTCCACAAGGGCGGTCAGGAAGGAGGGCACCGCAATGGACCAGTCAATCATGTGTCGCGCTCCTGCAAGGGTTCGGGCGGGTGCAGCATGCCGGCTCGGCCGCGCGGAACAGCGCGTCGTCCGGAGCCGGCGCGGGGCGGGCATGGTCCATGATGACCTCGCCAGAACGGGTGGACATGGGACCAAACTGGACGCCGCTGGGCCGCGCGGCCAGTGCGGGTCCGTCACTGCGACATGCCGGCGGAGCATGGGCCAGGCCCGCGGGACGCCATCGGCGCCGCCTGCGCCCTGCCCGGCGTCGCGGGGACGCCCACCGTCACGGTCCGCGCCACCGCCAACCGGGCCGGATACGGTTTCACGGTGCTGGACGCGGCGCAGGCCGGGTATGTCGCCCATGTCCGCAACCTCACCTCCAACACCCTGGCCCGCTGCGTCGTCACCATCAGTCCGCGCGCCCTGCGCTGCGCATGGTAGCGGCGGCGCTGCCTTTGGTGCCGGGCATGGGGCCGCGATGCGCCCGGGTTGTCAGCCCTCGGTTTTCGGCATCCCGCCCGCGGGCGGACGGAAGAACTTGCCGACGATGTCCTTCAACTGATCCGGCGTTTGCGGCACGAGCGACATCCACGACCGCAGCATGGCATCCGGCGAGAAGCGGTGCACGGCTTCGGACATCTGCGCCTCCATCTGCGCCATGAGGGCGGCCTGCATGGGTTTTACGTCAGGCAGGCCTAGGAACTGGCGGGCCTCGTCCGGGGTGCAGTCGATCTCGACGGTGACTTTCATGGGGATTGCTCCTGTGCCGGGCCGTGCTGGCGCGGTTTGGATCCGAGCTTAGCAGACTGCGCGGCCTGCGCATGTGGGGCGTTTTGTTGGGTGTGGGGACGGGGCGTCGGATGACGTAAGCCCGCACGTGAATGGCAGCACGGTTCGTTTTTTTACCCAATAATTAGCGTGTCCGCACTTCCGTGAGTGGGTCGAAGTTTATGGACAGGGCGGGCGTGGCCGGTCGCGGTTGGTTTGGCAGGTAGGGCAGACCTGTCTTTTCTCTATCACCGCGCTTAAACCTGACCAGGAACTCTCAACATCACTGGTTCGGACCAGCAAGTGTGCCGGATACCACTTTCATTATATCAACAACGACTTCCCCCGGCCGGCTCGGGTGCGGGCGCGTGCCAATCTCGGCGTACCCGCAGCTTCGATAAAAGGCCAAATTTCGCTTCATGCGCACGTTTGTGTAAAGGCGTACCTCGGATGATCCGGTAGCCGCTGCACGCTGCTCGGCAAAGGCCAGAAGCAGCTTTCCATAGCCCCGGCCCTGATATCGGGGACGGACAGCGATGCTGTAAACCATGAGGTGGCCGGCCTTCGGCTCTAGAACGAGCACGCCGGCCATGCCGTCGTCTGCCTCAAGCATCCAGACCTCGCCCCGCTCAATCCTGCCCGCGTAATCCTCTTGGGCCGGCTTCGGAACCGCTCCGATGACCGCTTGGTAGATCGGGATGTAGGCTTCCGCGCTGATCTCCTGAACAGCAGCCGCGTCCGAAAAGCGGGCGGCCCTGACAGCCCTGGTGCTTGCGTTCGACATTCAGGCCCGCAGCAGCCGCGCTGCCTTCACGGCGAAGTAGGTCAGCACCCCCGATGCACCCGCGCGCTTGAAACCGAGCAGGCTTTCCATCATCGCCCGGTCGTGGTCCAGCCAGCCGTTCTGCACAGCGGCCATGATCATCGCGTACTCGCCGGACACCTGGTAGGCGAAGGTCGGCACGCCGAACCGATCGCGCACGCGCCGTACGATGTCCAGATATGGCATCCCGGGCTTGACCATCACCATGTCTGCGCCTTCCAGCAGGTCCTGCTCGACCTCGCGCAACGCCTCCTCGCTGTTGGCCGGGTCCATCTGGTAAGTTTTCTTGTCGCCGTTCAGCCGTGCTGACCGTACTGCGTCCCGGTACGGGCCATAGAACGCGCTGGCATACTTGGCGGCGTAACTCATGATCCGCGCGCCCTCCAATCCTGCCCCGTCCAGCGCCGTGCGGATCGCGCTAACCCGTCCGTCCATCATGTCGGACGGCCCCACGACGTCGATCCCCGCCTCCGCCTGCACCACCGCCTGGCGCGCGAGGATGGCCACGCTCTCGTCGTTGGCGACACGCCCGTCGCGCAGCACGCCATCGTGGCCGTGTGTCGTGTAAAGGTCGAGCGCCACATCCCCAAGCAATCCCACCTCGGGAAACTCCCGCTTGAGCAAACGCGCCGCCTGGCAGATCAGGTTATCCGGGTTGGTCGCCTCGGTCCCGTCCGTGTCCTTCAGCTCGGCCGGCGTCGCCGGGAACAGCGCTACCACTGGGATGCCCAACTCCGCCGCCTGCTCAACGTGCGCGGCCAGCCGGTCGAGCGTGACTCGCTCCGCCCCGGGCATGGAAGCAACCTGCTCCGTCTCTCCAACGCCAGGGCGCACGAACACCGGCCAGATCAGGTCGTCCACCGATAGCTTCGTCTCGGCCACCAAGCGGCGGGTCCATCCGTCCGCCCGGTTGCGGCGGAGGCGCGTCTTGGGGAACGATCCGACGGTCATGCTCGGCTCCTGCGTTATAGTCCCACGGCGACGCGTGCTTCCCGTTGCTTCGATGGGTTTCCGCGAATGCCATCACGGACCGGCATCAGCAAGCTGCACCACTTCGCCAAACCATCAGCGCCCAAAATCCAACGCCCAGGCTTGGCTCAGCAAACAAGACATACCCCTTCACTCCCCCACCCCCTCCAGCAACACCCGCAACCGCGCCCGCACCGTACCGGCGCCGCCTCATCCACCGCCTGCTGCAGCAGCCGCATCCGCCGCCAGGCCGCGTAAAGCTGGTCCATGAGCGACAGCACCACGGGCATCGCGTCGTCGTCCAGGTGCAGCGACCGCAACTCGGCGATGCAGCCAACCGCCGAGCGCGCCGTCCGGGCGCGGCCAGGTCAACTCCACCCAGCGGGTAATCTCCGCCTCTTGGACGGCAATCATGCGTCTTCCATCACATAGTGCAGGTTGCTGGGGTTGGCCGGGGTCTACAGCGGCGCAGCCGCAAGCACATGCCGGTATCGGCCCGCTTGGGCACGGTCATCGCCACGCTGCGTCCTCCAGCCCGGCGCGGTTGCGCCCGCCCTCCGCCGCGTCGCCGCGGCGTCGCAGGCAAGCTCCAGCGTTTTGTAGCGATCAGGCCGCGGCATCTGCTCCAAGAGGGCCTACCAGGCGCAGCGCGCAAACGCAGGCCGGGCCGCTTCGTTCGCAGCCCCGTCCACGCCCCAGCGCCCCGGCCCGGGATCAGGCCGCCAGCTTGATCTGCCCCTGCATCCCCGGCCAATCCGAGTAGCCCGTGGCATCCCCGCCATACCAGTACTGCTTCGGCGCGTCGGCAAGCGGCGCCCCGGTGCGCAGGCGCTCCACCAAATCAGGGTTGGCGATGAACGGGCGGCCGAAGCTGATCAGGTCGGCGTTGCCCTCGGCCAGGGTCTTGTCCGCCAACTCGCGCCCGTAATTGTTGTTGGCCATGTAAGCGCCGCCGAACCGCCGCCGCAGCGCCGGGTAGTCGATCCCGTTGGCGTCGCGGCTCATCTGCGTCACGCCCTCGATGTCGTGGACATACATCAGGCCGAACCGGGACAGCGCGTCGATATAGGCGCCGTAGGTCCCCATGGGGTCGCTGTCGAGCGGGGTGTCGCCCGGCACCGTGGTGCCCGGCGAAACGCGGATGCCGACCCGGGCGCCGCCGCCCCAAACCTCCGTCACCGCGGCCACCACCTCCAGCGGGAAGCGCAGTCGGTTCTCCAGCGGGCCGCCGTAGCGGTCGGTGCGCTTGTTCGTGCTGTCCCGGATGAACTGCTCCAACAGGTAGTTGTTGGCGGAGTGGATCTCCACGCCGTCGAACCCCGCGTCCTTGGCGCATTGGGCGGCGTGGCGGTAATCGGCGACGATGGCGGGGATTTCGTCGGTTTCCAAGGCGCGCGGCGCCACGTGGTCCTGCAGCCCGGCGTTGGTGAAGGCCTGGCCGGACGGCTTGATGGCGGACGGCGCCACCGGCAGCGCGCCGCCATGCAGGCTCGGGTGGGAGATGCGCCCGGTGTGCCAAAGCTGCATCACCATGCGCCCGTCCTGCGCGCGCACGGCGCGGGTGACGCGCTGCCAGGCCGCGACCTGCTCCGTCGTCCAGATGCCGGGCGTCAGCGCGTAGCCGCGCGCCTGCGCCGAGACGTTGGTCGCTTCCGACACGATCAGCCCGGCGGTGGCGCGCTGCGCGTAGTAGTCCGCCGCGAAGTCCGGCGGCACGCCGGCGTCGCTGGACCGGCTGCGGGTCAGCGGCGCCATGACGACGCGGTTCTTGAGGGGAAGGTCGCCCAGCATGAACGGCTGGAACAACGGGCTGTCTGAAGTCTGCGGCATGAGCATCCCATCGGAAAGGTCGGCGCGGGCGCTGGCCCGTGCGGCGTCCCGACATAAGGGGCGGGCCGGACCACGTTTCAGCCCCGCGACCCCATCACTTCATCATGGCCGCCCACGATCCAGACGCCTGGACAGCCCTCCGAAGCGGGGAGCGCCCTGCCGTTCCGTAAAGATGCGCAAGCAAGATGAAGGCGCCTGAATAGGACCGCCATCTCAACATCCAAAGTACGGCGCTCCCATCCGCGTCGAATGCGCCACGAAGCCTCGGCCCGCGCCGATCCTGGGTTGCCAGGCCGCCGTTCATAATTTTAGACGGCCCGCGCAGGCCGCGGGGCATTCTCGTCTCCTGCATCCGTTGGGAGAGAATGCTCATGACGACTTTGACTGTTGGGAACGGCGAACAGTATTCGACGATTTCTTCTGCGGTGGCGGCGTCACGCAGCGGCGATACCATCAAGGTGGATGCCGGCACTTACACGAACGACGTGCTCAACATCTCGCACAGCCTCACGCTGGAAGCCGTGGGCGGCACGGTGAAGCTGGTCGGCACGGCGCAGCCGGCGAACGGGAAGGGCCTCATCGACGCGGGCGGCGCCGGGGTGGACGTGGCGATCAGCGGGTTTGACATCTCCGGCGCCACCGTGCCGGACAAGAACGGCGCCGGCATCCGCTACGAGGGCGGCACGCTGACCCTGAGCCGCGTCAACATCCACGACAACCAGAACGGCATCCTGGCCAACCCCGACCCGAACGGGTCGATCACGATCGCCAACTCCACCTTCGCCAACAACGGGATCGGCGACGGCCAAACCCACAACATCTACGTGGGCGCGGTCGGCAGCCTGGTGGTGAAGGACAGCACGATCACCGGCGCGCAGGTCGGCCACGGCATCAAGAGCCGCGCCGCCAGCACCACGGTCACCGGCAACACCATCACGGACGGCGCGTCCGGCACGGCGAGCTACGAGATCGACCTGACCAACGGCGGCGTCGGCACCATCGAGAACAACTTCATCGAGAAGGGCGCCCGCGCGGAGAACCCCATCGCCATCACCTTTGGCGAGGAGGGCGGCGTTTACGCCAACAGCAGCCTGACGGTAAAGAACAACACGATCACGACGAGCTACACCGCCCACAACACCACGGCGGTGGTGAACAGGACGGACGCCACGGCGAGCATCAGCGGCAACCGGCTTTACGGCTGGGACGCCGTGGCGTCCGGGCCGGCGTCGGTCGGCGGCAACACCATCCTCGCGTCCGAGCCGGCCGCAAGCGCCGCCCCTGCCCCGGCGATCACGCCTGACACGGTGGCCGCGGGATCGGCGGCGCCCCCCTTCATGGCCGACGCCTCTGCGAATGCTCCGGACCCGGCGAGCGACTTGGCGGCGCCGGCCGAACCGGACATGGCGGGCGACATCCTGGCGAGCTACGCCGATGCCATCCTCCCCTCGGCGACGTGGACGGACGGGCCTGCGCAGGACGGCGCGATGGACCTCGCGGCGCAGTGGGAAAGCCAGCACCCGGCCTACGACGGCGCGCTGACGGGAACCGAGGCCGCCAAGCCCGTGACCGGCTGACGGGCGACGCGCCGGGTTGGAGCTAATTCCGACGCCACAGCTCCTCGCTGAGCACGGTGGCGAAGCCGAGCCACAGGAGGAGCGGCACCGTCATGGCCGAGGCCGGACGGTCCACCTCGCGGGCCGCCGCCGCGGTGCCCAGCGCCGCGGCGAGCATGGAGGCTGAGGCGACGGCGCTTTCCCCCAACTGCCTCCGGCGGAAGAACAGCCACGGATACCCGGCCAGGCCCACCAGGGTCAGCGCCCATGACCCGACCGCGGCGGAACGCGCTTCCGTGCGCGGCGCGCGCAGCAACCGGTAGCCCGCCCCGGCCAGCAGCAATTCCAGCGCGCCCCAGGCCGCGCCGATCAACGGGCCGGGCGGCGTGAAGGAAGGCTTGTCCAGCCGGGCATACCAAAGCGCCGCCCGCGGGCGCTGCGGGCCGTTGCGGGCGCCGATCGCCGCCGCGGCCAAGACACTGCCGATCGCCACTGCCGCCGCTGATTGCTTGTTCACCACGCGCTTCCTTTCCTGAACCGATGCGGGATGTAACCAACGAGGCCGCGGGTCGTTCCACAGGTCCAGGATACGCTGGGAACAGTCGGTTTTTGAGACTTTATCATTTTATTTAATTAAACCGACTTAAATCGGTTGCAGCAACAACTTCATTTGGACTTGACGACATTTTAAGCGCACTGTGTCGTGATTGGGAAACGTAGAACGGTAAGATCCTCGATGATCAACGATGCCGACACGCAGCGGGATGGGCCGGGACAGGTTGCCGCCTGATGCCGCGTGACCGGTCCATTCGCTTCAGCTTGGTCGCTTTGTCCTTATGGACCGTTGCTCCGGCCGTGACCGTGGCGGCCATCGGCGCGTCCTACACGTGGCACACCGACCGAAGCGCCACGGAGCGCGAGCTGACATTCCGTGCCCAAACGCTGGCCGCGGACATGGCCCGGGAACTAGCGGCCTCGCAGGCTGCGTTGCGCATCCTGGCCACCTCGCCGTCCTTGGCGACCGGCGATTTTGAGGCGTTCCGCCAGCAGTCGCTGCTCATCCCGAAGCCAAGCGACGCGCGCATCATGCTCACCGACACGGCAGGCCAGGTGCGGGCCGACTCCCGCGCGCCGCCCGGCGCGGCGCTGTCGGAACCGGGCGGGAGCGGCATGTCGGAGGTGTTCGCCACCGGCCGGCCCCGCGTGTCGGACTTCCAGGCCAGGCCGCCGCCCCGCCACGGCTTGGTCGCGGTGGAGGTGCCGGTTGAGCTGGACGGGCAGGTGGCCTACGGCCTCGCCATGGCGTTTCCGCCGTCAACGTTCACCCCCATCCTCGACAACCGCCGAGGCCCCGAGGACGGGCGGGTCATCGTCGTGGACGGCAACGGGCTGATCGTGGCGCACAGCAGCAACGTGGGAAATGTGGCCGGACGGCGCATCGGGCCCGCTTCGCTCGCGGCCGTGCGCCGCGGCGAGGACGTTTTCGAAGGCACGTCCCAGGACGGCTTCCCGCTCCTGGCGGCGCACGCCCCGGTGCCCGGCACCGGCTGGTCAACGCTCGCGGCCATACGCTTGGACCTGGACGACGCGGCCTTGCGGCGCTCGATTGCCGGCGCGGCTGCTTCGGGCGCCCTTGTGCTGCTGCTCGGCCTGCTTTCCGCCGAATGGTATGCCCGCCGCGTCGCGGCTCCCCTCCATGCGTTGGTGGGCACGGCCGATGCGCTGGCCCTGGGCAGGCTGCCGCGGCCTATACCGCCGGGCCTGCAGGAAGCGAGCCAGATCGGCGCCGCGCTTGCCTGGGCCGCCAAGACCTTGGCATCACGGGAGCGGGAGCGCGCCAGCAATGCCGCCGTCCTTCAGGAGAACGAGGCCCGGTTCCGGACCATCACCGACGCCATGCCGCAGATGGTCTGGTCCGCGCGGCCGGATGGCCGGCACGACTACTACAACCGCCGCTGGCACGAGTACACCGGCATGGAGCCGGGTGACGGCAACCCCAAGGCATGGCGCGCGCTGTTCCGGTCGGGCGACCTGTCCCGCGCGGTGGCCGCGTGGCGGCGCAGCTTGGCGACCGGCGAGGCTTACCAGGCGGAGTACCGCCTCAAGCGGGCGGACGGCACCTGGCGATGGTGCCTGAGCCGCGCCTCGCCGCTGCGCGACCCGGACACCGGCGCCGTGCAGCGCTGGTTCGGCACCTGCACCGACATCCAAGACTTGGTGGAGGCCCGCGAAGCCCTGGCCCGCAGCGGCGCCGACCTGGAACGCCTGGTCGCCCAGCGCACGGCGGCGCTGATGCAGGCCGTGGACGCCCTGCACGCCGAGGCGCTCGAGCGGTCGCAGGCAGAAGAGGCGCTGCGCCAAGCGCAGAAGATGGAAGCGGTAGGCCAACTCACCGGCGGCATCGCCCATGATTTCAACAACATGCTCCAAGGCATCGCCAGCAGCATTGAGCTGGTGCAGCGCCGGGCGGAGCAGGGGCGCGTGCCGGAGGCGCAGCCATACATCGAGAGCGCGCTCAAGTCGGTTGAGCGCGCGGCGGCGCTGACCGGCCGCCTGCTCGCGTTCACCCGGCGGCAAGCGTCGCAGCCGGCGCCCGTCAACCCGGACGCGCTGATCCTCGGCATGGAGGACCTGATCCGCCGGGCAGTGCGGCTTCCGGTCGAGGTCGAGCTACAGGCCGGCGGCGGCGCCTGGACGGTGTTCTGCGACCCCCACCAGCTTGAGAACGCCCTGCTCAACCTTGCAATCAACGCGGGCGACGCGATGCCCGGCGGCGGGCGGCTCGCCATCAGCACCCGGCAGGTGCGCTTGGACGAGGCGGACGTCGTGGGCCATGAGGGCGCCCGCCCCGGCGACCACACGGAGATCGCGGTCGCCGACACCGGAACCGGCATGGACGAGGAAACGCGGGCACGCGCCTTCGAGCCGTTCTTCACCACCAAGCCCGTCGGCCGGGGCACGGGCCTGGGGCTTTCGCAATTGCTGTCCTTCGTGCGGCTGACAGGCGGCGTGGTGCAGATCGACAGCGAACCCGGCCACGGCACCACCGTGCGGCTTTACCTGCCCCGGCACCATGACATGCAGTCGGCGGCGGTCATCCCACCGCCGGTGCCGGCCTGCTAATCAGGTTCCGGCATCGCCCGCTCCAACCGCGCCGTGGCGTAGTCCGGGTCCATCATCAGCTCGAACAACAGGATGGAGCGTCCGGTCACGGTGTAGCTGGCGCCGAACTCGAAGGTCGGCTCGTCCGCATGGTCGAGCTGGTTGGTGTCGATCAGCCGCGTCCAGCGATGCCCGCCGACCACTTCCGGCAGGTGGAACCCCACCGCGTCGTGGTAGGAGTTCAGGATCAGCAACAGGCTTTGGTCCACGCCGCGCTTGTGCACCCCGGTCGGCTGCGCCCGCCCGTCCAGCAACATGCCGAGGCAGCGGGAGTTGCCGTCCGTCCAGCTTTCGTCCGTCATCTCATCGCCCGACGGCGTGAGCCACGCCACGTCCTTGACCCCGATCTCATCGTTCCATTGCGCGCTTAGCCAGCGGGTGCGGTGCAGCACGGGATATTTGTGGCGCAGCGCCGCCACATGCTGCACGAAATTGAGGAGCCGCTGGCCCTTCTCCCCTATCTCCCAGTTCAGCCAAGAGATCTCGTTGTCCTGGCAGTAGGCGTTGTTGTTGCCGCCCTGGGTGCGGCCGAACTCGTCGCCGGCCACGATCATCGGCGTGCCGCGCGACAGCAGCAGGGTGCCCATCATGTTGCAGATCTGGCGCTCGCGCAGCGCGTTGACCGCCTCGTCGTCCGTCGGCCCCTCGACCCCACAGTTCCAGGAGCGGTTGTCGGAACTGCCGTCCTTGTTGTCCTCGCCGTTCGCCTCGTTGTGCTTCTCGTTGTAGGTCACGAGGTCGTTCAAGCAGAACCCGTCATGCGCGGTGATGAAGTTGACGCTGGCCCAGGTCTGCCGCCCGCGATGGTTGAAGAAGTCGGCCGACCCCATGAGGCGCGTCGCCACCTCCGGCAGCTTGCCTTCCTCGCCTTTCCAGTAATCCCGGATGGTGTCGCGGTAGCGGTCGTTCCATTCCGCCCAGCCCGGCGCGAAGCCGCCCACCTGGTAGCCGCCGGGTCCGCAATCCCAGGGTTCGGCGATCAGCTTGACCTGGGACAGCACCGGGTCCTGCCCCACCGCGCGCAGGAAGCCGCTCTGCTGGTCGAAGCCGTACGGCTCGCGCGCCAGGATGGTGCCGAGGTCGAAGCGGAAGCCATCGACGTGCATCTCCTCCACCCAGTAGCGCAGGCTGTCCGTCACCAACTGGATGACGCGGGGATGCGACAGGTTCACCGTGTTGCCGGTGCCGGTGTCGTTGATGTAGTAGCGCTTCTGGTCCGGCAGCAGGCGATAATAGGAAGCGTTGTCGATCCCCTTGAACGACAGGGTCGGCCCGCGCTCGTTGCCTTCCGCCGTGTGGTTGTACACCACGTCCAGGATCACTTCGAGGTGCGCGCCGTGGAGGCGGGCCACCATCTCCTTGAACTCGGAAAACGCGAAGTCGGGCACGCTGGCATAGCGCCGGGCGGGGGCGAAGAAGCTGATGGTGTTGTAGCCCCAGTAGTTCACCAGGTCTTGTTCCAGCAACTGGCTGTCGTCCACGAACAAATGCACCGGCAGCAGTTCCACCGCGGTGACGCCGATGGACTTGATGTGCTGGATGACCTCTGGCGCGGTGAGGCCGCGGAACGTGCCGCGCAGCTCCTCCGGCACCGCCGGATGCAGCTTGGTCAAGCCGCGCACATGCGCCTCGTAGAGCACGGTGTGCTCCCAAGGGATTTGCGGCGGGCGGTCGTTGCCCCAGGTGAAGGCGGGGTCGATGACCCGGCACTTCGGCATGAACGGCGCGCTGTCCCGCTCGTCATAGGTCAGGTCGTCCATCGACTCCATCTGGTAGCCGAACAGCGCCGGGTCCCATTTGAGGTGCCCGACCAGCGCCTTGGCATAGGGGTCGATCAGCAGCTTGTTGGGATTGAACCGATGCCCCTCCTCCGGCGCGTAGGGGCCGTGGACGCGGTAGCCGTAAACGGTGCCGGGCCGCGCGTCGGGCAGGAAGCCGTGCCAAACCTCGTCGGTGTATTCCGGCAGCTCGATCCGTTCGAGTTCCGTTTCCCCCTCGTGGTCGAACAAGCACAGCTCGACCTTGGTCGCGTTGGCGGAGAACAAGGAGAAGTTCACGCCCTGCCCGGTCCAGGTGGCCCCGCGCGGATGCGGCCGTCCCTCGGTCACGCGGGATCGGTTCACGGAAGCGGCCATCAGACAATCCTCACGACGGGGGAAACGAAGCCCCTACCATACGCTCAACCGTGGGGCAAAGTTCGGTGGCCAGCGGCGGGGCCGCGCCGGGGCACGGCTGATCCCTGCGGCATCGCCCCATGTCCGCTTGGAGGACGGCCGGGCGTCGTCATTCCGGACAGCGCCGGCGCATCCAGGCTTGCTTGCCCGTGAAAACCCTCCGCCGTGTCGTGGCACGCTGATTGCTGATCCCTGGCTGGTTCTCATCATGCGGGGATGCCTTGACAACTTATCGGCACTGGGCCGGACCAGGATCGGGAACGATGACGGATCCGGCCCCGCCTTCGCTGCGTTCGCTGCGCGGCTTGGACAGCATCAACCTGCTGATGGCGGACGTGCGGGACGGGGTGGGGCCGTATCTGGCCGTGTTCCTCAAGGGGGGCGAGCACTGGGACGCGGGCGCCATCGGCGTCGCCATGGCGGCGTCCTCCGTCGCCGCCGCGGTCTGCCAGGTGCCGGCCGGGCTGCTGGTGGACGGAACGCGCGCCAAGCGGCTGCTGATCGCCGCTTCCGGCCTGACCGTCGCGGCCGGGTGCCTGCTCATCGTGCTGTTCCCGCGCTTCCTTTCCGTGGTGGCGGCGCAGGCCATGTTGGGCGCAGCCTCGGCGGTGATCCCGCCCGCGGTCGCGGCGCTCTCGCTCGGCCTGGTCGGGCGCCGCCTGCTGGACGCCCGGGTCAGCCGCAACGAGGGCTTCAACCACGCCGGCAACCTGCTGGCCGCCGTGCTGGCCGGGGCGCTCGGGACGTACGTCGGCTATCATTGGATCTTCTATCTCGTGTGCGCCTTCGCCCTGGCGAGCGCCGGGGCCGTCACCCTCATCAACCCGGCCGAGATCGACCACGACCGCGCCCGCGGCGGCGAGGACCCGGCCCAGCGCGAGCCGGTGCCGATCCGAACCCTGCTGCGCCGGCGCGACCTGCGGGTGTTCCTCGCCTCCGTGGCGCTGTTCCATTTCGGCAATGCGGCGATGCTGCCGATGGCCGGGCAGGTGCTGGCGCAAACGCATCCGGGGTCCGACACGGCCGCGCTGTCCGCCTGCATCATCGCCGCGCAGTTCGTGATGGTAGGCGTCGCGTGGGCGGTGGGGCGGGCCTCGGCCCGGGGCGTGGGGCGCAAGCCGATCTTCCTGATTGCCATGGCCGTGCTGCCGGTGCGCGGCGTGCTGTTCACGCTGACCGACAGCCCCTACGCCGTGGTGGGCATCCAGCTTCTGGACGGGGTGGCGGCGGGCATCTTCGGGGTGGTCTCCGTGCTGATCGCGTCCGACCTGATGCGCGGCACCGGGCGGTTCAACTTTGCCCAAGGCATGATGGCGCTGTCGGTGGGGATCGGGGCCGCGCTCAGCAACGCGACGGCCGGATACATCGTGCAGTGGTTCGGCTTCACGGCGGGGTTCCTTTACCTCGCGGCGGTGGCCGGGTGCGGGCTGGCTTTTTTCCTGGCGTTCATGCCGGAAACCCGGGACCTCGGCGCGCCCCTCGCCTCCGGCCCGGCCTTGGCATGACGGGCACGCTCGCCGCCTCACCCTGGGCCACTTGGGGCATCGCCGCCGCCGCCACGGCCGGGGTCATCCTGCGGCCGTTCGCCTGGCCCGAGTTCGTTTGGGCCGGCGCCGGCGCCGTCCTGCTGGTCCTGCTCGGCCTGCTGCCCGTGCCCGACGCGCTCGGCGGCGTCGCCAAGGGCACGGATGTTTACCTGTTCCTCCTCGGCATGATGCTGCTCGCCGCCGTCGCCCGGCAAGAAGGCCTGTTCGACTGGCTCGCCGCCGAGGCCGCCGTGCTGGCCCGAGGCTCCGCCACCCGGCTGTTCACCCTGGTGTTCTGCGTTGGCACCGTCGTAACCGTGTTCCTGTCCAACGACGCGACCGCCGTGGTGCTCACCCCCGCCGTCGCCGCGGTGGCCCGGGCCGCAAAGGCGGAACAGCCGCTGCCCTACCTGCTCACCTGCGCTTTCGTCGCGAACGCGGCCAGCTTCGTGCTGCCCATCTCCAACCCGGCCAACCTCGTGATCTACGGCAGCCACATGCCGCCGCTGCTCGCCTGGCTGCCGCGCTACGCGCTTCCTTCCGCGCTTTCGATCCTCGCCACCTACGCTGCCCTGCGCTGGACGCAGCGGGCCGCGCTGCGGCAGGGCATCTCCTCCGAGATCGAGCGGCCCCGGCTGTCAGGCGGCGGCAAGGTGGCGGCATGGGGCATCGCGGGCACAGCGGTTGTGCTGCTCGCCTCGTCGGCGTTCGACGTCCAATTGGGCTTGCCGACCTTCCTTGCGGGGGCTGCCACGGCGGCGCTGGTGCTGCTGCGCTCGCGGTCCGGCCCGATGGCCGTGCTGCGGGACGTGTCCTGGGGCGTGCTGCCGCTGGTCGCCGGGCTGTTCGTGCTGGTGGAGGCGCTTCAGAAGACCGGCGTCACCAGCGACCTGGCCGGGCTGCTGCAGGGCTTGGCGCAACGCTCGGCGACGCTTGCCGCCTGGGCGTCGGGCTTGGCGCTCGCGGTTGGCTGCAACCTGGTGAACAACCTGCCGGCCGGCCTCGTCGCCGGGCGCGTGGTTGAGGCCGCCCAAGTGCCAGAGCATGTGCGGGCCGCGGTGCTGATCGGCGTGGACCTCGGGCCGAACCTGTCCGTCACCGGCTCGCTCGCCACCATCCTGTGGCTCACCGCGCTGCGGCGCGAAGGGCAGCACGTCAGCGCGTGGACCTTTCTCAAGCTCGGCGCGCTGGTGATGCCGCCGGCCCTCCTGCTCGCCATCGCCGCCGCCGTCGCGTTCTCGGACTGACGCTCCGCGTCTGGCGGCTGACCCCAATCAATCGGAAACCACTGCGCGGGAAGGCAGCATTGAACAGTGCCCGGCCCCGCACGATATCGGCGCCGTTGATCTGTTTGGGGGGACGACTCCATGGCCTATGCCGGTACCATCCCGCTGTCCGCACGTCCCGATGCGCTGGTCCGGCTGAAGCGGCTGCGCCGCCTCGCCTGGCTGATCGACGGCGTGTTCAGGCTGCCGGGCACGCGCTTCCGCTTCGGCCTGAACAGCGCCGTCGGCGCGGTGCCGGTGGGCGGCGACGCGGTGCTCGGGGCGCTGTCGCTCTACATCATCTACCAGGCCGTGCAGCTCGGCGTGCCGGGGCCGCAACTGGCCCGCATGTTCGCCAACGTGGCGATGGAAGTTTTCGGCGGCAGCGTGCCGGTTCTGGGCGACGTGTTCAACATGGCGCTGAAGGCCAACTTGCGAAACCTCGCGATCATCGAGCAGCACGTCGGCACGCTCTGATCCGGCGCGCTCAGTTCGCAGGGGCCGGCGCGGGGTGGGGATGCGCCTCGAAGAAGCGCAGCATCTCCCCCGTGGCGTCCGGCCCGCGCGGGTCGGTGTAGGAGCCGGCGGAACTGCCGCCGAACCAGGCATGGGCGGCACCGTGCACCACCCATTGCTCGACCACGGTTCGGCCGTCCGCGTCCACCCGCCGCGTGCGGCGCCAGGCATGGCCGCCGGAAACCTGGCCGTCCTCCGACTGCGTGCCGAGGGACGCGCCGCCGGCTGCCTGCTCGACCACCGCGTCGGCGTTGCGCGGGTTCACCGTGGTGTCCCGGTCGCCGTGGAACACGATAGTCGGCACCACCCGCGCGCCGCCCCCGGACGCACGGGGGGCCGTTCCGCCCCGCTGCATCGCGGCGAAGGCCGATTGCATGTCGCGCGCCACGCCGCAGGCCAGGCCCGAGTGCACGCCGATGGCCGCATACAGGTCGGAGTAAGTCGCGCCCAGCACCGCCGCCGCGGCGCCCCCGGCCGATAGCCCGGCGACATACACGCGGGCGGGATCGACGGCGTAATCGCGCATCACCTCGCGCGTGATCCCGGCGATCAGCGACGGCTCCCCGGCGCCGCGGTGCTGGTCGGCCTCGTTGAACCAGTTCCAGCACTTCTGCATGTTCGCCGAGTTGGTCTGGCCGGGATAGGCCACCAGGCAGGTGCGCTGCTCCGCCGCCTCGTTCATCCGCGTGCCGACGGCGAAGTCGTCGGGCGACTGGGTGCAGCCGTGCAGCATGACGATCAGCGGCACCGGCTGCCCGCGGTAGCCGCTGGGCACGTAAAGCTTGTAGGGGCGGCTGCCGGCCGGGTTGCTGTAGGTCTTGGCCAGGAACTTCGCGCCGTCCGGCGTGCCCGCGGCGTCAGGCTGGTCCGCGACGCCCGGCATGGAGAAGCCGCCCTGGCTCACCCGGTCGAGCAGGCCGCGCAGCGCCTTGGGGATCGGCAGCCCGACCCCTTCCGCCTGGCCCGGCGCCGCTTCGGCGGTGCCGTCGATGGTCGGCGGGCCGCGCTGGGCCTGCGAAGCCGGGCCGGACGCCCGCTGCCCCACCATCATGTTCTGCAGGGCCGCCGTGGCTTCGGACAGCCGCCCGGCCTTGGTGAGACGCGCCGCTTCGATCATGCCTGGGGGCAGGAGTGACTTCATGGTGTTGGCTTTCGTGTTCGGGACCCCATCGGGCATCCCCGTTCGGAACCGGGATCGGCTTCCGTCGATGCCGGCGACGTGGGCCGCCGGGCGGCTACTGCGTGCGGTCGGCCAGCGCCGCCTTGACCGCGGCACTGGCGTGCAGCGCACCCAGCACCTTGACCGAGGCGATGGCCGCGCGGGCCAGTTCGGGCGACACGTCGGGGGCGATGCTCAAGAGGCCGAGCACGTTGATGTGCAGCGCCTCGCCCCGGCACCGCGCCGCTTCAAGCTCTCCCTGGCCGTAACGCCGCAGGCCCAGGTCCAGGCTGCGCCGCGCCACCGACTGCCGCACCACGTCGGCGTGGCGCTCAAGCTGGTTGCGGATGGCCGTGCGGATGAAGTCCGTGCGGTTCGAGTAGAACCCGTCTTGCACCATCAGGTCGATATGGCCGAGATCGACGAAGCCGAGATTGACCGTGATCTTCTCGCTGTCGGCTTTCCGCAGTTCAGGCGCCACATCCATCGCTTCCCATCCATAAACCATCCAGGTGGATGGTAAATGGATGGGAAACGGGCAGATGCAATGGCTGGTGCCGTGTCAGGCCGGCAGGAAGTCCGGCACGGACAGGTAGCGTTCGCCGGTGTCGTAGTTGAACCCCAGCACCGTGGCCCCGCTCGGCAAGGCCGAGAGCTTCTTGGCAATCGCCGCCAGCGTCGCGCCCGACGAGATGCCGACCAGCAGCCCCTCCAGCCGGGCGGAGCGCCGGGCGTACTCGCGCGCCTCCTCCGCTTCGACCTGGATCACGCCGTCCAGCACGTCCGGGTGCAGGTTGGCCGGCACGAAGCCGGCGCCGATGCCCTGGATCGGGTGCGGCGCGGGCTGGCCGCCCGAGATCACCGGGGACAGCGCCGGCTCCACCGCGAACACCTTGAGGCCGGGCCAGCGCGGCTTCAGCACCTCGGCGCAGGCGGTGATGTGCCCGCCGGTGCCCACCCCGGTGATGATGGCGTCCACGCCGTCCGGGAAATCTGCCAGGATTTCCTCGGCCGTGGTGCGGACGTGGACGGCGATGTTGGCCGGGTTCTCGAACTGCTGCGGGATCCAGGCGCCGGGGCTTTGCGCGGCCAGTTCGTGGGCGCGGGCGATGGCCGCCTTCATGCCGCCTTCCCGGGGGGTCAGGTCAAAGGTCGCGCCATAGGCCTGCATCAGCCGACGCCGCTCCACCGACATGCTTTCCGGCATGACCAGGACCAGCTTGTAGCCCTTCACCGCCGCCACCATGGCCAGGCCGATGCCGGTGTTGCCCGACGTCGGCTCGATGATGGTGCCGCCGGGCTTGAGTTGGCCGCTGGCCTCGGCGGCCTCCACCATGGCGAGCGCGATGCGGTCCTTGACGGAGCCGCCGGGGTTGGCGCGCTCCGATTTGATCCAGACCTCGGCGTCCGGGAACAGCCGGGCCACCCGGATGTGCGGCGTGCTGCCGATGGTGTCGAGAACGCTGTTGGCTTTCATGGAGGCTCCTCCGTTGCGATGCCCGGCGCAGCGCCGGCTCAGGATGCCGAGACACGCGGCTGGCGCGGATGTTGCCGACCCCGGCCCCTCGCTGACTGCGTGACATTCTAGCAGCATTGCCGGACCGCGGCATAGCCTCGCCAATATCTCGATAGACCTGGCAAGCATAGCAACTGGCAATTGCAAATTGGCGAGGCTGCACAATCAGCTTTGCCAACCGCAAAACTTCACGCACTGTAACACAGGTGCCGCATTCGGGTGCGGACGGCCCGGCGGGGCACAACCGAGCGCCACGCGATTGCACGCTGGAAGGACAGACCATGGCGGACCCAGGCCTGATGACACGGAAATCCGTGGACGACATCGTGAAAAGCGGCGAGGCCGAGGGCCACAAGCTGTCCAAAACGCTGGGACCGTTCAGCATCACCGCCATGGGCATCGGCGCCATCATCGGCGCGGGCATCTTCGTGCTCACCGGCACGGCGGCGGCGCAGTATGCCGGGCCGGGCATCATGCTGTCCTTCGTGCTGGGCGGCATCGTCTGCGGCTTCGTGGGCCTGTGCTACGCCGAGCTGGCCGCCATGCTGCCGGTCAGCGGCAGCAGCTACACCTATACCTATGCCACGCTGGGCGAGATCTTCGCCTGGATGATCGGCTGGGACCTGGTGCTGGAATACGCCATGGGGGCGGCCACCGTCGCGGTCGGCTGGTCCGGCTACGCCGCCAGCATCCTGCGCGATGTCGGCATCGCCATCCCGCCCACCTTCGCCGCAGCGGCGGGCACAACCGTGACGCTGGCCGACGGCAGCACCGCGACCGCCATCGTCAACCTGCCGGCGGCGCTGATCGTCGCCGCCCTCACCGCCATGCTCGTCTTCGGCACCAAGGAGTCGGCGCGGCTCAACAACATCATGGTCGCGGTGAAGCTGACCGTCGTGGTGGCGTTCATCGCCTTGGGCGCGTTCTACGTGAACCCGGCGCACTGGCACCCCTTCATCCCCCCAAGCACCGGCGAGTTCGGCCATTACGGGTTGAGCGGCATCCTGCGCGGCTCCGCCGTCGTGTTCTTCGCCTTCATCGGCTTCGACGCCGTGTCCACCGCGGCGCAGGAAGCGCAAGCGCCGCAGCGCGACATGCCCATCGGCATCCTGGGGTCGCTCGTGATCTGCACCGTGCTCTACATCGCGGTGGCCGCGGTGCTGACCGGCCTGGTTCCTTACGACCAGCTCAACGTGGCCGACCCGATTGCCAAGGGCGTGGACGTGATCGGCCTCACCTGGTTCTCCATCCTAATCAAGATCGGCGCATTGAGCGGCCTGACCACCGTGATCCTGGTGCTGCTTTACGGCCAAAGCCGGATCTTCCTCACCATGTCGCAGGACGGGCTGCTGCCCCGCATGTTCGCCCATTTGCACCCGACGCTGAACACCCCGTATCGCAGCCAAATCCTGATCGGCACGATCGTGGCCGCCGTCGCCGCCCTCGTCCCGATCAACATCCTCGGCGAAATGGTCAGCATCGGCACGCTGTTCGCTTTTATCCTGGTGTGCGGCGCGGTGATCTACCTGCGGCGCAGCGCCGCCCGCGCCGTCCGGCCATTCCGCGTGCCGGGCGTTCCCGTGGTGCCGATCTGCGGCATCCTGTTCTGCCTGCTGCTGATGAGCGGGCTGCCGCTGTTCACGTGGGCGCGCTTGGTCATCTGGATGGCCGCCGGCCTGGCGCTTTACTTCCTGTACGGCCACCGCCACTCGGTGCTGCGGCATCCGGAAAGGGTGCGGGAGCCGCTGTGACCTGATCGGCTCCAACCGGGCGTGAGGGGCGGAGGCTGCCGGGTCAGCCCAGCTCCGACGCCGCCGGCACGGTGGGCAGGCCCGGCCCGGCGACGCCCTTGGCCGCCAGCACGGCGCGCAGCACCGCCGACGCCGTGACCCGGGCTGCCAGCACGCCCAGCGCCATCATGTTGCCCGGCAGCCCGCTTTGCCCCGTGGCAAGGGCGAACAGGGTGTCGCCGTCCCACATGGTATGCGACGGCTCGACCGTGCGGGCCAGGCCGT
This sequence comes from uncultured Acetobacteraceae bacterium, assembly GCA_964235485.1. Taxonomy (GTDB): domain Bacteria; phylum Pseudomonadota; class Alphaproteobacteria; order Acetobacterales; family Acetobacteraceae; genus CAHJXG01. Next base: position 27,177 of record CAXSAZ010000017.1, on the reverse strand, counting down.
CATGCGCCTGCTGCGCGAGCTTGCGGGCCTGCGCCTTGGTCAGCACGGCGTCCGTCGCGACCACGCCGATGGTCGTCGCCATGCCGGCCTGCAGCGCGGGCGGCAGCTCGCCGCGCAGGATGGCCGCAACGGCGCCGGGTCCGCGCCGCCCGTCCTCCGCGCGGGTGCCGGCAACGAGGGCGCCGGAGGCCGGGTCGATCACGTCGCCCACCGCGTTGACCGCGACGACCGCGCCCACCGTCACGCGGCCGATCCGGGCCGACGCCGTGCCGATGCCGCCCTTGGTCGCGCGGTCCATGCCGAACAGCTTGCCCACCGTGGCGCCCGCCCCGGCGCCGACCGACCCTTCCGCCGGGGCGTCGGCGCGTGCGGCCTCGCAGGCGGCATAGCCCGCCGCCGCGTCCGGGCGGATGCGGGGGTCGCCGACGCCCAAGTCGAACAGCACCGCGGCCGGCACGATGGGCACCAGCGCCGGGCCGGCCGGGAAGCCGAACTTGTGCTCCTCCAGCCAGCGCATGACGCCCGTGGCGGCGTCGAGGCCGAAGGCGCTGCCGCCGGTGAGCAGGACGGCATGGACGCGCTCCACCAGGTTGGAGGGGTCGAGCAGGTCCGTTTCCCGCGTGCCCGGCGCGGCGCCGCGCACGTCCACGCCGCCGACCGCGCCCGCCTCCGTCAGCACGACGGTGCATCCGGTGGGACGCCGTCCGTCGGTGAAGTGGCCGACCCGCACGCCCGGCACGTCGGTGATCGCGCCGCCCAGGTGCGGGCGCGGTGCCGGGCCGCCGCTTTCCGCGCGGGCGGGGAGGGGCAACGCCGCGGCGCCGATGCCGAGCGCAGCCGTCGAAGCGAGTTGGCGTCGGTGCATGGGCGCTTTCCTGGCGAGGGTTGCAGCAGCCGGCACGATGCACGGGAACACCGCCCGGCGCCAGGACGCGGGTTAAACCGGAGCCGCCGTCGCGCGTCTGTCCTTCGGATACTTGGCAGATAAGGAGGCATCACCGATGGCCGCAGAGACCGACAAGGGCAAGCTGCCCGGCAACCAGGGCCAGTTCGGCGAGAACAACGCGACGGAAGCCTACAAGCCGCTGGAGAAGCACCCCGCGCCGGAAGGGGCGAAGTCGCCGGACCAGCCGCCGGGTGCGGACGCGGAGGTCCAGCACCAGACCAACGCGGGGGAACGGTCCTGATGCCCGGCTCGATCGACGACCTGGCGCGCCAGCACGGCGTGAGCGTGGATGCGGTGCGGGTGCTGCAGGACGCCTTGCGCCGCGGCGGCGGGCGTCAGGCGCAGTTCAGCCACCCGGATTTGGGCGGCATGGGCCAATGGTCCGCCGGCGGCATGACGCAGGTGGGCGACATGTTCAACACGGCGCTGAAGGACAAGGTGAACGCGCTATGCGGCGCGTTGGCGAAGTCCGCGGAAACCATGCCGCCCCGAAGCGACCCGCCGGCGGCGCAGCAGCAGGGAGCGGGGCCACAGGGCGAGGAACACCACGGCGAGAAGCGTTCGCCGCCGCGTGGGGACTGGTGGCCGCAGGACCTGGGCCGGCCTTCCGCGACCGGCTCGCAGAACGGTATGCGCTATGCCTGCTTCCCTGATGCCCGCCGGGTTGCGGTGGAGCAGGCGGGCCGCGTCACCCTTTACGACAGCGGCGAGCACCGCATCAACGGCGTGTCGCAGTCGCAAGGCGGCGGGCAGGAGCTGAGCTTCAGCAGCCAGAACGGCACCGTCCGCGCGTCCGAGCTGCCCGTGGCGCAATGAGGCGGCCGCCGGCCCGCCCGGCGGCATCTCCCTCAAGCGGCCCCGGCGTGAGTTCCGCTTTCAAACTGAGCTTATCAATTTCTGACAAATAAGGATTGTGGTTCACACGACAGGCGGCACCGCACCCTCTACACTGACCGGAACGAATTCGCCGATCTGGTGGGATGAGGACGCAACATGCTTGAAGCCGCGATTGCAGCACCAGGTCCCGGGCGCGAACTTGCACCGGCCTCGCCACGCTCCGCTGAGCCGCTCCGTGTGGCGATCCTTTGGAAGTACCCGGAGCTTGGCTTGTACTCCAACGCCGAGTTCGACTACCTGTTCAACGGGGTCGGCCACAACAACGGGAACTTGGCATTCGTTTATGCCATTGCCAGCCATATAAAGAACCCGACGAAGTTCTTCGGTTGGAGCACGTCGGCGGAAATCCTGAAAAGTAACGCCGACATCGTGGTAATCCCCTGCGCCAACCAGCTCGGGCGTCACACCGATTACGGCGCAATGGCGAATAGTCTTGAGAAGTCAGGTCTGCCGATCGTGGCCATCGGCCTGGGCGCACAAGCCAACAGCTACGAGCAGGATATCGAACTCACCGAGGGCACGCTTCGTTGGGCGAAGGTCATCGCGCAGTCCAACACGTCGTCCTCCTCGAACATCTACACGCGCGGGGCATACACGTCCGGGCAACTCGACAAGCTGGGATTGACCGGCAGCACCATCGGCGGCTGCCCTTCTTACTTCATCAACCAAGAACCGGGGTTGGGGCAGAAGATACACAAGAAGTGGTCGCAGATGGCGTTGCCACGCTCCCTTTCCGTGGCGGCCGGCCACCAAGCATGGATGAACACGCGCGAGATCGAGCATCAGCTTATCAGCCTGATGATGGACCCCATCGCTCCTGGGCAGTACGTGGTGCAGTCCATGGCAGAGATGGTGAAGATTTCCCGCGGCATCTTCGATGGCATAGACCCGCACGGCCTCAAGGGATTGCACAACCACACCGTCCCCCATTACAGCTTCGAGGAGTTCAAGGCTTGGTGCCGCAACTACGTGCGGTCCTTTTATGACGTGCCGGCCTGGATGGACTCGCTCCGCCGCTACGATTTGGCTGTCGGCACCCGGTATCATGGCGTCGCCTTGACGCTTCAAGCTGAACAGATGGGCTTGACCATCACCATCGACTCCCGCACCCGGGAATTGTGCGAGAACACAGGCGTTCCGCACGTCGATGCGGAACAGTTGACGACGCCGATCACGCGGGCGAGCCTGAAGAAGCTCATCAACTTCGATCCCAATGTTTACGATCAGCATCGCAGAGGATGCGCATCCAGGTACCTGGATTTCCTGATCGCAAACCGTCTGCAGCCAGCGGACTTCTTGAAGCGGATCGCAGCCGGCAAGTAGCTTGGTCGAGCGGTGCCCCCGTTGCCCTATGCGGCTCCAACAAAGGGATTCCTGGCTTGCATGGTGCCGGCATGATTACCTGGATCATCCGGCGCTGCCCGGCAGTGCTGCTGCTGGCCGTCGCCCTTGGCGTGTTCTTGCCTTTCCACGCCCGGTCTGCCGATGGGCCCGCCGGCGCCCGGGAGGCGGTGCGGATACGTTGCACAGCGAACGCGGACGTGACGGATGCCCTCAAAGGAGCACTGACCACAGCCAAAGCCCATCGAGGAAAGGTTGTCCTTGCCGCCGATGCGAACGGCGCAAGCTGCGGCTTGCGGGAAGGCATTTATATCTCCGAAGGCATGAGCCTGACCGGCGAAAACTCGCCAGTCATCAAGCTTGGCAGGTCTGGAACGGCTTTTTATGGCGACAACCGTTCGTCGAACTTCCTGATCAGCCAGCTTGCCATCGACGGGAGCAAAGCGACGAGTTCCAGTGCGATCCGCTTGTCGGGATCGCGTGACGGACGCATCGAAGGCGTCCGCCTCATCAACCCGGCTGACGGCATCGCCTTGCTGGAAGGAACAACCGGAATCCTCATAAAGGATTTCATATGCGTCGGAAGCCGCTCCCAAGGGATCACGATCAAGTCCAGCTTCGGAAACAAGGTCGAGGGCGCCAAGCTTGAGAACCAGGCTGGCTTTGGCGTCATTCTTTCCGGCCAGTCCTACGACAACCACTTGACCCGGCTGCAAACAACCAAGAGCGGGCTTGAATTGGTCGGCATGACCTATCAAACCCGCGACAACACGCTCACGGACAGTTCGGCCAAGGGCACCGGCGACAACTGCTACTCGATCACTGGCCGCAACAACGTGCTGCGCAACCTGACCGGAGAGGACTGCGCCGGCAACGGGATCGCCTTTTACGGCTCGTTCAACACCCTGGAAGGCGGCACGTTCAAGAACAACAATCAGCAGTTCTCGGTGCGCAGCGCCTGGAACGGAGGGATCGCCTTCCTGCAGGGGTTTGGCGGGGTCGCGCAGCACAACAAGGTGAGCGACGCCGTGGTGGATGATGACCAGCCGACACGAACCCAGCAGGTCGGCGTCCTCGTGCAGAAGGGCGGATACCGCGAATGGCGGCCGGGCGTCATGGTCACTGCAGGGACCTATGCCATTTCCGGGCTGGATCTTTATGTCGCCCGCAGTTCCGGCGTGACTGGGACTGAGAAGCCGACGGGTTCGGGACCTTGCTTCGACGGCGCGGTCCATTGGGACCATGCAAACAGCTTTTCCGGCACGATCCAACCGGACTTCAACTCGGCGACCAACATAACCGTTCGCCGTTTTGCAAAGGAAGCCCGTGAGGACCGGAGCCAGGCGCGCAGCAACGTCGGCACGCGATAGCGCCACCGGACACCCGGAGGCGCCGGCCGCCACCCATTCCCAGCGCGGAAAGGCCGTGCCGGCTACTCCTCCTTCATCGCGCGGCTGATGCCGTCGGTGATCGGGCTGACGAGGAAGTCGAGCACGGAGCGGGCGCCGTTCACGATCAGGATGTCCGCCGGCATACCCGGCAGCAGCACGACGCCGGGCTTGTCGTGCAGCACGCCGGCGTCGATCTCGGCGCGCACCATGAACACCGGCGAGTTGTTCGCGTCCAACTGCCGGTCCGCGCCGACATAGGTGAGATGGCCGGTAATGATCGGCACGCGGCGCGCCTTGTAGGCCGTGAGCCGCACGTTGACGCGCTGGCCCACCGCGAGGTGTTCCACCTCATACGGCGCCACCGTGCCCTCCACCAGCATACGCTGGCTGTCCGGCACGAGGTCCATCACCGGCTGGCCCGCTACGATGCTGCTGCCCGGGGTGAAATACTTGAAGTCCGTCACCGTGCCGGCCTCCGGCGCCAGGATTTCGCGCTTCTGCAGCAGGTCCCGGGCGGCGGTCAGCCGCTGCTCGGCGTCCGCCTGGGCGGCCTGGGTTTCCGACCGCTCGCGGGAAATGTCGGCCCGGCGCGCTTCCATCGTGTTGACGATGCCCGACTGGACCTGCGCGATGACCTGCCTCGCCTCGTTGTACTGCCCGGCGAACTGGCCGATGGCGCCGCGCATCTCCGCCTCGGCGCGCTGCAACTCAAGCTGGCGCGGCTTGGTCGAAAGCCCCCGCGCCATCAGGAAATCGACGCCGCGCAGCTCCTCCTTCACCAGGCCCATGCGGATGCTGGCCGAGGCGATCTGCGCCTGCAGCGCGGTGATCGCCGCCTCCTGCTGGGCGATCTTGCGTTCCTCCACCCGGGTGTTGGCATCGAGCGCGCCCCAACGGCTTTGGAACTGGTAGGCTTCCGCGGCCACCGCCGCCGCGATGGCGGGGTTGGCCTTTGCCGCGTTCCGCAAGGCGTCGGAAACGGGCAGCGTCCGCTCGTCCGTCGCCTCCGCCGAAAGGCGCGCGGCGCGGGCCACGGCGGACCAGTACTGCACGCTGGCCTGGGCCATCGCGGCCCGCGGCTGCACGTCGTCGAGCTGCAGCAGCACCTGGCCGGCCGCCACCTTGTCCCCTTCCTGCACCATCAGCGTTTTCAGGATGCCGCTCTCCACCAGCGAAATGGTCTTGCGCTTGCCGCCGGAGACGATCAACCCCACGGCCGGCACCGCGCTTTCGACGCGCGCCAGCGCGGCCCAGGTGGTGAGGCCGCCGAAGCCGAGGAGGATGGTGAACAGGCTGAACACGGCGATGCGCCGCAGCGAGCCTTGCGGCAGCGACGCTTCCGCCTCGGTCAGCCAGGGGGCGTCCGCGATAGTAGCAAGGTCCTGGGCCATGGGCGCTCTCCGGTCAGGCAGTGGCGAGTTGGATGCGCGGCGGCGTGAGTGTCTGCGGCGTGACGCCAGACGCCGGTGCGTCGTCGAGCGTGCCGTTCCGCAGCGCCACCACGCGGTCCGCCGCGTCCCGCAGCGCCGGGCGGTGGCTGGTGACGACGGCGATGGCGCCCTCCTCGCAGCAGGCCCGCAGCGCGCGCAGCAAGGCGGCGGTGCCCTCGGCGTCGAGGCTGGCGTCCGGCTCGTCCAGCACCAGCAGCCGGGGCGAGCCGCACAGGGCGCGCGCCAGGCCGACGCGCTGCTTCATGCCGCCGGACAGGGCGGCGCCGTTGCGGATCAGCGCGGTCTCGTAGCCCCGGGCCATGCGGCCGATGAGGTCGTGCACCTCCGCCCGGCGCGCGGCGGCGACCGCCGCGGGGAAGGCGCCGTCCCGGAACCGCCCGATGTTCTCGCCCACGCTGCCGTCCAGCAGGGAAACGGATTGCGGCAGGAAGCCGACGCCTGCGCCGCCGTGCACCGGCACGCCGTCCAGCAGCACGGCGCCGGCGTCCGGGGGCGCCAGCCCGGCCAGCAGGCGCAGCAGGCTGGTCTTGCCCGCGCCGTTCGGGCCGGTGACCGCCACCAGCGTGCCGGGCGGGATGCGCAGGTCGATGCCATGCAGCAGGACCGGCCCATCCGCGACGCGCAGCGTGGCATCCTCCACCAGCAGGCCGGGCCAGGCTTCCGCCGCCGGGGCAGACGGGAGCGGGTCTTCCGCCCCCATCAGGCGGTCGATGCGGCGCCAAGCGGCGTGCGCCAGCGCCCAATGCCGCCAACTGCCGACCAGGTGGTCGAACGGACCCAGCAGCTTGCCCGTCAGCAGGTTCGCCCCCATCAGGGTGCCCGGCGTCGCGGCGCCCGCCAGCACCAGCACGGCGCCCAGCACCAGCACCCCGGCCTGCAGCACGAGCCGCAGCAGGCGGGACAGCCCGGCCGCCCCCTGCGCCCACCCGGTCGCCCGGCCCAGCCCGGCGAGCGCGCGGCCATGCCGTGCGGCCCAGTGACGCCCGATGGCGGGCAGCATCCCCAAGCCCTCCGTCAGCTCGGGGTCGGCCAGGCTGCGCGACAGGACCTGCCCGGCCGCGACCCGCCGCTCCTGCGCCGCCAGAAGCGTCGGGCGCACCAGCCATTCCGCCAGGAGGCCCGCCAGGACCAGCGCCGCGATCCCTGCCACGCCCAGGAAGCCGTAGGCGGGATGCAGCATGAACAGCACCGCCAGGAACAGCGGCGCGCACAGCGCATCGAGCGGCACCGCCACGGCGCCGGAGGCCAGGAAACCCTGCAGCTCGTTCAGGTCCCGCACCAGCTCCGGCCCGGCGCGCTCATCGCCCGCGGCGGCGCGGCGCACGCCTTCCCGCAGGACCGCGCCGTTCAAGTGCCGTCCCACCGCCTCGCCGATGGCGATGAGGCAGGCGCTGCGCAGGTACTCGAACACGGCGAACAGCAGCAGCCCGGCGGCGCAGGCCACGGACAGCACCGCCAGCGTGTCCATGTTGCGGCTTTGCAGCACCCGGTCGTAGAGCTGCATGTCGTAGATCGGTGCCACCATCATGGCGAGGTCCAGGAACACCGTCAGCGCCATCGCCAGCCCCAGCCCGCCCGCCAGGGTGCGCCGTATCCGCTTCCGCACCGTCACGACGACGCCCCTGCGACCGCGCCCTGCTCCGGCGCCGCGCGCACCAAGCGCACGCGCGGGGTGGACAGGCTTTGCAGCACCTCCGCCCGCAGGCCGAACTGCGACACCGCGCCCTCGGTCAGCACCAGCAGCTTGTCCACGCCCGCCAGCAGCGCCGGGCGGTGCGACACCAGCAGCACCGTCGTGCCCTCCGCCCGCAACCGCTCCAACAGGGCCAGCACGTCGGCCTCCCCGGTCCGGTCGAGAAAGGCGCTCGGCTCGTCCAGCACCAGCAGGCCCGGGCGGCTATACAGGGCGCGCGCCAAAGCCACGCGCTGCCGCTGCCCGGAGGACAGCGTGCCGCCGGCGATGCGCGTGGCGTAGCCCTGGGGCAAGCCGGCAATCGCGCGGTGCACGCCGGCCCGCTTCGCCGCCGCCAGCACGGCGGCCATGTCCAGCGCGCCCATCCGGGCGATGTTGTCGGCCACGGTCTCGTCCAGCAGCGCCAGGCCCTGGGGCATGTAGCCGACATGGCGCGCGAAGTCCTCGCGCTCCCACAGGAAGGTGCTGGTGCCGTCGAGGTATGCGCCGCCGGCCGAGGGCGGCACCATGCCCATGATGAGCCGCACCAGCGTCGATTTCCCGGCGGAGGACGGGCCGATGATGCCGATGCTTTCGCCGGGTTCCGCGGTGAACGACACCCCGCGCAGCAGCGGCCGGTCGGCGCCTTGCGGCATGTAAACCAGCCGTTCCACCACGAGCCGCGGCGCGGGCGCGGGCATCGGGTGGGCGTAGCGGGACGGCACCGGGCCGTCCAGCGCCGCCTGCACCCGGCGCCAGGCGGCCAGGGCATCGACCCAGCTCCGCCGCGTCGTCGCGATCTGCTGGAACGGCTGCAGCAGCCGGACCAGGATCATGTTGCCTGCCACCATGGCGCCGACGCTGGCAAGCCCGTTCAGCGCCAGCACCACGCCCAGCCCCACCGTCGTGGCAGTCATCGCCTTGCGCAGCGCGGCCGTCGCCGCAGAGATGGCGCGCGCCCGCAGCATGGCGCGGTGCACCAGCCCAGCGGCCCGGCGCTGCCCGGCCTCCCACCGCCGGGTCAAGGTCGGCAACATGCCAAGCGCCAGCACCGCTTCCGCCGCGCCCACGGCGTCCGCGGCGCGGCGCAGCGCGGTCGCCGAAGCCTCGTTCGCGGCCAGCATCTGGCGGCGGGACACGGCGTCGCCCAGCACGTTCATGACGAGCAGGACCGCGCAGCATAATACGCCCAGCACGGCGAACGCCCAATGGTGCACGAGCAGCGCCAGCAGCATGACGGGCGCCCACATGATGTCGAACGGCGCGGTGCAGGCCGGGGTGGCGAGGAAGCCGCGCAGCAGCTCCAGATCGGCCAACGCTTCCGACCCGGCGCCCGCGCCCCGCCCGCCGGACGCGACGGCGCGCAGCAGCGGCAGCGACAAGCGGCGCGTCAGTTTTCCGGCCAAGGCTTCCAGCGCCAGGGCGCGCAGCGAGTCCAGCAGGGTGAACGCCAGGATGCACACCGCCAAGCCGATCACCAACATGCCAAGCGTTTCGGCGTCCCGGGTGATGAGCACGCGGTTGAACACCTGCATGTTGAACAGCGGCACCGCGAGCGCCCCGATGTTGCACAGGAAACTGAGCGCCGCGATGCCCAGCACCCCGCGTATGGCGAGGCTCCGGGTCAGCGCGGCGGCAAGCCGTCCGTCGGGTCCGGGTCCGGCCACGGGGTCAGGCCGGCATGACGTGGATCAGCGCCCACACCGACAGGACCAGTGCGGCCGTCGAAAGCGCCGCCAGGCCGCCCAGCGCCCAGCGCGGCTGCGCCGTCCGCGTCCGCTGCGCCGCCATGGCCGCCATGCCTTGCTCCAACCGGGTGACGAACAGTTCCAGGGTGGCGACGCTTTCAACGAGCGAGGCCTGGGTCGCGGCGACCTCCGCCATTGACGCCGCGGCGCTGGGCTGGGTGCCGCCCGCCTGCGGCCCGGCCAGCAGCGCGGCCTGGACGTTGCGGTGCAGCACGCGCTGCGAGCCGATCAGCATTTCCATGCCGCGGCTGAGCTGCACCAAACGCTCGGCGATCCCGTCCTCTGCCGGCACGCTGCCGAGCGGCACCGCGGCGCCGTCCGCGGTGCGGGCGAACACGCGCAGCTCGGCCACGCGCGACCGCAGCCGTTCCGGCGTCTTCAGCGTGAAGGCATGGCGGCCCTCGCCGATGCCGCTGCGCGCCAGGTCCGGGCGCAGCCCGTCCGCCACCGCCTCCGCCACCACCTCCGCGCCCAGGCGCAGCTCGACGGTCAGCGGCTCCGCCTGGCCCGGCGTCCAGGCCCAGCCCAGGGCGGCGGTCGCGGTGACCGCCTCGACGTAGCCTGTGACCGCGGGGCGCGTCCCCTCCGTCAGCGCGGCGCTCAAGCGGCGCGGTCCTGGATGGCGGGGACAGCCGGCCGCACGCGCCCGGCCTCGGTCTCGTCCAACATCTTGTGGGCGATGCCGTTCTCATCGAGGAACAGCCGCATTTCCCGGTAACGCTGGTAGTATGCGCGGTTGAACCGCTCGAACAGCCCTTGGTCCCAGTAGTCCTCCAACCGGAACGCGCGGCCGGAGAACACGTCGAAGCTCGGGATCTGCAGCGTTTCCGCGAACTCCGCCGTGCGGCTGTCATAGGTGAAGTAAACGGACGGCACCCGGTTCGCGAGGCCCAGCAGGTTGCCGTGCAGCCGGTAGCCCAGCACCAGATGCTTGCTGCGCAGCTTCTGCTCGAACTCGGCCACGCTGTCGGCATAGAACAGGTTGGTGTCGTAGAGCCGCTCCAGCGGGTCGTTCTCGCCGCGCAGCCAGTTCTCCGCGCGCAGCTTGGCGATGTTGCGCGCCCGCTGCTCCGGGTTGCCCCACAGGATGTTCTTCTCCTCGACCTCGCCCTGCGCCAGCACGTCCAGGTTGAAGCGCCGCGACAGCTCCAGGATGGTATCGCGCTGCAGGTCGAGGTAGCGGGGAAGGTCTTTGGCGTAGGTCGGGTCCACCTCGCGCCGCAGCGTGTAGGCGACCTCCCGCACGCTTTCGAGCGGCGGCAGGTCGATGCGCAGGGTGGGGTCGTTGTTGCGGAACACCGTGGGGCAGCCGATGATCCGGGCGTTGCGGATGCCCTGGGACCACAGCACGTCCGCGGTGTAGGCGCCGCGCACGCCGAGCGAAACGGACCGCTCCGCGATGATCGCCAGCACCCGGCGCGTCCCCTCGTTCAGCACCAGCGGCCCCTTGGACGGGGCCTGCGCGCCGATGCCGAAAGCGATGATCGGCAGGCGCAGCTTCTGGAGGACCGCCGGCGCGTTCTCCCAGTCCATCGCCGAATGCAGGTAGTTGGAGCCGCGCAGGAAAACGTAGTCGTACTCGGCGTTGTAACGCTCGATCTCCCGCTCCGTGGGATTGCGGATGTTGATCCCGAACAGGTCGGAATAGCGCAGCAGCTTCAGCGAGCTGTCGTAAACGAAGGCGTCGCCGATGTTGTGGTAATGGTCCGGCGCCTTGTCGAAGCTTATGCTGGAATACCAGCGGACGCAGTCGTGGTCGTACACCTCGCCGGAGGGGCTGATGACCAGGATCCTCTTCATGGCGTCGTCCTTTTGTTCATTGCTACGCCGCCGCCCTTTGCCTCGGGCGCGGGCGGCTTGCGGGAGGGGCGGCCTTCGCCGCCCGCGCGTCGCGGTAAACCTCCAGGTGCAGGCGGGCGAACTCGGCGAGGCCGATCGGCGCCGGCGCCGCCGCGGCCAGCCGGTCCCACAAGCCCGGCTCGCTCAGCGCGCGGCCGAGCCGGTCGGCCAAGTCTTCCGGGCTGCCGGTGCGGAAGTGCAGGCCATTCACGCCGTCATGCACCTTTTCCGCCATGCCGCCGATGTCGCTCACGATCAGCGGGCGGCGGTGCAGGAAGCTTTCCTGGATCACCACGGGGGAGTTCTCCCACCAGATCGACGGCATCACGACCCAATCCATCCCGGCCATCAGCCCGTGCAGGTCCTCCGGCCGGTAGGGGCCGTGGAAGCGGGCGCGGCGGCCGGCGCGCTCCATGAGCTGGGTGAACTGCGCGCGGAACGCTTCGGGCTGGAACTCCAGGTTGCCGCCGAACACGTTCAGCGTGGCGCTGCCCCAGACCTCCTCCGGCACGCGCAGCACGGCGTCCAGCAGGACGTGCAGGCCCTTGAACTCCGTCACCTGGCCGAAGAACCCGAAGCGGTCGCGCCGCCCGCCCGGCGGCAACACGCGCGGCAGCCGGGGATGGCCGTCCAGCCCGTTCTCGATCACGGTGAACCGCTCTGCCGGCAGGCCCCAAGCGCGGTAGCGGTCCACCAGGAACCGGCTCGGCGACACGAAGGCGTCGGCGAGCAGCAGGTGGTTCTTGATGTGCTGCTCGCGCCCGAACAGCACCGCCGGGCTGTGCTGCGGGAAGCAGGCGTTGCAGGCGGCGGGCGAGGCCTCGTGGCAGAGCGTGCGGCGCTGGGTCTTCACCATCTGGCCGTGGTTCGGGCAGATCGGCAGGTACTCGTGGAAGGTCAGCACGATCAGCGCAGACGGGAGCTGCCGCCGCACCGCGGCGATGGCCTCGACGCCCAAGCCGATGACGTGGTGGAAGTGCACCACGTCCGGACGGATTTGCCCGAGATACGCGGCGAACGCGCCGTCCAGGTCGGCGAGGCCGCCGTTCGACAGCCAGAACTCGTCCCAGGCGTCGGCATGGAGGAACGCTTCGCGCTCGCCCTGGCGCAGGCTCATCAAGGGCGTCGCGGCGTGGCGGCGCATGGGCGGGGCGGCGCGGGCCAGGTAGAACGCTTCGTCGGTCCCGGTCGCCTGGATGGCGCGGAACAGGGCGTGGGACGCGACCTCCGCGCCGCCGATGGAAAAGGCCGGGTGCCCGTGGGAGATGACCAGAACGCGCATCGGCCTATCCCCGCCCTGCCGGGATTGCTGCCGGGCGCCAGGCTTCGCGCAGCATCCACTTGTCCACGATGCGCCCCGCCTGGCCCTGCGCCTCGGTCCCGTCCTCCGGCGCACAGACCTGCACGGTTGGCACCCACACCCCGGCCAGCCCGGCCTTGCGCAGCCGCAAGAAGAAATCAGCTTCCCGCCCGGCGTCCGTCGAAAGCACGCCCGCGCCGTCCAGCGCCGCAAGCGCCGGGCGACGGAGCGCGCAGCATTCCAGCGTGCCGACCGCCGCCGGAACCGGCGCCTGGCTCACGGCCCCGGCGGCGGGCATCCCCGGCACCTGCGCTTGCGGCGGCGCGTCGGGCGCGATGTCCTGGAACCCCAGCTCGGCCGACCCGGCGTAGCGGACCGACCAGTCCTCATACAGCAGCGTCGGGCAGGCGAAGGCCGCGCCGTCGCGCCCGGTGGCGGCCCGATACAGCGCCTGCCGCCAGCCCGGCGCCCGCCCGCACGCGCCGGGTCCCGCCAGCAGGAACACCGCCGCCGTCGTGCACTGCGCGGCGTTTCGCAGCGCCGCCGCCGGGCTGGCCGTGTGCGCCGCGGCCAGGACCGTCGCCGGCAGGCCGTAGAACCGCAGAAGGCCGCGCAAGGTGTCCAGCGCCGCCTCGTCCCATTCCGGGCCGCAAACCAGCACCACCTGCTCCGTGTCGCCCAGCGGGTCCTGCAGGAAGCCGGACAGGAATGCCCGCGGCAGCACGGGCGCCGCCAGCGGCACGACCACGGCGTGCTCCCGCGCGACTGGCCCCTGCGTCACCACCCGGGCGAGCGGATGGGCGGACGGGCGCAGCCGGGACAGCAGCGGCGCCACCTGCCGCTCCAGGATCGCGGGGCCGGACGGATTGAACAGGTCCACGCTCGACAGCAGCCGGGCGCGGACCAAGGGGTCCGCCAGGTCGGACGTGGGCACCGGCAGGAAGGCGCGGTTGCCGTCCGTGAAGCTGAATTGCAGGTAAAGCGCCTCGCCCGCCGCCGCCGGCACCCCCGCGGCGGATACCGCGAAGCCGGCATCCATGTCCATGGACGGCGGGAAGCCCGGCGTGGTGCGGAACGCTTCAACCACGTCCGGCCGCCGCAGCCGGGTCCAGGCCGTGTCGATGCGCGCCGCGGCGCCGCCCGCGCCGCAAAGGCGCAATTCCGCCACCAGCCGCAGCGGGTCGAACAGCCAGCCCGACAGGTAGGCGCCCGCTCCGGGCGCCGCCGCCGCGATGTCGAACGCGGCGCGGACCGGGTGGCTGTTGTTGCACAGGGTATCCCGCCCCTCGTAGCGGGGCAGCAGCGCCTCGCGCAGCAGCGCCTGCATCGGCGGCGGGCAGCGCAGGCTGGGCAGCATGTGCCGGATATGGCCGACGCTGGCCGCCGGGTCGAGCAGCCGGTGCTCCACCAGGCTGCGGCTGTGCAGGCCACGCTCCGACACGATGAACACATGGTCGATGCCGGCCAGCGCGCCGGCCGCGTCGGGCGGCAATCCCAGCACGATGCCGGTGGCCGGCGCCGCCGTGTCCGTGCGGGCGAACTCCCCAGCGTGCCCGGCGAAGAACGGCATCGCCGCGCCGGCGAGCACCACCTGTACCGGCCCCTCGATGCGCGCCCCCCAGCCTTGCAGCATCACGCAACCGTCCGGCACGGCGGCCATGATCTCGATCTTGCCGTCCGCCTGCGCCGCCTGCGAGAAGAACGCCCGCAGCATGGCGCCCACCCCGGCCAGGTCTTGGTTTGCCCGCGGGCGCAGCGTGTCCAGCATGAACCGGGCGACCGCCGCGGCCTGCGAACCGGCGAGCCGCGCCACCCCCTGGCCGAACGCCGCGTCGCGCGCCATGTCGGACGCCGCCGCCGGCAAGCGCAGCGCCAGCCGCTCGCCCCCCGCCCCGCGCAGCGTGAGCACCGCCCCGCCCGGCGGGTCGGCGCGGTCCGGCAAGCGGACGGCCATGAGGAAAGCGTGTCCGTCCCGCCCCTGCTCCCCCCGTGACGTGGGCCAGGACAGGCCGCGGAACGCGCCGCGCGACCCCGGCGCGATCTGTGCCGCCCCCGACGCCGGAACCGCGCCCGGCGCGTGGCCCAGCAGCATGAGCGCCCCGGGCTGCACGCGCCACACCGCCTGGACGTGCAGGCCGGCGTCAGGCTCGGCGCGGGGCCGGGCGGCGTGGCCCGGCAGGGCCGGGATGGCGGCGACCGTCACGCAGCCCGCCGCGTCACTGCCGCGGCAAGCTCGTCATACAGCGCGCGGTGCCGGGCGGCGGACTCGTTGATCCCGACCGGGGGCGCGATGCCGTCCACCAGGCGCTCCCACAGGCCCAGCTCCTCCACGGCGCGGCGCATCGCCGCCGCCAGCCCGGCCGCGTCGCCGACCGGGAAGTGCAGGCCGTTCACGCCGTCCCCCACCAGCTCCATGGCGCCGCCCAAGGCGCTGCAGATCACCGGGCGGCGGTGCTGCAATGCCTCGTTGATCACCAGCGGCGCGTTTTCCCACCATTCCGACGGGAACACGATCCAATCCGCGTCGCCGATCAACCGCGGCATGTCGGCCCGGCGATACGCGCCGGAATAGCGCGCGTCCGGCGCCGCTTCGCGGGCGCGCTCGAAGCGGGCCAGCGTGTCCGGCGCCTGGTGCTCCGTGCCGCCGTGCAGCGTCAGCCGGTGCGCCACCCCGTCCCGCGACAGCCGGGCAGAGGCGTCGAGCGCCACCGTCGCGCCTTTGAACCGGTTAATGTGGCCGAAAAAGGCGAAGCGGTCGCGCCGCGCCGCCACCCGGGCCGGCGCCGGGTCCACCGCGGGCAGGCCGTTGGGCAGCACGGACACGCGCGACGGGTCCAGCCCCCAAGCCACGTAGCGGTCGCGCAGGAAGCGGCTCGGCGCGATGAAATGGTCCACCTGGGCCAGCGCGCCGCCAATGTGCAGCTCCCGCAACCGGAAGTCGGTCAGGCTGCGCTCCGGGAAGCAGCGGCGGCAAGCGTCGGGCGCGGCCGAATGGCACAGCGCGCCCGCGGTCGTGACCATCTGCCCGTCATTGGCGCACAGCGCGTAGTAGTCGTGCAGCGTCATCACCACCGGCACGCCCGGCAAGACGCGGCGCACCACGCCCACCATCTCCACGCCGACCGTCAGGAGGTGGTGGATGTGCACCACGTCCGGCTGCACCTCGCGCAGCAGGGCGGCGAGCGGCAGGGACACGCCGTGCAGGTCGAGCTGGGACATGTGGAACGGATCGAACCGGCCGCTCCACATCAGCAGCTCGTCGGGCTGGTCGCCCACCGTTTGGAACGGGGTGCCGGGGCTTTGCGGGCGCTGGTGCGGCGCGGTGCCGGCCAGGAACAGCCCGTCGAACCCGGCGTCGCGGCGCAGGGTGCGGAACAGGTCGCGGGCGAAGATCTCGGTGCCGCCCGCTTGCAGCTCGGGATGGGCGTGCAGCAGGAACAGGATGCGCATCGCCGTCACTCCTTCTCGAAAACGCAGATGTCCTGGAAGCTCGGCCCCTCGCGCCCGCTCCAGCAGCCGTAGCGGGCGGGGCTGCGGCGGCGCAGGCCGTGGCGCAGGAATTTTTCGAGGAATGCGTCCTCGTCGAAGGCCACGGCGGCGAGCGGGGCGTCGGGTTGGGCGTAATAGGTCGGGCCGTCCGCGGCCGGGTCGAAGGTGAGCCGCCCCTGCCCCGCCGCAAGCGCTTCCCGCGCGGGCGCGTTCATCTGGAACGCGGTGGCGAGGCAGCAGCCGCCGGGCGCCAGCAGCCGCGCGACCTCGCCGGCGTAGTGCAGCACCTCCGGGACATCGAGGTGGGTGAACACGGAGATCAGGCACACCCGGTCGAACGACCCATCGGCGAAGGGCAGCGGCGTGCCGGCGGTCGGCAGCGCGCCGTGCGGGTTGTAAAGCGGATGGCGCAGGTCGAGGTGGTGAAAGCGCACGCGAGGATACAGCGCGGTGATGTTGGCGGCGCACCAGGCG
This sequence comes from uncultured Acetobacteraceae bacterium, assembly GCA_964235485.1. Lineage (GTDB taxonomy): Bacteria > Pseudomonadota > Alphaproteobacteria > Acetobacterales > Acetobacteraceae > CAHJXG01. The sequence goes on along the minus strand of CAXSAZ010000017.1, from coordinate 10,629 downwards.
ATGCCGGGCGCCACCGGGTCCACCCCGTCGTAGCTGCCGGTCTCGTCCAGGTACTGGGTCAACGGCAGCGCCAGACGTCCGATGCCGCAGCCGATATCCAGCACCCGATGACCTGGCTCCAGCCCGGCATCGCGCACCATGCGCTCCAGGAACTCCGCCCCGATGGCGCGGAAGTCGCCGTCGCCGCAGAACATCAGCTCGGGCGGCGGCACCGGCATGAAGCGGTTCGCCGCCAGGTGGCGGCGCAGCGTCGCGATGTCCGTCATGCCGCCGCCCGGTGCGCGCGCCGGGCCATCAGGGCGGCGATGGCCCCGTCCCAGCGGCGATGGTGCAGCCGGCGGTTGTACAGCGACGCCAGGGTTTCGGAATAGCCCTTGTGCAGTTGGATGGAGCGGCGCTCGAAATGGTAAAGCTCCGCTTCCGGCACGTAGGCGATGCCCGCGCCGGCCGCCTGCAACCGCAGGCACAGGTCGGAGTCCTCGAAGTCGCCGATGATGTAGTCCTCGGACAGCCCGCCCGCCGCCTCGAACAACGGGCGGCGGATCAAGAGGGCGGCGCCGGTCACGCCTGGCACCCGGCGGCGGCGCTGCGCCGCGGGCCAATGGCGCGGCATCCCCTTGTGGTAATGCGCGTTGTACCACATGCCGTCCGCGTCGCGCTCGAAGAACAGGCCGGCGTGCTGGATGGAGCCGTCGTCGAACAGCAGCTTCGGCCCGGCCGCCCCGATGCCGGACAGCGCCACCGCGGCGCGCATCGCGGCGAGCCAGCCCGGACGCGCCGGCACCACGTCCGAGTTCAGCAGCAGCAGCAGCGGCGCGCGGGCCAGCGCCGCCGCGGCGTTGCTGGCAGCGGCGAACCCCCGGTTGCCCGGCATCACCGCCATCGTGAACGACAGCGCATGGAGGCTGTGCAGGCCGCGCAGCAGGAACTCAAGCTCCGCCCGCTGCTCCGGGCTGTCCAGCACGTAGATCAGCTCCGCCCGGCGGCACTCCGGGTCCGCGGCCAGCGCCGCCACTTGGAAGCGCAGGAAGTCGAGGTTGCGATACAACGGCACCAGGATCGAGACCGTCGGCTGCCGCACCTTGGCCCCGATCTGCACGGCGTCCACGGCGCCGCGCACGGCCATGGCCTGCCGGTGCAGGGCAGCGGCAGCCGGGGCCAGGCAGGCATCCAGCATCCCCGGCGTCACCGCATCCGGCGGCACGCAGGACAGCACGGCGTCCCGCGCGGCAGCCGGCGGCATCTGCCGGAGCGGCGCCGTCACCTCCACGGTGTTGCCGGACCGCAAGCGTAGCGCCAGGGTGGGTTGCGGGCAGGTCCCGGCCGCGGGGTCGGCGACATGGGCCACGAAGCCCGTGAGCTGCTCGGGGACGGAAAAGGCCGCCTTCGCGTAGTGGCTCGCCACGTCGGGGCGACGGAAGCGGTGGAGCAGGTTCATCCCAACGGGGGCGGCGCCAACCGGGGTGCGGAGTTCGGCGCCGGACACCATCTGCATGGGGTCGCGCAGCCAGCCGCGCAGGAACAGGCCGCCCGCCCCGTCCGGCAATGCGAGTTCGAGGGCGGCCCCCAAGGGCCGCGCCGGGTCGTCATGGCGGCGCGGCGCGGCCGGCGCCAGCATCTGCGCTTCCCGCAGCAGCGCGGTCGCAACCCCGCCCGCAGGCGCAAAAGCGCGCAAACAGGCGGCGCGCAACGCGGCGGCCGGCCCGCGCGCGCCGCCGCGCAGCAGGTCCGGCAACCCGATGGCCGCGCGCCCCACGGTCCACAACAGCGGCTGATCGCACAGCGCGAGCAGTAGGTCGCCACCATGGACCGGCTCGATAAGCTGGAAGCCGGACGGGTTGGTCCCGGGATTGCCGCCCATCGCCGGCGCGGCGCTGTGCCGCACCCGGTCCGCGCCCAGCACATACAGCGCGGCGTCGCGCGGCGCTTGTACCCCGCCGAGCACGGTCCAGGCAGGCGTGGCGTGGGCGAGCGGCTCGGCCGGCCCGGCGTCCCGGGCGCAAAGGCGCGCGAGCCGGATGCAGGTGTCGGCGAACCCGGCATCCGCCGTCAAGCCGAATGCGGTGCGGCAAAAGCCCAGCAAGAAGCCGAGCAGCCGCCGGCAGGAGGCCGGGTCCAGCTCCTCAGCCAAATCGAGCGCGTCGGCGCCGGGCGTCGCGGCGATGAATTCAGGGGACTCCTGCGTGGCGCCGACGCCGAGCAGCTCGCCGCCCCGCGCATCGGCCGGCAGCCGCATGGCGGCGATGCGGAACGGCCCGGCCGCGCCGTGGACGGCAACCGTGCCGTAGGGCGGCGCGACGCCGGGCGGCGCGGCGGCGACGCCCCCCATTTCCTGGGGCACGGCCATCAGCATCACGTCGCCTGAAAGCAGGGCTACCCGCGGCGGCAGGATGTCATGCGTCAGGTCGCGAAGCAGCATGGCCGGGCTCCTGGAACTGGCGGTCAAAAAAAGTCCGGGGCCGCCTGGCGTCGCGGCCCCGGGTCGTCATGGGCTGAAGGCTTAGTGGATCGTGAAGTAGCCCGACGGGTTGTTGTGGATGTCCTCGGCCTTCACGCCGACCAGGGTGATCGTCTCGTTACCCAGCGTGATGACGGCGTTGCCGCCATGGTCCTGGACATGCGAGGCGACATCGGCGGCGGAGTTGATCGAAAGGCCGTTGATGTTCTGCTGGATCTGCAGGATGTCGCCCTGGTGGAAGCCCATCACGACGTTCTGGCCGCCGTTGCTGTTGAACACGAACGTGTCCTGGCCGCCGCCGCCGATCATGGTGTCGTTGCCCGCGCCCGACATCATGGTGGTGTGGCCGGAGCCGCCGATCAGCATCTCGTCCCCGCTGCCGGCGTGCAGGGTGTCCCGGCCATCGCCGCCGATCAACGTGTCGTGGCCGGTCCCGCCTTGCAGGTAGTCGTTGCCGCTGCCGCCGCTGAGGACGTTGTGGTTGCCGCCTGCGATCAACGTGTCGCTGCCGGCGCCGCCGAGCAAGCTGTCATGGCCCGACCCTTCCGTTGCAATCAGGTCGTCCCCGGCGCCGCCGCTCAGGATGTTGTGGTGGCCCTCATCGGAGATGGAGTCTTGCCCCGATCCGCCATCGACCGAGTTGTGGTGGCCGAGCAGATTAAAAAAGTCGTCGCCGTTGCCGCCGCTGACGGCATTGAAATTATGGGTCATGAAGAATTGGTCATCGCCGGCAGTGCCGGACAGCATGGCGTGATTTGTCGTATCTACAATGAAACTGCCACCGGGTATCGTCGCCATCTCGATCTCCTGTTTTAGGGCTGCGCTGGGACTGCTTGCAAACGTCCGACGCCCACAAGTTACCTGCTCTCTCACGAATTCGTCAACTCTACTTCGACTTGATCTTTTCGATTGATTAACAATTGATCCTGGCGGGCCAAAATCCACGGCCAAATAGCGGCCATTTCACTGTGGCCGCCGGACGCGGGCCGAATTGACGCGGAAGCAACGCCGGATTTGCGCGGCGCAACAGGGCGGCGCAGCCCCGTCCCGGCGCTTGCTTCAGGCAAGGCGCGGTCGTTGACGACGGCGGGGTCGTTGTTTGCGCCCTCGGTCACCGCGGGCAGCGGCGGCCGAGGTGCAGCAGGCCCGGTCCGCTCTCGACCCGGTTCAGGGCTGCGGCGCGCAGCCTTACGGCACCATTTCCTGGATAATGCGCGACTGGTGCCGGAGGCAGCCGCGCAGGTCGAAACGCTGCACCGCCAAAGCGCGGGCGCGGTCCCGCACCGGGCCGAGCGACGCCCGGTGGGCCAGCAGGTCCGCGGCCCGGCTTGCCACCGCTTCCGGGTCGCGCCCTTCGACCAGGAAGCCGTTCACCCCGTCCTGCAGCACCTCCCGCACCGGCGCCACGTCCGAGCCGAGCAACAGGCACCCGGCGGCCAACGCCTCGACGCAGGACCACGACAGGACGAAGGGCACCGTCAGGTAAAGGTGCAGCGCGGACACCTGCAGCAGCGCCAGGTAGTCCCGCCGGGCGAGGCGGCCGGTGAAATGGACGCGGGCGGGATCGACCGGCACCTCCCGCAGCATCGCCGCGCCCCAGGTCCCGCCGTCCGGCGGCGGGCGGCCGTAGCTCACCCCGTCCTCGCCGCAGATGACCACCTGCGCGCCGGGCCGGCGGCGCAGCAGGGCGGGCAAGGCGCGCATCAGCACGGTGAAGCCGCGCACCGGCTCCAGGTGGCGGGCAACAAAGGTCACGACCTCGTCCCCCGGCGTCAGCACCCGCCCGTCCCGCAAGGCGAACCGGGCGCGCGGGTCCGGCGCAACCTCCGCGGTGTCCACCCCGTCATGCACGACGGCGATGCGTGGCTGGTAGGGGGCCGGGTGCTGCGCCCGCTGCCACGCGGTCGGCGCGATCCCGCGGTCCATCAGGTCCAGCGCGGTCAGCAGGTCCGCGTTCCACACCCGCAGCCGGCAGCGCCCGTCGAGGTCCAGCGCCGTTTCCGGCAGGTAGCCGGTGTCCTGCCCCTCGCCGCGGTAGAACATCTCGCAATAGGACAGGATGGCGGCCCGCGGCAGCACGTCGCGCAGGAACATCGTTTCCCCCCACCCGGCGTGCGCCACCACCACGTCCGGGGTGAAGCCCTCGGCGCGGAGGTCGAGGCACGCCCGCACCACGGCCTGCCCCCGGCGCACGTTGCCCTCCATGCGATGCAGGTAATGGTGGGTCGCGGCCCCCGGCGGCTCGGGCGCGGGGTAGCGCAGCCAGCGGACCCGGCCGGGGCCGGCGACGCGGCGCTCGCCCAGGAACGCCACCTCGTTGGCCGGGTCGGCGGCGAGATGCGGGGCCAGGTGGCGGAACTGGCCCGGCGCGTTCTGGTGCAGGAACAGGACGCGCAACGGCGGCTCCTTCCATCGGGTCGATGCGGCCTCATGCCGGGCGGCGGCACCCCGGATCATGTCATCAACAGAACGAACACGCAACGGACGGCTGGCGCGTCGGGGCGGGTTGCACATTCCGCGCCAGCACCTCATTTCGCCCTCGTGCTTGCCGCCCTGAAGACCTTTCTGCTGTTGTTCGCCCTGCTGTTCCTCCTGCCGTTGAGCATCGCCGCGGCCCGGTACTATTGGGACGGCTCCGGCGGGGAATGGCAGACCGCGGACCGGTCCAGCGCCGGGCTGCTGCCCGCCAATCCCGGACGCCCGGCGGCGGTGCGGGTGTTCGCCGCGCAGACGGTGCGGTGGCGCGGCATCTTCGCCACCCATTGCTGGATCGTGTTCAAGCCGGAAGGCGACAGCGCCTATACCCGCTATGACTACACGGCCTGGGGCGACCCGATCCGGGTCAACGGGTTCGTGGCGGACGGGCGCTGGTTCGGCCGCACCCCGCTGGTGGTGTTCGCAGCGGACGGGGACGCCGCGGCGGCGCTGATCCCGCCCATGCAGGCGGCCATCGCGGCCTATGCCTACCGCAACCAGGGCGACTACCGCGCCTGGCCGGGTCCGAACTCCAACACCTTCGTCGCCGCCGTGCTGGATGCGGTGCCGGGAATCCAGGCGGTGCTGCCGCCCACAGCGATCGGCAAGGACTACCCGTATGACGGGCGCTGGCTGCGCATCACCCCGTCCCGCACCGGGCTGCGGCTGAGCTTGGGCGGCTATGCCGGGCTGACGGTCGGATGGGTGGAGGGGGTCGAGCTGAACATCCTGGGCGCGGTCGCCGGGCTGGACGTGCAGCGCCCGGGGATCAAGCTGCCCGGGCTGGGGCGGATCGGCTTGCCGCGCACGGTGCCGCACGCCATGGCGACCCAGCCGTAACGGCCGACGCGGGGGCCGACGCGGGCCTTGCGCCCCCGCTCCGGGACGGCAATGCTGTTGCGCTGCACACAACGGAGCTTCACCCCGTCATGGCCCGCCCCGCATGAGCATCCACGCCGCCCTGGTGCACCGGACCACCTACCGCTACGACCGCCCGGTGAGGCTCGGCCCGCAGACGGTCCGGCTGCGCCCGGCGCCGCAAACCCGGACGCCCATCCTGTCCTATTCGCTGACGGTCAAGCCAGAGCCGCACTTCGTCAACTGGCAGCAGGACCCCCAGGGCAATTTCCTGGCCCGCGTGGTGTTTCCCGAACTGGTGAAGCATTTCGAGGTCACGGTGGATCTCATCGCCGACATGGCCACGATCAACCCGTTCGGCTTCTTCCTGGAGCCGGAAGCGGAGGAATGGCCGTTCAGCTACGATCCGGTGCTGGAAGGGGAGATGGCGCCGTTCCGCCGGCTGGACCCGCCCGGCCCGCTGCTGTCCGGGCTGCTGGCGGAGGTGCCGCGCACGCCGCGCCGGACCATCGACATGCTGGTCGATCTGAACCGCCGGGTGCAGGAGCGGGTGGGCTACATCGTGCGCATGGAACCGGGCGTGTGGGACCCGGAACGCACGCTGGCCGAGCGCCAAGGGTCCTGCCGGGACTCCGCCTGGCTCTTGGTGCACGCGCTGCGCCAACTGGGCTACGCTGCCCGCTTCGTGTCCGGCTACCTGATCCAGTTGGCGCCCGACATCAAGCCGCTGACCGGGCCGGAAGGGCCGAGCGCCGACTTCACCGACCTGCACGCCTGGGCAGAGGCGTATTTGCCCGGCGCCGGCTGGATCGGCCTCGATGCCACCTCCGGCCTCTTGGCGGGCGAAGGGCATATCCCGCTTGCCGCCAGCCCCGAGCCGACCTCCGCCGCGCCCATCTCCGGCCTAATGGACCCGGCGGACACGACCTTCGGCGTCGAGATGAAAGTCACCCGCGTCAACGAGGTGCCGCGCGTCACCCGGCCCTATACCGAAGCGCAATGGCAGGCGATTCAGGCCGCGGGCGCGGAGGTGGACCGCACGCTCGCCGCCGAGGATTTGCGGCTGACCATGGGCGGGGAGCCGACCTTCGTGTCCATCGACGACGCGGAGGGCAAGGAATGGACCGTTGATGCGCTGGGTCCCACCAAGCGGCGGGAGGCCGGGCGCCTGCTGCAGCGTCTGCTGCCGTTGTGGGCGCCGGGCGCCGCGGTGCAGTATGGCATCGGCAAGCATTACCCCGGCGAGCAGGTGCCCCGCTGGGCGCTGAACGTGACCTGGCGGCAGGACGGCGAGGAGGTGTGGTCGGACCGGACGCTGCTCGCGGACCCCGACACCGCCCCGGGCAGCGCAGCTTGCGACGCGGATGCCGAGGCGGCGCACGAGTTCGCCCTCGCGGTGGCAAGGCGCCTGCGCGTCGATCCCGAGGCCGTGCTGCGCGCCTATGAGGACCAGCCGTATTTCCTGATGCGCGAGGCCCGGATGCCCGCCAACATCGTGGCGGAGGCGGCGGAGTCCCGCGACCCGCTGGAGCGTGCCCGGATCATCCGGGTGTTCAACCAAGGGCTGGACCAGCCGGTCGGCAGCGTGCTGCCGCTGCGCCGCGGCGGGCGACGCGGGGCGCGGCATTGGACCACCGAGCGCTGGGTGCTGCGGGAAGGCAAGCTGTTCCTGGTGCCGGGCGACTCGTCCGTGGGCGTCCGGCTGCCGCTGAACAGCCTGCCCTGGGTCGATTCTTCGGAGATCGAGGACGAGCCGGAGCCGGACCCGTTCGAGGAGCAGGGGCCGCTGCCGACCCGGGAGGCAATGCTGGCCGCTCCCGGCGACGGCCGCCCTGGGCGCGGCATCCGCGTCGCCATGACGGCGCAGGCGCGCGGCGGGCTGCTCTATATATATCTGCCGCCGCTGCCCGCGGCCGAGGACTGGCTGGCGCTGGTCGCCGCCATCGAGGCCACCGCCGCCGACCTCGGCCGTCCCGTCGTGCTGGAAGGCTACAAGGCGTCCTATGACCGCCGGCTGCTGACCTTCTCCGTCACGCCCGACCCCGGCGTCATGGAGGTCAACATCCACCCGGCGCAAAACTGGGACGAGCTGGTGACGCGCACCGAGCAGCTTTACGAGCAGGCGCGGCACGTCGGCCTCACCGCCGAGAAGTTCATGGTCGATGGCCGCCACGTCGGCACCGGCGGCGGCAACCACGTCGTCATGGGCGCGATGACGCCGGAGGACAGCCCGTTCCTGCGCCGCCCGGACCTGCTGAAATCCCTGCTCGGCTTCTGGCACAACCATCCGAGCCTGTCCTTTCTGTTCAGCGGCCTGTTCATCGGCCCGATGAGCCAGCACCCCCGCATCGACGAGGCCCGGCAGGACGCGCTGCGCGAGCTGGAAGTCGCCTTCCGCCACATCCGGCCGGGCCTTGAGCCGAAGCCGTGGCAGGTGGACCGGATGCTGCGCAACATCCTGACCGACATGACCGGCAACACCCACCGGACCGAGTTCTGCATCGACAAGCTGTACTCGCCCGACAGCTCCTCCGGGCGCCTCGGCCTCGTCGAGTTCCGCGCTTTCGAGATGCCGCCGCACGCGCGCATGTCGGTGGCGCAGATGCTGCTGATGCGGGCCGCGGTCGCCGCTTTCTGGCGCTTCCCGTATGAGCGTCGCCTGGTGCGCTGGGGCACCCGGGTGCACGACGACTTCCTGCTGCCGCACTTCGTTTGGCAAGACCTGCTGGACGCGCTTGAAGAATTGTCCTCCTACGGCACCAAGCTGGACCCCGCCTGGTATGTGCCGCATTTCGAGTTCCGCTTCCCCGTGATCGGCGAGGTGGCGATGCACGGCGCGACCGTCGAGTTGCGCCACGCGCTGGAACCCTGGCACGCGCTAGGGGAGACCGCGGGCGTCGGCGGCACGGTGCGCTATGTCGATAGCTCCGTGGAGCGGGTGCAGGCGCGGGTGACGGGCTGGGAGGCCGAGCGGTTCGTGCTGGCCTGCAACGGCACCGCCGTGCCGCTCAGTCCCACCGACACGGAGGGCGAGTTCGTGGGCGGCGTGCGGTTCAAGGCCTGGGACCCGGCGGCGGCGCTGCACCCCAACATCGCGGCGCAGGTGCCGCTGGTGTTCGACGTGTATGACCGCTGGACCGGGCGCTCGCTGGGCGGCATGTCGCACCACGTCGCCCATCCCGGCGGGCGCTCCTACGACACCTTCCCGGTCAACGCGAACGAGGCGGAGGCCCGGCGCCGCGCCCGCTTCCTGCCCATCGGCCACACGCCGGGTCCGATGGAGGAGCCGCCCGTCAGCCTGTCCCCGGAGCATCCGCGCACACTCGACCTGCGCGCCGTCGCGTGATGGCGGACAGCCTGCCGATTGGCGGCACGGCGCCGGGCACGGCGCAGGCGCTGACGGTGCGGCGGTTCGGGCGGCCCGGCGCGCGGCCCAAGGTGTACGTACAGGCCGGGCTGCACGCGGACGAGCCGCCGGGGATGCTCGTGGCACACCACCTGATGGGCCTGTTGCAAGCGGAGGCCGACGTGGGCCGGGTCGTGGGCGAGGTCGTCGTGGTGCCGGTGGCGAACCCCATCGGCCTGTCGCAGCGGGTGATGGGCGGCCTGCTCGGGCGGTTCGACCTGGCGGACGGGATCAACTTCAACCGCGGCTACCCCGCCTTGGCCGACGGCGTGGCCGGGGCCGTCGCCGACCGGCTGACCGGCGACGCCGCGGGCAACACGGCGCTGATCCGCGCGGCCCTGCTTCGTGCCAACGCTGAGTCGGACGCGGCCACCCCGGCGGAGTACCTGAAACGCCTGCTGCTCGGCCTGGCGCTCGACGCCGACCTGGTGCTCGACCTGCATTGCGAGAACGAGGGCGCGGTACACCTTTACACCCTGACGCCACTGGCGGACCGGGTGGGGCCGTTGGCGGCGCTGCTCGGCGCACGGGCGCTGCTGCTGGCGTCAGAGTCCGGCGGGCATCCGTTCGACGAGGCGTGCAGCGCCCCCTGGCTCGATCTCCAGGCCCGCTTTCCCGGGCACCCGGTCCCGCTGGCCTGCTGCGCCGTCACGGTGGAGCTGCGGGGCGAGGCCGACGTGAGCCACGCGCTGGCGGCGGCTGATGCCGACGCGTTGCTGGCCGCCGCCGTGCTGGCCGGCGCCATCGACGGCCCGGCCCCTGCCCTGCCCCCGATGCGCTGCGCGGCCACGAACCTTGCCGACGCCGAGTTTTTGGTTGCGCCCATGGCGGGCGTACTGGTGCCGCGCCGTGCGGTGGGGGACGATATCGCGCCAGGCGACTTGGTGGCAGAGGTCATCGACCCCGCGTCCGGCACCGTGGCGCCGTTGCGCGCCCGCTTTGCCGGGGTGTTGTTCGCCCAGGAGTCCGCGCGGTTCATCGCGGCCGGGCGCAGCGTTGCCAAGATCGCGGGCAAGGAGGCTGGTCGAGTCGGACTACTACTTGGATCGTAGCGCCACCGGGCTACGAGCTTTTCTCGCAAACCGCGGTTCTAAGCAATTATTCATTATTCCTGACACTGCTCATACAGCTCGACAATGATACATTGCGTCAACGCAATGCATAGACGAAAAGCAGATGAATCAGTTAGTGCTCGCAACCCTCAGCCTTATTATAGTCGGAATGTTGGAAGCTCACGCCGCAATTGTTGAAACCGTTAGAAGCTCTGATGCCTTACCGACCGTAATCATCTCAGGAGAGCTGCAGCGCGGTGATGATAAGAAATTTGCCAATGTGGCGAGCGCGGTTGCGGGAGATGCCTACGTTTGGCTAGACAGCCTAACATTACAGTTGCATAGTTCGTTTCAGATGTGAGCGTTGGGCGGCGGCTTGG
>CAXSAZ010000016.1:0-81250 GCA_964235485.1 uncultured Acetobacteraceae bacterium | reverse complement strand
AGCGCCCAGGGCAGCATCAGGATGTCGCTGAACAGGATGGCGGCGTCGAAGCCGTAGCGGCGGATGGGCTGCAGCGTCACCTCGGCTGCCAGCGCCGGGGTGGTGCACAGGCTGATGAAGTCGCCGGCCTGGCCGCGCAGCTCCCGGTACTCGGGCAGGTAGCGCCCGGCCTGGCGCATCAGCCACATCGGCGGCGGCCAGACCGCCTCTCCTGCCAGCACGCGGAGCAGCGGCTTGGTCATCGTGCACTCCTTCTCTTCAAAGAAGAGATTCTAGAGAATCATGGAGGGGTTATATACCCTGTGAGTCCTGGGGTACCCCGTTATTCAAAAATTATCCACAGTGATATCCACAGGCCAGAACGCCGGCAAGTCATTGACTCTGCCCGCGATGGGCCGAGCATTGCGCTTCCGTGCCGGAGATGCCCAAATTATATCCCCAGTACCTATTATTTCGATTGTTATCCACATCCGTCCACAGGCGCCCACGGGGCCTGTGGAAAAGACTCGGGTTATCCCCGTTATCCCCATCTTATCCCCAGCCCCTGTGAACAGAACGGCCGCACAATGAACCTGCATCTGGTATCCGACGCGACCGGGGAGACGCTGAACAGCATCGCCCGCGCAACCGTCTCGCAATTCGAGCACGCCTCGATCGTGTATCACCGCTGGAGCCTGATCCGGACCCGCTTCCAGTTGCACCGCGTGCTGGAAGGGATCGAGGCCGAGCCTGGCCCGGTGCTGTCCACCGTGATCGACAAGGCGCTGCGCAACGACCTGGAAACCACCTGCCTGCGGCTCGGCGTGTCCGTGCTGAACGTGTTGGAGCCGGTGCTGGACATGCTGCAGGAGCATATCGGCTCCCCGGCGCAGTCCCGGCCGGGGCGGCAATACGTGCTGGACGCCGATTATTTCCGCCGGATCGACGCCATGCACTACGTGCTCGCGCATGACGACGGCCAGGCGCAGGCGGGGATCGCGTCGGCCGATGTGGTGCTGGTCGGCGTGTCGCGCTCCTCCAAGACGCCGACCTCGTTCTACCTGGCCAACCGCGGGATCAAGGCGGCCAACGTGCCGTTGGTGCCGGGCACGCCGGACCCGCCGGGGCTGGAAGCGCCGCTTTGCCCGGTGATCGGCCTCACGCTCGACCCGCCGGCGCTGATCGAAATCCGGCGGCACCGGCTGAAGCTGATCGCGGCCGGCAACGACACCGGCCGGGTGCGGCAAAGCCCCGGCGACTACACCGACGTGGAGGCGGTGCGCGGCGAGCTGCTGTGGGCGCGGCGCTTGTGCACCCGCCGTGGCTGGCCAGTGATCGACGTGACCCGGCGCTCCATCGAGGAAACCGCCGCCACCGTGCTGCAGCTCATGGACGCTTGGCACGAGCGGCGGCGGCGGGACGCGGCGGCGGCAAATGCGCCCATCCCGCCCGTGCCCCTGCCGCCCACGCCATGATGCAGGCGTCGGCACCTCCTTTGGTCCTGGCCAGCCAGTCCGCGGCCCGGGCCGCGCTGCTCGCCGCCGCCGGGCTGCGGTTCGAGGCGCGCCCGGCCCGGGTGGACGAGGCCGCGGTGAAGCAGGCCTGCCGGGCGGAAGGCACAGACGCCGCGGAGGCCGCGCTGACGCTGGCCGCCCTCAAGGCGCAGCGCGTCCGCGATCCGAAGGCGCTGGTGATCGGCGCCGACCAAATCCTGACCTGCGGCGACGCCTGGTTCGACAAGCCGGACAGCACGGACGGCGCGCGGGCGCAGCTTCGGACGCTGCGCGGCCAACCGCATTGCCTCCACACCGCCGTGGTCTGCCTGCGAGACGGGCGGGAAGTGTGGCGCCACGTGGCCAGCCCCCGGCTGCACATGCGCGCGTTCAGCGATGCCTTCCTGGAGGAGTACTTGGCCGCCGAGGGCGACGCGATCCTGTCCTGCGTCGGCGCTTACCGCCTGGAAGGGCTGGGCGCGCACCTGTTCGACGCGGTGGAGGGCGAGCACGCCGCGATCCTCGGCCTGCCGCTGCTGCCGCTGCTCGGCTTCCTGCGCCAGCACGGGGTTCTCACCAAGTAGCCGCCGGGTTTGCCGGGCCGAATCCGGTGCGGTAGGGTTGGCCGGACGGTTTCAACGGAGGGGGGTGAGGCATGGCGGTGGGCAAGGTGTATCCGGACGCGGCGGCGGCGCTGGCCGGGGTGCTGCGGGACGGCATGGTGATCATGGCCGGCGGCTTCGGCCTGTGCGGCATCCCGCAAGCGTTGATTGAGGCGATCCGGGACAGCGGCGTGCGGGACCTCACCTGCATCTCGAACAACGCGGGCATCGACGATGCCGGGCTGGGCCTGCTGCTGCAAACCCGGCAAATCCGCAAGATGATCTCCTCCTACGTCGGGGAGAACGCGACCTTTGCCCGGCAGTACCTCGCGGGCGAGCTGGAGATCGAGTTCAACCCCCAGGGCACGCTGGCCGAGCGCATCCGCGCGGGCGGCGCCGGCATCCCCGCCTTCTACACCCGCACCGGCGTCGGCACCGCCATCGCGGAAGGCAAGGACGAGCGGGAATTCGACGGCCAACGCTACATCATGGAGCGCGGCCTGTTCGCGGACCTCGCGGTTGTGCACGCTTGGCGCGGCGACACGGAGGGCAACCTCGTTTACCGGATGACCGCGCGGAACTTCAACCCGGTCATGGCGACCGCGGCCAAGATGGTGGTGGCGGAGGTCGAGGAGCTGGTGGAGCCGGGCGTGCTCGACGCCGACCAAATCGTGACGCCGGGCATCTTCGTGAAGCGCATCGTCCAGGTGCCGGAGGCTGCGAAGCGGATCGAGCAGCGCACGACGCGCAAGCGCAACGCGGCCCCGGCCGGCACCGATCCCCTTCCGGCGTAAGGAGTTTCACCATGCCCTGGACCCGAGACGAGATGGCGGCCCGCGCGGCGCGCGAGCTGCAGGATGGCATGTACGTGAACCTGGGCATCGGCATCCCGACCCTGGTTGCGAACCACATCCCCCCGGACATCAGCATCCAACTGCACAGCGAGAACGGCATGTTGGGCATCGGCCCGTTCCCGTTCGAGGGGGAAGAGGACGCCGACCTGATCAACGCCGGCAAGCAGACCGTGACGCGGCTTCCGACCACGAGCTTCTTCGACAGCGCGGTCTCCTTCGCGCTGGTGCGCGGCGGCCACATCGCGATCTCGATCTTGGGCGCGCTGCAGGTGGCGGAGAACGGCGACCTGGCGAACTGGATGATTCCTGGCAAGATGGTGAAGGGCATGGGCGGCGCCATGGACCTGGTGGCCGGCGTGCCGCGCGTCGTCGTGCTGATGGAGCACACGGCGGGCGGCAAGCCGAAGCTGCTGCGCTCCTGCACCTTGCCGTTGACGGGGGCTGGCGTGGTGAACCTGGTGGTGACGGAACTCGGCGTGTTCGATATCGGACGACCTGGGGGGCGGCCCGGCCTCACGCTGGTTGATGTGGCGCCGGGCGTCACGGTGGAGGAAATCCGCGGCAAGACCGAGGCGCCCTTCGCCGTGCACCAGGACCTCAAGGCCGCGTAGCCTCTTGATGTCGGGCGCAGGCCGGTCTATTACCCGCGCCTTCCGCAGCCGGGCGCAAGCCCGGCGCCGGCGGGGCTGTAGCTCAGTTGGGAGAGCGCCTGAATGGCATTCAGGAGGTCAGCGGTTCGATCCCGCTCAGCTCCACCATCGCTGACGGTCCGCCCCTGCAGTTTCCTCCACCGCGGCGCCCCACGGCCCGCAGCGGACGGCCCCGGGCGGCCCCGCCGCCGCCGCGGCGGGTGCTTGCCGACCTTGACCCCGTTCCCTTTCCAGGCGGCGTCGAAGCCGCGCTGGAGTTCGCCGCGTTTGAAAAGGGCCTGCTCGAAGGCGGCGGGTGCGCCGCCGCCGCCCGGCAGGCGCCGCCCAACCAGGCGCCCATCGGGCAGCGGCCTCCGATCAGCGAGCCGAACCGGGATTCCGCCCGTTGGATGCTTGCCGGGGCAGGGGTGGCGACCCTCGCCGCCGTTGTCGCCCTGATGCTGAGTTCAGGCCTGATGGCGGCCGGCTTCGCCACCGTGCTGCAGGCCATGACGCAGCACTGACGCACTCGGCCCGGCGCCCCTCGGCGGTTGCAGATGGGTTTCACCCATCCTACGCGACCCATGCCGTAGGATGGGTGTAACCCATCAACGAATAACGGTCGTTCAACCAAGCCGGCCGTGTCAGTCCGGCGTGCTCGCCACGATGCGGAACAGCAGGCCCTCGCCGTCCGGCCGTCCCAGGCGCACCAGGTCGCCCGGGCGGAACACGAAGCCCTCAAAGGTCCAAAGGGGATCGTCCTCGCTGGCCATGCTCTGCAATGCCCAGCCGTCCTCCAAGCGGATCAGCTCGGAATGCTTGTCGTCCATGCCGGGCCGCCTGCGGATGGCGAGCCATGGGGTCGGGTCGCTCGCGTAGGCAGCCGGGTCGATCTGGCCTTGCGGGTTGAGGACGAGCCGGACGATGAGCCGGTCGTCGAGGTCGCCGTCGGGACGGCCGGGTCCCTTGGCCAGCACCATGTTCAGCTTCGCCATCACCTCGCCTTGAGCGTCATCCATGGGAGGTCAACGCGCCTGGCCGTCCTTGGTGCCCATGGGTCCAAAGGTCATAGCATAAACTAAGTCGCACCGAATTGCACCCGGTTGCGCACCGCCGCGCAGGTCGGCCTAGATCGCGACCCGGACGCCCAGCTCGACCACCCGGTCGCTGGGGATGCGGAAGAACTCCGTCGCCGGCACGGCGTTGCGCGCCATGAACAGGAACAGGAACAGCCGCCAGGCCGGCAGCTTCGGCACCAAGGCGCGCACCAAAACCTCGCGGCCCAGGAAGAAGCTGGCCTGCATGGGGGTGTAGGCCACGCCGCGCGCGGTGAGTTCCTCAAGCGCCCGGGGGATGTTCGGGCTTTCCATGAAGCCGTAGCGCAGCACGACCCGGTGGACGTGGGGCGCCAGCTCCGACACCTCGACCCGCTGGTCGGTTGGCGCTTGCGGCGTGTCCATGTTCTGCACGGTGACGAACAGGACGTGCTCGTGCAGGACCTTGTTGTGCTTGAGGTTGTGGAGCAGCGCGGCCGGCACGTAGTCGGGGTTGCCGGTCAGGAACACCGCCATGCCGGGCACCCGCACCGTGCGGGACTGCGGCAGCCGCGCGAGGAACGAGGCAAGCGGCAGGCTGTCCTGCTTCCAGCGCGCCAGCATCAGCTCGCGCCCGCGGTTCCAGGAGGTCATCATCGCCATCAGCCCGAGGCCGAGCAGCAGCGGCACCCAGCCGCCTTCCGGGATTTTCAGCGCGTTGGACGCGAAGAACACGAAATCCACCGCGAAGAAGAAGCCGAACACGCCGAGGGCGAGAACGCGCGGCCAGCCGAACTGCCGGCGGAACGCCACGGTGGCCAGCACGCAGGTGCACAGGAAGGTGCCGGTGACGGCGATGCCGTAGGCCGCGGCCAGGGCGTCGCTGCTGCGGAAGGCGAACACCAGGATCAGCACGCCGACCAGCAGCGCCGTGTTGACCTGGGGCACGTAGATCTGCCCTTCCTCGGCGTGGCTGGTGTGCAGCACCGCCATGCGCGGCAGGAACGACATCTGCATGCACTGCCGGGCCACGGAGAACGCGCCGGAGATCAGGGCCTGGCTCGCGATCACCGTCGCGGCGGTGGCGAGCGCCACCAGCGGCAGGCGGAGGCTTTCCGGCGCCATGAGGTAGAACGGGTTTTCCAGCGCGGACGGGTCGGCCATCACCAGCGCGCCCTGGCCGAAGTAGTTGAGCACGAGGCAGGGCAGCACGAAGAATGTCCAGGCCAGCCGGATCGGCTGCGCGCCGAAGTGTCCCATGTCGGCATACAGCGCCTCCGCCCCGGTCACGGCCAGCACCACGGAGCCGAGGGTGACAAAGGCGAGCCAGCCATGGCTGAGGCAGACGGCGACCGCGTAATACGGCGACACCGCCATGAGCACGCCGGGGTTGCGCGCGATCTGGAACAGGCCCATGGCCGCCAGGACGATGAACCAGACCGCCATCACCGGGCCGAACGCCCGGCCGATGCTGGCCGTGCCGCGGATTTGCACCGCGAACAGCGCCACGATGACCACGACCGACAGCGGCAGGACCAGGCTCTTGAAGGCGGGCGACACCACCGCCAGCCCTTCCACGGCCGACAGCACCGAGATGGCCGGGGTGATCACCCCGTCCCCGAAGAACAGGCACGCCCCGCCCAGCCCGATCAAGCCCAGCGCCGTCCGCATGGCGCGGCCAACCGTGCCGCGCTGCGCCAAGGCCATGAGCGCCAGGATGCCGCCTTCCCCATTGTTGTCGGCGCGCATGATCAGGAGGACGTATTTCACCGTCACCACCAGGATCAGCGACCAGAAGATCAGCGACAGCACGCCGAGGATTTCGACCCGGGTGATGCCCACGCCGCTGAAATGGACCACGCTGGCCTTGAGCGCGTAAAGCGGGCTGGTGCCGATGTCGCCGTAAACGACGCCCAGCACGGCCAGCAGCGCGGCGGCGCGCAGCGGGCGTGGGGTGACGCCGGGGTGGGCTTCGACGGCGAGGCTCACAGGCCCGGTCCGGAGGGCATGGCTGCGGCGCGGCGCGGCAGGGTCATTCGAGGTCCACACATATCCATGCGATTGCAGAGCGATTGCAAAGCTGGCGCCGGGCGGTGGCCTGGGCGTCCGAGCAGCGGGGACCATGGCACAGGCCCACCGGCCTGCAAAGGGCAAGCCGGCTTGAGCGCGGGGCGGTCCGAAGCCGGCACGACCGTCAGTCCATGATGGTTATCCGCCTTTGGACAGCCATCCGCGCAGCGATCCCGCAACGGCCTCGGGCTTCTCCAAAGGGGAGAGATGCCCGCAGTTTGGGATCACCTGCAGCGTGGCGCCGGGTATCCCGGCCTGGATCTCCTCGGACCGGTCCAGGGGCGTCATCACGTCGTCGGCGCCCACCAGAACGATTGTAGGAACGGTGATCGTCGCCAGCACCGGGCGCTGGTCGCCCCGCGCGATCACCGCGCGGTTTTGGCGGACATACGCATCGGCGCCGACGCGGACCCCCATGGCAATCACCGCGTCCCGGACATCGCCGGGACTTTCGGGATGGATGAGGTAGCGCACGCTGCCGGCCACCAGCGCCTCGAAGTCGTCGGTTGCCGCGACGGCCGCGTTTGTTCTGTGCCGTTGCGCCGCTTGTTCCGGGGTATCGGGACGCGCGCTGGTGTCGATCAGCGCGAGGCGCGTCACCCGCTCCGGCGCCGCCCGCATCACCTCGAGCGCCACCATGCCGCCCATCGACAGGCCGGCCAGCGAGAAGCGTGACGGAGCGGCGGCCAGGATGCGCGCGGCCATGCCTGCCAGGCTGTCATCCGAGAGCGTGTCGCCGACCCGGCACTCCGCTGCCGTCCCAAGCGCCTGGATTGTCCGCTCCCAAACCGCGGCGTCGCTGCCGAGTCCGGGGACCATCACCAACGGCTCCATGCTGCCTCCGACGTTGCCCAAACAACAAATGCCTTGACCCGTCCATGACGGATGACGCTTCGCTTATCCGTCACCGGCTGCCCGGACAGATCGGACCATTCGGCCGCTGGTATGAACTCGCCCACCCAGCCTAGCAGAACGCCCCGACATGCCGCCATGGGCGGGAATGCGGCCGCGCAGCCGCCCGCGTCAAGGCGCGGCGGCCGGCCTTGCGCCGAAGATGGCGCTGCCGACCCGAACGTGGGTGGCGCCATGGGCGATGGCGCATTCAAAGTCGCCGGACATCCCCATGGACACCACGGGAAGCCCGTGCTGGGCGGCGCAGGCGGCGAGCCAGGCGAAATGCGGCGCGGGGTCGCCTTCCGCGGGCGGGATGCACATCAGCCCGGCCAAAGCATCGCCGAAGCGGGCGCGGCAGTTCCGGATGAAGTTGTCCGCGTCCGCCCGGGGCACGCCGGCCTTTTGCGGCTCGTCGCCGACGTTCACCTGCACCAGCAGCCGGGGCAGGCGTCCCTGCTTGTCCGCGGCGTCGGCCAGGGCTTCGGCGAGGCGCGGGCGGTCCAGGCTTTCGATCACGTCCGCCACGCGCACGGCGTCGCGGGCCTTGTTGGTTTGCAGGCCGCCGATCAGGTGCAGGGCAAGGCCGGGCAGGGCGGCGCGCAAGGCCGGGAACTTGGCCGCCGCTTCCTGCACGCGGTTCTCGCCGAACACGGCCTGCCCCGCCTCCATCGCTTCCCGCACGGCGTCGGCGGGGTGCGTTTTGGACACCGCGACCAGCGTGACGGTTCCGGGGGCGCGCCCGGCCCGTGCCGCGGCCTCGGCGATGCGGGCCTGGATTTGGCGCAAACGGTCGGGCACGCTGGAATGAAGGGACGTCGGATGAGGGTGCATGGACAATAGGCTTGTCGCGTGGGCGCGCGGGGTCAAGGCGCGGCGGCACCGTGCCGGCGGCCAAGCCGCCCGCGTGCCGCCACTTTGGCTGTTCACGGACGGCGCGCGCCTTCCCGATCCGTGCGGGGCAATCGCGGCGCTGCCCCGGGGGCTGTGCGGCGTGGTGTTCCGCCATGACGGCGTGCCGGGCCGCGCCGCGCTGGCCCGGGCGCTGGCCCGGCAGTGCCGCAGGCTGGCGATCCCGTTGGTGGTGGCCGGCGACGCGCGGCTGGCGGCGGCAACCGGCGCCGGCGTGCACCTGCGCGGGGGCCGCCCGGCGGATGGACGGCTCCGCCCGCCGCGGGCGGCAAAGGGCACGCGCCGGCTCAGCACGGTGTTGACTAGTTCCGCCCACACGGTCGCCGAGCTGCGCCGGGCTTGGAAGGCCGGGGCGGATGCGGTGTTCCTGTCGCCCGCGCTGCCGACCCGGAGCCACCCCGGCGCCCCGGCGCTCGGCATCGTGCGCTGGGCTGCGTTGGCGGCGCGGCTGCCTCATCACGGGGGGCAGCCGACGGTGCTGGCGCTGGGCGGCGTGGACGGGCGGCAGGCGCGCCGCCTGCCCCGCTGGTGCGGCGGGGCGGGGGCGATCGGGGCGCTGCTGCCGGACGCCGGCGACGAGGAATGTGGCCTCGTGGTCACAGTGTTTCGCGATAGCCGCAAGTCCTTCATCCCGGGAATTGCGGCAATCGGCCAGCCCGGCAATAGTGTGAACGGGTCTGGCTGCCCTCCCCCTTGACACGCTGTAGGCGGGTTGAGTGGCAGGTGTCGGGCGGGGCTGTGAATATCTGCCGGTGATCGGCGAATTAGGGAGAAGTTGAATGCGTAAGCTCCTGCTGGCCACCGTGGCCGCACTGGGCGCCTCGATGGGAGCGGCAACCGTGGCGGACGCCCAAACGGGCAGTCCGGAGCCGGGCACCGTGACGGTCCGCCTGAACGGCCGGTTCCGGTTCTGGGGCGGGGTCGTCGCGGACCGCGACGTGAACAACAATGCGGCAGGCACGCCGAGCGGAAACTTCGACGCAAACGGCAATGGCATCGGCACCAACTCAAGCGGCACCAACAAGCAGTCGAGCTATGGGTTCGGCAATTATGCGCGCTTGTATCCGGGCTTCGACGGCGTGGCTGCGAACGGCCTGAAGTATGGCGCCAGCCTCGAAATCCGGCAGGACAACGGCGTTGGTGCCGGCGGCGGCACGTATGGCAGCATCTCGGGGCGGAACGCGAACCGCGCTTCCTTGTACTTCAAGCGGGAATTCGGCTATATCGGCACGGACCAGCTCGGCACCATCCGCCTCGGCACGACCGACCAGCCAACCAGCCTTTACATGACCGGCAACTTCGAGAACTTCAACGACGGCGGCTTCAACGGCGACATCGGCGGCCTGGCGGCGCAGAACACCCAGCTTACCTGGCCGTTCGCGGACGTCGGCAGCTACTACACGACGACAAAGGCAATCTACCTGTCGCCGCAGCTTTACGGCTTCGACTTCGGCGTGTCCTACGAGCCGAACACCGGCGGCGCGGCCCTCCTTGACGCCTGCAACACCTCCAACGGCGGGCTTAGCAGCACCAACTTCGTCAACTCGGCTGGCGTGTTCACCCAGGCACAAGGCGCGAATGCTCAAGGCGTTTCCGGCCCAGGCTGCGACCGTCTGTCCTCCTCGCCGGTTGGCGGCGAAAGCGCCCGGCGCAAGAACACCGTGGACGTGCTGCTGCGCTACCGCGGCACGTTCGGCGCGTTCGGCATCGCGGCCACCGGCGCCTATGTCGGCGGCGGGCATGTGCTCGACAACTCCGGCACGCCGTTCAACAACAACCCGCTGGCTGCTGGCGGGGCGCGGCCCAACTATGACGGCCTGAGCGTGGGCGACTTCGGCCTCGCCGTGACCTATGGCGGGTTCAGCGTCGGCGGCAAGTACCAGTTCGGCCGCTACAACGGCCAGATGGGCGTGCTGGTGCCGAAGGGGCTGCCGGACAGCGAGGCCGCGATCGTCGGCGTTTCCTACACGTTCGGGCCTGCCATCATCGGCGCGCACTACCTGTATAACAGGAGCGCGGGCGACGTGAACAACGCCTTCTTCGGGCGGCAACGCACCGAGCAGGGCATCGCCGCGGGCGGGACCTACTCCCTGGCGCCGGGCTTGTCGCTGTTCGCGTCCTACCTCTACGGGGAGCGCAAGCAGAACGGCTACAACTTCATCACCGGCCAGGGCGTGTCCGGCGGGTCGGCGGCGGGCAACCCCTACGCCAACAAGGTCTCGTCGCAGATCTTCGCGGTCGGCACCGGCTTTAGCTGGTAATCGACGGCGTTCCTTGCGGGTGGGCGGGGCGGTGGGCAACCACCGCCCCGTCTGCGTTTGGGGCGTGCCGGCCGCTTGCGGCCCGGCTTGGCGCTGCGGCAACGCCGGGCTATGACGCTGCGCGGCGCGCTTCGCGCCGTTTTCGGGTAGGTTTCCTTATGTCGCACCGCACGGCCCCCATTCTTGTCCTGATCGCGGTTCTGGCGCTGGCCGCCTGCGGCCCGGCAAAGGTGCGCCCGGTGGCGGAGGACGAGTATCAGGACTACCGCACCAAGAACGTCGAACGCGGCAAGCTGTTCGGCGACCAGGGCCTGGCCATCGGCATCGGCAAGGGCGCGGCCGGCTCCGCCCAGGCGCAGGACGGGGGCGGGGCGCTGGGCGTCAACGCTTATCTGTGGCGCGGGGCGCTGGACACGCTGTCGTTCATGCCGCTGGCGTCCGCGGACCCGTTCGGGGGCGTGATCATCACCGACTGGTATCAGCCGCCGACGGGCGGCGGGGAGCGGTTCAAGGCGACCGCCTACATCCTCGGGCGCCAGCTTCGCGCGGACGGCGTCAAGGTGTCGATCTTCCGGCAGGTGGCGCAGGGCGGCCAATGGGTCGATCAGCCCGTCAGCCCCGTGACCACGAGCGAGATCGAGAACAAGGTCCTCGCCCGGGCGCGGGAACTGCGGTCGCAGGTGGCCGGGTCGTGACGCGACGCCCGTTGCCGGAATGGCCGGGCTGGCGTAGCCATCCGAGCTGGCGTGGCCATCCGGGCTGGCGAATGTAACCAGCAGTTGTCGAAGGTAGGCTGCGCCCTATGAATGATGTGCCCGCTATGACCGCCACGGATGGGCCGAGCTACGACTTCCGCGCCGCCGAGCCGCGCTGGCAGCAGGCGTGGGATGCGGCCGGGTGCTTCCGCGTGGCGGACGTGCCGGCGGACGGCAAGCCGAAGTACTACGTGCTGGAAATGTTCATGTATCCCAGCGGGAAGATCCACATGGGCCACGTGCGCAACTATGCGCTGGGCGATGTGGTGGCCCGCTACAAGCGCGCCCGGGGCTATGCCGTGCTGCACCCGATGGGCTGGGACGCCTTCGGCCTGCCGGCGGAGAACGCGGCGCGGGAGCGCGGCGTGCATCCGGCCGAGTGGACCTACAGCAACATCGCTGCGATGCGCGCCGAGCTGAAGCGCATGGGCCTGTCCATCGACTGGTCGCGCGAATTCGCGACCTGCGACCCGGAGTACTACGGGCAGCAGCAGAAGCTGTTCCTGGACTTCATGCGGGCCGGGTTGGCGGAGCGTAGGGAAAGCTGGGTCAACTGGGACCCGGTGGACGGCACCGTGCTGGCCAACGAGCAGGTGATCGACGGCCGCGGCTGGCGGTCGGGCGCCACCGTGGAAAAGCGCAAGCTGTCCCAATGGTCTCTGCGCATCACGGAGTACGCTCCGGAACTGTTGGCCGCGCTCGACGGCCTCCACCGCTGGCCGGAGCGGGTGCGGACCATGCAGGCCCGCTGGATCGGACGCAGCGAGGGCGCGCGGGTGCGCTTTCCCCTTGTCGATCCGCCGGACGCCGAGCAGGACGTCGAGGTGTTCACCACCCGGCCGGATACGCTGTTCGGCATGTCGTTCGTGGCGCTGGCGCCGGAGCACCCGGTTTCGGCGAGTGTGGCGGCGCGCAATCCGGCGGCAGCGGCCTTCGTGGCGCAATGCCGAAGCATGGGCACCAGCGAGGCGGTGATCGAGTCGGCGGAGAAGCAAGGGTTCGACACCGGCCTGCGCGTTGGTCATCCGCTGATGCCGGGCCAAACGTTCCCGGTGTGGATCGCGAACTTCGTGCTCATGGAATACGGCACGGGCGCGATCTTCGGCTGCCCAGCAGGCGACCAGCGGGACCTCGATTTCGCCCGCAAGTACGGCTTGGCGACCCCGGCGGTCGTGCTGCCACCCGGTGAGGCGGCGGAGGGCTTCGCCGTGGGCGCCGCCGCGTATGACGGGCCGGGGACCATAATCCACTCGGGGTTCCTGGACGGCATGGACACCGAGGCGGCCCGGCGCGCGGCCATCGAGGCGCTGGAACGCGAGGGCACTGGCACCGGCGTGGTGAACTGGCGCCTGCGGGACTGGGGCGTGAGCCGCCAGCGTTATTGGGGCTGCCCGATCCCGGTGATCCATTGCGGCGCCTGCGGCGTGGTGCCGGTGCCGGACGCGGACTTGCCGGTGCGGCTGCCGGAAGACGCGACGTTTGACCAGCCGGGCAACCCGCTCGACCACCACCCGACCTGGAAGCACGTCGCCTGCCCGCAATGCGGCACCCCGGCGCAGCGGGAAACCGACACGTTCGACACCTTCGTGGACAGCTCGTGGTACTTCGCCCGCTTCTGTAGCCCACAGGCCGCCGTACCCGTCGCGCGGGAGGCGGCGGATGGGTGGCTGCCGGTCGATCAATACATCGGCGGGATCGAGCACGCGATCCTGCACCTGCTTTATTCGCGCTTCTTCGTGCGGGCGATGCAGGCGACGGGCCATCTCGGGTTGTCGGAGCCGTTCGCCGGGCTGTTCACCCAGGGCATGGTGACGCACGAAAGCTACAAGGGCGCCGACGGGCGCTGGCTGTATCCGGAGGAGGTGGAACGCCAGCCGGACGGCACCGCCCGGCACGTCGGAACGCAGGAGCCGGTGACGGTCGGGCGGATCGAGAAGATGTCGAAGTCGAAGCGCAACACGGTGGACCCGGCGGCGATCATCGCCCGTTACGGCGCGGACACGGCGCGGTGGTTCGTGCTGTCGGACAACCCGCCGGACCGCGACATCGAGTGGACGGAAAGCGGGGTCGCCGGTGCGTCGCGCTTCATCCAGCGGGCGCACCGGCTGGCGGCAAGCGTGGCGCGGGTGCCTTGCCCGGCGGCTATGCCGGGCAGCATGGGGCCGGCCGCGATGACATTGCGCCGCGCCACCCACCGCACGATTGCGGCGGTGACGGAAGCGTTGGAGACCTTCGCGTTCAACCTCGCGGTGGCGCGGCTATACGAGCTTGCGTCGGCGATGGGGGAGGCGGAGCGCGCCGGGGCGGGGGATGACGGCCTGGCTTGGGCGCGGCACGAGGCCGTCGCCACCATGGCCCGGCTGCTCGCGCCCATGGCGCCGCATTTGGCGGAGGAGATCGGGTCCATGCTCGATCCCGGGCGCGCCGCCCTGGTGTGCGACCTGCCCTGGCCGGAAGCGGACCCGGACCTGCTCACGGTCGAAACGGTCACGCTGGCGGTGCAGGTGATGGGCAAGCTGCGCGCGACGGTGGCGCTGCCGCCGGGCGCGGACGCGGCGGCGGCCTATGCGGCGGCGGAGGCGGACCCGAACGTGCAGCGCGCGCTGGAAGGACGGCGGGTGGTGAAGCGCATCCATGTGCCGGACCGGATCGTGAACTTCGTGGTGGCGGGCTGACGGGGATGCCGGGCGCGCGTGCGTTGGGACGGCGGGTCGCGCTGCTGGGCGGCGGGGCGGTGCTGGCCGGGTGCGGGTTCCGGCCACTTTACGCGCCGACGGCCTCCGGGGCGCCCGGCCCGGCCGCGGCGGAGATGGCGGCGATCTACGTTCCCGTGTTCTCCGACCGGCCCGGCCAATTGCTGCGGCAGGAATTGCAGCAGCGGTTCGAGGGGACCGGCACCGGGACGGCCAAGCGGTACGAGCTGGTCGCCTCCATCGCGGTCGAGGCCGAGGCGATTGCGATCCAGCGCGACAGCTCCTCCTCCCGCGTGCGCTTGATCGGGTCGGCGCCGTGGGTCCTGAGAGTGCTGTCGTTGGACCACGCCGTGCTTGCCCAGGGCAGCAGCCGGATTCTCGACGGCTACAACATCCTGAACCAGCAGTTCTTCGCGGCCGACCTGGAAAGCGAGGTGGTGATCCGCCGGGTGGCGGCGGCGCTTGCGGACCAGATCAGCACGCAGGTCGGGGCGTTCTTCCTGCGCCGGGCCGAGACGACGTGAAAACGGCGTGAAGCTGGATGCCCGGCGGACCGCGGCGTTCCTGCGGGACCCCGGCGCCGTGCGCGTCGTGCTGCTGCACGGCGAGGACGAAGGGACCGTGCGCCATCGCGCCGACGCGCTGACGCAGGCCGTGATCGGGGGGCGGGACGACCCGTTCCGCGTCGCCTGGCTGTCGCGGGAGGACCATCCGCGGCTGCTGGAGGAGGCCACGGCGATTTCCATGATGGGCGGGCGGCGGGTGATCCGGGTCCGCGACGCGGGCGACGGGCTGACGGCCGCCGTGAAGCAGGTGGCCGAGACCGCCGGGGACAGCCTGACCGTGCTGGAAGCCGGGGCGCTGCCGAGCCGGTCCAAGCTGCGGGCGCTCGTGGAGGCGGCGGCGAACGGCGCGTCGGTTGCCTGCTACCCGGAGGAAGGCCGCGCCTTGCAGGACGCCATCGAGGGTGGGCTGGCGGCGGCCGGCGTGCGGCTGGACGCGGAGGCGCTGCGTTGGCTCACGGACCACGTGGGCAGCGACCGCGGATCGACGCGGGGCGAGGTGGAGAAGCTGATCCTGTATGCCGGTGCGGACCGGCGGCTTGATCTTGAGGCGGTGCGGGCCTGCGTGGGCGACCTGGCCGCGGCGTCGTTCGACGATGCCGTGTATGCGGCGATGGCGGGGGATGTCGCGGCGGCCGACACGGCGGCGGAGCGCACGCTGGCCGAGGGCATGGCGCCCGTGGCGTTCACCCGGGGCGTGCTGGCGCATCTCGGCAAGACGCACGTGGCGCGGGGGCATATGGCGGCCGGGCTTTCGGCGGCGGACGCGGTGCGGGCGTTGCGGCCGCCGGTGTTCTTCAAGCGGGTGGCGGCGTTTACGCAGGCGCTCGGTTCGTGGAGTCCGCGCAGGCTGGCGCAGGCGATGGAGGAGGTGCGCCGGGTCGAGCTGGCCTGCAAGCAGACCGGGGCCTTGGATGGGCTGCTGGTGCGGCGGATGCTGCTGGGCTTGGCGCGGCAGGGTGAGGCGGCGCGGGGCCGGGGTTGATCCGAGTGCGCGGCGCCGATCCGGGCTGGTGGGGTCGCCGAAGAGGCTTTGCGCAGGCCGCTGCGACCTACCTCACCGCCATGGTGGCGATGGTGCTGGCGCCCGCCTGCTGGTCTGCCGAACTCCTGCCGTCGGAGGTCGCCAGGACCCTCGACGTCACCTCATTCCCCAACTCTATCCGTCCTGGACTGATAGCCCGGGACGAAGACCTTAGCCCAAAACGGATTTACGGAGATGAGTCCGGTTGAGGGTGATGCGAACAGCATCAAGATGAGGCTGCCCAGCCATTCCTGGCTGTTTGCGATCACGGTGCTCAGGAGCCAGGGCGACAAGGCGGTCGTGTGCATCCTCGACAAGGCCGAGAATGGCGGCACATACTTGTCGTTGGAGCCATTGGAGCTGCAGCGGGGCAGGGATGGCCTGCTGCACGCCACGGGTCGGGCGGTCAGCGATCCGCGCTGTGAGCTGGAGTGGTTCCGGGGTTGATGGAGGTGCGAGCGGCCGTCAGTCGCGCCGGAGCAGCGCCAGGATGCCATCGAGCTGGTCCAGCGTCCGGTAATGGACGCGGACGCTGCCGCCGGCGCCGTCGAACTCGATCTGCACCTTGAGGCCGAGCCGGGCCGCGAGGTCGCGCTCCAGCGAAACGATCTCCCGGTCCCGCGGCGGCTCCTGATCGGCCGAAGCCGGGGTGCGCAGGCTGCGCTGGGTCAGCGCCTCGGTTTGCCGGACGTTCAGGCCGCGGGCCATCACGGTGCGCGCCGCAGCCTCCGGCGCCGCATGGCCCAGCAGCGCGCGGGCGTGCCCGGCGGACAGCGCGCCGGATTGCACATGCACCTGGACGCCACTCGGCAGGCCCAGCAGGCGCATCGTGTTGGCGACATGGCTCCGCGACTTGCCGACCAGGCCGCCCAACTGGTCCTGGGTGAGGCCGAACTCGCCCATCAGCCGCTTGTAGCCTTGCGCCTCTTCGATGGGATCGAGGTCCTGGCGCTGCAGGTTTTCCACCAGGGACGCCGCCATGGCGTCCGAGTCGGACAGCTTGCGGATGAGGACCGGGGCCTCCTTCAGCCCCGCGGCCTGGGCCGCCCGCCACCGGCGTTCGCCGGCGATGATCTGGTAGCGCCCCGGCGCCGCCGGGTGCGGGCGCGCCAGGATCGGCTGCAAGACGCCCTGCTGCTTGATGGAAGCGGCAAGCTCCTCCAGCCGTCCGGGGTCCATGGCAACCCGCGGCTGGAACGGCCCGGGTTCCAGGGAAGCGAGGGGCAGGGTGGCGCGCGGCGCGGCGTCCGGGGCGGCAGCAGGCACCGCGTCCCCGAACAACGCCGCGAGGCCGCGACCGAGCCGGGGAGAGGCGTCGCGCTCCGTCACTTCCCCCGCTGCTCCCGCCGCAGCACCTCGACGGCGAGGCGAAGATAGGCCTGGGCGCCGGGCGAGCGGAGGTCGTAGAGCATGACCGGCTTGCCATGGCTCGGCGCTTCGGACACCCGCACGTTGCGCGGGATCACCGTCTGGTAAACGAGGGAACCGAAGAAGCTGCGCACGTCGGCGGCGACAAGCTCCGACAGGTTGTTGCGCTTGTCGAACATCGTCAGCACGATGCCTTGCAGGGCGAGCCGGGGGTTGAGGTGCTGCTGGACGCGCTCGATGGTGCGCACGAGTTGGCTGATGCCTTCCAGGGCGAAGAACTCGCATTGCAGGGGCACCAGCACCGCATCGGCCGCGACCAGGCCGTTGACCGTGAGCAGGCCGAAGGAGGGCGGGCAGTCGATCAGGACGAAGCTGTGGCGCCCGGCGGCGGCGGCGAGCGCCTGCCGCAGCCGGTACTCGCGCCGCTCCGACCCGGCCAGCTCGATCTCGGCCCCGGCGAGGTCGGCGTCCGCCGGCAGGACATGGAGGTTGGGCACGGCCGTGGCGACGGCGGTGGCGGCGATGCTGTCCTCGCCCACCAGCGTCGTGTAGGTCCCGCGTTCCCGCCGCGATTGGCCGATGCCCAGCCCCGTCGATGCGTTGCCCTGGGGGTCCAGATCGACCAGCAGCACGCTTTCCCCGGCGGTTGCGAGCGCCGTCGCGAGGTTGATCGCCGTCGTGGTCTTGCCGACGCCGCCTTTCTGGTTGGCAATTGCCAGGATACGGGTCGGCTGGGCTTCGCCGGGCGATGGAGCGGCGGTCTGGACGGGCGCTTCAAGCATGGGCGACCTCAGTCACGGCCAGGATCGTCGAGCCGCCACCGCTCCCGTGGTCGAACCGCTTGATGCTCATGCGCCAGTGCTTCTCCGCTTGGGCGATCTCGTCCTCGACGCGCGCGCCCTTCGCGAACAAGGCGGTGCCGCCGGGGGCCAGCAGGCGGTGGGCGTGCGCCAGGAGCGCCGGAAGCGGCGCGAGGGCGCGGGCGGTGATGAGCGGGACGCGGGGCAGCGACAACTCCTCGATGCGCGTGCAGTGTACTTGGACAGGAGCATCGGTTACACGCTGGGCCTCGATCAGGAAAGCGGCTTTGCGGCTGTCGGCCTCGATGAGGTCGAAGGGGATGCCCGACGCCAGGGCCACGACGAGGCCGGGGAACCCAGCCCCGGAGCCGAGGTCCATGCCGCGCGGGGTGCCTGGGGGGATGAGGGGCAGGAACCGCAGGCTGTCCCCGATGTGGCGCGGCCACAGGTGGTCGCGGTCGCCTTGGGACACCAGATTGATCGACTTCGTCCATTTCTGCAGCAGGGCGGCGAATTGCTGGAGCCGCTCCGCCGTTTCACGTGGAACGCCGTCCATCGAAACGTCGGGCGTCTTGCCGTACACGGGCGTCAATCGTTCTTCCCCCCATGCCCGGCGGTGGAGTTGCCGGCCCTGCATGACAAACTGTTCAGCCGGGCCTAACATGGCAGACGCGCGCCGCGAAGCTGACGAGGCCCCGATTGCCGCAATTGTCCATCCATGCCCCGTTCGGCGCCTTGACGTTCTCCGAGGATGACGGCGCCATTGTCGCCGTGGATTGGGGATGGGGACGCGACCAGGAGGAAACCCCGCTTCTGGCGCAAGCGCGCGAGCAGATGCACGAATACCTTGATGGCGACCGGCAAGCGTTCGACCTGCCGATCCGGCCGGTGGTCGGCTCCGCCTATCAGCAAAGGGTTTGGGCGACTCTCGCGTCGATTCCATGCGGGCAAACATGGACGTATTCCGCCGTCGCGCACAGGGCCGGCGGGAATGCCCGGACCGTCGCGGCGGCTGCCCGGCGCAATCCGCTCCCCATCCTGGTCCCGTGCCACCGGGCAGTCGCGGTTCGCGGCCTGGGCGGATACTCCGATGGGGTGGGCCTGGACACGAAGCGGTATCTGATCCAACTCGAAGCCCGACCCGCATGACACGCCGTCGGTCGCGGCGCACGGAGGAGAGGTAACGATGGCGCACGCAATCCGCATCCACGCCTATGGCGGGCCGGAAGCCATGCAGTGGGACGACGTGCCGACGCCCGAGCCTGGCCCCGCCGAGGTGCTGGTCCACCACGCCGCGATCGGCCTGAACTACATCGACGTTTACTTCAGGAACGGTCTTTACAAGGCGCCGTCCCTGCCGGCGACCTTGGGCATGGAAGCGGCCGGCACCGTTCAGGCGGTCGGCTCGGACGTGGCCGGCCTCAAGGTCGGCGACCGCGTTGCCTACGCCGCCGGGCCGATTGGGGCGTATTCCACGGATCGGGTGATCTCCGCCGACCGCGTGGTCCGCGTGCCCGACGGGATCAGCGACCGGACGGCGGCGGCCATGATGCTGCAAGGCATGACGGCGCAGTACCTCCTGCGCCGCACCTTTCCCGTGAAGAACGGCGACACGATCCTGGTCCACGCCGCGGCAGGCGGGGTCGGGCTGATCCTGTGCCAATGGGCGAAGCACCTGGGCGCAACCGTGATCGGCGTCGCGTCCACGGATGAAAAGGCGCGCATCGCGAAGGAACACGGCGCGGCCCACGTGGTCGTCGGCCATGACAAGCTGGCGTCGGAGGTCAAGAAGATCACGGGCGGCAAGATGGTGCCCGTCGTGTATGACAGCGTGGGCAAGGACACCTTCACCGCCAGCCTGGACTGCCTGGCGCCGCTCGGCACCATGGTCAGCTACGGAAATTCCTCCGGCCCGGTGCCCCCGTTCGAGATCGCCGTGCTCGCCGCCAAGGGCAGCCTGTTCCTGACCCGCCCGACGCTGGCCACGTACACGGCGTCGCGGGCCGACCTTGAGCGGTCGGCGGAGGACCTGATGCAAGTGGTGGCGTCCGGCGCGGTGCAGATCAAGGTCAACCAGACCTTCGCCTTGAAGGACGCGGCCGAGGCGCACCGCGCGTTGGAAGCGCGCAAAACGACGGGAAGCACCGTGCTGATCCCCTGATGCAGAGCATCGGCGGGACCGCGCTGGGGCAGGAGGCAGCGATGAGCGGATCAAACGAAGCAGACCCGACAGCCGAAGGCAGGCGCGCGGCGGCCACCAACGGGGAAACGGTGTCGAACCCGTATCCGAAGGGCACGGAGGAGCACGCCAAATGGCTGGAAGGCTACGAAAGCGCGGTGACGGCCGAAGAGGACGGCTTGCCCTCGGATTTGGCCTGAGACGCCGCGCCGGGCCGGCCGCGCACCCGCCCCATGCTTGACCCGGCCGGCCGCGTGGTGATGGTGTCGGGCGCCGCCCGCGGCATCGGCCGGGCGGTGGTGGAGCGGCTGCTCGCCGACGGCTTCCGCGTGTCCGCCGGCGTCCGCGCGTCCAGTCTCCAGCCTTCCGACCGCCTGCTCGTGCACCGCTACGACGCCGAAAGCCCCGACAGCGCGCGGGCTTGGCGGGATGCGACCCTCGCTCGGTTCGGCGCGCTGCATGGCCTGGTCAACACCGCCGGGGTGTCGCTGCCCGGCGCCACCCTCGTGGACGCCGGGGAGGACGCGCTCGACGCGATGTGGCTGGTCAACGTCAAGGCGCCGCTGCGGCTGATCCGGCTGCTGCTGCCGGCGCTGCGGCAGGGGGGCGACGGCCGGGTCGTCAACGTGTCGTCGCTGTCGGGCAAGCGCGTGGCCAACGCCAATGTCGGCTATGCCATGAGCAAGTTCGCCCTCGTGGCGCTCACCCATGCCGTGCGCCGCGAAGCCTGGGACGACGGCGTGCGCGCCACCGCGGTCTGCCCCGGCTTCGTCGCGACCGACATGACGGCGGGCGTCACCAACTTTCCGCGGGAGCGCATGACGCAGCCCGCCGACATCGCGGCGCTGGTCGCGATGGCCCTGCTGCTGCCCGGCACGGCCAACGTTGCCGAACTCCTGGTCAACTGCCGCCTGGAAGCCTCGTTCTGAGCCGGCTTGAACACGCCGGCACAGTTCTTGAATGCACTCGCACGGTGCAAACGGAGGAGCGGTGATGGCGGATGTCGTCGTGGTCGGCGCGGGGATCAGCGGCGCGGCCTCGGCTTACGAACTCGCGACTGCCGGGTTGAGGGTGGTGCTGATCGACCGCTACGGCCCCGCCGCCATGGCGTCCGGCTGGACGCTCGCCGGGGTGCGGCAATCCGGGCGTCACCCGGCCGAACTGCCGCTGGCGCGCCGGGCGGTGTCGATCTGGGAGCACTTGGCCGAGCAACTCGGCGCGCCCACCCACTACCGGCGGCGCGGCAACCTCCGCCTCGCCCGCACGCCGGAGGAACTGGCCAGCCTCGCCGGCATGGTGGAAGAACAGTGCGCGGCCGGCCTCGATCTGTCGCTGCTCGACGCGCAGCAGGTGGCCGCGCTTGCCCCGGCGGTATCGCCCGCGGTGCTCGGCGCGTCCTACTGCCCCACGGACGGCCATGCCGACCCGCAAGCGACGGTGCAGGCCTTCGTGGACGCCGCCATCCGCGCCGGCACTGAGGTGCGGTTTGGCGAGGACGTGCTGTCCATCGACACGGCGAACGGCCGGGTGGTCGGGGTGACGACCAGCGCCGGGCGCATCCCGGCCGGGCGCGTGGTCCTGGCGGCCGGCGTGTTCGGCAACCGGCTCTTGCAGCCGCTCGGCCTGTCCGTGCCGCTGCGGGTGCGCCTGGTGACGGCCGTGCGCACCGCCCCGGCGGCGCCGGTGCTGGACCAGGTGATCGGCGTCGCCAACGCCGACTGCGCCGGGCGGCAGGAGGTGACGGGCCGGTTCCGCTTCACCGGCGGCAGCACCGAATGGGCCGGCGAGATCGAGGACGGCGCCCGCCCCCGGGTGCGCCCGCCGACGCGCGGGGTCGCCGACGCGATCCGCTTGTTCGGAGCCGCGGTCCCGGCGGTGCTGGACACGCCCATCGACGAGATTTGGGCCGGGCTGATCGACCAAACGCCCGACGCGCTGCCGGTGCTGCAACAGGTCTCCGACCCGGCGGGCCTCGTGGTCGCGATGGGCTTCTCCGGCCACGGCTTCTGCCTCGGCCCCGTCACCGGCCAGATCGCTGCCGCCATGGCGCAGGACTTGCCCGTCGACCTCCCGTTGGAACCGTTCGCGTTGTCCCGCTTCGACCGCTGGAACGCGCCGAGCGAGCCGATGACGCTCCATGGATAGCCCAGCGTGACCCGCTTCGTCCTGCACCGGATCGGCCAAAGCCTGCTGCTGCTCCTGCTCGTCTCCATGATCGGTTTCGCCCTGCTGCATTTGGCGCCGGGCGGCCCGCTGGCGCAGTTCGCGCTGACGCCCGGCATGTCGCAGGAAGCGATGCAGCGGATCGCCCACCAGATGGGGTTGGACCAGCCTTTGCCGGCGCAGTACTGGCAATGGCTGCGCCGCCTGCTGGTCGGCGACTGGGGCCGGTCCTACCGCGACAGCCAGCCGGTGCTGTCCGTGATCGGCTCGCACCTTGGGGCGACCTTGGAGCTGATGGTCAGCTCCACCCTGCTCGCGATGATCCTCGGAACCTGGGTCGGCGTGCTGGGGGCGATCCGGCGCTACTCCCTGGCCGACTACGCCGCGACCGTGGGCGCAATGGTGGCGCTTTCGATCCCGACCTTCTGGTTCGGGCTGGTGATGATCTACGTGTTTTCCGTGCGCCTCGCCTGGCTGCCGGCCGGCAACATCGCGACGGCGGGCGACGGCTCCTTGCTGGACTACGCGCGCCACCTGATCCAGCCCTGCATCGTCCTGGCCCTCGTCACCGTCGCGACCTGGAGCCGCTACATGCGGGCGTCCATGCTCGAGATCGTCGACCAGGACTACATCCGCACCGCCCGCGCCAAGGGCCTGCGACGAGTGCAGGTGCTCCTGCGCCACAGCCTGCGCAACGCGCTGCTGCCGATGATCACGGTGGCCGGGGTGCAGATCCCGATCCTGCTGAGCGGCGCGCTGGTGACGGAAACGGTGTTCACCTGGCCCGGCATGGGCCGCCTGTTCCTCGACAGCCTGGGCTACCGGGATTATCCGGTCGTCATGGGCCTGCTGATCTTCTCGGCCATCCTGGTTCTCGCCGGCAACTTGATCGCCGACCTGCTCTACGTCGTCGCCGACCCCCGGATACGCCTCACGTGAGCGGCGCCGTCGCCGACATCCCGGCCGCGTCCTTCCCGCCCGCGCGCTCCACCCGGGCGACCCACCGCTTCCTGCGGCACCGGCTGGCGGTCGCGGGGGTGATCGTCGTGGTGCTGCTCATCGCCGCCTGTGCGGTGGGGCCGATGCTCAGCCCCTACGGCCCGCTCACCATCGACCTGCGCCGCCGCTTCCAAGCGCCGCTCGCCGGGCCGCACTGGCTGGGCAGCGACCAGTTGGGGCGCGACCTGCTGGTGCGGCTCTTGATGGCCGGGCGCGTCTCGCTCACCGTGGGCTTCGTCGCCATGGGCATCAGCACGGCGGTGGGCGTCGCCGTGGGCCTGCTTGCCGGCTTCTACCGCGGCTGGATCGGCGCGGCGCTGATGCGCCTGGTGGACGCCGTGCTGTGCTTCCCGTCCATCTTCCTCTTGCTCACCCTCGCCGCCCTCGTCAGCCCGAGCCTCGCCACCATCACCCTCATCATCGCGCTGACCGCATGGATGGAGGTGGCGCGCGTGGTGCAGGGCCAGGTGATCGCGCTGCGCGAGCGCGACTTCGCCGTGGCCGCCGAGGCCATCGGCGCCAGCGACGGAACCATCATGCTGCGCGAGCTGCTGCCCAACATCATGGCGCCGATCATCGTGGCGGCGACCCTCAACGTCGCCCGCGCCATCCTCGCCGAGTCCTACATCAGCTATCTCGGCTACGGCATCCAGCCGCCGGCCGCGAGCTGGGGCAACATGCTGAACAACGCGCAGCAGTACCTTGAAAGCGCCCCCTGGCTGGCGCTGCTGCCCGGCGCCGTCATCACCCTGGCCGTCACCAGCTTCAACTTCATCGGCGACGGCCTGCGCGACGCGCTGGACCCGCGCGGGGACCGGGCATCGTGACGGAGGACCTGCTCCGGGTAGAGGGCCTGACGGTGCGCTTCGGCGGCGTCCCAGCGGTGGAGGACGTGTCCTTCGCCCTGCGCCCCGGCGAAACCCTGGCGGTCGTGGGCGAGTCGAGTTCCGGCAAGAGCGTCACCGCCTTGGCGCTGATGCGGCTGCTGGACGGGCCAGGCTGCACCGTCGCCGGGCGGGCGCTGCTGCGCGAGGCGGACGGGCGGCAGACCGACCTGCTCGCCCTGCCGGAGCGGGCGATGGCCGACCTGCGCGGCCGGGCGCTGGGCATGATCTTCCAGGAGCCGATGACCTCGCTCAACCCCGTGCACACGGTGGGCGACCAGATCAGCGAGTCCCTGATCCGCCACGAACGCCTGTCCGCGCGGGCCGCCGCCGCGCGGGCCGTGGACCTGCTCGCGGAGGTCGGCATCCCGGAGCCGGCGCGGCGCGCCTCCGCCTATCCGCACCACCTGTCCGGCGGCATGAGGCAGCGGGCGATGATCGCCGTCGCACTCGCTTGCCGCCCCCGCATCCTGATCGCGGACGAGCCGACCACGGCGCTTGACGTGACCATCCAGGCGCAGATCCTCGACCTGCTGCGGCGGCTGCAGGCGGAGACCGGCATGGCGGTGGTGTTCATCACCCACAACCTCGGCGTGGTGGCAGAGATCGCCGACCGCGTGGTGGTGATGTATGCCGGCCAGGTGGTGGAGGACGCGCCGGTGGCCGCGCTGCTGGAGCGCCCGGCGATGCCGTACACCGCCGGGCTGATGCGCTCCGTGCCGCGGCTTGACGCCGCTTTGCACACCGGGCGGCGTCTTGTCGCCATCCCCGGCAACGTGCCCGACCCGCGGCAGCGCCCGGCGGGCTGCACCTTCCACCCGCGCTGCGGCCATGCCCGGCCCGATCCCTGCCTGCGCGCCCGCCCCGCGCTGGAATGGGCGGCGCCGGGCCACCGGGTGCGTTGCGCCCGCTGGCGGGAGGTCGCGGCGTGACCGAGCCTCTCGTCCGGGCCGAGGTGCTCGTCCGGGTCCGCGACCTGTCCAAATGGTATCCGCTGCCGCGCCGCGGCCTGTTCCGCCCGCGCGAGCAGCTTCGCGCGCTGGACGGCGTGTCCTTCGACATCCGGCGCGGCGAGGTGTTGGGGCTGGTGGGCGAGTCCGGCTCCGGCAAGACCACCGTGGGCCGCACGTTGATGCGCCTCACCGAGCCGACGCGGGGCACGATCCAGTTCCGCGGCCAGGACATCACCCATCTGCCGCGACGGCAGCTTCGCCCGGTGCGCCGGCACATGCAGTTGGTGTTCCAGGACCCCTACGGCTCGCTCAATCCGCGCATGAGCGTGGAGCGCATCCTGTCCACCCCGCTTCTGGTCCACGAACCCGCCCTGTCGCGCCCTCAGCGCCGCCAGCGCGTCGAGGAAGCGCTGGACCTCGTGGGCCTGTTCCCCGCCGCCGCCGACCGCTACCCGCACGAGTTCTCCGGTGGCCAGCGGCAGCGCATCGGCATCGCCCGCGCGCTCATGGCCGGCCCGGAACTGCTGGTGGCGGACGAGCCGGTGTCCGCGCTGGACGTGTCGGTGCAGGCGCAGGTGGTGAACCTGCTGCTCGACCTCCGCGCGCGGCTCGGCCTCACCGTGCTGTTCGTGGCGCACGACCTGGCCGTGGTCGGCACCATCTCCGACCGGGTGGCGGTGATGTACCTGGGCCGCATCGTCGAGCTGGCGGACACGGCGGCGCTGTTCACGGGGCCGCGCCACCCCTACACGGAGGCGCTGTTCTCCGCCGTCCCCACCATCGACCCGGCCGCCCGGCGCCGCCGCATCCTGCTCGCCGGCGACGTGCCCAGCCCAATCGCGCCCCCGTCCGGCTGCACCTTCCGCACCCGCTGCCCCTACGCGCAGCCGCGCTGCGCCGAGGCGCCGCCGGAGCTGCGCGAGATGTCCCCGGGCCATTGGAAAGCCTGCGTGCGCGACGACCTGGCCTTGGCAGCACCCGTGGCGGCCCCCGCCCTGCAACCCACGCCAGCCGATTAGGAGATACGCCCTTGGGACCCGAGATTGACCCGTTCGAGGCCGACGACCGCCAGCCCGCGCGGACCGGCATCGTCGTGATCGGCGGCGGCATCATCGGCATCTCCACGGCCCTGGCGCTGGCCCAGGCCGGCGTGGCGGTGACGCTGTGCGAAAAGGGCCAGCTCGTGGCCGAGCAGTCGAGCCGCAATTGGGGCTGGGTGCGCAAGACCGGGCGCGACGAGCGGGAAATCCCGCTGGTCATCGAAGCCTTGCGCATGTGGAAGGAGATGAACCGCACCGTTTCCGCCGAAACCGGCTTCCGCGAATGCGGCGTGCTGTATGTCGGCGACGACGCCGACCGGGCGCATCACGAGGCCTGGCTGGAACGCGCCCAACCCTACCAGATGAGTTCCCGCCTGGTCGAAGGCGAGGACCTCGCCGCCCTGCTGCCCGGCGCCGCCCGCGCCTTCAAATCCGGGCTGTACACCTCTGACGACGGCCGGGCGGAGCCGCAACAGGCCGGCCCCGCCATCGCCCGCGCGGCGCAGCGCCTCGGCGCGGTCATCCTCACGCAATGCGCCGTGCGCGGCCTCGACATGGCGGGGGGCCGGGTCGCGGGCGTGGTGACGGAGCATGGGCGCATCGCCTGCGACGGCGTGGTGCTGGCGGGCGGCGCGTGGTCGCGCTTGTTCTGCGGCAGCCTCGGCCTGCGCCTGCCGCAACTCAAGGTGCGGTCCTCCGTGCTGCGCACCGCCCCGCTCCCCGGCGGACCCGAAGTGTCGGCTTGGACCAGCCAGTTCGCCTTTCGCAAGCGCATGGACGGCGGCTACACCATTGCCAACGGCTCGGCCAACGTGGTGCCGCTGGTGCCGGATACGTGGCACTTCTTCCGCGAGTTCCTGCCGGCCGCCCGCGCGACCCGGCGCAGCCTGCGCCTCCGCTTGGACGGGCGCTTCATGGCCGAGGCCCGCACTCCCCGCATTTGGGCGCTCGACGCCCCCAGCCCGTTCGAGCAGGTGCGCACGCTCGATGCCGACCCGGCGCCGGGCATCAACGGCCGGGCGGTGACGGCGCTCAAGGCCGCGTTCCCCGTGTTCCACGGGATGCAGGTCGTCCAGCAATGGGCCGGCATGATCGACGTGACGCCGGACGCGGTGCCGGTGATCAGCCCCGTGGACGACGTGCCGGGCCTGGTGGTGGCGACCGGCTTCTCCGGCCACGGCTTCGGCATCGGCCCGGCGGCGGGGCGGCTCGCCGCCGACCTCGTGACCGGGGCCGCGCCGCTGGTCGATCCGACGCCGTTCCGCTTTTCCCGCTTCAGCGACGGCTCGCCCATCGTCGTGGAAGCGCCTGCCTGACCCCTATCCGCACACAGGAGCCGTCCATGACCGAGCACCGCATCCCACCCGTCGCCCTCCGCCTGCCGCGGCGCTCGATCCTGCTGGCGCTGGCCAGCGGCGCCGCCGTGCCGTTGCTCGGAATGGACGCCCGCGCCCAAGGCAAGCCGAAGCCCGCCGGCCAGGTCGTCATCGGCATCTCGCAGGAACCCACTGTGTTCAACCCGCTGCTGCCGCACATCGAGGTGGACGACGGCATCTACATGTCGCTGTTCAGCCCGCTTTGGGCCGTGGATCCCAAGGGCAACTTCCTGCCGCGCTTGGCCGCCGAGGTGCCCACCATCGCCAATGGCGGCGTGTCGGAGGACGGGCTGCAATGGCGGGTCAAGCTGCGCGGGGACGTGAAGTGGCACGACGGCAAGCCGTTCACCGCGGAGGACGTGAAGTTCACCCTCGACCTCATCAACAACCCCGACTTTCCCGCCGGCACCCGGTCGGGCCATGAGCTGCTGCGCGACCTCAAGGTGACGGGGCCGAACGAGATCACCTGGCGTCTGGACAAGCCGTTCTCGCCCTATGCCTCCATCCTCGCCTGGACCTTCATCGTGCCGCAGCATTTGCTCGCCGGCCAGGCCGACCCGCGCAACTCGCCGTTCCTGCGCGCGCCGGTCGGCACCGGGCCGTTCAAGTGGAGCGAGCGCGTGCCGGGCGACCACATCACGCTCGTCGCCAACGAGGCGTATTTCGACGAGGGGCCTTACCTCGAACGGGTGGTGTTCAAGTACATCCCGGACCTCACGGTGCTCTACACCCAGTTCCGCACCGGCGACATCGACTACATCAGCCTGCAAGGCATCACGGCCGACCATTATCAAGAAGCGAAGGCGCTGCCCAACCGGGTCATCACGCCCAACCTCACGGCCAGCGTTGAGAACTTCTACTTCAACCTGGGCCTGCCGCAATTCAAGGACCCGGCGGTCCGCCAGGCGCTTTACATGAGCCTGGACAAGGCCAGCATCATCAACGATTTGTACTACGGCCTGCCGCGCCCGACCGAGTCCTACCTCCCGCCGGCGTCCTGGGCCTTCGATCCCGACCTGCCGAAGCAGGTCTATGACCCGGAGCGCGCCAAGGCGTTGCTGGACAGCGCCGGGTGGAAGCCCGGCCGCGGCGGCGTCCGCGAGAAGGACGGGGTCAAGCTCCAGTTCAGCAACTCCACCACCGCGGGCAACCATCTGCGCGAGCAAGTGCAGCAGCTTTTGCAGCAGAACTGGCAGGACCTCGGCGTCGCCATGACGATCAAGAACCTGCCGGCCGCCGTGATGTGGGGCGAGTACTGGATTCAATCCAAGTTCGAGACGGCCATCGTCGGCAACAACTTCATGACCGGCCCGGACCCGGCAGCGGAGGACTATTTCAGCAGCAAGGCCATCGCGGCGCAGGGCGGCGCCGGCAACAACACGATGCAGTATGCCAACCCGCAGCTCGACGCCCTGCTGCAGCAGGGGGCCACGACGCTGGACCGCGCCAAGCGGATCGAGGCTTATCGCGGCGTGCAGTCCCTCTTGCGCCAGAACCTGCCGTTCCTGCCGATCTTTGGATATGCCCTCGTGGAGGGACTGAAGACGGGGCTGACCGGCTATCAGCCGAACATCAACGTCCGTCTCAACGCTTGGAACCTCAACACCTGGCGCTGGACCACCTGACGCCGCGCCGTCACGGGCGGCATCGTTGACCGATCCGCGTGCGGCCGATGGTCACCCATCCTACGCAACCCATGCCGTAGGATGGGTGACCATCAACGGTTGACGGTCATTCAACCAAGCCGTCCGTATAAGCGAAGCGTCATGCGCCAATGCGCTGCGCGACCACGTAAGATACTGACTCACGGCCGGACGGCCGGGGTCTCCACCGTCAAGCCGTTCGACCGCCAGCCGAGATAGAACTGCAGCGCCGCCATCTCAGGGCTGCCGGGCGGCAGCGGCTCGGCCCGCACGCCGGTCAGGCAGTTCCGCAGGCGGCGGTCCAGCGACCCCACCGACTGCCATTCCAGGCGATACAGCGGGTAGCCGTTCGGCTGCCCCTGTGGAATGCGCGCCCCGCCCAGCCGTTGCCCGGCCAGGCCGTCATGGCATTGGGCGCAGGACAGGTTCAACTGGCCCTGCCCCTCCGTGAACAGCGCCCGGCCCTGCTCGAGCCACGCCTGCGCCGGCCCGCTCCCGTCGATGGCGACCGGCAGCCCGCGCGATTGCCGGCCGACCAAGGCCGTCACCGACAGCATCTCCTCGCTGTCCGGCCCCCACGCTGGCTTTCCCGTCCGCGCCCGGCACTGGTTGACGTGTGCCCCCAACGTGATTGGCCGGCTCAAGGCTGGGTCGAACCGCGGGTAGCGGGCCGACACGCCGCGCATCGACTCCGGCGCCCCGTGGCAGGACGCGCAGCCCTCCGTCCACAGCGCCGCGCCCCCCTCGACCCACAGCAGGCCCGGGTTCTCCGCGTCGTCGTCCTGCATGGCCTGGACCGCCGGGCTGGCGTCGTCGTGGCCGCTGCGCGGGGCCGCGCCCGCGAGCAGGAGGAGGGCAGCGACGGGTAGAACAGCCCGCCGCCGGGTCATTCCACCACGATCAGCGCCGTCTCGGTCTGCGACGCGCCGCTGTCGTCCGTCCAGGTGAAGGTGAACGCCCCGCTGTCCTCCCCCCGCGCGGAGAACGCCAGGAACGGGTTCGCCGCGATGGCCGGGAACAGCGCCAGCCGGATCACCTCCGCGCCGTTGTAGGCGCACACGAAGTCGTGGATCACCATGCGCGGCACCGCCTGGCCCATCTCGTCCCGGCGCTGGCCGCTTTCCATGGGGTGGCTGATGAGGATCTTGATCTCGACCGCCTCGCCCTTCTTCGCCGTTTTCGGCACGTTCAGCAGCACGCGCATGTTCGGCTACTCCAAGCAGGCCGCGAGCGTGACGAGCACCGTCACGCTGTCGGTCCAGCACGACCCGTCATCCATCACCGCCACCGCCACCACCGTCTGCGAGGTCGCCAGCCGGATGCGGGTCGAGAGCTTCGGCGCGAACGACGCCGGGCCGAAAGCGGCGTGCACCACCTCGGGGTTCGGGTTGCCTTCCGCGAACACGTGCAGGCTGTCCACCCGGCGGCCTTCCGGCACGTCCGCGCTGACGGTCATGCCCACCGCGTTGCCGTTCTCCACCATCTGCGCCAAATCGAGCTTGACGCAGCCCGGCTGCGGCGTCTTGCCGCCCGTCACCCGGGCGATCTGCTCCTCCACCTCCCGCGGCGTCGCCCGCGCGGGCCGGCCCGCCGGCATCGCCAGCACGGACGCGCCGGCCAGCACCAGCGGCCGCCGCCCGATCACTTCAGCCCCGCGAGGTATGCCGTCGCGTCCGCGATCTCCTGCGGCGACAGGATCGGCTTGCCCTGCCACGCCGCGCCAACGCGCGTCCGCCCGCCCACCGTGCCGAAGGAGGGCATCACCGTGTCTGGGTTCATCTTCGAGGCGTCCATCAGCCGCTCCTGGATCTCATCCGCGCTCAGCCGCGCCCCGACCCTGTGCAGGTCCGGCCCGACCGTCCCTTGCAGATGGGGATTGGGGAACGGCCCGGCATGGCACAGCGTGCAGGTGCTGGTTTGCCGGGTCACGACGGCGTAGCCCCGCTGCGGGTCGCCCGGCGCCGGGGCCGCCGCGGCGAGCAGCAGGCTAACCGAACACAGAACCCGTGATCGTGCGATACCACACATCCGCATAAGCCGCCTCTTGCGCCCGGACCGCCGGTTCGGCATCAAGCGCGCTGGTGCCGCCGGCGCCGTCGATGTCGGTCAACTGCCCACCCGCCGGCCGGTACACCCCGGCGATCGAGATGCCGTACTCGGGCGCCACCAGGCTGTAGCACGTATTGATCAGCCGCGGCACCTCGGGCGCCCGCCCGGCCAGGAAGGCGGTGATCGCCTGCGCGCACACCTTGGCCTGCGCATTGGCCGCGAAGGCCGATTTCGGCATGGCGCCCATGATCGCCGCGTCGCCGATGACGTGGATGCCCGCGACCCGCAGGCTCTCGAACGACACGGGATCGACCGGGCACCATCCGGTGCGGTCCGCGACGCCCGCCGCCTGCGCAACCGCGCTGGCCCGCTGCGGCGGGATCACGTTGGCCACGTCCGCCTTGTGGGTCTCGAAGTCGGTGGACACCGTCATCGCCGCCGGGTCCACCCCGGTCACGGCACCGCCGTTCGACAGCGATATCCATTCCAGGAGGCCCGGGTACATTTGCCCCCACGCCTGCTGAAACAGCTTCTGCTTGCTGAACTGGTCCTTGGCGTCCAGCACCAGCAGCTTGCTGCGCGGCTTGTTGTTCTTCAGGTACCAGGCGATCAAGCTGGCCCGCTCATAGGGACCCGGCGGGCAGCGGTACGGGTTGGCGGGCACGGCCATCACCACCGTGCCGCCGTCCGGCATGGCGCGGAGCTGGTCGCGCAGCAGGACCGTCTGCGTCCCGGCCTTCCACGCATGAGGCATCCGCTCGGTCGCCGCCCGGTCGTAGCCTGGCAGCGCGCCGGGATCGCTCCCCAAGCGCATGTCCACACCCGGCGCCATCACCAGCCGGTCATACTCAACCGCGCCGCCGTCCAGCAGCACCCGCTTGGCCGCGCCGTCCACGCCGGTGGCCCGCGCCTGCACCCGCTTCACCCCGGCCGCCGCCACCTTGTCCCAGCCGAACTGCTGCCCGTCCATCTCCCGCATCCCGGCCACCACCGGGTTGCTGAACGGGCAGGACACGTATTGCGCGTCCGCTTCGATCATCGTGACTTGGTGCCCGGCCTGCGCCAGCGCCCGGGCCGCGGTGGCGCCGGCGAACCCGCCGCCCACCACGACGACCCGCGCCGTCCCTTGCGCCCGCGCCACGAACGGCGCCGCCAGCGCCCCTAGGAGGACCGCGCGGCGCCTCACTGCGCGGCGAACCAGGCGGACAAGGCCGTGACTTCCTCCGGCGTGAAGCCCTTGACGATGCGGTTCATCAACGTCGCCGGCTGCTCGCCCGAGCGGTACGCCTCCATCTCCCGCACGAGGTCCGGCGCCGGGCGGCCCTGCAGCACGCCCACGCCGCCGCCGCTCACGTGGCAGCCGGTGCAGCTTTCCGCGCCCGGCGGCTCGGTCATCGGCGACCCGGCAGCGGCTAGGAACAGCGCCGCCATCGCGAGGGCACCACCCCTCATGCGTGGCTCAGGTCGGCGTTCTTCAACGGCAGGGTCCGGATGCGCTTGCCCGTGGCGGCGTAGATCGCGTTCAGCACCGCAGGCGCCGCGACCGCAATCGTCGGCTCGCCCACGCCCCCCCAGAACCCGCCGGAGGGCACCAGGACCGTCTCGATCTTCGGCGTGTCCGCCATGCGCGCCACCTGGTAGCTGTCGAAGTTGCCCTCCACCACCCGGCCCGCCTCGACCGTGTTCTCGCTGTAAAGCAGCGCGCTCATGCCGTAGGTGAAGCTGCCCTCCACCTGCGCCGTCACCTGGTCCGGGTTCACGACATAGCCGGGGTCCGTCGCCGCCACGATGCGCAGAATTTTCAGCTCGCCCGCCTTGCTCACCGAAACCTCCGCCACCGCCGCGGTGTAGCTGCCGAAGCCGTAGTTCTGGCAGATGCCGCGGAACACCCCCGCGGGCAGCGGCGTGCCCCATCCGGCCTTCTCCGCCGCGGCGTTCAGCACGGCCAGGTGCTTGGGGCTTTTCGCCAGCATCGCCCGGCGGAACTCCAGCGGGTCGCGCCCCGCCGCCGCCGCCAGCTCGTCGATGAAGCACTCGACATACACAGCGTTCTGGTTGTGGTTCACCCCGCGCCAAAAGCCCACCGGCACCGCCGTGTTGCGCATCGCGTGGTCGATCAGGAGGTTCGGGATGGCGTTGTAGCCGAACTCCGCCGGGGTCAATCCCTGAAACTGCGCCATATCAACGCCGTTGTTCAGCCGGTTCGGCGCGAGGTAGGCCAA
Organism: uncultured Acetobacteraceae bacterium; assembly: GCA_964235485.1. GTDB lineage: Bacteria > Pseudomonadota > Alphaproteobacteria > Acetobacterales > Acetobacteraceae > CAHJXG01. The sequence goes on along the minus strand of CAXSAZ010000016.1, from coordinate 47,814 downwards.
GATGCTCTGCCCGCTGATGCGGACGTGCAGCGCGTCCACGTTGCCCGCGTCGTCCAGCGCCGCCGTCAGCTTGCATTGGGTGATCGGGCGGTAATACCCGTGCTGCATGTCCTCCTCGCGCGACCAGATCAGCTTGACCGGCCGCCCCGGCACCTGCTTGGCCAGCAGCACCGCCTGCCGCGTGTAGTCCTGCTGCCCGCGCCGGCCGAAGCCGCCGCCCAGCAGGTACTTGTTGACCCGCACGCGATCCAGCGGCACCCCGCCCGCTTCCGCCGCGGCGGCCAGCGTCGCATCGCCGTTCTGCGTGCCGACCCAGACCTCCAGCCGGTCGCCGTCCATCTTGGCGGTGCAGTTCATCGGCTCCAGCGTCGCATGATTCAGGAACGGCGTGCCGTAGGTGGCGGTGACGGTGCGCCGAGCCTTCGCCAGCACGCCCGGCGCGTCGCCCGCCTTGTTGCCGGCCGCCGCCGTGGGCGCATCCAGCCCTTCGGCCAGGCGTGCGGCGATGGCCTTGCTGTCCTCCTTGGCGCCCGGCCCCTCGTCCCACGTCACCGGCAGCTTTTCCAGCGCCGTCTTGGCCTGCCACCAGGTGTCGGCCACCACCGCCACCGCGTTGTCGCCGACCGGCAGCACATGCCGCACGCCCGGCATCCCCTGCACCGCCGGGGCGTCGAAGCTTGCGAGCTTGCCGCCGAACACCGGGCACTGCGCGATTGCCGCCAGCAACATGCCCGGCAACGCCACGTCGATGGCATACACCGCCGCGCCGTTGCACTTTTCCGCCGTGTCCAGCCGGGGCAGCGGCTTGCCGATGATCGTCCAGTCGGCCGGCGCCTTGAGCGCCACGTCCCGCGGCACCGGCAGCTTGCCCGCCGCTTCCGCGAGCTGGCCGTAGCGCAGGCTGCGCCCGGTGGCTGCATGGGTCACGGCGCCCTCATGCCCCCGGCATTCCGACGGGGCCACGCCCCATTGCGCCGCTGCCGCTTGTTCCAGCATGGTGCGCGCCGCGGCGCCGCCCTGGCGCACGTAGTCCACCGACTGGCGGATGCCCTGGCTGCCGCCCGTCAGCATCTCGCCCCAAGCGCGCTTGCTCGCCTGGTTCGCTTCCGGCGGCACGTATTCCGTCGTGACCTTCTTCCAGTCCGCGCCCAGTTCGTCCGCGACCAACTGCGCAAGGCCCGTAAGCGTGCCCTGGCCCATTTCCGACCGCGCGATGCGGATCACCGTGGTGTCGTCCGGCTTGATGACCACCCAGATCCCGACCGGCGTGCCCCCCGCCGAGGCCGGGGTCAGCGGCGCCCCCGGCGCCCCCTGCGCGACGGCCTGCACGACGACGCCGGGCAACGCCCAAGCGAGCGCGAAGCCGCCGCCCGCGGCGGTCGCCAGGAAGCGGCGGCGGTGCATCGCTCCCATGTCAAGCCTTCCCGCCGGCGACCGAGTGGATCGCCACCCGGATGCGCTGATACGTGCCGCAGCGGCAGATGTTGGTCATGGCCTCGTTGATGTCGTCGTCGGTCGGCTGCGGCTTTTCGCTCAGCAACGCCACCGCCGCCATGATCTGCCCGCTTTGGCAGTAGCCGCATTGCGGCACCTGATGCGCCAGCCACGCCGCCTGCACCGGATGGCTGCTGTCGGATGACAAGCCCTCGATGGTCAGCACCTTGCCCGACACGCTGCCGACCGGCAGTTGGCAGGACCGCGTCACCTGGCCGTCCACGTGCACCGTGCAGGCCCCGCACTGCGCGACGCCGCAGCCGTACTTGGTGCCGGTCATGCCGAGCTGCTCGCGCAGCACCCAGAGCAGGGGGGTGTCGGGGTCCACGTCGATCTCGTGTGCCCGACCGTTGACGTCCAGTTTGACCATGCGACTGATCCCAAGCAGTTCCGACGGCGATGCGCGCGATGCCGGCCTTGCTTATGAGGCCAGGTGCGGCAGCAGAAAGCTGCGCCAACATGCCAAGCTATGGCCGGTCGGCGCAAGGGCGGCCCGGTTCCCGGCTCAGGGCGGCCAGCACGCGGTTGTTCAGGGCCGCGCAGAAGATCGTGCTCGACTGCTCTGCAGATGCGAAGCGGCCGGCGCTTACCGCCCCTTATCCTCCTTCATCTGGCAATTGGTCGCAGGCGCGCTATATATGGTGCGTGTTGTGATAGGTGCATTTGCATTGCCGAGATGCACCCTCCCCAGAAAGGCACCCTAGATGGCCGCCATCGTGCTCAACCGCCGTACGCTCGTCGTTGCTGGCAGCGCCGTGTTTGCAAGTGGGCTGTTCGGGCTTCCGTCGTCCGCCCGCGCGCAGGGTCTCGCACCGACTGCTTCGATGGCGGGCGGGTCGAACAACTACCGCAAAGGCGCGCCGGTCGTGGATCGGATCGGTAAGGGTGGGTTCTGGATGACGGGCACCGTGCGTCGCGTCGGCGATGGCGCTCCGCTTGCCGGGCAGCGCGTTCAGATTTGGGCGCACACGACCGAAGGGCAGGAGCATGAACCGCAGAGTCACGGAGCCACCCTCACCGATGAGAATGGGGCGTTCCGTCTCAACATGCCGCAAATCGTTCCCGTCTTTGGCCAGCCGCACGCCCATCTCGCCTATGACAGCGGTGAATTCAAAACCGTCTTTTTGCGTCCCGTGATGCGAAGCGCAAAGGAAACCAGCCTGGAAGCGCACTTTGTCCTTCAGCCAGCCTGACCACACTGGCAGCCAAGGGATGAGATCGGCCCGGGCAACCCTGATCTGGGCCGCCCTTGCAGCCGTTGTCGGCGTGCCGATTGCCGCTGCAGCGGCAAGCCCGCAGCTCGCATGGCGCGGCCCGGTCTATATACTGGCCGGATTCGCGGGGATCGTGATACTGGGCCTCGTGCTCGTTCAGCCTTTGCTGATCGGCGGGTACTTGCCGGGACTGTCAGCCATCCGTAGGCACCATGCCCATCGCTGGATCGGAGGCGCGCTGGTCGTAGCGGTGATGATCCACGTCGGGGGCCTTTGGATCACCAGCCCACCTGACATGATCGACGCCCTGCTGTTCGCGTCGCCCACGCCGTTCTCCCCCTTCGGTGTGATCGCGATGTGGGCCATCTTCGCCGTTGCGCTTTTGGCTGCGTTTCGCCGGCGCTTGGGACTTCGGCCGCGAACGTGGCGCATCGCCCACATGGTCCTCGCAGCGGTCATCGTCGCAGGGGGTCTCGTCCACACCATGCTGATCGAGGGGACGATGGAGACGGTGTCGAAGACCGTCCTTTGCGCGCTGGTCCTCGCAGCGACCATAAAGGTCATGGCTGACCTCCGAGTGTGGAGAAGGCGGGCGCCGTCGCGCTCAGAGGTATCGCAACCATGACCAACGCAGATGACGCGAATGTTGGCTTTGGTTAGCTGGATAGCCGAGTTGAATTAAAAAACTCAGATCGAGCCATCACTGGCCAAAGATGCCGCTTCAAAGCACGGACCACCCAAGCCCGCGCCGTTAAGATCAAGCCCGAAGGGCGTCTGCCCAGCCCGCAGTGCCCTTATCCCCCCACGCTCTCCCGATCCCGCCACGCCCGCTCGAACGGCAGCCGCCAGGCATGGGGCGCCACAAGCTGATGCACCGACTTCGGCCCCCACGACCCCGGCGCGTAGAGCCGCACCGGTGGCGGCGCTTCCAGCAACGGCATCGACACTTCCCACAGCCGCTCAATCCCCTCCGCCGTCGTGAACAGCATGTGGTCGCCGCGCATCGCGTCCAGGATCAGGCGCTCGTAGGCTTCCAGCACGTCGCCGATCAGGCCCGTGTCGTTCATGGCGAACTGCAGGCTCAGCTTGTCGAGCCGCATCCCAGGGCCGGGGCGCTTGCCGTAGAACGACAGGGACATCTTGGAAGCGTCCGCCAGGTCGAAGGTCAGGTGGTCCGGCCCCTGCGCGCCCACGCCCGACCCCGTGGGGAACATGCTCTTCGGCGGCTCCCGGAACGCGATGGAGATGATCCGCTGCCCTTCCGCCAGCCGCTTGCCGGTGCGCAGGAAGAACGGCACCCCGGCCCAGCGCCAGTTGTCGATCCCACACTTCAGGGCGATGAAGGTCTCGGTGTCCGACTCCGGATCGACGCCCGGCTCCGACCGATACCCGGTGTACTGCCCCCGCACCACGTCCTGCGGCTGGATCGGCCTCATGCTGCGGAAAACCTTGTTCTTCTCCTCGCTGATCGGCGCCGGCTCCAGGGCGGTGGGCGGCTCCATCGCCATGAACCCGAGGATCTGGAACAGGTGGGTCACCACCATGTCGCGATACGCCCCGGTCGCCTCGTAGAACCCGGAGCGCTTGCCCAGGCCCAGCGTTTCCGGCACGTCGATCTGCACGTGGTCGATGAAGTTGCGGTTCCAGATCGGCTCGAACAGCCCGTTGGCGAAGCGGAAGGCCAGGATGTTCTGCGCCGGCTCCTTGCCGAGGAAGTGGTCGATGCGGAAGATTTGGTCCTCCGAGAACACCTCATGCAACCGGGCGTTCAGCGACACGGCGGAGGCCAGGTCCCAGCCGAACGGCTTTTCCATGATGATCCGGGACTGCGCGGTGAGGCCACCCTGCGCCAACATCTGGACGGCGGACAAGGCCGCGTTGGGCGGCACGCTCAGGTAGTGCACCCGGCGGCTTTCCCCGCCGAAGGACGCCTCCGCCCGCTCCACCGCCGCCCGCAGCACGTCCGCCCCGGCCGACAGCGGCACGTAGTCGAGGCTGTCGGCAAAGGCAGCCCAGTCGGCCTCGTTCATCCGGCGCGTGGAGAACTGGTCCAGCGCCCCGCGCGCCAGTTCCCGGAATCCGTCGGGCGTCATGTCGTCCAGCGACACGCCGATGATCCGGCACCCCGGGATGAACCCGGCGCTCGACAGGTGGAACAAGCCCGGCAGCAGCTTGCGCCGCGACAAGTCGCCCGTGGCGCCCACGAGCACGACGACCTGCGGATATCCCGGCCCCACCCCCTGACGCACCCTCTTCAACCGACCTCTCCCATCCCGATTGCCCCCAGCCAGCCCGCTGACGCCCATGAAGATGCGCCCTCCATGCCCGCTTTGTAAGGCACGGGGCGCGCACGCGCGACGCGGAAGGCGGCCAAGCCGGTCTCCGTCCGGCAGGGCCGCAAAGGCACACGGTTCGCCGATCATGCGCGAAGTTGCAGTTAACAGTTTCGCGCAACCGGCAAATGCCATATCGTTGCGCTACCGTGATGCAAGAGGCCCACCTGTTGTTGCTGGCTACGGCCGTCATCGCGGTGGCGATGCGGCTTGTGCAGCGCCTGCGCCGCAGGCGGGCGGACCGGGTGCCGAGCGTTTTGACGCCGCTCGGCTTTGAGCGGCATTGCGCCGGCGTGCTGTCCCGTCAGGGATGGCGGGCGAACCTGACGGCGGGAACCGCGGACCAGGGCGTGGACGTGCTGGCGCGCAAGGGGCGGGTCAGCGTGGTCATCCAGTGCAAGCTGTATTCCAGGCCGGTCGGCAACGCCGCCGTGCAGGAGGTGCTGGCCGGGCAGGCGTTCATGGGCGCGACCTACGCCGCCGTGGTCAGCAACCAGACCTACACCCGCGCCGCCCGGGACTTGGCCGGGCGCACCCGCGTCCTGCTGCTATCCGCCGAGGACCTGACGCGGGCGAACCGTTTGTTCCGGTAGGGCGGAATGTCGCGTTTTTAGCAGGAACCGCTGGCCGGCCTGGCGCGCTGGGCGGAGGGCAACTACCCCAACATCCGCGAAGCGCATGTGCGGTTCGATGCCGTGCTCGCAGAGGAGGAGCAGGCTGGACACCGGCCTTGAGCCCAGGCCGTGGGCCGGGTCCGCCGCCTGGCCCGCTACAACGGCCAGCGCGAGCGGGCGCCCTCCGCGCGGGCGGCGACCAGCAGTTTGGCCATGCCCTGGTTCGGACCGTTCGCCGCGGCCGTCCGCTCGATGGCGGGCCAGTCGAACCGCACCGTGTCGGTGGCGCGGTCCCAATGCGCCGCGGGCTGCACGGGAAGCGGCGCATGGAGGCCGGGCAAAGGCGGCTGCGTGTCGCCGCCCGGAGCCGTGTCCACCGGGACGGCATCAGCGCCCGCAAGCTGCGGCCCCGCCTCGTGACCCGGCGTGTTGGCCTCGACCAGCTCCGGCGCTTCTGGCGGCGTGCGGCGCTTCGGCCCGCGCCGCGGGGCGTGGCCCTCCAGCGCGGAGGCAACCGCGGCGGGCCGCTTCGGGCGGCGCGATGCCTCCGCCGGGGTGGCATCGGCCCCGGCGCCGTTCAGCCCCGTGTCGTCGCGTCCGGGCGTTGGCAGGTCGGGCAAGGGGGCGTCGGCCCGCGCTTTGCGGCCCGGGCGCGCCGGGGCCGGCGTGCCGCCCATGGCGGCGATGGCAACGGGCAGGGCGGCGGCAACGTCCGGGTGAAGCTGGGCTTTCGGCTTGCGGGCCATGGGCGTCCTTTCTGGTTCGGGGCTTGGCCCCATACGCGATTCGTGCTGGCTTGAAAACAAGCGGCGCGGCCCGGCTACCCCAGCCCGAGCGCCAGTTGGGCCGGGCCGGGCCGCATCTCGGCCTCCAGGCCCGACACCGTGACCCCGAGCAGGCGCACCCCGAGCCGCGGCGGGAACAGCGGACGCAGCAGCGCAAGGCTGACCTGCTCCAACACCGCCTGCGTTCCAACCGGCTCGGCGCCGGACCGGCTGCGGGTGACCTGCTGGAAGTCGGCATACTTGACCTTCACCGTCACGGTGCGGCCCGCGTGCCCACCCCGGCGGCACGCATCCCAAACCTTGGCGAACACCGGGGCGAGCGCCTGCGTCGCCTCGTCCCAATGCAGCAGGTCGCGCGCAAAGGTGGTCTCGGCGCCGACCGACTTGCGCACGCGGTCGGCCTGCACCGGCCGGTCGTCCACGCCGCGCGCCACCCCGTACAGGGCATCGCCCGCCTTGCCGAAGTGCTGGAACAGGAACGCGCGCGACTGCCCGCGCAGGTCGAGGCCGGTATGGATGCCGAGCGCCTGCATCCGCGCCGCGGTCTTCGGGCCGATGCCATGGAACTTGCCCACCGGCAGCGTTTCCACGAAGCCCGGCCCCATACGCGGCGTGATGACGAACAAGCCGTCAGGCTTGCGGTGGTCGGAGGCGAGCTTGGCCAGCAGCTTGTTGTAGGACACCCCGGCGGAGGCGGTCAGCCCGGTTTCTTGCCGGATGGCGGCGCGGATCTCCTGCGCAATGGCCGTGGCCGAGCCGCGGTCCAGCAAAGGCGCGGTCACGTCGAGATAAGCCTCATCCAGCGACAACGGCTGGATCAGGGGCGTGTAGCGGGCGAAAACGGCGTGCACCTCCTGCGACACCGCCTGGTAAACCTCGAAGCGCGGCCGGACGAACACCAGCTCGGGGCAGCGCCGCCGGGCGGTGACGGAGGGCATGGCCGAATGCACCCCGAAGCGCCGCGCCTCGTAGCTGGCGGCGGCCACCACGCCGCGCTCGCGCGAGCCGCCCACGGCCAACGGCACGCCGCGCAGGCGTGGGTCGTCGCGCTGCTCCACGGACGCATAGAACGCATCCATGTCGATGTGGATGATCCGGCGCGGGGCGGGGGGCTGGTCGGGATCGGGCGACATGCTGGCCGGGAGGATAGCAGGTCCCGCCATCTGCGAGAACAAAATGGCACCAATTGCCGCGTCCTGCTTCGAGGGCGGGGCCGGCCGGGCGCACCGCATCCGGCGGCGGCGTGCGGCGTTGTGCCGGCATGGGTGATCCCGAAGTTTACCGATTCGCGGATGACGGCCGGTTCCCGAACTCGGCCCTGCCGCTGCTCGTCCACCGCCGCGCGCTGCCGCCCGACCCGGCCACGCTCGAGCGCGCCTTCGCGGCGCATGGCTGGTCGAACGCCTGGCGAAACGGCATCTTCGGCTTCCACCATTTCCACAGCACGGCGCACGAGGTGCTCGGCATCGCCGCCGGGGTTGTGCGGGTCGCGTTCGGCGGCCCGTCCGGCCAGGAGGTGACGGTGCGGGCCGGGGATGTCGTCGTGATCCCGGCCGGAGTCGCGCATTGCAACGAGGGCCAGAGCGCGGACCTGCTGGTGGTCGGCGCGTATCCCGGCGGCGCGGATTGCGACATCCGCCGGGGCAACCCTGCCGAGCACGCGGCGGTTTTGCGCGCCATCGCCGCCGTGCCGGTGCCGGACAGCGACCCCGTGCTCGGCCGTGGCGGCGGTTTGCGCCGGTTCTGGGTCCGGACCGGCGGTCCTGGCTCCGGCGCCAACTGCACGCTCTGAGGCATTGCTGCGCGGAATGCCTTTTTAAAGGTCGTTCCCCGGCTGGAAGCGCGAAATACCGGGGATTGCTTCATTGCTGCGCCCTGATCCGACCCATAAAAATTGAGCGGGTCACGCGCCGCCGCGGCGCGGCATGGCCGTGGCCCCGGCGGCGCTGGCTGCTTGTCCGGGTTTTGGAGCAGAGGATTCTCGATGGCTTACCTCCTACCCGCGGAGTTCGTCACGAAGATGGTGGACGCCGGGGAATCCAAGGTCTTCATGTCAACCCGCGACACGGTGATCCGGGCCTATATGGCGGGCGCCCTGCTGGCGCTGGCCGCCGTGTTCGCCGTCACCGTCACCGTGCAGACCGGCTACCCGATCATCGGGGCCATCCTGTTCCCGGTCGGCTTTTGCATGATTTACCTGCTGGGCTTCGACCTGTTGACCGGCGTGTTCGTCTTGGCCCCCCTTGCGCTGATCGACAAGCGCCCGGGCGTCACGGCGGGCGGCATCCTGCGCAACTGGGGCTTGGTCTTCGCGGGCAACTTCCTGGGCGCCTTGACGGTCGCCTTTATGATGGCGGTCGTCTTCACCTTTGGCTTCTCCACCCCGCCCGACAAGGTGGGCACCGTGATCGCCGGCATCGGCGAGGCCCGTACGCTCGGCTACGAGAAGTATGGGGCGGCGGGCATGTTGACGCTGTTTATCCGGGGTATGCTGTGCAACTGGATGGTCTCGACCGGCGTGGTCGGCGCCATGATCTCAACCACCGTCAGCGGCAAGGTCATCGCCATGTGGATGCCGATCATGGTGTTCTTCGCCATGACCTTCGAGCATTCCGTCGTGAACATGTTCCTGTTCCCGTCGGGTCTGCTCATGGGCGGCAACTTCTCGATCAGGGATTACCTCGTGTGGAACGAAATCCCGACGGTGCTGGGCAACCTGGTCGGCGGTCTGGCCTTCACCGGCCTGACGCTTTACTCCACCCACATGAAGACGGGGCGGAAACGGGTGGCCGCCTGACCCTGGAGAAAACCCTCCAACCCTGGCCCCGCGCACTGTGCCCATTGGCTCGCCTGGCATCCGAGGGCCATAAGGAGGCGTCCCGCTGGCGCCTGACGCGGCGCCAGCGGCCCGGCCCCTTTAGCTTGCCTTCTGCTTGAGGAAGGCCTGGACCAAGCTGGGCAGGTGGCTGCCGAGCCAGTCGCCCATTTCCTGCTCTTCCTTCATCGACTGCTCCAACACCGCCTTGTCCCCTGGCGCGCCGGCCGCATCCGCCAGGGTGAGCAGCACCTTGTAGGAGCCAATCTCGTAAGCCTTGTAGCCGACCGCCGCGAGGACGTTCTTCAGCACCTCGTCCGACGACCCGGCGTGGACAAAGCCGGCCACGGTGGCGACGGTCCCGGTCACGACTTCCTTCACCGCGGACTTGCTGGTGCCGTGCTTGGCCAGCAGGTCGTCCAGGCGGGCGGCCTGCGTTTCGGACCGCTGCTTGTCCTGCTGCATCTTCGCGTGCAGCTCGGGGTATGGCTCCATCCGGCCCAGCTCGTTCTGGATGGTCCCGATTGCCTGCGTTTCGACGGCATGTTGGTTGCGAAGTCCGGTTAGGTACACATCCATCGCCGCGTTTGAGCCACTCATGCTTCACTCCATCTTGTTGACCCGGGTGCAACGTCACGCCCGCTCAGCGGATCTCGGCGGGTCCCCTCAAAATATATTGCACTTGCCGACGAACAATTTGGGCACATATCATCGATTCATCTTTACTTGATGAGCGAGCATCGTGAAGGATCACCCGCGGCAGATGTCTTGGCCGCCGGCCCGATGCCGACCTGTCAATGGGGGCTTGCGGTTGGGCGCACGATGATCTCGCTCACATCCACGTCCTCGGGCTGCCCGATAGCGTAAGCGATGGCCTGTACAACCGCGTCCGGGCTGATGCTGAGGGCGCGCCACGCCTTCATCGCGTCCCGCGCGGTCGGGTCGGAGATGGTGTCGGCCAGCTCCGACATGGTGGTGCCCGGCGAGATCACCGTGACGCGGAGGCGGTCCGTTTCCTGCCGCAGCCCGTCCGAGATCGCGCCCACGGCAAACTTGGTCGCGCAATACACGGCCGCGGTGGGCGACACGCGGTGGCCGCCAATCGAGGACAGGTTGATGATCTGCCCCGACCCTTGCGCCGTCATCACGGGCAGCGCGGCAGCGATGCCGTAAAGCACGCCCTTGATGTTGACATCGACCATGCGGTCCCATTCCTCGACTTTGAGCGCGTCGAGCGGAGACAAAGGCATCACGCCGGCGTTGTTCACCATGACATCGAGGCGGCCGAACTCGGCCGTCGCCACTGCCACAAAGGCCTCCATCTCCGCCCGCCGCGTCACGTCCAGCGCCTGGGCGCGCACGCTGCCGCCCGCCGCCGCGATCTCGCCTGCGAGCCGCTCCAAGCGGCCCGTCCGCCGCGCGCCGATGACGACCCGCGCGCCCAAGCCCGCCAGCACCCTCGCCGTCGCTTCGCCGATGCCGCTGCTCGCCCCGGTGATGGCGACCACCTTGCCTTCCACTCCAGCCATGGCCTTGTCCTTATTTTGCGCACAGGATCGTTCCTGCGCGCCGGCTGGACCATGCGGTCTCAGGGCCGCAAGGGGGTAGCACGCTCCTCCGGCATCCTTGCACGATCCTCCAAACAATGAGAGCGTGCGCCGCGCCCTTGCGGCCTGGGCGCGCCAAGGACGATCAGAGCTTCATTGGGAATGGGGTGGCCATGGACGCAGCAGGCGCGCTTGCAGGGCATATGGCCCGCCACGTCGTGCGGGACGGCGTGCACGCCACCGCGATCCCGCGCTTGTCGCTGATCCGCAGCGACCGCCCGACCGAGCCATTGCACGCGCTGCACGCGCCGGCGTTCTGCCTCGTGGCCCAGGGCCGCAAGCGGGTGATGCTGGGGCGCGAGGTGTTCCACTACGGCCCGGAGCATTGCCTCACCGTGTCCGTGGACCTGCCCGTGGTCGGCGAGGTGGTCGAGGCCGACCCGGACAGGCCCTACTTGTGCGTGCGCCTCGACCTGGACCCGGCGATGCTCGGCGCGCTGCTCCGCGAAGCCGGGCTTGACGGGCGGCATGAGGGCGACGGCGGCTCCGGCCTGTTCCTCAACCGCAGCACGCCGGAACTTGTGGACGCCGCGACCCGCTTGGTCCGGCTCCTGGACGCCCCGTGCGAGGCGGCGGTCCTGGCGCCGCTGGCCGAGCGGGAGCTGCTTTACCGCGTGCTCTTGTCCGGACAAGCGGCCCGGCTGCGCCAGGTCGCGTTCGCCGACAGCAGCCTTCGGCGCGTGGGCCGGGCCATCGACTGGATCAAGCAGACGTTCCGGGAGCCGTTCTCGGCCGCGGCGGTCGCGGGCGCGGCTGGGATGAGCCAGTCCTCCTTGCACCAGCACTTCAAGGCGGTGACCGCGCTCAGCCCCTTGCAGTACCAGAAGCGCCTGCGGCTGCAGGAAGCGCGGCGCCTGGTCCTGGGCGGGATGGACGCGGCCAGCGCGGGGCACGGCGTGGGCTACGACAGCGCCTCGCAGTTCAGCCGCGACTACCGACGGCTGTTCGGCGCCCCCCCGATGCGCGACGCCGCCAAGTTCCGGTCGTGTCCTGGCGAGCCGGGTCAACCTGTTTGGTCGAACCCGGAACAACCATACGGCCCGGTCCGGCCAGCGTCGTCTTGGGAAGGCGGAGATGCAATGGCATGGAGGCCCATTCTCGGCCGAGGGTAGGCGGCCTCCAGAACACCTTTCACCAACCAGGAGGAACACATGCGCACTTACCGGATCGCCGCCATGGGCGGAGACGGCATTGGACCCGAGGTGGTCGAGGCCGGCGTGGAGGCCCTGAAGGCCTGCGCCGAGCGCGACGGCGGGTTCACGCTGGATGTCCAGGATTTCGATTGGGGTTCGGACTACTACCGCAAGCACGGCGTCATGATGCCGGCAAACGGCGCCGACCAGCTCCGCAAGTTCGACGCCATCCTGTTCGGCGCGGTGGGCGCGCCCGACATCCCGGACCATGTTACCTTGTGGGGCCTGCGCCTGGCGATCTGCCAACCGCTTGACCAGTATGCCAACGTGCGTCCCACCCGCATCCTGCCGGGCATCACCAGCCCGCTGCGCCATGTGTCCGGCCCGGAGCTGGACTGGGTGATCGTGCGGGAGAACTCGGAAGGCGAGTATTCCGGCGTGGGCGGCCGGGTGCACAAGGGGCTGCCAATCGAGGTGGCCCAGGACGTGTCCGTCATGACGCGCCCCGGCGTGCAGCGCATCATCCGCTACGCCTTCAAGCTGGCCCAGTCCCGGCCGCGCAAGCTGCTGACGGTGGTGACCAAGAGCAACGCGCAGCGCCACGCCATGGTGATGTGGGACGAGATCGCGGCCGAGGTGGCGCAGGAGTTCCCGGACGTGGCCTGGGACAAGATGCTGGTGGACGCCATGACTATGCGCATGGTCATGAAGCCGCAGACGCTGGACACCATTGTCGCCACCAACCTGCACGCGGACATCCTGTCCGACCTGGCGGCGGCGCTGGCCGGCTCGGTCGGCATCGCGCCGACCGCCAACCTGAACCCGGAGCGCGACGCGCCGTCCATGTTCGAGCCGATCCACGGCTCGGCCTTCGACATCACCGGCAAGGGCGTCGCCAACCCGGTCGCCACCTTCTGGACCGCGGCGATGATGCTGGAGCACCTGGGCGAGACGCCGGCGGCGGAGCGGCTGATGCGCGCCGTGGAGCGCGTGACCGCCGACCCCTCGCTGCACACGCCGGACCTCGGCGGCAAGGCCACGACGAAGCAGGTCACGGAGGCCGTGTGCGACGCCTTGCGGCGGGCCAACGACTAAGGTTTGTGGCTGAACTTTGGCTCTGACTGCATTGACGTTGGCTGGGCTGCTGGCCGTGCCGCTCTGGACGTGTCGGGCTTTCGGAGGGCATGGCCATGGCCAGGCTTGGCCTGGACGACGCCACATGGGCATCGCTGTTGTTCTGCATACAAGCGTTGCCAGGGGTGTGGAAGAACGATGAACCGGCCCTGCGCCGTTTCGTCCATGCAGCACTCTGGGTTGGCCGGACTGGCGCGCCATGGCGCGATCTGCCTGCCGGGTTGGGCTTGTGGTCCAGCGCCTACGCGCCAAACGCCATCTGATCGAGAACGCCTTCTGCCGCTTGAAAGATCATGCCCACCTCGCGCTGCGGCGTGACAAGACATGTCGCAGCTTTCTCGGCTTTGCTCACCTCGCAGCACCCCTCATCAACCCACACCTGACAAACTTCGGTCACAGAGCCCAGGACCCACCGCCATGGATGAAACCACCCTTCGCGCCGAGATCGTGCAGGCTGCACGCAGCATGAACGCGCTCGGCATCAACCAGGGGACCTCCGGCAACGTCAGCGCCCGGCTGGGCGACCGGATGCTGATCACGCCGTCGGCCACCCCCTACGACCAGATGCGGCCGGAGGACGTGGCCGCCATGCCGCTGGACGGCGAGCGCGGCGCGTGGTCCGGCCCGTTGAAGCCCAGCACGGAGTGGCGCTTCCACCTCGACATCCTGCGCGGCCGGCCGGACGCGGGCGCGGTGGTGCACACGCACGCGACCTACTGCACGACGCTGGCGATCCTGCGAAAGCCGATCCCGGCGGTGCATTACATGATAGCGGCGTTCGGCGGCACGGACGTGCGCTGCGCCCCTTACGCCACCTTCGGCACGGCGGAGCTTGCGGCGCACACCCTGGCCGCGCTGGACGGGCGCAACGCTTGCCTGCTCGCCAACCACGGCATGGTGGTGGTGGGCGCAAGTCTGGCCAAGGCGATGTGGCTGGCGGTCGAGCTGGAAACCATCGCGCGCCAGTACTGCCTCAGCCTGCAAATCGGGGAGCCGTACGTCCTGTCGGACGCCGAGATCGCCGACACCGCCCAGTCGTTCTCCACCTATGGCCTGCAGGAGCGCGACCAGGCGGCGTGAGCGGGAGCGGCATGAGCGACCTGCTGGTCATCGGCGGCGGGGCCAACGGCGCCGGCATCGCGCGGGACGCCGCCGGGCGGGGCAGCAACGCGGCCAGCACCGTTCCGTGCGCGGCATCGCCGCCGCGGGTAGCCAACCGGCGCCGCGCCGGCAATACTGCCGCCCAAACGGAGGAAACCATGCACCTGTCCCGAATGCTCGCGGCGGCGGCCCTGGCCGCCGGCCTGCTCGCGGCCCCGGCCCGGGCCGGAACCCTCGTCTTCAACACCGACACCTCCTACCCGGAGGTCAAGGTAGGTTTCGAGGCGGCGGTCAAGCAGTTCGAGGCCGAGAACCCCGGCATCACCGTCCAGATGAACGTGTATGACCACGAAAGCTACAAAAACTCGATCCGCAACTGGCTGACCTCCGCGCCGCCCGACGTGGCGCTGTGGTACACGGGCGCGCGGATGCGCCAGTTCGTCACGCCGGGCCTGCTGCAGGACGTGAGCGCGCTGTTCACGCCGGAGATGCGCGCGCAGTTCGCGCCCAAGGTGCTCGACACCGTGACCGCCGACGGCAAGCAGTGGGGCGTGCCGTACAGCTACTACCAATGGGGCCTCTTCGCCCGCACCGACCTGCTGCAAAAGGCCGGGGTGGGCGAGATCAAGACCTGGGACGACCTGCTCGGCGCCTGCGACAAGCTGCGGGCGGCGGGCGTCGAGCCGGTGGACCTCGGCAGCAAGGACCTTTGGCCCACTGCCGGCTGGTTCGACTACATCGACCTGCGCCTCAACGGCTACGAGTTCCACACCCAGCTCACGGAAGGCCGCGTGAGCTGGCAGGACCCGAAGGTGCGCGCGGTGTTCGCGCATTGGAAGCAGTTGCTCGACCGCCAGTGCTTCATCAAGAGCCACGCCAGCCTGTCCTGGCAGGAAAGCCAGAGCCTGATGTACCAGGGCAAGGCGGGCATGATGCTGATCGGCAACTTCTTCACCCAAGGAATGCCGGCCGACGCCGCCGCCAACATCGGCTTCATGACCTTCCCGACCATCACCCCGGGCGTGGCGCAGACCGAGGAAGCGCCCATCGAAAGCATCACCATCCCCGCCGGCGCCAAGAACAAGGCGGATGCGACCAAGCTCCTCGCGTTCCTGATGCGCGCCGACGTGCAGACCACCCTCAACAAGACCTTGCGGCAGCTTCCAACCAACATCCAAGCGCAGGTCAGCGACGACCGCTTCCTCAAGGCCGGCGCCGCGCAACTGGACGCCGCGGTGCACCTGACCCAGTTCCTCGACCGCGACACCAGCGAGGACCTCGCAACCGTCGCGATGAAGGGCTTCCAGGAGTTCATGGTGAAGCCGGAGCGCCTCGACGCCGTGCTCGCCAACATCGAGCGCGCCCGCAAGCGCATCTACGCCGCGAACTGAGGCGGAAGCCCGATGTCCGCGGCGACGATCCCCGGGGCCGCAAGCGGGGCGGCCGGCGCCGTGCCGGACACCTGGTGGCGGCGGCACCAGATGGCGCTGGCGCCCGCGCTCCTGCTGGCGCCCGCCTGCCTGCTGTTCGCGGTGTTCGTCGTCTGGCCCATCGCGGACAGCCTGTGGATCAGCCTGCAGGACTGGGACGGCATCAAGCCCGCGCGCTTCGTGGGCCTGGCCAACTACGCCGAGCTGTTCACCGACGACGTGTTCTACACGGCCCTCGTCAACAACGTGCTGTGGCTCGCCGCCTTCATGCTGGCCCCGGCATTCGGCCTGGCGCTGGCCCTGTTGCTGAACCAGACGCTGTTCGGGATGCGGCTGGTGAAGTCGCTGTTCTTCTTCCCGTTCGTCATCAGCCAGGTGGTGGTGGGCCTGGTGTTCGGCTGGTTCCTCAATGCCGATTTCGGGCTGCTGAACGTGCTGCTCGGGGCGGTGGGCCTGCCGCCGGTTGATATCCTGGGCAACGAGCGCTGGGCGACGTTCGGCGTGATCGCGGCGGGCCTGTGGCCGCAGACCGCGTATTGCATGATCCTGTACTTGACCGGCCTTACCGCCATCAACCCGGAGCTGGTGGAAGCGGCGCGGCTCGACGGCGCGCGGGGCTGGCGCCTGCTGCGCCACATCGTCCTGCCGCAGCTCCGCCCGGCGACCTTCATCGCCGTCGTGGTCTGCGTGGTCGGCGCGCTGCGCAGCTTCGACCTCGTGTCCATCATGACCAAGGGCGGGCCGTACGACAGCTCCTCCGTGCTCGCGTTCTACATGTACCAGCAGACCTTCGCCTCGTTCCGCTACGGCTACGGCGCGGCGGTCGCGACGGTGCTGTTCCTCATCATGGACGTGTATATCGCCTTCTTCCTGGTGTCCCTGCTGCGCCGGGAGCGCCGCTAAACCATGTTCCCGACGCCGCTGCAAAAGCAGTCGCCCGGCGCGCGCGGGCTTTACCGCGCGGCGGTGTCCGTGAGCCTGCTGGTCTGGCTGCTGCCGCTGTTCGCCATCGCGCTGACCTCCACCCGCTCGCTCGACGACCTCAGCCGGGGCAACTACTGGGGCTGGCCCACCGAGCTGCGCATCGCCGAGAACTACACGGCGGTGTTCACCTCCTCGCCGATGGGCCGCTATCTGCTCAACAGCGTGGTGATCACCGTGCCGGCGGTGGCGGGCACGCTGGCGGCGTCCACCATGGCCGGGTATGCGCTGGCGCAATACCGGTTCCGCGGCAACACCGCCCTGTTCGCCATCTTCATCGCCGGCAACTTCGTGCCGTTCCAGGTGCTGATGATCCCGGTCCGCGACCTGTTCGTGAGCGTGATCCCGTTGTACGACACGGTATGGGCGCTGGTGCTGTTCCACGTCGCGTTCCAGACCGGCTTCTGCACCCTGTTCATGCGCAACTTCATCCGCGAGCTGCCGGACGCGCTGGTGGAGGCGGCGCGGATCGAGGGCGTGGGCGAGCTGCGCATCTTCTGGCACGTCGTCCTGCCGCTGGTGCGCCCGGCGCTGGCGGCGCTCGCGGTGCTGGAGTTCACCTTCATCTGGAACGACTACTTCTGGGCGCTGGTGCTGGTGCAAAGCGACACCGCGCGCCCCGTCACCGCGGGGCTGCAGGCGCTGACCGGGCAATGGCTCGCGTCGTGGCAGTTGATGAGCGCCGGCGCCCTGATCGCAGCCGCGCCCTCGGTGGTCATGTTCTTCGCGATGCAGCGGCACTTCATCGCCGGGCTGACGCTCGGCGCGGTCAAGGAGTAGCGATGCGGCTCGACGGGCTTCGCACGACGCTGCGGGCGGAAACGGCGGTCATCCTCGAACTCAACCGGGAGGGCTGAATGGCCGAGGTCGCGCTGCGCGGCGTGCGCAAATCGTTCGGCCCGGTCGATGTCATCAAGGGCATCGACCTCGACATCGCGCATGGCGAGTTCTGCGTGTTCGTGGGGCCGTCCGGCTGCGGCAAATCGACGCTGCTGCGCTTGATCGCGGGGCTTGAGGACATCACCGCGGGGACGCTCGGCATCGGCGGCCGGGACGTGACCCGCGTGCCGCCGGCCAACCGCGGCATCGCCATGGTGTTCCAATCCTACGCGCTGTATCCGCACATGACGGTGGGCGAGAACATCAGCTTCGGCCTGCGCATGACCAATACGCCGAAGCCGGTGGTCGCCGCGCGGGTGGCGGAAGCGGCGCGGCTGCTGCAGCTCGGCGGCTATCTCGACCGCAAGCCGTCCCAGTTGTCCGGCGGGCAGCGGCAGCGGGTCGCCATCGGCCGGGCCATCGTGCGCGAGCCGGAGGTGTTCCTGTTCGACGAGCCGTTGTCCAACCTCGATGCGGCGCTGCGCTCGCAGACGCGGGTGGAATTGCTGAACCTGCACCGGACGCTCGGCGCCACGATGATCTACGTCACGCACGACCAGGTTGAGGCGATGACCATGGCCGACAAGATCGTGGTGCTGCAAGCCGGCCAGATCGAGCAGGCCGGCAGCCCGCTGGAGCTGTACGAGCGCCCGCGCAACCTGTTCGTCGCGGGCTTCATCGGCTCGCCGCGCATGAACGCCATCCCGGCGCGGGTCGCCACCGTGGTCGGCGGCGCGGCGCGGCTGGAACTGCCCGGCGGCGCGGTGTCGCACGTCCCGCTGAACGGCACGAGGCTCGCCCCCGGCCCGGTGACGCTCGGCATCCGTCCGGAGCACGTCTCGGTCGATGGCGCCGGGCCGCCGGGCGAGGGCCTCGCGGGGACCGTCACCCTGGCCGAGCACCTGGGCGCCGAGACCATCCTGCATGTCGAGGTGGCGCAAGGCCCGGTGCTGGTGGCCCGCGCCGACGGCCGCGCGCCGCAGCGGACCGGGCAGCCCGTGACCCTGACCTTTGACCCCCGCTTCTGCCACCTGTTCGACCCCGCCGGCCCCGCGCTGCTGAACGCGCCCGGCTGTTGAAAGGAGCCGCCCCATGCTCGGCGTTTGCTACTACCCCGAACACTGGCCGGAAGCGTGGTGGGCCGAGGACGCGCGGCGGATGCGCGAGATGGGCATTACGTATGTCCGCATCGCCGAGTTCGCCTGGAGCCGGATCGAGCCGGCGCCGGGCCGCTTCGATTGGGGCTGGCTCGACCGCGCGGTCGCGGTGCTGGGCGGTGCCGGGCTGCGCGTCGTGATGTGTACGCCGACCGCGACGCCGCCGAAGTGGCTGATCGACGCCCATCCCGACATCCTGCCGGTGGACGCGCACGGGCGCACGCGGGGCTTCGGCAGCCGGCGGCACACGACGTTCAGCTCGGCCGCCTGGCTGGACGCGAGCCGGGCGATCACGGAGGCCGTGGCCGCCCGCTACGGCGCGCACCCGGCGGTCGCCGGTTGGCAGATCGACAACGAGTTCGGCTGCCACGACACGGTGCTGTCCTACGGCCCGGAGGACCTGCGCGCCTTTCACGACTGGCTGCGCCGCCGCTACCAGGACCCGGAACGGCTGAACGAAGCCTGGGGCAACGTGTTCTGGTCGATGGAGGCCGGGAGCTTCGACCAGGTAGCCCTGCCCGCCGGCGCGGTGACGGAAACCAACCCGGCGGCGCAGTTGGACTTCCGGCGCTTCGCGTCCGATCAGGTCGTGGCCTATACAGCGATGCAGGCGGCGATCCTCCGCGCGCACTCGCCGGGCCGGTTCGTCACCCACAACTTCATGGGCCGTTTCACCGAGTTCGACCATTGGACGCTCGGCGCGGAGATCGACTTTGCGTCCTGGGACAGCTACCCGCTGGGCTTCACCGAGCAGCGCGAGTTGCCGGACGACGCCCGGGCGCTGTTCGCGGAGACCGGGCACCCCGACATGGCGGCGTTCCACCACGACCTGTATCGCGGCGTCGGCCGCGGCCGGTGGTGGGTGATGGAGCAGCAGCCCGGCCCGGTGAACTGGGCGCCCTGGAACCCCGTGCCGAAGCCCGGCATGGTGCGGCTGTGGACCTGGGAAGCCCTGGCGCACGGGGCGGAGGTGGTCAGCTTTTTCCGCTGGCGCCAGGCGCCGTTCGCGCAGGAGCAGATGCACGCGGGCCTGCACCGCCCCGACCGCGTGCGCTCGCCCGGCGGCGAGGAAGCGGCGCAGGTCGCGGCCGAGCTTGCCGCCCTGCCCCTGCCAAACAGCGCGCAGGCGCCGGTGGCCTTGGTGTTCGATTACGAAGCCGCCTGGGTCCTCGGCATCCAGCCGCAAGGGGCGGACTTCGCCTACGTGGAATTGTGCCTGCGCTGGTACGAGGCGGCGCGGCGCGGCGGGCTGGACATCGATATCGTGCCGCCGGGCGCGCCGCTCGGCGGCTACGCCGCGGTGCTGACGCCCTGCTTGCCCATTGTTTCCGAAGCGGCGCGCGCCGCGTTCGAGGCGGCGGACGGGATGCTGCTGTTCGGCCCGCGCACCGGCAGCAAGACGGGAGCCTTCGCGATCCCGCCCGAACTGCCGCCCGGCCCGCTCCGGGCGCTGCTGCCGATGCGGGTGGTGCAGGTCGCTTCCTTGCGCCCCGGCCTGCGCCACGCCGTGACGGGCCGCGTCGGGGGCACGATGGAACGGTGGCGGGAATGGGTCGAGCCGGGCGCGGGCACCGAGGCGATGGCCCGGTTCGCCGACGGCACGCCGGCGCTGCTCCGCGCCGGCCGGGCGCATTACCTCGCGGGCTGGCCGGACGGGGCGTTGCTGGATGCCGCGGTGCGCCATGTCCTCGACGCGGCCGGGTTGAGCTTGATGGACCTGCCGCCCGGCGTGCGGCTGCGCCGGCGCGGCGACACGGTGTTTGCGTTCAACTACGGGCTTGACCCCTGGACCGCGCCGGACGCCGGGCGTTTCGTGCTGGGCGGGCCCGTCGTGCCGCCGCAAGGCGTCGCCGCCTGGACGGACGGCTTGGTTGAGTGACCGTCAACCGTTGATGGGTTGCACTGCCTGTATCATTGGATCGTGTAGCCGCCATCGACGACGAGGTTGGCCCCCGTGATCATGCCGGCGCCCGGGCTGGCAAGGAACAGCGCGGCCAGCGCGATCTCCTCCGGCTGCGCGAACCGGCCCGTGGGGATCTTGCGCTTCATCGCTTCCCCGACCTCCCCGGCCCAAGCCTTGCGGCCCAACTCGGTCTCGACGACCGTGGGGGAGATCGCGTTGACGGTGATGCCGTGGGCCGCCCATTCGAGCGCCAGCACCTTGGTCATCCCGAGCAGCCCGGCCTTGCTGGTGCAATAGGCCAAGTGCTGGTCCAGCGCGACAAAGGCGGCTTGGGACGCCAGGTTGATGACCCGCCCGGCGCCGGCGTCGCGCAGGGCCGGAAAGGCGGCGCGCGCCAGCACGAACGGCGCGCGCAGGTTGATCGCCATCGTGAGGTCCCAGTCCTCGTCGGGCACCGCCTCCGCCGCGGCGAGCCGGACGATGCCCGCGCTGTTGACCAGGATGTCGAGCCGGCCAAGCGCGCCCACCGCCTCCGCCACCGCGCGCCCGGCCTCGCCGGGCCGGGTGAGGTCGGCGACGCAGGCGACGTGCCCGCCGTGCGGCAGGGCGCGCGCCTTGTCCGGCGTGGCCGGGTTCATGTCAACCAGCGCGACCTTGGCCCCGCGGGCGGCCAAAGCCTCGGCGATGGCCGCGCCGATGCCGGCGGCGCCCCCCGTCACGAGCGCGGCCTTGCCGGCGAAGTCAAGGGCGGCGTCGAGCGTCATGGCGGCTTCTCCTGTGCGGTCAGGCTTTCTGCCGCTTGGACAGCAGCGCGTCGGCGTTGCCGGCCGTCACCGGCGTCCAAGGCACGCTGTAGTCCTTCAAGGTGCCCCCGCTCCACGGCATCTGCTGCGCATACTCCTTCCACGCCTCGCTCAGCGGCTGGTAGCTGTCGCCGACCAAGCGCCGCAGCGTGACGTCGAGCGCGCCCTGCGCCTGCGCGTTCGCGTCCTGCAGCACGCTCATCATCTCGCCCGCCTTGACGGCCAAGATCGCGTCGCTCACGCCGTCGATGCCGGCAATCGGGATTTTCTTCGGGTCCAGCCCGCCCGCCTTGATCGCCTGCAGCGCGCCCAGCGCCATCTCGTCGTTCTGCCCGATGACGCCCCCGATCTGGTTGGGATGCGCGGTCAGCCAGTTCTCCATCAGCGACTGCGCCTCGGCGCGCGACCAGTTGGCGGTTTTGTGCTCCAGCACCTTCACCCCCGGATTGGCCTTGAGCACCTCCTGGTTGCCCCGGCCGCGGTCGATCTGGGCGCTTTGGCCGATCGGTCCCTCGATGATGACCACATTGCCCTTGCCGCCCATCGCCTTCACGACGGCCTCCGCCTCCAAGGTGCCGGCCCTCACGTCGTCGGAGCCGACATAGGAAGTCAGGTCGTCGCCGGTCACGCGGGCGTTGGAGCCGATCACCGGGATGTTGGCGGCGCGTGCCTTGCTCACCGCGTCCGCGCCGGCCTGGGCGTCGATGGGCACGAAGATGATGGCATCGAAACGCTGGGTGATCATGCTGTCGAACTGGTTCGATTGGGTCAGCGCGTCGTATTGCCCGTCGAACACGGTGATCGCCGCCTGGCCACTGCGCGCGGCCGGGTGCGCCTTGATCGCGCCGACCCAAAGCTGCATGAACTCCGCCTTGAGGCCGTACACGGCGGCGCCGATCTTGTAGCTCTTGCCCGCCTGGGCGCGCGCGATGGCCGGCATGGCGAGCATGGCGGCCGTGCCGGTGAGAAGCGTCCTGCGTTGGATCATCCTGTGGCTCCCTGATTCGTTTCTAGTCTCGTCCTCGCCGGGACGTGTCGAGCAGCACCGCAAGCACGATGATCGCGCCCTTGATCACCTGCTGGTAGTACGAAGACACGCCCATCAGGTCGAGGCCGTTGTTGATCACCGCGATGATGAGCGCCCCGAACAGCGTGCCGACGACGCTGCCGACGCCCCCCGTCAGGCTGGTGCCGCCGATCACCACGGCGGCGATGGCGTCCAGTTCGTAGCTCACGCCCGCCTGCGGCAGCGCCGAGGTGGTGCGCGCGGCCAGCACCATGCCGGACAGCCCGGCCAGCGCCCCCGAGATGGCATATACCGAGAAGATGACCTTGCGCGTGCCGATGCCGCTGGTGCGCGCGCTCCGCTCGTTGCCGCCGGTCGCGTAAACGTAGCGGCCGTAGGTGGTGAAGCGCAGCACCGCCCAGGCCACCAGCGCCGCCGCCCCGAACAGCACGACCGGCACCGGGACGCCTGCGATGAAGCCTTGGCCCAGCTTGAGGAAGTCCGGCGCAAGCCGCGGCACCGGCATCCCATCGTTGGCGATGAAGGTGAGGCCGCGCGCCACGCTGAGCATCCCGAGCGTCGCCACGAAGGGCGGCACCCGCAGCCGGGCCACGAGCAGGCCGTTGACGGCGCCCAGTCCCAGCCCGACCCCGACGCCGAGCGCCACCGCGACCAGCGGGTTGCCCGGGTTCGCGCCGGTCACGAGCGACGCGCCCAGGATGCCGCACACGGCCAGCAGCGACCCGACGGACAGGTCGATGCCGCCGGTGAGGATCACAAAGGTCTGGCCGATGGCCAGGATGCCGTTGATGCTGGCCTGGCGCAGCACGTTGGTGATGTTGAGCGGCGTGAGGAAATACGGGTTGAGCAGGCTCAACGCCGCGCACAGCGCGAAGAACGCGATGACGATGCCGTAGCGCGACAAAAGCTGGCCGACGGCGAAGCCGGGCCGGGACCCGCCGGCGCGGGCGGCGTCCAGGCCGCTCACGACGCGAGCTGCATCAAGCGTTCCTGCGATGCCTCCGCCGCGTCCAGCAGGCCCACAAGCCGCCCGCGCCGGAACACCGCGATCCGGTCGCTCATGCCGATCACCTCCGGCAATTCGGAGGACACCATGACGACGCAGCGCCCGTCCTGCACGAAGCGCGACAGAAAGGCATACACTTCCCGCTTCGCCCCCTCGTCCACGCCGCGGGTCGGCTCGTCGCAGAGCAGGATGCGCGGCTCCGTGCCGAGGCAGCGGGCCAGCACGACCTTCTGCTGGTTGCCCCCGCTCAGGCTCTGTACTGGGGCCTCGACCGAGCGCGTCTTGATGCGGAACAGGTCCACCATGCGCCCCACCTGCGCCCGCTCCCGCTTGTCGGACACCACCGGCCCGCGGGACAAGCGGGGCAGGCAGGACAGCGTGGCGTTTTCCCGCACCGAGCCGGTCATCACGAGGCCGGTCGCCTTGCGGTCCTCCGTCACCAGCGCCATCCCGGCACCCAGCGCATCGGCCGGGCGGGTAATGGCGACTGCCTGGCCGTCGATGCGGATGGCGCCGCCGTTGGCGGGGGCGAGGCCATACACCGTTTCCAGGAACTCGCTGCGCCCCGCGCCCATCAGCCCGTAGATGCCGAGCACCTCGCCCCGGCGCACGCCGAGCGTGATGTCGGCGAACCAGCCATCGCGGCCGAGGCCTTCCACCTCCAGCATGGGCGGCCCGCCCGGCGCCGGGTGGGCGCGATACTCGTCGCGCACGTCCGCGCCCAGGATCAGCCGCACGAGGCCGGGCCGGTCGATGTCGGCGATGCGCCCCATGGCCACAAAGCCGCCGTCGCGGAACACGGTGTAGTCGTCGGCAATCGCGAAGATCTCGGTCAGCCGGTGGCTCACGTAGATCACGCCGACGCCGTGCCCGGTGAGCGTGCGGATGGCGTCGAACAGGATGGCCGTTTCCGCTTCGCCGATGGCCGAGGTCGGCTCGTCCATGATAAGCACCGTGCTTTCGTGGCTGATCGCCTTGGCGATCTCGACCAGCTGCGTTTGCGCCAGGCTCAGGCTGCGCATGGTGGCCGTCGGCTCGATGCGGAAGCGCAGCCGGTCCAGCAGGGCGGACGCGCGGCGGTTCAGGGCGGCGCGGTCCACGATGCAGCCGAGCCGCCGCGGCTCGCGCCCCAGGAACAGGTTCTCCGCCACCGTCATGTCCGGGATGGGCGAGAGTTCCTGCGTGATGATGGCGATGCCCGCCGCCAATGCCTGGGCGGGCGTCGCGAAGTTCACCTCCGCCCCGCGCA
Source organism: uncultured Acetobacteraceae bacterium (assembly GCA_964235485.1). Taxonomy (GTDB): domain Bacteria; phylum Pseudomonadota; class Alphaproteobacteria; order Acetobacterales; family Acetobacteraceae; genus CAHJXG01. The sequence continues at coordinate 23,149 of CAXSAZ010000016.1, read as the reverse complement.
CGGCGATGCGCCCGGCGTCGCGGCGCAGCAGCCCCATGAGCACGTTGAGAAAGGTGCTCTTGCCCGCGCCGTTGCCGCCGCACAGGGCGTGCACCGTGCCAGGACGCAGCGCCAACCGCCCGTCGCGCAGCGCCCGCACCCCGGCGAAGCTCTTGGCGACGCCCTCCGCGTCGATCAGCAGACCAGCCAAACGCCCGCTCCCCATGGGTCCGCGCCGTGCACGCAGCGCAATTGTTTGTTCAAGCTTTGGCACATCGCGCGCCCTGTCAAGACATGGGCGGACATGGGGCCGGGTCGTCCCGCGACGATGGGCCGCGTTCGGCGGCCTTGCGGCCTTCGGCAGTCCAGGCCGGTGCCTTGAGACGCATGACGTTTCCTTTTCCCGTCCTGGACGATGACATATGCCAGATGGAGCTGTCAAATGCCATAAAGACCAGGAGCGCCGCCGGGCGGCAGGCGGCTGCCCGTTGGGCCTACCGCATCATCGCCGCTACGTTGCCGCCGTCCACGGTCAGCACCGCGCCGGTGCTCGTCCGGGCCTTGGCGAGATGCACGAACGCCGCCGCAACGTCGCTGCCGCGCACTTCCCGCCCGACGAGGTTGCCGCGCATGTAGGCTTCGGGCGACACGCCCCGGGCCTTGCTGCGCTCCGTGACCATGGCGTCGGTCATCAGGCCCGTGCGGATGCGGTCGGCGTTGACCGCGTTGCTGGTGATGCCCGCCGCCCCGTGCTCGATGGCGTATTGCCGCATCAGCGCGAGCAGCGCGGCCTTGGACGTGCCGTAGGGGCCGAAGTCCGGGCCTGGGTTCACCGCCTGCTTCGACACGTTGAACACCAGCGCCCCGCCGGTGCCCTGGCGCTCCATGACCCGCACCGCGGCCCGCGCGACGTAATGGTGCGCGTAGAAGTTGAGCGCGAACGCCTTGTGCAGCACCTCGTCGGCGACATCGGCCATGCGGCCCTGGAACGCGGCGCCGGCGTTCGACGCCAGGATGTCGAGGCCGCCGAACGCCTCGGCAACCGTGGCGATGGCCGCATCAACCGCCGCCGGGTCCGTGAGGTCGCAGGGCACGGCGAGGCCGCCAATGCGCGCGGCTGCTTCCCGCAGCGGCGCCTCGTTGATGTCGAGCAGCGCGACCTCCGCCCCTTCGGCCCGCAGCGCCTCGGCGATGGCCAGGCCCAGGCCGCTGGCTGCGCCCGTCACCACCGCGATCTGCCGTGTCAGCGGCTTCTCGCCGGACTTGGCCAGCTTGGCTTGTTCCAGGGACCAGTACTCGATGTCGAACAGGTCCGCCTCGGACAGCGGCTCGAACCGTTCGATGCCCTCCGCCTGCGTGATGACGTCCACCGTCGCCTCGGCCACGTCGGCGGCGGCCTGCGCCTCCTTGCGGGTCGGCCCGGCGGCGAACAGGCCAAGCCCGGCCACGTAGAAAACGCGCGGCTTGGGGTCCAGCATCACCCGGCCGCCACCGACCCGGGCGTTGTTCCGCTCGAAGTAAGCGCGGTACTCCGCGGCGTAGCCCTCGACGGCCGCCTCGACCAGGCCCTTGAAGGCGGCGAGATCGCCTGCCGGGGCCGGCAAGGCGAGGCCGGCGCGCTTGATGCGGATCACATGCTCGGGCGTGGCGTTGCCCCGCGACACCAGCTCGGCCGCATCCGCCGCGTTGCACAGGTTGAGGATGTTCTCGCTGCTGCGGTGCGCCAACACGAAGCGCCGGGGCTGGCCATCCGCGCCGTCCTGGTGCGCCAAGGCCCCGCGGAGGATCGGGGCCACGGCGGCGACGGGATGGACGCCCGGCGGGGGCCGGGCCACCGTGAACGGATGCGGGCGCCCGCGGGCGAGCCGCCGTTCCGCCCGGTCCACCATCGCGATCATCGCCTCGTAGGCTTCGCGGGGGTCGTCCGAGAAGGTGAAGATACCGTGCTTCAGCAGGATCATGCCGTCGCCGTTTGGACGGGCCTTGAACGCGGCGTCGCAGGCTTTTGCGAGGTCGAAGCCTGGCATGACGTAGGGCACCACAATGGCGTCGGGGTAAAGCTCCCGGACCAGCTCCTCGCCGTGCGGCTGGTTGGTCAGCCCGACGATGGCGTTGGCGTGGGTGTGGTCCACGTGCTTGAACGGCAGGATCGCATGGAGGATCGCCTCGATGGACGGGTTGGGCGCGCCCGGGTCCATCAGCAGGCGGCGCTGCAGCATCACCATCCGGTCGTCGGCGAGGCGGTCAAAAGCGGCCAGGGCCTGCAAGCCTTCCAGGCGCACCGCGGGCAGCCCCGCCGGCTCGATGGTGCCCATGTCCCATCCGCTGCCCTTGACGCAGAGCACATCGACCGGCGTTCCGTCAGCGTCGGGCAGCACGGTCTTGACGGACGTGTTGCCCCCGCCGTGCAGCACCAGCGCCGGGTCCTGGCCGAGCAGGCGCGTGGTGTAAACCCGGACGGCGAGGTCGGCGGGGTGGCCCAGCGCCACGTACTGGTTGACGGTTGCGGCCTGCTGCTGATCGGACCAGCGCGATTCCATGGCGTTCACTCCCGTTGGCGCGGCTCAAGCGGCGGCCGGCGAGGGGGCCGGGCCGCCGGGTCGTGCAAATGCCACGGCTGCATGACTATTGTCAAAACCGGCCTGCCCGGCGCGGTCACGCCGCCTGCAACGGCGCCGTGGCCGCGTACAGCGCCGCCTGCCGCGCCGAAAGGCTGTCCCACGCTGCCCGGGCCGCTGGATCCGGGACCAGCCGGTCCGCGACCCGGGTCATCGCGGCGGCGGCCTCGCCCAGCGAAGGATGCCAGCCGGCGCCGACGGCCGCGATGATCGCCGCCCCGAGGCAGGACGCCTCGTTGGACAAGCTGCGGCAGGTCGGCACGCCCACCGCGTCGGCGATCATCTGCAGCCAAAGCCGGCTGTCCGCCCCGCCGCCGATGGCCAGAACCTCCTCCATCGCCAGCCCGGCGGCGTGCATGGCATGGATGGCCCTGGCGGCTTCCAGCGTCAGCGCCTCCAGGGCGGCCCGGTACAGGTGCGCCGGGGTGTGGTGGGGGCCGAGGCCCGTCACCGTTGCCCGCGCGTTGGGGTTCCAATGCGGGTCCATGCAGCCGGTGAGGTAGGGGCAGACGAGCAGCCCCTCCGCGCCCACCGGGATCGCGCTCGCCGCGGCTTCCAGGCGCTTGAACACGCCGGGGTCCCCGCGCCCGCCGGCGAAGGTATCGACCATGTAGTTCACGAAGAAACCGCCGGCCCGCTGCGCGTGCTCAAGAAAATAGCCGCCGGTCGGCGAGATGATCGTGCGCCAGGCATGGCTGAGCACGGGGCTGGGCGACCAGGTGCCCGCGACGACCGCCGTGCCGAGGTTGAGGTAAACGGTGCCGCGGCGCATGGCGTTCACCCCGAGGCCGGCGCACTGCCCGTCGCCGCCGCCCGCGAAGACCGGCGTGCCGGCCCGCAGCCCGGTCTGCGCCGCCGCCGCCGCCGTCACGCGGCCGATGGGCTGGCCCGGCGCCACGACGGGGGACAGCTTGCCGACCGGGATGCGGAGGTGGTCGAGCAGCGGCTGCGACCACCGCTTCTCCGTGATGTCGAACATGCCGAACGGGTCGGCGCTGGTGAAGCTGGCCGACGCCGTGCCGGTGAGGTGCAGGGACACGAAGCCGTGGACATCCACGATGGCGTGGGCGCGCTCGATCAGCCCGGGCCGGTGGCGGGCCAGCCAGTGCAGGCGATAGACAACCGGGATCACATCGACCGGACGCCCGGAGATGGCGTGCAGCCGGTCGGCCCCGAAGCTGTCCGCGAGGTCGCGGTAGGTGCTGGCCACGCGGCTGTCGAGCCAGGTGATGGCCGGCCCGAGCGGGCGGCCCGCCTCGTCCAGCAGCGCCACCGTTTCGCGCTGGTTGGAAATGGCGATGCCTTCAACCGTTGCGGGGTCGATGGCCTCGGCCACGGTTTGCAGCGCCGTGCAGGTCGCGGCCCACCAGTCGTCGGCGTCCTGCTCGGCGTGGCCCGGCTGTGGCTGCTGCAGCGACAAGGAGGCCCGGCCCTCCGCCGCAGGCTGCCCATCCGCGGTCCAGGCAATCGCCTTGACCGATTGCGTGGAGGCGTCGATCCCGATGACGACACGTTCCGCTCCCATTCTTGTCTTCCCCCCTGCGCGCCCTTGGCGGGCTGCCTTTAGTCAACCAGCATGTTGGCCGTATCCATGTCGGTCACGAAGTGCGTGGCATAGCCGCCGGCCAGCATCGCGCGGACCGCATGGCGCTTCGCCGGGCCGCCGGCCACGCCGATGCGGACCGGCACCGCTTTCAGCTCGTCAAGCGTCAGGCCGACCATGCGCCGGTCAAGCTCGCCCGGAACGGCCTGCCCGTCGGCGCCGATGAAGCGGCCGATGATGGCCGCCGCCGCACCCGCCGCGGCGTAGCGTTCGACCGTTTCGGGCGAGGCGAAGCCTGACTGGCGGATCGTGCTGGACGCGCCGAGGTCGCCGACGCCGAACACGATGCGCGTGGCCGAACGGATCAGCGCGAACTGGCGGACCAGCATGGGTTCCTGCATCATCCGGTCCCGCAGGTCCGCGCACGACAGCACCGCGGGCGCCAGGAGGTTCACGCAGCGCGCGCCCAGCCGGCTCGACAGCAGCGAGGTGCAAAGCTCAGGCGAGAAATCGTCGGATGACATCGAGCTGCCGGCGACCTGCACCACCGTCAGCGGCGACACCGGCTCGGGCGGCGTCATCGCCCTGGCGGCGGCCAGCACCGTCCGCCCCCATGCGACCCCGATGACGTCGCCCGGCCGGAGATGGTCGCCGAGAAGGCGCGCGGCGGCCTCGCCAAGGCGGTCCACCAGGCTTGCGGCTTCCCTGCTCGGGATCACCAGCGCCTCGGCCAGGCCGAACCGGCTCGCCAGGGTCCGCGCGGCGCCGGTCCGGGCCGCGAGGTCGGTCCGCAGCCGGATGTTGACCACGCCGCGCTCACGCGCATCCTGCAGCAGGTTGACGACGGTGGCCCGCGACACGCGCATGGTTTTGGCGACGTCGCTTTGGTTGAGCTGGTCCACGTAGTAAAGCCAGGCCGCCCACACCACGGCGTCGTCGAACGCCGCCGGGACCCGCGGCGCGGCGCCGGGGCGTGCCGGGCCGGCGGTTTCGGAAGGGGCATCCCGTTTCGGCATGGCGGAAGTGAGCGTTCACCGATTGGCCGGTGTCAAGCGTCAACGCCGGCTTTGTTGACAAAAGTCACGCAAGCCTGTTTATTGTCGGCAACCAGGGCGCGCCGAAGGGCGTCGTGAGCGGGCACGTGATGGACAAAGATGGGCCGGCAGCCGCCGGCACGGCGGGACGTGATTGGAACGGCCTGATCGACGACATTTTGGAAGGCCGCTGGAAGGACCCCGCAACGGGCCGGGCGCCGGACGTGCCCTATGACAGGATCGTCATCGCCGAAACGCTGGAAGGGCGCGAGGCCGATCTTGTGGCCGGGCTGGGCCTGGGCAGCCGCTTGGCGGTGGTGTCGGACAACGCCACCTTTGCGGCCATGGGGGAGCGCGTCGCCGCGGCGCTGAGGACGCTCGGTCCCGTCGAGGTGGTGGTCCTGGACCGTCCCCACGCCGACATGGCGGCCGTCCGCGCCCTGGCCGGGCGGCTGAGGGACGCTGATGGCGTCGTGGCGGTCGGGTCCGGCACGGTCAACGACCTGTGCAAGTACGTGACCGGCTTCGACAACCGGCGCTACTGCGTGTTCGGCACGGCGGCGTCGATGAACGGCTACACCTCGACAACCGCCTCCATCACGCTGGACAGCGGCCTCAAGGTCTCATTGCCCTCGCATGGCCCGGCCGGCTTCTTTGCGGACCTGTCGGTGTCCGCCGCGGCCCCGGCCTTTCTGGCGGCGGCGGGCTTCGCCGACTGCCTCGCCCGTTCGGTCGCGCAGGTGGACTGGTGGATGAGCCACCGGCTGCTTGGCACCCCCTACTTCGAGACGCCCTACGCCATCCAAGGCGCTGACGAGGCCGAGCTGAACCGCCGCGCCGCGGACCTGCCCCGTGGCGACGCCGCGGCGCACGGCTACCTTTACCGCGTCCTCACGCTGTGCGGCCTCGGGATTTCGTTCACCGGCATGTCGAACCACGGGTCGATGGGCGAGCACCAGATTTCCCACTACATCGACTGCTTCGCAGGCGCCCGGCATCCCGGCACGCTGCACGGGCAGCAGGTGGGCGTGGCATCGCTGACCATGGCCCGCCTCCAGCAGCGGATGCTCGCCAACCCGCGCCCGCCGGTTGTGCGCCCCACCCGCATCGACCCCGACGGCATGGCCCGGCGCATGGGGCCGGACGTCGCCGCCCAGTGCCTGTCCGAGCTGCGCCAAAAGGCGTTCGACGAGGCCGGGGCGGAGCAATTCAACGCCCGCCTCGCCACACTCTGGCCGGCGCTGCGCCAGGAGCTGTCCCGGTTCACCATCCCCGTTGACGAGATGACGCGCCTGCTGGCGGCGGCGGGCGGCCCGTTGACCGCGGCCGACCTCGGCTTGGACGCCGGCTGCTACCGCGAGGCGGTGATCCATTGCCGCGAGATGCGCAACCGCTTCTCCTTTCTCGACATCGCGGCGGACGCCGGGCTGCTGGACGCCTTTGCAGCCGGGGAGCACTGAGCGGTGCGCCCCGTCCGCGACATGCCCGACGCCGCCGCCGCGGCGGTCTGCGCCGTGTTCGCCGACATCGACGACACGATCACCCATGCCGGGCGGCTGCCCGCCGTCGCCTACCAGGCGCTTGAGGACCTGCAGGCGGCGGGCCTGGCGGTTGTTCCCGTCACCGGGCGGCCCGCGGGCTGGTGCGACATGATCGCCCGGTTCTGGCCGGTCGATGGGGTGGTGGGCGAGAACGGCGCCTTCTACTTCGCCTACGACCGGGCCGGGAAGCGGATGCGGCGCGTGTTCTCCGCCACCGACCAGGAGCGCCGGCGCAACCGCGAGCGGCTGGACCGGGTGCGCGACCGCGTGCTGGCCGAGGTGCCCGGCACGGCCGTCGCCGGCGACCAGTTGTATCGCGAGGCGGACCTGGCCATAGACTTCTGCGAGGACGTGCCCCCGCTCGGCAAGGACGCCGTTGCGCGCATCTGCTCGATCTTTGCGCAGGAAGGGGCGGTGGCCAAGGTGTCGTCCATCCACGTCAACGGCTGGTTCGGGCATTACGACAAGCTCACGACAGCGCGCCGCTTCGCCGCCGACATCCTCGGGCTGGACATCGACCGGGAGCGGGAGCGGGTTGTCTATGTCGGCGACAGCCCGAACGACGCGCCCATGTTCGGCTTCTTTCCGCTCGCCTGCGGGGTGGCCAACGTGCTGGGCTTCCAGGGGGATATGGACGCCGAGCCGGCCTATGTCGCGGCGGCCGAGGGCGGCTTCGGCTTTGTCGAGGTGGCCGAACGCATCCTCGCCGCCCGGCGCGTGGCTGCGCAGGCCCGGTAAGCACGCTGGGCGACATCGCCGTTACCGACAGCGGCGTCAACGGGGCTGGCCTCGCGGGGGACACCGCCGGGCGCGGCCTCAAGGTGCCGCTGTGCGGGAAACCGCGGCCGATGGTTGCGGACGGAGCGACGCAGACGACCTCCGGGCGGGACCACCCTATGCCGCCGCGCACCGGGGCTTGCCGGCTTCATCCACGGTGTCGGCTCGCTTGCCTTTCCCACCCCGCCAGCCACCACCGCACTGGTTGGCCGCAATTCGACGACTCCTATATCCATCGTTTCGGGAAACGGGCAGGTAACCCGCCCGGCGGCCCATGCCGACGACGCGAATGGCTGGAACGACCTGCATGGTCATTACGTGGTGAAGCGGATCAACCACCAACTCTCCTACAGCGACGGCATTGCCTGCACCAATGGCGCGGAGAGCTTCTTTAGCCGCCTGCGCCGTGCTGAGACGGGCCACCGTCACCACATCGCGGGCGCTTACTTGGCCCGCTACGCCCAAGAGAGTGCCTGGCGCGAGGGGCAATGCCGGACGGACAATGGCGGCCAGGTGCAGGGCGTGGTCAGGCTGGCGATGAAGGCGCGGCCTTCGGTGGACTTTTGCGGGTATTGGCAGCGGGCAACCGCCATCTAGCGCACAGACCGGCTCCCAAAAGTGATTGCGCCCGTAATCAAGGTGAAAACCCAAACCATGTCCAAGATCGCTTGCCGCCGCGTCGGACGCTTCTCAATCTCGGCCCGCAACCCGGCTGCCATCCTTTCCAGATCGGCTTTATCCGCAAGGACGGGAACGCGGTGCTTCACGAACCCGGCAACGTCCTCAATCTTCGGTGCCAACTGGCGCAGCAGTTCCTTGGTTTCTGCGGCAGATTGCCCTTGAGCATCGACCTTGGCGGCAACCTCTCCGACCGCCTTTCTCAATTCGCTGAGCAAGCCACGAACCTCAGCCATGGCTTCTTCTGGCGACGGCTCGTCGTAAGAGCGTGGCGCGCGGGGCGTCACCAGCGCGAAAACGTCCGGCGGCGCAGTCTCGCTTGATCCGTTGCCGGGCTTCTCAGCCATTCTTGCCGGTTTCCCAATTGTCCTTGATCCAGGTCCAAATGCCTGGATTGGCTCGCCCGAAATAGGACGCTACTTCAACCACCAAAGCCGCCCCGGTCGTGCCGTCCGTGATGCCGAGCGTATCGGAAACCTCTTTGGCCGTTGCCTTGCCGGCAACCAACCATCCCCGATCCCCGTCAAGCTGGTAGTTCGCCTTGTCGAAGTGCCGCCGAATGGCTGTCGTCAGCCCGTCAGCACCCGGCCCAGCTTGAACAATGACGGCGAAAATAGCCATGTCAGGGAACCTGTCTCACTGAGTCGTCAAGAATCTAGGCGATGCGTCTTGCCTGCGCCACTCGGATCAGCAAGGCGTCTTCGCTCTGCCCTACGCCAGCCCCCACCGCTGGTTCTTCCCATCCAGCTTGTCGGCGATCTCCTGGCGCTTGCGCAGCAGGCCGTGAGGAACGGGGTTGCTCGTGTCCATGGGCCAATTCTACGGCCAGGGCAGAGCAGCATCTATGTTCCTGTGGTGGCAGGTGCTACATAATACCGGACTTGACCCTGGTGTCCCCGACGTAGCGCGGATGCAGCGCTGCATCCGCGTGCTCATACCGGTGTGCGCCCCGCCCGGCAGGCCGGGCAATCAGCATGTCAGAACTCCAGAAGATTATCGCGGAACTGCTTGTGCGCGTAGGCGCGCCGCACCAGCCCGCGCTGCTGCAGCGCGGGGATCAGCCCGTCCGTCACCTCCGTCACCGTTTTGCGGCTGACGTTCGGCAAAACCAGCAGAAAGCCGTCGCCGCCCACTTCCTGCATCGCCTCGTCCATCTGCGCCGCGACCGTTTCCGGCGTGCCCACCAGGTCCACGCTGCCGCCATGGCTGGTGTAGGCGAGGATCGCCTCGCGCAGCGTGCGCCCGCCGGCCTTTTTCAGGAAGTTGGCCAGGCTGGACTGGTGGCCGTTGGTGGTCAGCTCGCCCACCGGGGCGTCGAGGTCGTAGCCGGAAAAGTCGATGTTCGTGGTCCATCCCATCTGGGCCAGCCGCCGATGGACCTCCTCGGTGGTGGCGACGCCGCGCTTCGCGGCGCGGGCCTGGGCTTCCTCATCCGTGTTGGCCAGCACCGGGGTCGCCATGAACAGCACCTTGCAGGTGTCGGGGTCCCGCCCGGCCGCGCGCATCCGCATCCGCACGTCCTGGCGGTAGTCCTTCATGGCCTGCACCCCCTTCGGGTGCGCCACCACCGTGTCGGCGTAGCGCGCGGCGGTTTCACGCCCTTTGGCCGACCCGCCGGCCTGCGCGATGACCGGGCGGCCTTGCGGGCAGGGGCCGGAGTTCAACGGGCCGCGGCTTGCGTAGTGCTCGCCCTTGAAGTCGATGGTGTGGACCTTCGAGGGGTCGATCAGCACGCCCGTCTTGCGGTCCGCGACGATGGCGCCGGGTTCCCAGCTATCCCACAGCCGCGTCACCACGTCGATATACTCGGCCGCCATCTCGTAGCGCGTGTCATGCTCCGGCAGCCTGTCCAGCCCGAAGTTCTGGCCGGAATAGTCGGAGCTGCCGGTCACCATGTTCCACCCGGCCCGGCCGCCCGACACCTGGTCCAGCGTGCCGACGATCCGGGCAGTCAGGTACGGGTGGTAGGCAAAGGTCGAAAGCGTCGGCACGATCCCCAGCCGCGAGGTCGCTGCCGCCATGAGCGCGGCCACTACCGACGGCTCCTGACGCGGCACGGACATGCCGTTCTTCAGGAACATGTCGCGCGAGTCCTGCCAATTCTGCCCGATATAGATGGAGTCCTCGATCAGCAGGTAGTCGAAGCAGGCGCGCTCGATGGAGCGGGCGAGGTCGAGGAACATCTCGGCCGACATCCATTCCTCGCTGATGTTGCCGCTCCATTGCTCGCCCCAGGCTTGGATGCTCGATCCCTGGAGGAACCAGGCGAGATGGAACGGGTTGGCGGACATACAGCGGCTCCTTGATTGCGGGGTGAACGAAGCATGGGGCGTGCCAGCGCCGCCACGCCGGGCAAGCGTCGTGGAAGCCCAGCAACCGCCAACCCATCTCAATCCGTCCATATCGAGGACGGCCTGGCCGAGGTCTTCGCGGCGTTCGGAAACGCAGGCGCTGCTAGGAGCCAGCCGCGACCACGAGGTCGAGTGCCCGGCGCAGCATGGTCATCGTCGCTTCCGGCGTCATGAACCCCGCGTGCGCCGTCAGCGTCACGTTGGGCAGGCTCAGCAGCGGGTCGTCCGGCAACGGCGGCTCGGGCGAGAACACGTCGAGGGCGGCGTGCCGGACGTGCCCGGACGCCAGCAGGCGGAACAGGGCCGCGTTGTCCACCAGGTCGGCGCGCGCCGTGTTGACGACGATGACGCCGGGCTTGGTGCGGGCCAGCTTGCCTTCGTCCAGGAAGCCGCGCGTGGCCTCGTTCAGCGCCAAGGTCAGGCATAGGATGTCGGAGCGCGCCAGCACGTCGTCCAGCGCGGCGCCGGCGCCGGGCACGAGGGCGTCGGAAACCGGGCTGCGGTTCCAGGCCAGCACCGCCATGCCAAGCCCGTTCGCCATGCGCGCCACTTCCCGCCCGATGCCGCCCAGGCCGATGATGCCGAGCGTCTTGCCCAGCAGTTGCACGCCCGCGGCCTGCCGCCATTGCCCGGCCCGGACCTCGCGGTCCATGCGCGCCACATCGCGGGCGGCGGCCAGGGCCAGGGCGAGCGTGTGCTCGGCCACCGTGGTGTCGCCATAGCCCTTGATGGTGTCCACCGCGATGCCGCGGCGTTCCGCCGCCGCCAGGTCGATAAAGGAGGACGCGCCGGTGCCGAGGAACACGATCCGCTTCAGCCCGGCGCAGCGGGACAGGGTGGCGGCGTCGAAGTAGCTGTGGTCGTCGATGCACACGTCGTAGCCGGCCAGCAGGGCGGGGATGTCCGCGGGCTGCCCCGGCGCCATGTTGACCGCGACCGCCGGGTCGCCCGGTTGCCGCACGGCTTCCCAAAGCGGGGCCAGGTCGTCGGTGCAGTCGAGGAAGATCGCGGGCATGGGGCGGCTCCTGGCGTTCGGGGCGGATACGTGCCGGCAAGCGAAGCACGTTCCGTGCCCGGCTCCCGGCACCGATCTTGCTACCCTGCGAGGCCGCGGACGGCGCAACAGGGGAGGGCGGGACCATGCAGGGTCGGCGGCAGATGCACCTCATCGCGTTTCTGATGACCGGACCCACCTGCCACCACCACGGCGCGTAGCGGCACCCGGAGTCGACGGTGGGCGACCTGCTCACCCCCGGCCGCTACGAGCACATTGCCCGCGTGCTGGAAGCGGGCCGATTCCAGCGGCTACGACCGGGTGCCCGAAGCTTGCGGCGCGCTGCTGGGCGACAAGGCCTCCGGCGCGAACCGGCCCAGGGCGAAGCTTGCCTCCCCCGCAAAGCCCGGTTCGGTCGCCATGGCTGCCAGGTGCTCGCCAAGCGCCGGGGAGTGCTTGAAGCCGTGCCCGGAACAGGCCGACGCCGCAAGCACCGTGCCGTCCTCCCACAGCCGGTCCACGATGAACCCGGCGTCAGGCGTCACCGTGTACAGGCACGTCGCCGCCCTTATGACCCGGCTCGTCACGCCGCGCAGCCGCCCGTCGATGTGGCGGTCAAAGATCGCCCGGGCTTCCGTCTCGGAAACCGCCCGGTCCACCAAGTCCGGATCGACGTGGCCGCCGTAGCGTTCGCTGGCGGCCTTCACGCCGGACCCGCCAGGAAGGATCGGGAAGCCGTAAAGGTAGTCCTCCTCCCCTGCGCCGTGCATCCAGATGAAGACGGGGCAGCGCGCGGGGTCGTAAAGCGCCGGCTCGTCCGGCGCGAACCACAGCAGCACTTGGCGGTGCACGCTGGTCAGCCACGGCAGCGCGCCCCCGGCCAGGCCCGGCAGCCAGGCGCCTGCCGCCAGCACGGCCCGGCCTGCCTCGACCCGGCCCTTGTCCGTCACCACGGCGACGCCGCTGCCGCAAGGTTCAAGGGCCAGCACCGTTTCCCCGGTCCGCACGGCCGCGCCCTTCTCGCGCGCGAGGCGAAGTTGGGCCGCGACGCAGCGTTCGGGGAACAGGACGCCGGCGCCGGGTTCAAAATACCCGCGGTCGGCGTCCCGCACCTGGAACTGCGGGTAGCGCCGGCGGATTTCCGTGCTGTCGAGGACCTCATGCGGGACCGCGTAGGTGCGCGCGATGCCGAGGGTGCTGCCGAGGAAGCCTTTTTGCCCATGGCTTGGCGCGCCATCTCCCTCGCCGATCATCAACATGCCCACGGGCAGGAACAGCCGCTCGCCCGTCTGCTCCTCCAGCTCGCGCCAAATCTGGTGGGAGCGGCGCGCCAGGGGAACGTAGGCCGGACCCTCCGCGACGGCGAGGCGCGTGATGCGGCTTTCGCCATGGGTGGAGCCGCGGTCATGCGGCGGGTCGAAGCGGTCGATGCCGACGGCGCGCACGCCGCGCAGCGCCAGCCGGTGCAGGGTGGCGCTGCCGACCGCGCCCAGCCCGACCACCACCACGTCCGCCGTGGCCGTCATGTCGCCAAGTCTCGCGAAGGCAGGTGCGGGGCGGTCCGGGTCATATGCCATATCCCATCGCAGCAGGCCGATGCAGCCCAACGTTTCAGCGCCTATGGCCGGGCGGTCCCCGCGCCACGCTGGCCTGGGATGCTGTCCAGCAGGGCGCGCGTGTAGTCGTGGGCCGGGCGCGCGAAGACATCCGCCGTCGGCCCCTGCTCCACGATGACGCCGCGCCGCATCACCGCCACCCGGTCGCACACCTGCGCCGCCACCCGTAGGTCGTGGGTGATGAACAGCATCGTCAGGTTCAAGCGGGTGCGCAACTCCTCCAGCATTGCCAGCACCTGCGCCTGCACCGACACGTCCAGCGCGCTGACCGGCTCGTCGGCGATCAGCAGCTCCGGCTCCAGCGCCAGGGCGCGGGCGATGCCGATCCGCTGCCGCTGCCCGCCGCTGAACTCGTGCGGGAAGCGCCCGGCGGCGCCGGGTTCGAGCTGCACGAGGCGCAGCAGCTCCGCGGCGCGGGCGCGGGCCGCGGCGCGCGGCATCCCGTGCGTCACCAGGCCCTCCGCCACGATGTCGCCGACCCGGCGCCGCGGGTTCAGCGAGGACGCCGGGTCCTGGAACACCATCTGGATGCGCTTGCGGTAGGGCGCCCAGCCCCGGCGCGACAAGGGCTGCAGGTCGGTGCCGTCGAAGCGGATGGCGCCGCCCTCGGGCCGCACCAGACGGACCACGCAGCGGGCCAGCGTGCTTTTGCCGGAACCGCTCTCGCCCACCAGCCCCAGCGTCTCGCCGCGCGCGATGCGCAGGGTGGCGTCCTGCACCGCCGGCACGGCGCGGCGGCCACGGTAGGTCTTGGTGACGCCGACCAGCTCCAGCAGCGGCGGCCCGGGCACAGGCGCGCGCCGGCCGGGCGGGCGGTGCGGCACGGCGGCGATCAACTGCTGCGTGTACGGGTGCTGTGGGGCGCCGAGCACGGCGGCAGCCGGGCCTTGCTCGACGACCCGGCCCTTCTGCATCACGGCAACCCGGTCCGCGATCTCCGCCACCACGCCGAAGTCGTGCGTCACGAACAGCACGCCGGTGCCGCGCCGCTGCCGCAGGTCGCGGATCAAGCGCAGGATCTGCATCTGCGTGGTGACATCGAGCGCCGTGGTGGGTTCATCGGCGATCAGCACGGCCGGCTCCAGGGCCAGGGCGGCCGCGATCATCACGCGCTGCCGCTGCCCGCCGCTGAGCTGGTGCGGGTAGGCCCGGGCGATGGCGGCCGGGTCGGGCAGGCCGACCGCTTCCAGCAGCTCCCCGACGCGGCGGCCGACCGGGACGCCGTGCACCTCCATGACCTCCGCCACCTGGTCCCGCACCCGCATCAGCGGGTTGAGTGCGGTCATCGGCTCCTGGAACACCATCCCGATCCGCGCGCCCCGCAACGCCCGCAGCTTCGGCGCGGAAAAGCGCAGCACGTCCTGCCCTTCCAGCATGATGCGCCCGGCCGCCACGCGGAGCGACGGCGGCAGCAGCCCCATGGCGGCATTGACGGCCACCGACTTGCCCGAGCCGCTTTCCCCCACGATGCACAGGATTTCCCCGGGGGAGAGCGCCATCGTCACGTCCTCGACGGCATGGGGCCGGTCGCCGCCGGGCGGCAGCGCCACCGTCAGGCCCTCGATGCTGAGCAGCGCGCCGGCGCCGCTCACCGCCGGGTCGCCACGCGGGGATTGAGCGCATCGTTCAGCCCGTCGCCCACCAGGTTCAGCGCCAGCACCGTCAGGAAGATCGCCAGGCCCGGGAACACGCTCATCCACCAGGCCAGGCGGATCACGCTGCGCCCGGCGCCGATCATGAAGCCCCAGCTCATCAGGTTGGGATCGCCTAAGCCCAGGAACGACAGCGCGGATTCCAGCAGCACGGCGCTGGCCACCATCAGGCTGGCCAGCACGATGATGGGGGACAGCGCGTTGGGCAGGATGTCCCGCAGCACGATGGACCACCGCGAGCGGCCCAGCACCTCCGCCGCCTGGACGAACTCGCGGGTGCGCAGCGTCATGCACTCGGCCCGCACCACCCGGGCGACGGGGGGCCAGGACACGACGGCAATCGCCAAGACGACGGAGCCGAAGCTGGGCGTGAGGATCGCCACCAGCACGACGGCGAGGATAAAGGACGGGATGGTCTGGAAGAACTCGGTGAAGCGCATGACGGCCTCATCGACGATCCCGCCGAGATAGCCGGCCGCGGCCCCCAGGGTCACGCCGATGGACAGCCCCGCCACGGTGGACACGGCGCCGATCAGCAGCGAAACGTGCGAGCCGTAGGCGATGCTGGCCGCCACGTCCCGGCCGAGGCTGTCGGTGCCGAGCCAGAACCCGTCCTCGCCGGGCGGGGAGAACGGGGCGCCCTGCATGTCCCAGGGCGAGAACGGGAACACGACCGGCGCCAAGGCCGCGACGAGGCCCACGGCCAGCAGGATGCCCAGGCCCACAACCGCGCCGCGGTTGCGGCAGAACGCGCGGAGAAGGCTCACGCGGCGCTCATCCGCGGGTCGATCAGCACGTAAACCAGGTCCGTCAGCAGGTTGAGCACGACGACCAGGATGGATGTCACGAGGAACACGCCGAGCAGCACCTGGTAGTCCCGCGCCAGCAGCGCATCAAAGGCGAGCCGGCCGATGCCGGGCCAGGCGAACACCGTTTCCACCAGGACGGAGCCGCCGATCAACTGCCCGGCCTGCACCCCGGCCAGGGTCACAACCGGCAGCAGGGCGTTGCGCAGCACGTGGCGGCGGAGGATGCGCCCCTCGGTCGCGCCCTTCGACCGCGCCGTGCGGACGTAGTCCTGCCCGATGACCTCCAGCATCGCGCTGCGCGTGACGCGGGCATACACGGCCATGTAGAACAGCCCGAGCGTGAGCGCCGGCAGCAGCAGATGCGCCGCCACGTCCCGCGCCGCAGCAAAGCCGGTGATCGGTGGGCCGATGGTGCTCATCCCGAACGAGGGCAGCCAGTCCAGCGCCACGCTGAACACCAGCACCAGCATCAGCCCGACCCAGAAGATGGGCGTCGCGTAGAAGAACAGCGCCACCACCGTGAGCGCGCTATCGACCCAAGTGCCGACCCGGCGCGCGGCGGCCACGCCCAGGGCGATCCCGGCTGCCAGCGCGAAGGCGAAGGCGGTCCCGGTCAGCAGCAGGGTCGCCGGCAGCCGTTCCCCGATCAGGCTGGCGACGGTGCGGCCCTGCCGGTGGGACACGCCCAAGTCGCCCCGGACCACGGATGATACGTAAAGCCAAAGCTGGGTCGTAAGCGGCCGGTCCAGCCCGAACTCGTGCCGCAACTGCTCGATGAATTTCGGGTCCGCGGCGCCCGACTGCCCGGCCAAGACGCTGGCCGGGTCGCCGGGGGCGGCGTGGATCAGCAGGAAGTTGGCGACGACGATGGCCAGCACCACCGCGGCCATTCTCGCCAGCCGCGGCAGCAGGAACGATGCTGCGCGCCTCACGTCAGGAAAACGTCGTCGAACGGCGCGTGCACCCCGGTGCCCAGGGTCAGCAGGTTCTGGAGCTTTTTGTCGTGAATGGTGGGGAACGCCATCTCCATCAGCCAGATCTGCGGGATGTCCTGCAGCAATAGCTTCTGGACGGCGAAGAACGCTTCCTGCCGCTCCGGCGCGGTGGCGGCGTTGCGGGCACGGGTGAACAGCGCGTCCACCTCCGGGTTCTTGTAGCCGCCGGTGTTGGTAAAGACGATCTTCTGGATGTTGGTCGAGACGTAGGTGCGCTCCACGCCCAGCGTGGGGTCGCCGTATTGATACAGGTAGTTGATCGTGGTGTCGTAGTCCCAATCCGCGACGCGGCGCGCCCAGCCGCCGGTGTCCGTGCTTTCCAGCGTCACCTCGATCCCGGCCTGCTTGAGGGAAGCCCGGATATACTCCGCGAGGCGCGACCAGATCTCGCCGTAGGGCAGCGTCAGGTGCTTGATCCTGAACCGCACGCCGTCCGCGCCGGGCTTCAACCCGGCCTCGTCCAGCAGCGCCATCGACGCCTTCAGGTTGCGCGCAGGCAGCTTGGAGGACGGGTCGTAGAACCTCGTGGTGGATGCGACCGGGCTGCTCGCCACCTTGCCCACACCAAACCACAGGCGCCGCTGGATGAAGTCGCGGTCCACGGCCAGGCTGATCGCCTGCCGCACCCGCACGTCGTCGAGCGGCTTCACCCGGTGGTTCAGCTCGATCCACATCAGCGGCGAGAAGTATTGCCACCCGGTCGTTTCCACCGCCAGGTTGGCCTGCTCCCGGAAGCGCGGCACGTCGAACGGCTCGATGTCGCCGCCGGCGGACATCTGCACCTGCGCCGTTTGCAGCGCGAGCGCCCGGCTTTGGCTGTCGGGCACGATGCGGTAGATGATCTCATCCAGGTACGGCTGGCCCGGCTTCCAATAGCCGTCGAACCGCTTCAACCGGATGAAGTTGCCGCGCTGCCATTCCACGAACTGGAACGCGCCGGTGCCGATGGGCTTCTGGTTGGCCGGGTTGTTGCGGAAGTCGGTGCCCTCGTAGATGTGCTTCGGCATGATCGCGACGGTGGTGACGTCGAACATCAGCAGGAACGGCTCGAACGGCGAGTCGAGCGTAAGCTTCACGGTCAGCGGGTCGGGCGCCGTCGCTTCCTTGATCTTGCTGAACACGCCGCGGGCGCGGGGCGCCAGGTCGAAGTGGAACTTGGTGATGGAGAAGATCACGTCGTCCGCCGTCATCGGATGGCCGTCGTGGAACGTCACGTTTTCCTGCAGGTGGAACGTGTAGGTCTTCTTGTCGTCCGACAGCTCCCAGCTTTTCGCCAGCAGCGGCAAGGGTTCCAGCGTGGGCGAGAACCGGAGCAGGCCTTGGTAGATCTTGGACGCGCACACCAGCGTCGGCGCCTGGCTGTTCACGCCCAGGATCAGCATTGCAGGCTCCGGCGTCAGCAGGCTCGTCAGCGTGCCGCCCTTGGTGGGCGTGACGCCTTGCGCTTCTGCCTCCGTCAGCGTCATGATCCCGGCGGCTGCCATGCCGCTTAGCAGTGCGCGCCGGGTTGGTCCGTGACTTTCGTTTGTCGCCTGCATCTGCTTGCTCTCCAGCGCTCACCGGGCAGCGAGCATCGGCCCAGGACGTGCAACGCCTGTGCCACCTGGCCTCTTATTACCCTGGCTGTGCAAAGCCGCAATGGCGTATGTAGTTTGCGCATTCCAGGGGGCTGAACTGCTTGAGCAGGCGTCCGATGTGCCATGGCGCTTCGGCCGTGCGTTCGGCGGCGTCC
Source organism: uncultured Acetobacteraceae bacterium (assembly GCA_964235485.1). Taxonomy (GTDB): domain Bacteria; phylum Pseudomonadota; class Alphaproteobacteria; order Acetobacterales; family Acetobacteraceae; genus CAHJXG01. The sequence continues at coordinate 4,830 of CAXSAZ010000016.1, read as the reverse complement.
CGCAGCAGGCGCTTGAGCTTGGAAAAGGCCAGCTCGATGGGGTTCTCGCGAAAATGGCCGAAAGCCATTACTCGGGGACCCGGGGCCGTAGTAGAGCAGCTTGGCTCCACGGGCCTTGATGGCTTCGCAGACGCCGCTCACCAGCGTCGGCGCCAGGAACTGCTCGACGTAAGCGAGGCGAAACCCGCAGGGTTTGCACCGGGAATGCCGCCCCGTTGATCGCGCCGTCCAGCACAGGGCGCGACCTCGCCAAAACGCGAAGCGTTTGCGGCTGGGCCGGCCCGTGCTGCACAGGCCGCACAGAAACGTGGTGGTACGCCAATGCCCGTACGGCATGGCCAGGTGCTTTTTTCAGCGTCAAGCCCAGCCGGGCCACCACCTTCCACAGCACGGAACGGCTGACCCGGACGCCATGCGTGCGGTCCAGCCAAGCCCGCGGTCGCGCAGCTTGGCGTCCCCGCGCATATCCAACCTCGCCGGCATCAGCCCGGAACGGTACGTGAAGCTGGAGCAGGGGCGCGCCGTCGCCCCTTCGCACGCCACGACCGACGCTTTGGCGCGCGCTGCTCTTGAACGAGGCCGAGCATGCGCATCTGCGCACACTGGCCCGCGGCGGCAGGCGCCCCCCTTGTCCGCGAGGAGGTGCCGACGCCGCTTCGGCGCTTGGTGGAAAGCCTCAGCCATCCAGCCTACGCCACCGGCCAACGCTGGGATGTCCTGGCCTGGAACGGGACCGCGGCCTTGCTTGCCAAGCTGGCCAGGCGCGGGCACCTAGCGTCGGCCTCGCTCCATCAGTTCGTGGAGGGTCCTTTCAGTCAAGCCGCAAGCGGCTCGAACACCAGCGATTGGTGGAGCGAGACGCCCGCGGTCACGCCGTCGGCAGCCGCCCAGGTCGCATTGTGCGGCGCGCGCGCGGCGTCGCCGGCCGCATAAACGCCCGGCACGGTCGTCAGCTTGGCCGCATCCGTGCGGATCACCGGGCCGAATGGGCCGTCATCCAGCGCGCAGCCGAGCTGCTCGGCGACCGAACTGTTGAGCCGCGAGCGTGGCGCAAGGTAAAGCGCGTCGATTGGCGCCTCGCGCCCGTCCGCGAGCAGCAGCGAGGACAAGGCTGTCTGCTTTCCCCGAAGCGCCACGACCTGCGCCGGTTCGATCGCCACGTGACGACGCGCCAGCTTCGCCTGCATGGCCGCATCCGGCATGTCGCCGCCGTTGAGATACAAGGTTGTGGGTCCCCAATCGGCGATGAGCAGCGCCTGATGCGCCGACATCGGCATCGTTTGGAGGACGCCCAGACGCCCATCGGCGAATTCAAAGCCGTGGCAATAAGGGCAGTGCAGCACGCTCTTGCCCCAGCGTTCGGGCAGACCGGGCAGCTCCGGCAGCACGTCGGATATGCCGAACGCCAGCACCAGCTTGGCCGCCGTAAGCGTTTCGCCGCTGGCCAGCGCCACCTTGAACCCGCCCGCGACGGCCGATGCGCCAATCGCTTCGCCTGCCACGATGCTCACGGTGGGATAGCGCTGCAACTGCGCCCGCGCCCCGGCGATCATGGCACGCGGCTCGCTGCCGTCCTGTCCGAAGAAGCCGTGCGAGGCATCGGCGAAGCGGTTGCGCGGGCTGCCGGCATCGACGACGCAGACCGAGCGGCGCGCACGGGCGATGTGAATGGCGGCGGACAGGCCGGCAAAGCTGCCGCCGATGACGATGGCATCATGCTGCATGAACAGTCTCCAGATCGATGGATTTGCCGCTCGCGACCATGCGGGCGTGGAAGTCGGCGCTCAGCCCGGCAAGCGTCACCGTGCCGAAACGGTCGAGCAGCAGCGCTTCCGCATCCCGGAAAGCGCTGCTCAGCGCGGCGTTGACCGCCTGCTCCACGAGGCAGCCCGGCGCTTTCGTGCGGTTGCCCATGGCGAGCAGCTCCGGCGACCCGAGAGCGCGGTAGATGTCCCGCAACGTCGTGGAGGCAAGGTCACAGGCAACCGTCCAGCCGCCGCCATGCCCTTTTTCCGAGTGGACGAAACCGGCATCGCGCAGGCCCGCCATGATCCGGCGGATGACCACCGGGTTGGTCTGCATGGCTTTTGCCATTGCTTCCGATGTGACCGGCGCTTCCACCTCCGCCATGTGGAGCAGGACGTGCAGCACGCCCGACAATCTGCTGTCGCGTTTCATGCAACATCATATGTTGCGTGATAGGCCGAAGGTCAACCCATGGGTGGCTGGCCGAGCGCGATGCCCGCTCGGTTGCCGTCTCCACGATCTCGCGCGAGTTGCGGCGCAACGCGGCCACGCGCAGCGGCAAGTTGGAGTATCGGGCCAGCACGGCGCAGTGGCATGCAGAGCGGTTGGTGCGCCGGCCGAAGCCGGCGAAGTTGGCCGTGAACGAAGTGCTGCGGGGGTATGTGCAGGAAGGGCTGGCAGGGTCCATGGCCGCTTCGGGCGGGTTTGCGGCGGCGGTGCCGGCCGTTGCAGGGAAGGGACGGCGACATGGCGCAGACAAAGCCGGCGCTGGGCCAAGGCGTGGAGTCCGCAGCAGATCGCCGAGCGCTTGCGGCTCGACTTTCCGGGCGACGAAACCACGCGGATCAGCCACGAAGCCATCTACCAGGCGCTTTACGTCCAGGGCCGGGGTGCCCTGAAGCGCGAGCTGACGGCGTGCCGGCGCACAGGCCGCGCCCTGTGGGTGCCGCGGGCGCGCACGCGCGGGCGGGGCAAGTCGTTCATCACTCCACAGGTTCTCATCAGCGAGCGCCCGGCGGAGGCAGCCGACCGAGCGGTGCCGGGCCATTGGGAAGGCGACCTGATCATCGGCCTGAACCGCTCGGCCATTGGCACGCTGGTGGAGCGGGCGACGCCAGCGAAGCCGCGTGCGGTTTGCGCGGGTTCACCATGCTGCTGCACCTGCCGCCGATGGAAGGCCACGGCGAGGGGGCGCGCGAGAAGAACGGCCCGGCGCTGGCATGGCACGGGGCGGAGGCGATGCGCGACGCGATTGCGCGCGAGATCACTGCCTTGCCGGAGCAGCTCCGGCGGTCACTGACGTGGGACCAGGGAGCGGAGATGAGCCAGCACGCACGGCTGAAGGTCGACACGGGTGTTGCGGTCTACTTCTGCGACCCGCACAGCCCGTGGCAAAGGGGGACGAACGAGAACACCAATGGGCTGCTGCAGCAGTATTTTCCCACGGGCACCGACCTAAGCCTGCACACGGCAGGCGACCTCGCGGCGGTGGCCAGAGCCCTCAACGGACGGCCGCGCAAAACGCTCGGCTGGAAGACGCCCGCGGAGGCCCTCGACGCCGTGCTGCAATCCGTTCAGGCTGGTGTTGCGATGACCGGCTGAACCCAGGCAATATGCAGCACATGCCTACCGCCACGTGCTGGACGAGCATGGGATGCGGTGCTCAATGAGCCGCAAGGGGAACGGCTGGGACAACGCACCCATGAAAAGCTTCTTCGGCGGCCTCAAAACGGAACTGGACGGCGACGGGCCATTCAACACCAGGCAGGCGGCGCGCACGGCCCTGTTCCGAGCCATTGAAGGCTGGCACAACCGCCAGCGCCCCCGTTCAAGCCTCGGCTATATGACGCCCGCCAACAAGGAACAGATCGCCGCAACCGCGTAGGCCGTAACCAGTGTCCACCAAATTGGGGGATGGTCAGCATCGAACTTCGCCAGGCCGTTGAACATCGCCCAGAGCACCCAGAAGTCGGGGGCGGACGTGACCTTGCCGGGATCCAGGCTTTGGAACGAGGTGCGGACGCATGCGGCGCGGAGCGCGGCGGCAGCGTGCGCGCCATGCGGTGCCATGACGGCGGCGAGTGCTGCGGCAACGCCTGCCCGCATCAATGACCGGCGGCCCAGACGAGTCTTAGCGGCGCGTTCCTGCAGCATGTCTGCTCCCGAACCACGGTGGCAGCGGTGGGCAGCATGACGAGCGCTGCAAAGCTTTGCAACAACCCGGTCGAATTTTTGCATGCCGATGCAATCAGGCGGTGGCGGCCATCTGGCCTGCCGGAAGCCGGGCCGAGCCGCGTATCACCAGCTCACCGCGGATCTGCTCGACGACACGTTTCGCGCCGGGCTGTTCGATGTGTGCGAACAGGATCTCCAGGGTGCGCTCGACCATACGCTGCACCGGCTGGCGGATCGTCGTCAGCCGATAGCCTTCCCACGCGGCGTTGGGAATGTCGTCGAAGCCGATTACCGAAAGGTCCTGCGGAATGCGCAGGCCCAGGACGTGACGGGCGGCATCCACCACGCCGAGCGCCATTTCGTCACCGCCGCAGAAGATTGCATCCGGCGGGGCGCGGCGTTGGAGGAGATCCTGCGCCGCGGCGAAGCCGCCCTGATAGGTGAACTGCCCATCCGCCCGGAGCGCGATGGCTTGGCCGTGCGCGGCCAGGGCACGGGCGAAGCCTCGTTCCCGCTCCTTGCTGCTGAACGCGCCGGGCAAGCCGCCGATGAAGGCGTAGCGGTGGTGCCCGGCGCGAACCAGCAGCTCGCCTGCCATGTAGCCGCCGTTCACGCTGTTGCAGCGCACGGAGCTGGCCTCGCCCGAGGGTGGGCGGCGGTTCAGCAGCACGACCGGCGCGTGGGCGGCGGCACAGCGCTCGGCCATGGCGCGGGAGAGGGTGGCGGAGGTGATGATGATGCCGGCCACCTGGTATTGCAGCAGCTCCTGCACCGCCTGGTCCGGCCCTGCTTCCGGCGGCGTGCTGGCGAACAACACGCGCTGTCCACGGCTTTGGAGGGAACGGCTGAGCCGCTCTAGTAGCCTGTCATCTCTCAACTGACGGGTAGAGTTTCCGCAGTTTGATGCGA
>CAXSAZ010000015.1:0-87130 GCA_964235485.1 uncultured Acetobacteraceae bacterium | reverse complement strand
CCGGCATCCACGTCGCCGAAAGCCCAGCCGCACTGGGAAGCACAATGGTGCGGGCGTTGAAGGGCTGACGGTTAGGCGGGCGTCGAGGCCCGGCGTTCGTGCCGGGCCAGGGCCGCATCCAGCAGCATGTGCGGCAAGGTGAGCGCGGCCAAGCCCTGGAGGGTCAGCGCGAGCAGCCGGTCCGGAACCGCGCCGCCGTAGAGCGGCCACAGCGCCACGCCGATCAGCAGCGTCAAGGCGGTGATCGGCAAGGCCAGCAGGACCGCGCTGCGCTTATCCCGGACCCTGGGCGCGCGCACGGGATTGCGGATCAGCGCCGCGGTATGCGCCGGCGCGTGCACGCCCACGAAGTAGATCGCGAACGCCGTCAGCGGCGGCAGCACGGCGAACATGCCGGCGAGCAGGCCCGGCACGGCCAGCAGCCGCCCCCGCCGGCGCAGCGCCGCGTGACCGGCCCACACGGCCGCCAAGGCGAGCCAGGCCATGGCCGCCGCCCACAGCCAATCCGGCAACTGCGGCAAGGGCGCCCCGGCGACCGTTCGGAACACGGCGGCGGTCGCCTCCGGGTGGGTCAGCGCCGGCATCGCGACCGGCAAGCCGCCCCGCACGATCACCTCCAGCCCGTTGCCGGCTTCCGCGTCCTCCATGCCGAAGTGCCAGGCCGAGGCCAGAAGGAACGCGGCCAGCGTCGGCCCCGGCACCTGATGCCAGGCCAGGAGCACGAGGGCGGACAAGGCGAGGTAAGGAAAGGCGAACACGGGAAACCACGCCCGGCCGAACCGCGGACGCAGGACGGCCCGGGCGGCCTCGCCATCCAGCGCCCCATGCGGCACGCCGAGCGCCACGACCGCGGCCAGCGCGCAAACGTGCCGGGCATCCGACGACAGGACGGCGCTGAGCGTCAACGCCGCCCCGGCCAGCAGGACCGCCCAAGCCATCGGGCTTGAACGGGCCGCCGCCGGCCCGGCCCCGGCCCACCCTGCGGCCGGGGTCATACGGTCAGGCGGCCTTGCGCAACGGCGCCGAGCGGCCGGCTTCCGCCAGGTCGCGCTCGGTCGTCTTGGAGTCGGACGCCACGGTCATCAGCCCGTAAACGACCTTGGACACCACGTCGAGGATGCCAATCAGCAGCACGCTGGCGGTGTCGCCGATCCAGTGGAGGCCGTCCGGCGCTACGGCCAGGATAATCGGGTAGATCAGCCACAGCACCGACAGGATGGCGGCGTCACGGCGATAGTTCGCCTGCACGTCGTCCCGCTCCAGCGCGTTGGCCTGCATGTTGGAAACCCAGATGACGTAGTACACGCCCAGAAAGGCCACGCAGGAAATGATGAACCACGTCCATTTGATCCAAGCGACCTCCGACGCGCCGAAGAAGAACGCCGTCGCGATCATCAGGAGGTCCGCCAGCACGATCCCGGCAAACGCCCCGGCCCGCTTCTCCCCGGCGTGCATGGCGGTCATGCACAGCGTCACCAGGAGCAGCGGCGTGGTGAAGGCCCAGTCGATGTAGCGGGCGAAGTAGAAGATGTGCCCGGCGCCGGTCCCCGCCGCCCCCGCGTCCGCGCCCAGGACCGCCGCGCCCTGGCCGGTGGCCATCGCGAAGTAGGAACAAGCGGCAATCAGCGGCACGATGCCGTGCAGCACCGTATGCAGCTCCTCCGACGGCGTGCGCCGCTTGCCGGTCAGGAGGATGAACAATCCCCCGCCTGTCATGATGAACGTCGTCAGCCAAAGCAAAGTGTGCGAGTCCATGCGCCGTGCCTGTCAGAGTGGAAGCGGAGTAGGTGGAGCACTTGGGAGGCTTGCGGGTTTTCGCACCTGCAAACATGTGAATGCGGTCAAGGCCGGTGCAGGATCGCCCGGGGCCGCGTGAAGCTGCGCCGGCCATTCTTCAAGCCCCAAAGCGGCTGCGCGACCGTGGCAACGGCATCGGCCGGGTTCGCCGCGTCGATGGCCACCAGGTCCGCGGCAAAGCCCACGGCGATGCCGTAGCCCGGCAGCCGCATCAGCCGCGCCGCCGACCCCGTAACCATGTCGAGGCACCCCGCCAGCTCCGCCGGGCGCGCGACGTGGCACACGTTGGCGTAAAGGTTGGCAATCCGGATCAGCGACCCGTCGCCATAAGGCGTGAACGGGTTCAAGACGTTGTTGGTCGCGAGCGAGCACGTCACCCCGGCGCGCCGCAACGGCTCGGCCGGCACCACGCCGCGCGGCACGGCATGGTCGTGGCTGCGGCCCATGAGGTACAGGTCGGTCGCCGGCAGGATCGTGACGGCCACCCCGGCCTGCGCCAACTGCGCCGCGATGGCGCCGTATCGCGCCCGCGGCACCAGCGAAAGCTGGGTCGCGTGGCCCACCGCGACCCGGCCGCCCCAGCCGTACTCCTCCGTCTTGCGGCAGACATACTCGACCTGCATCCCGTCCGTGGTCTCGGCAAGGTCGAGGTGCATGTCGATATCGACGTCGAACTCCCGGGCGAGGGCGAAGATGCGGTCGATCTGCCCGCGCGGGTCGCTGTCGGTGTAGGGCGCGGCGCCCAGCACCTTTGCCCCCTGGCGCAGCGCCCCCACCAGCAGGGCCTCCGTGCCCGGGTTGTTCAGCAGGCCCTCCTGCGGGAAGGCGCAAAGCTCCATATCGACTGCCCAGGCGTAGTCCTGCGCCAACTGGCGCACGCCGTCGAAACCGGCGGTGCCGACGACGGGATCCAGCTCGACATGGGTGCGGACGTGCATGGTGCCGTGGGCGATGCAGCGTTCCAGCGTTCGGCGCCCGCGGGCATAGACATCCTCCGCGGTGAAGCCCCGCTTGGCCGCGGCGGTTTCCCGCACCGCCTCGGCCAGCGTGCCCTCCTCCGCGCGGCAGCGGTCCAGGATGCAGGTCTTGTCGAGATGGAGGTGCGTCTCGATCAGGCCGGGCACGACGAGGCAGTGCCCGGCGTCGATCTCCGGGCCGCCGCCGGGCAGCGCGGGCTCAATGGCCGCGATCCGCCCCGCCGCGATGCCGATGTCGCGACCCAGCAGCGCCGCGCCGTCGAGGACCGAGGCGCGGCGCACGATCAGGTCAAGCATCGGCGCCCCACGTCCGGCGCCGCGTTCAGGGCTTGCGCCGCTTGCCGAACAATTCCAACCGCATCGAGATCAGGTCGAACCCAAGCTGCTCCGCAATCGAGCGGATCAGCTTCTCGTGCTCGGCGCTCTTGAACTCCAGGACGTGGCCGGTTTCCACGTCGATCAAATGGTGGTGCTGGCCGTGGTCGGTCGGCTCGTAGCGGGAACGCCCGCTGCCGAAGTCGCGGCGGTGCAGGATGCCCTTTTCCTCGAACAGCCGCACCGTGCGGTAAACGGTGGCGATCGAGATGTGGGAATCGAGCTGCACGGCGCGGCGATACAGTTCCTCGACGTCGGGATGGTCCTCGGCTTCCGACAGCACGCGGGCGATCACCCGGCGCTGCCCGGTCATCTTCAGCCCATGCTCCACGCATAGCCGCTCGATGCTTTGTCCCGTTGTCTGGAACTGCGGCGTTATCGTCTTCGCTGCGCGCGCGGCCGCCTTGGGTCTCAAGCCGCCCTGCCGTGCCAGATCGCTCAATCGCACACTCCGGTTTCCGGCGCCCGGCTGTTCCAGGCGCCTTGCCTTTTTTGCGCCCGGGCGGCGGCTGGCGTCAAACACGATGTGGCGCACAGGCGCGCAGCGGCGCCCCGGCGCGGCGCATCACCCCCCGCCCAGCCTCCCCTACACCCGATCCAGGCCGGCGGCCATAGCTGGTTCCTGCCGAGGCTGCCCCTGATCGCCGCCGCCCCGGCCCCCCCTTGCATCCGGAAAATCCGCCCGGATCGCTGATGGGGATTAACAGCCGGGCGCGGCGACATCATGGTGGGGCGACCACCTTGCCGGAGCTTGCGTGCCGACTCGACCGTTGCGGACCCATCAGGCCCATGTGGCCGCCATTGTCCAGGCCATCGCCGCCGGCGAGGCGTCCGATGTCGCCGATATCCTCGCGGCCGTCACCCCCGGCGGCGGCAAGAGCCTGCTGCCGGTGATCGCCGGCGCAGCACTGGTCGGCGCGGGCGTCATCGACCGCATCTGCTGGGTGGTGCCGCGGGACAGCCTGCGCCTGCAAGCGGAGGAAGCCTTCGCCGACCCGGCCTGGCGCACCGCCCTGGGCCACGCTTTGTCGGTCCGCGCCGCCGGCAACGACCCGGACCCGTGCCGCGGCCTGGCCGGCTACGTCACGACCTACCAGGGCGTCGCTGCCGCCCCGGACCTGCATTTGGCCGAGTTCCGCCGGCACCGATACCTGCTGATCGTGGACGAGGTACACCACCTGCCGGCGCTGGCCGACATGACGCCGGAGCCGCCGGTGCCGGGCGCGGAGGCGGGCGCCGACGAGGCGTCCGGCTGGAGCCGCGCCTTGCAGCCCTTGCTGGAAACGGCCCGGCTGCGCCTGCTGCTGTCCGGCACGCTGGAGCGGGCGGACGGGCGCGGCATCCTGTGGTTGCCGTATCGCGCGGGGCGGCGGACGGCGACGCGGGAGGTGGACATGGCGGCGCCGGGCTGGGCCGTGGTGGGCTACAGCCGCGCCCAGGCCTTGGCCGAGCGCGCCGTGCTGCCGGTGACGTTCGGCGCCATGGACGGGGAAGCGCGCTGGCTCGACCCGGAGGTCAAGCAGCCCGACGGGTCGCCTGCGGAGGTCGGGCCGCACCGGCTGTTCGGCCACTGGCCGACGGAGACCACGCGCCCGGCGCTGTTCACGGCGCTCCGCACCGGCTTCGCCGACGACCTGCTGCGCCAAGCGTTCGACGCGACGCGCCGGCTACGGGCAAGCCGGCGGGCGGAACGCGGGGAGGGCAGGGGCCTCGGCAAGCTGCTGGTGGTCGCCCCGGACCAGGCCGCCGCCCGGCGCTACCAGGAGGTCGTGCGCGGCTGGGTGCCGCGGGCGCAGCAGGACACGGTGCGGCTCGCCACCAGCGACGAGCGCGACGCCCGGGAAACGCTGGCGAGCTTCCGGCTCCGGGTCGAGCCGACGATCCTGGTCACGGTGGCGATGGCCTATGAAGGGCTGGACGCGCCGGAGGTCGCGGTGGTCGCGGCGCTGACCCATATCCGCAGCCGGCCGTGGCTGGAGCAGATGGTGGCCCGCGCCACCCGGGTCGATCCGAACGCCGGGCCGTATGCCGAGCAGCGCGCCTTGGTGTTCCACCCGGACGACCCGCTGTTCGCCCGCTTCCGCCACCGGGTCGAGACGGAGCAGGGCACGCTGGCCCGCACGCCGAAGCCAAAACGCCAAAGCCAGCTTCCGCTTTGGCTGCGGGACCGGCTGGACGCGGTGGAGCCGGCGGGCGGCATCGTCCCGCTCAGCAGCAACGCGCTGGCCTTGCGCTACGCCGTGCTCAAGCCCGGCCCCGACTTCACCGTCGCCGCGCCGGACGCGCAGGACGAGTTGCTGGAGCCGCCGAGCGTGGCCGAGCGCCGTTTGCGCCGCCGGGTCGGCGAGATGGTGGCGGCGCAGGCGGTGGAGGACGAGGGCGCGTTGCAGGGAGGACGCGGCGGGGGCGGCTACCACCGCTACAACGCGGTGCTGAAGCGCGTGCTGGGCAAGAGCCGGGCGGAGATGACGCTGCAGGAATTGGAAGCCGCCGTTGGCTGGCTGGAGCGCAACCGCCTTTATGACAATCTGAATCTGCTGGACGGCGACGCGCGCTACGCCTGGACGGCGCGGCAGCGCGGTGAGTGGGTCCCGCCAACCGGCCGTGCTGCCACGCGGCGCGGATGAACTCCCCCGCTTGTGATGCGATGCAGCAATTTATAACGAAGCCAAGCTTGCATCCCGGTCTGACATGACCGATGTATCCGGTGCGGCACGGTGGCTTGGCCACCCTGCTGCAGGACGTTTCCTCCCTAAACTTGGCGGTGCCTCCGGGCACCGCCTTTTTTTCGCGGGTAGGCGCGGAGTTCGGGACGGGAAAAACCCGCTTGACGAGCGCGGCCACCCGTTAGCTCTCATTGGTCTCTGCAAGGCAGCCTCGCCCGTTGCCGCTTCGGGCTATTTGCCGGGCAAAGCGTCATCAAGGAGCGAGGAGACTTGGCAGTTTGCCCCGTCGTGCGGGGGCTTGCGGCACGGGGCTTCGGCATCGGCCTCGTGCCGAACGCTCTCAGTGCGCAGCGATAAAGCTGGCGATCCGGGGCAGGATCTCGCCCCGCCACTTGCGGCCGTTGAAGATGCCGTAATGGCCGACGCCGGGCTGCATGTACTGCTCCCGGCGCTCCGCCGGGATACCGCGGCAGATGGTCTGTGCCGCAATCGTCTGGCCCGGCGCGGAAATGTCGTCCAGCTCGCCCTCCACGGTCATCAGGGCCGTGTGTTCGATGGCTGACGGCGTGACCGGCTCGCCCCGCACCGTCATGCGCCCGTCCGCAAGGTCATGCTTCTGGAAGAACGTTTCCACGGTTTGCAGGTAGTAGTTGGCGGGCACGTCCATGACGGCGAGGTACTCGTCGTAGAACCGGCGGTGCGCCGCGGCGCTTTCCTCGTCGCCGCGCACCAGGTGGTCGAACATCTTGCGATGCGCCGCGATATGACGGTCAGGGTTCATCGAGATGAACGCGGCGAGCTGCAGGAAACCCGGATAAACCCGGCGGAACCCGCCGGGGTGCCACGGCGGCACGGTGGTGGTCACATGCCGCTCGAACCATTGGATCGAATGCTCCTGCGCGAGCTTGGTCACGACGGTCGGCGCCGCGCGGGTATCGACGGGTCCCCCCATCAGGGTCATGGTCCGCGGCTGCGCCGGGTCGTTGCGGGCGGCCATGAGCGACACGGCCGCGACCACCGCCGGCGCCGGCTGGCACACGGCGACGACGTGCGTGTTGGAGCCGAGGTGCTGCAGAAAGCCGATCACCGTCTCGATGTAGCTGCTGAGGTCGAAGTCGCCGTGCAGCAGCGGCACGATCCGGGCGTCGCGCCAATCGGTCACGAACACCTCGAACCCGGCCTCCACCATGTCCTGCACCGTGCCGCGCAGCAGGGTGGCGTGATGGCCGCTCATCGGCGCGACCAGGAGGACGCGGCGGCCAATCGCGCCGGGCGCCTGGAAGCGCAGCAGCCGCACAAAGGGCTGGTCCAACTCAACCGTCTCCGGCAGCGGCTCCTCGCCGCCGCGGGTGGTCTTGATGTTCCATTCCGGCTTGCCGCGGGGCCGCAGCACGTCGTTCGCCACGTCGGCCCAGGCCACGACGGCGCGGGTGCCCCAAGTCAGCGCCTCCGGTCCCGGGGTCGCGCGCAGCAGGGTGCTGGCAGCGCGTGCCCAGGCGCGGGCGGGCAGCAGGGATGCCGCGGCGGCGTCGTGCAGAGCATAGATCATCGGGGTCCTGTCTCACTTTTCATGCGGCGAAGCTAAGTGTCCCGCGGGATGGATATAGGCAAGGGGAGAAGCAAATCATCTTGGCGCGGCGCAGCGGGCTTCCGCCGCGGGGCCGCGGCGGCGGCACGGAGACGGAGCAGCTCGTCCAATATCCGGTCCATCGTCTGCCAGATCGGCTCCTCCCCGATGCGTTCCTTCATGATCAGCCGGTGCGCGGCGAGCGTCACGTTCAGGGTGCCGCGCGTCGTTTCCGGCCGGGCGGAGCGCATCTGCACCAGCGCCTTTTCCACCTCGTCCAAGGGCAAGGCCATCGCCTCCGCAATGGCGTCCGGCTCGGCGCCGGCGCGGCGCATCCGGCGCGCTTCGCTGACCTGCTTGGCCGACAGCGCGATGGATGGGCGCAGCAATTGCGTGCGCCGGGACATCTCCCCCGACCCGCTGCCGGGCGCCTTGCCCTTAAATGCCATGGGAAGAACGGTTCATGCAGGCCATCATCCGCCTCGCAAGCTGGTTCCGCCGTCAACCGACGGGCGTATGGCTGTGATATAGGGTGCCTGATTGAATATCAGGAGCACAGCCGCGTGCGCGGTTCTGCATCGATTTCCTTCCGAGCGTGGCAGGGTGGCCCTGCTTGCAGGCCAGGATACCTCGGTGGGGATGAACATCGGGTAAATGCAACCCTTGGCCACGTGGCGCGATCCGGAGGGGGCGGGCGGCATTGCGCGGGACAGCGCGTGACACTAGCCTTGGCGCCCCGGGGAGTTTATTCAAATGCCCAGCAACGAACTGGAAACAATCGCGGCCTCCATCCAGGATGCCCTTCACCGCGCCTACGCGATGGGCCGGAACGACGCGCTGCGGCGGGTGGTGGAGATGGTTCAGGAGGACGAGCTTGGGTCGAAAACGGTGGCGCTGCTCGGCCACAGCGAGCCGCCGCCCGTTGAAGCGCCGCACTCGGACCAGCACACCGAAACCCAGCCCATCCCGTTGCCGCACGCGGAGGCCGAGGCCGAAGCTGCCCCCCCGGGCGATGCCCCGCGCAGCGACCATGCCGAGCCTGCCGCCGCGCCCCGGCAGGAGGAGCGGGCTCCGGTCCCGCCGGTTTCCACGATGGGGTTCTTCAAGGACTTCTTCTACCCGCTCGGCGGCAAGAAGTAGCGGCGCCCCATGTCAGTTGAAGAACACCACGGCCGGGCCTTGCTGGAGGACGCGCAGCTTGCGCTTGACCGCGTGCACCGGGCGGCGCTGGCGGCCAATGCCGGGGAGCTTCGGCGCGGCTTGGACCTGGCGGTCACGGCGTTGCAGGAAGCCGGATCAGCCGGGCTGGGCGCGGACACGGACCAGGTGATCGGAACCGTCCGCGCCACCCTGGAAGCGGCACGCACCGACCTCGATGGCGGCGCGCTGGTGGAGATGGAGAAGCTGATCGAAACGGCCCGCAGCAGCCTGGCCAAGCTCTGACGGCCGTCACGGCTTACGGCGGCTTCGCGCCGTAGATCGTCAGGTCAAGCTGGCGCCCGGTCGAGTAGTTGATCCCGGCGACCTGCGCCAAGGCTTGGGGCGTCACGCCCCGGGCCTGCATCTGGGCATGGAACGCCGCCTGCTCCCGTCCGCCGATCAGCGCGAGGCCGCAGGACTGGTGGCCCGCGAGGTAGTCGGCGGCGGCGGCGGCGTCCACCAGCTTCGTGTCCCGGCCCACGGCGAACACCAGGCTCGGCTCGCTGTAGGAGGCCGACGCCAGCACGCTGTCGGGGCAGGGCCGCACCGCGGCGACTGTGGCGGCGATGCGCGGGCTGAGCCAGATCACAGACAGGTTGGGCAGCACCAGCGCATAGGTGCTGGCGAACAGCGCCAGCGCCGCGCCGCCCGACCAGGCCATCGCCCGGCGCGGCCGGGACCGCCACGCGGCCCGCAGGGCCAACGCCGTTAGTGCCGCGCCGGCCAGGCTCGCCAGGATCGGCAGCGCGTCGATCCGGCGCTGCAGCACCCAAAGCAGCACCGGGCCGGCCACGGCGAGCGCCAGGCCGACCAGCAGCCACACGACGCCGTAGGCCCGGCCCGCCCAGCGCCAAGCCCGGCCGAAGCGCCACGCGCCCGGCGCCAGCGCGGCGGCGGCGGCCAGGCACGCAATGGCCGGGTAGGTCGGCAGCACGTAATGCGGCAGCTTGGTCGCCACCGCCTCGAACAGCAGCCAGGTGGGCACGATCCAGGCCAAGAGGAAGCGCACCTCCGGCGTGCGGCGCCGCGCCCAGGCAAAGGGGATGGCCAGCACGGCGAACAGCGATCCCGGCCAGAAGCTCGCCCCGAACACCAGGAGGTAGTAGCCCGGCGGGAAGCCGTGCGCCTGCTGCCCCTGCGCGACCTTGCCGAGGAAGTTGTCGCCGACCGAGCGCGCGAAGAAGTCGCCGCCGCTGGCCACGCCGATGGCCACGCACCACGGCAGCACGACCGCCAGCATCAGGGGGATGCCCCACCGCGCGTGCAGGCCGCGCAGCCAGGCGCCCCGGCGCTCCGTGAGGAGGAGGCCCCCGACCGTGCCCCAACTGATCAGCAAAACCAGCGGCCCCTTCAGCATCAGCCCGGCGCCCAGCGCGGCCCAATGCGCCGCCGCCCAGCGCCGCCGGGTCGCGATGCCCGCGGCGGCGTCGAGGTAGATGCGCAGCAGGCTGGCCTGCGCCACGAGGACGGCAGCCAGCAGGGTGGCGTCGATCTTTGCCATGCGCGCCTCCACCCCCATCAGCAGCGACGCCGCCAGCAGCAGCCCCGCGGCCGTGCCAACGCTTGCCCCGAACAGCGTGGCGCCGATCCACCCCGTCAGCAGCACGGCGGCGGTGGCGCCGAGGAGGGACGGGATGCGGTAGGCCCAAGGCTCGCGGGCGGCCGGGTCGCTGAACGCGGCGACGGACAGGGCTTCGAGCCAGTAGATGCCGGCGGGCTGCAGGTAGCGCGGCTGGTCCTGGAAGCGCACGTCGATGAAGTTGCGGGTTTCCAGCATCTGCGCCGTGGCCTGCATGTAGCGGGACTCGTCGCGGTCGATGGCCGGCAAGCGGGCGCGGCCCGGCAGGAACAGCACCAGCGCGGCCAGCGCCAGCAGCGCATAGTGCCGCGGCCGGAGCGGCTTCCCGGTGCTCAGGATTCCGTGACCTTGTGCGGCAGCGTCGTGCGCCGGCGCAGCCAGACCACGCCGAGCATGTCGCCGATCCCCACCAAGGCGCGCCCGAGGTTGGTGTACTTCGACTGCCCCTGCAAGCGCGCCCGGTGTGATACCGTTTTGCACAGCAGCGGGTGGCCGTAGGCCTGGAACAAGGCCGGCAGGAAGCGGTGCATCCCCTCGAACGCCGGCAGCCGCAGGAAATCGTCGCGCCGGAACGCCTTGAGGCCGCAGCCGGTGTCCGGGCAATGGTCGGCCAGCACCGCCTGGCGCAGGCCGTTGGCGAAGCGGGTGGCGATGCGCCGGGACAGCGTGTCGTGGCGGCGGACCCGGACGCCGGCGACCAAGGGCGCCACGCCCCCCGACCCGGCAATGGGGGCGTCGAGGCCGAGCGCCAGCATGTCTGGGATGTCCGCCGGGTCGTTCTGGCCGTCGCCGTCCATGGTCGCGATCCAATCGGCGCGCGCGGCTGCGATGCCGGTCCGCAGCGCCGCCGTCTTGCCGCAGCGCCGGTCATGCCGCAGCAGCCGCAGGCCGGGGTGGTCCTTTGCCAGCGCCGCGATCCGCTCGGCGGTGGCGTCCGTGCTGCCGTCGTCCACGAACAGCACCTCGAACGGCTGCAGCCGGTCCAGCGCCGTTGTCAGCTCACCGAGCACGGACTGGACGTTCTCCGCCTCGTTGAACACCGCGATGACCACGGAAAGGCGCGGCTGGGCCGGCGACCGCGGGTCGGGGTGGAGGGGCGCGGCTTCCATTCGGGTCATCCCTGGCACGTTCCACGCGGACCCGGCGGCGCCCTAGCGCCCCCAAAGCCGCACGGCCGCCTGCATGGCCCAGGATCGGGAGCATCGCAATGGCCGCGGCCCAAAGAGTCGGCGCCGGCACGCCCGGCAAACCATCGGCTGGGCGGCAAAATATTTCGCACATCGCGCTGTTTCGCCCGCGGCGTTCACCTTTTCGCAACGTTTGGAGTCCAGGATGCCATCAGGCCACAGAAGGTGGTCGTGCAAAAGCAGGTGTGGCTGCCGGGATCGGGGCAGCAGCAATGAAAGGTAAAATATCGTGTCGCTCAACTCAGTCAACACGAACATCGGCGCGCAGGTTGCGCTGTCCTCGCTGAACCATACCAACACGGAGCTGCAAGCGTCGCAGAAGCGCATCTCCACGGGCCTGCGCGTGGCGGACGCGACGGATGACGGCGGCGCCTACGCCATCGCGCAGCGCGTGCGTTCGGACGTGGGCGCGCTGACCAGCGCGAACGAGCAGCTTGGCAACGCCAAGGGCTTGGTCGGCACGGCGGTCAACGCGCTGGGCAAGCTTTCCGACAGCGTGAACTCGGCCAAGGCGATGCTGGTCAAGATCGGCGACGCCAGCCTGCCGCAGGACCAGCGCGACCAGTACATCGCGTCCTACAAGACGCTGGTGGCCCAGGTTGCGGACACCGTGGACGGCGCGACCTACAACGGCCAGAGCTTGCTGGGCAAGGCCAGCGGCGCCGTGGCCCCCACCAGCAAAACCGTGATCAGCAGCGAGGACGGCAGCACGACGACGATCTCGGCGGCCGACACCAGCGGCCTGGCCAATACGCTGGCGGGCCTGATCGGCCTGACGTTCAGTCGCTCGGCGGTCGGAGCGGACACGTTCACGGGCACCGCCGCCCAGACCACGGCGGCGACGGCGCTGAGCGGCACGGCGTTCAGCGCGGCGCAGAAGGGCGTTTCGGACCAGTTGAACCAGACGGGCGCCGACTCGAACCGGGTGGACGCAAGGATCTCGTTCAACAGCTCCAAGATCGACAGCCTGAACGCCGGGCTGGGCGCCTTGATCGACACCGACCTGTCCAAGGAATCGGCCAAGCTGCAGGCCTTGCAGATCAAGCAGCAGCTCGGCACCCAGGCGCTGTCGCTCGCCAACCAGGCGCCGTCGAGCCTGGTCAGCTTGTTCAAGGGTTAGCGCGGCGCCTGGGCCGCGCAGGGCCTCGGCCGCATGAGGGCGGCCGGGCTGAGGCAGGCATCGCGGCGCGGGCATGGGCTTTTCAAAACGTTCTGACCACCCATGCTTTGTGGGAAGCAATCCGTGCCGCCGGCAAACCGCTTGGGCCACTGAGCGTTGGATTGTCCAGGGAGGCTGCTGCCCAGAATGCACGCGAAGCCGGCCATGCTTGTCAACGCCCTGCTGGCGGTCGCCGCGCTCGGGCTGGCGCTCTTGCCCGGCGGCTGCGTGGGCGTGCCGCGAACGTTCTACGCGGCGGAGCCTGCCGCGCCGGGACGCCCCGTCCCGCCCCGGTCGTCGAGGCCGCCCGTTCCGGCTGCTTTCCCCTTGTCGGACAGCGAGAAACGCCGGCTGTTCCAGGATTTCCAGCAATCCCAAAGCGCGAAGGACCAGGCTGCCACGGCCCAGGAGCCGGTGCCCTAAGCCATGCTGGACGACATCGCCTTTGATGGGATGGAAGCTCGGCATCTGCCCGGGCGCCCTGACGCCCGCCCGTTCACCGCTCTGCTGCAGGACGACGACCAGCACCGGGATGCCGCGCTGTCCCGGCTGCTGTCCGAGCTTGCCCGGCCCGACGTGCGCGTGGTCCGCATGGGCAACTCGATGCGGTCCCGCCTCATGCTGGAGCACCTCCTGATCCGAGTGTCGGGGACGGATGCCGGGATATCGCAGGAGGAGACCGCCCGTCGGATCGCCCGCACCATCGCCGAACGGCAAGGCCGGGAAACGCGCGTCGTCCTGCTGATCACCCAAGCGGAAACGCTGCATTCCAAGACCCTGCGCTTGCTGCAGGCGATGCAGCCTTACTTCACGGAAAATGGCGCGCCGACGCTGCAGGTGGTGTTCGTGGGACGGCAAGCGTTCCGGGCGCTGCTGGACGGGCACGGCATGACGCCGTTGCGGGAAGCGTTGGGGTTTCAGCCGCAAGCGGAGGCCATGCAGTCAGCGACGCCGGACCACGTGCCGCTGCCCGAGGCGGAGCCGCCCCCGACTGCTCAGGAGTTGGGCCAGCCGGCCGCGCCCGTTGACCCGGCGGTCGAGGCCGGCACGCCCCGTGAAAGGGCAGCCCATTCCGGCCCGGCGCCCACCTTGCCGTTCCGGCCACCCCCGGCGGAACATTCCGCCGCGTCCATTCGTGCGGCACGGCGCAGGCGCAGCCTGGCTTTGGGCCTCGCGGTGTTCGCAGCCGTGGCCCTGGCGGCATACATGGGCCTGCACGCGGCGTTTTATCGGGAGGTCCAGGCGAGGGCCGTGCCGGGCGTGCCGCATTCAGCGGGATCACCGCCCATCGCCACGCCGCCCGCGCCCGTGCCCGGCCCCGCGGTCCAGGACCCGCAAGCATCCACGCCGCCGCCCGGCCCCGCGCCGCCCGCCAAGGCCGCGCCGTCCGATCCGGACCGCAGCCGCAACACGCCGCCCCCAGCGGCCCGGCGCGGTCCAGAGATGCCGGAGCCTTCCTCCAGCCCGCTTCCCCGTGACAACGCCCCGCCCACGCCCACGCCCACGCCCACGCCCCCGTCGTCCGCATCGCCGACGCCGCGCGTCGTTATCCATGTGCCGGCCGGGTCCGACGGGGCGGAAGCGATGTCGGCCCATTTGCGGGCAGGTCTCGGCCCACGGTTGGGCAGCGTTCAGGCCCGGCGCGTGGCGGGCACGCCCGACCGGCCGAGCATCCGCTTCTTCCATCCCGGCGACGAGCCGGTTGCGCAGCAGGTCGCCGCATGGATGGCGGACGCCGGGCTGATTTGGACGCTGCAGGATTTTTCCAGCTTTTCGCCGCGGCCGTCGCGCGGGACCATCGAGGTCTGGCTGCCGCGGTCATAAGCCCCGGGACCGGGCAGCGCCTATCTGCCGGGGCCTGCATGGGTTAGCGTGGGCCCATTCGCAAAAAGGCCCGAGATGACTTCGCCGGACGCACCCGACCCCGCGCGGCCGCCGGCCGTGATGACCACACAGCTCGCCGTTCTTTTGTCCACGGCCTGCGGGCTGATCGTCGCCAACATCTATTATGCCCAGCCTTTGGCCGGGCTGATCGGCCCGGCGCTCGGCTTGTCGCCCGGGGCCGCGGGCTTGATCGTGACGTTGACCCAGCTTGGCTACGGCCTGGGATTGCTGCTGATCGTGCCGCTCGGCGACCTTCTGGAGAACCGGGGCCTCATCCTGATGCTCGGCGTCGCCGGCATCGCCGCCCTGCTCGGGGCGGCGCTGGCCGGGTCGCCCGCCTTGTTCCTGGGAGCGTCGCTGTGCATCGGCCTCAGCTCCGTTTCGGTGCAGATCCTGGTGCCCTATGCGTCGCACCTGACGCCCGAAGCGACGCGCGGGCGGGTGGTCGGCAACATCATGAGCGGCCTGATGCTCGGCATCATGCTGGCCCGCCCTGTCGCCAGCCTCATCGCCCATCAGGCGTCCTGGCGCGCGGTGTTCGTGCTGTCCGCGTCGGTCCTGCTGCTGGTGAGCCTGGTCCTGGCCCGCGCGCTGCCGAGGCGGAGGCCCACGTCCAGCATCGGCTACGGGCACCTGCTGCTGTCCATGGCCCGGCTCGCCCGGACCACGCCCGTCCTGCAACAGCGGGCGCTGTGCCATGCGGGGCTGTTCGCCGCCTTCAGCCTGTTCTGGACCACAGTGCCGCTCCTGCTTGCCGGCCCGGCCTACCGCTTTTCGCAGGTGGGCATCGCGTGGTTCGCGTTTGCCGGCATCGCGGGCGCCGTGGCTGCGCCCATCGCGGGCCGGCTCGCGGACCGGGGCTGGAGCCGGGCTGCGACGGTGTTTGCGATGCTGCTGGTCGCGGCCTCGTTCCTTATCACCCATGTCGGCCGGCCCGGGTCAACGTTGGCTTTGGGGCTGCTGGTCGCCGCCGGGGTGCTGCTCGACTTCGGCGTGACGACCCACCTGGTGCTCGGCCAGCGCGCCCTGTTCCTGCTTGGCGCGGAGTATCGCAACCGGCTCAACGGCCTTTACATGGCGACGTTCTTCATGGGGGGCGCCCTGGGTTCGGCCGTGGGCGGCTGGGCCTACGCGCATGGCGGCTGGCGGCTCGCGTCCTTTGTCGGGTTCGTCCTGCCGCTGGCGTCCTTGGCCTATTACGCCGCCAGCGCGGCATCGCGGCGCGCGCCGGGCATACAGCGGGCGCGGGCCGCAGCCAAGTAGCCGGGCCGTTCCTGTTCGGCCGCGGCGCGGCGGTGCCGGGCGAGGCGCCGCCACGCCCTGGCCCGCGGCGTGGTACGCGGTGATGCGGGCGTTCGAGCCGGACTCGACGCCGGTTGCCGCTTCGCCCACTCTGGCCTCCGCAGGCAGCACGAGGTTTCCATGACCGGACCCAAGCACCCCGACGGCGAGCCTTGGCAATGGCCGGAGGACACCTGGCGCCGCATCGTTGGCCGTGCCCGCGCCGGGCGTAGCCTCGCGCCCAAGACCTGGCCCGGCGGCGCCCGCTGCGCCGTCGCCATCTCCTTTGACGCGGACCACGACACCATCCCGCTGCGCGACGGCGACGAAAGCCCGATGCGGATCAGCCAGGGCCAGTACGGCAACCGCCAGGCCATGCCGCGCATCCTCCGCCTGCTCGCCCGCGAGGCGGTTCCGGCCAGCTTCTTCTACCCCGCCGTGTCCGCCCTGCTGTATCCGGACGAGGTGCGCGGCGTGGCGGCGGAGGGGCACGAGATCGGCATCCATTCCTGGATTCACGAGGCCAACACGACCTTGCCGCCCGGCGTCGAGCGGGACCTCACCTTCCGCGCCGCCGACACGCTGGAACGGATCGCGGGGAGCCGCCCGGTGGGCATGAGAACCGCGAGTTGGGACTTCTCGGTGGATACCATGGCCATCATCCGCGAGCTGGGCCTCTTGTACGACAGCTCGCTGATGGCCGATGACGACCCGTATGAGCTGGTGGCGGACGGCGAGCCGACCGGGGTGGTTGAGCTGCCGCCCGAGTGGATCAGGGACGACGCCGTGTATTACAACTTCGTCCGGTTCAGCGCGCTCCGCCCCTACACGCCGCCCTCCTCCGTGCTGGAAATCTTCACCGCCGAGTTCGACGCGGCCTGGGAGGAGCGGGGGCTGTTCCTGCTGACGTTGCACCCGCACATCTCCGGCCACCGCTCCCGCTTGCCGGTGCTGGAAAAGCTGGTCGCCCATGCCAAGGCGCGCGGCGGGTGCTGGTTCGCCACCCATGCGGAGGTCGCGCGCTGGTGCAAGGACGCCTGACGGCGCCAAGGAAGCGACGGCGATGCGCGCGAACAGGCTGGGCCGGACCGGCCTCGTCGTTCCGGTCGGCGTCAACCGCTGCGCGACGGCGTGTCAGGCCGCCGAAACCTTGGCAAGCGGCGTGAGAAGATAGCCGAAGCTTTCGATCGGCGCCGGACGTCCGACCAGCCATCCCTGCACTTCCTCACAGCCCGCCTCGCGCAGCGCACTGAGCTGGAGCGCCGTTTCCACCCCTTCCGCCACGACCGGCAAGCCAAGGCCGCGGGCCAGGCCCATGACGGCCTGCACAATGGCCACGTTCTGTTGCCCCCACACCGTGTCGATCCCGGTGACGAAGCTGCGGTCGATCTTCAGCTTGTCGAACGGGAAGGCGCGCAAGGTCGCAAGCGAGGAGTAACCCGTCCCGAAGTCGTCCAGCGCCACCTGCACGCCCAGCGCCTTCAGGCGGTTGAGCGCGGTCAGCACCCGGTCCGCCTCGCGGATCAGCACGCCTTCCGTGACCTCCAGCACGAGGCGCCCAGGCTCCAGGCCGGACGACGCGAGCGCCTGCTCCACGGTTTCGGCGAACATGTCGCCCTGCTGCGCCTGCACCGGCGAGACGTTCACGGCCACCTGCAGCGGCGACGTCCAGCGCGCCGCCTCGCGGCAGGCTTCGTGCAGCACCCAAGCGCCGATTCCCGTGATCGCGCCGCACGCCTCGGCCACCGGGATGAACACGCTGGGCGGGATCACTCCGTGCTCAGGATGGTGCCAGCGCAGCAACACCTCGAAGCCGGTGATCCCGCCCCCGTCGGCAGCCGCCAACAGCGGTTGCCAGGCAAGCCTGAACTCGCCGCGCGCCGTGGCCTGGCGCAGGTCGCGTTCCAGTGCGCGACGCTCGCGCAATTCGTGGTCCATCTCCGGCCGGAAGAACGCCGCCCGGTTCTTGCCCGCCCACTTGGCCCGGTAAAGCGCCGTATCGGCGTTGTGAAGCAGGATTTCAGGGTCGTCGCCGTCAGTGGGGAACAGCGCGACGCCCACGGAGGCCGTCACGGCCCGTTGCGGCTCGCCCACGCCGAGGTCGTACGGCTCGGCCAGCGCCTCCACGAGCCGCTCCGCCAGCGCCCGCGCCGTTTCGGGCTGGACGGGATCGGCCTGCAGCACGACGAACTCGTCGCCCCCGAGGCGCGCGACGGTGTCGGTTTCGCGCACGCCCAGGCGAAGCCGGGCCGCGACCTCGCGCAGCAGCCGGTCGCCCGCCGCGTGGCCGTGCAGGTCGTTCACCGCCTTGAACCCGTCGAGGTCGAGGCAGAGCACGGCCAACGTGCCCCCGCCGTGCCGGGCGCGGATGATCGCCTCGTGGATCCGGTCGTGCAGCAGCGACCGGTTGGCCAAGCCCGTGAGCGCGTCATGGTGGGCGAGCCGGTAGATCCTTTCCGCGGTTGCCCGGTGCTCGGTCACGTCCTGGCATACGCCACGCACCGCGACCGCCCGCCCCGACCCGTCGGTTTCAACGTGCGTCTCGGCCCAGAACCAGCCCACGCTGCCGTCTGGGCGCATGACGCGCCACTCGACCTCCACCTTGTCCTCGCCGGTCATCGCCCGCGTCAGCGCGCCCGCGGTCGCTGCCTGGTCCTCGGGATGGACGAGGCTCAGCAGGTTCTCCGCCGTCGGCTCAAACGTCCGCGGGTCGGTGCCGAGCAGCTTGTGCATCTCGTCCGACAGCGTCAGCGTGCCCTCGACCAGGTCGCGCCGCCAAATGCCGATGCGGGCCACCCGGTGCGCGTCGCTCAGTTCCGCGGCGTGCGCCGCGGAGGCCAGGGCGGCTTGGTCGCGCTCCTGCGCCCGCATCAACGCTTCCTTGGTCTGGTCCTCGGCAAGCCGGGCCAGCTCGTCGCGCCGCAGCATCTCGCGCATGTTCAGCAGGTAGGTTCGCCGCTCATGCCGTTCGAGGCGGTGGCTTGCAAGCAGGGTGAACCCAAACGTCACGATCACCGAGCCGAAGATCATTCCCCTGACGTCCGCGCTGGTGCTGTCGAGCAGCCAAAGGTCGAAGGCGCTGCAAAGCACGGTGGCGATCGAGGCGGGAAGGGCGAAGCGAAAGCGGATCGCTGCCAGAACGTTCATGTAAAGCAGCGTCAGTATTGGGCAATAACGGAAGAACGCGGCCGCAGGGAGCGTGCTGTCCTGGTAGGCGATCACGGAAGCAACCAGGCTGACCAGCGCCACGCACACCTGCGACATCTCGCGCCGGAACGGCGGCGGCTCGGTCCCGAGATAGAACACCACGGCAAGCGCCACCGGGGTCACGAAGCCGAGTTGGACAGCAAGCACGTGCCAGGCCACGTCGGGGAGCAAGCTGAAGTAGCTGAACAAGAACAGGTTGCACAAGATGAAGCCCATCGTGCCGTAGTACCTGAACGCCCGGCACCGCTCCGGTCCGGCCTCGTGCTCGAACTCCGCTTCCAGCGTGGGGGGGAAGGACAGGTGAAGCCCGTTCCGGGTCAGCACACCGTCGATCAAGCCGGCGCGGGCCTCCGCCGTCCTGATCCTTTCCCGCTCCGGCATCGCTTCGACCATGTGCGCCCCTCCATCCGCCTGCCCCGGCTCTGAGCAACTCATGGTTTAATGTGCTCCCAACCTCCTAAAGTTCTATTAAACATTTGTCAGAGATTATCGTTGCCTCACACTGAAACCCAGGAACCCCGTCCCCTGAGATGACGCCGGTTCGAGGCAGGATTTGTTGGGACTCGGTTGTCGTGAGCTGAAGGGGCGGCTCCAAGCTGGGCCGGCTTGAGGACATCGCCGCCTCAGGCGTCGAGCTGACCGGGGAGGAGTTCGACGCCCTCCATGGGGTCAGCGCGCTGCCTCCCGGGGCATCCCGGCTGGATGTTCGAGCAGCAGCCGGCCCGCGCGACGCGGTTGGCCGAGGCGAGGCGCAGGACCCTGCGTCAAGGCCCGATGAGCTGCCCGCCGTCCACGGCGATGCTTTGCCCGGTGATCCAGCTTGCCGCCGGGGAGGCGAGGAACAGCACGACGCTGGCGATTTCCTCCGGCCGGCCCATGCGACCGAACGGGATTTGCGCCAGGGTGGTGTTGTAGAGCGCCGGGTCCTCGGTGCGCCACCGGTCCCAGATGCCGCCGGGGAACTCGACCGCGCCGGGGGCGACGCAGTTCACCCGGATGCCGCGGCGCCCCAGCATCTTGGCCTGGCTCGCGGTGTAGTGCATCACCGCCGCCTTGGCCGCGCCGTACGGGGCCGAGCGCGCCGACGCGCGCAACGCCGAGATGGAGGCGATGTTGACGATGCTCGACCCGGCGCCGAGCAGCGGCACCGCCGCGCGGCTGCCGCGCACCACCGCCATCACGTCCACCGCGAGCGACGCTTCCCAGCCCTCCTCATCGTCGGTCATCCCGAAGCCGGAAGCGTTGTTCACCAGCACGTCCAGGCCGCCCAGCGCCGCCGCGGCGGCGGGCACGTAGCGCCCCACCGCGTCGGCGTCGGCCAGATCGACAGGGGCGCCGTGGGCCGTGACGCCCAAGGCCTCGATCTCCTGCCGCGCGGCAATGAGCGGCCCCTCCGTGCGGGCGCAGATCGAGACCGCGGCGCCGGCGGCGGCGAAGCCGAGCGCGATGGACCGCCCGATGCCGCGGCTGCCGCCCGTGACGATCACGCGCTTGCCGGCGAACTCGCCGCTCATACCGCGCGCCAGCCGGGCTGGGAGGGATCGGACAGGGCGTAGCCCACCGGCCCCATGCCGCAGATGGCGATGATTGCCGGCTCATTGTGCCCGCGGATCACGCCGTCGTAGTGCGGCGTGCCCGCGACCCGGCGCACGAAGCTGCCCGCCGCCACCGGCACGCAGGCGGCGGGGTCGAAGTCCGCGCCGCTGTTGCACCACCAGGTGCCGGACACGACGACGCAGAGCCGGTCGGTGACGTAGGTGTGCGGCGCGCTCATGGTGCCGGGCCACCAGCGCACCAGCGTGTAGTAGAGGCCCGGCTTGGCGGTGTCCCCGGTCAGCGGACACATATCGACGCTGCGTTCGGGGTAGCCGGGGTTGGGCACCCAGGCGTGCTCCGCCGGCGGGCGGATGATGGTTTGGGCCGGGTTGAGCGGGCTGGCCTCGGCGGGCTGCGTCAGCGTTATGGGCAGCGCGGCGAGGAGCGGCGTCAGCAGCAGGTCGCGGCGGTTCTGGAGGGGGTCCATCAGCGCGCCGCCATCGCCATCAATTGGTGCCGCATCGTCCCATCTCCCCACGCTGTGTTGGCCGAGTTGCTCCCGACGCGCCGCGGCAGCCTAGCGGCGTCCCGTGTCGCCGGGCAAGGCGTGGCACGGTGCTTGCTGCGCCCGTTCCGCCCGTTTCGGGCGGGGCCACAAGGACGGGGTTGACCGATGTGCCAAGGCGACGACGCGACCTGTCCTGAGTCCGAGGCGCACCGCGCCGCTTTGCGAGACGACCTGAGCGCCGAGCGCCGCGCTTTCCTGCGCAGCGGTTTCGTCGCGACCGGCGGCGCGGCTGCGGCCCTGGCCGGCGGCGCGTCCCTGGTTACGCCCGCGCTCGCGCAAAGCAGCAGGGCGCGCCAGCCGGGCGAGCCGTCCTACCACTACCTGCCGGTCAACGCGGACACCGTGCACTGGGGCTACTTCAGCCGGGACCTCAAGCCAAAGCTGGAGATCGCGTCCGGCGACTTCGTGACGGTTGAAACGCTGACCCACCAGGCGAGCGACGATATGGAGCGCATGGTCCGCGGCGACCCGGGCGCGGAAAGCGTGTATGCCTGGACGCGCGACAACAAGGCGGTGAACCGGCGCGGCGCCGGGCCGATGGACGCGGCCGTAGGCGCGGGCGGGGGCGCGGGCGTGCACATCTGCACCGGCCCGGTCGCCATCCGGGGCGCCATGCCCGGCGACGTGCTGGAAGTGCGCATCCTCGACGCCAAGCTGCGCCCCTGCGCCAACCCGGCCTACAAGGGCCGCGCCTTCGGCACCAACCTCGCGGCCTGGTGGGGCTTCCAATACAAGGACCTGCTGACCGAGCCGAAGCCGCGGGAGGTGGTGACGATCTACGAACTTGACGCGGTTGGCGGCCGGGACTGGGCGCAGGCGGTTTACAACTTCACCTACACTCCGCAAACCGACCCGTCCGGCGTGCGGCACGACATCTACGACTACCCCGGCGTGCCCATCGACCACGCGACGGTGTGGGAGAACCACGGCGTGCTCAAGAACATCCGGGTGCCGGTGCGCCCGCATTTCGGCACCATGACGGTGGCGCCACGGGAGGCCGGCCTCGTGAACAGTATTCCGCCTGCCTATTTCGGCGGCAACATCGACAACTGGCGGATCGGCAAGGGCGCCACGATGTACTATCCCGTGGCGGTGGAGGGCGCGCTGTTCTCCGTGGGCGACCCGCACGCGAGCCAAGGCGACAGCGAGCTGTGCGGCACCGCCATCGAGTGCTCGATGACCGGCACCTTCCAGTTCGTCCTGCACCGGGCGGCGGACCTGGCCGGCACGCCGCTGGAGGGCCTCGACTTCCCGATGATCGAGACCGCCAGCGAGTGGCTAATGTGCGGGTTCAGCTACCCCGACTACTTGCAGCAGCTTGGTTCCTCCGCGCAGGCCGACATCGCTGCCAAGTCCTCGCTCGACCTCGCGATGCGCGATGCTTTCCGCAAAGCGCGGCAGTTCCTGATGCACGCCAAGGGCCTGACGGAGGACGAGGCGATCTCGCTGATCTCCGTGGGCGTGGACTTCGGGGTGACGCAGGTAGTGGACGCGAACTGGGGCGTGCACGCGATCATCAAAAAGGCGATGTTCGGGGCGTAACGCCCGTCGCGGGATGGCATGGTTCATGCGTAGATCGTCCGCATGGACGGAGGAAGCGGGATGGAGGCGAGCGGAACCCAAGTGTCCGGCCGGGAGCCGACCGGCCCCGCGGTCGTGCTGCCGGCGCGACCTGAGCCGATCCGCATCGAGCCGGACAAGACCGCGCTGGTGGTCGTCGATATGCAGAACGCCTACGCCTCGCCCGGCGGCTACCTCGACATCGCCGGTTTCGACATCGCGGGTGCCGCCGCCGCGACCGAGCGGGTGGTGGCCGCGGTGGAAGCGGCCCGCGCCGCCGGGGTCCAAATCATCTTCCTGCAGAACGGCTGGGACCCCGGCTACATGGAGGCGGGCGGCCCCGGCTCGCCCAACTGGCACAAGTCCAACGCGCTGAAGACCATGCGCGCGCGCCCCGAGCTGGCGGGGACGCTGTTGGCCAAGGGTGGGTGGGACTACGCCCTCGTCGATGCCCTGGCGCCGCAGCCCGGCGACATCGTGATTCCCAAGACCCGCTACAGCGTGTTCTTCAACACCAACATCGACAGCGTGCTGCGCGCCCGCGGCATACGCAACCTGGTGTTCACCGGCGTCGCGACCAACGTGTGCGTTGAGTCATCGCTACGCGACGCCTTCCACCTCGAATACTTCGGCGTCGTGCTGGCGGACGCCACGCACCAGGCCGGGCCGGAGTTCCTGCAGCAAGCGGCGCTCTACAACATCGAGAAGTTCTTCGGCTGGGTCTCGACCGTGGCCGATTTCCGCGGCGCGGTCCTGCAAGCGCCCCCGACCGATCACCCGTAAGGACCATCCCCATGCCGATGAAGCCGATCATCCCCGCGGGCAGCGGCAAGCCCCTCGCCCCGTACTCGCCCGGCGCCCTTGCCGACGGCGTGCTCTACGTGTCCGGCACCCTGCCGTTCGACCGGGACAACAACGTCGTGCACGTCGGCGACCCGGCGGCGCAGGCCCGGCATGTGCTGAACACCATCAAGTCGGTGGTCGAAACCGCCGGCGGCACCATGGCCGACGTGACGTTCAACGCCATCTTCATCACCGACTGGTCCCACTACGCCGCGATCAACGCCGTGTATGCCGAGTTCTTCCCGGGCGACAAGCCGGCGCGCTACTGCGTCCAATGCGGTTTGGTGAAGCCCGACGCGCTGGTGGAGATCGCCACCACGGCGCACATCGGCACCCCGGCCTGAACGCGCCGTGCATTACGAGGTCCACGGGGAGGCGCTGAGCGGGGGGACGGTGCTGCTGTCCTCCGGCCTCGGCGGCGCCGGGTCGTTCTGGGCGCCTCAGCTCCAGGCGCTGTGCCGGCACCACCGCGTGGTGACGTACGACCAGCGCGGCACCGGGCGGAGCGCCGGGTCGTTGCCCGATCCCTACTCGATTGCCGCCATGGCGGACGATGTGACGGCCATCCTGGACGAACTCGGCATCGGGCGCTGCCATTTCGTCGGCCATGCGCTGGGCGGCCTGGTCGGCCTGGACCTTGCGCTGCGGCGTCCGGATCGCATCGGCAGCCTTGCTTTGGTCAACGCCTGGGCGCGAAGCGACGCCCACACGGCGCGCTGCTTCGACGTGCGCCGCGACCTGCTGCGCATCGGCCCCGAAGCCTACGTGCGGGCGCAGCCGTTGTTCCTTTACCCGGCGCCCTGGATGGCGCGGAACACCGAACGGCTGGCCCGCGAGCACGAGCACGCCGTCGCGCATTTCCAGGGTACGGACACGCTGCTGAAGCGCATCGCGGCGCTGCTGGCCTTCGACGTTGCGGACCGCCTGGGAGAGATCGCCTGCTCGACGCTGGTGGCCGCGGCGCGGGATGACCTGCTGGTGCCTTGGACCGCATCGGAAACGCTGGCCGCCGGCATCCCCGGCTCGCGCCTGTGGGTTGCGGCCGAGGGCGGCCACGGCTTCACCGTGACGGAGCCGGAAGCGTTCAACGTGGCGCTGTGCGGCTTCTTGGCCGAGCAGCGCGCGTGACGGCGGGCGTGGTATCGGCCAGGCTGCGGCCATCGACCCAGCCCGCGATGCCCGCCGACGCGATCCGGGCCGAAGGCGTCTCGCTCACCTTTGCCGCCGGGGGCGAGACCGTCCACGCGCTGTCCGACATCCACCTGTCGATACCGCAAGGGTCGTTCACCTCGCTGATCGGCCCGTCCGGCTGCGGCAAGACGACCCTGCTGCGTGCGGTTGCCGACCTAGAGCAGCCGACCGCCGGGCGCCTCCTCGTCGCGGGCCGGACCCCGCGCGAGGCCCGGCTGTCCCGCGCCTACGGCTACGTGTTCCAGGCGCCCGCGCTGTTCCCGTGGCGCAGCGCCGAGCGCAACGTGCGCCTGCCGCTGGAACTCTCGGGCATGGCGAAGGCGGAGCAGCGCGAGCGCGCCGCCCGCTACCTGGACCTTGTGGGCCTGGGCGACTTCAAGCGGCGCTTCCCCTGGCAGCTTTCGGGCGGGATGCAGCAGCGCGTGTCCATCGCCCGCGCCTTGTGCTTCGAGCCGTCCTTGCTGCTGATGGACGAGCCGTTCGGCGCGCTGGACGAGATCACTCGGGACACGCTGAACCTGCATCTGCACCGGCTGTGGCGGCAGACCGGGCTGACGTGCGTGTTCGTGACGCACTCGATCCCGGAGGCGGTGTACCTGTCCTCCCGCATCGTGGTGATGTCGCCGCGGCCGGGGCGGGTGGTCGAGGTGATCGACGTGGACCTCGGACCCGGCGAGCGCCCGCTCGATGTCCGCGAAACGCCCGCCTTCCTGGCCGTCGCCCACCGTGTGCGCCGCGCGCTGCGGGCCGGGCACAGCTATGATTGACCGCGCTCGCCATGCCCTGCCGGTCGCCGCCGTGCTGCTGGCGCTGGTCGCGGCCTGGTACCCCGCGGCGATGTGGATGAACCACGGCATGGCGGCGAGCCTGGCCGACGAAGGCGCAAGCGCGGGCGAGGTGTGGCGTTCGACCCTTTCGCTGGACCGCCCGCTGCTGCCGGCGCCGCACCAGGTCGCGGGCGCAATCCTGGACGGGGTGTTCGGCTACCCCGTTTCTTCCCCGCGCAGCCTGGTGTTCCACGCCGGCGTGACCGCCGGGGCGGCGCTGTGCGGCTTCGCGGTCGCGGTCGTGCTCGGCACGGCGCTCGCGGTCGGCATTGTCCATGCCCGCACGCTGGACCGCTCCCTGATGCCGTGGGTGATCGCGAGCCAGACGGTCCCGGTGCTTGCCATAGCGCCCATGGTGATCGTCGTGCTGGGCCATGCCGGGCTGACGGGGCTGTGGCCCAAGGCGTTGATCGCCGGGTGGCTCAGCTTCTTTCCGGTCACGGCCGCGATGGTCACGGGCTTGCGCGCGCCGGACCCGATGCAGCGCGATCTCATGCGGACCTACGCCGCGTCGGGCGTCCAGGTGTTCACCCGGCTGCGCTGGCCCGCGTCCATGGCGTTCCTGTTCCCGGCGCTGAAGGTGTCGGGCGCGCTGGCGCTGGTCGGCGCGGTCGTCGCGGAGCTGCCGACGGGCGCGCAGGCCGGCTTGGGCGCGCGGCTGCTGGCCGGGTCGTATTACGGCCAAACCTTGCAGATCTGGGCGGCGCTGTTCACCGCAGGCGCTCTGGCGATGCTGGCGACCGGCGGCGTCGCGCTCGCCCAAGCCGGCCTGGCGCGCGCATGGGGCGGGCGGCTGTGACGACGCTGCTGCTGCTGCTCGTCGTGCTGGCCGGGGGAGGGGCGCTGTGGCGGCTGGCGCGAGGCAGGGGGGCCGCGGCGCGCGTCGGGCCGCCCGTGCTGTTCGGCGTCCTGCTGCTCGCGGCGTGGCAGATCGCCTGCGTCGGCTACGGCGTGCCCGGCGTGCTGCTGCCGCCGCCGTCCGCCATCGCTTGGGCGTTCGCCACCCACCTGCCGACGCTCGGCGTTGATTGGGTGCAGACCGTGCTGCGGGCGGTGCTGCCGGGCTACGCGGTTGGGTGCATGGCCGGGCTGGGTGCCGCGGTCGCGCTGGACCGCTCGGACTTCCTGCGGCGCGGCGTGATGCCGCTCGGCAGCCTTGCCGCCGCCATGCCCATCGTCGGCATCGCGCCCATTATGGTGATGTGGTTCGGCTTCGATTGGCCGAGCAAGGCCGCCGTCGTGGCCGTGATGACGTTCTTCCCCACGCTGGTGCAGGCGACGGCGGGCCTCGCCGCCGCGGGCGTCACGGAGCGCGACCTGATGCGTGGCTACGGCGCGGGCTACGGCGCGACCCTGCTGCGGCTGCGCCTGCCCGCCGCGGTGCCGTTCCTGTTCGTGGCGCTCAAGCTGAACGCGACGCTCGCGCTGATCGGCGCCATCGTCGCCGAGTTCTTCGGCACGCCCATCGTCGGCATGGGGTTCCGCATCAGCACGGAGGCCACGCGGATGAACCTCGACCTGGTGTGGGCCGAGATCGTGCTGGCGTCCTTGACCGGCACGCTCGCCTTTGCCGCCTTGTCGCTGCTGGAACGCCGGGTCGCGTTCTGGCACCCTTCTTTCCGTTAAACTTCGAGGGAGCCTTCATGCGACGCTTCTTGCTCGCCGCCGCCGCGCTGCTCGGCCTTGCCGGCCAGACCTTGGCCGCGGACAAGCTCACGCTGCAGTTGAAATGGGTGCCGCAGGCGCAGTTCGCGGGCTACTATGTCGCCGCCGCGAAGGGGTTCTATGCCGATGCCGGTTTGGATGTGGCGATCAAGCCGGGCGGGCCGGACATCAACCCGGCCCAGGTCATCGCCGGCGGCGGCGCGGACGTGATCGTGGATTGGATGCCCTCCGCGCTCGCCGCGCGGGACAAGGGCGTGAAGCTTGTCAACATCGCGCAGGTCTTCGAGAAGTCCGGGATGCAGCTCACCTGCCGCAGGGACAGCGGCGTGTCCAGCCCGGCGCAGTTCAAGGGCAAGACGCTGGGCGTGTGGTTCAGCGGCAACGAGTATCCGTTCCTGGCCTGGATGGCCAAGCTGAAGCTGCCGATCACCGGCGGCCCGGACGGTGTCACCGTGCTGAAGCAGGGCTTCAACGTCGATCCGCTGCTGCAGAAGCAGGCGGCCTGCATCTCCACCATGACCTACAACGAATACTGGCAACTGATCGAGGCCGGCATGAAGCCCGACCAGCTCAATGTGTTCCGCTACGAGGACCAGGGCGTCGCCACCCTGGAGGACGGGCTTTACACGGTTGAAAGCAAGCTCGCCGACCCGGCGGCCGTCGCGGTCCTCGCCCGGTTCCTGCAAGCCTCGGTGAAGGGCTGGCAGTACGCGAGCGCCCATCAGGACGAGGCGGTGAGGATCGTGCTGTCCAACGACACGGCGGGCGCGCAGACGGCGGCGCACCAGAAGCGCATGATGGGCGAGGTGGCGAAGCTGCTGGGCGACGACCCGAAGCGGATGGGCTATCTCGATCCCGCCGCCTACGAGCGCACGGTGGACGAGCTGCTGAGCAGCGGCGGCGATCCCGTCATCACCAAGAAGCCGGAAGGCGCCTGGAGCCATGCCGTGTTCGAGGCGGCGTCGCGTTGACGGGCCGGACACGCGCCGCATTCTGTTGATCCAAGGGCAACAAGGAAACCGCCATGCCGCAGCACCACGAAATTCCGGCAACGCCGGACAAGATGGTTCTTGGCTACCTGGACGCGAACACCCCGCCGGTGCTGGAGGTGGAGTCCGGCGACACCGTGAAGCTGTACTCCTTCCCGGCCGGCGGCATGGCGACCCTGCCCGAAATGTCGCGCGTGCCCGCGGACTACCTGGCGGCCCTGAACACCCTGCCGGACGGGCCGGGTCCGCATTTCATCACCGGCCCGGTTTACGTGCGCGGCGCGCAGCCCGGCGACACGCTGCAGGTCGATATCCTCGACGCCGCGCCCACGATGGATTGGGGCTTCGTCGCCATCCTGCCGCTGCTCGGCACCCTGCCGGACGAGTTCACGGATTACGAGACGATCCACCCCGTTATCGACCGGGCGCGCCGCGTGTGCACGCTGCCATGGGGCACGGAGCTGCCGCTCGACCCGTTCTTCGGCATCATCGGCGTGGCGCCGCCCCCCGCGTGGGGGCGCTGCGGCTCCGCGGTGCCGCGGGCCTTCGGCGGCAACATGGACAATAAGGAATTGAAGCCCGGCACAACGCTGTTCCTGCCCGTGTTCAACGAGGGCGCGCTGTTCATGGCAGGCGACGGCCACGGCGTGCAGGGCGACGGCGAGGTGTGCATCACGGCGCTGGAAACCGGGCTGTCCGGCACCTTCCGCTTGACCGTGCGCAAGGATTTTCCGGTCGATTTCCCGTTTGCAGAAACGCCCACGCATCTGATGTCCATCGGCCTCGATGAGGACCTGGACGACGCGGCCAAGCAGGCAGTGCGGGAGATGGTCAAGCATGTCTGCCGCCGCACCAACCTGTCGCGCAACCAGGCCTACATGCTGTGCTCGCTGATCGGCGACCTGCGGGTGACGCAGACCGTGGACGGCAACAAGGGCGTGCACATGCTGCTCGCCAAGTCCACCCTTTGATCCCTGGGAACCCCGCCATGCCGAAACTTGCCTTTGCCGCCTTCGGCCTCTCGCTGCTGGCGGCGTCCGCCCATGCCCAATCGCCGATCCACATCGGCGTGCCCATCGGGCTGAGCGGGGCCAACAGCGTGGTGGCGCCCTCCGTCGTGCAGGCGGCGGAGCTTGCGGTGGCGGAGATCAACGCGAAAGGCGGCGTGCTGGGCCGTCCGCTGGTGCTCGACGTGGCCGACGACGGCAGCGGGGCGGCCGGGGCGCAGCGGGCCTTTGACAGCCTGGTGTTCCAGAAGAAGGTTGACGTGCTGATCTCGATGGAAACCAGCGCGGCGCGCAACGCCGGGCTGCCGGTGGTGACCCGGGGCAAGACGCCGTTCATCTACACCTCGTCCTACGAGGGGCACTCCTGCAACCGCTACATGTTCGTGGACGCTTGGGTGCCGGAGCAGCAGGAAGCGCCGGTGATCGACTACTTCCTGAAAGACAAGGGCGCCAAGACGTTCTTCCTGATCGGCAGCGACTACGCCTTCGGCCGCGGCATGTTGTCGTATGCGAAGCAGTATATCGAGGCGCATGGCGGCAAGGTGGTGGGCGACGAGTACCAGCCGATGGACGCCGGGGACTGGACGGCGATCATCAGCAAGGTGCGGGCGGCAGCGCCCGACGCGCTGATCCTGTCCACCGCGGGCGGCGTGCCCAACGTGACGCTCACCAAGCAGTACCGCGCAGCCGGGATCACGCTCCCGGTCGGCAACCTCGGCGTGGACGAGGGCACGGCCAAGACGATGGGGGCGGATGCCACCGGGATCTACGTCTCAAGCTCGTACTTCACCAGCATCGACTCCCCGGCCAACAAGGCGTTCCTCGACGCGATGCGCGCCAAGTTCGGCGACGGCCTGCTCACGCCGAACGACCTGTCGGTGCCGCAGTATGATGCGATCTACCTTTACAAGGCGGCGGTGGAACGCGCCGGCGGCACCGCGGTGGACGGCGTGATCAAGGCGTTGCCCGAGGTGTCCTTCGACGGGCCGCGCGGCCGCATCCAGATGAACAAGCAGCGCCACGCGCCGCTCACGATGTACCTGGGCCAGGTGCAGCCGGACGGCAGCGTGAAGATCCTGCAAACCGCGGAGGACGTGGACCCCGGCGAGCAGTGCCCGAACCTGAAGTAGGTTTCGGGTGGGCCTGTTGCTCGACATCGTGACCACGGCGGCGATCCTGTACGTCGTGGCGCTCGGCTTGCTGATCGTGTTCGGCGTCATGGGCATCATCTCCTTCGCCCACGGCGCCATGCTGACGGTCGGCGGCTACGCGGCGCTCTTGGTCACGTGGGCCGGGTGGAACCCGTGGGCCAGCCTGCCGGCGGCGGCGCTGGCGGGGCTGCTGGCCGGGGCGGCAATGGAGCGGACGGTGCTGCGCCCGCTGTATCGCCGTCCGCTCGACGCGATCCTCGCGACTTGGGGCCTCGGCATCGTCATCGGGCAAGTGATCACCCTGGCCTTCGGACGGCAGGTGCAGTTCGCGCAAAGCCCGCTGTCGGGCGCCGCCAGCGTGCTGGGCGCGACCTACTCGCAATACCGGCTGCTGCTGGTCGTGGTGGCCGTGCTGCTTGCGGGCGGGATCGCCGCCGTGCTGCACGGCACCCGGCTCGGCCTCGTCACCCGCGCGGTGATCGCCAACGAGAACCTCGCGCAGTCGCTTGGCGTGAACAGCGTGGCTGTGCGCTTCGCGAGCTTCAGCCTGGGGTCGGCGCTCGCCTCCTTGGCCGGGGCGCTGGTGGTGCCGCTGTCGAGCGTGGACCCGAACATGGGGGTGCCTTGGCTGGTGGGCGCCTTCATGCTGGTGCTGCTGTCCGGCTCGTCCTTGGTCAGCATGGCGGCGGCGGCGCTGGTGCTCGGGGCGGCGCAGGTGCTGGTCTCGACCTATCTCAACGCCGTGCTGGGCGGCATGACGGTTGCGGTGCTGGCCGCGGTGATCCTGCGCGTGCGCCCGGCGGGCTTCGCCCGTGCGTGACGCGGACGGGGCGCCGCCAGGGCGAAGCTGGCTGCCTGCCGTGCTGGTCTTGGCCGGGGTGGCGGCGGTGCTTGCGGCGCCCTGGGCGCTCGACACCTACAGCGTCAACATCCTCACCCGCTCGCTGCTGCTGGCCGTGGCCGCCGTCACGGTGGACCTGCTTTGGGGCTACACCGGCATCCTGAGCTTTGCCCAGGCCGCGTTCCTCGCCATCGGCGCCTATGCGCTGGCGCTCGTGTCCACCAACCTGGGGTTCAGCGCCGGGACGGGGCTGCTGGCCCTGCTGCTCGGCTTGGGCGCGGCGGGGCTGGCGGCGCTGCTGGTGGGCTGGCTCGCCTTTTCCTACGGCGCGTCGCCGCTTTACGTGTCCACTATCACCCTCGTCTTCCCCATCGTCTTCGTGCAGCTCATCTTCGCCGGCGGCAACACCACGGGGTCGAGCAGCGGCCTGTCCGGCTTCGATGTGCCGGAGCTGGACACCGAAAGCTGGTTCCGCGTCGCCGGGTTGCTGCTGGTCGCGGTGGCGGCGGGGGCGGCGACGCTGGTGCGCAGCGATTTCGGCCGCCTGCTGGTCGCCATGCGGGAGAACGAGGTGCGCTGCCAATACCTCGGCATCCCCACCGCCCGGCTGAAGGTGCTGCTGTTCACCGCCTGCGCGCTGGCCTGCGCCGCCGCCGGCTGGGTGTATGCCGCCGCCACCGCCGTGGTCGCGCCGGAGCTGGGCAACTTCGTGTCGGGGACCGAGCTGGTGATCGCCACCGCGCTCGGCGGGCGGGCAACGGTGGCCGGGCCGATCCTGGGCGCGGTGGGCATCGACGCGATCAGCAACTACCTGGGCGGCGCGCTGCCGTTCCTGTGGGCGCTGATCGTCGGCCTGGTGTTCGTGGTGGTGATCGTGGCCTTGCCCGGCGGCTTGCTGTCGCTGCTCCGCTTCGGCCGGGCAGGGCGGACCGGCCCCGTTTCGCGCCTGGTCGAAGCGCCGGCCGCCATACGGCGCCGGGACGGCCCCGTGCTGCGCGTCGAGGCATTGGACAAGCGGTTCGGCAGCTTGCAGGTGCTGCACGGCGTTGCGTTCGCCGCCCATGCCGGCGACCTGCTCAGCCTGATCGGCCCGAACGGCGCTGGCAAAACCACGCTGATGCGCTGCATCGCCGACGGGCGGGAGCGCAGCGCCGGGCTGGTCGAGGTCGGCGGGCGCAGCATCGGGCGCCTGCCGCCGCACCGCTGCACGGCCCTGGGCGTCGGGCGCAAGTTCCAGACCGCCGCGGTGTTCGAGACCATGACGGTCGCCGAGTGCCTGCGCGTTGCCCGCAGCCGCATCGAGCGGCCCTCCCTGTTCCGCCGCACGTCCGCCATCGCGCTGCCCGGATCGGCGCTGGAGGTGGTGCGTGCGACCGGGTTGTCCGACCGCCTGGGCATCGAGACCCGGCACCTGTCCCACGGCGAGAAGCAGTCGCTTGAACTCGCGATGGTGCTGGCGCTGGAACCCACGCTGCTGCTGCTGGACGAGCCGACCGCCGGGCTGACCAAGCCGGAGCGGCGGCGCATCGGCGCCCTGCTTGCCGACCTCGCCCATCGCCATCGCCTGTGCATCGTGCTGGTCGAGCACGACCTCGACTTCGTGCGCAGCATCTCGTCCCGCGTGGTCGTGCTGCACCAGGGCCGGGTCGTGCTGGACGGTGCGGTGGAGGAAGCCGTGCAGTCGGACACCGTGCGCACCATCTACGCCGGCGCGGCCCATGCCTGACGAAGCTGGGCCTGATCTGCTCAGCCTCGCCGGCGTGACCGCCGGATACGGCGCGACGATGGTGCTGCGCAATGTTTCGCTCACCGTGGGCGCCGGCGAGGTCGTGGCCTTGCTCGGACGCAACGGCGTGGGCAAGACGACGCTGCTGCGCACCGCCGCGGGCTTCGTCCAGCCCCGGGCCGGCGAAGTGCGGTTCGACGGCCAGGACCTGGCCGGCCTCGCCCCCTATCGCGTCGCCCGGCGCGCGCTGTGCTACGTGGCTCAGGAGCAGGCGCTGTTCGCCGACCTGACCGTGGGCGAGAACCTGCGCCTCGGCGCACCCGGCGACCGGCTGTTCCGCGAGCGCCTGCCCTCGGTCGAGCCGCACTTCCCCGTGCTGTTGCGCCGTCTTAACCAGAAGGCCGGCACCTTGTCCGGGGGCGAGCAGAAGATGCTGCTGATCTCCCGCGCCATCCTGGCCCGGCCCCGACTCATGCTGGTGGACGAGATTTCGGAGGGGCTGCAGCCTTCGGTAGTGGATCGCTTGGCAAACGTGCTGGCAGCCGAGCGGCGGATGCACCGCACGGCGATGCTGCTGGTGGAGCAGAACGTCGCCTTCGCGCTCGCCGTCGCCGACCGCTTCGCCGTGCTGACCTCCGGCGAGGTGGTGGAGCGGGGCGGGACCCGTGACGCCGGCGCGGCGGCGCGGATCGAGCGGCACATGACGGTGTGACCCCAAGCAACGGAGCTTCCCAAGATGAGCGATGCGAAGATCGACCTCGTTGAGCTGACCGTGGAAGGTGCGCAAGCCGCCTTTGCCAGCGGCGCCGCCACATCGGAAGCGTTGACGCAGGCGTTTCTCGACCGCATCGCCCAGTACAACCCGCAATACAACGCCATCATCTTCCTCAACCCGGATGCCTTGTCCGACGCGCGGGCCATCGACCGGCGCCGGGCCGCCGGCGAGGCGTTGGGGCCGCTCGCGGGCGTGCCGGTGGTGGTGAAGGACCCCATGGACATGGTGGGCTTCCCCACCACCGCCGGCTGGTCGCTGCTCCACGGCAAGGCCGGCGGGGTGGACCTGATGCCCGGCACGGACAGCCCCGTGGTGGCGCGTATGCGGGCCGCGGGCTGCGTCATCCTGGGCAAGACCAACGTCCCCGTGCTCAGCGCCACCGGCAGCCACGCCAACGATAGCTGGGCCGGGCCGACGTTGAACGCCGCCGGGCGCGGGTTCCTGCCGGGCGGCAGCAGCGCCGGCACCGCGACCGCCGTGGCCGCCAGCATGGCCGTGCTGGGGCTTGCGGAGGAAACCGGCGGCTCCATCCAGAACCCGGCCTCCGCCCAGGCGCTGGTGGGCATCAAGCCGAGCTTCGCCCTGGTGCCGAACGCGGGCGTCATGCCGTTGTCGGGCTTGCGCGACGTGGTGGGGCCGATTGCCCGCTGCGTGCGGGACGCGGCGCTCACGCTCGACGTGCTGGCCGGCTACACGGCGGAGGACCCGAAAACGATTGCGGGCGTCGGCCACCGCCCAAAGGGCGGCTACGCTTCGCGGCTGCACCCGGAGGCGCTGCGCGGCAAGCGGATCGGGCTGTACGGCCCGGGCTGGCGCAACCAGCCGCTGTCGGAGGAAGCCGCGACGCTATACGACCGGGCCAAGGGCGAGTTGGAAGCGCAGGGCGCGGTGCTGGTTGAGGACCCGTTCCGTGGTTCCGGCTTTGCCGATCTGCGCACGCCGACCCTGCCCTCGGCGGAGTTCGATGCCCGCGGCCTGGAGTCCGTGCCTTATGACATGCAGAAGTATTTGGAACGGCTGGGTCCGCAGGCGGCGCTCCGCACGTTTGCCGAGTTCGCCCGCGCCACCGCGAAGGAGGACGCCTTCGGCCCGTCCGGCGTGCTGAGCTTCGTGTCCCACCTGCCGCAATTCGCCGCCTGCCTCGCCGATCCGGGGCGCCCGCCCGACCTTTCGGAGTTCATCGCGGCCAGGGAAGCATACCTGGCGATCTTCGACGCGGTGTTCGCGGAGGCGCGGCTGG
This sequence comes from uncultured Acetobacteraceae bacterium, assembly GCA_964235485.1. Lineage (GTDB taxonomy): Bacteria > Pseudomonadota > Alphaproteobacteria > Acetobacterales > Acetobacteraceae > CAHJXG01. Next base: position 52,332 of record CAXSAZ010000015.1, on the reverse strand, counting down.
ATGCGCTGGCCTTTCCGCAGATGCGCACGGCGCTGCCGCCGCTGCACGGCACGGACACGATCCGCGAGACCACGGTGGGCGAGATCAACATTGCGGGACTGCCGGGCGTCACGGTGCCGGCGGGATATTACGAGTCCGGCGCGCCGTTCAACCTGATCTTCGTGGGCCGCATGTGGAGCGAGGCGGATTTGCTTGGGCTGGCCTACGCCTACGAGCACGCAACCCGGCACCGCCGGGCGCCGAGGCTCGCCGCGGGTTGAGCGGAACCGTGGGAACCCGGCTGGCCCCACCACGCTAACCCGGCCTGGTCGCCGGGAGAACTCCAAATGCCGAACGCCGTGATTCTTGACGTTGACGGAACGCTGATCGACTCCGTCAACCTCCATGCGAGGGCCTGGCAGGATGCCTTGCGCGAGTTCGGGCACGAGGTCGCCTTGGACGATCTGCGCCGCCAGATCGGCAAGGGGGGCGACCAGTTGCTGCCCCTGTTCCTGCCGAAGGACGAGCTGGACGCCGTGGGCAAGGCGGTGGACGAGCGCCGCAGCCAGATCTTCAAGGAACGCTACCTGCACGACGTGCAGCCGTTCCCCATGGTGCGCGAGCTGCTGCAGCGGATGCAGGCCGACGGGCTACGGATCGCCCTCGCCTCTTCGGCCAAGGCAGACGAGCTCGCGGCCTACAAGAAGGTCGCGCGCATCGACGACCTGCCGATGGCGGAAACCTCCACGGACGACGCGGACAAGAGCAAGCCCAACCCCGACATCTTCGAGGCGGCCCTGCAGCGCCTGGGCAGCCCGGATGCGGAGCAGGTGATCGTGGTTGGCGACACGCCCTATGACGCGGAGGCGGCCGGCAAGGCCGGGCTGCGCACGGTCGGCCTGCTCTGCGGCGGTTGGCCGGAGGAGGCGCTGCGGCAGGCTGGCTGCGTCGCGACATACCATGACCCCGCGGATTTGCTGGCCCAATACAACCGCTCGCCGCTCGCGCGCCGCGCACTCTGATACGGCCGGCTTGGTTCAATGACCGTTGCCCATTGATGGTCACCCATCCTACGGCATGGGCCACGTAGGATGGATGGAACCCATCAGCCGCACGCGGTTTGATCGATGATGCCACCCGCATGAGGACGTTCGCTAAACAGAAAGCCGCCAGGGTGGTCACGCGGCGAACTGCGCCTCGTCCAGCGCCATCACCCCCGGCGCGCCGTGCTGCACCGCATGGGCCAGCCCATGGGCCTGCGTCAGCACGTGGTCCGCATAGAACCGGGCGGTGCCGATCTTCGCCAGGTAGAAATCGCGGTCCGCGTTGGCGCCGAGCTTGCGCTCCGCCACCCATGCGGCCCGTGCCGCCTGCCAGCCGCCGGCCACGACCCCGAACAGCTTGAGCAACGGCACCGCCCCGGCGCCGGTCGCTTCCGGGTCCCGCGCGTGGGTGTCCGCCACCCAATCGACACAGGACGCCAGCAGGCCGATGCCCGCCTCCAGCGACGCACGGACCACGCCCAGATCGCCATCCTGCGGCAGCCGGGCCGCGTCCGCGCGCATCTCGGCCAGCGCCGCCCGCGCTGCGGCGCCGCCGTCGCGGGCAATCTTGCGGCCAACCAGGTCGTTGGCCTGAATGCCGGTGGTGCCCTCGTAGATCGTGGTGATGCGGGCGTCGCGCAGGTGCTGGGCGGCGCCGGTGTCCTCGATGAAGCCCATGCCGCCGTGCACCTGCACGCCCGTGGACGCGACCTCGATGGCGGTTTCCGTGCACCAGCCCTTGACCACGGGGATCAGCAGGTCGGCGCGTGCCTGCGCGTCTTGCCGCGCTGCCGGGTCGGGGTGGCGGGCGGCGGTGTCGAGCGCCCAGGCCGTGACGTAGGCCAGCGCCCGCATCGCCTCCGTTTGCGCCTTCATGCCCATCAACATGCGCCGCACGTCGGGGTGGCGGATGATCGGCACCTTCGCCCCGCCGCGCGCCCCGGCCGCCGCGCCCTGCACCCGGTCCCGCGCGTAGGCCAGCGCCTGCTGCCAGGCGCGCTCGCCGATGGCGAGGCCCTCCAGACCGACCTGGAAGCGCGCCGCGTTCATCATGACGAACATGTACTCAAGGCCACGGTTCGGCTCCCCGACCAGCTCGCCCACCGCGCCACCCTCGTCGCCATAGGCCAGCACCGCCGTCGGGCTGGCATGGATGCCGAGCTTGTGCTCGATGGACACGCAGCGCACGTCGTTGCGCGCCCCGAGCGAGCCGTCCGCTTCCACCAGCACCTTGGGCACCACGAACAAGGAGATGCCTCGCACCCCCTCCGGCGCGTCCGGCAGGCGCGCGAGCACGAGGTGCACGATGTTCTCCGCCATGTCGTGTTCGCCGTAGGTGATGTAGATCTTCTGGCCATGGATCCGGTAATGGCCGCCGTCCGGCACCGCGCGGGTCCGCACCGCCGACAGGTCCGACCCGGCTTGCGGCTCCGTCAGGTTCATCGTGCCGGTCCACGCGCCCTCCACCAGCTTGCGCAGGTAGCGGTCCTTTTGCGCGGGCGTGCCGCACAAATGCAGCGCCTCGATGGCGCCGCGGGTCAGCAGCGGGCACAGGCCGAACGCCATGTTGGCCGCGTGCCACATCTCCTCCACGGCGGCCGAGACCACCGCAGGCAGGCCCTGGCCGCCGTATTCCGGGTCGCAGGACAGCGCGTTCCAGCCGCCGGAAACGTAGCGGGCGTAGGCGTCGGCGAAGCCCTCCGGCATGTGCACGGCGCCGTTCCGCCACTGCGCGCCCTGCTGGTCGCCGGGCTGGTTGAGGGGGGCCAGCACGTCGCGGGCGAACTTCGCCGCCTCGTCCAGCACGGCATCCACCAGGTCAGGCTCGATGCCCTCGCAGCCGGGCAGGGCGGCGATGCGGTCCAGGCCGATCAGCTCGGTCAAGACAAACCGCATGTCGCGCAGCGGGGCGTTGTAGGCCATGGCTTGGTTCCCTCTCGGCAGGCGTTCTGATCCCTGGCCGATGATGTGCGCGGCTAGGCGCGAATTACAAACTTCCGGGGCCGTGCAGCAGGGCTTGGGTCGGGTCGGCGTGCCTGTGCCAAAGCGGCTTCCGGGCCAAGCACTTCTGGTCCCGCATGAATAAAAGTGTTCACGCCCTGAACACTGGTGTTCACTCAGAAGGGTATCGTTAACCAATAAAGGCCTAGTTCCACGCCACCCATCGTTTTATTACGATTTCAAAGTCATTATGACGTCAGGACATTTGGGACGGACGGCAATGGCGAACGCAAACTGGGTGGCAGCGGGCAACGGTTCCTGGGGTGTCGGGGCAAACTGGTCAACCGGGCTGGTGCCCGGCGCCGCCGGCGCCCTGGACGACAGCGCGACGCTCGATGCACCGGGCAACTACACCGTCACGGTCGGCGCGGCGGACGGCAGATCCGTCGATACGGTGAACGTGAACGCGGCCGGCGCGACGCTCGGCGTCTCGACAGGCGGCCTCACGGTCAAGAAGGTGCTCAACCTGAACAGCGGCCGGCTGCTGCTGAACGGGGCGCTCAAGGGCGGCACCCTGGCGATGAACGGCGGCGTGGTGATGCGCAACGACGATGCCGCCCTGGACGGCGTGCGCGTGGTGGGCACCCTCGACCTCTCGACCCCCTACAACTATAACGGGCTGACCCTGCTGAACTACGGCCAGCTCACGCTGCTGAACAACACGAGCTTTGTTGCCAATGACGGCACGTCGCCGGGCTTGATCCGGGTGGGCGGCTCGGCGCTGACTTTCGGCAACTCGGCGCTGTTCGACAACGCCGCGATCAACTTCCTTTCGGGCTACCGCACGGCGAGCTACCTGAACCTCGGAACCGACCTGGACGGCGTGGGCGAGACCGTCACCTTCGGCCGGCAGGCCGTGCTTGACGTGGCGGCGAACACGATGGTCACGCTGGGCGGCAACGGCACGCTGGTCAACGGCGGCACGATCAACGTGTCGGGCACGCTGACCGTGGATTTGCAGGCGAACCTGGCCCAGGCCGCCCAGCCCGGCACCGTGACGCTGCAAACGGGCGGCACGCTGTCCTTCGCGGCGCAGACGGCCTATGCCGGCACCATCGCGTTCAACGGGGCAGGCGCCCAACTCCAGTTCCAAAGCCCCGGCGCCGTGAGCGCGACGCTGCAGGATTTCCGGGCTGGCGACAGCATCGACCTGCAAGGCCTGGCCTACGGCAACGACGTCGCCCTCAGCTTCCTGGGCGGCGCGCTCCAGGTCAGCCAAGGCGGCGCCTTGGTGGGCCGCTTCCAGTTCACCGGCGGGCCGGCGTCCTACGGCGCCGACCAGTTCAGCCTCGCCGACGATGGCAACGGCGGCACGATGCTGACGACCACGCACGTGCTGAACGCGCAGCCGGACTTCGACGCCACTTACTACCTGGCGCACAACCCCGATGTTGCCGCCGCCAAGGTCGATCCGTTGCTGCATTACTTGACGTATGGGTGGAAGGAAGGCCGTGATCCCAGCGGATACTTCAGCACGACGTGGTACTTGGCGCAGAATCCAGACGTGGCCGCGGCGAAGGTCAACCCGTTGGAGCATTTCGAGTACTACGGCTGGCGGGAAGGGCGTGATCCCAGCCTGAACTTCAGCCTCAACAAGTACCTGGAAGCCAATCCGGACGTGAAGGCGGCCGGTGTCGATCCGCTGCAGCAGTTCCTCACTGCCGGCCGCGCCCAGGGCCGTGCCGCCCTCCCGGTCACGCCGGTCACGCCGGCCGCGCCGCCCGCGCCGCCCGCAGCCCCCGCGGACCCGCTGGTGGACAAGAACTGGTACCTGGCCCAGCATCCGGACGTGGCTGCGTCGGGGGAGGATGCCAGCGCCAACTACCACCGCGTGGGCTGGAAGCTCGGCTACAACCCGGACCAGTTCTTCGACACGACCTATTACCTCAAGATCAACCCTGACGTTGCCGCCGCGGGCGTGGACCCGCTGGCGCATTTCGAAGCCTATGGCTGGAAGGAGGGCCGCCAGCCGTCGCTTGCGTTCAGCGACGACAAGTACCTGGCGAACAACCCTGACGTGGCGGCGGCCAATCTGAACCCCTTGGTGCACTACATGGCCTACGGCCGGGCCGAGGGGCGCATGACGTTCATCAACGAGCCGCAGGCAACGGGCGTGCCTGACCCGCTGGTGGACCGGGGGTACTATTACGCGCAGTATGCGACCATCGTGCCGGCCGCCGCTGACGCCACCGCCAGCTACGACCAGACGGGATGGCGCTTTGGCCTGAACCCCAATGCGTTCTTCGATACGGGCTACTACCTCGCCCACAACGCGGATGTCCGCGCCGCAGCCGTCAACCCGTTGAAGCATTACGAAACCTATGGCTGGAAGGAAGGGCGCGACCCCTCTGCCGCGTTCTCGACCAACAAGTACCTGGCCGCCTATGCGGACGTGCGCAACAGCGGGGTCGATCCACTGACCAGCTTCGTCACGGCCGGCCAAGCGCAGGGCCGGACTTCCTTCGCCGTCTGACACCCGGCTCCACCGCCGCCCGCAGCACGGCAATCGCCGGGCCGGGGCGGCGGCCCGGGAAGGCTGCTTCGTTTGAATTTGATGCCAGAGGGCGCCGTGATCTACAGCCTCCATACCGTTCTTGTTTTGAGCCACATCCTGGCGCTGGCCTTGGGCCTGGGCAGCGCCCTGCTTGCTGATTGGATCGTGCTCCGGAAGCTTGCGTTCGGGACTGTCAGCCAAAAGGCGGCCGGGCAGTTGATCGACTTGTCGCACGCCGTTTGCGCTGGGCTGGTGCTGATCTGGATCACCGGGGCGCTTCTGGTGACCGACAACGCCTTGAACACGCCGGCATCGGTGGTGAACCAGAAGCTTTGGGCCAAGCTGGCGATCGTCACCGCCCTGACGCTCAACGCCGTGCTGCTGCATCGGATCGTGATGCCGATGGTGAAGCGCCGCGTCGGGCAGCCGCTGTTCGAGACAGCCTTTGACCGGCTGGCGATGGCCTCGACGTTGCTGGGCGCAGTTTCCGTAGTGTCTTGGGTGTTCTCCGCCTACCTGGGCGTCGCGCGGGAGCTGAATGGGCGCGAGAACCTGGTGCCCATCCTTGCCAGCTACTTCGGCGCGTTGCTGCTGACCTGGGCTTTGGCTGTGATCTTGCTGTGGTCGATGCAGCAGCGCCGGGCAGGCTCGGAGCTTCCGTTCAGCGGAACGCACATCCCGAGTTCTTGAAGCTGCCGCGGCGTTCGATTGGGCCGGGGCTGCGATGGAGCGGCGCCCGGAGCCGGCCGGAGGCGTTTGCGGGTAAGCGGTCCGTTCAGGGCGGGCCGGTTGGCGACCCCGGGGAGCGCGCCATCCAGCAGTGAAACCAAAATTCGCCGGGCGTCCACACGGGCGCCGTCGGCCAGGCCTCTGGCGTACGGCATTCGGTCGGGCTGCCATGGCAGATGACGTTGGCGCCGCCTCCAGCCCTGCCGTGGAGCGCGAACGGAGCCAGGCTGCTGAGTCGCGGCCAAACACGCCGTTGCTTGCGGCGGGGCGATGGCGGTCTGGTCCGACCGCCCCCATACTTGGTCCTGGAGCGGTCTGGTGCCGTATCACCGGCCATTTGCTTCGCCCATCCTGTCAGTGCGAGCCGCGCTTGTGCCGACGGAGTGGCGTCGGCAGCTCTCCATGGGCCTCGTCATTCGAGAAAGCGCCACGCCGCGACTCCCCAGGGCCGGCGGACGCAGCCGCGACGGTTCCGAGCAACCACGCCGGGGAAGGGCGGCTCGCAACGACTGAGGAGGGAGAAGCGGCCGGCCTGAGTTCAAGCCGAGCCGCTGCTTCGCGTGCGGGGTTACTATCCTGGGCGCGGGCCAGCCGTATGCACGGGTGCTGACATGAGCCGCTAGCACGGCTTGGCTGATCAAGCGGCGCCTCCGAAACGGAGCCGCTGACCGCGCACAGCTTTGAGGCGATCTGGAAGTCGGAAGCGTCGCCTGCCTGTTGGCCCGGCTTTCAGGTCCGGACAGGCGCGGCGATCCGTTATCCGGGCTTGTGCAGCCCTTCGGCCCAGAAGGTGGGAAGCCGGGCTTGCGCCTTGATCAAGCGTGCGCGAGCCGACTTCGCGATGCGTACCCAACGCGGCACGTCCTTTTCCCACGACTTCGACCAGTGATGCACGGCCAAGGTCTCCTGCGTAATGCAGGAGTCATGGAAGTCCTCATTGAAAGCATAGGGATAAAAGGTCTCAGTCGGGCACAGGTAAACATCTTGAACCATCGTGCCCTTGGGTGAGTACGAGTGCAGCCCGTGCTTCACGAGAAGCTTGGTGACGAGTTTCGGCCCAAACGTCGTTGGACGCTCAAGGGCGCCCGGCAGGGGCCGGATGTTGAGGATGGCTGCGAATGCCTGGGCAATGAACCAGTGGCCTGGAACGGCGCCGAACGCGCCGTTCGCCACCCAGTCCTTCGACGGCTCCTTTGTTTGGAAACCGAAGAAGCACTGATGGGGAAGCAGGGAGTCCAACGGCCGGTGCAGCCGGAAATCGGTGTCGAGGTAAATGCCGCCATGCTTCAAAACGGCATGGAGGCGGACGATGTCAGCAACCTTCGCCCACTTCTTCTGCGTGTATGCGTTCCGTATGGCCTTGATTGAGAAGTCTATGTTGTTCTCATTCCATAACGTGAACGTGTAGTCCGGATTGTTTGCTCGCCAGCTTTCGACATAGGCCTTTTGTTCCAAGGGCAAGGAGCCGCCAACCCAAACGTAATGGATATGTTTAGGAATCATGAGCCGACCCGTTCTACGTTGCGTGACCGTAATTTAAGCCATCTCACAATCTGTGTAAACTCTTATTTTTTGGCAACGGAAAACGTGTTGCGGAGCAGCCGGCTTTGCCGCCACGGCGGCTCCGGCGCTTTGCGGGATGACTGGCGCGGAACCACGGCCCGGCGCTGACCGCGTGACCCGGTCCACCATCCGTTCAACCTTGTGCGAACCGGAACCGGCGCGGTGCCTCGCCAGCAGGCATTCCCGCAGGCGTGGCGCGGCATTAGGCAATCGTTACTGATTGATTACGAAAAGGTGAATTCCCTTTCGATATAAAACGTTTAAATAACGAAAATTAGACGGATCGGGTGAAATGCTCCTAAAAAGATGCGGGGGCAGCGCCGCGGGTCGCTATCATCGTTAGGACGGCAGCAATGAAACACAATGGTCGAGTAGTCTGGAGTAAGTATGTCGCAGCAGGGTGCGTGGCTGGGTGCCTGGCGGTCCAAGCCAACCCGGCTGCGGCGCAGTCCAAGGGCAGTTGGTCGGCGGTGATTCCGATGCCGAACGTTCCGGTTGCCGCGTCCGTCCTGCCCAACGGCAAGGTCCTGACTTGGTCGTCGAACAACGAGTTCACCTTTGAAGGTGATATCGGCGCGGCCGCAAGCCAGACGCATACCGCCCTGTTCGATCCCGCCACCCAGCAATCCACCTTGCGCATCGTGAAAAACACGTTATCCGACATGTTCTGCCCCGGCATCACCGTGCTCCCCGATGGCCGTATCCTGGTCAACGGGGGCAGCAGTAGCGCCAGCGCGAACCTTTACGACCCGAAGACGGACACATGGTCGGCCGCCGCCGCCATGAACATCGCCCGCGGCTACAATGCCAACGTGATGCTGTCGGACGGCTCCGTGCTGACGCTCGGCGGGTCGTGGAGCGGGGCGCCCAGGGACCGGATCGGCGAGGTTTGGTCGGCAGAGTCAGGCTGGAGCACGCGGCCAGGCATCTCCGCCGCGCCGATCACCGGCCGCGACCCGGAAGACGTGACCCTGGGCCGGGTTAATCGCGGCGACAACCATATGTGGCTGTTCGCGGTCGGCGCCGGGCTGGTGTTCCATGCCGGCCCCAGCGCGCAGATGAGCTGGATCACGACCTCCGGCAACGGGGCGATGGCCTCCGCCGGGACCCGCGGCGACGACGTTTACAGCATGAATGGCCAGGCGGTCATGTACGACGTGGGCAAAATTCTGAAAACCGGCGGCGCCCCCGCGTACCAGAACATCGCGGCAACCGCGAACACCTACGTCATCGACATCAACAAGGCCGTTGCGGACCTGAACAATCCGGTCGTAGTGCGCAAGACCGCGCCGATGGCCTACCCCCGCTCGTTCGCGAACGGCGTGGCGCTGCCGGGCGGCCAGGTGCTGATCGTGGGCGGGCAAACCTATGCCACCCTGTTCAGCGACGACCGGGCGGTGCTGGTGCCCGAGCTGTGGAACCCGGGGAGCGAAACCTTCACCCCCCTCGCGCCCATGAAGACGCCGCGGACGTATCACAGCACGGCGCTGCTGCTGCCGGACGCCCGCGTGTTCGTGGCGGGAGGGGGGCTGTGCGGCGCCGGCTGCACCGCCAACCATGAGAACGCCGAGATCTTCTCGCCGCCCTACCTGTTCAACCCCGACGGCTCGGCGGCGGTGCGGCCCGCCATCAGGACGGCGCCGGCCTCGGCGCTGCTGGGATCAACCGTTTCCGTGACCGCCGACACCGCCAAGCTGAAGTTCGAGGTGGTGCGGATCTCGGCCACCACCCACACCGTGAACAACGACCAGCGGCGCATCCCGCTCACGGTGACGGCGGGCCTGAACAACACCTACCGGCTCAAGGTGCCGAACGACCCGGGCGTGGTCCCGCCCGGCTACTACATGCTGTTCGGGATCAACGCCCAGGGCACGCCGAGCGTCGCCAAGATCGTCAAGATCGGCTGGTGAATGCGCGCCATGTCCCAGTTCAACCCAAGCCCGGCGCGCAGCCGGGCGACATGGATGCTTCTCGGCGCGGCGCTGGGCTTGCTGGCCCTGTCGTGCCTGCTGCGGGCGGAGGCGGCCGGCGCCTCCGCGCTGGCGGACGCCTCGGCCGCGACGGGGCGCCGCATGTTCCTCGGCGAAGCCTCGCTGCAGGGCGTCATCGTGGGCCACCCCGCGGCGCTTCCCCCGCGGCTCGCCGCCTGCGCCAACTGCCACGTGGGCACGACGGGCCTCGCAGCCGCCTCCCTCGGGCCTCGGCTGGACGGGACGCGGCTGACGGAGATGCGGGGGCGCCGGGGCGGCCCGCCGTCCGCGTTCTCGCCCGCGAGCTTCTGCGAGATGCTGCGCACCGGGGTTGACCCGGCGTCCATCCTGATCACCCGGCAAATGCCGCGCTACACCCTTGACGACAACCAGTGCCTCGGCCTGTGGCACTACCTTACGGAGACGAGCGATGTCGGCAGCAACTAGCATGGGTGGGGCGTCCGGCCGCTTCGGCGCGACGCGGCCGGTCCACCGGCGCTCGGTCTTGGCCGGGCTGGCCGCCGGCTTCGCCCTTTGCGCCGTGCCGGCGCTCGCGCATAGCAACCTCGGCCCGGTGAAGCCGCCGCTCGCGGCGCCCGACATCGAGATTGTCACCAGCGACGGGTTCCGCGGCCCGTTGCGCGAGCGGCTGCTTGGGCGCGTCACGGCGATCCAGCTCATGTTCACCCAATGCAAGTCGATCTGCCCGATCGAGGCCGCGACGTTCGCTCGCACGCAGGAGGCCCTGGCAGGCGTCGCGTCCGACGACATCCAGCTCCTGTCCTTGAGCATCGACCCGCTCAACGACACGCCGGACGCGATGAAGGCTTGGCTCGACGGGCTGGGCGCCGGGTCCGCGTGGACCGCCGCGGCGCCCGTCAAGGCCGACCTGGCGCGCGCCCGGGCATTCTTCGACGGGGCGTCGGATTTCGGCGAGGACCATTCCACCGCGATGAGCCTGATGAACCGCGCCGGCCTGCTCGTGTGGCGCACCCCGGAGCTGCCGGCGCCGGAGGAGGTCGTGCGGGTGCTCAGCCATTTCCGGGGCGAGCGCCGGGACCTCGCCCAAGCCTCGCGTTGACGGCCCCGAAGCGGGGCCGGCCATTCGGGGAAATGCGGCTCACGCGGCAGGCGCGGTGCGGACAACCACGCCGGCCTCGCCGCGCAGGACCTCATACTCCGTCCCGGCGTCCGTGCGCCAGAAGCGGATGTCGAAGCTGTGCCGCCCCATGCGCAGCCTGTTCAGGGTCAGGTCCGGCAGCCAGGGCGGCAGCGCCGGGTCGATGCGGAGCCGGTTGTTCGGCGCGTCCGGCTCCAGGCCCAGCATGGCGCGCAGCGTCATGAACACCGCGCCCGCCGCCCAGGCCTGCGGCACGTTGGCGCCGACATACTGGACCGGGAAGCCGGACGGCGTGCGGGCCAGCCCGGCATACAGCTCCGGCATCTGGTTCATGTTGAAGTGGCTCGCCGCCTCGCTCAGGTCGCGTGCGATGCGCGCGGCCTCTGGCGCGAAGCCGTAGCGGCGGAAGCCGAGCGCGATGATGGCGTTGTCGTGCGGCCACACCGAGCCGTTCTGGTAGGAATACGGGTTGAAGGACGGGTGGTCCGCCGAAAGCGTCCGGATGCCCCAGCCCGACCACATGTCCGGCGCCAGGAGCCGCCGCACCACCCGGGCGGCGCGGTCCGGGCGGATGATGCCGGACCACAGGCAATGGCCGACGTTGGAGGCAACCGTCAGCACGGGGCGCTTTTCCCCGTCCAGGCAGTAAGCGTAGAAGCCGCCCGCCTCGTCCCAGAACACGTCGTTGAACCGTTCCTGCAAGCGCGCCGCCTTGGCGCGCAGTTCGGCGCCGCGGTCCGGGCTGCCCAGGGCGTCGAACAGTTCCGCCATCCGCGTCCAGGCGTCGTAAACGTAGCCCTGCAGCTCGCACAGCGCCTTGGGTCCGCGGACCAACGTGCCGTCCTCGTAGAGCACGCTGTCGCCCGCGTCTTTCCAGGCCATGTTCTCGTAGCCCACGGGGGACCGCGTTTGGTATTCCTGGAACCCGTCCCCGTCCCGGTCGCCCCACTCGTCAATCCAGCGCAGGCACCCCTCTGCCACCGGCAGCAGCCGGCGCACCTGGTCGAGATCCCCGGTCCAGCGCCAAGCCTCGTGCAGGGTGATGAGGTAAAGCGGCGTCGCGTCCGCGGTGCCGTAATACGGCGTGTGCGGGATCAGCTTGAAATGGGCCAGCTCGCCGAACCGCATCTCGTGCAGGATGCGGCCCGGCTCCGCGTCGCGGTAGTCGTCGCGCTCCGTCGCCTGCTGCCACCCCAGCGCGTCCAGCGTCGCCCCGGCGGCTTCGGGGTGGATCACCACCGTCTGCAAGGAAGCGATCAGGCTGTCGCGGCCGAACAAGGCGGTGAACCACGGCAAGCCCGCCGCCGGCACGAACGAGGCGCCGTCCGTGCCGTCCTTCGGCAGACGCAGCGCGTCCATGTCGTCCACCCCTTGGCGGAAGTTGCGGTAGAACTCCTCGTTGCTGGTGCGGATGTTGAGCACGCCGTCCTTCCATTGCGGCGCCGCAGCCGCCTCGGCCGCCGCGTCGTGGCCGCACCGGTCCGGGGCCGCGAAGGTCTCGGCGCCGTCGCCCAGGTCATACAGCAGGCAGCAGTGCCAATGCTCGCCGGGCTTGAGGTCCACGACGAAGCTGAGGCGGCCGTTGGCATAGGTCATCGCCGCGTTGCCGTGCGGATGGACGCACACCGAACGGCGGAAATCGCCGTTGACGTAGGCCGTTTCCAGCCGCTGCTTGTCCGCGGACCAGTGGGTCGCCACGCTGCCCCGGCGGATGAGCTTGCCGGATTTCACCTCGAACAAGTCGGCGAAGTCGCAGCGCAGGCCGATCTCCAGGTTGAAGCGCACCGGGCTGGCGCCGTAATGGGCGATGTCGATGTCCTCGTGCAGGCCGCCTTGGATGGAGCGGGTCAGCGTCAAGCCGAGCGTGCGCGCGGGGATCGGCCCGGATGCCGTGACCAGCGCGCGGTTGACCAGGTGGATGGACGCCGTGTCGTGCCGGGTGGCGCCGCCGCTCAGCAGGTCCCAGCGCTCGCCGTCGGCATAGATCGACCAACTGCTGATGAGGCGGGTGTCGTTGAAATACAGCCCCTTGTCGCTGGGATGCGGGATCGTGCCGTCCGGCTCGCACACCAGCACGGTCCTGCCTTGGTGGATGGCGATCTGCGCCGGGCCGACCTGAACCTTGAACGACATCGCTTCCGCTCCGTTTGCCTGCGTTGTGGCGCGCTGCAGATAAGCCGGGCCAGCCTTGATCTGCCAAGTGGGGAGCGATATGGACCCCACGCGGCACGGCTGCGCCTTGCCCGGTTGCAGGCAGCCGTCCCGACCACGTAACATCGTGGCGCCGGACGCCCGGCCGACGGCTGCAACCTTTCCCGCCTGTCCGGGCGAAATTCAAGGTATGACGATGTTCGCTTCCGCCGGGTCGCAGTTTTGAGCCTCCGTGGCGTTTGCGCCATTGCTGTTATGGCCAAGGCGCCGCGACCGGGCCGCGTGAAAACGCGGCTGCAAGAGCTGCTCACGGCGGAGGAGGCGGCGCAGATGGGCGCGGCGTTCCTGGGCGACGCGACGGCGAACGTGCAGGCGGCCGGCCGCATCGCCCCCATCCACGGCTTTGTCGCCTATGCCCCGGCGGGGGAGGAGGCGCGTTTCGACGGCCTGCTCGCCCCCGGCACCCGGCTGGTCCTGGCGGACGGCGCCGGAGGTACGGCGCCCGGCGTGGAAGGGTTCGGGCGCAGCCTGCTGCACGCCACGCGGACGCTGCTGGACATGGGCTACGGCGCGGCCTGCGTGCTGAGCGCCGACAGCCCGACGCTGCCGACGGCGTGGCTGGCCCGCGCGGCGGAGCGTCTGCTGGCGCCGGGCCGCCGGGCGGTGCTCGGCCCAGCGGATGACGGCGGCTACTGGCTGCTCGGCCTGCAAACGCCCGAAAGCGAGATGTTCGCGCGCATTGCCTGGAGCACCGCGTCCGTCGCGGCGGCGACCACCGAGCGGGCCGGGGAGATCGGGCTTCCGTTGGAGCGCCTGGGCGCCTGGTTCGACATCGACGACCGCGACGGCCTGCAACGCCTGGTGCGGGAGGTCGCCGGCCCGGCGCGGGGCGCCGAGCAGCCGTTTGCGGCGCCGTCCACGGCCCGCTGCGTGGCCGGGCTGGGCCTGGCGGAGCGCCTGTGCGCCGTGCCGCCGGGTCCGTGATGCGGCGGGGGACGCTGGCGTTGGCGGGCCTGGGCGCCGGCATCGTGTTGTGCCTTCTGGGCGGCGCCGCGCTGCGCCTGCCGGACGACGTGGGCGCCATGGACCGGGACCGGACGGTGTTTTACGTGGTCTGGGCCGCGGTTGCCGGCGTGCTTTACGCGGCGGCGGTGGCGGTGGCCGCGGCGGCGCCATCCGGGGGGCGGCGGGCCTGCGCGGTTGTGCTGCTACTCGGGGCCGTCATGCGCGTGGTGACGGTGTTGCCGCCGCCGCTGCACTCCACCGACGCTTACCGCTACGTTTGGGACGGCCGGGTGCAGGCGGCCGGGATCAACCCCTACCGCTATTTGCCGGCCGCACCAGAACTCGCGGGCCTGCGCGACGAGGGCGTGGGGGCCGGGGCGGTGTATCCCAACATCAACCGCGCCGACACCGCGCCCACCATCTACCCGCCCTTCGCCCAGGCCATCTTCGCCGCCGTGGCCCAGGTCTGGCCGAGCCTTTACGGGGTGAAGGCGGCCATGCTGGCGTTCGACCTCCTGACCGTAGGTGCTGCGCTGCTGCTGCTGCGCACCGCCCGCTTGGCCCCGGAGCGGGTGCTGATCTATGCCTGGAACCCCCTCGTCCTGTGGGAGTTCGCGGGCGGGGCGCACATCGACGCGGCGGCGGTCGGCTTGTCCGCGCTTGCCATCCTCGCCGCGGTCCGCGCCCGCCCGGCGCTGGCAGGCACGGCGCTGGGCCTCGCGATCCTGTGCAAGCTGCTGCCGGCGGCGCTGTTCCCGGCGCTTTGGCGGCGTTGGGACCTGCGCACGCCCGTTGCCTGCGCCGCGGTGATGGCTGCGGGCTACGCCTGCTATGCGGGCGTCGGCTGGCGCGTGCTCGGCTACCTGCCGGGCTATGCGTCCGAGGAGCGGCTGGCCGATGGCGGCGTGGTGCTGCTGCGGCTCCTCGCCCTGCTCGGGCCGCTGCCGTCCTGGGCCGGGCCGGGCTACCTGGCGGTGGCGCTGCTCGGGCTTGCGGTTCTTGCCGTCGCGGTGGTACGGCGTCCCCTGCCGTCCGACCCAGCGCAGCGCGCAGCCGCCATCTGCACCGACGCGCTGTGGCTGAGCGCCGCCACCATGGCCGCACTGTCGCCGCATTACCCGTGGTACTTGGCGGTGCTGGCCTGGCCGTCGGTGCTGGCGCCGCGGGCCAGCGCGCTTTGGCTGACGCTTGCCGCGCCCGCGATGTATCTGGACCCGAACCATGACCAGGTTCTGTGGCCCGCCCTGGTGTTCCTGCCGTTCGCCGGGCTGCTGGCCTGGGAATGGCTGCGGCCCGCCCGCCTGCCGCACCCAGCCGTTTTTGGAGGTTCTTGAATGCCCGCGACCACCGCATCCCCCGCGCTCGACGCGCGGCGCTACTTCGAGGCCGTTTCGGCCCGCGACAGCGTCGCCGACGCGCCGCCGGTCTGCCTTTATCTGGAGGTGACGAACCGCTGCAACCTTCTGTGCGAAACCTGCCCGCGCACCTTCGAGGCGCTGGAGCCGCCGGCGGACATGAGCATGGAGCTGTTCCGCCGCATCGTGGACCAGGTGCCGGGCGTCGCCCGGGTGGTGCTGCACGGCGTGGGCGAGCCGATGCTGGTCAAGCACTTGCCGGAGATGATCCGATACCTCAAGGCGCGCGGCACCCATGTGCTGTTCAACACCAACGGCACGCTGCTCGCGCCGCGCAAGCACCGGGAGATCATCGACACCGGGCTGGACGAGTTGCGGGTGTCGCTGGACGCGGCGGAAGCGGGAACGTTTCTCAAGGTGCGCGGCAAGGACATGTTCGACCGCATCGTGCGCAACGTGTCGGCCTTCACCAACCTGCAGGCGGCGACCGGGGCGGCTGCGCCCGTGGTGTCCCTGTGGCTGACGGGGCTGAAGGAGACGGTCGATCAACTGCCGGAGTTCGTGCGCCTGGCTGCCCGCATCGGGGTCAGAGAAGTGCACCTGCAGCGCCTGGTGTTCGACGAGCAGGGGTTCGGCATGGCCCGCCCGGACAGCTCCCTGTTCGAGCAGACGCGCGCCGAGGAAGAAGCGGTGATCGCCGACGCCACGGCCATCGGGCGCGCGCTGGGCGTGACCCTCGACGCTTCGGGCGCGACCGAGCCGGGCTTGAGCCTCAAGCGCACGGCGGACGACAAGCCGTGGGCGACCTGCCGGCGGCCGTGGTCGCTGATGTATTTCACCGCGCATGGCCGGGCGCTGCCCTGCTGCATCGCGCCGTTCTCCGCCCGCGGCTACGAGAACTACACGCTGGGCGACGCCACGCAGCAGACACTCCGAGAAATCTGGAACAGCCCGGCCTACCAGGGCTTCCGCACCGCCCTTGTCGGCGACGCGCCGCCCAAGCCGTGCCAGGGCTGCGGCCTGCGGTGGAGCTTGTAGTCCTGAACCTGTCCCGCGTGTCCGTGGTGATCCCCGCCTGGAACGAGGCGGAAGCGGTCGGCGCCGTGGTGGCGGAGGCGCTGGGGCAGGGCGTGGGCGAGGTCATCGTGTCCGACGGCGGCAGCACGGACGGCACGCAGGCGGCGGCGCGGGCGGCGGGCGCGCGGGTGCTGGACGCCGGGCGCGGCTACGGGCGGGCCTGCGCCGCGGGGGCTGCGGCGGCACGGCCGGGGTGCGACGTCCTCGCCTTCATGGACGGCGACGGGGCCGATTGTGCGGACCAGTTGCCCCGGCTGGCGCAGCACGTGCTGGACGGGGCGCAGGACTTCGTGATCGCGTCGCGCACCCGCGGCACCCGGGCGCCGGGGTCGATGAACTGGCACCAGGTCGCGGCGGGCGCCGTCGCCGGGCGGCTGATCGGCGCGCTGTACGGCGTGCGCTACACCGACATGTGCGCCTTCCGCGTGATCGGGCGCGACGCGCTGACCCGGCTCGGCATGGCGGAGATGACCTACGGCTGGAACATCGAGATGCAGATGAAGGCGGCCCGGCGCGGCTTGCGTATCCTGGAGCTGCCCGTGCCATACCGCTGCCGGGTGGGCGGCCAATCCAAGGTGGCGGGGTCGCTGCGCGGCACCTTGCGGGCGTCCGGCAAGATCGTCAGCACCTTTGCCCGGGTGGCCGCGTCCGGCGCGCCGGCTGGCCGCCGTAACTGAACGCGCTCCGCCACGGGTCGTCCAGGGTGCAGCGGACAAGCGCCGGCCCCGCGCCCGGCATGAGGAGGGCAGCAGGCGCAAGCGATGGACCTGACGCAAATCCGCTATTTCCTGGCGCTGGCGCGGACGCTGAACTTCACCCGCGCGGCGGAGGCCTGCCACGTCACCCAGCCCGCGCTGACCAAGAGCATCCAGCGGCTTGAGGAGGAGCTAGGCGGCCCGCTGCTGCTGCGGGAACGGTCGCTGACCCAGTTGACGCCGCTCGGACATGCGATGCTGCCCTTGCTGGAACAAGCCTTTGCCGCGGCCGAGCGCGCAAAGGAACATGCCTCCGGCATGAAGCGGCAAGCGTCGTCGCCGCTCCGGTTGGGCCTGGCGGCCGACGTGCCGACGCTTCCGTTCCTCCCGGTGTTCGGGGAGCTTGCCGCGCGCCTGCCCGGCTTCGAGCTGAGCCTTGAGGATGCCAGCGGCGCCAAGCTCTGCGAGGCCTTGCTGCATGGGACGCTGGACGCGGCAATCGTAACCGAAGATGCGGCGCTGTCCGACCGTTTGAACCGCTGGCCGCTGTTCCGGGACGTGGCGATGCTGGTGATGCCGCCGGGCCACGCGCTGGATACGGGAGGGGCAGTCCCGCTCAGCGCGCTCGACGGAACGGCGGTGATCTGCGGGGCGGCGGATTGCCGGATGGCGCGGTTGCTGGAGCAGGCGCAGAAGGCTCACGGCGCGCGCCCGAGCCAGCGGCATCGGGCGGACGCGCCGGGCCGCGCGGCGGACTTGGTGCGCGCCGGGCTTGGCATCGCCTTATCGACCGAGCGGACTGCCACGCCCGACGGGGTTCACAAGCGCCTGGTCGCGGAACAGGAAGCGCATGATGTCCTGCTTGTCGCGGTGGCCGGCCGTCCCTTCACGCGGGCGGCCCATGCGTTCATCAAGCTCGCCCGCGCGCGGGAATGGGATGCGGGGACCGGCCCGGCCCGGTGACTGCCCGGGCGCCCGCCAGCGCGTCGCCGCCATGCCGGTCCAGCCTGCCATGTCCGAATCTATGGCCGGTTCGCCAGGTCCGGCCGCCGACAACGGCCGGGCAAGGCAGGGCTGGGCGTCACGCCTCCCCGAACGGCCAGCGCGAGGTTGCGCCCTCGGCGCGCGCTGCGACCAGCAGCTTGGCCATGACCTGGTTGGGGCCTGGCCGCGACGCCGTTTGCTCGATTTCGGGCCAATCGAACTGCACCGTGTCGGCGGCCGGGTCCCATCGCGCGGCTGGCTTCGATGGCACCGGCGCGTCTTTGGCCGGGGGCGGCGTCGGCTCGGCCGCGGCCATTTCGGCGGCGGCAGCGTCGGCTGGCGCCTCGCCTGCGTCCATCGGCTCGGACGTCGGCATGATGGCGCCGTTCGGCCCGGTCGTGGCTTCGGCCTCCGCGGCGGCCGTGCTGGGCGCGCTGCCCGCTTCCTCCGCGGACGGCTTCGGCGTAGCCTTGGAGGCCCGGGGCGGACGGCCGCGGCGGGCCGGCGCGGGCGCCGCTTCCAGCGCGGCGGTTTCGGCGGCGAGAGCGGCTTTCGATTTGCGGGGCATGGGGTGTTCCTTTTGTTCAAAAGCGCCTCATACGCGAGACGCGCCGCAATGCAAACAAGGGATGCACGGTCCCGAAGCGAGGCGTCATGCCGCCATGGATGCTGTACGGGGCGAACGGTTACACCGGGCAACTGATTGCGCGGGAAGCGGCGCGGCGCGGATGGGCGCCGACGCTGGCCGGACGCGATCCGGGCCGGGTCGGCGCGCTCGCACAGGAGCTTGGCTTGCCCCATCGGGTGTTCGCCCTGGACCGGGCGGACGACGCGGCGGACCCGCTGCGCGGCATGGCGCTCGTGCTGCATTGCGCCGGGCCGTTCTCGGCGACGGGCGCGCCCATGATGGAACGCTGCTTGCGGAGCGGCGCGCACTACCTCGACATCACCGGGGAGATCGACGTGTTCGAGCAGGCCCATGCCCGACACGCGCTGGCGCGGGCGGCGGGCGTGCTGCTGTGCCCCGGCGTCGGGTTCGACGTGGTGCCGACCGATTGCGTCGCCGCCGCGCTGAAAGACGCGCTGCCGGGCGCGACGCATCTGCGGCTCGGCTTCGACACCCGTTCCGCCGTTTCGCCCGGCACGGCGAAAACCGCGGCGGAAGGCATCGCGCTGGGCGGGCGGGTGCGGCGGGACGGGCGGATCGTCCGGGTGCCGCACGGCCACCGCACCCGGCGGATCGACTTCGGCAACGGCGTGCGGACGGCGGTGACGGTCGGATGGGGCGACGTCAGCACCGCGTTCCACACCACGGGCATTCCGAACATCGAGGTTTACGCCGCCGTCCCGCCCGCGGCGGCGCTCGCGGCCAGGCTCGGCTTTCTGATTGAACCCTTGATGGCGGTCCCGCTGGTGCGCGACGCCGTGACCCGGCGTGCCGGCACGGTGCGCGGCCCGGACGCCGACGCGCGGGCCGGGCGGCCGTCCTTTGTTTGGGGCGAGGCGGAGGCCGGCGGTCTGCGCCGGACCTGCCGGATGCGGACCGCGAACGGTTATGATTTCACTGTGAGCAGCGCGCTCGGCGTCGTGTCCTCGGTGCTGGGCCGGCCGCCGCCGGCTGGGTTTTGCACGCCGTCGCGCTTGATGGGGCAGGATTTCGCCTCTGGCTTGCCCGGGTCGAGCGCGATGGTGGTGACGTAGGCCGGCGGTTCACGCTCCGGTGTATCACGCGATTGCGGGCGACGCGCGGTGCAGCCATTCCGCCGCCTCCTCGTTGTGCCGTCGTGAACGGGGCGGCGGCTCCGCGTCGGCCCGGCAAGCTTGCCTGATCCTGACGGCCCTCCCATGTGAGGCGTGCGGTCCCGGTCAGGGCTTGCGCCGCGGGGCCGGCTGGCTGCTTCGAGGATTGAACGCCATGCCCATCCACATCCCATTCGACAACACCTACGCCCGCCTGCCGGACCGCTTCTACGCGCGCATCGAGCCAACCCGCGTCGCGGCGCCCCGGCTGCTGCGGGTCAACGCCGTCCTGGCGGAGCAGCTTGGGATCGACCCGAGCGGCCTGGGCGGTCCCGAAGCGGCGGACGTTTTCTCTGGGAACACCGTGCCGGAGAGCGCGGAGCCGATTGCCCTCGCCTATGCCGGGCACCAGTTTGGCGGCTTCTCGCCGCAGCTTGGAGACGGGCGGGCCATCCTGCTGGGCGAGGTGGTCGGGCGGGACGGCCGGCGGCGGGACATCCAGCTCAAGGGGTCTGGACCCACGCCGTTCTCCCGCCGGGGCGACGGCCGCGCCGCGTTGGGGCCGGTGCTGCGCGAGTACCTCGTCAGCGAGGCGATGGCGGCCCTGGGCATTCCAACGTCTCGGACGCTGGCCGCGGTCGCCACGGGGGAAACAGTCATCCGCGAAACGATGCTGCCCGGCGCGGTGCTGACCCGCGTGGCCGCCAGCCACATCCGCGTCGGCACGTTCCAATACTTCGCCGCCCGCAGCGACGTGGAGGCAGTGCGAACGCTGGCCGATTACGTGATCGCCCGGCACTACCCGGACGCTGCCGGTGCCGAGAACCCTTACCGCGCCCTGCTGGACGGCGTAATCGCCCGGCAGGCGGACTTGGTGGCGCAATGGGTGCTGGTGGGCTTCATCCACGGCGTGATGAACACCGACAACACTGCCATCTCCGGCGAGACCATCGATTACGGCCCCTGCGCTTTCATGGACGCCTACGACCCGGCCGCGGTGTTCAGTTCCATCGATCAGGATGGACGCTACGCCTACGCGAACCAGCCCCGGATCGCGCACTGGAACCTGGCCCGTCTCGCCGAGGCCCTGCTGCCGCTGCTCGGGGACGGCCAGGATGCCGGCCTGGCCTCTGCGCAAGAAGCGCTCGCCGCCTTCGGCCCGCGCTTCGAGGCCGCTTACTTCGGCGGGCTGCGTCGCAAGGCCGGCTTTGAAACGGAGCAGGAAGGCGACACTGCTTTGCTCCAGGACCTGCTGACCCGCATGGCGGAGAACGCGGCGGATTGGACGCTGACGTTCCGGCGCTTGTGCGCGGCGGCGGCCAGGCCGGACGGGGACGCCGCCGTGCGGACGCTGTTCGCCGACGGCGGCGCGTATGACGAGTGGGCCGCCCGTTGGCGCGCACGGCTGGCTGCGGAACCCGCGCCGCACCCGGCGCGTGCCGCCGCCATGCGGCAGGTGAACCCGGCCGTCATCCCGCGCAACCATCTCGTTGAAGCGGCGCTCGCCGCCGCCTTGCAGGACGACCTCGGCCCGTTCGAGGCCTTGCTGGACGCCACGGCGCAGCCCTTCGAGGATCGGCCGGGCTTCGAGCCGTATGCCCTGCCGCCGACGCAGGTTGATCCATCGTATCGGACGTTCTGCGGGACCTGAAGGATTCCGCCGGGCACGCCGTTCCTCCATCAGAAAGCAGTTACATGCCCGACGACAGCCGCACGTCCCTTCCGAAGCGGCAGACCGCCCTGGTGCTTGCCGGCGGGATCGCCCTCGGCGCCTATGAGGCCGGGGCGTATGCCGCGTTGCAGGACGATGGCGGGCCGCTTCCGGATTGGGTCTTGGGAAGCTCCATCGGCGCCGTGGCCGCCGCGATCATTGCGGGGAACGCGCCGGAGCACCGCATCGACCGCCTGCGGCAGTTCTGGCAGGCCGCCACGACCGACCCGACCCCGGCCGCGTCCTTTTGGTTCGGCGTGCCGGACGCGGGCGTCTGGCGGCAGGCGCACAACCAGGCGAGCGTTTTGGAAACGTTGTTCTTCGGCCGTCCCGGCATCTTCCGTCCGCGCCTTTCGCCGGGTCCGCGGGCCGGGGTCGGCGATGTGTCCGCCTTGTACGACCTGGCGCCGCTGCGCGCGCAGCTTGTGAAGCTGATTGACTTCGACCGCCTCAACCGGGGAAACGTGCGCCTCAGCCTTTGCACGACCGATGTTGTCAGCGGCGAGCGCGTGGTGTTCGACACGGGCCGGGGCACGCGGGTCGGGCCGGAGCATGTCGTGGCGTCCTGCGCCCTGCTGCCCTTGTTCGCCCCGGTCGAGATCGAGGGAAGGCTGCTGGGTGATGGAGGGCTGGCCTCCAACGCGCCGCTCGACCTCCTCGACGACCCGGCCTTTGATGGTGCGCTGTGCTTCGTCATCGACCTGTTCGCCCTGGAGGGCAGCCGCCCGCACACCCTGGGCGCCAGCCTGTCGCGCGCCACCGACCTGGCGTTCGGCAACCAGACGCGCCGGCTCGGGGAAGGGCAGGAGCGGGAACAACGGCTGCGCGCCGCCATTGGCCGCCTCGGCGAGATGCTGCCGCCTGAGCTGTGCCACCGGCCGGATATTGCGGCGCTGCTCGCCGAGGGCCGGCGGCGGCAGACGGAGATGCACTACCTCAGCTACCGCGCGGGCCTCGACGAGGCCGGTCCCGCCAAGGTGTTCGACTTTTCCCGCGCGACGCTCGCCGACCGTTGGCGCGCCGGGGAGGACGCGATGCGGGCCGTGCTGCGAACCCTCGGGCCGGCTGGCCAGGGACCGGGAGCCGGAGTCTCGGTCCGTGAGTACTCAGGCGCCTGAGCCGCGGAAGCCGATGGGGGCGGACCAGGTCCGCCCCGGCGGCCGTCAGCGGATGGCGCCGTTGGCCTGGTTCGGCAGGAAGCCGCCGCCGGTGCTGCGCCCGTTGTACACGATGTTCAGCACCTCCGTAGTGGTGCGGCGGAACGCGAGCGAGTCGGTGTCCGCCGGCGAGGTGTTGATCGACAGGTTGGGGAGCGACAAAGGCTGCTCCTTGCCGCCGCCCGCGGACGCGCGTACGGCGGAGATGGCGTTGGCCGCAGCCTGCTGGCCGAGGCTGCCGAGCACGGTGCGGACCGTGCCGGCGTGGTAGGCTTCGATGGCCAGGATGCTGGCGGCGGCGGCCAGGTAGTCCTTGTTCTGCAGCAGCGCCGCGGCCCCGGCATAGGCGGTGACGCCCACGTCCTCGAAGATGAACGCGCCCAGCAGGAAGCTGACCTCATCGGCGAACGGGTTGAACTGCGTGTTGGCGTTCGGCACGAGCTTCGCCGCGAACGCCAGGGCATTGAAGCTGTTCAGCAGGTCGATGTTCGGCTGCGCCACCGCGGCATTGCCGAGCACGCGCCGCAGGAAGCGGACATGGTTCACCTCGTCAATCGTGATCTTCTGCGCGTAGGCGGCAATGGAGGCGGTCTGGAACGGCACGGCCGAGCCGCCGAGCACGAAGCCCGCGTTGCCGACGCCGTTGGGATCGCTGATGTCGGACGGGTCCAGGCCGCGGCCCAAGAAGGCGCGGATGTAGTACTGGGCCTCGACATACTCCAGGTTCAGCGCGAAGTTCAGGATGTCGGCGTCGGTGATGCCCTGCGCTTCGGCCGGCAGGCTGGAAAGCGTCACGCCGGCGGTAGCCGCCGCGCCCACGGCCATGACGGCGGCGGCGGTCTTGCCGAACTGGTTGATCAGCGCGCGTCGGTTGACGCCCTCCTGCGCCGGCTCGGTCGAGGCAACTGGATTGTCCATAAGGCTGGCTCCCACGTTTTGCGCGGCGATTCGTAGGCCGCCCACGCCATACAGGCAGGTTCGTTCCGCAGATGCAGCAACGCAACACATTACGTTGTTAAAATTGCATTGCACTCGGATTGTTGCGCGGTCCGTGTCTTGGCCGCAACGGAACGCTTCGGGCCGAGGCGGTGCCCGGTTCAGGAAACCGCGCATGACGGCCCCGCGTAGGAGGAACGGTCAGCAAAGAGGAATCCATGCGCGTCGTCGCCCTTGAGGAACATTTCACCGTGCCCGCCTTGATCAAGCGGATCAGCCCGGAGGTCATCGCCCGGCGGGGCATCCCGGCGCAGGGCCAGATCTGGAGTCCGCTCAACGAGATCGACGCAATGGCCGAGGTCGGTCCGAAGCGGCTGCAGGCCATGGACGAAAGCGCCGTCACGGTGCAGGTACTCTCGGTGGCAGCTCTCGGCGCCGACATGCTTCCGCCGACCGAGGGGCCAGGCTGGGCGCGGGAGGCGAACGATGCCATGTCCGCCGCGATCTCGGCCCATCCCGGGCGTTTCGCCGGGTTCGCCCACCTGCCGCTGACGGCGCCGGAGGCCGCGGCGGACGAGCTGGAGCGCGCGGTCCGGCAGCTCGGCTTCCGCGGCGCCCTGGTCAGCGGCGCCACCGATGGCTGCTTCCTGGACCATCCCCGGTTCGAGCCGGTCCTGGCGCGGGCCGAGGCCTTGGAGGTGCCGATCTATCTCCATCCCGGATGCGCCGGTGCGCGCGGCCTACTATGACAACCTGCCGGGCGACGTGTCGTTCCCGTTCGCCGCCATGGGCTGGGGCTGGCACGCGGACACGGCTGTCCACGTGCTGCGCCTCGTGCTGTCCGGCGCGCTGGACCGCCATCCCAGGCTTCAGTTGATCATCGGCCACATGGGCGAGGGGCTGGCGACCATGTTGCCCCGCTTCGACGAGGTGTTCGGTACCGCCCGCAAAACTTCCCGCAGCGTGAGCCAGACGATCCTCGAACAGGTGCATGTCACGACCAGCGGGTTCAGGA
Organism: uncultured Acetobacteraceae bacterium; assembly: GCA_964235485.1. GTDB lineage: Bacteria > Pseudomonadota > Alphaproteobacteria > Acetobacterales > Acetobacteraceae > CAHJXG01. The sequence continues at coordinate 27,607 of CAXSAZ010000015.1, read as the reverse complement.
CGTTGCCGCTTTTCCTGGCGCTGCTCCAGGCTTTTGGGGCGGACCGGATCATGTACTCCACGGATTTTCCATTCATCCCCAACGATGTCGGCGGCAGCTTCCTGAAAGGCTTGCCCGTTTCCCCGGCCGACCTGGCCAAGATCGCGCACGGCAACGCCGACCGGCTGCTTCGGCTTAGCCCTGCCTGAAGCGCCGCTTCCCATCCCGGCCTCGGACACCGTAAAGGAACGGCAGGCCCGGGCCGGTGCCCGGGCGACCCGCCGAAGGAACGCGCATGGCCGGCCCATTCCGCAGCACCGTTTGCCCGCATGACTGCCCCAGCACCTGCGCGCTGGAGGTGGAAGTGCTGGACCATGCCCGCATCGGCGCGGTGCGCGGCGCGGCGGACAACACGTACACCGCCGGGGTGATCTGCGCCAAGGTCGCACGCTACGCCGAGCGGGCGCACCACCCGGGCCGCCTGCTCCGCCCGCTGATCCGCACCGGCGCGAAGGGGAGCGGCGCGTTTCGCGAGGCGGGCTGGGAGGAAGCGCTGGACCGCGTTGCCGGGGCGCTCATGGACGCGGCGGCGCGGCATGGGCCGGAGGCGGTGTGGCCCTACTACTTCGCCGGCACCATGGGCTTGGTGCAGCGGGACGGCATCAACCGGCTGCGCCATGTCATGCGCTACTCGCGCCAGCACAACACCATCTGCTCGACGGCGAGCGAAAGCGGCTGGATCGCCGGCGTCGGCCGCTTCGGCGGGCCGGACCCACGGGAAATGGCAGACTCTGACCTGATCGTCATGTGGGGCGGCAACCCGGTCTCCACCCAGGTGAACGTGATGACCCACGTGACCCGCGCCCGGAAGGGGAGGGGGGCGAAGTTCGTCGTCGTCGATCCCTACCGCACGCCCAGCGCCGCCGCGGCCGATGTCCACCTGGCGCCGCGCCCTGGCACCGATGGCGCGCTGGCCTGCGCCGTGATGCACGTCATGTTCCGCGACGGCGCCGCCGACCGCGAGTACATGGCCAGGTATGCCGACTGCCCGGACCGGCTGGAAGCGCACCTGCGCGACCGCGGCCCGGAGTGGGCGGCCGGGATCACCGGGCTGACCGTCGCCGAGATCGAGGCGTTCGCGGCGCTGTACGGCCGCACCGACCGGGCATTCCTGCGCATCGGCTACGGCTTTTCCCGCAGCCGCAACGGCAGCGCCAACCTCCATGCCGTCACCTGCCTGCCGGCCGTGGGCGGCAAATGGCGGCACCGCGGCGGCGGCGCGTTCTGGAACCACCGCGGCAACGGCATCTACCACTGGGACAAGACGCTGATCGAGGGCCTCGACGCCTGCGACCCCGGCACCCGGCAAATGGACATGAGCCGGATCGGCGCCGTGCTGGACGGCGACCCGGCCGAACTCCGCGGCGGGCCGCCCGTCACGGCCCTGTTCATTCAGAACACCAACCCCGTCGTGGTGGCGCCCGACAGCAACCGGGTGCGCCGGGGCTTTGGCCGCGACGACCTGTTCGTCTGCGTGCACGAGCAGTTCATGACGGAAACGGCGGCGCTGGCCGACGTGGTGCTGCCGGCGACCACCTTCCTGGAGCACGACGACCTGTATGCCGCCGGCGGCCACACGCACCTGCAAGTCGGGCCGAAGCTGATCGATCCGCCGGGCGAATGCTGGTCCAACCACGAGGTGCTGCAAGGCTTGGCCCGGCGCTTGGGCGCGTCGCACCCGGGATTCGACATGACGGCGATGGAACTCGTGGACGCGACGCTGCGCGCGTCCGGCTGGCCCGGCGCCCCCGAGGTGATCGCCCGGCGCTGGATCGACGCCGACGAGGGTTTCGAGCGCAGCCATTTCCTGACCGGGTTCGGCTTCCCGGACGGGCGGTTCCGCTTCGCGCCCGATTGGGCCGCGGTCGGCCCGCACCATGCCGGGATGCCCGCCTTGCCGGACCACTGGGCCGCAACGGACGAGGCGACGCCCGGCCACCCGTTCCGCCTGGTTGCGGCGCCCGCGCGGCAGTTCCTCAACACGAGCTTCACCGAAACGCCGGGCAGCCGCCAGCGCGAGGGCCGGCCCACGGCCCTGGTCCATCCGGACGATGCGGCGCGCTTGGGCATTGCAGAGGGCGGCCAGGTGACGCTCGGCAACGAGCGCGGCACGGTCACGGTGCACGCGCGCCTGGCCGCCGGCTCCCAGCCCGGCGTGGTGGTGGTCGAGAGCGTGTGGCCCAACGCCGATTTCGCGGGCGGCGTCGGCATCAACGCGCTGACCAGCGACGCGCCGGCCGCGCCCAACGGCGGCGCGGTGTTCCACGACACCGCCGTGTGGATGCGCGCCGCCACCTTGGCCCCGGCCGCGGAATAGCCTGCCCTGCTATGCTGGCGACATGGCGGACATGAAGCCAGGAGACGCAGCGGAATGGACGCCCATGCCGGGCAGCACGGCATGGGCGTCCTGTTGCAGCGTATGCTCAAGGTGATCGTGCAGCCGGAAAAGCTGACCCGAAACGGGCTTTACTCCATCGCCGTGCAGCAGGTGGAGGCCAGGCAATTGATCGAGATGGCGCCTGGAATGCACCCGTTCCTGCCGGGCCTGTATGATGCTGCCTATGCGGAGGCCCGCCGCCTGGCGCCCGTGGAGACGGGGCATCGCGCTCAGCCGGTTCCCGATTGAAAACCCCTGGCGCATGGAGGAGGCGCTGGCCTACGTGCCGCCCGAACCTGTGCCGCGTGAGGCGAGGCGTCGAAAAACGGCGTGACGGCGCTTGGCCCGGCCTACCCGGTCGCGTGCCGCTGCAGGTCCTCCAGCGCGCAATGTTCCAGGGCCGACGCCTCGGTCGCATGAAGGGAAACGCGGGGCGCGCAGCCGGCCAGGAACGCTTCCTGCCAGCGCGGCGCGCACAGGCACCAACGGTCGCCGGGCTTGAGGCCGGGAAAGCCGTACTCGGGCCGCGGCGTCGAAAGGTCGTTGCCCCGGCGGCGGCTGAAGGCCAGGAACTCTGCCGTGACCTCGGCGCAAACGGTGTGGCTGCCCACGTCCTCCGGCCCGGTCTCGCAGCAGCCGGTGCGGGTGAAGCCGGTCATCGGGTCGAGCGAGCAGGTTTCCAGCGTGCCGCCCAGGACGTTGTAGCGCGGGGCGGCACGGCGGCGGTTCGGGTCGGTGTCGTCGAGCGGCATGGGGGGGGACTCCCTGTGGAAGCAAAGGACATGTGGCTTCTACGGGCCAACTGTCCATCGCTCCCACGGGAAACCGGCGCTCAAGCCGGCGCCGGGATGGGGCCGGCTGCTGGCGTCAGCCGTCCTTGGGCGCGTAGGCCACGCAGTAGCCCTTCGGGTTGATCGTGCCCGCCACGATCTTGCAGGCGTTCGGATCGACCCATTGCGCGCACTTATCGCATTCCTGGCCGTCCTTGGGCGTGTTCTGGTACTGCACCAGTTCCTGCGCAATCTTCTCGTCCTGGGCGCGGGCGGACGACGCGGCGGCCACGCCCGCGAGGCCGGCAGCGACCATTGCCCCGGTGCGCAGCATGTCACGGCGGGACGTCCCATTGCGGTCTTGCATCAACGGTTTCCTTCTGGTTGCGGTCCCGTCACCATGGCGGGATCAGATACGGACGTGAGGTCTGACTTGCTCTTGGCAAGCGGCCGTGTCACGCGACGCGCTTGAGGCTCAGCTCCGACCAGATGGCCGACAGCGAGGCGACGAGGTGGGCGATGTCGGCATCGGTGTGCAGCGGCGACGGCGTGATGCGCAGCCGCTCCGTGCCGCGCGGCACGGTCGGGTAGTTGATCGGCTGCAGGTAAACGCCGTACTGGTCCAGCAGCCGGTCGCTGATGTGCTTGCACAGCGCGGCGTCGCCCACCATCACCGGCACGATGTGGCTCGGGTTGTCCATGTGCGGCACCCCGGCCGCGTCCAGCGCCGCGCGCACCTGTGCCACCCGGCGCTGCTGCCCTTCGCGCTCGGCCGAACTCGTCTTGAGGTGGCGGATGCTGGCCAGCGCGCCCGCGCACACCGCCGGCGGCAGCGCCGTGGTGAAGATGAAGCCCGACGCGAAGCTGCGCACGAAATCCACCACCGCGGCGGAGCCTGCGATGTAGCCGCCAACCACGCCGAAGCCCTTGGCCAGCGTGCCCTCCGTCACCGTGATGCGGTGGGCCAGGCCGTCCCGCTCCGCAATGCCGCCGCCGCGCGGGCCGTAGAGGCCCACCGCGTGCACCTCGTCCAGGTAGGTGATGGCGCCGTGCTTCTCCGCCACGTCGCAGATTTCGGCGATGGGGGCGATGTCGCCGTCCATGGAGTAGATGCTCTCGAACACCACCATCTTCGGCCGCGAGGGATCGAGTTGGGACAGCTTGCGGTCCAGGTCCTCCGGGTCGTTGTGGGCGAACACCATCTTCTCGGCCCGGCTGTGCCGGATGCCCTCGATCATGGACGCATGGTTCAGCGCGTCCGAAAGCACGACGCAGCCCGGCAGCCGCGCGCCGAGCGTGCTCAGCGCCGCCCAGTTCGACATGTAGCCGGAGTTGAACAGCAGCGCGCTTTCGGCTTGGTGGAGGTCGGCGATCTCCTCCTCCAGCATGACATGGTAATGGTTGGTGCCGGCGATGTTGCGGGTGCCGCCGGCGCCGGCGCCGCACTTGTCCAACGCCTCGTGCGACGCTTCAAGCACCAGGGGATGCTGGCCCATGCCGAGGTAGTCGTTGGAACACCACACCGTCACATCGGACGGCGCCCGCCCGCCCAGGTGGACCGCGGTCGGAAAAGCGCCGGCCCGGCGCTGCAAGTCGGCGAACACGCGGTAGTTGCCGCCCTGCCGCAGGGCGTCAAGCTCGCGGCGGAAGAACCGTTCGTAGTCCATCGGAGACTCCAAACCTCAGAAGGTTGCGGCAGCGGTGGGGGGGCGCTCGGCCTTCGGCATGGCGGGCCGCCGCAGCGTCAGCACCCAGTTCCACAGCTTGTCAAATGGTATCGGTAGGATAAGGACCCAATGCTCGATCACCGCAAGGGCCAGGATGGCGATCACGAAGATCAGCCCGGCATAGGTGGCGTCGCCCAGTTCAGGCGCGGCGGCACGCCCAAGCAGGACGACGACGCCGGCAGTGCCCAGGGTCACAGACACCGGAAACAGCGCGTTCATCGGGCGGCGGCGCAGGTAGCTTCCCAGGTAGGTGAGATGCGGCGGGATGAACTGCTCGCCCAAGTTCAGCACGCCCAGGAAGAAGTTGAGCTTGGCGCTGGTCCGCATGGCCCACAGCACGTAGAACGTCCAGGCCCCGACCTGGTTCACGCCGCCCCAGGTCGCATAGGCGATGGCCGCGGCGGTCGCGATGATGGCAAGCTCGTGGTAGAGGCAGGCATTGACGCCGTGCAGGAACCGCTGCCACTCGCTGACGCCCGCCGGGCTGCCGACCCGGCGCGGGCCGGTGACGTAGCCCATGAAGAAGCCCATCTCCTGCCAGCCCCAGGCCAGCACCGCCCAGGTGAAGGCGGCGTAGGCGCCCCACACCGAGCCGTCCGAAGCCGTTGCGCCAAGCTGCCACAGCGCCACGCCGAACAGCACCGTGCCCCCCGACATGCTCCAGCGGAAGGTGCGGGGGTGCAGGTTGTCCAGCCAGATGATCAGCCCGGTGCTGAACCACCAGACGAACAGCGCATAGAACGCCGGGCCGGCGCAGGAGGGCATGGCGGGCGGCGCTACCAGGCGGGGGCGAGCCGGACCCGCTCCGGCATCGCGTTGTTCTTGACAGGGATCAGGTACAGCCGCGCGAAGGCCGCCGCCGCCGCTGCGGTGAGCGCCGCGCCTTTGATCCGGCCCACCACGCCGCCTTGCCGCCGAGCGGCGCCCTTGGCCACGGTGATGACGCGCAGCCGCTCCAATCCCTTGGCGAACGCCGGGTGGTCGAGGTCGAGCGAGACCGGGAACACCTGCTTGCAAATCTCGGTGGTGATGCGGAACACCCGGAAATCGTAGTCGGTGGGATCGACGCCGAGCGCCGCGTGGAACACCGGGCGCGCATGGTCACGCACATACATCGTGGCGAACACCGCGAGCAGGAAGAACCGGATCCACAGCTTGTTGAGGCCGGTCAGCACCTTGGGGTCGGCACGCATCAACAGGGCGAAGGCCTCGCCGTGGCGGAACTCGTCGGCGCACCATTGCTCGAACCAGCCGAAGATCGGGTGGAACATCCGCTCTGGGTGGCGCTCCAGGTGGCGGAAGATGGTGATGTAGCGGGCGTAGCCGATCTTCTCCGACAGGTAGGTCGCGTAGAACACGAACTTGGGCCGGAAGTAGGTGTACTTCTTGACCTTGGTGAGGAAGCTGAGGTCCACGCCCACGCCGAAATCCTTCAGCGTGTCGTTGATGAACCCGGCGTGCCGCGCCTCGTCCCGCGTCATGAAGTTGAACAGCTCGTGGATGTCGCCCTGCTTGATGCGCTTCTTGATCTCGGCATACAGCACGCAGCCGGAGAACTCCGCGGTGACGGAGCTGACCAGGAATTCCAGGAACTCCTCCCGCAAATCGGGCGGCAGGGTCGAAAGGTCCACGTCGAACTTCTCGTTGCGGATGAAGTGGCCCTTGTTGGTGTCGGCGCGAAGCTCCGCGATGAGCTGGTCCCACTCGGCCCGCACGCCGCTCACGTTTATGCGCTCCATGGCGGCGAAGTCGGTGGTGTAGAAGCGCGGGCTGAGCACCGTGTCCTGCTGGGCTTGGCGCGTGGTCTCGTTGGGGGCGGGGGCGGCCCGGGCGACGGTCTGGGTGGCCATGGCTCAGCTCTCCTTCGGCAAGAAGCCGACTTCGTAGAGTTCCGTCAGTTCAAACATGGCGGTGAACTCCGTCCACCACCGCGTCAGCGCCCCGGCGCGGGTGACGGTCGCCGGGCAGCGGCAGGTCACGGCGTCGCCGAAGTCGATGGAGGACGGCACGCCGTGCACCTGCACGCTGTCTCCCGGTCGGATGTCGATGCCGTCCGGGACGGCGTGGGCGTGAAAGGACAGCGGCGTCTGCTCGATATCGACGTCGCATTCAACTTCGACGGTCTCGCCGCCCAGCAGCCATCCCCCGGTCATCGCGTTCATCATCGCGTTCCTCCGTGCGCCGTCAGGAGCTGGGCGAACACCTCGACGTTGGTGGAGCCGAACGCCTGTAGCTCGATGTGCCGCGCGGTTGCCGGGTCGTCGAGCGTCAGGCGCCCGTCGCTCCAGGCCGACAAGCGGAACGGGTCCTGCGACCCGATGCCCTCGCTTTTCCGCGTGCGCGCCATGCCGCGCATGGTGCCGCGGAGAAAGCCGCTTTCCCCGGTGAACACGGCGACCGGCGACCCGTCCCGCGCGTCCGTCACGATCACCGAGCCGTCCACGCCATCGGCGAAGTCAAGGTCGCGGGCGGCCACCAGGGTTCCCGTCGCCTGCACTGCGCCGATATGGGTCATGCGGCCCGTCGCCGCGAGGACGAGCGACAAGCCCACGGCGGCGAAGATGCCAAACCGCAAGGCGCGCGGGAACGGGGACGGTGTGGTCAAGGCAAGCCTCCCTTTCAGCCCATTCTTCTTAAGCGGCCACCGGCTCTTTCGACCCGGCAACCACGTGGCCCGGCTGCGCGTCCGGTGCCGCCGGCACCGGCATGTCGGCCGACGCCGCCAACGCCCGTGCCAGCAACTGCCCGACCCGCCCGGCGTCCGGAACGGCCCGGAGCATCGGCTCCGGCCGCGCCAGGCGCCACGGCCGGGCGTGCGGCCAAAGCACGAGGTAAGCTACCTTGTCCCGGCCATTGAGCAAGAGCGATATGTCGCCGAACCCGTTCGCGCGCTCCTTCAACGAGGCCGCCTCGATCTTCGCGAACGGCAGGTTGATCGTCATCGGCAAAGCCAGGCCCAATTGGATCGCCACCCGGCGGTCCGTGATGCTGTAAACCGTGGCCCGGCCGACCGCCCAGGCATAGGCCGCCAGGAAGCCGATCGGCACCAGCGCCAAGCCCGCCAGCGTCGCCGCCGATGCGACTCCGGCCAGCGGCGTGCCGCCCAGCGCCGCCGAGCCGAGGCAATACGCCACGATCACGCCGAAATAAAGCGCGAGGCCCCGGAGGTGGAAGGCGTGGCGGGCCAGCACCCGCCAATCCGGGGCGCCTTGCCACAGCAGCCGCTCCCCGTCGGGCAGCCGCTCCGGCAGGCCGCGCGGCAGGCGCTGCGCGGCGCTCACAGGATTGGCCCCAGCCGGGTGGGCTTCGCATACAACAGGCCGCCGGCGTAGTAGCCCACGAGCTTTTCCTCCTCAAGCAACGTGACCGTCTCGGCGTTCTGCAGCCGCGGCACGTCGTGGAAATGCGCGCCCAGGATGGCACCGACCTTGACCTGCCGGGTCTTCTTGTTGATCTGCGCGTAGTGCTGCGGCAGCAGGACGTGGTCGCCGCTGCCTTCCAGCTCGATCTCGAAGTAGCGGATCACCACCTCCGACCGGTCGATCCAGCCGTCCACGATCCGTCCGGCATACACCCAGTCGGCCCCGAACACCTGCATTCCGCGCGGGTCCGGGTCCTCGGTCGCCAGCCAGAACTCCGGCGCGGCGCGGAGCGGCACGATCTTGGGCAGGGCGTCGTCGAAGGTGTGGTCCGGCACGTCCGGCCGGTTCTGGGCGTAGGCGCCGGGGCCGATCCCGCCCAGCATCGGGTCGCCGGTCGGCTGCCGCGCCGCGCCATCCCAGTTGGCGGTGGGCACGGCGTTGACCTGTTCCGCCTTTTCCTCCCGCGGCGACAAGCGCGTGTCGCCGTCGGCCAGGATAAAGGTCTTGGGCGACGGCACGCCGGGCCAGCCCTCCGCGCGGAAGCCGTTGCGGCCGGGTGTCATCGGGTAGCCTTCCCGCTTGTTTTCCTGAAGCAGGTAATAGATCAGCCCGGCGAAGAACAGCCAGAACGCATAAAGCGCCAATTGGGCGACGTCGATGTAGCTGGTCAATGCGCCGGTTTGCATGGAGGGCCTCAGCGGTCAAAGGGTTGAGCAAGGAACACGGCTTAGGCGTAGGCGACCGGCCCGCTGGACCGGTTCAGGCGGACCAGGGGGCCGATGGCGATGAGGGTCACGAACAGCAAGGCGATCTCGATGGCGTAAACCGCGACGTAGCCGGTGGCCGGGTGAACCAGCGTGACGCCCAGCGCGCCCCGGTCCGCGAGCGCCGAAACCCCGTCGCGCACCAGGCCGCTGAGCGCCACGGCGCCCCCCGCGGCCGAGGCCTGCACCGCGCCCCAGATGCCGAGCGTCAGCCCGACCTGGCCGCGCGGCGCCGTCGCCATCGCCGCCGTCAGCGTGCAGTGGGCGAACAGCCCGGCGCCGAAGCCGATAACCGCGACGCCCCCCGCGAACAGCTCCACGCTGTCGAAGGGTGCGGCGAACACCACCGCGGTGAACGCCAGCAGCCCGGCGAGCGCGCCCACGCCGGCCAGGCGGTACGGGTCGGCGCCCCGGCCCAGGCGCCGCGCCGCCAGCGCGAACCCCAGCACGCCGCCCACCGCCAGCAGCGCCGTCATCCCCGTGGTCGCGCCCACCGACAAGCGCAGCACATGCCCGCCATAGGGTTCGAGCAAAATGTCCTGCATGGAGAAGGCCACGGTGCCGAAGCCGAGTGCCACCAGGCGCCGCCGCGATTGCCCGCCCGCGTTGAACGCGCGCCAGGTTTCGACAAAGCTTGGGCGTTCGCGGTTCGCCGCGGTGCGGGAAGGATCGCGCGCTTCCTGCTTCCACAGCGCCACGGCGTTCAGCGCCACCGTCGCCAGCGCCGCGCCCTGCACCACCTGGATCAGCTTGATCTGCGTGAAGTCCGCGAGCAGCGCGCCGAACAGCACGGCGCTCACGACCATGCCGAGCAGCAGCATGACGCAGAGCAGCGCCACGACCTTGGGGTGCGACTCCGGCTCCGCGAGGTCGGTCGCCAGCGCCAGGCCCACCGTCTGCGTCGTGTGCAGCCCGGCGCCCACCATGAGAAAGGCCAGCGCCGCCGCCGCCTGCCCGACCCAGGGCGCCGCGTGGCTGTCGCCCGACAGCAGGATCAGTGCGAACGGCATGATGGCGAGGCCGCCGAACTGGACCAGCGTGCCCATCCACAGATACGGCACCCGGCGCCAGCCCAGCACGGAGCGGTGCGTGTCCGACTTCCAGCCGATCACCGCCCGCAGCGGCGCGAACACCAGCGGCAGGGACACCATGGCCGCTACCAGCCAGGCCGGCACGCCCAGCTCCACGATCATCACCCGGTTCAGCGTGCCGATCAGCAGCACGACGGCCATGCCCACCGTGACCTGGAACAGCGACAACCGCAGCAGCCGGCCCATCGGCAGCCCGGGCGAGGCCGCGTCGGCGAAGGGCAGGAAGCTCGGCCCGATCTGCGCCCATCTGCGCCCGGCCGCGTCGTTCAGCCTTGCCAGGTGCCGCATCATGCGCGAACCAGCTCCAGCGCCTGCGACGTGTAGAAGCCGCTGGCGATCCGCAAGGTGCGGCCGGGTTGCCATCCGGCCAACGCCGGGTCGCGGGTCAGCCGGCCGGTGATGGCCGCCGGGCGCACCGGCTCGATGGCGGGCGCCCGGTCGCCGCGGGGGAATAGCCGCCCGGCCGCGTGCATGGCGGACAGCAGCGGCGTGCGCGGCGCAAAGGTGAACAGCACGGAGCCGCTCGCGCGTGCGGCCAAGCCCGCCACGGCGCGCGCCATGTCGGGAGCGGGGTAATGGATCAGGCTGTCCATGGCGACCACGTGGTCGAAGGTGCCGAGCGCCGGGTCGGTCATGTCGCCGACGCGCCATTCGACGTGGCCGGAACCAAGGTTCAGCGCCCGCTCCCCGGCAAGCGACACCAGCGTGCCGGCCAGGTCCACCGCCACCACGTGCGCGCCGCGCCGCGCCACCTCCACCGCCAGCGCCCCGGTGCCGCAGCCGGCGTCCAGCACGCGCTTGCCGCGGAGATCATCGGGCAGCCAGGACATCAGCGTGGCGCGCATCCGGTCGCGCCCGGCCCGCACCGTCGCGCGTATGCCGCTCACCGGCGCGTCGGAGGTCAGCCGCTTCCACGCTTCCGCCGCCGTGCGGTCGAAGTACGTCTCAAGCTGGCCGCGGCGGGCGAGGTAGGAGGCGGACTGCATCAGTCGTAGCCCAGCAGGTCGAAGATCTCGCGGTCGCGCATGGGGCTGCCCATCAATGGCTCGGTCCCGGCCCAGAGGCTCGCGGCCAGGCGCAGGTATTCGAGTTTCACCGCCTCAAGCTCCGGCGACGACTCCATCTCGAACAGCGTGCTCTTCTTCAACCGGCTGCGACGGATCACGTCGAGGTCGGGGAAGTGCGCCAAGGTCGAAAGCCCGGTCTGCCCGTTGTAGCGGTCGATCTGGTCGGTGGCCGCGCTCCGGTTGGCGATCACGCCGCCGAGCCGCACGTTGTAGTTCTTCGCCTTGGCCTGGATCGCGGCCACGATGCGGTTCATGGCGAAGATGCTGTCGAAGTCGTTGGCAGTGACGATCAGCGCCCGGTCCGCGTGCTGCAGCGGCGATGCGAAGCCGCCGCATACCACGTCGCCCAGCACGTCGAAGATCACCACGTCGGTTTCTTCCAGCAGGTGGTGCTCCTTCAGCAGCTTCACCGTCTGCCCGACCACGTAACCGCCGCAGCCGGTGCCCGCCGGCGGCCCGCCGGCCTCCACGCACATCACGCCGTTGTAGCCGGGGAACACGAAGTCCTCGACGCGCAGCTCCTCCGAATGGAAGTTCACGCTTTCCAGCACGTCGATCACGGTCGGCAGCAACTGCTTGGTCAGCGTGAAGGTGCTGTCGTGCTTGGGGTCGCAGCCGATCTGCAGCACGCGCTTGCCGAGCTTGCTGAACGCCGCCGACAGGTTGGACGACGTGGTGCTCTTGCCGATGCCGCCCTTGCCATAGACCGCGAACACCTTGGCCGTGCCGATCTTGAGGTTGGGGTCCAACGCCACCTGCACGCTGCCGTCCCCATCCTCACGGGACACCTTGCTACGGACGGGGTAGGGGAGTGTTGCGAGCGTCATGCGGCCATCTCCACGCCTTCGAGTTGGTCTTCCAGGTCCTCGCCCGCGCGGCGCAGCGCGTCGAGCGTGGCCGGGTCGGGCGACCAGTAGTTGCGGTCCGTCGCTTCAATCAGGCGGTTCACGATCTTGGCGGACGCCTTGGGGTTGAGTGCCGCGATCCGCGCGCGCATCTCGTCGTCCAGCACGTAGGTCTCGGCGAGCTGCTGATACACCCAGGGCGAGACCTCGCCGGTGGTTGCGGACCAGCCGAGCGTGTTGGTCACGTGCGCCTCGATCTCCCGCACGCCCTCGTAGCCGTGCTTGAGCAGGCCCTCGTACCATTTGGGGTTCAGCGCCCGGGTGCGGGTTTCCAGCGACACCTGCTCCGACAGCGTGCGCACCGCGCCGTCGCCCCGGGTCTGGTCGCCGATATACACCGACGCCGCCACCCCGCCGCGGGCGCGACGCACCGCGCGGGTGATGCCGCCCAGCGTGTCGAAGTAGTGGTCCACCGTGGTGACGCCCAGCTCGATGCTGTCCAGGTTCTGGTAGGTGGCCTCCACGCTCGCGAGCACGTGGGCCAGCACCGCCGTTTGCCGCTCCGGCCGGCCGGTCACGCCGTAGGCGAAGCCCTTGCGGCTGATGAAGGCGTCGGCCAGCTCGTCCTCGTCGTTCCAGGCGCCGCTGCCGACCAGGGCGTTGACGTTGGCGCCGTAGGCCCCGTCCGCGTTGCCGAACACCCGCAGCGCCGCTTCCTCCAGGCTGCCGCCGTGCTCCGCCTGGAACGCGAGCGCGTGCTTGCGGACGAAGTTCTGCGCGGGCGGCTCATCCGCCGATGCGGCAAGCAACGCGGCTTCGGCCAACAGCTTGGTTTGCAGCGGCAGCAGGTCGCGGAAGATGCCGGACAGGGTGATGACGACATCGACGCGCGGGCGGCCCAGCGTTTCCAGGGGCAGCAGTTGTGCGCCGGCGAGGCGCCCGTAGCTGTCGAACCGCGGCGCCGCGCCCATCAGCCACAGCGCCTGGGCGATGGGGCCGCCCTCGGTCTTCAGGTTGTCGGTGCCCCAAAGCACCATGGCGACGGTTTCGGGCAACCCTTTGCCATCGGCCATGTGCCGGGCCAACAGCCGGTCGGCCTGGCGCGCGCCGTCCTGCACGGCAAAGGCGCTGGGCAGGCGGAACGGGTCGAAGCCGTGCAGGTTGCGCCCCGTGGGCAGCACCGCCGTGGTGCGCAGCAGGTCGCCGCCCGGCGCCGGGCGGACATAGCCGCCGTCCAGCGCGTGGATGATCGCCGGCAATTCGTGGTCAGTGGCGAGCAGCCCGTCCAGCCGGGCGCGCTCGCCGGGTTCGTGCGCCCCGGCGGCGTCCAGCATCTCGCGGCGCTCGTCGGCGTTCGGCGGCTCCCCGATCACGTGCAGGCCGTGCGGGATCAGCGCGTATTCCAGTTCCAGCAGCGCAGCGCCCAGCCGGTCGATCTCGGCCGCGGCGTCGGGCCAGGCCGGCTCCGGCGCCGCCAGGTCCACGGCGGCGGCCTGCGCTTGCACCAGGCCCGCCAACTGCTCCCGCTGCTCCGGCTCGGCGTCCGGGTCGATGCCGCGCCAGCGGTCCAGCGAACTCTTGAGGTCCAAGAGGCCGCGATACAGCCCGGCATGGGTCACGGGGGGCGTCAGATAGCTGATCAGCACCGCATTGGCCCGGCGCTTGGCGATCATGCCCTCGGACGGGTTGTTCGACGCATACAGGTTGAAGTTGGGCAAATGCCCGATCAGCCGGTCCGGCCAGCATTCGGCCGACAGCCCGGCCTGCTTGCCCGGCATGAACTCCAGCGCGCCGTGCGTGCCGAAGTGCAGCACGGCATGGGCGCCGAAATCCTGCTGGATGTAGCGGTAGAACGCGCTGAACGCATGGGTCGGCGCGAAGCCCCGCTCGAACAGCAGGCGCATCGGGTCGCCCTCGTAGCCGAAGGCCGGCTGCAAGCCCACGAACACGTTGCCGAACTGCCGGCCCAATACGAACAGGCTGCTCCCGTCCGTCTGCGCGCGGCCCGGCGCCGGACCCCAGCTCCGCTCGATCTCCGGCAGCCAGGTTTCCCGCTGCACATGGTCGTCCACCGGGATGCGCGCGGCGACGTTGGCATCGGTCCCGTACCGCTCGGCGTTGCCGCCGGTGATGGCGTCCCGTAGCCCTTCCACCGTCTCCGGCACCTCCACGTCGTAGCCGGCATCCTGCATGGCCCGCATCGTGTTGTGCAGCGAATGGAACACCGCGAGGTAGGCGGCCGTGCCGGTGGCGCCGGCGTTGGGCGGGAAGTTGAACAGCACCAGCGCCACCTTGCGCGCCGCCCGCGCGGTCCGCCGCAAGGCGACCAAGCGGGCGACGCGGGCGGCCAGCATCCCGGCGCGCTCGGCATGGGACACCATGTCGCGCGAGCACGCCTTGCCATCGCAGCCGGCGCAGGGATTGGGCGTATCGGCCCGGCCGCAGCGCCCGCCGAAAGTCATGGGCGTCATGCCGCCGTCCAGTTCCGGCAGCGCCACCATCATCGTCGCCTCGACCGGCAGCAAGCCGCGCGGGTCGCCCTGCCATTGGTCCAAGGTCTGGAACTCGACCGGGTGCGCGGTGACGTAGGGCACGTCGAGCTTGGCCAGCATCGTTTCTGCGGCGGAACTGTCGTTGTAGGCGGGGCCGCCCACCATGGAGAACCCGGTGAGCGACACCACCGCATCGACTGCGGCAACACCGTCCCGCATGAAGAACCGCTCGATGGCCGGGCGGGCGTCCAAGCCGCTGGCAAAGGCCGGGACGACGCGCAGGCCGCGTGCTTCCAGTGCCGCGATCACGCCGTCGTAGTGGGCGGCGTTGCCGGAAATCAGGTAGGAGCGCAGCAGCAGCAGGCCCACGGTGCCGGACAGCCCAGCCTTCGGCAGTTGGTCCATCCGGTCGAACACCCGGTTCGGCACGCACGGGTGATACAGCCCGACCTCCGGATACTCGATGGGCGCCGCGGCCGGGAGCGTGCCCTGCAGCGCCCGGCGCTCCCCCGCGGCGTAGCGGCTGACCAGCATACGGACCAGGCTGAGCAGGTTCTCGTCCGACCCGGCCAGCCAGTATTGCAGCGCCAGGAAGTAGGTGCGGACATCCTGCGCCGTGCCGGGGATGAACTTCATCAGCTTCGGCAGGCGGCGCAGCATCTTCATCTGCTTCTGGCCGGACGCAGGCTTGCCGCCCTCCTTGCCGCCGCCGCGCAGCCGCTTCAGCATGGCGAGCGCGCCGGTGGCCTCCTGCGACATGTCGAAGCGGCCGAGCTTGGTCAGCTTCGTGACCTCGCCCGCCGACATGCAGCACAGCATGGCGTCGCAGCCGTCGCGCCGGGCGGCCAGTGCCGGGGCGACGGCGCGGATGTGGTCCTCCAGGAACAGCATCGTCGCGACCACGATGTGGCCCCGGGCGATGTCGGCGTGGCAGGCGGCGAGCGCGGCCGGGTCGCTGCCCCATTCGTCGGCGGCGTGGACGACCAGGCTGAGGCCGGGGATGTCGCGCCGCAGCTCGGTTTCTGCCCGGCGCACAGCGCTGGACAGGTGGCTGTCCATGGTGACGACGACGACACGGATGGGCAGGGCGTCAGCGGCCATAATGCGCCTTTGCGTCGTAGAGCGTTTCAACGGTGATGGTGGCGAGGCCCTGCGCCAGGGCGAACTTTTCCGTGTTGCGCCGGGCTTTGCCGCGGACGAAGAACGGGATCTTGCCGACCTCCTTTTCCGCGTCCGGCGCCCACAGCGGACCCACCGCCGGGGCCGGCTCAGGGTCCGGACGCGGGGGCGCGGCGGCGTGGCCCAGGTGCGACGGCGCGGCGTCGGCCCCGAACTCGAAGTCGCCGCGGAACATGCCGATCAGGTGCTCTTCCAGCCCCATCATCAGCGGATGGACCCAGGAGTCGAACAGCACGTTGGCGCCTTCCCAGCCCATCACCGGGGAATAGCGCGCGGGGAAGTCCTGGACGTGCACCGGGGCGGAGATCACGGCGCAGGCGATGCCCAGGCGCTTGGCGATGTGCCGCTCCATCTGGGTGCCCAGCACCAGCTCGGGCTGCGCTTCCGCGATGCGCGCCTCGATCTCCAAGTAGTCGTCGGAGATCAGCGGCTCCACGTCGTAGAGCTTCGCGGCTTCCCGCACCTCGCGGGCGAACTCGCGGCCGTAGGTGCCGAGGCCCACGACGGTGAAGCCCATCTCGTCCTTTGCCACGCGGGCGGCGGCAACCGCGTGGGTCGCGTCGCCGAACACGAACACCCGCTTGCCCGTCAGGTAGTTGCTATCGACGGAGCGGGTGTACCACGGCATCCGGGACGGCGCGCCCGCCAGCGCCGGGGCGGGATCGACGCCGGCCAGCCCCGCCACCTCGTGGATGAAGTCCCGGGTGGCCCCGATGCCGATGGGCACGCACTTGGTCGCCTTTTGGCCGAAGGAGCGGGCCAGCCACGCCGCGGCTTGCCCGGCGATCTCCGGATACAGCACGACGTTGAACTCGGCCTCCCCCAGCCGCGCGATGTCGGCGGGCGTGGCCCCCAGCGGCGCGACCACGTTCACGTCGATGCCGAGTTGCGCCAGCAGGCGCGTGATCTCCGCCACGTCATCGCGGTGACGGAAGCCGAGCGCCGCCGGGCCGAGCACGTTGCAGCGGGGGCGGGCACCGGGTGCGCGCTCCGGGCGCGGCGTGCCCGGCGGTGGCACGCTCGGCCCGGCAAAGGCGCGGACGATCTGGTAGAAGGTCTCCGCCGCGCCCCAGTTCTCTTTCTTCTGGTAGGACGGCAGTTCCAGCGCCACCACGGGCACCGGCAAGCCCAGGGCGCGGGCGAGGCCGCCGGGGTCGTCCTGGATCAGCTCGGCGGTGCAGGAAGCCCCCACCAGCAGCGCCTGCGGCTGGAACCGGGCATGGGCGTCGCGCACGGCCTCCTTAAACAATTCTGCCGTGTCGCCGCCGAGGTCGCGGGCCTGGAACGTCGTGTAGGTCACGGGCGGGCGCTTCTGCTGCCGCTCGATCATGGTGAACAGAAGGTCGGCGTAGGTGTCGCCCTGCGGCGCGTGCAGCACGTAGTGCACGCCCTCCATGGCCGTCGCGATCCGCATGGCCCCGACATGCGGCGGCCCCTCGTAGGTCCAGAGCGTGAGCTGCATGGGCCTACACCTTCAGCCGCAAGCGGCGGTTGAGCGGGCGGGCGAACAGCTCGGCGAGGTCGGCGGCCTGGTCATAGCCCTGGATGGGCGTGAACAGCAGCTCGATGGACCACTTGGTGCCGATGCCCTCCGCTTCCAGCGGGTTGGCGAGGCCGAGGCCGCACACCACCAAATCCGGACGCGCCGCCCGGGCGCGGTCAAGCTGGCGGTCCACGTCCTGCCCCTCGCTCAACGCGGTGCCGGCGGGGAGCATCGCCAACTCTTCCGCCAGATGCTGGCGGTGCAGGTAGGGCGTGCCGACCTCGACGAGCCGCATGTCCATCTCGCGGGCGAGGAAGCGCGCGAGCGGGATTTCAAGCTGGCTGTCCGGGAAGAAGAAGAGGCTCTTGCCGGCAAGCTGCTCGCGGTGCCGGGCGAGGGCCTGCCGGGCGCGGGCGAGGGGCGCGCGGGTTGCGGCGTCGAACCGCTCGGGCGTGACGCCAAAGGCGGAGGCGGCGGCTTGCAGCCAAGCGGTCGTGCCCTCGGCGCCGAGCGGGAAGGGGGCGGGGAGGCGGACGGCGCCGCGGGCTTCAAGCGCCCGGGCGGTGTCGGCGAGGAAGGGCTGGGCCAGCAAATAGCGCGTGTTCGGCCCGACGGGCGGCAGCGCCATGGCGCTGCGCGGCGGCATGAACCGCACGTCCGCGATGCCCATGCTTTCCAGCAGGCGGCGAAGCTGGTCCTCCACGACCTCCGCCAAGGCGCCGACAACCAGCAAGCCCGGCGAAACACCCGGCGCTTCCCGCGGCAGGATCGGCACCAAGGAGGCGAGGCAGGCGTCCTCCCCCTGGGTGAAGGTCGTCTCGATCCCGCTGCCGCTGTAGTTCAGCACGCGGACCTGCGGCATGTGGGTCGCCGACAGCCGCTCGGCGGCGCGGGACAGGTCGAGCTTGATGACCTCGGACGGGCAGGAGCCGACCAGGAACAGCAGGCGGATTTCCGGGCGCCGGGCGAGCAGTTGGTCCACCACCCGGTCCAGCTCGTCGTTGGCGTCGGCCATGCCGGCCAGGTCGCGCTCGTCGATGATGGCGGTGGCGAAGCGCGGCTCGGCGAAGATCATGACGCCGGCGGCCGATTGGATCAGGTGGGCGCAGGTGCGGGAGCCGACGACGAGGAAGAAGGCGTCCTGGATCTTGCGGTGCAGCCAGATGATCCCGGTGAGGCCGCAGAACACCTCGCGCTGGCCGCGTTCCCGCAGCACCGGCGCATCGCCGCAGCCGGTTGCCGTGGTGGCGCTCACGAGGTCAGGCCCATGCCCGCGGCGTGCCAGCCATCGCTCTGAAGCCGCGCCGCCCGCAGCTTCAGGATGAATTGCCCAGCGTTGATCACGTAGGCCGCATAGGCCGCAAGCGCCAGCAGCATCAGCCCGTGGGCGTCAAGCGCCCCTGACAGCAGCGCCGCGAGGTAGGCGGTGTGCAGCGCCAGCACCAGCATGCTGAACACGTCCTCCCAGTAGAAGGCCGGGGCGAACAGGTAGCGGCCGAACACCTCCCGCTCCCAGATGCAGCCGGTGATCATGATGGCGTAAAGGCAGAGCGTCTTGCCCACGACCGACGCGATGGCGGCCTGCTCGCCCAGCCCGGTGCTGAGATAGCGGGACACCAGGCACAGGCTGACCAAGAACACGACGAACTGGGCGGGGGCGAGCACGCCCTGCACAACCGTCCAGGGCGAGGCGTCGCGGCGCCGGCGCTCGTCCGGCGTGTAGAGCGCGCGGCGAATCGGTTGATGGAAGGTCGGGCTGATGCTCCGTCCGGTTGCACCACCCCACGGGCTGCAATCCAGCGAGTCCACGAGGCGTCCAATGAGCTGAGTAAACATCGCTTGACAATGCCCTCCCTAGAAGGTGCGCTAACCCGGTGCAGCCGAACGAGAAGCCTGCTGCCTGGCCATCGCGACCGTAAGCGCGCCGTGGGGCGCAAGCATAAAACCGACTGCTTCAAGCTACGCCGTAATGTTCTTCCACTTCTTTGATCCCGTGTTGGTCCGGGATTGCGTGTTGAACCAACGCTAGAGCCGGGCGGGACGATGTGTCAAGCCGGCGTTACGTAAATCGAACTTGACACTCGATGTCAGGCCGCTTCAACTAGGGAGAGACGCAAGATGACGGGATCGATGGGACATCCGCTCGCCATTCAGGACTTCCGGACCGAGGCCGACGCGATGAGCGTGGCCCGGCGGCAGCCCGCGCGGCTGCACCCGGCCCGGCAGGACCCGGCCCGCCAGGATGGGGAGCGGCGCCGGGCCATCCTGACCCGGACGGTTGAGCTGGACGTCATCCCCCGCCTGCTGGTTGCGCACCGGCCGGCGGTGGTGCCAGTGGCGGCGGGCCTGCTGGTGACCGCCGCGCATGTCGCCGACCTCGTCGGCCTCGTGCTGTCGCGCGGCGAGCCGGAGACGGTGGCGTTCGTCACCGCCATGCACGGCGAGGGGGCCGCGGCCGAGTCGCTCTACCTGGACCTGCTCGCCCCCGCGGCCCGGCGCTTGGGCGAGATGTGGGAAGACGACACCTGCGACTTTTCCGACGTGACGGTCGGCCTGTGGCGGCTGCAGAACGCGATGCGGGAGCTCAGCCCGTGCTTCCTGCGCTCCCCGAATGCCGGGACTCAAGGCCCGCGGGTGCTGCTGGTGCCGCTGCCGGGCGAGGACCACACCTTCGGTCTGTCTATGGTCTATGAGTTCTTCCGCCGGGCTGGCTGGAACGCTTGGTGCGGTCCTGTGGAGTCGAGCGCCGACCTGCGCGGCCTGGTGCGGCGCGATTGGGTCGAGGTGATCGGCTTCTCGCTCGCCTGCGACGAGAAGCTGGACGCCGTGCGGACTGAAATCCGCTCGGTGCGGCGCGCCTCGATGAACCCGGGCTTGGCCGTCCTGGTGGGCGGCCCCGGCTTTTCCGCGAACCCGCGGCTCGCGGCCGAGGTGGGCGCGGACGGCACGGCCGTCGATGGCCGCCAGGCGGTGCTGCAAGCGCAGGCGCTGGTCGATCTGGCGGCAAAGCGCCGATGACGGCCGGTCCCCGCACGTAACGGACTCTGCCGCCTCGGCGCGATGGCTTGCATGCCGGCGCCGGCATGACGACGACCCACATGCCCCTTCCGGCATGTGGCAACAAGGCTAGGACTGAGGCGGGGAAACGGGGCGTGCACTGGGGGATCTCGGCACTCGTGAAAACTTTCGTATCGCCGCAAACGTCGCTGGGGGACCTCGACGCCGGCTCGGCGGCGTCGCTCATCGCGGCGTCCTCCGACGTGACCCTGATCGTCGATGCGCACGGCACGATCCGCGACACGGCGTTCCAAAGCACGGAACTGCTGGACGACCTGAGCGAAAGCGCCCAGTGGGTCGGCCGCGCCCTGGCGGCAACCGTGGCGCCGGACAGCCGGCCCAAGGTCGAGGCCCTGCTGCGCGAAGCGGCGACGGCGCCCGAGCCGAAGTGGCGCCACATCAACCACATTACCCCCGAGGGCCGGTCCGTGCCGGTGCTGTATTGCGGCGTGCAGATCGGCGGGGACGGCCGCATCGTGCTGTTCGGCCGCGACCTGCGCGTCATGTCCGCCCTGCAGCAGCGCCTGATGAACGCGCAGCAGTCGATGGAGCGCGATTATTCCAAGCTGCGCGACGTGGAGATGCGCTACCGCCTGCTGTTCCAGTTGTCGTCGGAGGCCGTGCTGATCCTCGATCCCGTCAAGGGGCGCGTGCTGGAAGCGAACGCGGCGGCGCAGGACCTGTTCGGCGCCGGGTCCGAGGAGGTGGTCGGCCGCACGGTGGCCGACATCTTCGGTTCCGACAGCCTGCCGGCGCTGCAGGAGCACCTCGCGGCCATCCGCGCCGGCGCCAAGCCGGAGGACGCGCCGGCCCGCCTCGCGCGCGGCGGCCAGCCGGTGACGGTCAAGGTGTCGCTGTTCCGGCAAGACAACGCGGCGCTGTTCCTGATGCGGATTTCCCCCGTGCAGTCCGCCGTGCCCGCGTTGCCGGACGTGAAGACCAAGCTGCTCCGGGCCGTGGAAAGCGCGCCGGACGGCTTCGTGGTGACCGACCACCACGGCGCAATCATCACCGCCAACGCGGCGTTCCTGGACATGGCGCAACTGCTGGACGAGCACCAGGCGCGCGGGCAGCCGCTCGACCGCTGGGTGGGCGCCAGCGGCGTGGACCTCGACGTGCTGACGGCGAACCTGCGCGACCGCGGCTCCGTGCGGTTCTTCACCACGACGCTGCGCGGCGACGCGGGAACGGTGGCCCAGGTCGAGATTTCCGCGGTGGCGGTCCGCAACGGCGGGCAGCCGTCCTACGGCTACGCGATCCGCAACGTCGGGCCGCGGCTGCACGTGGACACCCGGGCGGCCCGGCAGTTGCCGCGCTCGGTGGAGCAGCTCACCGAGCTGATCGGCCGGGTGTCGCTGAAAGAGCTGGTGCGGGAAGCGACGGAGGTGATCGAGCGGCTGGCCATCGAGGCGGCGCTGGAGCTGACCAACGACAACCGGGCCTCGGCCGCCGAGATGCTGGGATTGAGCCGGCAGAGCCTTTACGTGAAGCTGCGCCGCTACGGCCTCGGCGACCTTTCCGCCGCGGAGCCGAGCTGATGCCAACCCTCGCCATCCCCACCCGGCCCGCCCGGCCGCACCCGGCGGCGGTGCTGGAGCTGTTGAAGCCGATCACCTGGTTCGCGCCGATGTGGGCCTTCGGCTGCGGCGTCGTGTCGTCCGGGCGGCCGGTCGATGGGCGGTGGGCGCTGGTGCTGGCCGGGGTGGCGCTGGCGGGGCCGCTGGTGTGCGGCACGAGCCAGGCGGTGAACGACTGGTTCGACCGGCACGTGGACGCGATCAACGAGCCGAACCGGCCGATCCCGTCCGGGCGCCTGCCGGGGCGGAGCGGCCTTTTCATCGCGGTCATCTGCACCGTGCTGTCCCTGCTGGTGGCGGCCACTCTGGGCCGCTGGGCGTTCGGCGCGGCGGTGTTCGGCCTCCTGCTGGCCTGGGCCTACAGCGCGCCGCCGGTGCGGCTGAAGCGCAACGGCTGGTGGGGCAACCTCGCCTGCGCCGCGTGCTACGAGGGCCTGCCGTGGTTCACCGCTGCCGCCATCATGGCGGGCGCGCTGCCGGACTGGCGCATCATCGCGGTGGCTGCGGCCTACAGCGCCGGGGCGCACGGCATCATGACGCTGAACGATTTCAAGTCGGTGGAGGGCGACCGGCAGATGGGCGTGAACTCGCTGCCGGTGCTGCTGGGCGTGGAGCGCGCGGCGGCTCTCGCCTGCTTCGTGATGGCGCTGCCGCAGGTCGTCGTGGTCGGCCTGCTGCTCCGCTGGGGACACCCGGCGTATGCGGCGGCGATCCTGGCGCTGCTGCTGGTGCAGGCCGGGCTGATGCGGCGGTTCATGCGGGACCCGCGGGGCCGAGCGCCTTGGTATAACGGCACGGGGACGACGCTCTACGTGCTCGGCATGTTGGTCGCCGCCTTTGCGCTGCGCGCCGGGGGGGCGGCATGACGAATGCTGTGAAGGCAGGGACCATCGGCTGGCTCGGCATCCTGCGGCTGGGCTTGGTGCAGGCCGGGCTGGGGTCGGTCGTGGTCTTGGTGACCTCCACGCTGAACCGGGTGATGGTGGTCGAGCTTGCCTTGCCGGCGTTGATCCCGGGGGCGCTGGTCGCCTTTCATTATATACTGCAGGTGCTGCGTCCGCGCTTGGGCTATGGGTCGGACCTGGGCGGGCGGCGGACGCCGTGGATCGTGGGCGGCATGGCGGCGCTGGCGCTCGGCGGGATGGGCGCCGCGGGCGGCACGGCGCTGATGACGACGCACCTCGCCGCGGGCATCGCGGTCGCCTCCGCCGCGTTCGCGCTGGTGGGCGTGGGGGTCGGCTCGGCCGGCACGGCGCTGCTGACGCTGCTGGCCAAGCGGGTCGATCCGGGGCGCCGGGCGGCGGCGGCCACCGTGGTCTGGCTCATGATGATCGCCGGCATCGCCGTGACCGCGACGGTTGCAGGCAAGCTGCTGGACCCGTTCTCGCCGGGGCGCCTGGTGTTCGTGACGTCGGCCGTGGCGCTGGTCTCCTTCGTCGTGGCCGTGCTCGCGGTGTGGGGCATGGAGGGCGCGGCAGATGCGCCCGAGCCTGCCGCTCCGCACGCGGGCGGGTTCTTCGTGGCGCTGAAAGAAGTCTGGGCGGAGCCGCAGGCGCGGCGCTTCGCCATCTTCGTCTTTGTAAGCATGTTGGCCTACAGCGCCCAGGAACTCATCTTGGAGCCGTTCGCCGGCGCGGTGTTCGCGCTGACGCCGGGCCAGTCCGCGGGGCTGACGGGCCTGCACCATGCGGGCGTGCTGGGCGGCATGGCGCTCGTCGCCGCCGGCAGCGCGCTGGCCGGCGGCTTCCGCGTCCGGGCGATGCGGGCGTGCACGGTGGGCGGCTGCGTCGGCTCGGCGGGGGCGATCCTGCTGCTGGCGGCGTCCGGCCCGCTCGGGCTGGGTTGGGCGCTGCGGGAAGGCGTGGTGCTGCTGGGCGTCGCCAACGGGGCGTTCGCGGTGTCGGCCATCGGTTCCATGATGGGCCTGGCGAGCAACGGCCGCGCCGCGCGGGAAGGCACGCGGATGGGGCTATGGGGCGCCGCGCAGGCGCTGGCCTTCGGCGCGGGCGGGCTGGCCGGCACGGCGGCGAGCGACCTCGCGCGCTTCGTGTTCGACTCGCCCACCACGGCCTACGCCGCCGTGTTCGGCATGGAGGCCGTGCTGTTCGGGGCCGCCGCCGTGCTGGCCTTGGGAGTGTTCCAAACGCGCGGCGACCAGCCGGCGCCGCGCCCCGCGGTGGGCCGCGCCGTGCAGGCAGGTTGAGGGAGGCGATGATGACGCAAGCCGAATTCGATGCGGTGGTGGTGGGCGGTGGCCCGGCGGGCGCCACGGCGGCGGCGGACCTGGCGCGGGGCGGACGCTCGGTGCTGCTGCTGGACCGCGCCGGGCGCATCAAGCCCTGCGGCGGCGCCATCCCGCCTATCTGCGTGCGGGAGTTCGGCATTCCCGACAGCCTGATCGTGGCCCGCGCGACCGGCGCCCGGATCGTCGCGCCCTCCGCCAAGGAGGCCGACATGCCCATCGACGGCGACGGCTACGTCGGCATGGTGGACCGCGACACATTCGATGAATGGCTGCGGGAGCGTGCCGCCTCCGTCGGCGCGGTGCGGCGCACCGGGACGTTCGAGCGGATCAGCCATGACGCAGACGGCGTCGCGGTGGTGCACTTCGCCGGGCCGGATGGCGCGGCGCAAGTGCGGGCGCGGGCGGTGATCGGCGCGGACGGCGCGCGGTCCAATGTCGCCAAGCAGTGCGTGAAGGGCTGGGAGCGCGTGAAATACGTGTTCGCCTATCACGAGATCATCCGCGCGCCCGACCCGGCCAAGTTCGACCGCGCCCGCTGCGACGTGTTCTACCAGGGAGCGCTGTCGCCGGACTTCTATGCCTGGATTTTCCCGCATGGCGACACGATGAGCGTCGGCACCGGGTCCGCCCGCAAGGGGTTCGGCCTGCGCCCGGCCATCGGGGCGCTGCGCAAAACGGTGGGGCTTGACGGGTTGGAGACGATCCGGCGGGAAGGCGCGCCGATCCCGCTGCGGCCGATGCGGCGCTGGGACAACGGGCGCGACGTGGTGCTGGCCGGGGACGCGGCGGGCGTGGTCGCGCCGGCGTCGGGAGAAGGCATCTACTACGCCATGCTCGGCGGGCGGCTTGCGGCGGAGGCGGTGGAGGCGTTGTGCGCGACCGGGGACGTGCGCTCGCTGCGGCTGGCGCGCAAGCGGTTCATGGCGGCGCATGGCCGGGTGTTCTGGATCCTCGGGATGATGCAGTGGTTCTGGTACTCGAGCGACAGCCGGCGCGAGAAGTTCGTGACCATGTGCCGGGACCCGGACGTGCAGCGCCTGACCTGGGAATCCTACATGAACAAGAAGCTGGTGCGGCGCGACCCGATGGCGCACCTACGGATTTTCCTGAAGGACACGGCGCAGTTGCTCGGGATCGCGCGGGCGTGACGGCTTGGTCCCTGTCCGGCCGGCGTTGGCAGCCCGTCGCCGTTGCGGCACTGGCGGCGGTCGTGGTCGCCGGGCTGGGCGCGTCGGCGACGGACATCGGGCCGTGGTACCAGTCGTTGCGCAAGCCGTGGTGGCAGCCGCCGGACTGGCTGTTCGGCCCGGCGTGGACGCTGATCTACGGCCTGATCGCGCTGGCGGGCGTCAAGGCGTGGAACGCCGCCCGGGACCGCCGGCAGGGTCTGCGGATCGTCGGCGTGTTCGCGCTGAACGCGCTGCTGAACGTCCTGTGGAGCGAGTTGTTCTTCCACTTCCAGCGGCCCGACTGGGCGCTGATCGAGGTCGTGGCGTTCTGGCTGTCCATCGTTGTGCTGATTGTCACAGCGGCCTCGGTTTCCCATGCGGCGGGGTGGCTGCTGGTGCCGTATCTGGCCTGGGTGACGTTTGCGGGCGTGCTGAACCTCGCTGTGGTGCGCCTCAATGCGCCCGCTTGACCAATGCCGGTGCGGAAGCGCCCGGTGCAACCATAAGACGCGCGTAGGGGAGTGAGGATGGAGTTCTCGGTGGACCAACTCGATGACGGGCACGCCGCTTCCCTAGCCGAGCGGCCGGAAGCCTGCCTGCGCGCCCAAGCGGCGGCGGAGGCAGCGACGGCCCGGCGCCCCCGGGCGGTTCCGCCCGTCCGGCCGCACCACCCCGGCCTGCCGCTGCGCGTCGGCACCCGCGCGTCCCCCTTGGCGCTGGTGCAGACCCGGGCGTTCCTGGCGCTGCTCAGCCAGTTCTGCCCGGTGCTGCGCGGCATGGACGTGTTCCAGGAGCACGCGATCCGCACCACGGGGGA
This sequence comes from uncultured Acetobacteraceae bacterium, assembly GCA_964235485.1. Lineage (GTDB taxonomy): Bacteria > Pseudomonadota > Alphaproteobacteria > Acetobacterales > Acetobacteraceae > CAHJXG01. Next base: position 1,546 of record CAXSAZ010000015.1, on the reverse strand, counting down.
CGCGACGCAAAGCACGGGCGAACGCCTGGCCGACATCGGCGGCAAGGGCCTGTTCGCCAAGGAAATTCACGAGGCCCTGCTGGACCGCCGCATCGACTTCGCGGTGCACAGCCTGAAGGACCTGGAAACCGAGCTGCCGCCCGGCATCGTGCTGGGCTGCGTGCTCAAGCGCGAGGACCCGCGCGACGCGCTGATCCTGGGTCCCGATTGCGAGGCGTCCGATGGCGGGGTGTCCGGGGACGACCCCTACGCCGCCTTGCCGCACGGCGCCGCCGTGGGGTCGAGCAGCGTGCGCCGGGCCGCGCAGTTGCTGTATGCCCGGCCGGACCTCGTGATCCACAACATCCGCGGCAACGTGCACGGCCGGCTCGACAAGGTGCGGCGCGGCGACTTCGCGGCGTCCTTCCTGGCGCTAGCCGGCATGAGGCGGCTGGGGCTGGAGGACGAGGCGTCCGTCGTGATCGACCCGGCGGTGATGGTGCCGTCCGCGTGCCAGGGCATCGTCGGCATCACCGTTCGGGCCGGCGACACCGAGCTGCAGCACCTGCTGAGCGCCATCGAGGACGTGGACGCGCGCTGCATGGCCGCGGGGGAGCGGGCGTTGCTGGCCTCGCTCGACGGGTCGTGCCGCACGCCGATTGGCGGCCACGCGCGGCTGCTGCCGGAGGGCCGGGTCAGCCTTACGGGCTTGGTGGCGCGGGCCGACGGCAGCTTCCTGCTGAAGCGCAGCCTGGAGTGCCTGCGGGCGGACGTGCGCCGGGCCGCGCTCGAACTGGGGGACAGCCTGCGCGCCGACAGCCCGCGGGACGTGTTCGCCTGACCCGAGCGCCCTGTTGTTCCCCGCCCTGCTTTCCCATGTGATCGAGGCGCGGCTTGCGGCGCTGGAGATCACAGATGGCGGGAGACGGCGCGGATGCCGGAGCTTGAAAGCGTGCGTGCGGCGGCGGCCCTGAGAAAGGGACGGCCATGACCTGGACGATCACCGTCGCGGCGCTCGCGGCCTTGCTGCTGGCCGGGGCCGGCGGCTTGGCTACGGAGATCGGGCCGTGGTACCGCGCCCTGCGCAAGCCGACATGGCAGCCGCCGGATTGGGCGTTCGGCCCGGCCTGGACGCTGATCCTCGGCCTGGCCGCCTTGTCCGGCGCGCTCGCTTGGGAGGCCGCGCCTGATGCCGCCGGGCGCTTGCAGGTCGTGCTGCTGTTCGCGGCGAACGGGCTGTTCCATCTTCTTTGGAGTCCGCTGTTCTTCCGCTTCAAGCGTCCGGACTGGGCGCTGTTCGAGGTGGCGTTCCTTTGGCTGTCCTGCGTGGCGCTCATCATCGGGCTGGCCGGGTTCTCCACCTGGGCGAGCCTGCTGATCGTGCCCTACCTGCTTTGGGTCAGCTTCGCGTCCTGGCTCAACCTCGCGATTGTCCGGCTGAACGGGCCGTTTCGTTAGGCGCTTGCGACCGGGGTGCATGGCCGTAGCCCGGAGGTGGGGGACGGCGCAGCTTTAAGCATTTTTTCACGGTTCTGGGCGACAATGGTTTTCTATCCGTTTGGGCAGA
>CAXSAZ010000014.1:0-99686 GCA_964235485.1 uncultured Acetobacteraceae bacterium | reverse complement strand
GGCCAAGACCACCTACGGCACGTGCGGCGTGAAGGTCTGGATCTTCAAGGGCGAAATCCTGGCCAACGACCCGCTGGCGCAGGACCGCCGGGCCGCCGAGCAGGCGCCGCAGCGTTAAGAGGAATCCCGACCATGATGTCTCCCAAGCGGACGAAGTTCCGCAAGGCCCATAAGGGCCGTATCCACGGCCTGGCGAAGTCGGGCACCAGCCTGAACTTCGGCGCCTTCGGCCTCAAGGCGCTGGAGCCGGAACGGATCACCGCCCGGCAGATCGAGGCCGCGCGCCGTGCCATCACGCGCTCCATGAAGCGTGCGGGCCGGGTGTGGATCCGGATGTTCCCGGACGTGCCGGTGTCGCAAAAGCCGGCCGAGGTCCGCATGGGGTCCGGCAAGGGCAGCCCAGAGTTCTGGGTGTGCCGGGTGAAGCCAGGCCGCATCATGTTCGAGATCGACGGCGTGCCGCCTGAGTTGGCGCGCGAGGCGTTGACCCTGGGCGCTGCCAAGCTGCCGATCCGCACCAAGTTCGTGACCCGGCTCGGGGAGGGCTAAGCATGACCAAGCCAGCCGACATCCGCGCCAAGGGGGCGGACAACCTGCCTTCCATGTTGCTCGACCTGCGCAAGGAGCAGTTCAACCTGCGTTTCCAGCGGGCGACGGGGCAGACGGAGAGCGTGGGCCGCGTCCGCCAGGTGCGGCGCGACATCGCCCGCGTCAAGACGATCATGACGGAGTTGAAGCGGTCCGCCGCTTCCTCCGCGAACGCGAAGGAGTAGGGCGATGCCGAGGCGCGTCCTGACCGGGCGGGTGACGAGCGACAAGATGGACAAGACCATCACGGTTCTTGTTGAGCGCCGCGTCATCCATCCGCTGTACAAGAAGTTCATCCGCCGCTCGAAGAAGTATGCGGCGCATGACGACACGAACGTCTGCAAGATCGGCGACACCGTGCGGATCGAGGAATGCCGCCCGATCAGCAAGCGCAAGACGTGGTTGCTGATGGAGCGCAACGGGGAGGCCGTGCCGCCGCCGCCGGGCTTCTCCTTCGCAATACGGGTGCCGCACGCCAAGGATGTGCGGGCCAGCGAACTGCATGACGCCGACTTGCCGACCGGCGACATGGTGGCCGAGGCCGATCAGGTCGCCGAGCAGGCGCCGAGCTGAGGGGCGATTAAATGATCCAAGTCGAATCCAACCTGGAGGTCGCCGACAACTCCGGCGCACGCCGGGTTCAGTGCATCAAGGTGCTGGGCGGGTCCAAGCGCAAAACGGCGTCTGTGGGCGACGTCATCGTGGTGTCCATCAAGGAAGCCATCCCGCGCGGCAAGGTGAAGAAGGGCGACGTGCACCAGGCGGTGATCGTGCGGACCTCCTTCCCGGTGCGCCGGGCCGATGGCAGCGCGATCCGCTTCGACCGCAACGCGGCCGTGCTGATCACCAAGCAGCAAGAGCCGATCGGCACCCGCATCTTCGGCCCGGTGGTGCGCGAACTGCGTGGGCGCAAGTTCATGAAGATCATCTCGCTCGCGCCTGAGGTGCTGTGATGGCGGCGCGCATCCGCAAGGGTGACACGGTGATGGTGATCACCGGCGCCGACAAGGGCAAGCGGGGCGAGGTGCTGCGCGTGCTGCCGAAGGACGAACGCGCCGTGGTCAAGGGTGTGAACGTCGCCAAGAAGCACACCAAGCCGCAAGGCATGGGCCAGCCCGGCGGCATCGTCGAGCAGGAAGCGACGATCCACCTGTCGAACGTCATGCTGGTTGATCCAAAGACGGACAAGCCGACGCGCGTCGGGTTCCGGGTGCTGGAGGACGGCCGCAAGGTCCGTGTCTCGAAGCCCGGCGGCGCCGTGATCGAGGGTTAAGACCATGGGCGAGACAATCGAAACGGGTGCGCCGGCTTCTGCGACGCGCGAAGCGCCGCGGATGCAGCAGCGTTACAACGCGGAGATCAAGGCGAAGCTGCAGGCGGAGTTCGCCTACACGAACCCGATGCAGGTGCCGAAGCTCGAGAAGATCGTCATCAACATGGGTGTTGGCGAGGCTGCGGGCGACCAGAAGAAGCTCGATGCGGCACTTGCGGAGCTGACGCTGATCGCCGGGCAGAAGCCGGTCAAGACCCTGGCCAAGAAGGCTATCGCCGGGTTCAAGATCCGCGAGGGCCTGCCCATCGGCTGCAAGGTGACGCTGCGCAAGTCGCGGATGTTCGAGTTCCTGGACCGGCTGGTGACCATCGCCCTGCCGCGGGTGCGCGACTTCCGCGGCATCCCGTCCGGCAAGGGGTTCGACGGCCGGGGCAACTTCGCCATGGGGCTGAAGGAGCAGATCATCTTCCCGGAGATCGACTACGACAAGGTGACGGACATCCGCGGCATGGACATCGTGTTCGTGACCACGGCCAAGACCGACGCCGAGGCGAAGGCGCTGCTCAAGGCGTTCGACGTGCCGTTCGCCGCTTAAAGCCAGATTTCAACGCGTTGGGAAAACCGCCGGCGCCCCCTTGGGGGCACGGCAGGTTCCGAGGAGTGCAGCACATGGCCAAGACATCCGCGGTGAACCGCAACCTGAAGCGGGAGCGCATGGCCTCCCGCGACAAGTCCAAGCGTTCCGAACTGAAGGCGCAGGTCATGGATCGGTCGGCGCCGGTCGAGGAACGGTTCGATGCCTCGCTGAAGCTGGCGCAGTTGCCGCGCAACGGCGCCGCGGTGCGGGTGCGCCTGCGTTGCGCGCTCACCGGCCGGTCGCGCGGCAACTACCGGAAGTTCAAGCTGTCCCGCAACATGCTGCGCGCCCTGGCGAGTTCGGGCCAGTTGCCCGGCATGGTCAAGGCGAGCTGGTAAGGGAGCGGCGCCATGTCGATGTCCGATCCGCTGGGTGACATGATCACCCGCATCCGCAATGCGCAGCGCAGCCGCCACACCGTTTGCGTGGCGCCGGCCTCCAAGCTGCGGGCCAACGTGCTCGAAGCGTTGAAGCGCGAGGGCTTCATCCGCGGCTACGCGGCCGAGGAGCTGCGCCCCGGCGTCGCGCAGTTGCGCATCGAGCTGAAGTACAGCGAGGGCGAGCCGGTGATCAAGGAGATCACCCGGGTGTCCAAGCCGGGCCGCCGGGTGTACTCCAAGATCAAGGAGCTGCCCCGGGTGTATGCGGGGCTGGGCGTCTCGATCCTGTCCACGCCGCGCGGCGTGCTGAGCGACGGCGAGGCCCGTGCCGCCAATGTCGGCGGCGAAGTCCTGTTCCGCGTTTTCTAAGGGGGGACACACGATGTCTCGCGTAGGCAAGTATCCCGTGGCCGTGCCGAGCGGCGTCGATGTGGCGGTGGTGGACCGGGTGCTGACCGCCAAGGGCAAGCTCGGCGCCATGTCGCTGCCGCTCACCGATTACGTCGATGCGGTGGTTGAGAACAACCAGGTGACGATTAAGCCGCGGAGCAATGAGAGCCAGGCGCGCATGATGTGGGGCACCACGCGCGCCTTGCTGGCGTCCATGGTGCAGGGCGTGTCGGTCGGCTTCACCAAGACGCTGGAGATCACCGGCACCGGGTTCCGCGCCAGCGTGCAGGGCAAGAACCTGGTGATCAACCTGGGGTTCTCGCACGACGTGGTGTATCCGGTGCCGCCCGGCATCACGGTGACGACGCCGCGGCCCACGGCCATCACGCTGACCGGGGTGGACAAGCGCCAGGTGGGACAGGTCGCGGCGGAAATCCGCCGTTACCGTCCGCCGGAGCCGTATAAGGGCAAGGGCGTGAAGTACGAGGGCGAGCAGATCCGGCGCAAGGAAGGCAAGAAGAAGTAAGATGAGCGCTCCACAGGATCTCAAGGTGCGGCGGCGCGAGCGCCTCCGTTACCAGTTGCGGCAGAAGGGCGCTGGGCGCCCGCGCTTGTCGGTGTTCCGGTCGGGCAAGCACATCTACGCCCAGGTGATCGACGATGCGACCCACACCACGCTCGCCGCGGCGTCCAGCCTCGACAAGGACCTGCGCGAAACGTTGCGGACCGGCGCGGACAAGGGCGCGGCGGCGGCGGTGGGCAAGCTGGTGGCCGAGCGGGCCATGGCGGCGGGGGTGAGCATGGTCGTGTTCGACCGCGGCGCCTATTTGTATCACGGCCGCGTCAAGGCGCTGGCCGACGCCGCCCGCGAGGGCGGGCTGGCGTTCTAAGGGAACAAGTTCATGGCACGTGAAGCAAGGGATGGCGGGCGCGACCGGCGCGACCGGGACCGCGACCGGGACGGCGATGACCTGATCGACAAGCTGGTCACCATCAACCGGGTGGCCAAGGTGGTGAAGGGTGGGCGGCGCTTCGCCTTCGCGGCGCTGGTGGTGGTCGGCGACCAGAAAGGGCGCGTCGGCTACGGCGCCGGCAAGGCGCGCGAGGTGCCGGAAGCGATCCGCAAGGCGACCGAGCGGGCCAAGAAGAAGATGATCCGCGTGCCGATGAAGGAAGGCCGTACCCTGCACCACGACGTGGAAGGGCATTTCGGCGCCGGGCACGTGGTGCTGCGGTCTTGCACCGTGGGCACGGGCATCATCGCCGGCGGGCCGATGCGCGCGGTGTTCGAGACGCTCGGCATCGGCGACGTGGTGGCGAAGTCGCTCGGCAGCCGCAACCCGCACAACATGGTGAAGGCTACCTTCGCCGCGCTGGAGCGGTGCGGCAGCCCGCGCAGCGTCGCTGCTCGGCGCGGCAAGAAGGTGTCCGACATCCTCGGTCGCCGCGATGCGGTGCAGGAGACGGCCGATGTCTGACCCGACCGCCCCGAAGAAGCCCACGGTCCGGTTCACGCAGATCGCGTCCGGCCTGGGCCGCAAGAAAGATCAGATTCAAACCTTGACCGGACTGGGCCTGGGCAAGCTGCGGCGGACCCGGGAGCTTGAGGACACGCCCTCGGTGCGCGGCATGTTGCGCAAGGTCGCCCACCTGGTCCGGGTGGAGGAGTAGCCGTGAAGCTGAACGAGATACGGGACAACCCCGGCGCGCGCCTCAAGTCGAAACGACTGGGCCGCGGCATCGGGTCCGGCAAGGGCAAGACCTCCGGTAAGGGCGTCAAGGGCCAGAAGGCGCGCGAAGGCGTTTCGCTGAACGGGTTCGAGGGCGGGCAGTTGCCGATCTACCGGCGCCTGCCGAAGCGCGGCTTCCACAACATGTTCCGCAAGGAATACGCTCCGGTGAACCTGGGCGCCATCGAGAAGGCGCTGGAATCGGGCCGGCTCCCCGCGGACCAGCCGATCACGGCGGAACTGCTGGAAACGGCTGGACTCGCGCGGTTGAACAAGGTGGACGGCGTGCGGCTGCTCGCGACGGGCACCGTGACGCGGGCGATCACGATCACCGTGTCGGGCGCGTCGGCGGCGGCGGTCGCGGCGGTGGAGGCTGCTGGCGGCTCGGTCACGCTGCTCCGCCCGGCGGAGCCGCCCGCCAGCCCCTCTTAGAAGTTTGATGAGGGGCTTGCTTCCCTAAGCCGGCCGGCTGCACAGTTTGGTCAATGGTGGTGCCCCGGTCCCGCAAGGGTCCGTCGCCGGCACTGCGACTGCATAAGGGGACGGTTCATGGCCTCAGCGGCCGAGCAGCTTGCGGCAAACCTCAATCTCGGCACGCTCGGCAAGGCCACCGAGCTCAAGTCGCGCATCTGGTTCACCTTGGGCGCCTTGCTGGTGTATCGCATCGGCACCTACATCCCGGTGCCCGGGGTGGATGCCTCGGTGATGGGCGAGATGCTGGCGCAGCATGGCGGCGGCATCCTGGGCATGTTCGACATGTTCAGCGGCGGCGCGCTGGGCCGCATGACCGTGTTCGCCCTCAACATCATGCCCTACATCAGCGCCAGCATCATCGTCCAGTTGATGTCCGCCGCGGTGCCGTCGCTCGAAACCCTCAAGAAGGAAGGGGAAAGCGGGCGCAAGAAGCTCAACCAGTACACCCGCTACCTCACGGTGCTGATCGCCCTGGTGCAGTCCTATGGGATCGCCGTGGGGTTGGAGTCGATGCACGGCAGCTTCGGTTCCGCGGTGATCGACCCCGGCGCGTTCTTCCGCACCTCCTGCGTCGTCACGCTGGTGGGCGGGACGATGTTCCTGATGTGGCTGGGCGAGCAGATCACGGCGCGCGGCGTCGGCAACGGCACCAGCCTGATCATCTTCGCGGGCATCGTGGCCAACCTGCCGCACGCCTTGGCCAGCCTGCTGGAACTCGGGCGGACCGGCGCCCTGTCCGCGGTGTTCATCCTGGCCTTCCTGGTGATCGCCGTCGCGGTGATCGCCTTCGTGGTGTTCATGGAGCGGGCGCAGCGCCGGGTGAACATCCAATATCCGAAGCGCCAGGTCGGGCAGCGCATGTTCGGCGGCGACAGCACGCACATGCCGCTCAAGGTGAACACGGCCGGGGTGATCCCGCCGATCTTCGCAAGCTCCATCCTGCTGATCCCCGCGACCATTGCCGGGTTCTCGCAAAGCAACCCGAACTCGTGGCTCGCCTGGATCGGGCAGAAGCTGGGTCATGGCGAGCCGCTGTATATGCTCGCCTATGCCGGGATGATCATCTTCTTCTCGTATTTCTACACGGCCGTGGTGTTCAACCCGCAGGAAACCGCGGATAACCTGAAGAAGTATGGCGGGTTCATCCCGGGCGTCCGGCCCGGCGCGAACACCGCGGACTACTTCGACCGCATCCTCGCCCGGCTCACCACGGTGGGCGCACTTTATTTGTGCATCGTGTGCATGTTGCCGGAAATCCTCATCAGCCGTTACGGCGTGCCGTTCTACTTCGGCGGCACGAGCCTGATGATCATCGTGTCCGTGACCATGGACACGGTGACGCAGGTTCAATCGCACTTGTTGGCCCATCAGTATGAGGGGCTGATCCGCAAGTCGCGGGTGAAGGGTCGTGCCCGATGAACCTGATCCTGTTGGGGCCGCCCGGCGCGGGCAAGGGCACCCAGGCGAAGCGGCTGCAGCAGCGGCACGGCATCGCCCAGGTCTCGACCGGCGACATGCTGCGCGCCGAGGTCAAGGCCGGCACCGCAATCGGGCAACGCGCCAAGGCGGTCATGGAGGCCGGGCAGCTTGTTTCGGACGACTTGATCATCGCCATGCTGGAAAATCGCATCCAGCAGCCGGATGCGGCGCGCGGCTTCATACTGGACGGCTTCCCGCGCACGGTGCCCCAGGCCGACGCGCTGGACATGATGCTGGAGCGCGCCGGCACGCCCATCGACGCGGTGATCGAACTCAAGGTGGACGACATCGCCCTGGTGGACCGCATCGCCGGGCGGTTCACCTGCGCGACCTGCGGTGCGGGCTACCACGACAATTTCCAGACGCCGCGAGTGGCGGGCGCCTGCGACGTGTGCGGCGGCCATGAGTTCATACGGCGCGCTGACGACCGGCGGGAGACCGTGGCGGCCCGGCTCGACGCCTACCACACCCAGACCGCGCCGATCCTGCCGCACTACCGCAACACCGGCCGGCTAGTGACGCTGGACGGCATGGCGGACGTGGACACCGTGTCCCGGGAGATCGAGGCTGTATTGGCGCGGGTGCCGAAGCGGACTGTCACGACAAGTTGATGTAAGCGCATTGACTTGCGTTGGTACCTGCGTATATCACCCGGTCTTGCCTTGTGGCGCTTGCGCCGGGTGATTTCTATTTTCAGGGCTTCCAGCGCGAAAGCGAGCAGGGCCTGTCAAGGATCTCAGCCCCGGCCGCTGCACCGGACGGCTTTGAGATGGTGAGGAGTTATTGGCTTGGCCCGTATTGCCGGTGTGAACATCCCGACCAACAAGCGCGTGCTGATCAGCCTGCGCTACATCTACGGCATCGGCCCGTCCAACGCCGTCGATATCTGCAAGAAGCTGGAGATCCCCGATGACCGCCGGGTCAACCAGTTGTCCGATGACGAGGTGCTGCGCATCCGCGAGCTGATCGACCGCGACTACCGCGTCGAGGGCGACCTGCGGCGCGAGGTGGCGATGAACATCAAGCGGCTGATGGACCTGGGATGCTACCGCGGCCTGCGGCACCGCCGCGGGCTGCCTGTGCACGGGCAGCGCACCCACACCAACGCCCGGACCCGCAAGGGCAAGGCCGTGGCCATCGCGGGCAAGAAGAAGGTTACCAAGTAGCCGCGCCGCGGCTGGCTCGTCTGCCGCTTTGGCGGCGCAAGAACTGATAGGAACATCTGAATGGCGAAGCCCGCCTCTTCGCGTCCCCGTAAGAAGGAACGCAAGAACATCATTTCCGGCGTGGCGCACGTGGCCGCGACCTTCAACAACACCATGGTGACGATCACCGACGCCCAGGGCAACACCATCGCCTGGTCGTCCAGCGGGATGCAGGGCTTCAAGGGCAGCCGCAAGTCCACGCCCTACGCGGCGCAGGTGGCGGCGGAGGACGCGGGTAAGAAGGCGCGCGAGCACGGGATGGAGACGCTGGAAATCGAGGTGAGCGGCCCCGGTTCCGGTCGGGAAAGCGCGTTGCGTGCGCTGCAGGCGGTAGGCTTCGCGATCACGGCGATCCGCGACATGACGCCCATTCCGCACAACGGTTGCCGCCCGCGCAAGCGCCGCCGGGTCTGACCGTACTGCTCTGCCTTTGGCGCGGCGCCACCAATCGGTGGCGTCGCTTGTTCTGTTTGGAGATGATCCATGGTCATCCAACGTAATTGGCAATCCCTGATCAAGCCCGACAAGCTCGATGTCGAGCCGGGGTCCGACCCGCACCGCATCGCGACCGTGGTGGCGGAGCCGCTGGAGCGCGGCTTCGGCATGACGCTCGGCAACGCCGTGCGCCGCGTGCTGCTGTCGTCGCTGCAGGGTGCGGCGGTGACGGCGGTGCAGATCGACGGCGTGCTGCATGAGTTCAGCAGCATCCCGGGCGTGCGGGAAGACGTGACCGACATCGTGCTCAACATCAAGCAGTTGGCGCTTCGGATGCACGGCGAAGGCCCGAAGCGCATGGTGCTGACCGCCACCGGACCCGGCGAGATCACGGCGGCGCAAATCCAGACCGGCTCCGACATCGACGTGATGAACCCGGACCTGGTGATCTGCACGCTGGACGACGGCGTGAAGCTCGGCATGGAGTTCACGGTCAACCTCGGCAAGGGCTACGTTCCCGCGGCCAGCAACCGTCCAGAGGACGCGCCCATCGGCCTGATCCCCATCGACGCGATCTACTCGCCGGTGAAGCGGGTGTCCTACAAGGTCGAGCCGACCCGCGTAGGGCAGGTGACGGATTACGACAAGCTGCTGCTGCAGGTGGAGACCAACGGCGCGGTGACGCCGGAGGACGCGGTGGCGCTGGCCGCGCGCATCCTGCAGGACCAACTGCAGTTGTTCATCAACTTCGACGAGCCGCAGCTTGCCCGCGCCGACGACATCCACGACGACCTGCCGTTCAACCGCAACCTGCTGCGCAAGGTGGACGAACTGGAGCTGTCCGTGCGCAGCGCGAACTGCTTGAAGAACGACAACATCGTTTACATCGGCGACCTCGTGCAGAAGACCGAGCAGGAAATGCTGCGCACGCCGAACTTCGGCCGCAAGTCCTTGAACGAAATCAAGGAAGTGCTGACCAACATGGGCCTGTCGCTCGGCATGAGCGTGTCCGGCTGGCCGCCGGAGAACATCGAGGACCTGGCCAAGCGGCTCGACGAGCCGTTCTGAATCTTGAGAGAGTAGGAGCTTTACCACCATGCGCCACGGTGTTTCCGGCCGCAAACTGGGCGTCACTTCGAGCCACCGTCAGGCCATGTTCCGCAACATGGCCGTGGCGCTGATCAAGCACGAGCAGATCACCACCACCCTGCCCAAGGCCAAGGAGCTGCGCCCGGTGGCGGAGAAGCTGATCACCCTCGGCAAGCGCGGCGGCCTGCACGCCCGGCGCCAGGCCCATGCCCAGCTTCGCGACGAGGTGATGGTCGCCAAGCTGTTCACGGCGCTGGCCGACCGCTACCGCGCCCGTCCCGGCGGCTACACCCGCGTGCTCAAGGCCGGGGTGCGCTACGGCGACGCGGCGGACATGGCGGTGATCGAGTTGGTTGACCGCGACCCCGCCGCCAAGGGCCAGGACAGCGGCCCGCGCCCGGAAGTGATGGAAGACGAGGAGCAGCAGGCCGCCTGAACACGGCGTTCCCTCCTCGCATCCTGGGGCGGGCCGCACCACTTCGCTCCTCATGACGCGGCCTGCCCCCTCATCCCCCGACCTGTTCGGCTTGCCGTCCGCCTCGGTGTCGATGACGTCTAAGCCGCTCGCGGAGCGACTGCGCCCGGCGGCGCTGGCCGACGTAGCCGGGCAGCCGCATCTGGTAGGCGAGGACGGCGCCCTGACCCGCATGTTGGGGCGTGGCGCCTTGGCCTCCCTGATCCTGTGGGGACCGCCCGGCGTCGGCAAGACGACGATTGCCCGCCTGCTCGCCGACGCCGCCGGGCTGCACTTCACGGCGGTGTCGGCGGTGTTCTCCGGCGTCGCGGACCTCAAGCGCGTGTTCGAGGACGCGGCCCGGCGCCGGCAGCTTGGCGCCCGCACCCTGCTGTTCGTGGATGAGGTGCATCGGTTCAACCGGGCGCAGCAGGACAGCTTCCTGCCCGTCGTCGAGGACGGCACGGTGGTGCTGGTGGGCGCGACGACCGAGAACCCGTCCTTTGCCCTGAACGGCGCGCTGCTGTCCCGTTGCCAGGTGTTGGTGCTGCGCCGCTTGGATGACGACGCGCTCGACCAACTGTTGGCCCGCGCCGAGCAGGAAGCCGGGCGGCCCTTGCCCATTGCACCGGAGGCGCGTGGCGCGCTGCGCGCGATGGCGGACGGGGATGGGCGCTACTTGCTCAACATGGCGGAGCAGCTTCTCAGCTTGCCGGAGCAGCCCACCTTGGACACTTCGGGCCTCGCCGCCGTGATCGGCCGTCGCGCGGCGCTGTATGACCGCGACCGGGACGAGCATTTCAACTTGATTTCTGCCTTGCACAAGTCCTTGCGCGGCTCCGACCCGGACGCGGCGCTATATTGGTTCGCCCGCATGGTGGCCGGCGGCGAGGACGCCCGTTATGTCGCGCGCCGCCTGGTCCGCTTCGCGTCGGAGGATGTCGGCATGGCCGACCCGGGCGCGTTGCCCCAGGCGCTGGCAGCCTGGGACGCCTACGAGCGCCTCGGCAGCCCGGAGGGCGAACTGGCCATCGCCCAAGCCATCGTCTATCTCGGCACCGCGCCCAAGTCGAACACGCTGTATGTCGCCTACAAGGCGGCGCTGGCGGCGGCCAAGGCGACCGGCAGCCTGCCGCCGCCCGTCCATGTCCTGAACGCGCCGACCCGGCTGATGCGGGACCTCGGCTACGGCCAGGGCTACGCCTACGACCACGACACGGAGGATGCGTTCTCCGGCCAGAACTACTTCCCGGACGGGATGGACCGCCCGGCGTTCTATCGCCCGGCGGACCGCGGCTTCGAGCGTGAGGTCGCGCGGCGGCTGGACCACTGGGCCAAGCTGAGGCAGGACCCATGAGCATGACCGTGCAAACCCGCGCGGTGACGGAGGACGAGGCCGACCTGCGCCTCGACCGCTGGTTCCGCCGGCACTTCCCCGGCGTCACCCAGGGCGCGATTCAAAAGCTGTGCCGCACCGGGCAGGTCCGCATCGACGGCCGCCGGGCGGACGCCGGCACCCGCTTGGCGCCGGGCCAGGCCGTCCGCGTGCCGCCGCTGCCGCCCGCCGCCGAGCCGCCGCCCGTCGTGCACGTCTTCAACCCCGAGATCGCCCGCGAGCTGGAGCGCATGGTGCTGTATCGGGATGACGCCGTGATCGTGCTGAACAAGCCGCACGGCCTGGCGGTGCAGGGCGGACCCGGCATCGCCCGGCACCTGGACGGCATGTTGGACGGGCTGCGCGGCGACAGCGAGCACCGGCCGCGGCTGGTGCACCGGCTGGACCGCGACACGTCGGGCGTCTTGGTGCTGGCGCGCACGCCGGGCACGGCGGCGCGGCTGGCGGCGGCGTTCCGCGGGCGGGACGTGCAGAAAACCTATTGGGCCGTGGTCGCAGGCCGCCCGGTGCCGGTGGAAGGGCGGATCGACATGCCGCTGCTGCGCTACACCGGGCCGCGCGGGGAACGCAGCGTGCCGGCGGCGCGGGACGACAAGGAAGGGCTGCGGGCGGTGACGGATTACCGGACGCTGGACCATGCCGGGCAGAAGCTCGCCTGGCTGGAGATGTCGCCGATCACTGGGAGGACGCACCAGCTCCGGGTGCACAGCGTGGGCATCGGCGCGCCCATCGTGGGCGACCTGAAGTACCACGAACCCGACCACAACGGCGCCGGCTCTGCATTGGTGGAGGGCTTGTCGGATAAGCTGCACCTCCATGCCCGCGCGCTGGACCTGCCGCACCCGGCGGGCGGGCGGCTGGTAGTGGAGGCCGAGTTGCCGCCGCATATGCGCGAAACGTTTGCCACTTTGGGCTTCCACGCCGGGCGGTCCCGGGCACCGTCCCGTTCCCAATGACCCGCAAACGCCGCATCGGCCTGATCGCCGCCGCCGTTGTCGTGCTGGTGCCTGTGGCGGTCGTCGCTGGAGCGGTGGCGTCGTTCGACGCCGACGCGCTGAAGCTCCGGCTGGCCGACGCGGTGCGGCGCTCCACCGGGCGGGAGTTGACGGTCGCCGGGCCGGTGGGCCTGACCTGGTCGCTGGTGCCCACGGTGGCGCTGCGCGGCGTGTCCCTGTCCAACCCGCCGGGCTTGTCGCGCCCGGCCATGGCGCGTGCGGCGCAGATTGACGTGCGGATCGCCCTGCTTCCCTTGCTGTCCCGCCGGGTGGAGGTGCGCGGCGTCACCCTGGTCGAGCCGGATATTCTGCTAGAGCGCGATGCGGGCGGGCGGCCCAACTGGCAGTTCACGCCGCCTGTCGCGCCCTCTGCGGCGCCCGGTGCCGCGGCCCGACCGGCGGCGCGGATGGAGGTCGCCGTGAATGCCGTGCGCGTCCTCGACGGCCGGATCGGCTGGCGCACCGGCATGGGCGTGGTCACGCTGCTGGCGCCGTCGGTCGCGGCCGCCGCGCCGGGGCCGGGCGAACCTGTGGCGTTGTCGGGAACGTTGTCGCTCGGAGGTCTCGACCTCGGCTTGACGGGCACGACGGGGCCGCTGGCGGCCATCGGCGCCGCGTCTTGGCCGATGCGGGTTGTTTTGGCGGGGCGCGGCGTCCAGGCGGGCGCGAACGGCACGTTGGGTCCGGGGGGCGGGTTGGCGCTGCAGGCCAGCGTGGCCGACCTCCTCGCGCTGGAACCGGCGCTGGGCCGCGCTCTGCCGCCATTGCGCGACGTTCAGGCTTCGGCCCGGCTGCTGCCGGACGGCCTGGCCGACCTGCGGGCGCAGGCCGGCGCCACCGATCTTTCGGTTTGGCTGCCGGGCGTCAAGCTGACCCGCGCGACGCTCACGGCGCCCGCGGCGGCGCAGCCCGTGGCCGTTTCTGCCGAGGCGCTGGCGGGTTCGACGCCGGTTTCCGTCACCGCCCAGGCCGATAGCCTTTCGGCGCTGCTGGCCGGCGGGCCGGTGCCGGGGCAAGCGGCGCTGGCCGCGGCGGGCGCGACGGTGGAGGCCCGAGGCAGTTTCGCGGGGACGGGCGGGCCCTTCGACCTCGCGCTGTCCGCGCGGGTGCCGGACTTGGCGGCGCTGGGCGCGCTGGCCGGGCTGGCGGTGCCGCCGCTGCGGGATGTGGAGTTCGACACCCGGGCCGCGGCGACGGGGGCGGTCGCGGTCGCGGTCGCGCTGCGGGGAATGCGCCTGGCCACGGCGCAGGGGGACGTGTCGGGCGATGTCGTGCTGGGCCGCACGCCGCGGCCCTCCGTGCGGGGAACGCTGGCGTCGCAGAAGCTTGACCTCGGCGCGCTGCTCGCCTGGCCCGTGGCCGCCCCGGCGGACGCTTCGGCGCCCGCACCGGCGCCGGTGCAGCCGGCTCCCTCCGGCGCCGCGCCGCCGGCCCCGCTGCTGTCGGACCGTCCGCTGCCGTTCTTTCTCCTGTGGCGCGCCGACGCCGACCTGACGGTGAGGCTGAACGAGGTCCTGTGGCACGGCGCGTCCTACCGCGCGGTGACGGGCCGGCTGCTGCTGCAGGAGGGCGCGCTGCGGCTGGACCCCGTGCAGGCGCAGGCGCCGGGCGGGGCGGTGCAGGCCACCCTGCTGGCGAACGCGGCGGCCCCGGTCCCCGCCGTGGAGTTCGGGCTGAAGGCGCCGGGCCTCGCCTTGGGGCCGATCCTGGCGGGGTTCGGGGCGCCGGAAAGCATGGCGGGCCAGGTCGATGCCGACGTGCGGCTCAAGGGCGCCGGCAACAGCGTCCGGGCTATCGCGGCGTCGCTCGACGGGCATCTGGGCTTGGCGATGGTGGATGGCGAGTTGGACAACGCTTGGATGGCCGGCCTGCTCGGACCTGCCTTGCGCGGCCTGCCGATGGAGCTGGGCGGGCAAAGCGCGGTGCGCTGCTTGGCCCTGCGTTTCGATGCGGCGGGGGGACAGGCGGCAAGCCGGGCGCTGCTGCTGGACACCACGCGCCTGCGCCTGGATGGCGAGGGTGGGATCAACCTCGCGGACGAGACGCTCGACCTGCGCCTCCATACGCTGGTACGCCTGGGCAGCACCTGGGTGGCAGCGCCCGTGCGCCTGGCCGGCCCCTGGCGCGCGCCCCGGCCGCAAGTGGCGGCGGGCGGACCCGCGCAAGGCGGGCTGGTGATCGGCGCCACGCCGGGTCCGGATGCCTGCCCGGCGCAGTTGGCCGTGGCGCGCGGCGGCCAGGCCGGCCCGGCGCCGGCCGCAAGCGCCGCCGCCACTGATGCGCCGCGCAGCCTGAAACCGGCCGATCTGCTGCGCAGCCTCTTGCGATAAGGAACACCCGCGTGCTTCGTTTCTGGGACACTGCCGCTGCCGCGCCGACCGAGGGCGGGTTCGCCGTGCTGCTGGACGGCAAGCCGATGCGCATTCCGGGCGGCAAGCCGCTCACGGTGGCCGCCCCCGCTTTGGCTGAGGCCGTCGCCGCCGAGTGGCAAGTGGCGGGCGGCGCGAAGGGCGGCGCGATGACCATGGACGACGTGCCGCTGACCCGCCTGGCCGGCACCGCGCAGGACCGCATCGCCCCCGACCCGGCGCCCGTTGCCGCCGCGTTGGCTCAGTATGCCGAAAGCGACCTGCTGTGCTACCGCGCGGACACCCCGATGGCGCTGGTGGTGCGCCAGGCCCATGCCTGGCAGCCCTGGCTGGATTGGGCGGCGCAACGGTTCGGGGCACGGCTGGAAGCGACCACGGGCATCGTCCACCGGGCGCAGGACCCGGCGGCGCTCGATGCGATGCGCCGGGCGATGGCCGGGCAATCCGTGCCGACGCTGGCGGCGCTGGGCATCGCGGTGCCGCTGCTGGGCAGCGCGGTGCTGGGCCTGGCGCTCGCGGAGGGCGCGCTGGACGCAGCGACCGCGCATGAGCTGGCGAGTTTGGATGAGCTGTTTCAGGTGGAGTCCTGGGGCGAGGACGCCGAGGCGGCGGCCCGGCGGGGGCGGATCGCAGAGGATGTCGTACTGGCCGAGCGGTTTATCCGGCTCAGCCGGTAACGGCCGCAAGAAACGGACTGCGGCGACGCTCCGCCTCCGGCACCTTGCGCCTGAACAAGGGCGGAGGCGTGGACATGGCGAGGCGTGGCGTATCGGGATCCGCGTTGGGCAGGGCAGGGTGGGCGATGCTGCTGGCCCTCGCGGTGCTCTGGGGCGGCTCTTTTTTCTTCAACGGGGTCGCGGTGCGTGAACTGCCATCCCTCACGTTGGTCTGGCTCCGGGTCGCCGTGGCGGCGGTGGCGTTGCTCTCGGCGATGCGCTTCTTGGGGCAGCGGATGCCGGGGCAGGCTGCGGCATGGGCGGCGTTCTTCGGCATGGGCCTGCTCAACAACGTGCTGCCCTTCGCGCTGATCGTCTGGGGCCAGCACCGCATCGCGAGCGGGCTGGCCTCGATCCTCAACGCCGCGACACCGCTGTTCACCGTGCTGGCCGCACATGTCTGCACGGCTGACGAAAGGCTGACCTGGCTGAAGGCGGTCGGCGTTCTCATCGGCTTTGCCGGAGTCGCGGTGATGGTCGGCGTGGACGCGCTGGGCGGCTCGGGCGCGGACCCTATGGCGCAGCTTGCCTGCTTGGCCGCGGCGTTGTCCTACGCCTTTGCCGGCATCTTCGGGCGCCGGTTCCGGCGCATGGGCGTCCCGCCGCTCGCCACCGCAGCCGGCCAGGTCAGCGCTTCCACGCTGGTGCTGCTGCCGGTCATGCTGCTGGCGGACCATCCTTGGAACCTGGCGCCCCCGCATGTCGAGACCTGGCTTGCGGTGCTCGGGGTCGGGCTGCTGTCCACGGCACTCGCCTACGTGCTGTATTTCCGCATCCTCGCTTTGGCTGGTGCGACCAACCTGCTGCTGGTCACGTTCCTGATCCCGGCCGTCGCCATCCTGCTCGGCGCGTTGGCGCTGGGTGAGGCGCTGCTGCCGCGGCAGTTCGCAGGCATGGCGCTGATCGGGGCGGGCCTGGCATTCCTGGACGGGCGCTTGCCGCGGCGGCTGCTGCGCCGGGTTGGGACGGCGGCTTAAGCCGTGCCGAGCTTGTGCACCAAGGTTCGGATACTGGTCTCGGATGCAAGCAGGTCGTCCAGTGCGAATGGAGAGGCGTCGGGCACCGGATGCGGCTCGCCACTGTCGTCCTCTACGGATCGAAGCAGCCTCAAAGCTCGTCTGTAACGCTCATGGATGTCGATGTGTTGCCGCATGGATGGTGCGAAGCACATTCTTGCGTCGTCAATGGCCTCCCCTGCTTTCTCCCGCCAATGCGAGGCAGCCTGGCTTCCGGGCCAGGCATGTAACTTGAGCAAGTGCGTTATGGCATGCCGCAACGAGATTTGACAGGACCGCAGTTCTGACTGCCCCACGTCTTGCACCTCTTCGATCACGTTAAGCCAGTCAATCTCCTCGTTTACGCATTCGCCCGCTGCCAGTCGGCACAGCAGGTCGGCTTGCCGCTCAGCCCAGGCCAGGGCATCGCGTTCATAAAGCCCGTTTGACATGGCTTTTCCCTTGCTCTCGACCTATTCTCGTGACCTCGTTCCTGATCCCGGCCGTTGCCGTCCTGCTTGGCATCCTCGTGCTGCATGGGGGCGTTGCTGCCCCGACAGTCCGCAGGCATGGCGCTGACCGGGCCAGCACGGCGGCCTAGGAGCCGCCGATCTTTTGCAACAGGATTTCGATATCAGCCGCAGGTGCAAGCAGGTCGTCCAACACGAACGGGCACGTGTCCGGCAGCGCATTAGGCGTGCCGGTGTCATCCTTTGCCACACGCGCCCGGCGTAATGCTCTGGCGTAGAGATCGTCCAGCGCGATGCGCTGCCGCATGGACGCGGTGAACCGGCGCTCGGCATCATCCAAGAACGCTTCGATCTCGTCGCGCCAATGGATCGAAGCGCGGCTGCCCGGCCAAGCCCGCAGCTTGAGCAGATGCGTGATCGCCTGTTGCAACAGGCTCTCGCAGGCGCGCAGTTCCGACAGGCCTACGTCCTGCACTTCCTCGATCACGTGGGGCCAGTCCACCGGCTCGTTCAGGCGCTCGCCCGCTGCCAGCCGTCGCAGCAGGTCGGCTTGCCGCTCAGCCCAGGCCAGGGCATCGCGTTCGTAAAGCCCGTCCGGCATGATCTTTCCTCCATCCTGTGGCGCAGTCTCGCACGAATGCGGGACGCCGCCCGTTTGTTCCCAAAGCGACCCTACCCAAACACCTCCCCCCACGCCGCCCGCAACGCCCCGTCCGCATCCGCCATCGTCACCGGCCGGCCGAGCGCGTGCAGGCTGGTCACGCCGTGTTCCGCGATGCCGCAGGGCACGATGCCGGCGAAATGGCCGAGGTCCGGGTCCACGTTCAGCGCCACCCCGTGCCAGCTCACCCACCGGGTCACGCGGACGCCCACCGCGGCGATCTTGGCCTCCGTCCCGGCAGCCGGGTCCGCGACCCAGATGCCGACCCGGCCCTCTCGCCGCTCTCCCCGGACGCCCCACCGGTCCAGCGCGCGGATCAACCACTCTTCCAGCCCGTGCACGAAGGCGCGCACGTCGCGCGGGCGGACGTGGCCGTGCGGCCGGGTCAGGTCCAGCATGACGTAGGCGGTGCGCTGGCCGGGGCCGTGGTAGGTCCACTGCCCGCCGCGCCCGGCCTCAAAGGTCGGGAAGCGCCCGGGGTCGGACAGGTCGCCGGGCTTGGCCGAGGTGCCGGCGGTGTAGAGCGGCGGGTGCTCCACCAGCCACACCTGCTCGCCCGCTTCGCCGGCGCGGATCGCGTCCGCACGGTGCCGCATCGCCGCCAGCGCTTGCGGGTAGGGCAGCAACCCTTCCTCCACGCGCCAGTCCACCGTGCCCGCCGGGCCGGGCACAGTTGAATCGAGCGGCGTCATCCGCTATACGCCCGGCACCGGGGACGGCGTGCCGTTTCCCGCCCGGTGCGGTCGTGGCGAAATGGTAGACGCGCAAGCTTGAGGTGCTTGTGGGGGAAACCCTGTGGAAGTTCGAGTCTTCTCGACCGCATTCTAGGCTGGCCCATCCCTGCATTGCCTTCCCGCCGCGTCCGGCTCACCCTAAGAGCAAACGGCTGAGGAACAGGTAGCGATGGACGAGGATTTCCGAAAGGCGGCGCTGGACTATCACCGCCTGCCGCGCCCCGGCAAGCTGGCCATCGAAGCCACCAAGCGCATGGCGACGCAGCGCGACCTGGCGCTCGCCTACTCGCCCGGCGTCGCCGCGGCGTGCGAGGCCATCGCCGCCGATCCCGACGCGGCCCGGGACCTCACGGCGCGCGGCAACCTGGTCGCGGTGATCTCCAACGGTACGGCGGTGCTGGGCCTCGGCAACATCGGCGCGCTCGCGGGCAAGCCGGTGATGGAGGGCAAGGCCGTCCTGTTCAAGAAGTTCGCCGGCATCGACGTGTTCGACATCGAGGTGGACGCCGCCGATCCCGACCTGTTCGTGAACGTGGTCGCTGCCCTTGAGCCGACCTTCGGCGCCGTCAACCTGGAAGACATCAAGGCGCCCGAGTGCTTCGAGATCGAGCGCCGGCTGCGCGCCCGCATGGGCATCCCGGTGTTCCACGACGACCAGCACGGCACGGCCATCATCGTCGCCGCCGCCGTGCGCAACGGCCTGCTGCTGCAGGGCAAGCGGCTGGAGGAGGTCAGGCTCGTGACTTCCGGCGCCGGGGCGGCGGCGCTGGCCTGCGTGGACCTGCTGGTGGCCATGGGCCTGCCGCCCGGCAACGTGACGCTGACGGACGTGAAGGGCGTGGTGTATGCGGGGCGGGACCGCGACATGCCGCCCAACATGGCGCGCTACGCCTGGCCCACCGACGCGCGCCGCCTGCCGGACGCGCTGCCCGGCGCCGACGTGTTCCTCGGCCTGTCCGCCCCCCGCGTGCTGAAACCCGAATGGCTGTCCCTCCTGGCCGACAAGCCGCTGATCCTGGCGCTCGCCAACCCCGACCCGGAGATCATGCCCGAGCAGGTCGTGGAGGCCCGGCCGGACGCCATCATCGCCACCGGACGCAGCGACTTCCCGAACCAGGTCAACAACGTCCTGTGCTTCCCGTTCATCTTCCGCGGCGCGCTGGACGTGGGGGCGAGCACGATCAACGAGGCGATGAAGGTCGCCTGCGTGGAGGCCATCGCCGCGCTCGCCCGGGTGGAAGCGAGCGAGGTGGTGGCAGCCGCCTATGGCGGCGCCGCCCCGGTGTTCGGGCCGGAGTACATCATCCCCAAGCCGTTCGACCCGCGCCTGATCCTGCAGATCGCCCCCGCCGTCGCCGCCGCCGCCATGGACAGCGGCGTGGCGCGCCGCCCCATCGCCGACTTCGCCGCCTACCGCCGCGATCTGGAAAAGTTCGTGTTCCGCTCCGGCCAGTTCATGCGCCCGGTGTTCGAGGCCGCGCGCCAAGCGCCACAGCGCATCGTCTATGCGGAAGGCGAGGACGAGCGGGTGCTGCGCGCCGTGCAAACACTGCTGGACGAGGGCATCGCGCAGCCGATCCTGCTCGGCCGACGCAAGGTGATCGCAGCGAGGGTGCGCGACATGGGGCTGCGCATGACGCTGGACGACGCCGTGCGCGTGCTCGACCCGGCGGAGGACCGGGCGGTGTTCGATCCCTTGGTCGAATCCTACCAGCGCACCGTGGGGCGGCGCGGGATGCCGCCGGACGCGGCGTCCCGGCGGCTCGACCGGCGGCCCACGGTCGCGGCGGCGATGCTGCTGCAGGCCGGGCAGGCGGACGCGGCGATCTGCGGCGGCACCGGCGTCTGGTGGCGGCACATCCAACACCTGCTGCCCATCGTGCCGTGCCGGCCGGAGGTGTCCCGCGTGTTCGCGCTGTCCTGCCTGATCCTGCAGAGCGGCGCGCTGTTCATGTGCGACACCCACATGAACCTCGACCCCACGGCGGCGCAGGTCGCCGAGATGACGCTGCTGGCCGCCGACGCGGTGCGCTCGTTCGGCGTGGTGCCCAAGGCGGCGCTGCTGTCGCATTCGAGCTTCGGCGCCAGCAACTCCGACTCCGCCCGCAAGATGCGGCACGCGCTGGCGCTGATCCGCGAGCAGGCGCCGGAGCTCGAGGTGGACGGGGAGATGCACGCGGACGCGGCGCTGATCGAGAGCCTGCGCGACCGGGTGGTGCCGGACAGCCGGCTGTCCGGCATCGCGAACCTCCTGGTGATGCCGGGGCTGGACGCGGGGAACATCGCCGTCACCCTGCTCAAGGCCGCCGCCGACGCCCTGCCGGTCGGGCCGCTGCTGCTCGGCATGTCGCGCCCGGTGAACGTCCTGGTGCCCACGGTGACGGCGCGCGGCATCGTGAACGTGAGCGCAGTGGTGGCGATGGACGCGGCCAAGCGTGCATCCGCGGACGCGGCCAAGCGTGCGCCCGGGGACGCGGCGGCGCACGGCGCCGGGTGACGCGGTGATCCTGCTTGGCCTGGGCCTTGGCGCGCTCGGGCTGCTGCTGTGGGCGGCGAACGCCTTTTCCCGCGCCAGCGTCGCCTCGCTCAAGGCGCTGCTGGCCTGGGTGGTGGCGCTGGGCGGCCTGGCGCTGGCCGCCATGCTGCTGCTGACCGGGCGGGGCGCGTCGGCGGTTGCGGCGGGGGTGTTCCTGGGGCCGCTCGCCTGGAGCTGGTGGCAGGAAGCGCAGGGCAAGCCGCGCGGGCAGCCGCCGGGCCAGATCCGGCGGGGCAAGATGGACCGGGCCGAGGCGCTCGACGTGCTGGGCCTGGCCGACCCGGTGTCGGACGCGGAGGTGCGCGCGGCCTGGGTGCGGCTGATGCGGGTGGCGCATCCGGATGGCGGCGGCTCGCACGGGCTGGCGGCGCGGGTGAACCAGGCGCGGGACGTACTTCTCAAAGGGCGCTGACCCGGGACGTTGACTCCGGGGGTGCCGATTTGTTGATTTTCGACAATATGCCCGCCTTGCCGCCCCGGATTGGCCGTGCCACCGTTCCAATTGGGGGAAAAATCGTCTAGTCGCGGCGCAATCACAACCATAACGGAACGCAATCACGTCATGAAAAAGCTGCGCAAGGCCGTACTGCCGGTTGCCGGTCTCGGCACCCGTTTCCTGCCGGCCACCAAGGCCATGGCCAAGGAAATGCTGCCGATCGTGGACAAGCCGCTGATCCAGTATGCCATCGAGGAGGCGCAAGCGGCGGGGATCGAGCAGTTCTGCCTGGTCACCGGACGCGGCAAGACCGCGCTGATCGACCACTTCGACGTTTCCTACGAGCTGGAAGCGACGCTGCGGGAGCGCGGCAAGACCGACATGCTCGCCATGCTGGACGCGATGAAGGTGCAGCCGGGCTCGATCACCACGGTGCGCCAGCAGGAGCCGCTGGGCTTGGGCCACGCCATCTGGTGCGCCCGGGCGTTCATCGGCGACGACCCCTTCGCCATCCTGCTGCCGGACGACCTGGTGCTCAGCGACGTGGCCTGCCTCAAGCAGTTGGCCGACGCCTATGCGCAGACCGGCGGCAACGTGGTCGCCGTGGCGGAGGTGCCGCAGGACCAGACCAACAAGTACGGCATCCTGCGTGTCGGGCAGGACGACGGGCGCATGGTGGAGGTGCTCGGCCTCGTGGAAAAGCCAAAGCCCAAGGACGCGCCGAGCAACCTTTCGGTGATCGGCCGCTACGTGCTGCTGCCAGAGGTGATCGGCCACCTGTCGCAGATGGAGCGTGGTGCCGGCAACGAGGTGCAGTTGACCGACGCCATGGCGAAGATGATCGGCAACACCCCGTTCCACGGGCTGCGCTACGAGGGGCGGCGGTTTGATTGCGGCGACAAGATCGGCTTCCTTGAAGCGCAGATCGCTTTCGCGCTGAAGCGGCCCGAGCTGGCCGCAGAGGTGCGCGAGTTCATGAAGCATTACCAGGATGTGGCGTGATGGCATTCCAGCATAGTTTCGACCCGACCAGCCTGCGCGAGTACGACATCCGCGGCGTGGTCGGCCGGACGCTCCACCCGGCGGATGCCTTCGCCATCGGCCGCTGCTTCGGGAGCGTGGTGGCGCGGGCCGGCGGCACGCGGGTGGCGGTCGGCTACGACGGCCGGCTGTCCTCGCCCGAACTTGCCGCGTCGCTCGTGGACGGCTTGAAGGCGAGCGGCATGGAGGTGCTGCGGGTGGGCCGCGGGCCGACGCCCCTGCTTTACTTCGCGGCGACCACGCTGAACACGGACGGCGCGGTGATGGTGACGGGCAGCCACAACCCGCCGGACTACAACGGCTTCAAGATGATGCTGGGCAAGCGCGCCTTCTTCGGCGCGGACATCCAGAAGCTCGGCCAGATGGCGGCGGCGGGCGACGTGGTGGAAAAGGCGGAGGGCCACGACCGCGCCGTGGACGTGGTGGACGACTACGTGAAGCGGCTGGTGCAGGATTGGGACGGCGGCGACCGCAAGCTCCGCGTCGTGTGGGACAACGCGAACGGCGCGGCGGGCGAGGTGCTGACCCGGCTGCTGGAGGTGCTGCCGGGCGAGCACACCGTGCTCAACGCGGAGATCGACGGCCGCTTCCCCGCGCACCACCCGGACCCGACCATCGCCCGCAACCAGGAGCAGTTGATCGCGGCGGTGCGGGAGCAGGGAGCGGACCTCGGCATCGGCTTCGACGGCGACGCGGACCGGGTGGGCGTGGTGGACGGCGGCGGCGGGATGCTGGTCGGCGACCAACTCATGGTCGTGCTGTCCCGCGACGTTTTGCGCACCCACCCCGGCGCCACCATCATCGCCGACGTGAAGGCGAGCCAGGTCTTGTATGACGAGATCGCCCGCGCCGGCGGCCAGCCGCTGATGTTCAAGACCGGGCACAGCCTGATCAAGGCGAAGATGGCGGAAACCGGGGCGCCCTTTGCCGGGGAGATGTCGGGCCACATCTTCTACGCCGACCGCTGGTACGGATTCGACGACGCGCTGTATGTCGCGGTGCGCCTGCTCGGCATCGTGGCGCGCATGGACACCACGTTGGAAGCGGTGCGCAAGGCGCTGCCGCAGGTGGTCAACACGCCGGAGCTGCGCTTCGACTGCGACGACACCCGCAAGTTCGCCGTGGTGCAGGAGGTGGCCGCCCGGCTGCGCGCCGCCCGCGCCGACCTGAACGACATCGACGGCGTGCGGGTGCTGACGCCGGATGGCTGGTGGCTGTTGCGTCCGTCCAACACTCAGGCGGTGCTGGTGGCGCGGGCGGAGGCGCGGGACGAGGCCGGGCTGGAACGGCTCAAGGCGGCGCTGGTGGAGCAGTTGGAAGCGTCGGGCCTGTCGGCGCCGGACTTCTCGGGGGAGAACGCGGGGCATTAGGAGCGGGCAGCGCCGATGGGGACTGCCATGGCTGACATGGCGCTGCGCGTACTGTCTCCGGCCTTTCACGCGCCCGCCCTCGGTGTGCACCGGGCACCGGTGCCGGCGGCGATGTCGTTCGCTTGGAACAGGCGTGCTTGCGCTGCGCCGATGTGGTGCTGCGCCGCGCGCTAGACGCCTTCGTTGGACGAGGGGCTTGTATTTGACCGAAACGGGGCCGTGGTCATCGCAACGGCCGGACCTGCCTTGGTTGGTTTTCAAAACGACTTCCATTGGTATGCTGAAAACCCGGAAGCGACTCGTGCAAGACGAGGTTGGGCGCCTCACCGCGGCGTCCTGACGCTCCGAAGCGGCAACGCTGCCAGTGCTGGTTGTTTCTTGAAAGGGCTACTTTGATGCGTACAGTCGCTGTTACTCGGGTGCTAAACGAAGCAGATGTTGTTGAAACGTTTGTTAGGCATACGGCTGCGCACGTTGATCATCACATTCTTCTCGACAATGGTAGCCTGGACGGAACACCCGACATTCTGCTTCAACTTAAGGCCGAGGGGTTCAACATCACGCTTCTTAAAACAAGCGTTCCATTTCACAACGAAGAAAAATCCAATGAGTTTATGTTTAGATCTGCTGTTGTTAAACACGGCGCTGATTGGGTTTCTTTCCTGGATGCAGATGAGTTCATCGACATCAAGCAGACCGGCGCAGATTTTCCTTCCATTTTGGACCAAGTCAAATCCGATATCCCTTGTGTGCGCGTCTTCATGGCGAACTACGTGGCCACGAACACCGACGAGGCGTTTGAACGCCTCGTCACGAACCGCATAAGGTTTAGGCGTGCCGTCAGCAACGTTCCGAAGGTGATCTTGCGCGCCAGTCTGCTTAACAGAGATGTTCGCATAGGGAACGGCAATCACGGAGCTTACGTTGATGGGGGAAGGGCCTGCCCATGGCATGACGAGCATTCATTGCACCTCGCCCATTTTCCGGAGCGGTCGAAACCGCAAGCGATTGCAAAGTATGCACGTGGGTGGGCAAGAGCCCTTGCGGCCGGCTCCCGCTGCACCGGCGCAGGAACATCAGGACACTATCGCGTCCCGTTCGAGATGCTTCGGGACCAACCGGATCGCCTGATAAACCATTCTGATTTCGCTGTGGTCAACTCCACCCAGAACTTGATCCATGACCCGGTTTCATACCGTGGTGGAGCACTACGCTACACCCCAGACATCAATGAGCCGATGCGGGCGATCCAAACGTTTGTTGGCTATGTCGAGACGCTTGCCAGGCATCACGGCCGTCTTCTGGATGAATGTCCGGAAGCACGCGCCGTTTCAGCGCAATGGGCGAACGAGTATGTCAGGGCAGAGACGACCTGAGCTATCGCAACCAGGTCGGGCGACTCCAGGCCAGCTCTGCCTTGCGTCCAGCCCAGGTTGGATCAAGCGCCAGCAGGCTTTAGCGTATCTGGCGTAACCGGAAGGCTCTCCCCATGCTGCAACCGCCCCCCGCCCAGCCCGGCATGAGCGAGCACGAAATCGACACCCCGGCGCTGCTGATCGACCTCGACGCTTTTGAGCATAACCTGGACCGCATGGCCGCCCTGCTGCGCCCCACCGGCGCCCGGCTCCGCGCCCATGCCAAGACCCACAAGTCGCCCGTGGTCGCCCACCTGCAGATCGCCCGCGGCGCCGTGGGCCAGTGCGTGCAGAAGGTCGCGGAGGCAGAAGCCCTGGCCTGGGGCGGCGTGCCGGACATCCTGGTGACCAACGAGGTCGTGGGCGACGCCAAGCTCGCGCGCCTCCTCGCGCTGTCCCGCATCGCCCGGGTGGCGGTCTGCGCCGACGACCCGGCCAACGTGTCCCGCATCGAGGCAGCAGCGGCAGCGGCGGGCCACCGCATCGCGGTGCTGGTGGAGATCGACGTGGGCATGGCCCGCGCCGGCACAGCGCCCGGCCCGGACGCGGTGGCGCTGGCAGAGCAGATCGCCGGGTCGCCGCATCTCCTGTTCGGCGGCTTGCAAGCCTATCACGGCGCCGCGCAGCACATCCGCACCGCCGAAGGGCGGGGCGAGGCGGTGGGCCGCGCGGTGGAAGACACGCGCCGCACCGTGGAGCAGTTGCGCCAACGCGGCCTCCATTGCCCGGTCGTCGGCGGCGCCGGCACCGGCACGTTCGAGTTGGAAGCGGCGAGCGGCGTATATAACGAGGTCCAGGCCGGCAGCTACTGCTTCATGGACGCGGACTACCGCCGCAACCGGGACGGCGTGTCCGAGGGGTTCCAGCAGGCGTTGTTCGTGCTGTCGGGCGTGATGAGCGCGGCGCGCCCGGGCCTCGCGGTGCTGGACGCCGGGCACAAGGCGGTGGCGGTGGACAGCGGCCTGCCGCTGGTGTGGCGACGGGAAGAGGACGTGCGCTATGTCGGCGCGTCCGACGAGCACGGCACGCTGCAATGGGGAGCGGAGACGAGCGGGCCGCGGCTGGGCGAGAAGCTGCGCCTGGTGCCGGGCCATTGCGACCCGACGGTGGACCGCTACGACTGGTATGTCGGCGTGCGCGGCGGCCGGGTGGAGTGCCTGTGGCCGGTCGCGGCGCGCGGGGGGCTGGCGTGAGCGGGGGGCACCGCCCGCTCGGCTCCCTCATCGAGCCGGGCCAGCGCGTGCTGCATCCCGGGCGTCCGGACTGGGGGGTGGGCCAGGTGCAGTCGGCGGTCGGCGAGCGCATCACGGTGAACTTCGAGCATGTGGGCAAGGTGCTGGTGAACGCCGCCGTGGTCGCGCTCGACGTTCTGGACGAGGACGAGGATTGAAGGAGGATGGTGGTTGAACCTTTGGCCGCCCGGCCCGACTTGGTAAGCATGATTGACCCGTTCGGCCGCGCCATCACCTACCTGCGTGTGTCCGTCACCGACCGGTGCGACCTCCGCTGCGTATACTGCATGGCGGAGGACATGACCTTCCTGCCCAAGTCCGACGTGCTGTCCCTGGAGGAGCTGGAACGGTTGTGCGCCGCGTTCATCCGGCTCGGCACGGACAAGATCCGCATCACCGGGGGCGAGCCGCTGGTGCGCCGGGACGTGCAGCTGCTGTTCGGGCGGCTGGGGCAGCGTTTGGGCGAGGGCGGCCTCCGCGAACTGACGCTCACGACCAATGGGACCCAGCTTGCCAAGCACGCCGATGCGCTTTACGCCGCCGGCGTCCGCCGGGTGAACGTGAGCCTCGACACGCTGGACCCGGCGCGCTTCGCCGCCATCACCCGTTGGGGCAAGATCGAGAAGGTGCTGGACGGCATCGCCGCCGCCAAGGCGGCGGGGCTGCACGTGAAGATCAACGCCGTCGCGCTGAAAGGCGTGAACGAGGACGAGATCGACGCCATGCTCGCCTGGTGCGGCGCGCAGGGCCATGACCTGTGCCTGATCGAGACCATGCCGATGGGCGATATCGGTGGCGACCGCACGGATCAGTACTTGCCGCTGTCCCTGGTCCGCGCCCGGTTGCGGCAGCGTTGGACGTTGCACGGCACCGACTACCAGACCGGCGGACCCGCCCGGTACTACGACGTGGCGGAAACCGGCGCCCGGGTCGGCTTCATCACGCCGATGACGCACAACTTCTGCGAGTCCTGCAACCGCGTGCGGCTGACCTGCACGGGGACGCTATACATGTGCCTGGGCCAGGACGACGACGCCGACCTGCGCCGGGTGCTGCGCGACGGGGCGACGGATGCGGAGCTGGACGCGGCCATCCGCCTCGCGATCACCCGCAAGCCGAAGGGGCACGACTTCGTCATCGACCGCCGCCGTCCGGCGCCCGCGGTGGCGCGGCACATGAGCCTGACCGGAGGCTGAACGCGGGGCGTCCCCGGCCAGCGCCGCCGCACGGCGTCAGCTTCGGCGAAGCGTTCCGGGTGTGGCTGCGCGTTTCGGCGCTCAGCTTCGGCGGCCCGGCCGGGCAGATCGCGGTCATGCACCGGATCATCGTCGAGGAAAAACGCTGGATCGGCGAGGCGCGGTTCCTGCACGCCCTGGGCTACTGCACCTTGCTGCCGGGGCCGGAAGCGCAGCAGCTTGCGACCTACATCGGCTGGCTGATGCACCGCACGCCCGGCGGTGTCATGGCCGGCACGCTGTTCGTGCTGCCGGGCTTCGTGTCGATCCTGGCGCTGAGCCTGGTCTATGCCGCGTATGGCGGCGTGGGCGCGGTGGCGGCGGTGTTCTACGGGCTGAAAGCCGCCGTGCTGGCGGTCGTGCTGCAGGCCGTGCTGCGGCTGGGACGTAGGGCGCTGCGCAGCCGCGCCGCCGCGGCGATGGCAGTCCTGGCCTTCGTGGCGCTGTTCCTGTTCGCGGTCCCGTTTCCGGCCGTGGTGGCGGCGGCCGGGCTGGCCGGGTTCATCGGCGCCCGCCTGGGCTGGCCAGGCTTCGCCGCCGGGGACCGGCCCGGCAGCCCGGGCGATGCGGCCGAGTCTCCGCCCGCGTTGCTGGACGCGGCCTATGGCGACGCGCTGCCGGACCACGCCCGTCCCACCGCCAGGGGCGCGCTGCGCGTCGGCGCGGTCTGGCTGACGCTTTGGCTCGTGCCGGTCGCCGGCGTGCTGCTCGTCTGCGGCGCCGACAGCACGTTCGGCCGCATCGCCGTGTTCTTCAGCCAGATGGCCGTTGTCACCTTCGGCGGCGCTTACGCCGTGCTGGCCTACGTCGCGCAGCAGGCGGTCGAGGGCTATGGCTGGCTGCGCCCCGGCGAGATGCTGGACGGGCTGGGCATGGCGGAAACCACGCCCGGCCCGCTCATCATGGTGCTGGAGTTCGTGGGCTTCATGGCGGCCCACCGCGATCCCGGGGCGCTGACGCCCTGGGCCGCCGGCACGCTGGGCGCGGCGCTGGCCACCTGGGTCACGTTCGTGCCGTGCTTCCTGTGGATCTTCCTGGGCGCGCCGTTCATCGAGGCGCTGCGCGGGAACCGGGCGTTGAACGCGGCGCTGGCCGCCATCACCGCGGCAGTGGTGGGGGTGATCCTCAACCTCGCCGTCTGGTTCGCGCTGCACAGCCTGTTCCGGGCGCAGGTGCCGGTGCGCGGGTTCGGGCTAACGTTCGACTGGCCGGTGCTCGGCAGCCTCGACCCCTGGGCGGCGGCGCTGTCCCTGGCCGCGGCGCTGGCGCTGCTGCGGTGGAGGGCCGGGGTGATCCCGACCCTGGCGGGCTGCGCGCTGGCCGGGGTTGCGCTGCGCCTTGCCGGGCTTTCGGGATGATCCCGGCTACTTCAACGCATCCGACAGGCTGATCCGGCCCGCGCCGGGCTTCAACGGCTGCGGTTGCTGCGGGCTGGGCGCCCATCCGGTCATGCTGGCGAAGCGCAGGGTCGCCGCCATGCGGCCGTCGCGTTGCGGCGAAGCGGACAGCGCCGCGGGGAACAGGGCACGCGTCGGGGTGCGCCGGTCCCGCAACGCCACCGCATTGCCTTCCCCCGCGGCGCGCAGGTCGCGCAGCAAGGCGAGCGGGTCGGCATAGCGCAGGGAAATCTCCTCCACGTCTGCCACCGGCAGCGCGAAGCCGGCGCGCTGCAGCAGGGCCGCGAGGTCGCGCAGCTCCGGGAACGGCGACACGCGCGGGGACGCGCCGCCCATAAGCTCGGCCTCCGCCCCCGTCAGCGCCGTGCGGAGTTCGCCCAGCGTGCCCAGCGCCGGCAGGCTGGCGAGCAGCAGGCCATCGGGCTGCAACGCCTGGCGCAACTGGATCAGCGCGCCGGGCAGGTCGTTGACCCAATGCAAGGACAGGCTCGCCACCACCAGGTCGAAGCTACCCGGCGCGAAGGGCAGCCATTCCTCGTCCGCCGCCACGCACAAGCCCCCGTTCACCGCCGCCATGGGCGCCGACAGGTCGCAGCTCACGACCTCGATCCCCCGGGCGCGCAGCATCGGCGCCACCACGCCGCGCCCGCCCACGTCCAGCGCCCGGGTGAAGCGGCGCGTGGTGTCGTCCAGCCGATCCAGCAGGCGCTCGGCGCAGTCCCCCAGCAGGTCGGCGACCTGGCCCACCGTGGCGGCGGCGCGGTCGCGGTGCAGGCGCACGGCCCGGCGGTCGAAGACGGTGGGATCGCTCATCCCGATCATGTGCGGTTGCGCCGTCCCGATGCCAAGCGTTTTGACCGGGCCGCCGCGCAGCCGGTAAGCTGCAGGGACGACAGCCAAGGGGAGCCTACCCATGAACGCGCCCGCAGCCTCCGCCGCCCGCACCGCCGCCGTCGCCGCCGCCATGGACCGCATCAAGGCCATCGAGCGCGAGAAAGGCGTCACCCGCCCGGCGCTCGATGCCATCCTGGCCGAAATGCTGGACCTGGCGCAGCACGAGGCGCTGTTCCCGCAAGCCGAGTTCCCGCCGCCGCCCGCGGGCGAGAAGGGGTCCCGGCGCTATTTGCTGCAGGAGGACCCGGACGGCCGGTTCGCCATCTACCTCCTGGCGCTGAACCCCGGCAATTCCACCAAGCCGCACGACCACACGACCTGGGCCGTGGTGTCGGCGGTCGATGGCCAGGAGTTGAACCGGGTGTATCGCCGCACGGATGACGGCTCGGCGCCGGGCCGTGCCAGCCTGGAACTGGCGCGCGAGGTGATGGTGGAGCCGGGCCGCGGCATCGCGCTGATGCCGGAGGACATCCACAGCATCCACACCTTCGGCGACCAGCCGACCCGGCACCTGCACGTGTATGGCATGGCGCTGGAAAAGCTGGATGAGCGTCAGGGCTTCGACCTCGAACAAGGCACGGTGCAGCCCTACAACAAGGCCTTCATGAAGCCCACCGCGAACCGATGAACCGGATCGACCCCGCGACCCTGCGCGGCTGGATCGTGGACGGCCGCGAGCTGGCGGTCCTGGACGCGCGGGAGGAAGGGGAGTTCGGCACGGGCCACCTGTTCTGGGCGGTGCCCTGCCCGCTGTCCCGCGCCGAGCTGCGCGTGCCCGCCTTGCTGCCGCGCCTCGGCACCCGGATCGTCTGCGTCGATGACGGGCGGGGCCTGGCGGAGCGGCTGGCCGAGTACCTGGCGGGGCAGGGCGCCACCGACCTGCACATCCTGGACGGCGGCACCCCGGCCTGGGAAGCCGCCGGCGTGCTGTTCAGCGGCGTGAACGTGCCGAGCAAGGCGTTCGGCGAGTGGGTCGAACACCATTACGGCACCGAGAGCGTCGATGCCGCCGAGCTGAAACGCTGGATCGACGAGGGCCGCGACACCGTGGTGCTCGACAGCCGGCCGTTGGAAGAATTCCGCGCCATGTCGATCCCGACCGGCATCAACGTGCCCGGCGGCGAGCTGGCCTACCGCATCGGCGACCTCGCGCCAAACCCGGCGACCACCGTGGTGGTGAACTGCGCCGGGCGCACCCGCAGCATCCTGGGCGCCGAAAGCCTGCGCCGCGCCGGGGTGCCGAACCCGGTGGTGGCGCTGCGCAATGGCACAATGGGATGGGAACTCGCCGGCTTCCAGTGCGAGCGCGGCCAAACCCGGCGCTACGCCCCCGGGGTCCCGGCCACCGCGGGCGTCGCGCAGGCCCGCGCCCGTGCCTTTGCCGAGGCGTCCGGCGTCGGCGCCATCGGGCCGCTGGACCTGGAGCGGTTCCTGGAGGACCCGGACCGCACGCTCTATGTGCTGGACGTGCGCGACCCCGGCGAGTTCGCGGAGCGCCGCCGTCCGGACAGCCGCAACGCGCCGGGCGGCCAGTTGGTCCAGGCGACCGATGGGTGGATCGCCGTCCGCGGCGCGCGCATCGCGCTGCTGGACGACGATGGCGTGCGCGCCCGCATGGCCGGGGCCTGGCTCCGGCAGATGGGCCACCGCGACGTGTTCGTGGTCGAGGGCGGGCTGGACGATGCCGAACCCATGGCCGCCGTGCCGCCGCCCTTGCCGGATGTGCCCTTGGCCGCGCCGGGCGACCTGGACGGCGCGCTGGTCGTCGATCTCGCCCGCAGCGTGGAGTTCCGCGCGGGCCACATCCCCGGCGCTGTTTGGGGCATCCGCACCCGGCTTGGTGCGCTGCGCGACCGGCTGGCCCGGGCGGAGCGGGTCATCGCGACCTCGCCCGATGGCGTGCTGGCCCGGCTCGCGGTGGCGGAGTTGCAGGGCCTGACCACCGCGCCGGTGCAGGCCTTGGACGGCGGCACAGCCGCGTGGGCCGCCGCCGGCAACGCCTTGGCTTCGGACCGGGCCGACCCGCCGGACGAGGCCTGCGTCGATGTTCACCTGCGCCCCTACGACCGCAATTCGGGGGTGGAAGCGGCGATGCAGGCGTACTTGGATTGGGAAATCGACCTGCCGCAAGGGATCGAGCGCGACGGCACGGTGAGCTTTGGCGTTTGACCGGCTGCTGTTGTCGGGACGCCGGGGCGCCGGGCTGCTGCTGGATGCGCTGCTGCCGCCGCAATGCCTGACTTGCGACGCGCCGGTGGGGGCGCCGGGGCAGTTCTGCGCCGCCTGCTTCCGGCGCACGGGGTTCGTGACCGACCCGTGCTGTGCCTGCTGCGGGCGGCCGTTCGGCTCGGCGCTGCAGGGCGGCGCGTCCGGCCTGTGCACGGACTGCCGCGAGCATCGCCCGGCGTGGACGGCGGCGCGGGCGGCGCTGCGCTACGACGACCAGGCCCGGCGCGTCCTGCTGCCGTTCAAGCACGGCGACCGGATTGAGACCGCCCGGGCGCTGGCGCCGCACATGGCGCGGGCGGGCGCGGCGCTGCTGGCCGCCGCGGACTGGCTGGTGCCGGTGCCGCTGCATCGCCGGCGCTTGTTGTCCCGCCGCTATAACCAGTCGGCGCTGCTGGCCCAGGCCTTGTCGCGGCTGTCGGGCCGGCCGGCGGTGCTGGACGGGCTGCGCCGGACCCGCGCCACGCCGTCCCTTGGCCACAAGACCGGCACGGAGCGCCGGGCGGAGGTTGCGGGCGCCTTTGACGTGCGCCCGTCGCGCCGGGAGCGGATCGCGGATGCGAGGGTGCTGCTGATCGACGACGTGATGACCTCCGGCGCCACGGCGGATGCCTGCGCCCGCGCGCTGCTGGCGGCGGGCGCGGCCCGGGTGGACGTGCTGGTGGCGGCGCGCGTGGCGGATGCGCGCCTGGAATAGCTTGCACGCCGCCCGGCCGCACCCCAAACCTTGTGGCACGCATGGAGAGAATGATGTCCAAGGTCGAGATCTACACCCAGCCCTGGTGCCCCTATTGTTCCCGCGCCGTATCGCTTCTGAAGAAGAAGGGCGTGCCGTTCCAGGAGATCGACGCCCCGCACGGCACTGCGCAGCGCGAGGAGGCCATCGCACGCTCCGGCCGGACAACGGTGCCCCAGGTGTTCATCAACGGCCGGTCCATCGGCGGCTGCGACGACCTGATGGCGCTGGACCGCGCCGGCAAGCTCGACCCCCTGCTGTCCGCGGCATGAACTTGCGATGCGCCCGCGCCTCGCCATCTTGGGACGGCGGGGCGACGCCCGCTGAGGGCCAGGGATGATCCATTACCAACTGCGCTGCAGCGCCGACCACCATTTCGACGGCTGGTTCCGGGACAGCGCCGCGTTCGATGCGCAGGCGGAACGCGGCCTGGTGTCCTGCCCGGCCTGCGGCGACACGGCCGTGAACCGGGCGCTGATGGCGCCGCGGATCAAGAAGGGCGCCCCCGTGGTGGATGCGTCCGGCGCCCCGGACGCCGTGCCCGCGCCTGCCGCCGCGCCGGAAAAGGCCGGGGTCGCGGTGCCCGACCACGTGCGCGCGATGTTGCAGAAGCTGCGCGCCGAGGTGGAGCGCAACTGTGATTACGTCGGCCCCGGCTTTGCCGACGAGGCCCGGCGCATCCACCGCGGCGAAAGCGACAAGCGCGGCATCTACGGCGAAAGCACGCCCGAGCAGGCGGAGGCCTTGGCCGACGAGGGCATCGAGGTCGCGCGCATCCCCTGGGTGCCCCGGGCGGATGGCTGATATCAGATGGTGGGGCGCATAAGCGGGGCGGCATGCGCCAATGCCTTTCCGCCCTGCAATTGATCGACCCCTGCGTGGTTGCTGATGGGTTGCACCCATCCTACGCAACTCAGGCCGTAGGACGGGTGCAACCCATCGGCGGATGACTGCATAAAGCCTCAACGCCGTTCCAGCATCGCGATGTAGTTCACCGAAAGGTCCGCGTCCGCGCGCCATTGCCGGGCGCGCAGGTCGAACACCATGCCGCTGATGTCCGCCACCCGGAACCCGGCCGCCTTGCCGTGGGCGCCCAGTTCCGCCGGGGTGACGAAGCGTTGCCAGTCATGCGTGCCGACCGGCAACAGGCGCAGCAGGTACTCCGCCCCCAGCTTGGCCACCGCGAGCGAGCGCAGCGTGCGGTTCAGCGTGGACACAAACAGCAAACCGCCGGGTTCGACCAGCCGGGCGAGCAGGCGGAGAAAGGCGGCGGGGTCGGTCACATGCTCGATCACCTCCAGCGCCGTTACGACGGGGAACTGCGCCTCCTCCGCCGCCAGGTCCTCGGCCGTGCCGGCGCGGTAGGCGAGCGGCAGGCCTTGGCCCTCCGCGTGCGCCATCGCCGCCGCCACCGCGTCCGCCGCGGCGTCCAGGCCGAGCACATGGTGCCCCAGCCCCGCCAAAGCTTCCGCCGCCAGCCCGGCGCCGCAGCCGAGGTCCAGCAGGCGCACCCCGCCGCCGCCAAGCCGCGCCCGGATGCGCTGGTCGATCCAGCCGACTCGGAGCGGGTTCATCGCGTGCAGCGGCCGCATGGGGCCAGACGGGTCCCACCACTGTGTCGCCAGCGCATCGAATCGGGCGATTTCGTTGCTCACGACCGAGGGGGCCGCCCGTTTGCCGGGTTGCGCGTCTGCCATGCTGCTTCGCCCTTGTTGCCCCGGTGGCCCGTGGATCAGTATGTGATCAATCACGGGCACCGCCGCAACGGTTGGGCCGGCACCGAAAAGGCGAGAAGCAGTCATGGCGCGGATCGTGATGAAGTTCGGCGGAACCTCGGTGGCCGACCTGGACCGCATACGCAACGTCGCCAACCGGGTTCAGGCCGAGGCCGCGGCCGGAAACGAGGTCGCGGTGGTGGTGTCCGCCATGTCCGGCGTGACCAACCAGCTCGTGGCCTGGTGCGGGTCCTTGTCGCCGCTGCACGACGCCCGCGAGTATGACGCCGTGGTGGCCACGGGGGAGCAGGTCACGTCGGGCCTCTTGGCCATCGCGCTGCAAACGCTCGGCGTGCCGGCGCGGTCCTGGACCGGCTGGCAGGCCGGCATCCATACCGACGGCGCGCACGGCAAGGCGCGGATCGCCGGCGTGGACGGGGCCGCGCTGCTGGCGTCGATGGCGGAAGGCCAGGTGCCGGTGGTGGCGGGGTTCCAGGGCTTGGGGCCGGAAGGGCGCGTGAGCACCCTGGGGCGCGGCGGGTCCGACACCTCGGCGGTCGCGTTGGCCGCGGCGCTGCGGGCCGACCGTTGCGACATCTACACGGACGTGGACGGCGTTTACACGACGGACCCGCGAATCACCGCCCGCGCCCGCAAATTGGACAAAATTGCCTACGAGGAAATGCTGGAGCTCGCATCCGTGGGGGCAAAGGTGCTCCAGACTCGTAGCGTAGAACTCGCGATGAAGGAGCGGGTGCGGGTCCAGGTGCTTTCAAGCTTCGCAGACGTGCCTGGAACCCTGGTGGTGGATGAGGACGAGATCGTGGAACAAGCAATGGTATCCGGCATCGCCTATTCCCGCGACGAGGCCAAGATCACGCTGCGCCACGTGCCCGACCGCCCCGGCGTCGCCGCCGCGATCTTCGGCCCGCTGTCGGAGGCGCAGGTCAACGTCGATATGATCGTGCAGAACGTGTCGGCGGACGGGACCACGGACCTGACCTTCACCGTGAGCCGCACCGACCTGCCGCGCACGCAGTCCGTGCTGGCGGAGCACAAGGCGGCCATCGGCTCCGACACCGTGCTGACCGACCCGGACGTGGCCAAGATCAGCGTGGTCGGCGTGGGGATGCGCAGCCACGCGGGCGTCGCCCGGATCATGTTCGGCACGCTGGCGGGCAAGGGCATCAACATCCAGGTCATCTCCACCAGCGAGATCAAGGTCAGCGTGCTGATCGCGGCGGAGTACACCGAGCTTGCGGTGCGCGCGCTGCACACCGCCTACGGCCTCGATGCCGCCTGACATCGCAGCACCCGGCTTCGGTACCTCAAGCTCCGGCGCCCTGCTCGCGCAGGCCGAGTTCGACCGGCTGTCGGAGCGCGGGCGGCGCTTCCTTGGCAGCCGGGTCGCGATCATGGGCGGCGCGATGAGCTGGGTCAGCGAGCGCAACTTGGTCGCCGCCATCAGCAACGCGGGCGGCTTCGGCGTGCTGGCCGGCGGCTCCATGGGGCCGGACGCGCTGGCAAACGAGATCGCCGGCACCCAGGCGCTGACCACGCGGCCGTTCGGCGTCAACCTCCTCACCATGCACCCGCGCCTGCTGGACCTGATCGCGGTGTGCCAGGAGGCAGGGGTTGGCCATGTCGTGCTGGCCGGGGGCGTGCCGGGCGGGGCGGCCGTGCGCGCGGTGAAGCAACGCAGCCGCTTGATCTGCTTCGCCCCGGCGCTTGTGCTGGCGCGGCGCATGGTGCGCCTCGGCGCCGACGCGCTGGTGATCGAAGGGTCGGAGGCCGGCGGCCACATTGGCCCGGTGTCGCTTGCGGTGCTGGCCCAGGAAATCTTACCCCACATCGCGGAGGTTCCGGTGTTCGTCGCCGGCGGCATCGGCCGGGGCGAGGCGATCCTCGCCTTCCTGGAAATGGGCGCGGCCGGCGCGCAGCTCGGCACCCGGTTCGCAGCGGCGCGCGAAAGCATCGCCCATCCGCGCTTCAAGGACGCCTTCATCCGCGCCCGCGCCCGCGACGCGCTGCCGAGCGTGCAGCTCGACCCGCGCTTCCCGGTGATCCCCGTGCGCGGCCTCCTCAACGCCGGCACGGAAGCCTTTCTGCGGCACCAGGCGGCGGCGATGGCGCGCGTCGATGCGGGCGAGCTGACGCGGGAAGAAGCGCAGTTGTCCGTGGAGCATTTCTGGGCAGGCGCGCTGCGCCGCGCGGTGATCGACGGCGACGTGGAGCACGGCTCGGTGATGGCCGGGCAGTCCGTGGGCATGGTGACGGCGGAGCAGCCGATTGCGGAGATCATCGCGGAGCTGGTCGATCAGGCCTGCGGGGCGCTGGCCGCCCGGCATGACCCAGCCGCCGCCCGGCATGACCCAGCCGCCGGCAGGCATGATCCAGCCGCCGGCAGGCATGATCCGAGTCATCCGTAGATGCCGCAAACGCGCCGCCTGCTGGCCCGGCTGCGCGACATGATGGCGCTCGGCTTTTCCATGATCGGGGCCGCGGATGGGAATGGCGTGCCGCTCGGCGACCTGGCGGCGCTGGTGGCGAGCGAGATGGTGGCGGAGGTCTGCACGATCTACGCCCTGCGGCCCGGCGACCTGTTGGAACTCACCGCCACCCACGGCCTCAACCCGGAGGCGGTCGGCCGCACCCGGCTGCGCGTGGGGGAGGGGATCGTCGGCATCACGGCGGCGACCGGCATGGTGCAGAACCTGCCGGACGCGCAGAACCATCCGGCCTTTGTTTACCGCCCGGAAACCGGGGAGGACCCGTTCGCTTCCCTGCTGGCCGTGCCGGTGCGGCGCAGCGGCAAGCTCATCGGCGTGCTCGCGGTGCAGAACCGGGCGCCGCGCCGCTACGCGGACGACGAGGTGGAGCTGCTGGAAACCGTCGCCATGCTGCTGGCGGAGGTGCTGGCCGCGGCGGGGGTGCGGGACGGGGCGCAGCAGGGCGTGGGCGCCACGGTGCTGCAGCGGTTCAAGGTGACGCCCTTTGCGCCGGGCATCGCGGTCGGCCCGGTGGTGCTGCACGGCGCCGGCGCGCCCTTGCGCCGCCTGCTGGCCGACGACCCCGCGGAGGAAGCGGAGCGCCTGAACCTCGCCGTCGCGTCCATGCGCCAAACGCTGGACGACCTGATCGAAACGCGGCTGCCGGACGGCGACGGCCCGCGGGAAGTGTTCGAGGCGACGCGCCTGGTGGCCGGCGACGGCGGCTGGATGCGCCGGGTGCGGGAAGCGGTGGCGGGCGGCTTCACGGCGGAGGCGGCGGTGTATCGCGTCACCAACGACATACGCGACCGGATGCGCCGCATTGCCGACCCTTATCTGCGCGAGCGCCTGGCGGACATGGAGGACCTGGCCGGCCGGCTGCTGGCCGCCCTTGACGGGGACGAGGCGCAGCCGGCGATTCCGCAGGGCGCCATCCTGATCGCCCGCCGTCTCGGCCCGGCGCAGCTTTTGGAATGGCACGCCCGCGGCATCGGCGGCGTCGCCATCGAGGAGGGCAGCTCGGCCGGGCACGCCGCGATCCTGGCCCGCGCCCTCGGCCTGCCGGCGGTGGGCGGCGTGCGCGGCCTGCTGGCGGCGGTGGAGGACGGCGACGGCGCGGTGCTGGACGCGGAGGAAGGGCAACTGATCCTGCGCCCGGACAGCGAGCTGCGGATCGCCTACGCCCGCGCGCTGGACGCCCGCTCGCAGCTTGAAGCCGAGTTCGCCGCCCAGCGCCACCGCCCGGCGCGCACGGCGGACGGCGTGGCCCTGAGCCTGATGCTCAACGTGGGGCTGGCGCGGGAGGTCGAGCAGCTCGATGCCACGGGCGCGTCCGGCATCGGGCTGTTCCGGACGGAGATCGCGATGCTGGCGGGCGGCGAGGTCGCGGACGTGCCGGAGCAGGCGGCGCTGTATTCCCGCGTGCTGGACGCCGCCGGGGACCGCCCGGTGCGGTTCCGCACGCTGGACCTCGGCGGGGACAAGCTGCTGCCGGGCGCGGCCCCGCAGGAGGAGGAGAACCCGGCGATGGGCTGGCGCAGCCTGCGCGTCGGGCTGGACCGCCCGGCGCTGATGCGTCGCCAGCTCCGCGCCCTGCTGCTGGCGGCGCAGGGCCGCACGCTGTCGGTGATGTTCCCCATGGTCGCCACCGTGGCCGAGTTCCGCGCCGCCCGCGACCTGTTGATGGCGGAAGCGGCGCGGGTGCGTCCGGTGCCCGAGCGGCTGCTGGTCGGCAGCATGGTCGAGGTGCCGGCCCTGTTGTGGCAGTTGCCGGCGTTGATGGCAGAGGCGGACTTCGTGTCGGTCGGGTCCAACGACCTGATGCAGTTCCTGTTCGCCGCCGACCGCGGTACGCCGGGGCTGGCCGGGCGCTACGACCTGCTGTCGCCGCCGGTGCTGGACGCGCTGGACCAGTTGTGCGCCGCGGCGGCGGCGGCGGGCGTCGAGGTGTCCCTGTGCGGCGAGCACGCCGGGCGTCCGCTGGAGGCCATGGTGCTGGCGGCGCTGGGCATCACCACCCTGTCGATGCCGGCGGCGGGCCTGCTGCGGCTCAAGGCGGCGTTTGCGTCCGTGCAGCTTGCGGAGCTGCGGGCCGTGCTGGCGGCGGCCCGGCGCAACGCGGCCGGCGCGGCGAGCCTGCGCGCCCCGCTGCTGTCCTGGGCGCGCGAGCACGGGCATCTCGTGTAGCGTCTGGGCCGGTTAGTCTCAAACTTACAACTTGCGATAGTTGCGACATCCGAGTAGTCGCGTACATTGAATGATGTCGCAAACGAAAGCGGGTGTGCTGTTTCGGCGCCGCCGAACCGGGAACGGGCAGGCGGACGGCGCGTGGGACGCCGATCGGCCCGGCCCGGTCACGGAAGCGGGGCGCGTCGGCATGGAACTCCGCGCCGCGCGGATGCGGCTGGGCTTGGCGCTGCCGGATGTGGCGGCGAAGCTGTGCGTCCGGCCATCGTTCTTGGAAGCGGTCGAGGATGGCCGCTTCGCG
Organism: uncultured Acetobacteraceae bacterium; assembly: GCA_964235485.1. Taxonomy (GTDB): domain Bacteria; phylum Pseudomonadota; class Alphaproteobacteria; order Acetobacterales; family Acetobacteraceae; genus CAHJXG01. Next base: position 60,006 of record CAXSAZ010000014.1, on the reverse strand, counting down.
GACCTGCCGGGTCCCGTTTATGCCGTGGGCTTTGCCCGTGCCTACGCGGCGCTGCTCGGCCTGGACGCCGCCGCGGTTGCCCGGCGGTTCCGCGCCGAGCCTGACGCGGCGGCGCAGAAGGCGGAGCTGGACTTTCCCGCCCCGGTGCCGGACCGCGGCGTTCCCGCCGGCGTGGCCGTGCTGCTGGGCACGCTGCTGGCGGTGGCGGCCTATGCCGGCTGGTATCGGTTCTCCGACGACCCGTCGCCGCCCGCCGTCCAGGCCCTGCCCGAACGCTTGGCGCCGCTCGCTGGCCGGCCGCCCGCCGACCCGCCGCCGCCCGCCGACCCGCCGCCGCCCGCCGCCGCCGTCCCCGTGGAACCGCCGGCGCCCGCCACGCCGGTGCCCAGCCCGCCGCCGTCGCTGGAGCCGGCCCCGCCGCTGGCCGTGACGCCGCCCCCGGCCGCCCCGCCCGGCGACGAGAGCCGCATCCTGCTGCGGGCCAACGCCGATGCCTGGGTCCAGGTCCGGGAGCGCGGGGGCCACGTCCTGTTGAACCGCGTCCTGCGCGGGGGCGAGTCCTGGGCGGTGCCGAACGGGCCGGCGCTGCTGCTCACCACCGGCAATGCCGGCGGCACGGAACTGCTGGTCGATGGCGAGACAGCGCCTCCTTTGGGGCCGCCCGGCGCCGTGCGGCGTGACATCGCCTTGGAGCCGGACGGGCTTCGCGCCGAAATCGCCAAGGCCGCCTCGACGGCACGCCCCCCCTCGCAGTAGAAGCGGCCCTGCGCATGGCGCAGTGGAAGCGATCCTGGGCACTTGTATATATAGCACGGAAGCGCCGGAGGTCCGGCGTGGGGAGCCAGCATGAGCTATCGCCCGTATCAGCAGATCGAGCGCCGGAAGTCCCGCCAGATCCATGTGGGTCCCGTGCCGGTCGGCGGCGACGCGCCGATCACAGTGCAGACCATGACCAACACGCCCACCACCGACGTGCCCGCGACCGTCGCGCAAATCCGCCGGGCGGAAGAGGCCGGGGTCGATATCGTCCGCGTGTCCTGCCCGGACCAGGAAAGCGCGCTGGCGCTGAAAGACATCGTGCGCCAGGTCTCGGTGCCGGTCGTCGCCGACATCCATTTCCATTACCGCCGGGCCATCGAGGCGGCGGAAAGCGGCGCCGCGTGCCTGCGCATCAACCCCGGCAACATCGGCAGCGCCGACCGGGTGCGGGAGGTCATCAAGGCGGCGCGCGACCATGGCTGCTCCATGCGGATCGGCGTGAACGCTGGGTCGTTGGAGCGGCATTTGCTGGAGAAATACGGGGAGCCGAACCCGGAGGCGCTGGTGGAAAGCGCGTTGGAACATGCCAAGATTTTGCAGGACCACGACTTCCACGAGTTCAAGATCAGCGTAAAGGCGTCCGACGTGTTCATGGCGGTCGCGGCGTATCAGCAGCTCGCGGAGGTTTGCGACCACCCGCTGCACATCGGCATCACGGAGGCCGGCACCAAGCGCGCGGGCACGGTGAAGTCGGCCATTGGCCTCGGCAGCCTGATCTGGGCCGGGATCGGCGACACCCTGCGCGTTTCCTTGTCGGCGGAGCCGGAGGAGGAGGTCCATGTCGGCTGGGACATCCTGAAGTCGCTCGGCGTGCGGCACCGGGGCGTGAAGATCGTCAGTTGCCCGTCCTGCGCCCGGCAGGGCTTCAACGTGATCGAGACGGTGGCGACGCTGGAGCAGCGGCTGTCGCACATCAAGACGCCGATCACGCTGTCGATCATCGGCTGCGTGGTGAACGGTCCCGGCGAGGCGCTGATGACCGACATCGGCGTGACCGGCGGCGGCAACGGGCGGCACATGGTGTATCACGCCGGGCGCACCGACCACACCATCGACGGCGGCGACATGGTGGAGCACATCATCGAGACCGTGGAGCGCCGGGCGGCGGAGCTGGCCGCGGCGGCCCCGGCGCCCGCGAAGGTGGCAGCGGAGTAGCATGGCCGACCTGCAGCCGGTCCGCGGCACACGGGACCTGATCGGCGAGGAGCAGCGCCGCCACGCCCACGTCATCGACACCGCCCGGCGCGTCGCCGGGTTGTATGGGCTGGAGGAATGGGCCACGCCCATCTTCGAGGACACGCGCGTGTTCGCCCGCACGCTGGGCGACACGTCGGACGTGGTGACGAAGGAGATGTACAGCTTCGAGGACCGCGGCGGCGACAGCCTGACGCTGCGCCCGGAGAACACCGCCGGGGTGTGCCGCGCGCTGGTCAGCAACGGGCTGACGCAGTCCTTGCCGCAAAAGGTGTTCTACGCCGGGCCGATGTTCCGCTACGAGCGCCCGCAGAAGGGCCGCTACCGGCAGTTCCACCAGATCGGCGCGGAGCTGATCGGCCCGTCGGAGCCGCTGGCGGACGCGGAGATCATCGCGCTGGGCTGGCAGATCCTGGGGGCGCTGGGCGTGGCCGGGGATACGGTGCTGGAACTGAACACATTGGGCGACGCCGCCAGCCGGGGCGCTTACCGGGAGGCTTTGGTGGCGCATTTCAGCGCGCACCAGGATGCGCTTTCGGCGGAAAGCCGGGACCGCTTGGCGCGTAACCCGCTGCGCATCCTGGACAGCAAGGACCCCGGCGACCGCGCCTTGGTGGCCGACGCGCCCACCATCCACGCCGTGCTGACGCCGGAGGCGGCGGCCTTCTATGATGCGTTGCGCGCCCACCTGATCCGGCTGCGCGTGCCGTTCCGGGAGAATCCGCGGATCGTGCGCGGGCTGGACTACTACAACCACACCGCCTTCGAGTTCGTGACCGACAAGCTGGGCGCCCAGGGCGCGGTGATGGCGGGCGGGCGCTACGACGGGTTGGTGGCGCAGATGGGCGGCCCGGCGGTCCCGGCGGTCGGCTGGGCGGCGGGGATCGAGCGCCTCGCCATGCTGCTGGACGCGCCGCCGGTGCCGCCCGCGCCGGTGGCCGTGATTCCCGTGGGCGGGGCGACCGAGGAAGCGGCGGCGCTGGACGCGACCCAGGCGCTGCGCGCCGCGGGCATCCGGGCGGAGATGGCGTATCGCGGCAACCTCAAGCGCCGGATGGAGCGTGCCAACCGCATCGGCGCCCGCGCGGCCGTCATCATCGGCGAGGCGGAACTGGCGCGCGGCGTGGCGCAGGTGAAGGATTTGGCGACCGGTGCGCAAGGAGAGGTCGCTTTGGCCGAGTTGGCGGACAAGCTGGCGTGAGCGGCAGCCTGGATTACAAGCTCGACCGCATCGTGGGCCGCGCGGCCGAGCTGCGGTCGATGCTGAGCGAGGGCCTGGGCGGCGACGGGTTCTCCCGCGCCAGCAAGGAGTTGTCGGAGCTGGCGCCCATCGTGGACCGCATCGACGAACTGCGCGACGCCGAGCGGGCGAACGCGGAGGCAGAGGCGCTGCTGTCCGATCCCGAGATGAAAGACTTGGCCGAGGCCGAGCTTTACGAACTGAAAGAGAAGCTGCCGGCGCTGCGCCATGAAATCCGCCTGGCGCTGCTGCCCAAGGACGAGGCGGACGCCCGCAGTGCCATCCTGGAAATCCGCCCGGCCGCTGGCGGCGACGAGGCCAGCTTGTTCGCCGCCGAACTGTTCGGGATGTATCAGAAATACGCGGAGGCGAAAGGCTGGCGGTTCGAGGTCTTGGAATACGGCGACACCGGCCTCGGCGGCTTGAAGGAAGGCGTCGCCGAGATCACCGGGCGCAACGTGTTCGCCCGGCTCAAGTACGAATCCGGCGTCCACCGCGTGCAGCGCGTGCCGGCGACCGAGAGCCAGGGGCGCATCCACACCTCCACCGTGACCGTCGCCGTGCTGCCGGAAGCGGAGGAGGTCGATGTGGAGGTGAACGAGGCCGACCTGCGCATCGACGTGTATCGCGCGTCCGGCGCCGGCGGCCAGCACGTCAACAAGACGGAAAGCGCCGTCCGCATCACCCACCTGCCCTCCGGCGTCGTGGTGGCGATGCAGGAGGAGCGGAGCCAGCACAAGAACCGCGCCAAGGCGATGAAGATCCTGCGTGCCAAGCTGTATGAGGCGCAGCGGTCAAGCCTCGCCAACACCCGCGCCGCCGACCGCAAGTCGCAGGTCGGCACCGGCGACCGCAGCGAGCGCATCCGTACCTACAATTTCCCGCAAGGCCGGGTGTCGGACCACCGGGTCGAGCTGACCCTGCACAAGATCGACCGGATCATGGGGGGCGACCTGGACGAGATCGTGGACCGGCTGACCGCCGAGGACCAAGCCGCCCGGTTGGCCGCGCAAGAGTGACGGTGGGCGAGGCGCTGCGCGAGGGCGCGGCGCTGCTGGCGGCGGCCGGGGTGGACAACCCGCGTCTGGACGCCCGATTGCTGCTCGGCCATGCCGCCGGGCTGTCGCGGGAGGCGCTGCTGCGCGACCCGGGGCGGTCGGTCGATCCCGCGCCTTACCGCGCCCTCCTGGCCCGGCGCGCCGCGCGGGAACCGGTGGCGCTGATCCTGGGACGCCAGGAGTTCTGGAGCCTGCCGTTCGCCGTGTCCGCCGCGACCCTGATCCCGCGTGCCGACAGCGAGGCGGTGATCGAGGCGGCGCTGGCGGCGGCGCCGGACCGGGGGCGGGTGGGCCGCATCTTGGACTTGGGCACCGGCACGGGCTGTCTGCTGCTCGCGGCGTTGACCGAGTTCCCGTCGGCTTGGGGCATGGGCGTGGACCGGGCGGCGGAGGCGGCTTCGCTGGCTGCGCGCAACGCGGCGGCGCTGGGGCTGGCGGGGCGGTCCGCGTTCCTGTGCGGCGATTGGGATGCAGCAGTTTCGGGCCGCTTCGACCTGGTGCTCAGCAACCCGCCTTACATCCCGGGTGGCGACATCGCCGGGCTGATGCCGGAGGTTTTGCTGTACGAGCCGGCCCGCGCGCTGGACGGCGGCGCGGACGGGTTGGACGCTTACCGCCGCATCCTTGCGGCCTTGCCGCGCCTGCTGGCGCCGGGCGGCGCCGCGGTGCTGGAAATCGGCGCGGGCCAGGCGGAGGCGGTTGCGGCCTTGGCTGGGCAGACGGTGGCGTTCCGCGCCGATCTCGGCGGTATTCCTCGCGCGATGGTAGTAAGGGCTTGAGAAAACATTTGGCAGGACGGCCCCGGGCCGCTAGGGTGGCAGCGCGATCAGGATCGAGGCCCAAGAGGCGCGATCTCGCTTGTGTTGCCTGCAAGCTGGCGGGCGCAACCCAAAGCCACCAGACGACCGCCGCCGGGCCGCGCCCGCGTGCGTCCCAGGGTGGTCGCGAACAGGAAAGTGTTCCATACGAATGAACGTGAAACGTATGCGCGGACGCAACCATAGGGGTGGCGGCGTTCCGATCAGGCATCAATCCGGTAACGTGCCGCTCAACCGCAACCATGTGTTCGACAGCAATGGCCCCGACCTGCGCATCCGCGGCACCTCGCAGCAGTTGTTCGAGAAGTATTTGCAGCTTGGCCGCGATGCCATGAGTTCGGCCGACCGGGTAATGGCCGAGAGCTACTTCCAGCACGCGGAGCATTACTTCCGCATCCTGAACGCCATGAACCAGGCGGCCCAGTTGCAGGGACAGACCAACGGCGCCGGGCCGCAGCGCCGCCCGCATTTCGAGAGGGACGGCAACGCCAACGGCAGCGAAGCGGCGGCGCCCGAGCAGCAAAACGCCGAGGGAGACGACGAGGACGAAGCGCCGACGCCGCAAGCCGCTGCCCCCGCCGCGCCCGAGCCGCCGGCCGAGCCGCGGGAGATCCCAATCGCCGCCGTGCCGCCCGAAGTCTGAGCCGGGCGGCATCATGGGTTGACCCGTGTGCGGTTGATGGGTTTCACCCATCCTACGCGGTCCATGCTGTAGGATGGGTGCAACCCATCAGCGATAGCCGGACGCCTACCCGGACGGCGCGTCGAGCGCGGCCCGGAGTCGCGCTGCCTCCGCCGTGTTCAGCAGCCCGGCCCGCAGGAACAGGTCGATCAGCACCAGGTTCACGTTGAACTTGTAGGCGTCGGTGCGCCGCACCTCGTCCAGCACCGCCCGCAGCGGCCGCAACTCGAACGATTCGACCTCGCCATCCCGCGGACGCGGCAAGAACTCCTCCGGCAACAGCAAGTCGTAGCAGTGCAGGCGGTCGCGGCGCAGCCCTTCCGCGTAGTCCATGGCGTAGCTGAGCTTTGCCACCGGCAGTGCCTGGGCGATCAGGGCCGGGGGGACCGCGGCCTCCTCGTCCGCCTCCTTGGCCAGCGTTTCCCAGGGCGTCAGGCCGGCCGGCACGCCGCCCCCCACCAGGTGGTCGAGCTTGCCGGGGTCGAGCAGCTTGTGTGCCGCCCGGCGCGCAACCCAGACCCAAAGCCCGTCCGTCCGCCGCACCAGGCCGTTCAGGTGTACGCCCTCCGCCTGCACGCCCAGGAGCGGCACCGCCCCGCGGTCCACCTGGGCCAGCACGGGGCCGTCTGGTGCTGCGCGCACGTCGAACGCCTCGTCGCGAAACCGGCACAGTCCCTGGTCGGCAAGCCGCCGGGCCATGCCGTAGAGCCGGTCGGCCGGAACGGCGACCCCGCTTCCATCAACGGCGGTGCCCAGCGCGGCCAGCGCCGCCGCGGTGTCCGGCAGCACCCATCCGACCGGCTCGGTCCCCAACCGCAACGGCACCCGGCGGCCCGGCAAGGCGGCGTTGCGGCAGGCGGCGATGTGGCGCATGAGGTCATCCATCCCGGCGATATAACCACAATCCCGGATCATCCCAGGCGTCCGGCCTTTCCAGGGTCACGGGCCGTCGCCACATACGGTTTATGAAGCCTGCCAGCCTTCCGCCTGCCGCGTCCGACACGTCATCGCGGACCGGCTTTCAAACCGTGCGCTCGCTGCTGCCTTACCTGTGGCCCAAGGGGGACATGGGCGCCCACGTCCGCGTGGTCACGGCCGTCGTCCTGCTGGTCCTGGCCAAGGTCGCGACGGTCTATATCCCCATCGTTTACAGCCACGCGGTGGACGCGCTGTCCCCCAAGAACCACCCGCTCACGGTTCCGCTTGGGCTGATCGTGGCCTATGCGGTGCTGCGCGTCGCGTCCGCCGGGTTCGCCGAGCTGCGGGACGCCGTGTTCGCCGCCGTGGCGCAAAGCACCGTGCGCAAGGTCGCGCTGCAAACCTTCCAACACCTGCACCGCTTGTCGCTGCGCTTCCACATGGACCGGATGACCGGCGGGCTGTCCCGCTCCATCGAGCGCGGCACGGGGGGCGTCGAGAACGTGCTGCGCTTGGCGGTGTTCAACATCGTGCCGACCCTGCTGGAGGTCGTGCTGGTGGTCGGCATCCTGTGGCACCTGTTCGACTGGCGCTTTGCTGGCGTCACGGCCGTGACGGTGGCGCTTTACATCGGCTTCACGTTCGGCTTCACAAACTGGCGCGTCCGGTTCCGCCGGGCGATGAACGACACCGACAACGACGCGCAGAACAAGGCCATCGACAGCCTGCTGAACTTCGAGACCGTCAAGTATTTCGGCAACGAGGCGCACGAGGCCCGGCGCTTCGACGAGGCCCGCGCCCGCTACGAGCGCGCGGCGGTCAAGAGCCAGGTCACGCTCAACATGCTGAACCTGGGCCAGGCGCTGATCATCGCGGCGGGCCTGGGCGGCGTCATGCTGATGGCGGCAAACGGCGTGCAGGCCGGCACCATGACGGTGGGCCAGTTCGTCTTGGTGAACACCTACCTGATGCAGCTTTACCAGCCGCTCAACTTCCTGGGCTTCGTGTACCGGGAGATCAAGCAGGGCTTGGTGGACATGGAGCAGATGTTCCGCCTGCTCGCGGTGGGGCAGGAGGTCGCGGACCGGCCCGGTGCCGTTGCGCTCGCGGCAACGCCCATGGCCGGCGGCGCGCAGCCGCCCGGCACGGTGGCGTTCCGCGACGTGCGCTTCGGCTACAATCCGAACCGGGAAATCCTGCGCGGCGTGAGCTTCTCCGCGGCACCCGGGGCGAAGCTCGCCATCGTGGGGCCGACCGGCGCGGGGAAGTCCACCATCAGCCGCCTGCTGTTCCGTTTCTACGACGTGACGGAGGGCGGGGTGGAGATCGACGGCATCGACGTGCGCGACATGACGCAGGCCAGCCTGCGCGCCGCCATCGGCGTGGTGCCGCAGGACACCGTGCTGTTCAACGACACAGTGGGCTACAACATCGCCTATGGCCGCCCCGGCGCGTCACAGGCGGAGGTCGAGCACGCCGCCCGGCTGGCCCAGGTGCACGATTTCGTTATGCGCCTGCCGGAGGGCTACGACACCCGCGTCGGGGAGCGCGGCCTCAAGCTGTCGGGCGGGGAAAAGCAGCGTGTCGCCATCGCGCGCACGATCCTGAAGAACCCGCGCATCCTCATTCTGGACGAGGCGACCAGCGCGCTCGACACCAGGACGGAGCGGGAGATCGAGACGGCACTGCGCACCGTGTCGGCGCACCGCACCACGCTGGTGATCGCGCACCGGCTGTCCACCGTGACGGACGCCGACGAGATCCTGGTGCTGAACGAGGGCAGGGTGGCCGAGCGGGGCACCCATGGGAGCCTGCTGGCCGCCGGCGGCCTGTATGCCCGCATGTGGGCGCTGCAGGCCGAGCAGGGCGAGGCGCCGGAGCCGGAAGCGGCACCACGGGTGCCGGTCGCGGCGCAGTAGCCGCGGTCCCATCCGCCAACCATCTGAACAGGAGCGACCCCATGCCGCATGACGGCGACCACGCCTCACCCGAAACCCCGGCTGACCTGAGCCATGCCGGCGCCATCGTCGATAAGGCGATCGAGTACATGACCGGGCAGAACCTCAGCCCGCTTTCAGTCGCCTCGGCCCTGCTTGGCGGCTCGCTCGGCCTGCTGGCGCGCACCATGAGCGATGAGGCCATCGTGCAGGTGCTGCAGAACGCCATGGCCAGCGTGCGGTCGGGCGAGCTGCGGGCGGAATACGGCCCGCACGGGGACACGTCGGGCCGCGCCTGAACGCCGCCGGGTTGACGCGGCGGCGTCATGCCGGCATAAGCCGCGTTGCAGCCGCCGGGTCCGTCCTGTGCGGTGTTTTCTGTTTTTGAGGGTTTCCGATGTCTCGTCGCTGCCAGTTCACGGGCAAGGGTGTGCAGTCTGGCAACAACGTCAGCCACGCGAACAACAAGACCCGCCGCCGCTTCCTGCCCAATATGCAGCACACGTCGCTGTTGTCCGACATCCTGGGCACCACGGTGCGCGTGCGGCTGACGACCCATGCCATCCGCACCATTGAGCATAATGGCGGCCTCGACGCCTTCCTGCTGGGCACGCCGAACCGGAGCCTGCCGGCAGAGGCGCAGGTGCTGAAGCGCCGCATCGTCCGGTCGCAGGCCAAGCGCGCCGCCGCCGCCCAGCCCACCGCCTGACGCAAACGGTGGCGACGGTGAAGGCCCGCTTCGGCGGGCCTTTTTTATGCCGTGCCGGCCGGTGGTAAGCCGGGCGCTCAAGCGGTTGCGGCACCGCAGACGAGCCACCCGCCAGGAAGGCCAGGCCGCGGCGGCGCCCTCCTTCGCCGTGCGGGTGCCGGATGGCCGGGTGATCGCCGTCGAGGAGTATGGCGACCCGGCGGGACCCACGGTGCTGTATTTCCATGGCTGGCCGGCGTCGCGGCTGGAGGCCGGGCTGATCCCGGATTTGCCGGTCCGCCTGCTGGCGCTTGACCGGCCGGGCTACGGGCGGTCCTCGCCGCATCCGGGCCGGAGCTTGCTGGACTGGCCGCGGGACGTGGCCGATGTGGCGGACCGGCTCGGCTTGGGACGGTTCTACGTCGTGGGCTTGTCGGGCGGGGCGCCCTTCGCCACGGCCTGCGCCTACGCCCTGCCGCAGCGGGTGCGGGGCGCGGCGCTGGTCTGCCCGGTGCCGCCGGCGCACAGCGTCCACCCGCGGGCGTCCGGAGTCGGCCTCCTGTACCGCTTGGGGCGGCACCCGGTGCTGGCGCATCGCCTGTTCAGCATGGTGCGCCCGCTGCTGCGCCGCCGGGTCATCACGCCGCGCACCCTGGTTGGCGGCTCGCTGCCGGCTGCCGACCGCGAATGCCTGGACCGCCAAACCCTGTCCGGCCTCGCCCGGGTTTGGCGGGAAGGGATCGGGCGCAGCGTGCAGGGCGCCCTGTCCGACGCCGAAATCTACGCCCAGGATTGGCAGCTTCCGCTCGGCACGATCACCGTGCCCGTCGATCTCTGGTATGGCGGCGAGGATTCGCTGATCCCGCTGCACGCCCTGGCCCCGTTCGAGGCGATGCCCGGCCTGCGCCTGCACGTCGTGCCGGGGGAGGGCCACTACTCCCTGGCGATCCGGCACGCGGCCCGCATCCTGGAACACCTGACGGAGCCGCAGGCCGCCATCCCCGCCGCTTAAACGATCATCGGCGCCCGCTCGGCCATCGCCCGCCCCCAAGTGCGCGCCGCGTCTTCGTCGAACAGCTCGGCCAGTTTCTTCATGACCGTGCCGCCCAGCTCCTCCGCATCCACGATGGTCACCGCCCGGCGGTAGTACCGCGTCACGTCGTGCCCGATGCCGATGGCGATCAGCTCGATGAGGTCGCGCCCCTCGATCTCCCGGATCACCTCGCGCAGGTGCTTTTCCAGGTAGTTGCCGGGGTTGACCGACAAGGTGCTGTCATCGACCGGCGCGCCGTCGCTGATGACCATCAGGATGCGCCGATGCTCCGGCCGCGCCATCAGCCGGCGGTAGGCCCAGAGCAGCGCCTCCCCGTCGATGTTCTCCTTGAGCAGCCCCTCCCGCAGCATGAGGCCCAGGTTCTTGCGCGCCCGGCGCCACGGCGCGTCGGCGGACTTGTAGATGATGTGGCGCAGGTCGTTGAGCCGCCCGGGGTTGCGCGGCTTGCCCTCCGCGACCCAACGCTCCCGGCTGTGCCCGCCCTTCCAGGCGCGGGTGGTGAAACCCAAGACCTCCACCTTGACCGCGCAGCGTTCCAGGGTGCGGGCCAGGATGTCCCCGCACATGGCAGCCACCGTGATCGGGCGCCCGCGCATGGAGCCGGAGTTGTCGATCAGCAGGGTCACCACGGTGTCGCGGAAATCCGTTTCCCGCTCCCGCTTGTAGGACAAGGACAGCAGCGGGTTCACCACCACGCGGGCCAGGCGCCCGGCGTCCAGCATCCCTTCGTCGAGGTCGAACTCCCAAGCCCGGGTCTGCTGCGCCAGCAGCCGGCGCTGCAAGCGGTTGGCGAGCTTGCTGACCACGCCTTGCAGGTGCTGCAACTGCTGGTCGAGCTGCTGACGCAGCCGGGCCAGCTCCTCGGGGTCGCACAGGTCCTCGGCGTCCGTTTCCTCGTCGTGGGTACGGGAATACGCGCGGTAAGCCATGTGGTCGTCGGGGATGGGCTTCTCGCGCCGGGTCTGCGGGCCGCCGGGGCGGTCGTCGCCTTCGGCCGCGGCGGCGTCCTCCTCGGAGTCGTCCTGGCCCTCGTCCTCCGTGGCCTCGCCCTGCATCTGCTCGGGCTGCGCGCCCATGGAGCTGTCGGTGTCGGCTTGGGTGTCGCCCTCCGCCTCGTCCGCGTTGTCCTGCGACCCGGCCTGCTCGCCGCCGTCCTCGCCCTCGTCGGTTTGATCGTCGGGTTCGGCCTCGACCTCGGCTTCCGCCAGGTTCAGCGCGGCGAGCAGCTTGCGCGCGGCCCGGGTGAAGCGTGTCTGGTCGTTCTGCGCGGACGCCATCTCGGCCAGCGCGCCCTCCGCGTCGTCGCCCAGGGTGCCGCGCCAGCTTTCTAGGATGCGCGCCGCGGCGGGCGGCACCGGCTCCCCCGACATGCGTTCGCGCGCGAGCAGCGACAGCGCCGCCGGGAGCGGCAACTGGTCCTTGCGCGTCATGCGGTCGTAGCCTTCGGCTTCGCACTCGTCGCACAGCCGGGCGTGGATGTTGGCGGCGACGCCGGCCATGTGCGCGGTGCCGACGACCTCGACCCGCGCCTGCTCCAAAGCGTCGTACACGTCCTTCGCGTCGCGCTGGCCGGGGCTGCGGGCGGCGTGTACGGCGTCGTCGTGGTGGCGCAGGCGCAACGCCACGCTGTCGGCGGCGCCGCGCAGCTTGGCCATCTCAGCGGGCGGCAAGGCCCGCGTCGGCAGCGGCAGGCGGGCGCGCTTGCCGACGAGGCCGCTCGGGCCGGGCTGGAAGGCGACCTGCACCTCCGGCACCTGCGCGATGGCGCGCAAAACGCCGGCGGTGGCGCGCTTGAAGTCCTCGGTGCGCGTGTTGTCCTTGCCTCCGCTCATGGGACGCCGCTCACAGGCCCTTGCGCGGCGCCAGCAAGCCGGTCGGCAGCTCCTCGTTGAAGCAGCGTTGGTAATACTCCGCCACCGTGCTGCGCTCCGCCTCGTCGCACTTGTTGAGGAAGGTCAGGCGGAACGCGAAACCGACATCGTTGAAGATGCGCGTATTCTCCGCCCAGGTGATCACCGTGCGCGGGCTCATCACCGTGGAGATGTCGCCGTTGATGAACCCGGCGCGCGTCAGGTCCGCCAGCGCCACCATGCTCTCGATCCGCTTGCGCGCCGGCTTGTCGCCGGGGTCGATGCCCATCTTGGCCAGCACGATCCCGGTTTCCTGCGCGTGCGGCAGGTAATTCAGCGTGGCGACGATGTTCCAGCGGTCCATCTGGCCCTGGTTGATCTGCTGCGTGCCGTGATACAGCCCGGTGGTATCGCCCAGCCCCACCGTGTTGGCCGTGGCGAACAGCCGGAAGCTCCCGTGCGGGCGGATCACGCGGTTCTGATCGAGCAGGGTCAGCCGGCCCTCCACTTCCAGCACCCGCTGGATCACGAACATCACGTCCGGGCGCCCGGCGTCGTACTCGTCGAACACCAGCGCGCAGGCGTGCTGCAAGGCCCAGGGCAGGATGCCTTCCCGGAACTCGGTGATCTGCTTGCCGTCCTTGAGGACGATGGCGTCCTTGCCGATCAGGTCGATGCGGCTGATGTGGCTGTCCAGGTTGACCCGGATGCAGGGCCAGTTCAGCCGCGCCGCCACCTGCTCGATGTGCGTGCTCTTGCCGGTGCCGTGGTAGCCCTGGATCAGCACCCGGCGGTTGGCGCCGAAGCCGGCCAGGATCGCCAGCGTGGTTTCCCGGTCGAACTTGTAGGCTGCGTCGATCTCCGGGACGTGCTCGGTCGGCACGGAAAACGCGGGCACGTCCATATCGACATCAAGGCCGAACGCTTCCCGCGCATTCACCGTCGTGTCCGGGACGCTGATGGCCGAGGTCGGGGTGGAGCGGGCGTCGGCGAGTGCGGCGATGTTCATAAGCCTTGGGGTCCTGTGCAGTGCTCCGCGGTGCGGCAAGCCGGGCGGCGGATAGCCCCGTTCGGGGCGGTTGCGAAAGCCTACCCGGTCGCGGCCATCCGGGGCTCGGCAGTGAGATGTTGCCGCACCGCGGCATAAGCAAGGTTGATTGTTTTCAGACGTTCCTCCGATGCGCGGTCTCCGCCGTTGGCGTCGGGGTGGTGGCGCTTGGCCAACTCCTTGTAGCGCGCCTTGAGCGCCTCCATGGAGACCGGCCAATCCAGCCCGAGCGCCTGCATGGGGTCGCGCAGGTCGGGCGGCACGACGGATTTGGGCGGCGTCGCAGCGCCCCGGCGGACCCGTCCGGCCGACAGGATGTGCAGCGGGTCGCGCAGCATGGCCTCGTCGAACGCTTGCGCGCCCAGGCGGCCCAGCGGCCAGGTCGGGCGCTGCCATCCGGTGTCGGAGCGCACCTGCGCCTCAATCTCGCCCGGTGACATGCCTTTGTAGAAGTCCCACGCCAAGTTGTACTCGCGCACGTGCTCCAGGCAGAACCACCAGTACTGGTTCAGCGTGCTGCGGGATTTGGGCGCGCGGAAGCCGCCGGCCTCGGGGCAACCGGGCATGTCGCAGGGGCGTCCCGGCGCGGCCGGGTCGGGCGTGTAGGCCCGTGGTCGCGGGGATCGGGTCATCCTGCTTTATGTGCTGCCAACGGTGGCGGCGGCAAGTCCTTCCCTCCTTCCCCGGACCGGGCTAAGCCTCCGTCCATGCCGTTCTCACCCCCCGATCCCCAGCCCGGCCGCGCCGAGCGCATGCGCGCCCTGCTATCCAGCGCCCTGGCACCCGTGCTGCTGGAGGTGCGGGACGACAGCAGCCTCCACGCCGGCCATGCCGGGGCGGCGCCGGGCGGCGAAACGCATTACAGCGTCCTCCTCGTGTCCGACAGGTTCCAGGGCCAGAACCGGGTGGCCCGGCACCGCCTGGTGAACGCGGCGCTCGAAGCGGAATTCTCCGGGGGCCTCCACGCGCTGGCGCTCACCCTGCGCACGCCGGAGGAGCAGGCCGCCGTCAAGGGCTGACCGCGGCGGTCCCGGTGTAGAACTGCGGCCATTGCCGGGCCACCACGGGGCTGTCGGGCGCGTAGGCCTTGCAGGTGCCCAGCAGGGCCGGCTTCCGGGGCGGCTCCGCCGGCTGCCCCGCTTGCTGCTGCGCCGTGTCCACGGCGTTGGGCGCTGCGTCCCGCTTCACGCGCACGGCATACAGCGTTTGGAACGCCACGGTGCCCATCTGGCCCAGCAGCTCCCGCAAATGGGTGCAGCCGTGCACGCCGCCGATGCGCTCGTTCGCCGCTTTCAGGAACCCGCGGCCAACCTTCAACCCGGCGAGCCGCGCGAAGTTGGGCGCGGCGGAGGGGCAGATCGCGTAGGGGCCGAACTCGGTCACCGCCTCGAACGCGGTGATCTCCATGTCCTCGGTCAGGGTCATGCGCGCCAGCATCCGGTGCAGCGGCACACCGGGGTCGATCTGGCCGCGCTCCGCGTTGCTGAAGGCGTAAGACTTGGTGTCCTGCAGGGTCGCCTCGATGTCGAACAGACCGTCGGCGCGCCGGTAGCCGCGCAGCTCGATGTCGCGCAGGTGCAGCGGCTCGCGCGCCATGGGTTCGGTCAGCGGCATCGGTCAACTCCATTCGCTGCGACGCAACATAAGCATGGGCCGGCGTTACCGCTAGAAGTCGTGCGCAAGGCGCACGGGGGCTAGACGAAGCGCGCCAAGCGCACGGCGGTGTGGCCGCGGCTGGGGCGCAGGCTCGGCATGACCAGCAGGCAATCGTCATGCGGCGTGCGGATCTCGGCGCCGCCGTCCATCGCGATCAGCGTGTTGCGCCGCGCGATCACCTCGCCGCCGCGGAACGGCTGCACAAAGGCGAAGCCCGCGGTGGCGGCGGTGACGGTCATCGTGACCTCGGCGCAGCGCGTGCTGGGCACCGGCGGCGGCCCGTCCACGCAGCCATGGAAGCGCAGCAGGGCCGACACGCAGGCGGCGCTGGTGTCCACCGTGGCCGGCTGCCAATGCTGCCCGGCCTCCACCAAGCAGGCCGCGGCGGCCTGGCCCGGCGCCGTGAAGTGCGGGTAGTCGATCAGCCGCGGCCCCGTGGCGTGCCCGCTGTCGGCCACCACAAGCCCCGGCACGCCCAGCGCGGTCGCCAGCCGCCGCCCTTGCGCGGTCGGCCCGCTGAGGATCAGCGGCTCGGACGGCCACAGCATGGAATGCAGGTCCAGCAGCACATCCACCGTGTCGATCAGCGGGCGCATCTCCCGGGCGCGGTCCAGCTCATTGCTGCGCCGCGGGCCGTCCAGCACGGCAGGGTCCCACACGCGGTTCATGTCCTCGTCCAGGAAGCGCGACGCGGTGGGCTGCGCCGGGTCGAAGCGGGAAAAGGCGGCGATGTTGGCGAAGCCCAGGGTCAGCTTGCCCCGCGCCGGGAGGATGCCGCGCCGCATCAGCCGGTCGAGCACGACGGCGCCGGCGATCTCGTTGCCGTGCAGCACCGCGATCAGCGCGATGTGCGGGCCGGGCTGCCCGGCGTCAAACGTCGTGAAGCCGCGCACGCCCGTGTTGCCCGGCAGCCACCACGAGATGTCGGGCGCGGCCAGTTCCACCGCGAAGTGCGGGATCGCGTGGGGGGCCGGCTCCATCGGTGCGCTCAGGCCGCCCGCCATTCTGCGACGGGGGCGGTCGGGTGGGAAGGGATGCGCAACAAGGCCATTCTCATATCCTATACGGCCCGCCGCCGGCGGCAACCTGTGGCGCCCCCATGCACGCCGCGCCCTCACGCACGCTGGCGGCACCCGGACGGCGCGGCTATAACGGTTCTTCGCAGGTGAAGGCCGGTTCATGCGTCTTGAGATGAAAAGGGCGGTCCTGGCAGGTGCCCCGAGGCTTGCGCCGTTGCGGGGGCGGGCGGTGTGGCGCGGCGCCCACGCGCCGGGCCGCTGAGCCGGCGGCGCAGAAACCATGCTGGACGCGGCCCAAGGGCCAGGCCCGCCCTTGCACCCGCTGCACCGCCTGTGGCGCGGCCTGCCGCGGGACGCGCGGCGCCGTTGGCTGGTCCAGGGATTGGCCTGGCTGGCCCCGCGCCCCGACCAGCCCGCGCCGCCCGCGCAGGCCGGGGTGGCGGTCGCGGGCGAGCTTCACCGCGCTTCGGGCCTGGGCGAGGGCGCCCGGCTCATGCTGCACGGGCTGGATGCGCTGGGCGTGCCGGGCTGGGCCATGCGCCGCGGCGCGCCGCTGCCGCCGGGGGGCGCGCCCTTGGTGCTGCACGAAAGCGCGCCGCAGGTGCCGCGGGCGCTGCTTCGGCTGGGCCGGGCGGCGCTGCGCGGGCGCCGGGTCGTGGGCTATTGGGCGTGGGAGCTGCCGGTGGCGCCGGACGCCTGGCGCGCTGGCGCCGCGTTCGTGCATGAGGTCTGGGCGCCGTCACGCTTCGCCGCCGCGGCGCTGGAGCCGCTGCTGCCCGGCCGGGTCCGGGTGGTGCCGCACCCGGTGGCCGCGCACCCGCCGCAGCCCTCCGCATTGGGCCGGGCGGCGTTCGGCCTGCCGGAGGACGCCGTGATCACGCTGGCGGCGTTCAGCCTGGCATCTTCCTTTGAGCGCAAGAACCCGCTCGGTGCCATTGCGGCGCACCGCATGGCGTTCGGCGACCGGGCGGACCGCGTGCTGCTGCTGCGCGTGGGCGATCCGCACCACTTCCTCGACGACTTCGCCCGGCTGCGCGCCGCCGCCGCCGCCGCGCCCAACATCCGCATCGACACGCAGACCCGCCCGGCGGCCGACCACTTCGCCCTGATGGCGGCCTGCGACATCGTGCTGTCCCTGCATCGCAGCGAAGGGTTCGGGCTGGTGCTGGCGGAGGCCATGCTGCTGGGCGTGCCGGCCGTGGCCACGGATTGGTCGGGCAACGTGGACTTCATGGATGCCGGCTGCGCGGCGACCGTGCCGGCCCGGCTGGTCCCGGCGCACGATCCCCGCGGCGTTTACATGGTGCCGGGCGCACGGTGGGCGGAGCCGGACCTCCCCGCCGCCGCGGCGCACCTCTTGCGGCTGGCGGACGATGCCGCGGCCCGGCGCGCGCTGGGCCGGGCCGGGCAGGCGGCGGCGCGGGCGCGACTCGGGCCGGAACCGCTTGCCGCCGCGGTGCGCGGGCTGGGCCTGCCGGTGGCCGGCCTGCCGCGATGAGGGTGCTGATCTGGCAATGGGGGCGGCGCGGCGCCGGGCCGCGCTTCGCGGCGGAGCTGGTGCGCAACTTCGCCGGCGTGCCGCAAACGGAGCCGCTGCTGTCCTTGTCGGCCGGGGCCGAGATCCTGGGCACGGCCGCGCCGCCGCCCTGCGACCTGGCGTTCCCGACCTATGACGGCCTCGCCGGCTTCGCCGCCCGCGCGCTGCGGGCGCCGGTGCTGGTGCCGCGCCTTGCGGGCTGGCTGCGGGACAACCGGGTGGACGTGGCGCTGTGCGCGATGCCGGCGCCGCTCGACCTGCTGATGGCGGCGGCGCTGCGCCGGGCCGGGGTGCCGTTCGCCGTGGTGGTGCACGATGCGGACCTGCATCCTGGCGATGCGTTCCCGCTGCAGATGCTGTTGCAGCGCCGGCTGCTGGCCCGGGCGGACCGGCTGTTCGCGCTGAGCACGCACGTCGCCGACCGGCTGCGGCAGCAGGGGGCGGCTTCGGGGCGGCTGCTGATGACGGCCTCCCTGCCGCCCTTCGCGTTCGGCAAGCGCCCGCCGCCGCCGGGGGCGCATGGCGGGCGGCTGCGCCTGCTGTCCTTTGGGCGGCTGCTGCCGTACAAGGGCCTGGACCTGTTGGCGGCCAGCTTGGCACTGCTGGGCGAGCGGACGGATTTCGAGGTCCGCGTGGTCGGCAGCGGCCCGGAAACCGCGGTGCTGGACGCGCTGCGCGCGGTGCCCGGCGTGTCCGTCGAGAACCGCTGGGTGCCGGAAGACGAGGTGGGCGCGCTGCTGGCCTGGGCCGACGCCCTGGTGCTGTCGCATCGCGAAGCCAGCCAAAGCGGCGTCGCCGCCGCCGCCGTGGCCGCGCGCCGCTGGCTGGTGGCGACCCGGGTGGGAGGCTTGGAGGAGCAACTGCGCGGCGAGCCGATGGCGATCATGTGCGACCCGACGCCCACAAGCCTCGCCGAAGGCTTGGCGTGCCTGCTGGCCGGCAAGGTGGCGCTGTCCACGGGGACGGGTGATCCGCAACTGGCCTGGCGGGGCATGGCGCGCGCGATGGTGGGCGAGCTGCGCACCTTGGCGCGGGAAGCGCAGCACGATGCGCGGGCGGTGCCGGAGCCGCTGGTTGGCAGCACTTTGCGCGAATAAGGGGACCGACATGCTGATCGTGTTCGGCGGGCTGCCGGGGACGGGCAAGACGACGCTGGCACGGCTGGTCGCGCAGCAGAAGCGGGCGACATACCTCCGCATCGACAGCATCGAGCAGGCCATCAGGGACTCCGGGATGCTGGCGGGCGCGGTCGGGCCGTCCGGCTACTTGGTCGCCTACGCGCTGGCCGAGTCGAACCTGGCCTTGGGCCGGGATGTCGTCGCGGACTCGGTCAACCCTCTCGCCATCACGCGGAGCGCCTGGAGGCGGGCGGCGGCCAACGCTTCCTCGCCCTGCGTGGAGGTCGAGCTTGTCTGCTCCGATCCGGTTGAGCACCGACGCCGGGTGGAAACGCGGGAAGCCGACATCGCGGGGCTGCGCGTTCCAAGCTGGGACGACGTGCGGCAACGCGCCTACGACCCTTGGGACGGGCCGCGCTTGGTCCTGGACACGGCGGGGCGCGGCGTCGCGGAGCTGCTGGCCGAACTCCATGACCGCATGGCCGACGCATCCGCCGGTCACTGACCGGGCTGGCTGACCTCGAGTTGAAGCGATCAGGGCGAGGCGGGCGCACCCCATCCAGTGCCGGCGCGTCCTGTTTACGGCGGAAACGCCGCCGTGGCTCCCCGGCCCGGATGCCGCAAGGCCGGGCATCCGCTGACTCGAAGAGTTTTCCTTGGATCAGCCGCCCTGCCTCGCACGCATGGCGAAACAGCCGACACGCTTGCGTTGAACAGCGTCAGGCGCTTGATCGTGTCAGCCCACATCCCCAACGCGCCAATGCGACATCAAAAGACTGTTGCCAGTAAAGAAACCGAGAAGTCTGTATGGTTCCTGCTGGTGGTATAACTTTGGATATCTACCGACGCGCCGCCTCCGACTTACTGTCACACGAGTGTTTGATCGTGACCTGGACAGGATCCAAAGCGGAGATGGCTACATGCGGGTGTTCCACGTCCAAGCGGCTTCGGCGTCGTTCGCCTGCTGCCTGCTCGCCGCCATGCCGGGCGCGAAGGCTGCTGAGCTGCAGCAGCCGACCCCGCTTTACGCCAGCGGCCTGCCAACCGGCCCGTCGCCGGGCGCCGTGGACCCGCCGGGCGCGCTCACGACCTGCCCGGCCTTGCCGCCGGTGACCGGTCCGGTCGTCCCGGGCCGCCTGGTCGTCCGCAACACCGACCGGCCCGACGTCGGCCCCTACACTGTCGCGCTGCCGGGCTATGCCGCCGATCCCACGTCGGACGCCGCTGACTCCTACCGGCCTTTCCTGCTGGCCGCCGCGCCCGGCGACACGCTGCGCATCGACGTGGTGAACCAGCTCGGCGCAGACGAGCCGCTGAGCGGCGCCGTGAACCTGCACACCCACGGCCTCATCACCAGCCCGCGGCCTTGCACGCCGCTCGGCGACGACATCTTCGTGGCGGACCAGCCGGGCACCACGACGTCCTACCGCGTCGATATCCCGGCCACCCTGCCGGGCGCCCAGCTCAGCAGCGCCGCCGCAACGGTGCGCTACCCGTCCGGGCTGCAATGGTTCCACGCCCACCTGCACGAGCGAACCGCCGACGACCTTTTTGCCGGCCAGGCCGGGATGCTCTATGTCGGCGACCTGCGCGCCGACCTGCTCGCCAGTCCGTCCATCGACGCGGCGAGCGCGAACGCGCTGAACAACGCCGACGTGCTGTACATGGGGCTGCGCGACATCCAGCTCGCCGTGCCGCGCGGCGCCGTGCCGGACGCGGCGGCGCCGGGGCAGCGGGCGCAATGGCTGCACGGGGCCGACTACAACCCGGACGCCTGCCTGAACTACGCCAACCCGCCCGTGCCCGTGTCCGGCCAGTTCGCGGGGCCGGGCTACTGCGGCCACCGCGGCGCCACCGTGGGCGGCGTCACCGACCTGAACCGGGATACGGTTTGGCTCCACACCGTCAACGGCCAGCACAACCCCACCGTCACCCTGCAGCCGGGGCGGAACCAGATCTGGCGCATCGCCAACCTCAGCCCCGACGAGACGTACGTGCTTGAGTTGGTGGACGCGACGGGCAAGGCGGAGACGATGGACGTGCTGTCCCTGGACGGTGTCGCCGCGGGCACCACTGCCACGGGCGGCAGCGGGCTGAACGTGGGCGTGCAGCTTTCGCGCGTGCTGATGATGCCCGCGAGCCGCGCGGAGGTGCTGGTGATCAACGCGGGCGGCGCGCAGGGCCGGCAGATGACGCTGCGCACCACCGGCATCACCACGGGCGCGCAGGGCAGCCATTGGCCGCACATCGACCTGGCCCAGATCGCCATGCCGCCCGGCCCGGCGCCGGCGGCGCCCGGGTCGTCCCTGACGGCGGGGATGACCATGACGATGCCCGGGATGGCTCCGTCCTCCGTGGCGCCCGCAAGCGTGCAGGCCGGCGCGGCACCCCCCAACTGCGTGACGCTGCCGCCCGGCCGGGTGACCCGGCGCCGCATCACCTTTTCCACCGACCCGACCGGCGCGGTTTATCAGTTGGGCAGCGAGGTCGTGGACGCGAACGGCGCGCCCATCGACGCGCAGCACACCATCCCGCCGCAGCCCTTCCCCATGCAGGCGATGCTGGACCCGGACTCCGTGCCCCGCATCTGCGCGCGCCTGGGCACGCAGGAGGTTTGGGAGATCGTCAACTACACGGGCGAGCTGCACAACTTCCACGTCCATGAGGACAAGTTCCGCCTTTCGCGGCAGACCGACTCCGGCGTGCCGCCGCGCCTCCAGGCCGTCCAGGATCCAGCCGGGCTGATCGCGCAGTATGCGCCGGGAGGGGATTCCGCGGCGGTCGAGAACGTGGACGTGTGGCACGACACGTTCCCCTTGGCGCCCTATGGCGGGCGGATTTTCGTGACGGTCCCGTTCTTTTTGCCGCAGCAGGTCGGCAACTTCGTTTATCACTGCCACATCCTGAGCCACGAGGACCACGGCATGATGGCCGTGCTGCAGGTGTATGACCCGACGCAGACGGCCGCCGCCGGCTCACCCACCGACTTCGCGTCGCTGGTGCGCGGCGCGATGTGCGGCTTGCCGCCGTCGCCCGCCTCGTCCGGCGACCGGGTGCTGGACACGGCGTGGTCAGCGGCCCGGTCCGCCCTTGGCTCGATAAGCGGGATCACGGGCGGCCCCGCGGCGCGCTGGTCCGGGTTGGAAGGCCGGTAAGACCTGACGGGCACTGAGTTCCGGCCGGGCGTGGCCCGGCCGGAAAGCGGTTCAGAACCGCTCCGTCCAAGGCC
The DNA here is from genome assembly GCA_964235485.1 of uncultured Acetobacteraceae bacterium. GTDB lineage: Bacteria > Pseudomonadota > Alphaproteobacteria > Acetobacterales > Acetobacteraceae > CAHJXG01. The sequence goes on along the minus strand of CAXSAZ010000014.1, from coordinate 38,141 downwards.
GCACCGCGATCTCGTCCGTCCAGCAGGAACGCGGCTGCGCCAGCACGTCCAGCACCGTTTGCGCAATGGCGTCCGGGTCCAGCAGGCTATCATCGGGCTGACCCGGCGCCGCCGCACGGGCGAGGGAGCGGATGGCGCCATCGACCACGACATGCACCACATGCACGCCTTGGGGGTGCAGCTCCCGCGCCATGCTTTGCGCCAGGCCGCGCAGCGCGAACTTGCCCATGGCGAAAGGCGCGGACTGCGCGAAGCCTTTGACCCCGGCGGATGCGCCAGTCAGCAGGATCGTGCCGCGCCCAGCCGCCAACATGCCCCGCGCGGCCCCCTGCGCCACCAGGAACGCGCCGAACGCGGTGACGGCGAGGCTCTGCGCCACCTCCGCCGGGTCGAGGTCCACGAGCGGGCCGCGGACGCGGTAACTGGGGTTGTAAAGCACGACCTCGGGCGCGCCCACGGCGGCGAACAGGGCGGCAACGCTTCCGGGATCGGCGGCGTCGCAGGCGTGCAGGCTGGCCCCGGTCTCGGCGGCCAGCGCCGCGAGCTTGCCCGTATGCCGCGCCGCGAGCGCCACCGCATAGCCCTGCCGCGCCAGGGCACGGGCGAAGCTCGCCGACAAGCCCGGCCCGGCGCCGACGACCAGGGCGCGCGTCACGGGGAGAACCGCAGCGCGGCGTCGCCCGCGTGGTCAAAGGCGATCCGCACCTCCGCGCCGGGCGGCACGAAGTCCTTGCCGGTCCATGATCCCGTCGTCACGACCTGCCCGGCCCGCAGCCCGCCCGCCCAGCGCGCGCCGTGGTTCGCAAGCCAAGCCAGCAGCCGCGGCATGTCGCCGCCCGGGTTGCCGGTGCGCCGCTTCATTTCCTGGCCGTTCACCTGAAGCGCGACCCCCTCGGCCGCCCAATCGACGGACCGCCACTCGGCCACGGCGGGGCCGACGACCAGGCCGAAATGCGCCAGGCTGTCGGCCAGCGCCGAAAGCGGGTCCACCCGGTCCGGATCGACAAAGCGGCTTTGCAGCACCTCGATGGCCGGGTGGGCGGAGGCGATGGCGGCCATGACCTCCTCCTCGCCGTAGGGAGCATCGCGCGGCGGCAGGTCGCGGGCCAGCGTCACCGCGACCTCCGCTTCCACGCCCCCGTCGGTGCAGTGCTCGGTGGACACATGGCCCGGGCTGGCCTGCACGCCGGCGGCCGGCAGCGGCGCGCAGGTGAACGGCCCCGTGGGGTGGGGCGAGCCGACCTTCCACCCGCCGATGCCCCCGCCCAACTCCGCCATGATCGCGCGCTGGACCAAATAGGCTTGCTCCCCGGTCTTGGGGCGCATCGCTTCCGGCAGGCTGTGCAGCTTCTGCGTAGGGTCGCGCCGCGCGCTTAGCAGCAGGCGGGCCGCATCGTGGTGGCGATCCATCTCACGGCGTCTCCGGGAAGGCGGCGGGCATCGGGCAGTCCGGCCCCGCCAAGATGCCTTGACCTTCGCACCGCGCCCATGCCTTGTCCATTTCGCGGAAGGGGACCCGGCATGGACGGCATCGCGTTCACACCTACCTACATCGGCCAAGCGGCCAGCGGCGCCTGATGCCGCCCCCTTCGTTGCAGATCGTCCGCGACTGGCGCGGCCTGCCGGACGCGCTGCGCGGCGCGGCGGTGGCGCTGGGCAACTTCGACGGCGTGCATGGGGGCCACGCCCACGTGCTGCGCGCCCTCCACGCCGCGCGGCCCGGCAAGCCCCTCGCCGTGCTGACCTTCGAGCCGCACCCGCGCGAGCTGTTCCGCCCCGACGACCCGGCCTTCCGCCTCACGCTCCCGGCCGAGCGCGCGGCGGCGCTGGCGGTGCTCGGCGTGCAGACCGTGTATGAGATGCCGTTCGACCGCGCGTTCTCCTGGCTGAGCGCCGAGGCGTTCGTGGAGGAGGTGCTGCACGGCGGCCTGGGCGCGGCGCATCTGGCCTGCGGCCCGGACTTCGCGTTCGGGCACCGCCGGGGCGGCGACATCGCGTATCTGGCCGCGCGGGCGGAGGCGCTGGGCATCGGCCTCACCGTGGTGCCGCCGCTGGCCGACGCGCAGGGGCCGATCAGCTCGACCCGCATCCGCCGCCTGCTGCAGGACGGCTACCCCGAGCGCGCCGCGGCGGAGCTGGGCCGGCCCTGGGCGGTGCGCGGCCCGGTGACGCACGGCGACAAGCGCGGGCGCACCATCGGCTTTCCCACCGCCAACGTGCCGCTGGGTCGCCACCTGGAGCCGGCGCGCGGCGTTTATGCCGTGCGGGTCACTCTGCCGGACGGCGCGATCGTGCCCGGCGTCGCCAACATCGGCCGCCGCCCCACGGTGAACGAGGGCACGGAAAGCCGGGTGGAGGCGCACCTGTTCGATTGGGACGGCGACCTGTATGGCCAGGAGGTCGTGGTGGCGCTGCATGACTTCCTGCGCGCGGAGCGCAAGTTCGACTCGTTCGACGACCTGCGCGCCCAAATTGTTGCAGACGCGGACCAAGCTCGCGCTATGCTGGCGGCGCTTGACCCGGCCGGCCCACCCTCCGCATAGTCCGCCCATGGTCCAAGTGCTGCAGACGCGAATTACCGGGCCGGCCTGATCGCCGGGACTGCCTTACGCGAAACCGCTGAACCCTGGACCCCATGCCATGACCGACACGCCCGACTACCGCTCCACCGTGTTCCTGCCCGCCACGCCGTTCCCCATGCGCGGCGACCTGCCGAAGCGGGAGCCGGACCTCTTGGCGCGCTGGAACCGCCTCGGCCTGTGGGACCGCACGAAGGAGGCGATGGCGGGCCGCCCGGCCTTTGTGCTGCACGACGGCCCCATCTATTCCAACGGCCATTTGCACATCGGCCACGCGCTGAACCGCATCCTCAAGGACGTGGTGATGCGTGCGCACCGGATGGCAGGCGAAAACGTGGACTACATCCCGGGCTGGGACACCCACGGCCTACCCATCGAGTGGAAGGTCGAGGAGGAATACCGCAAGTCCGGGCGCGACAAGGACGCGGTGCCGGTGCTGGACTTCCGAGACGAGTGCCGGCGCTATTCCGCGCACTGGCTGGCGGTGCAGACGGAGGAGTTCCAGCGGCTGGGCGTCACCGGGGACTGGGCCGGGCGCTATGCCACGATGGATTTCGGGTCGGAGGCGGCGATTGCCGGCGAAATCTGCAAGTTCCTGCTGAACGGCGCGCTGTATCGCGGCCTGCGCCCGGTGATGTGGAGTCCAGTGGAGAAGACCGCGCTGGCCGAGGCGGAGATCGAGTACCACGACCGCACCAGCGACACGGTGTTCGCGCGCTTTCCCATCCTGGGCACGGGGCCGCTGGCCGGCGCCGCGGTGGTGATCTGGACCACGACCGTCTGGACCCTGCCGGGCAACCGCGCCTTGGCCTATGGGCCGGAGATCGACTACGCGCTGGTGCACGTGGACAGCGTGGCGGAGGGATCGCTGGCCCGTCCCGGCGAGCGGCTGCTGATCGCGCTCGCCTTGCTGCCACAGGTGTGCGCGGCGGCGGGGATCGCGACGCATCATGTGGGGCATGTCTATAAGGGGGCGGAGTTGGCCGGGCTGGCCTGCGCGCACCCGCTGCGCGGCCAGGGCTACGACCACGATGCGCCGCTGCTGGCGGCGGACTACGTCACGACGGACCAGGGCACCGGCCTCGTCCACATCGCGCCCGCGCATGGGGAAGAGGACTTCCTTCTGAGCCGTGCCCAGGGCGTCGAGGTGCCGGAAGCGGTGGGGCCGGACGGGACCTATGCGGATTGGGTGCCGCTGTTTGCAGGCGTCCACGTGTTCAAGGCGGCGGCGCCGGTGGGCGCGGCCTTGGAGGCGGCGGGCGGCCTGCTGGCCCGCGGCACGCTGCTGCATTCCTACCCGCATTCCTGGCGCAGCAAGGCGCCGGTGATCTACCGCGCGACCCCGCAATGGTTCATCCGCATGGACGGCCCGGAGGCGATCCGCGCCAAGGCGCTGGAGGAGATCGCCCGCGTTTCTTTCGTGCCGGAAGCCGGGCGCACCCGGCTCGCCAGCATGGTCGCCGGCCGCCCCGACTGGTGCATCAGCCGGCAGCGCGCCTGGGGCGTGCCGATCCCGGTGTTCGTGGAGCGCCGCACCGGCGAGCCGCTGCGCGACCCGGCGGTCGTGGCCCGCATCACCGAGGCTTTTGAGCAGGAGGGCGCCGACGCTTGGTACAGCTCGCCGCCGGGCCGCTTCCTGGGCAACCACGACCCCGACGCTTACGAGCAGGTCATGGACATCGTGGACGTGTGGTTCGAGAGCGGCAGCACCCACGCCTTTGCGCTTGAAGCCCGCGGCGGGCCGTGGCCGGCGGATTTGTACTTGGAAGGCAGCGACCAGCACCGCGGCTGGTTCCAAACGAGCCTCCTGGAAGCGGTCGGCACCCGCGGGCGGGCGCCGTTCAAGGCGGTGCTGACCCATGGCTTCGTCCTGGACGAGAACGGGCGCAAGATGAGCAAGTCGCTCGGCAACGTCACCGCGCCGCAAGAGGTCACGGACAAGCTCGGCGCGGACATCCTGCGGCTGTGGGTCGTCAACTCCGACGTGTCGGAGGACCTGCGCATCGGGCCGGAAATCCTGAAGCAGCAGGCCGAGCTGTATCGCCGCCTGCGCAACACCCTGCGCTGGCTCCTGGGCAGCCTGCACGGCTTCACGGAAGCGGAGCGCGTGCCGGAGGCGGCGATGCCGGAGCTGGAACGCTGGGTGCTGCACCGCCTGGCGGAGTTGGACCAGCGGGTGCGGGGGGCGCTGGCCTCGCACGATTGGACCGGGGTGTATCCGGAGATCCACGCCTTCTGCTCCTCCGACCTGTCCGCGTTCTACTTCGACGTGCGCAAGGATGCGCTGTATTGCGACGCCGCCGACAGTTCGCGGCGCCGGGCGGCGCGGACGGTGCTGGACCACCTGCACCGCTGCCTCACCGCCTGGCTCGCCCCCGTGCTGTGCTTCACGGCGGAGGAAGCGTGGCTGGCCCGCTTCCCGTCGGAGGACGGCAGCGTCCATTTGCAGGCGTTCCCGTCCATCCCGGCCGGGTGGCACGACGCGGCGTTGGGCGCGCGTTGGGCCAAGATCCGCGAGGCGCGCGGGGCCGTGACGACGGCGCTGGAAGCGGCGCGGCTGGAGAAGCTGATCGGCGCGTCCTTGCAGGCCACCGTCACATTGCCAACGGCCGACGCGAAGCTGCTGGACGCGGACGGCTGGGCCGAGGTCGCCATCGTGTCCGGCGCCGGGTTCGGCGAGGCGCTGGCGGTGCATCGCGCGCCCGGCGATAAGTGCGCGCGCTGCTGGCGCGTTTTGCCGGAGGTCGGGCGTACCGCCGGGCATCCCGCGCTCTGCGTCCGCTGCGCCGGCGCGGTCGGCCCGCTTGCCTGCGACCAAGCCGCGGCCGAATGACCGGGCGCGTCCGCTGGGGCCTGCTCGCGGCGCTGCTGGTGCTGGTCGCCGACCAGGCGAGCAAGTGGTGGGTGCTGGACGTGCTGCGCCTGCCGGAGCGCGGCCAGGTGCCGGTGCTGCCGGTGCTCAGCCTCACCATGGTGTGGAACCAGGGCGTCACCTTCGGCCTGTTCCACCAAAGCGGCGCTTGGGGGCCTTGGCTGCTGGCAGGCGTGGCGCTGGCGGTGGTGGCGGCCTTGGCGGTATGGCTGCGCCGGGCAGAAAGCACGCTGGTGGCGGCGAGCCTCGGCGCCATCGGCGGGGGCGCGGTGGGCAACGTCCTCGACCGGCTGCGCTTCGGGGCCGTCGTGGATTTCCTGCACGCCCATGCCTTTGGCTGGTCGTGGTATGTGTTCAACGTGGCCGATGCCGCCATCGTGTGCGGGGTGGGCGTGCTGGTGCTGGACGGGCTACGGCCGCGGACCCGCTTGCAGGCGCCGGGCTTTCGGCAGTAAAAGCCGCGGCATGAAGGCTCGTGTTGTTCTGGTAACTTCCTTGGCTCTTGGCCTCGCCGCGTGCAGCGGGGACGAGCTGACCCGTACCTTCGGCCTGACCCGGGACGCCCCGGACGAGTTCCGGGTCACGACGCGCGCGCCGCTGTCGATGCCGCCCGACCTGACCCTGCGCCCGCCGCGGCCCGGCGCCACCCGCCCGCAGGAGATGACGCAAAGCGAGCAGGCGGAGGCGGCATTGGCCCCCGACACCGTGCTGGGCCGCCCGGACGCCGGCGCGTCGCCGGGCCAGGAAGCGCTGGTCGCCGCCGCCGGCCGCCCGGCGCCGGCGGACATCCGCAACCGCGTGGACAACGAGGCGGCGCTGGACACCCCGAGCCGGCCCTTCACCGACCGCCTGATGTTCTGGCAAAGCCCGCCGCCGCCCGGCACCCAGGTGGACGCGGAGCGGGAAAGCGCCCGACTACGGCAGAACGCGGCGCTGGGCCAGTCGCCGGAGGTCGGCGACACCCCGATCATCCAGCGCAAGCGGCAGGGGTTGTTTAGCTCGATATTCTAGTGAACTACTTGCCTCAGGGTGTGCCCCAGCAACGGCTTCGGCAAACTGACGGCGGCTGCGGCGCGTGAGTCCCTGATCCGCCGAGGGTGCTTGTCTCCAGCTTGTGCGCGCCGCCACTTTGACGCAATACGGGATGAGTGAGCTGCTTGGAGAAAAGGAATAGGCTTAAGCAACCAGCCGTTTCGGCTGGCTTGTCTCCTGTCCCAATCGTTTGCTGGCGGCGTCGTAAAAGGCTGGATGTGTTTCCGCCGCATGAGCGACACGACCCTTGCGGACCGCCGCCACGGAGGCCGAGCAAAGGCCGCCGAAGGGTTCCCAAACCGTATCGCCAGGGTCCGTCGCCGCAAGGACCATACGTTCCATAAGTACGATCGGCTTTTGATTCGCGTGTAGGAAACCGCTTCCATCAGAAATGCGGACCCGTTCCGGCCCATGCACGGCAGGTTCCTGCCAGACGTTGGTTACGCCGTGTGCGTGATTCCACTTCGACCGTAGGCCGTCCCAAGCTGCGAGAGAAGGTGGATTTACGCCGTCAATTGAGAAGTAGGGGCGTCCCCCATTCGGCTTTCCATTCTTCTCGCACCAATCCGCCATTGCGGCAACCGCTTCGCCCGGTGGAAAATACCAGAGATGACACGCCGTCAGGTATTTGCGCGTGGCAGCGTTCTTGACGCCGCAAGCGGCGTTGGCCTGGTACATTGGCAAGCTACTCCGCATCCACTCGGCTCGCAGCCATTCTTGTAATCCGAGCTGGCGACCGTCGGCGGTTGAGAGGGTAGCCTTGCGCGTGTAACGGGCGGCGACTTCGGTCACAACCGGCAAGCCCCGGATAGTTTGCGAGTTCACGTTGCCTGCAATGTGGGCAATGCCTTTGTCCCAAACGGAAAGCTCCTCGTATTGCCATCCATGCAATTCGAGAATGGGATGCACGACAGCCCAGCCTATTTCCCGGTTCTAAAACCAGAGCGTGGTTCCCGGCTGGCTATGGTGAGCCCAGGCGGCGGCGTGCGGAGCATACCATTCAGCAAGGCCATCTGGCCCATTGGGTTCGCCGGGAAACATGCCCAAGCCGTATGCCCCATCCAAAACAATCAGGGATGGGGACCGCCAATCATCATAACAAGTTAGGGCATCAGCATGGTGCAAGGAGGCGGAGCCGAACCGAGCGACTTCCTCACCCGTCGCCATTTTCAGCTTTGTCTGTTTGCCCATCCCATCCGCTCGAATCTTTCAACTCTATTCTAGCTCTCGGTTTCCCAAATGGGCATCTCTCTTGTGAACTTGCCCACGCCGAGTCCAGGTAGTCAAAGGAACACCGAGTCGTGCATGTCGGACAACCAGAGCAGCCTCCACGAACCCACGCCGGGCAAGGTGCCGCCACCGGAAAGGGTTGCCCCGACTGCTGACCAAGTGGACCTTGTGTTGCTGCAGGCCGTTAGAGACACGCTGTTTGCGCTGCCTGCCCGCTTCAAATCCACCCTGAACATCGAGGGCGTGCTTGCGACCGACCTTCATGCCTTCAACACCAGCTTGGGGGCGTCCATGAGGAACAGGTCGTCGCCGCCCTTAATGAGTTGAAGGGCGCATGGGACCCTCATGACAGCTATCCCACACACCAGTTCGTCCGGTCTCCACAGCGGTTCCCCGACGTGACATTGCGGAACATGGTCCGAGGCGACCGATCTGCTCCGCTGCTGGGCATCGAGCTAAAGGGCTGGTACGTGCTTTCCAAAGAGGGGGAGCCGAGCGGACGCTACAAGGTAACGCCGTCCGCGTGCGCGCCGCAGGACTTGCTTGTGATCGTTCCATGGGTGTTGGGAAACGTAGTGAGCGGCACGCCCAGGCTGTTCAAACCGTATGTCGAAAGCGCGCTCTACGTCGCGGAGTACCGCAATTGGTGGTGGCAGCACAAACGGGAGGCCAGGACAGCCAAAATCGGCATTGCCAGTCCAGCGGACGCCATGCCCTATCCGGCACAGAAATCCGACAAAATCAGCGACGTTCCCGAGAGCGATAGCGGCAACAACTTCGGGCGGGTGCCAAGGCTCGGCATCATGGACCAATACAAGTCCGAGTTAATGCAGGAGACTTTATCAGGCATCCCGCTTTGGGCTTGGCTGGATTTTCTTCGTCCTTTCGCGGGGGAGGCCGAGGAGTACGACATACGGAGGGATATCGCCCGGGTAGCGGCCAGGGTGAAGGCGGAGCTTGGAGCAGAAGACGTGCGCCAGGAGGAACTGGCGCAGGCCATCATCGGCATCGTTCAGGCTGTCCGAGGTTGAACTTGGGGGAAGTGAAATCATCGGTCATCATGGTGACACGGCTGAGGCAAGCGAGCCACTAACGCCCCAGCGTATGATACTCCGCGTTCGGCATCATATCCACGGCGTGCGCCACCCGGTTGGTGTAATTGAAGAACCCGGCGACCTCGGCAATGTCGAAAATATCCGCGTCTGAAAAACCCTGCGCGCTCAGCGCGTCCCGGTCGGACTGGCTGATCAGGTGGGGCGCCGCGGTGAGCTGCACCGCGAAGTCCAGCATCGTGCGCTGCCGGGCCGGTAAGTCGGCCACGCGGTAGTTGAAGGCGAGCATCTCGCCCAACTGCGGGTCCTCCGACAGCTTGCGCACCGCCGCCCCGTGCGCCACCAGGCAGTAATAGCAGCGGTTCCACGCGGATACCGCGACCGCGATCATCTCGCGCTCCAGCTTGGTGAGGCCGGACGGCGCCAGCATCAGCTCGTCATACAGCCGGATGAAGTTGCGCAGCTTTTCCGGGCGCAGCAGCCAGGCGCGCAGCACGTTGGGCACGAAGCCCAGCTTGTCCCGGCATCTCTGGAAATACGGCTGCAGGTCCTCTGGCAGCGCCGCCTCATCGGCGTTTTCGAGGGCCGTCACGTGGCTGGGCTGCGGCATGGTTATCCTCCAAGGGTGCGGGCTTGGTCGCGCAGGACGAACTTCTGCATCTTGCCGGTGCTGGTCTTGGGCAGCGGGCCGAACACCACCGTGCGCGGCGCCTTGAAATGCGCGAGGTTCGCCCGGCAGAAGGCGATGATCTCCGCCTCCGTGGCCTCAATGCCGGGCCGCAAGGTTACGAACGCGCAGGGTGTTTCGCCCCAGGTCGGGTCGGGCCGGGCGACCACGGCGGCTTCCAGCACGGCGGGGTGGCGGTACAGCACGCCCTCCACCTCGATGGTGGAGATGTTCTCGCCGCCGCTGATGATGATGTCCTTGGAGCGGTCGCGGATCTCGATGTAACCGTCGGGGTGGCTCACCGCGAGGTCGCCGGTGTGGAACCAGCCGCCGGCGAAGGCCTCGGCCGTGGCGGCGGGGTTCTTGAGGTAGCCTTTCATGGTGATGTTGCCGCGCATGAACACCTCGCCCATTGTGGCGCCGTCGCGCGGCACGGGCTGCAGGGTCGCGGGGTCGGCGACCATCAGGCCCTCCTGCACCGGGTAGGTCACGCCCTGGCGCGCCTTGAGCCGGGCGCGCTCGCCGTCCGGCAGCGCGTCCCACTCGTCGTGCCAGGCGCAGACGGTGACGGGGCCGTAGGTTTCGGTCAAGCCATACACATGGGTGATGGCGAAGCCGAGCCGCTCCATGCCTTCCAGCACGGTGGCGGGCGGGGCGGCGCCGGCGGTCATCATGCGGACCGGGGCCGGGCGCGGCTCGACGCCGGGGTGGTTCAGGATCAGGCCCATGACAATGGGCGCGCCGCACAAATGGGTGACGCCGGCCTCCTCTATGGCCCTGAGGATCGCGCCCCCCTCGACCCGGCGCAGGCACACGTTGGTGCCCGCCATCGCCGCCACCGTCCACGGGAAGCACCAGCCATTGCAATGGAACATCGGCAGCGTCCAGAGATAGACCGGGTGCTGCGCCATGCCCCAGGTCACGGCGTTGCCGACCGCATTCAGGTACGCCCCGCGGTGGTGATACACGACGCCCTTCGGGTTGCCCGTGGTGCCGGACGTGTAGTTGAGCGCGATGGCGTCCCACTCGTCGGGGGGGTGCGTCCAGTCGAAGGCCGGGTCGCCGCCGCGGAGGAACGTCTCGTAATCGGTGTCGCCCACCGGCTCGCCCGGCGGCGCCAGCGGGTCGTTGACATCGACCACGTAGGGCCGCGCCTCCGCCGGGATCAGGGCAAGCGCCCGGGCCATCACCGGCGCGAACTCGCGGTCGATGAGCACGACCCGGGCTTCGCCGTGCGAGAGGATAAAGGCGACCGTCTCGGCGTCCAGCCGCACGTTGACCGCGCACAGCGCGGCGCCGGCCATGGGGATGCCGAAATGCGCTTCCACCATGGCGGGGGTGTTCGGCGCCATCACCGCCACCGTGTCCCCCCGTCCCACGCCCCACGCCGCGAGCGCCGAGGCCATGCGGCGGCAACGGGCGTAGGTTTCCGCCCAGGTTGCGCGATGCGGCCCGTGCACGATGGCCACGCGGTCCGGGAACACGTCCGCGGTGCGCTTGAGGAAGCTCAGCGGGGACAGCGCCTCGTGGTTGGCCGCGACCCTCGGCAGGTCGAACTTGTCGCGCGCCATGGCGGTCCTCCCCTCAGAAGCCGAACATGTGGTCCAGGCTGAACCCGCCGGCGTCATCCATCAAGCCATGATATCCGAACAGCCGGCAGGTCTGGTCCCGGATCAGCACGTAGCCGCGCGGCCCCGCCCGGTCCAGCAGCGCCTCCCCGAACACGCGATGCGGCCATACCATCGCCGAGCCTGAGCAAGCGATGCGCAGCGGTTCCTCCGCGATCACCTGGCCCTCGCCGTCGTGCAGCAGCAGGGCGGTCGTGGACCACGGATGCCAGGCCGCGGACGCCGGGTAGATCAGCGCGGCGTAGCTGCGGCGCGCGCCCTCGCCGAGCTTCAGGAACAGCCGCGTGGACAGGCCCGGCGGCGGCCCGGAATAACTTTGCGGCTGGTCGCGGTAGGTCATCGCCGTGTTGAAGATGTGCGCGCCGAAGCTGCTCTCGGCGGCGTGGCCGCTCCGGCGGTCCTCGTAGCGGAACAGGGCGTGCAGCCAGCCATCCGCCTCGCCCCCGTCGCGGAAGTCGTAAACGAGGTCGGCGTGGCCCTCCTCCACGTCGAACTCGGCCAGGTCGAGCGCCAGGTCGTGGTTGCGCGGCAGGCAGCCGAGGAACCGCTCGCCCACTTGGCGGCCCGCCGTGTCGAACACGTCGATGCGGATGGGCAAGGTGCGCTGCTGCTCCGCCATGGGGGTCGGCAGCACGACCGAGCGGAACTGGCCGCGCGGCAGGATGGGGAAGGGCAGCAGGTAGCCGCGGCCCAGCAGGTTGTGCAGCGACGGGATGCCGGGGTCGGGCGGCAGGCCGGCGCGCTCGACGTTCAGGTGGGCAATGCGGGTGCGCCCGGCGCGCGTCACCTCGTAGCGCGGGCGGACGACGTGCCGCCCGGCCCGCACCTCGATCTGTGCCGGCCAGCGCAGCCCTGGCAGCAGGTCGGCCACGTCGAGCGCCAGGCTGGCGTAGGGGCCGACCTCCTGCGCCACCCGCACCGGCGCTTCCGCCCCCATGCGGTCCAGCATGACCGCGCCGGGCGGGATCGGGGCGGCGTGGCTGTTCTGCAGCCACAGCACCACCCGCTCGTCGTCGCGCGGTGCCGGCATCCCGGCGTAGCGGTCCGCCGGCCAGGCGTTGGCGTCGTGGGTGACGGACAGGCTGGCTTCCCCGTCCTCGCCGTAGGTGTCCAGCGCGTACTTCACCACGTCGTGCCCGGCGGCGCCGATGGCATGGATGAACAACTGCCCGGCGAACTCGGGAAGCTCGAAGCGGGCGCGGACTTCGGCGCTGTCGATGGCGATGCCGGCGGCGCCGGGCGGGACGGGCTGCTCCCACTCGGCCAGCACGGCGCCCGCACCGTCGAACAGCCGCAGCCATAGCCGCACCGCCCCGGCGCCGTAGCCCGCCCAGTAGTTTGCAGTAACCAGCCGGGTATGCAGGCCACGCTGATCGCGGAAAAAGGCGTAGTTGGTCGCGAAGTTCACCCGGTCCAGGTAGCGCCGCGGGTTGCTCAGCATCCCGTCCGGCAGCCGCGCCTCGTCCAGCGTCGCCATTGCCATGCCGGCGGGCCGCATGTGCTGGATCCGCGCCACGGTCCGCCCGGCGTCGAACGCCGCGACCAGCAGGGTGGCGCAGGCGGAGCGCGGCAGGTCGGTCAGCGGCCGGGCCGGCACGCCGGCGCGCGTTTCCCCGATCTGCTCCACGTCATGCACGTAGCTTTCCGCCGCCTCCGGCATTGCCGGGTGCAGCGCGAACAGCGCGCCCGCCACGCCGTCCGGGTCGTACACCGCAAGCGGCCCGGCGTCGCGCAGCCGGGCCGCGAGGCGCTGCACGGCCTCCGCCGCCACCGGGTGGGCAAAGGCCTTGTACAGCACGTTGCCGCCGGCCCGTGCGTCGAAGGTCTGGATGTCCAGCATGGTTCACGCTCCTAAAAACCCAGCCGCCGCCGCATCTCAACCGCCGCCGCCTGCGTATCGTTTATCGGCACCACCGGCCACAGGTCGAGCCGCCCGGCAAAGGGGCGCAGCCGCCCGTCCTCCTGCAGGAACCGGGTGAACTGCCGGATGCGCCGCGACCGCCCGGGCAATGCGGCCAGCAGCACCGGCGCCTTCGTTGCCGCCGCTTCCGACACCATGGACACGCTGTCCTCCGTCACCACGATGGCGTCCGCCAGCGCCAAGAGGCCAAAATATGGGTTGTCGCCCGCCATGTCCCAAACCCAAGCGCCGCCCGGCTCCACCGCCCGGCGCAGCGCCGCCCGTGCGTCCTCCGACGTGCGGCGGGACGGCGTGAGCGCCAGGCCCACCCGGTCCGCCCGCATCATGGCGGCGAGCGACGTGCCCAGTTCGGCGGCCACCGCGCCGTCCAGCCGGAAGCGCCCGTTGCTGCCGCCGACCAGCACGGCGACCAGCGGGCGCGGCAGGTGGGCGAGGCGGGGCGCCCACAGGGCGGCGGCCTCCGCCAGCCGGGCCGGGGTGGCGCGGTGCAGGGCGGTGCGGGTGACGACCACGTTGGGGCCGGTCAGCCCGTCGTGCCGGTTCACCACGATCAGGTCGAAGCGCGCCGGGTCCATGCGCGGGTGCTGCACCTGGACCGCCGGGCGCCCGGAGCGGCGGAGGGCGGCGGCGACAACGGCGGCGGTGCCTCCGGCGCCGATCACCACGGCGTCGCCGGGGTCGGCCAGCCGCACGGCGCGGAGCGGCGCGGGCCAGAACCGGGCCGGCATCCAGCGCCACAGCGCACGCGCCTGCAACGACAGCAAGGTGGGCGCAAGGCCGGCCGCCTCCGCCAAGCCGACGGCCTGGGCCTGCAACCCGGCGTAGGGTTCGCTGAGGACGATGGAGGACGGCATCGCCCGGTTCTCCGCAGTTCGCGCGGCCGGGTCAACCGAGGGTTGGCGCAACGGCGGGTTTCCTTGAATTCGCTGCGATGCAACATTAAATAGGGTCTGCGCGTGTCGTGACTTCGTGCGCTGTCTTTGTGCACCGGCATCATCTCACTTCTGGCGCCGGTCGCGATCCCGCTGATCGTTGCGCACCTCCTCGTGGCGTTCGGCTGCCTGGGACGGGCCATCGAAAGACATCACCCATGCCAAGCTTCGCAGACCTTGGTCTCGCGCTTCCCATCCTCAATGCGCTGACCACTCAAGGCTACACCGAGCCGACGCCGATCCAGACGGAGGCCATCCCGCACGTCATGCTGGGCCGCGACCTGCAAGGCATCGCGCAGACCGGCACCGGCAAGACGGCGGCCTTTGCGCTGCCGATCCTGCACCGCCTGTTCGTGGACAAGAAGCCCGCGCCGCGCCGCGGCTGCCGCGCGCTGGTGCTGTCGCCAACGCGGGAGCTGGCCAGCCAGATCGCCGAAAGCTTTCGCGCCTACGGCCGTCAGACCGGGCTGCGCACGGCCCTGATGTATGGCGGCGTGCCGAAAGGGCGGCAGGCCAAGGCTGTCTCGGGCGGCATCGACGTGCTGGTGGCGACGCCGGGGCGCTTGATGGATCACATGCAGGACGGCGCCGTGTCGCTGAACGGCACCGAGGTGCTGGTGCTGGACGAGGCCGACCACATGCTCGACCTCGGCTTCATCGTGCCGATCCGCAAGATCGTGCAGTCCATCCCGCCGGCCCGGCAAACGCTGTTCTTCTCCGCCACCATGCCGAAGGAGATTTCATCGCTCGCCGGCCAGATGCTGCGCGACCCGGTGCACGTCGCCGTCACCCCGGTCGCCACCACGGTGGAGCGCGTCGAGCAGAAGGTCATCTTCGTCGAGGCGTCCCGCAAGCGGCAGGTGCTGGCCGACATCCTGCGCAGCAGCAAGATGACCCGCACGCTGGTGTTCACCCGCACCAAGCACGGTGCCGACCGCGTGACTCAGCACCTGGAGGCCATGGGCCAGCCCGCCGCCGCCATCCACGGCGACAAGAGCCAGCCGCAACGGGAGCGCGCCCTGCAGATGTTCAAGCAGGGCCGCATCGGCGTGCTGGTGGCGACCGACATCGCGGCGCGCGGCATCGACGTGGACGGCGTGACCCACGTGGTGAACTTCGACCTGCCGAACGTGCCGGAAGCGTATGTGCACCGCATCGGCCGCACCGCGCGGGCCGGGCAGGCCGGGGTGGCGATCAGCTTCTGCGACAGCAGCGAGCGGGCGCACCTGCGCGGGATCGAGAAGCTGATCCGCACGCGGCTGTCGGTCGAGGAACCGCGCAACCTTGCGGCTTGACCCGGCGGGGCCGCCGGCCCCAGATCCCGACGGTGCATGGGGTTTGAGGATGGATGCAGAGCAGGCTTCTGACGTGGGCGTCCATATCCGCTGGGCCGCGGCCTCGGCGGCGCCGGTGGATGCCGCCTGCCGCAACTGCGGGGAGCCTGGGCCGAAGCCGGTGCTGCTCGACGCCGACACGACCTTGCCGGGGCAGGGCTTGCTGCAGGTCCGCCTGCTCGACTGCCCCCGCTGCGGCTGCGCCTTTGCCGAGCAGGACAATGCGTTCGACTACACGGAGGACGGGGCGAGCGCGCTGAACATCGCGCATTACGTCGAGGTCAACGCGGGCCTGTGGCCGATCATCCGCACCATCGCTCGGCTGCCGTTCGGGCCGGGCGCCAAGTACCTGGAGATCGGCTGCGGCTTCGGGTTCGGGCTGGACTACGCCATCACCGAGCGCGGCTGGGCGGGGCGGGGCATCGATCCATCGCCCTTCGCCGCGGCGGGCCGGGACGCGCTGGGTCTCCCCATCGAAAGCCGCTATTTCCAGCCGGACGAGGCTTTGGGCACCGACGCCAACGCCATCCTGGCGAGCGAGGTTTTGGAGCATATCGGCGCGCCGCTGCCGTTCCTGCAAACGCTGCGCCGCGCGCTGGCGCCGGGCGGCGTCTTGGCGCTGACCACGCCCAACCGCGCCCGGCTGCGCCCGGACGTGCCGGTGGCCGAGCTGGTGCCCATCCTGTCGGTCGGCGCACATCTGGTGCTGGAAACGGAGGGCAGCCTCCGGCTGCTGCTCCAACGGGTCGGCTTCGGCCACGTCGTGACGGAGGCCAACGGCGACCAGCTTATCGCCTATGCGTCCGACACAGCGTTTGAGTTGCCGGACGGTGATGCCGCGCCGCGGGCGAGCTACCGCGCTTACCTGGCTCGGCGGGCCGGGTTGGCGACGCCGGGCGGGTTCCTGTGGTGGGGCTTGCAGGTCCGCGCCTACCAGGAAAGCGTTGCGGCCAGCGATTGGCCCGAAGCCGAGCGGATTTGGCCGCTGCTGCGCAGCGCGTGCCAGGCCGGGTTCGGCTTCGACCTGGACGACCCGGCGTCCTTGCCGGACACCACGGGCCTGGCCCTTCCGGCGCTGCGGGAGCGCGTGCCGGGGCCGTTGCCCAACCTGCTGTATCTCCGCGTGCTGCACCGGCTGAATGGAAGCGAGCCGCCCGTTGGCGCCGCGGACATGGAACCGTGGCTGCGCGGCGCGTCGCGGGCTGCGCGCGACCTCACGGCCGCGCTGCGCCCGCTTGCGGCGGAGGATCAGACGACCATCGGCGTGGAACGCGCCGCGCTGGCCATGCTGGCGGGGAGCCTGGCGGACCGGGCCGATGCCGGCGCCTTGGCCGCGCTGGATGCCGCGGTGGAGGCCGACCCGGCTGGCCGGGTTGCCGTCGCGCGCCGTTGCTTTGTCGGGCTGGTGAACGCCGGGCGGACGGACCTGGCGCGGCAGGTGCAGGCGCGGCATGATTTGGATGTGGCATCGCTTGAGGCGTGGCAGCCGGGCGAGCCGTGGGATGCCGGCAAGCGCGATGCGCTGTTTTGCTTGGGCATGTTGGAGTTGGCGCCCGATAGCGACCTGGCGTTGGCCCGGCGGCGCTTTGCCTTGGTGCGGGCGTTGGAGCCGGACGGGCCGCTCGCGTTGCCGGCGCTGCGTGGCGAGCGCGTCGCGGCTGACCGCATGGGCGACGCCGACGATGCCGCCGCGTTGTCGGACGCTACAGAGAAGGCGGGCCAGTCACTACGCATCGCCGGGATGGAGCAGCCTGGGTGGACGCGGCGGATTGGCGGGTATTTGAAAAGTATCGCAAGGCGCGCGACGGGCGGTGAGTAGCTTTCGTCGTCCGTTGAACTCTACAAGCGACCGTGACCCGAAGGTTTCAGGGTCGGCTCGCGTAGATGAAGTTCGGCCAACAACGCCGTGAAGAAGTCCACTCCCTTGGCATCCATATCCACAGTGTCGAGAACCCGCTTGGCAACTGGCCGGCGACTATCGATGCGAATCAACCAAATCCCTTCGATCAGCCCCTGATTCCACAAAGGAGCCTTCCGCACCGCGATCTTGCGCAGGTTGTCCTCAAAATGGTCGCTCCAGGTTTTCCCGTCCCGGCGCATCTTGTCTTCTGCCACGTCCATGATGACGACGTAACCGATGACGACTTCGGGTTGAAGCTGCTGGACGTTTGCCGCCTCGCCCATGAGGTCGTCGAGCCGATTGGGCACTACGCCAGCAAGATTCTTCAGGATTGACTTGAGCGAGACCAAAAGTCTTGGCTTGCCGGCCAATACAAATGCTAAATCCCAATCCTTCTGCCGACCAAACCCGCGTATGCCGACCTCATCAGCCTTGCCCCCACGAACTCCCCGGAGGCCGTGACGGGCAAACTCCTCAATGCAGAAGCTTGCAAGCTTGTCGAGCCGCCCCGAGTCCTGTGTCCGTCTGGTCAGCAGATCATCCACGGCATCCGAAAGGCTTACCGTCATTGCGCGAGCATGGCCCTCGTCGCACCGTGCAATCGCTCCTGGAGAATGGTTTTCTTCACACGTTGCCGAGCGATTTCGAGGTAGCTCGGTTCGACTTCGTTCCCAATCGAGTTTCGTCCCGCCGCAATCGCCGCGATGGTCGTGCTCCCAATTCCTGCAAAGGGATCAAGCACCGTGTCGCCGGCAAATGAGAACATGCGAATAAGACGCTCGGCCAATTCAACCGGATAGGGCGCCGGATGCCCTGATCTGGTCGAGGCCCCTCTTATGTCGGTCCAGATCGAGCGCCACCAAGCCTGCATTTCTTCTTTGGTCAATACGGACAAAGCCTTCTGAAGCGGTGTCGGTGCTCGATAGGTGCCACCCTTCCTCATAAAAAGGATATACTCTATGTCGTTCTTGACAACGGCTCCTGGCTGGTAAGGCTTGCCGTAGAACCCTGCACCGTTGCCTTCCGCCTCAGTTACGCCATTTGCAATCTTGTGCCACAAAATAGGCGTGAGACAGTCCATCCCCAAGCATCTTGATCGCACCTGAATGTCAGCGTGCAATGGCATCACGTAATGCCGGCCAGCCTTCTTCCGCGGTATGCACACATCACCAACGATGCAGCATATGCGTCCCCCTGGAGTAAGAACGCGGAAGCACTCCCTCCATACGTGGTCGAGTTCATCCAGGAACTTTCCATAGTCTTTGATAGCGCCCATCTGCTTATCATTCTCAATATAAGCTTTGAGTGTCCAATAAGGTGGAGAGGTTACTATCAGGTGAACTGACGTATCAGGGACCCATGACAAATCACGCGCATCCCCGTGGTGCAGTCGATGGAAAGTTGTATCCAGCGGTTCAGGCCAGGCGACTTTCCGAAAGGCTTCGTTTGCCAGCCTAAGCTGCGCGAGACCATTCGAGGTTGCGTCATTGAACTCCATGTTCCTGGATATCTCCGAGCCAAACTCACCGATTGCTGGTTTCGCAGCGGGATCAGGGCAAGGTTGTGAGCTTCTTTGAGGCAGGTTGCACGTTGACGGGTTAAGCCGTCCGATCCCCCCCAACCCCCAACGCCGCCTGCGCCGCCGCCAGACGCGCCACCGGCACCCGGTACGGGCTGCACGACACGTAATCCAGCCCGACCTCCTCGCAAAAGGAAATGCTCGCCGGGTCGCCGCCGTGCTCGCCGCAGATGCCCATCTTGAGGCCGTTCTTGGTCGCCCGCCCCTTTTCCGCCGCCAAGCGCACCATGGCGCCGACACCCTCCACATCAATGGACACGAAGGGGTCCTTCGGGAGAATGCCCGCCGCTACGTAGTCCGGCAGGAACCGCCCGGCGTCGTCGCGGGACAGGCCGAACACCGTCTGCGTCAGGTCGTTGGTGCCGAAGGAGAAGAAGTCCGCGATCTCCGCGATCTTGTCCGCGACGATGGCGGCGCGCGGCAGCTCGATCATGGTGCCGACCAGGTACTCAATGGTCTGCCCCTGCTCCTTGAACACCGCCGCTGCCTGGCCGTCCACCTGGGCGCGGGTGATCTCCAGCTCGCGGCGCGTGCCGATCAACGGGATCATGATCTCCGGCACTGGCGCCAGCCCGGTTTCCTTCGCTGCCGCGACCGCGCCCTCGAAGATAGCGCGGGCCTGCATCTCGTAGATCTCGGGGTAGCTGATGCCCAGGCGGCAGCCGCGGTGGCCGAGCATCGGGTTCGCCTCCGACAATTCGACCATGCGGCGGCGCACCTGCGCCATGTCCATGCCCAGCACGTTCGCGACCTCGGCCAGTTCGCCCTCCTGGTGCGGCAGGAACTCGTGCAGCGGCGGGTCCAAGAGGCGGATCGTCACCGGCAGGCCCGCCATGATGCGGAACAGCTTGACGAAATCCTCCCGCTGGAACGGCAGCAGGCGGCCAAGCGCCGCCCGGCGCCCGGCCTCGTCCGTGGACATGATCATCTGCCGCACCGCGCCGATGCGCTCCGGGTCGAAGAACATATGCTCCGTCCGGCACAGGCCGATGCCTTCCGCGCCGAACTTGCGCGCGGTCTCGGCGTCGAGCGGCGTTTCGGCATTGGTCCGCACTCCCAGGCGGCGCACGGCGTCCGCCCAGCCCATCAGCTTCGCGAAGTCGCCGGACAGGCTCGGCTCGATCATCGCGACGGCGCCCACGAACACCTCGCCGGTCGCGCCGTCCAGGGTGATGATCTCACCTTCCCGGATCGTTTGGCTGCCCACGGAGAGCGTTTGCGCGCCGTAATCCACGCTGATGCCGCCGGCGCCGGCGACGCAGGGGCGGCCCATGCCGCGGGCGACCACGGCGGCGTGGCTGGTCATGCCGCCGCGGGTGGTGAGAATGCCGCGGGCGGCGTGCATCCCGTGGATGTCCTCGGGGCTGGTCTCGATGCGGACCAGCACCACGGCCTCGCCCTTGGCGGCGCGCATCTCGGCCTCGTCCGCGCTGAACACCACGGCGCCGGACGCGGCGCCGGGGCTGGCGGGCAGGCCCTTGCTGAACACCGTGCGGGGGGCCTTGGGGTCGAGCGTCGGGTGCAGCAACTGGTCGAGCGAGGCCGGGTTGACCCGGCGCACCGCCTCGTTCCGGTCGATCAGCCCGGCGTCGGCCATCTCCACCGCGATGCGCAGGCTGGCGGCGGCGGTGCGCTTGCCGCTGCGGGTTTGCAGCATGTACAGCTTGTTCTGCTGCACCGTGAACTCGATATCCTGCATGTCGAGGTAGTGGCGCTCCAGCGTTTCCCGCACGCGCACCAAGTCGCCATAGGCATTGGGCAGCGCCTGTTCCATGCTGACCTCGCCGGGGTTGGCGCGCAGGCTCGACAACGGCTGCGGCGTGCGGATGCCGGCCACCACGTCCTCGCCTTGGGCGTTCACCAGGAACTCGCCGTAGAAGATGTTCTCGCCCGTGCTGGGATCGCGGGTGAAGCAGACGCCGGTGGCACAGTCGGCGCCCATGTTGCCGAACACCATGGCCTGCACGTTCACGGCGGTGCCCCAGGTGGCGGGGATGTCATGCAGGCGGCGGTAGGTGTTGGCCCGCGGGTTCATCCAGGAGCCGAACACCGCGCCGATGGCGCCCCAAAGCTGCTCGTGCGGATCCATGGGGAAGGGGGCGCCGCGCTCGGCGGCCACCATCTCCTTGTACTCGGCCACGACGCGCTGCCAATCGTCCGGGGTGAGCGCCGTGTCCTCCGTCACGCCCGCGTCCATCTTCGCGGTTTCGATGATCTCCTCGAAGCGGTGGTGATCGACGCCCAGCACGACGGAGCCGTACATCTGGATGAACCGGCGGTAGCTGTCCCAGGCGAAGCGCGGATCGCCGGACGCGGCCTCCAGGCCCCGCACCGTTTCGTCATTGAGGCCGAGGTTCAGCACGGTGTCCATCATGCCCGGCATCGACACCCGGGCGCCGCTGCGGACCGAGACCAGCAGCGGCTTGGAAGCGTCGCCGAACCGCAAGCCGACCGCTTCCTCGATCCGCGCCAGCGCGTCCTGCACCTGCTGCTTGAGGTCGTCGGGGTACTTGCGCCCGCTGTCGTAATAGGCCGTGCACAGTTCCGTCGTGATGGTGAAGCCTGGCGGCACCGGCAGGCCGATGCTGGCCATCTCCGCGAGGTTCGCGCCCTTGCCGCCCAGGAGGTTGCGCATGTCCGCGCGGCCCTCGTTGTGCCCGGCGCCAAAGCTGTACACCCATTTCGTCATGCTTTTTCCAGGCCTTCGATGCGAGAGAAATCCGCGGCGCGGCCCATGGCCGCACCCATTCGGGTAAGTAGGCGGAGACGGTTGCGGCGCAGCGCCGGGTCGGGCGCGTTGACGGTCACTTGATCGAAAAACGCATCGAGCGGCGGGCGCAGCCCGGCCAGCGCCCGCATCGCATCGGCAAAGCGTTCCCGGGCGATGCCGTCCGCCACCGCGGGTTCGGCCGCGTCCAGCGCCGCCGCCAAAGCGCGCTCCTCCGGCTCCGTCAGCAGGTCCGGCTCGACCGGCCCGGCGTGCGGGCCGTCGCGCTTGTCCTCGATCCGCACGATGTTGGCGGCGCGGCGGCTGGCGGCGAGCAGGTCGGCGCCGACGGGGGTGGCAAGAAACGCCGCCACCGCGTCGGCGCGGGCCAGCAGGCGCAGGAGGTCGTCGTCCGCCCCGGCGGCGAACACCGCCGCCAGCACGTCGTGCCGCGCGCCCTCCGCCCGGAGCTGGATGCGCAGGCGCTCGGCCAGGAACGCCAGCAGCGCCGACACTGGCACCGGGGCTGGCAGGTCGTGGCCCGCGGCCTCGAAGATGCTGGCCAAGGGCAGGCGCAGCCGGTTCTCGCGGATCATGCGGATGACGCCGAGCGCCGCGCGGCGCAGCGCGAAGGGGTCGCCCGAGCCGGTCGGCACCTCGCCCGCCGCAAAAAGGGCGGCGAGCTGGTCCAGCTTGTCGGCGAGTGCCGTGGCAACCGCGACTGGCTCCGTGGGCACTGGGTCGCCGGGGCCTTTGGGGGCGTAGTGGTCGCGCACGGCGTCGGCGACGCGCGGGTCTTCCCCATCGTGCCGGGCGTAGTAGCCGCCCATGATGCCCTGCAGCTCCGGGAACTCGCCCACCATGCCGGTCGTGAGGTCCGCCTTGGCGAGCAGGGCGGCGCGCCGGGCCAACGCCGGGTCCGCGCCGACGAGGGGGGCGATGCGCTCTGCGAGGCGCTGGAGACGCTTCACCCGCGCGCCCTGGCTGCCGAGCTTGGCGTGGAAGGTCACGCCGTCCAGCGCCGGCACCCGCTCGCCCAGCGGGGTGCGGCGGTCGAGGTCCCAGAAGTGCCGCGCGTCGCTGAACCGCGCCCGCAGCACGCGCTCGTTGCCCGCGACGACCGCGCGGCCCTCGTCCGGGGCCAAGATGTTGGCGGCAAAGGCGAAGCGGTCGGCGGGTGCGCCATCGGGGTGGCGCAGCGTGAAGTAGCGCTGGTTGACCCGCATACTGACCTGCATGACCTCCGGCGGCAGGTCCATGTAGGCGGTGTCGATCCGGCCGAGCAGCGGCACCGGCCATTCCACCAGCCCGGCAACCTCGTCCAGCAGGCCCTCGTCCGGCACGACCTCAAGCCCTTCCGCGGCGGCGAGGCGGGCCACGCCCTCCGCCACCAGGCGGCGGCGTTCCCCGGCCTCCGGGATCACCCGCCGGGCGCGCAGGCCGTCCCGCCAGTCGGCGAGGCTTGCCACGGCGAAGGCGCCGGGGGCGTGGAAGCGGTGGCCTTCCGTCTCGTTGCCGGCGGCGAGGCCATGCCCGTCATCTGCGCCTTCCGCCAGGGTAAACGGCACGACCTGGCCGTCCAGCAGGCACAGCACCCGGCGCAGCGGGCGCACCCAGGTAAACGCGCTGCCGTCGCCCCAGCGCATCGACTTCGGCCAGGGAAAACGGCGCAACAGGCCGGGCAGGGCGGCGGCGATCAGATCGGCGGCCGGCGTGGCGGGGGTTTGGAAGGTGAGCACCCAATGCTCGCCGTCCCGCGCCAACTGGTCGCGCGCGGCGCCGTGCTTGCGCAGGAAGCCGGCCAGCGCCTGATCGGGTGCGGACACCCGCGGGCCGCGCTCGCTGCTGCTGCGGGCGGGCACGCCGTCCCGCACGGCGGCGGCGAGCGCGATGCGGCGCGGGCCGTGGAAGGTCTGCACGTCCGTGGGCGCGAGCGGGGCCAGCGCCTCGGTCAGCAGGCGCGCAAGGTCGTCCGCCGCCCGCGCCTGCATCCGCGCGGGGATTTCCTCGCTGAACAGTTCAAGCAGCAGGTCCGGCATCAGGGAAGGGCTGGAACGATGTCGGTTTGGCTGAAATCGTTGCCTTTGAACAGCAAGGGTTCGCCGGTCTGCTTGGCCAGCGCATAGGAGAAGCAATCGCCAAAGTTGAGCCGGGCTGGGTGACGGCCTCTGCCGTAATCCTGGTTTGCCCTGCGAGCGGCCCAGGCCATGTCCGCATCAACGGCGACAACCTCGAACTTCAACCGATTCATGAGATCTTCAAACCGCATCTTCGCAGCCGGATTCTGATTGAGGTTGTCCACAACCATGTGAACCTCAACCCACGTCGCGGCGCTGATCTTCCGATTCGGCGCTTTTGACAATGCCCGAAGGTAAACGTCACCATCCGGCTCCTTCAACACGATCGCCATGAGCGCGGAGCTATCAACGATCACCGCGGCAGGCCCGTTTCGTCGTCGTAAAGCCAAGAATGGTCAGAAGACGGCAACGGGTGCTGCAAGTGGCGATGAATGTCGTCAACGATCTTCCGCAGTTCCAGGTATTCGGCGTCCTCCTGTTCCTGCACCGCAGCGCCTTTGATTGCGGCCTGGTCTCGCTCTAGAGCCTCTCGCAAGGCCCGGTTCACCACGGCTTCAATGCTTTCCCCACGCAAGCTCGCAAGCTCTGCCGCCAGTGCGTAGGTCTCGTCGCCGTCGATCTTAAGCTGTGCACCCATGGGTTTAGGATAATCCGCCAATCAATCAGAAACAACCAACGCATCCCCAGCCAGCCATCCCTCGCAGCAGCCGCGCGCCAGCGTCCGCACCCGGCCAATATACGCGGCCCGCTCCGTCACCGAGATCACGCCGCGGGCGTCGAGCAGGTTGAACAGGTGGCTCGCCTTGATGCACTGGTCGTAGGCCGGCAACGGCAGGCTTGCTGCGAGCAGCGCCGCGCACTCCGTTTCCGCATCGGCGAAGTGGCGCCCAAGCAGAGCGGTGTCGGCGCGCTCGAAGCTGTAGGCGCTGTATTCCCGCTCGGACCGCCCGAACACGTCGCCGTAGCTCACCCCGGCGCCGTTGAAATCGAGGTCGTAAACGTTCTCAACCCCCTGCACATACATGGCGAGCCGCTCCAGCCCGTAGGTGAACTCCGCGGAGGGCACGGCCACGGGGATGCCGCCGACTTGCTGGAAGTAGGTGAACTGCGTCACCTCCATGCCGTCGCACCACACTTCCCAACCCAGGCCCCAGGCGCCGATGGTCGGGTTTTCCCAGTCGTCCTCGACGAAGCGGATATCGTGCAGCAACGGGTCGATGCCGATGGCGCGGTAGCTGTCGAGCAGCAGCGCCTGGCAGTCGGCCGGGGTCGGTTTCAGGATCACTTGGTATTGATAATAATGGCCGAGCCGGTTCGGGTTCTGCCCGTAGCGCCCATCCGTCGGCCGCCGGCTGGGCTGCACATAAGCGGCGCGCCAGGGACGGGGGCCGAGCGCGCGGAGCGTGGTGGCCGGGTGAAGCGTGCCGGCGCCCATCTCGACATCGTACGGTTGCAGGACCACGCAGCCCTGCCGCGCCCAGAAGGCATGGAGGCGCAGGATGATCTCCTGGAAGGAGGGCGGCGATGCGGTCATGGGTCCCGGCGTTTTCTGCATTGCGTCGCACCATAATGGCGCCGCCGCTCTTAAGGAAGCAGCCGCCGGCGCCGTCGCGCGTTGAGGCCCCCATGACCGATCCGATCCAGCACATCCTCCTCGCCACCCGCCGCATCGCCGTGGTCGGCGCGTCCTCCAATCCGGAGCGCCCGAGCCACGAAGTCATGGCGTTCCTGGTCGCCCGCGGCTTCGACGTGGTGGGGGTGAACCCCGGCCTCGCGGGGCAAACGCTGCACGGCCGGCCCGTGGTGGCGACGCTGGACGAGGCCGGGCCGCTCGACATGGTGGACGTGTTCCGCGCTTCGGACCAGGTCGCGCCGATCATGGCGGACGCGATCCGGCTCGGCGCCCGCACGGTATGGCTGCAGCTTGGGGTAAACGATGCCGTGGCGGCTGCGGCGGGCCGGGCCGCGGGCTTGCAGGTCGTCGAGAACCGCTGCCCGCTCATTGAGTGGCGGCGCCTCGGTTTGCCCACTTGAACCAGAGTTGGGCGCGGGCCAACTCGACCCTTGCAACAAACGCGCGGAAAGTCTCATGACGAACGAAGAACGCGACCTTATCACCCGGTTCATCGCCAGGATTGCCGGGTCGCCGCAAGGCGGCGGCTTCATGGCAGCACCCGGCGGCAGCGTGCCGCAATCGCAACCCGCCTTGCCGCCGGTTGACCGCGAGGCCGACGCCTTCATCGCCCAGCAGTTCCAGCAATATCCCGAAGCGCGCTACCGCATCACGCAAACTGCGCTGGTGCAGGAAGCGGCGTTTGCCGAAGCGCAGAACCGCATCCGCCGCCTGGAATGGGAATTGCAGCAAACCCAGCAAGCGGCGCAGCAGGCCAGCCAGCAATCGCCGCAGCAGCAGAAAGGCTTCTTCGGCAGCCTGTTCGGCGGCGGCGGTCAGGGGCAGCAGCAGCGCGGCTTCGGCGGCCCGTCCGGCTACGGCGGCCAGCAGTTCCAGCCGACCTCGCAGCCGCCCCAGCCGCAGTATCCGCCCAACTACCAGCCCGGCATGTTCCAGCAGCGCGGCGGGTCGGGCTTTCTCGGCTCGGCGCTGACCACGGCGGCGGGCGTCGCGGGCGGCATGGTCGTCGGCAACGCCCTGATGGGCGCCTTCAGCGGGCACGCCGGCGGCGCCGCCGAGGGCTTGCTCGGCGGCGCGTCCACGGCTGCGTTCGACGGCGCCGGCACGGACCCGACCGCGGGCTTCACCCAGGAAGCCAGCGCCGACCCCTTTGGCGGCGGCGGGCAGGCGGTGAGCTACGATGACGGGTCCGGCTTCGGTGGCGGCGTGCAACAGGCCAGCTACGACGGAGGCGGCGACCCCGGCGGCTTCGATGGCGGCGGCGGTGGGTTCGACGCCGGCGGGTTCGACGACAACGCTTAGGGCGTGACCCCTATGGAACGGGGCGGCATTCCCGCCCCGTTCACCGGCCACCCTGCAGCGGTGCGCCCCGAATGGATCGACGAGAACGGCCACATGAACTCAGCCGCAAACCCCATGGGTTTCGGCGAGGCCCATTACGTCGTCGTGTTTGACGGGGCCATCGACCACCTTTGGGCTGCCATCGGCCTCGGCGCACCTTACCGAGAGCGCACGCAGCACGGCACCTTCGCGGCCGAAAGCCACATTATCTACAAGTCCGAATTGCTGCTGGGCGACGAGATGCAGGTTTCGACGCAGATCCTGGCGGCAGACAGCAAGCGTATCCACTTGGCGCACGAGATGCGCCGGGCACACGGTGCCGTGGCGGCGCAGCAGGAGGTCATGCTGCTGCACGTGGACCTGCAAACCCACCGCGTCGTGCCGTTCCTGCCGGACGCTGCCGAAATGGTTGCGGCTGCCGCAGAGGCCCATGCCGCTTTGCCCTGTCCCGATTGGGTCGGGCGGCGGTTGGCTATGCCGGGTGCGCGCCCGCCAGCCTGATGGGCGACTGCATCCAGGCCGGGCGCGCGGGGCGCAGTACGGCCTCGCCGCAGGCCAGGTCGCCGGCCTCGATGGCATCCAATCGCAGGGAGGCCAGGCCGAGGCCGGGCACGGCGGACCGCATGGCGCCCACCTCCGCCCCGGCCCGCAGCACCGGCGTGCCCGGCGGCGGCAAGGGGCCGTCGATCCGCACCGGAACCAGCCGCCGCTTCAGCAGGCCACGATACTTGGTGCGCGCCGTCAGCTCCTGGCCCATGTAGCAGCCCTTGGTCCACGACACCCCGTGCAGCTCGTCGAACCCGGCCTCCAGCAGCGTCGTCTTCTCCGCCTCCATGTCGCGCGAGCCGTCCGGCAGGCCGAGCGCCAGCCGGTGGCGGTCCCAATCCTCCACCGTCTCGATCATCGGCTCCGCCACATTGGACAGCACGCGCCAGCCGGCGTCCGGGGTGCGCGGATCGGGCGCTGCGATGCCTGCCTCTGGCGCGGCGCCGCCCCAACTGGCATGGACGTGCAGCGGCACGGGCTGCACGGACACCTCCGCGCGCAGCCGGAACCGGGTCAGCCGCTGCACGAGCATCGCCGCCTGCCCGGCCTCGCAGTCCAGCAACAGGCGCGCGCCGTCCGCCAGGATGAAGAAGTCGGCCAGCCACTTGCCCTGCGGCGTCAACAGCGCCGCCCACACCGCACGGCCCGGCGCAGCCTCCGCCACGTCGTTCGAGACCAGCCCTTGCAGGAACGACACGCGGTCCTTGCCGCTCACTTCGATGACGGCGCGGTGGGGCAAAAGGGCGAGGCTGCTCATGCACGGCGACGTGGGGGGGCGCCCCGCGGAACTCAAGCCGGGCCGGCTCGCGCAGCCCGGCGTCCGTGCTACACCGGCGCGGTATGCGCATCCTTTTCATCACGGCGACCCGCATCGGCGACGCGGTGCTGTCCACCGGCCTGCTCGACCACCTGCTGCGCGCCTACCCCGCCGCGCGCTTCACCGTTGCCTGCGGCCCGGCGGCGGAAGGCGTGTTCGCCCGGATGCCGCGGCGCGACGCGACCTTGGTGGTCACGAAGCGGCGGTTCGACCTGCATTGGCTGTCGCTGTGGCGGCGCACGGCGGGCACGTTGTGGGATTTGGTCGTGGACCTGCGCGGCTCCGCGCTTTCCTTTTTGCTTCCAACCCGGCATCGCGCGGTGATGCGCGGCGGGCGGCGGGCCGGGCACAAGCTGGCGCAGCTCGGCGCGACGTTCGGCTTGTCGCCGCCGCCGTCGCCGGTCAGTTGGCTTGACGCCGCCGACCAGGCGCGGGCGGACGCGCTGCTGCCGCCGGGGCGGTGCTACGTCGGCTTGGGGCCTACGGCGAATTGGTCCGGCAAGGTGTGGCCGCCCGACCGCTTCGCGGCGCTGTTCCGCGCCGTGCGGGATCAGATGCTGCCTGACGCCTGCCCCGTGGTGTTCGCCGGCCCGGGTCCCGGCGAGCAGGCCATGGCGGCGCCGGTGCTCGCGGCCCTGCCGGACGCGGTTGACCTTGCCGGCCGGCTGTCCTTGCCGGAAGCCTCCGCCTGCCTGTCCCGCTGCAAGCTGTTCATCGGCAACGACTCCGGGCTGATGCACCTCGCCGCCGCCGCTGGCGCGCCGACGTTGGGGCTGTTCGGCCCGAGTCCCGCGGCCGAGTACGCGCCCGCCGGCCGGCAAACGGCCGTGGCCGTCGCGCCGGGGCCGCCGGGCGCCGCGCCAATGGACGGGCTGACGGTGGACACCGCTGCCGCGGCGGCGTTCGGGCTATTGCGGCGATGAGGGTCGCGCAGGTCATGGCCGGGGCGCCCGCCGGCGGGGCGGAGCTGTTCTTCGAGCGGTTGACGCTGGCGCTGCACCGGGCCGGGGACACGATCCTGCCGGTGATCCGGCGCGATCCCGGCCGCGCCGGGCGGCTCGCGGCGGGGGGGCTGGCGCCGTTGCAGCTCCGCTTCGGGGGCGCGCTGGACCTCTTGACCCGGCCGCGCGTCGCCGCCGCCCTGCGCGGCTTCGCGCCGCGGGTGGTGGTGGCATGGATGAACCGGGCGGCGCGGCAAACGCCGCCGGGCGATTGGGTGCTGGCCGGGCGGCTCGGCGGCTATTACGACCTGCGGTATTACCGGGCGTGCGACCACCTGATTGGCAACACCCGGGGGATCGTCGCCTGGATACGCGGCCAGGGCTGGCCAGCGTCCCGCGTGCATCATTTGCCGAACTTCGCGCCTGACCTTTCGGGCAGCGCCCCGGCCGTGCTGCCGATGCCGCCGGATGCGCCCGTGGTGCTGGCGCTGGGCCGCCTGCACCGCAACAAGGCGTTCGACATCCTGGTGCGCGCCCTGCCGCTGCTGCCGGGCGTGCATGTGGTGATTGCGGGGGAGGGGCCGGAGCGGGCGGCGCTGCTGTCGCTCGCCCGGGACTTGGGCGTGGCGGACCGCCTGCACTTGCCGGGCTGGCGCACCGACCAAGCGGCGCTGCTGGCGCGCTGCGACCTGCTGGCCTGCCCGAGCCGGCACGAGCCGCTGGGCAACGTGGTGATCGAGGCGTTCTCCGCCAGCCGTCCCGTGGTCGCCGCCGACGCCGCCGGGCCGGCGGAACTGATCACGCCGGACCGCGACGGCCTGTTGGTGCCGCGGGAGGACCCGGGAGCGTTGGCCGCCGCGGTCGCGGACGTGCTGGCCCAGCCCGCGCTCGCCGCCCGCTTGGGCCAGGCCGGACGCGCCCGCTTCGAGGCCGAGCACGCGGAAGCGCCGGTCCTCGCGCAATGGCGCACGGCACTCGCCGTGATGGAGCGGGCCTGATGTGCGGCATCGCGGGCGTCATCATGGCGCCGGGCAGCCCGCCGCCCAGCCCCGCCACCTTGGGCGCGCTGACGGAGGCGCTGGCGCATCGCGGTCCCGACGGCTCCGGCCATTTCGTGGTGGGGCGCACCGCCTTGCTGCAAACCCGGCTCGCCATCATCGACGTGGCCGGCGGCGACCAGCCGTTCTTCGCCGGGTCGGCCACGCTGATCGCCAACGGCGCGGTGTACAACTACCGCGAGCTGCGCGACGCGATGCCCGGCGCGCACTTCGCCACCCAGTGCGACTGCGAGCCGCCCTTGCACCTTTGGCAGCGGGACGGCGCGGCCTACGCCCAGGCGTTGCGCGGCATGTATGCCATCGCGATCCACGAGCGGGCGCAGCACAGCGTCACGCTCACCCGCGACCCCTTCGGCATCAAGCCGTTGTATGTCGCCCACATTCCCGGCGGCCTCGCCTTCGCGTCGGAAGCGCAGGCGCTGCTGGCCACCGGCCTGGTCCGCCGCACCCTCCGCCCCGCGGCACGGGAGGAACTGCTGCAGATGCAGTTCACCACCGGCGCCGAAACCATCTTCGAGGGCATCGAGCGCCTGCTGCCCGGCGAAACCCTGCGCATCGCCGACGGGCACATCGTGGACCGCAGCCGCATCGCCGCCCTGCCGGAAGGCGGGCCGGAAACCATCACGGAGGATGCGGCGCTGGCCCGGCTGGATGACGCGCTCACCGAAAGCGTGGACCTGCACCAGCGCAGCGACGTGCCGTACGGCATGTTCCTGTCGGGCGGCGTGGACAGCGCCGCCGTGCTCGCCGTCATGGCCCGGCTGAACAACCGCCCCGTGCTGGCCTTCACCGCGGGCTTCGCGGCGCCGGGTGCGGCGGACGAGCGCGAGGCCGCCGCCGCCGTCGCCCGCGCCGCCGGCGCCCGGCACGAGACGATGGAGATCACGGAGGCGATGGTTTGGCGCGACCTGCCCCGCATCGTCGCCGCCATGGACGACCCGGCCGCCGACTACGCCATCATCCCGAGCTGGTTCCTGGCCCAGCGCGCTCGGCAGGAGGTCAAGGTCGTGCTGTGCGGGGAAGGCGGCGACGAGATCTTCGGCGGCTACGGACGCTACCGCAGCGCCATGCGTTCCTGGTGGCTGGGCGGGCGGGTGATGCGGGCGCGGGGCGCGTTCGACAAGCTGGACGTGCTGCGCACCCGCCCCGCCGGCTGGCGCGACGGGCTGGCGGCTAGCGAGGCGCACGCCGCGGCGCCGGGGCGCAGCCGATTGGCGGTGGCGCAGGCGACGGACATGGCCGATTGGCTGCCGCACGACCTGCTGCTCAAGCTGGACCGCTGCCTGATGGCGCACGGCGTGGAAGGGCGCACGCCGCTGCTGGACCCGGCCGTGACCGCGGCGGCGTTTCGCCTGCCGGACGGGATGAAGGTCCGGGACGGGCGCGGCAAGTGGCTGCTGCGGCAATGGCTGGCGCTGCACATGCCGGCGGCGCGTCCCTTCGCGCCCAAGCAGGGCTTCACCGTGCCGGTCGGCGCCTGGATCGCCGGACAGGGCGCACGGCTGGGTCCATTGGTTGCGGCGCAGCCCGGTGTGGCCGAGGTTGCCGATCCGGGCCGGGTGGCTGCGCTGTTCCGCGCGGCTGGGGCGCGGCGGGAGGGGTTCGCGGCTTGGACGCTGCTGTTTTATGCGCTGTGGCACCGCGCCCATATCCTGGGGCTGCCGCCGGAGGGGGACGTGTTCGAGGCTTTGAGTGGTTGATTGTTTGTTCCTGCAAATGACCGCTTGGCGAAGCGTTACATTCCGGCAGCGTCTGAAAATGCCGTGCCGCAGGCCCTCCCTGCCCCTAGATGCCTTGGCCGCTCCTCTGGCCGGTTTCCCCCCGGCTACACCGCACCGCAGGCAATCAGGCTTTCCGCCGCGCTGGCCACGGCGTCTTCGGAGGACCGTAGGGGCCGCCCGAGAATCGCCTCCGCCTTGGCAGACGAGAAGAAGCGTTGCTTGCCAAGGTCAGGCACCAGGAAACGCGCGTCGGCGCTGACGAATGCCGCGGCCCTGATCAGCCAATCCGGCGCCTCGCGCGTGGACACCTTCACAGCCTTCTCGCCGAAGCGCGCCTTGAGAAGCTCGGCCATTTGCCGGAACCAGAGCGGGCGGGACGCGGCGATGATCCGCTCGCCCCGGGCGCGTGGGTCGGTGAGGGCCCGGACGTGCAGCTCCGCCAAGTCACCCGTATCGACACACGCGAGGCTGACGCGCGGCAGGAGCGGCACGCGGCCGGCCAGCATGCGCAGGGGGAGTTCCAGCGAACCCGACACCTCCCGTCCGAGCGCCGGGCCTTGCACGCTGCCCGGCAGGATCGTGGTCAGGGTCAACCCGCCCGACGCTCGCGCAAATGCCCATGCGTCCTGCTCCGCCAACGTCTTTGAGCGTGCGTAAGGACTGATGCCCTTGTCGGACAGGTCCGTCCAGACTGTCTCGTCCGTGGGTGCTTCCCTTGCTGCCGGCGGAGTCGCGGCGACCACGGATGAAGTCACGACCACGTGCCGTACGCCCGCACGCTGTGCCGCCTGCAGCACCCGCCGCGTTCCTTCGCGCGCAGGCGTGACCAAGTCCTGGCCCCTGTACTCCCGCACAGGCATGGGGGAAGCGACATGGACCACGTATTCCACGCCTTCTGCGGCAGCATCCCAGCCCGTGTCTGCCAAGAGGTTGGCGGC
The DNA here is from genome assembly GCA_964235485.1 of uncultured Acetobacteraceae bacterium. Lineage (GTDB taxonomy): Bacteria > Pseudomonadota > Alphaproteobacteria > Acetobacterales > Acetobacteraceae > CAHJXG01. The sequence goes on along the minus strand of CAXSAZ010000014.1, from coordinate 5,635 downwards.
GTAGAGCGTGAGCTGGCCGGTCGGGGCGTGGCGTCCAAGGGTGGCGCGCACGGCGCCTTCGCGTGCGAGGTCGCGAACCGTGGTGCGGACCACGTGGCCGGCCTTGAGCAACGCGATCACAACCGAGCCGCCGAGGTAGCCGGACCCGCCGGTCACGAGGACGGCGGGTTGTTTTGTGCCTGCGCTCATTGAAAGGTCCTGGCTCCATCTGGTATCCAATGGTGACCGAACCTAAGCTGGCGTCCCAGCGCCTCGCAAGAAGGCACCTTCATGAAACCATGTGCCCTGGAACTTCCGGTCGAGACGTGTCGAATGCTCGCCGCCACGCTTGCCCGGGTGGGCGACAAGTGGTCGATGATGACCATCGTAGCCCTGGAAGACGGCAATCTGCGCTTCAATGAACTGCGCCGGAGGATCAGCATCTCCCAAAAGATGCTGACCAGCACTCTGCGTGGGTTGGAGCGCGACGGCTATGTCACCCGGACCGTGACGCCCACCAAGCCGCCCTGTGTCGATTACGCCCTGACCGACATGGGCCGCGAGGTGCTGGGACCCGTTCGGGCGCTTGCGGTGTGGGCACTCGGCCAAACCGAACGCATCCAAAGCGCCCAACGCAGCTACGACCGGCGCTTGTCTGGAGCCTAGCGCCTGTCTGGAGGCTGACGCGCGTTGCCAGAGTGGTAGAAACCGGCTGCGCCCGCCCCGCCAGCCCAGCCCTGCAAGGAGCCTCGCCATGCCCGCCCATTACGACCTGCTGATCCGCGGCGGAACCTGCGTGCTGCCCTGGGGCGAGTACGCCATCGACGTGGGCGTGCGCGACGGGCGGATCGCAACTCTTGGCGCGGCGGGCGCCACGGCGGACCGGGTGCTGGACGCTGCCGGGCTGCACGTGCTGCCGGGGCTGATCGACCCGCATGTTCACCTGCGCGACCCCGGCGACCCGGCCATTGAGACCATTCCGACCGGCACCAGGGCCGCGGTGCTGGGCGGGCTGGCGGCGGTGTTCGACATGCCGAACACGTCGCCCTCCATCACCGGGGCGGACCGCCTGGCCTGGAAGCAGGAGTACGTGGAGCAACACGCCTGGTGCGACATGGGGCTTTACGTCGGGGCGGCGAAGTCGAACATCCCGGAACTGGCCGAGCTGGAACTCGGGCGTGGCGTGTGCGGCGTGAAGGTGTTCGCCGGCAGCTCCACCGGCGACCTCTTGGTGGAGGACGACGCCTCGCTTGAGGCGGTGATGCGCAGCGGACGGCGCCGGGTGTCCTATCACAGCGAGGACGAAGCCCGTTTGCAGGCGCGCAAAGGCATGTTCAAATCCGGCGACCCCTACGCCCGGCACATGGAATGGCGGGACGAGGAGTGCGCCTTTCTCGGCACGCGGCGCTTAATGGCGCTGGCGCGCAAAACCGGGCGGCCGGCGCACATCCTGCACGTGTCCACGGCGGAGGAACTCGAATACCTCGCCGGCTTCCGCGACGTGGCGACGGCGGAATTGCTGGTGAACCATCTGACGCAGATGGCGCCGGAGGTGTACGAGCAGCTTGGGGGCTTGGGCGTGATGAACCCGCCGATCCGCGGGCGGCGGCATTGGGAGGCCGCCTGGGCGGCGGTGCGGGACGGCACGGCGGACACGGTTGGCTCCGACCACGCGCCGCACGCCTTGGCGGCGAAGCGGCGGCCCTGGCCGGAGTGCCCGGCCGGGCTGACCGGGGTGCAGACGCTGGTGCCGGTCATGCTGGACCACGTGGCCGCGGGCCGGCTGTCGCTCGGGCGCATGGTGGACCTGATGTGCGCCGGGCCGGCCCGGGTATACGGCGCGGTCGGCAAGGGGCGGCTGGCGGTCGGCTACGACGCGGACTTCACCTTGGTCGATCTGAAGCGCCGGCGGACCATCGAGGACAGTTGGATCGTCTCGCCCTGCGGCTGGACGCCGTTCCACGGCATGACGGTGACGGGCTGGCCGGCCGCGACCGTGGTGCGCGGCCATGTGGTGATGCAGGACGACGAGGCGTTGGGCAGCCCCGTCGGCCGGCTCGTGCGGTTCAGGGGATAGGGCTTACTTGAGCGTCAGGGTGATGCCGTCCGCCGAGCCTTGCAGGCGCGCGCCGCGGGTGATCTGGTCCACCCGGATCTCGACGCCCTTGTCGTTGCGCAGCACCTGGCCGCCGATGCCGTTCACCAGCGTCGCCTCGCCGGTCGCCGCCGCGTAGGTGCCGCTGAAATCCTGCAAACGCTTCAGGTTGTACACCCGGCCGTGCCCGGTTATCTTTGAATAGCCGACATCGGCCACGGTGACGCCCTTGACCGTGAAATGGTGGCTCCGGCCGCCATAGCGCAGCACGCCGTCGCCCCAGGTGTAGCCCACGCCCACCGCGGCGCCCTGTGCGGACAGGGTGATGACGCCCGACACCGGGCCGGACGTGCCGGGGTCGTGGCGCTGCGCCGCCGCAGGCGTGGCGGCCAGGGCCGCGGCGGCGAGGAGGGCAAGGGACAAACGACGGGTTGAGTTCATGGCCTGCTCCAGATGGATTTCAGCACGCCAACGCCAACATTTGATGATCGTTGCGCACCTTGGCTCCTTACTTCTGTGCGACGACCGGGAACAGCCACCCAGCGGCTTAAAACCCGGCGTTGAGCGATTTTGGCCAGCGGGCGTGGCGATATTGCTCCTGCGCCGGCGTGGGCGCCGGGCCGTCCGCCACGGGCGTCTGCGGCGTCGGCAGGGCTTGCGGGTTGATCCAGCAGTCCACGACGCCCAAGGACCGGGTGCAGAACGGGACGGGAGCGGGCGTTTGTATCGGCGCGCAGTAGGTCAGCCCGCGGTCCAGCCGCACGATCGAGCAGTCCCGCCCGCTGATGGCCGACACGCCGATGTCGGCGATGCCGCGCCCGAACACCACGACGGAGGCGATCTCGGCCGCGGCCAGCGCGCCGGTCGGCTCCATCCAATGGGCGCAGCCCGGGACAACGAACAGCAGGGCAAGGATGGTGGCGCGCATGGGGCCACTTCACCAGGATAAGATGAACAAAGCGTTACGCCCGGTTTGCTCCCCCGTGCCGCCATCGCTATGGTCCGCCCGAATCAAGGCCTGCGCGCATGGAGCGCAGGAATCACGAGGGGCCGGGCGTGGCTGACATCTTCGACGAGGTGAATGAGGACCTGCGGGCCGAACGGGCCAAGCGGTTCGCGCTCCGCTACGGCTGGCTCGCGGCGCTGATGGTCGTGGCGCTGGTGGCGGGCGTCGGCGGGTGGCAGGCCTGGCGCTGGAACACGGCGCGGCAGGCGAACGAGGTGGCAAGCGCCTTCTTGGGCGCCATGCGGGACGCGAGCGGCCCCGCGGCGGCCGAGGGCCAGGCCACGCCGGGCCGCGCCGCCGCGATGGCAACGTTTGACCGCTTGGCCGCCACCGCGCCCGCGGACTACCGGAGCCTCGCCCGGCTGCGCGGCGCGGCGCTTCATGCCGGCACCGGCGACCTGCCCGGCGCGCTGGCGATCTGGGACAAGCTGTCGGCGGACACCGCGGCGGACCCGCTGCTGCGCGGCCTGGCCGACCTGCTGTGGGTGCAGCACCAAGTGGACGCTGGCGACCCGGCGGCGGTGGAGGGCCGGCTGCAGCCGCTCGTCGCCCCCGGCAACCCGTGGCGGTCCTTGGCTTTGGAGAATCAGGCGCTGCTCGCGCTGCGCACCGGGCGCACGGACGCGGCGCGGGACACGCTGCGCCAGCTCGCCACCGACGCCACCGCGCCGGACGGCGTGCGCGGCCGGGCGAACGGCCTGCTGGCCCGGCTGAACGAGACGGCGCCCGCGTCCGGTCCGGACTCCGCGCCGGCGCCGCGGGGATGAAGCGCCGCGCCGTGTTGCTGCTGCCGCTCGCGGCGGCGGCGTGCAGTACCATCGATAGCCTCCTCAGCGACACCAAGGAGCCGATTCCGGGCAAGCGGGAGGTGATCGGCGCGGCACGGCGCGGCCTGGAAGCCGACCCGGCGGACCAGCGGCCCGTGACCGTGCCGCCGCCCGCCGCCGTGCCGGACTGGCCGCAGGCGGGCGGAACCGTCACCCACGCCGTGGGCCATGTGCAGGTCGAGGGCCTGGCGCCGAACTGGCGTGCCAGTATCGGGGCGGGCGGGGGCTACCGCGCCAAGATCACCGCGCAGCCGGTCGTCGCGGGCGACCGGGTGTTCGCCATGGACAGCGACGCGGTGGTGTCGGCGTTCGACCTCGCGACCGGCCGCCGCATCTGGCGGACCGAAACGCAGGACGAGAAAGACCGCAGCACCAACGTCGGCGGCGGGATCGCGACGGTGGAGGGCATCGTTTACGTCAGCACCGGCCGGGCGGACGTGCTGACGCTCGATGCCGGGACCGGGGCGATCCGCTGGCGCAAGCCGCTCGGCTCGCCCGCGCGCTCCGCGCCCACGGTGGCGGACGGGCGGTTGTATGTGACGACCATCGACGACAAGCTGATCGCCCTCGACGCCGCGACGGGCGAGCGGGTTTGGGCCTACCAGGCGGCGGGCAGCGCCACCACCGTGCTGGGCCAGGCGGCGCCGGCCATCAGCGAGGGCTTGGTGGTGACGGGGTTCGGGTCGGGCGACCTCGCGGCGGTGCGGGCGGAGAGTGGCGGCCTGGCTTGGAGCGACAGCCTGGCCTCCTCGCGCGGGCGCAACAGCCTGGTGGACCTGTCGGCGATCAGCGGGCTGCCGGTGGTGGACCGGGGCCGGGTCTATGCGGTGGGCGTGGGCGGGCTGCTGGTGTCGCTCGATCTGCGCTCCGGCCGGCGGCTGTGGGAGCGCGAGGTGGGCGGCAGCGAAACCCCGTGGCTCGCGGGCGACTGGCTGTTCGTGCAGACCCTCGACCAGTCGCTTGCCGCCATCGGGCGGGACGACGGGCGGGTGCGCTGGGTCGCCGACCTGCCGCGCTACGACGACCCGGACCGGCGCCGCGACCGGCTGTTCTGGACCGGCCCAGTGCTGGCGGGCGGGCGCCTGGTGCTGGCCGGCAGCAACGAGACCGCGCTCTCGGTCAGCCCCGAAGACGGCCGCATCCTGGGACAGCAGGCGCTGCGCGGGCCGGCGGCCGTGGCGCCCATCGCCGCGGCGGGCACGCTGTTCATCGTGACCGACGACGGCACCTTGCAGGCGTTCCGATGACCGGCCCGTTCACCGGGTTTCCCGTGGTCGTCATCGCCGGGCGGCCCAACGTCGGCAAGAGCACGCTGTTCAACAAGCTGGCCGGACGCCGCTTCGCCATCGTGTCCGACACGCCCGGCGTGACCCGGGACCGCAAGGAGGCGGAGGCCCTGCTGCGCGGCAAGCGCGTGCGCTTGATCGACACCGCCGGGCTGGAAGAGTCGGCGCCCGACACGCTGCCGGGCCGGATGCGCGCGTCGTCGGAGGCGGCGGTGGCCTTGGCCGACCTGATCGTGTTCGTGGTCGATGCCCGCGCCGGCGTCACCCCGGCGGACAGCCACTTCGCCGCCTGGCTGCGCCGCCAGGGCCGCCCGGTGTTGCTGGTCGCCAACAAGGCGGAGGGCCGGGCCGGCAGCGCGGCGGCGCTGGACGCCTACAGCCTGGGTTTGGGCGAGCCGTTGGCGATGTCGGCGGAGCATGGGGAAGGGCTGTCCGCCCTGAT